>NZ_JAYMRX010000005.1:0-361830 GCF_038900635.1 Cupriavidus oxalaticus | reverse complement strand
TGGGCGATCAGATCCTCTGGAATGGCCGGCAGCTCACGGTCTGCGGCTTGGCTCGTCTTCGTCTTGCGTGGCATACATGCTCCTTATCGACATGTTATGCCCTAAACACAAAATTTCTGACAGGTCCCCCGAAGCGCAAGCCAGGACATGCGCCAGCTCCGCCACGTTCGGGCCCGCGCGCAGCGCAGCCGAAGGCGTCCCTACGTTGACGCCCGCGGAAGGGGCCACCCACAGCTCTGGGCTCGTTCAAACATCGCTTCAATCCCAGCCACCGTGGCGCACCAAGGCGTCAGGCAGTCCTGCTTTGTGAGGAAGCGAAGCCCCGTACGAAAGCCCCGGCCCACTACGATAAGAGTGGCCGCCCGCAGGGCCGTAAACGCGCTTTTTGGTGACTTTTTGTCGCTCGGACAAAAAGTTACCCGCCCTTCAGGGCGGAACCGGGCGGTTCAACAGCCGACAGCATGTCATCAACAGCGACCACAGCGCTTCAAGCGGCCGACAACATGTCACCAACCGCGACCACACTGGCATCACATAACCCCCCTTTAATCCCCCACCGCCACCCCCTCCCTCCTCGGATCCGCCCCACCCGCCCAAACCAGCTTCCCATCCGGCCCCTGCCTCCGCACGATGGCCTGCGTCCCGCTGGTCATTTCGATCTCCGCCACCTGATGCCCGCGCTGCTGCAGCGCCTGCACCAGCCCCGGCGATACCAGTCCCTTCTCAACTTCAGTAGGCCCATTCCGGCTGCCGAAGTTGCCCATGCCGATCGCAGCCTGCGGATCCATATTCCAGTCCAGCATGCCCACCAGCGTCTTGGACACATACTCGATGATCTGCGAGCCGCCGGGCGAGCCCACCGTGGCCACCAGTTGCCCGGTCTGGCGGTCAAACACCAGCGTAGGCGCCATCGACGAACGCGGCCGCTTGCCCGGCTCGACGCGGTTGGCCACCGGCTTGCCGTTCTCGCTCGGCACGAAGGAGAAGTCGGTCAGCTGGTTGTTCAGCATGAACCCACGCACCATCAGATGCGAGCCGAAGTACGACTCGATCGTAGTGGTCATCGAGATCGCCCCGCCCCGGTCATCGACCGCGACGATCTGCGAGGTGGAGACGCGCGGCGGCGACCGATCCGGGGCGTACGCCACGGCAGGCCCCGGCGGCACGCCCGGCTGCGCCTTGCCCATGCTCTTGTCGCCGATCAGCTCGGCGCGCGACGCGAGGTAGCTCGGATTGACCAGGCCGGCCACGTCGATCTGCACGAAATCGGCATCCGCCACGTACAGGCCACGGTCGGCATAGGCGAGGCGGTCGGCTTCGGCAATCGCGTGGACCGCGTCCGGATTGGCTTCCACCTGCGCGGGCGTATTCACGTTTTGCGGCTTGAGCGCTGCCAGCGCGTACTTGGGATTTTTGGTTTCCAGCGCCTGCAGCGTGCCCAGGATCTGCGCAATCGCGATACCGCCCGATGACGGCGGCGGCATGCCGCAGATCTTCCAGCGCTTGTAGTCGGTGCAGACCGGCACGCGCTGCTTGGCACGGTAGTCGCGCAGGTCAGCCATCGACAGCGAGCCCCGGTTGGCGCTGCCGTTGACCTTGGCGACGATGTCCTGCGCAATCGGGCCACCGTACAGCACGCCCGCGCCACGCCGCGCGATATCGCGCAGCGTCTGTGCGAGCCTGGGGTTCTTCAGCACCGTGCCGGCCGGCTTGGGCTTGCCCTGCGCATCGAGGAAATACGCGGCCATCTCCGGCGAGTTGGCCAGGAACTTGTCCGCGGCCACCTGCGTGTACAGGCGCTGCGACATCGGAAAGCCCTTCTCCGCCAGCGAGATCGCCGGCTCGAACAGCTTGGCCCACGGCAGGCGCCCGTGCTGCCGATGCGCCATCTCCAGCGCTCGCATGACACCCGGCGTGCCGACCGAACGCCCGCCGATCTGTGCTTCGCTGAATTCCATCGGCTTGCCGTCGGCCCGCATGAACAGGTCTTCAGTGGCCCCCGCGGGCGCGGTTTCGCGGCCGTCGAAGGCCTGAACGCGCTTGCCGTCCCAGTACATGATGAAGGCGCCGCCACCGATGCCGGTGGCCTGCGGCTCGACCAGCGTCAGCACGGCCTGCATGGCGATGGCGGCATCGATGGCCGAGCCGCCCTGGCGCAGCATGGCGCGCCCGGCCTCGCTGGCCAGTGGATTGGCCGCGGCGGCCATATGGCGCTGCGCATAGACCGTCGACATGCCGGCGCGGTAGCCGGAAGCGACCTCCGGGGCCGGCGGCATGGCCGTCGCGGGCGCCGCCGCTGCCGGGGGGGCGGCAGCTGGCGCTGCCGTTGCGGCGGGCGTCCCTGTCCCTCCGCCCTGCGTTCCACACGCGGCAAGCAACGCGGCCGTAGTCAGGGCCAGCGTGCTGCGCCACACCATCGAATCGAGGTCAATGCGGGCCATGCGATGTCTCCTGGGGAAGGAATCAGGCGATTGTAGTGGCGATCGCCGCATGCGGGGGTCGGGCGAAGTCTGATTTCCGTCACCTGATCGAGCGTGCAGTGAAAAAAACCGGAGGGTTTAACCCCGCCGGGGACCGTGCGCCGTTTCATGGACAGGCCGCCTGACGTCCCGCCTGCGGCCCACCAGGAGAACAACATGCAACTTCGCGCACCGGTCGTGCCCCCCGTTGGCGCCCGGCGGACCCGGGCCGCCGCTGCTTGCTGCGCCTCCGCACTGGCTCTGGCGCTGTCGGCCTGCGGCGGCCATTCGCCTTCGCTGACGCAGGCGCCGCAACCCGTTCCGCCGGCCCCGGCCCCGGCGCCGGTCCGGGACCGCGCCGCCGAAGTGGCCAAGGCCGCGAATGCCGCACCCGCGGCCGAAATGCGCGCCATCGCACCCCATGCCCCGCTGGCCATGCCGCGCCCCTACCACCTGCCGCCCCCCCAGGCCGCGGACCGCGAGCGCTACGGCCAGATCGAAGAGAACGGCGTCAGGCTCGTCGCGCAGGTTCCGGTGTCGACCTTCAGCATCGACGTCGATACCGGCAGCTACAGCAATATGCGCCGCCTGCTCAATGCCGGCCGCCTGCCGCCCGCGGATGCCGTGCGCGTGGAAGAACTGCTGAACTACTTCCCGTACGACTACAGCCAGCCCGCCGACGGCCGGCCTTTCGCGGTGCACACCGCGCTCGCGCCCGCGCCCTGGCACCCGTCCAACGTGCTGCTGCGCATTGGCATCAAGGGCAAGGACATCGCCGGCGCTGCGCTGCCGCCGGCGAACCTGGTGTTCCTGGTCGATGTGTCAGGATCCATGGACTCGCCCGACAAGCTGCCGCTGCTCAAGTCCTCGCTGAAGCTGCTGGTGAACAAGCTGCGCGCGCAGGACCGCATCACGCTGGTCACCTATGCCGGCGGCACCCGCGTGGCGCTGCCGCCCACGCCGGGCAGCGACAAGGCCGCGATCAGCGCCGCCATCGACCAGCTGGTGGCCGGCGGCAGCACCGCCGGCGCCAGCGGCATCGCGCTGGCCTACCAGGCCGCGCAGCAAAGCTTTATTGCGGGCGGGATCAACCGGGTGCTGCTGGCCACCGACGGCGACTTCAACGTCGGCATCACGGACTTCCGGCAGCTCAAGGGCATGGTCGAAGAGAAGCGCAAGTCGGGCGTGTCGCTGTCGACGCTGGGCTTCGGCACCGGCAACTACAACGAGCAGCTGTTGGAGCAGCTGGCCGATGCCGGCGACGGGGCGTACTCGTATATCGACAACCTGATGGAAGGCAACAAGGTGCTGGCTAGCGAGATCAGCTCGACGCTGGCCACCATCGCGCGCGACGTGAAGATCCAGGTGGAATTCAACCCGGGGACGGTGAAGGAATACCGGCTGATCGGCTATGAGAACCGCATGCTGGCGCGCGAGGATTTCAACAACGACAAGGTCGACGCCGGCGACATCGGCGCGGGCCATACGGTGACCGCGCTGTACGAGCTGACGCTGGCCGGCCAGCCAGGGCTGGTCGATCCGCTGCGCTACCAACCCGCTACGCCCATGCCCGGCCGCGACGGCGAACTGGCGCATGTAAAACTGCGCTACAAGCTGCCCGCGACCAGCACGAGCCAGCTGATGGATATCACCGTGGCGCGGCAGGCGATCCGGCCCCTGGCTCAGATCGACGACGACTTCCGCTTCGCCGCCGCCGTGGCCGGCTTCGGCCAGGCGCTGCGCGGCGGCAAGCACACCGGAAGCTGGAGCTACGCCGAGGCGCACGCGCTGGCGCAAGGCGCGCGCGGCGCCGACCGCTACGGCTACCGCGGCGAATTCCTCAAGCTGGTCGACCTGGCGCAAAGCCTGGCCACCAGCAAGCCGGCGGATGCCGGTGCCGACGCGGTTCCCGAGCGTGCGGCGCGCTGACAAGGTCACGGCGCAGGGCGGCGCAGCGGTTTGCCGCCCCACCCTGCGCTCTCCTATACTCGGGCGCATGCAGGCTCCAGCCCCCGTCCCGCCTCCCCCGTTGGCCGCGCTGCCCGACCAGGACCTGATGCTGCTGGTCGCGTCCGGCATCATCGAGCAACCCATCGCCGAACTGTTCCGCCGCCATAACGCCGGCCTCTACAACTACGTGGCGTGGCTGTGCCAGGGCAACACCGGCGAGGCCGAGGACATCGCGCAGAAAACGTGGATCAAGCTCATGACCCGCTGCGGCGATTACCAGCCCGCCGCGGCGTTTCGCACCTTCCTGTACCAGATCGCGCGCAATGCCTGGCTCGACCAGGTGCGCAGCGCGGATGCGCGCCAGCGCCACGACGCTGACGAGGGCCAGCCGCCGGAGCTGCCCGCCGACGACCTGTCGCCGGAAGCCGAGCTGCAGCTGCGGCAGCATGCGCACCACGTCCACCGCGCACTGCTGCAACTGCCGGCGGCACAGCGCGAGGTGGTGGTGCTGCGCTTTTTCGGCGACATGAGCGTCGAGGATATCGCGCAGATGCTGGGCGAGAAATTCGAAACGGTGAAGAGCCGGCTGCGCTACGCCTTCGCGCGCTTGCGTGCCGACCTGGCGGGCAGCGTGCCGGGCGCGCGGGAGCCTGGGCCATGAGCGCCGCCGACCGCTTCATCGACGGGCAGGACCGGCTTGCCGCGTTGCTGAAGGCATTGCCGGCCTACCTGCCACCGGAACGGCTGGCCGCTGCCGTGCAGGCAGCGGCCCACGCGGCCCAACAGGAAGCCGACGCGCTCCGCGCCGGCGCACTGCCATTCGCCGCGCCACCGGGGCTGGCGTCCGCGGTGCTGGAAGAAGCCGCGCGGCTGCAGGCAGCGCAGGCGGGCCGGCGCGATGCGGTGCTGGCGGGCATCGCTGCAGGCCAGCCGGCGGCGCAGGCGCTGGGAGCGCCTGTCAGTGATGCCACGCGCGACTGGCTGGCGGCGCAGGCGCGCAGCGCTGCCGCCGCGCCGGCGGCCGAAGGGGCGGATCATGCCGGGCGGACGGAACCGACACGAACGGCGCGCGCCCGCCGCTGGTGGCGGTCGTTCGGTGCCGTGGCGAGCGTAGCGGCCGTGGCCGGGTTGACTACCACCATCGTGCTGCGGCAGATCGATGACGGCGCCTTGCGGCCGGCCGCCGAAATCGCAGTCGGCGAGGCAGCCCCACCGGCAACCGCACCGGCCGCACCAACCGCACCGACCGCACCGACCGCACCGACCGCGACGCCGGCATTCGGGGACGCTCCCGCGTCAACGCATGAAGCACCCGTCGTCGGTCTGGCAACCCCGGCCCCGCCAGCGCCCAAGGCTTCTATGTCGGCGTCGGCGTCTAAGGAGCTGCGGAAAGAGCGCGAGGCCACTCCGCGCGAGCGCGTGCAGCCGCGCGCAGAACGCAAGGCGACGCCGCGCGGCGAAACGCGGACCATGCCCGCCCCTGCTCCAGCCACCGAAGGCTTGCCGCCACAGGCTCCGGCCGTCGCAGCGGCTCCGCCAATGCCCGCGTACTCCGCCATGGCGGAATCCGCGCCAGCACCGGCGACCCCGCCCTCACCGCCGGCACCGCCAGCTGCAGCCGCCCCGCGTGCCGATTTCGCGCGCAAGGCCGCGCCGCCGCTGGCAGCGGCGCGCGCACCCGCTGCGCTTGCCGCCGCGGCAATGGTCGTATCGATACAGGAAGATCCCGCGGCGATCGCGGCGCGCATGCAGGCAGCCACGCCGCTCGGCGTGTGGGCGGCCGAACCGGACAGCGAGGAAATCAGGGAATGGGTGGAACGGCTGTGGCAGTCGATGCCGGCGGGGCAGCGCCCGCCGTTGCCGTATGCCGTGCAGCTAGACCGCACGCTGGCGCCGGGCCAGGTGCGCATCGGGCTGCAGCACCGCGCGCCGCAGTGAGCGCGGCGGTGTTTGGTGGCTGACCGGGGAAGATCAGCGCGTGGTGAACGACCAGCTCAGGTCCACCGGCTGCGAACCCAGGCGGCCAGTCACGCGGACGTTGTAGCGCTGGCCGCTGGCCAGCGGTGCCACCGGCGTGCAGATCGCCAGGCCGCGTGCGGCGCTGGACAGGCCAGAAGAACGGCTGTCGACCTTCAGGCAATTGACGCTGGCACCCTGTGCGTCGGTGATGGCGAAGTTGTCGGCATCGAATTGCAGCGAGGTGTTGACCGCCTGCAGCGAGACCGGGTAGCCCACGGTCTTGCCTTCGTAGCCTGGCGCCGGGTTGGGGCTTTCGGAGTTGACCCAGCTCGCCGGCACGTCGGCCTGGCCGTTGAACGGATAAGCCACCATCTGGTTGTCGGTGCCGCCCTTGGACGCATCGGCCAGGTCGATGGTCTGGTAGTAGCTCGCCGAGGTGCCGCTGCCGTTCGGGCCCACGCTTTCGGCAAAGCCGCTGCCGGCCGAGCCGTAGCTGCCCAGCAGCGCGGCGCGGTGGAACGGCGCGTTGATCAGGTCGGAGACCAGCGCATCCTTGGGCGACATCGACAGGTTGGCATTGGCCACCGAGGTCCAGCGATTGGCGCCGGCCACCACTTCCGCGGTGGCATTTGTCGGGTAGGCGGCCTGGATGCGGGCGTTGGGCGTCGCACCGGTATAGCCGGGCTTGCCGCTGACTTCGTCGTGCGTCAGCGTGGCGTTGGCCAGCATGTACCCGGTGTGGTTCTGCGCCACGGTGTTGAGCGCGTCGCGCGCGGCCAGCGGCGGGAGGCCGACCTGCTCGCGGCGATAGTTGGCGTAGCACAGGCCCGCGCTGCGCGGTTCCTCGAGCACGCGGTAGTTGCTGACCGCGCTGCCGCGCGCCGGCAACAGCGTGATGCCGCTGCCTGCCGCGGGTGCCGGTGCCGCACCGCTGACGGTGTAGCAGCCGCCGGCCGTGGTCGGCGTGGAAGAAGTCGAACCAGGCGTCGAGCCGGGGGTCGAACCGGGGGTGGCGCTGGACTGGGTGCCGGATTGCGAGGAGCCCTGCGGCGCGCCGGCCGACGTGGTTCCGCCACCGCCGTCGCCACCGCCGCCACAAGCGGACAAGGCCAGCGCGGCAGCGGCGCAGAGGCCGGTCAGGGTGAACGTGGTGCGGCGCGCGCGTCGCGGCAGCGTCGGTTGGCAATCAGCAAGCAAGCGTGTCCCGGTCATCGGTCTGGAATTGTCGTAGTCGTGGAATAAGGCATCTGCCTGAGGGATCCGCACGCGCGGACAACCGACGCATGAGGCGCCGGAGGCAGAAAGACCGAACGATGGTATGAGCGTGACCCGGCAGGGTCTAGCGTGCGAACAATTGCTTACGTGTGCACCGCGCGCGCTTCACCGGGGCAACGCCCAATACACATTGGCGCAACCGACATGCGACGCGCACTCCGCTCAGCCCGCAGGCGCCACATCGGAGGTGCCGCCACCGAGCGATGTCATCACCGCCATCAACTGCTCGCGCAGCCACCTGTTGGCGCCATCGTTCTCGCCACCCGCATGCCAGTACAGGTGCAGTTCCAGCGTCGGCACCTTGAACGGCAGGGACAGCAGCCGGTTGGCATACGGCTCGTTGGCGATGCGCGCATAGCGCAGCGGCAGCGTGGCCAGGAGATCGGTGCAGCTGACCACGCGGCACGCGGCGGCATAGTGCTGGCAGCGCAGCCGCACGCGCCGCGTCAGGCCCATGCGGTGCAGCGCCTGGTCTTCCAGCCCGGCGCCACGCCGGCGCGACGACACGTGCACGTGTTCGGCCGCCAGGTAGCGCTCCAGCGTCAGTTCCTTCTTCACCAGCGGATGGTCGCGGCGCGCCAGCACCACCATCGGGTCGTTCATGAACGGCGCGTGATGGATGGCCGGCGAGACCGGCAGCAGGATATCGATCGCGGTGTCGATGGTCCCGGCCAGCAGCTCGGACTCCATCTCGCGCCGGTCAAAGCGGATCGCGGCGATTTCCACGTGCGGCGCCATCGCCGTCACCCGCGCCATCAGCGGCGGCAGCAGCGTCGACTCCAGCGCGTCGCGCATGCCGATGGTGAAGCGCCGCACCGTATTGGTGGGATCGAAGTGCGGCGTGTCCTGCAGCGTCCGGGCGAACGACTGCAGCGCGCCGCGCACCTCGCCGGCCAGCGAACGGGCCAGCGGCGTCGGCGCCATGCCCTGCCCGCGGCGCTCGAACAAAGGGTCGTCGAACAGCGTCCGCAAGCGCCCCAGCGCGTGGCTGACCGCCGGCTGCGTCAGGTTGAGCTGGCGCGCGGCCGCGGTGATGCTGCCTTCGCTGTAGATGGCGTCGAACACCACGAAGAGGTTGAGGTCGATGCGGGAGAGCTGCATGGCAGCGATTCTGTCATGGAATGCAGGGAATTGATACTGCCAAATCCAGAAAATTCATTTTTCTAATTACTGCCTTTCAGATAGAGTGCATTGCATCGGCGAAGTCTGCCCGAACGACGAAGCCAACCGGCGCCGTTGCCCGCCGTTGCCAATGCGCGGCGCCCATAGATCCCGTAGCGAGGAGACCACATGGATTTCGAGTACAGCCCGAAGGTCAAGGAAATGCAGGCCAAGCTGCTGGCCTTCTTCGACCAGCACATCTATCCGAACGAAAAGCGCTTCGCCGAGGAGATCGACGCGAACCGGCGCGCCGGCGACGCCTGGATCCCGACCAGGGTGATCGAGGAACTGAAGCCGCTGGCGCGCGAAGCCGGCCTGTGGAACCTGTTCCTGCCGCGCTCGCCGCGCGCGCCGCAGGGCCTGTCCAACCTGGAATACGCCACCCTGTGCGAGATCATGGGCCGGGTGCCCTGGTCGGCCGAGGTCTTTAACTGCGCCGCGCCCGACACCGGCAACATGGAGACGCTGGAGCGCTATGCCTCCGAGGAACTGAAGGACAAGTGGCTGGAGCCGCTGCTCGCCGGCGAGATCCGCTCGGCCTTCCTGATGACCGAGCCGGCGGTGGCCTCGTCCGACGCCACCAATATCGAATGCCGCATCGAGCGCGACGGCGATCACTACGTCATCAACGGCACCAAGTGGTGGTCCTCGGGCGCCGGCGATCCGCGCTGCAAGGTCTACATCGTGATGGGCAAGACCAATCCCGACGCGGGCCGCCATGAGCAGCAGTCGATGGTCGTGGTGCCGGCCGACACCCCGGGCATCACCATCAAGCGCTTCCTGCCGGTGTTCGGCTATGACGACGCGCCGCACGGCCACATGGAGATCGAGCTGAAAAACGTGCGCGTGCCGGTCTCGAACATCCTGCTGGGCGAAGGCCGGGGCTTCGAGATCGCGCAGGGCCGCCTCGGCCCGGGCCGCATCCACCATTGCATGCGCAGCATCGGCGTGGCCGAGCGCGCGCTGGAGCTGCTGTGCAAGCGCGCGCTGTCGCGCGTGGCCTTCGGCAAGCCGGTGGCCAACCAGGGCGTCACGCAGGAGCGCATCGCCGAAGCCCGCTGCGAGATCGAGATGGCGCGCCTGCTGACGCTCAAGGCCGCGTACATGATGGACACCGTCGGCAACAAGGTGGCCAAGGCCGAGATCGCGATGATCAAGGTGGTGGCACCGAACGTGGCGCTGAAGGTGATCGACTGGGCCATCCAGGTGCATGGCGCCGCCGGCGTCTCCAGCGACTTCCCGCTGGCCAACTGGTGGGCGCACCAGCGCACGCTGCGCCTGGCCGACGGTCCGGACGAGGTGCACCGCAACGCCATCGCCAAGCTGGAACTGGCCAAGCACATGAACGTGAACCCGGACAGCATCAGGATGCCGGTGGCGCGCGGCTTCTGAGGGCCCGGCGCGGGCGCTTCGCGCGCCTGCCCGGGGGGCCGCCCCTGACGCCAGTATGGAAACGCGCAGCCTGCCTGCGCGTTTTTTTCTTCTGTGCTTAAATCGCCCGGTTCGCCACGTCAGTGGTTGACGTGGCAGTCAACACGATCGCAGCCAGGGGAGCCATTGCGATGATCGACGTCTATACCTGGGCAACGCCCAACGGCCACAAAGTCCACATCATGCTGGAAGAATGCGGCCTGGAGTACAAGGTCCATCCGATCAACATCGGCGCCGGCGACCAGTTCGGCGAGGACTTCCTGAAGATCAGCCCCAACAACAAGATTCCCGCCATCGTCGATCACAACGGCCCGGACGGCAAGCCGATCTCGCTGTTCGAATCGGGCGCCATCCTGCTGTACCTGGCCGGCAAGACCGGCAGGTTCCTGCCCGAGGACGTGCGCGGCAAGTACGACGCGCTGCAGTGGCTGATGTTCCAGATGGGCGGCGTCGGCCCGATGCTGGGCCAGGCGCACCACTTCCGCATCTACGCGCCGGAGAAGATCGAGTACGCGGTGAATCGCTACACCAATGAAGCCAGGCGCCTTTACGGCGTGATCGACACGCAGCTGGCGAAGCACGAATGGCTGGCCGGCGACCAGTACACCATCGCCGACATCGCCACCTTCCCGTGGCTGCGCAGCTGGCAGAACCAGGGCGTCGAACTGGACGAATACCCGAACCTGAAGCGCTGGTTCAACGAGATCGCCGAGCGTCCCGCGGTCAAGCGCGGCGTCGAGGTGCTGGCCAGCGCGCGCAAGGCGCTGCAGGACGACAAGGCGCGCGAGGTGCTGTTCGGCGCCACGCAGTACAAGCGCCACTGAGCGCCGGCCCCGGGCATGACCCCGGGATGCCGCGGTATTCACGCCGCCACCAGTGCCGGCGTGCTGGCACGCTCCCTGGCCAGCCCGCCGGCGCACCGCGCGGCCTGGCCGTTCCCGCCTTCGCTTTCGTTGCCGCCGTCGCTTTCGTTCCCGTCTTCGCTTTCGCTTCCGCGCCCGCCCGGCGGCCCGAAGCAGCACAGCAGGGCCGTGCCGGGCATGAGCACGTCGAGACGACAGGTTTCATTCGCATCCGGCGCGTACAGTGCGCCGGGCTGCAGGAACGCCGCCACGCCCGCCGCTGGCACCTCCGGCCCGTGCCAGTACAAGCCTGCGGCACCGCGATAGCACAGCGCCCAGCGCAAGCCACGCGCGCGCAGCCGCTGCGCCCAGTCGCCGCCCGCGTCATCGAGCTGGACGAACTCGGGCCGCATGCCTGACGGGCTTGGCAGCGCGGCCACGCCGCCCGGGGATGCGCCGGCCATCCCCTCAGGGTCGTCCGCACCCACCTCCCCCAGCGTGCAGCGATGCGCGCCAGCGGGCAGCAACACCGGCGCCGCGGCGGCATCCTGCGCCACCGTGCGCACCAGGATCGTGTCGACCGTCGCGCGGACCTGTATCGGTACGCCGGTGGCAGGCGCGAACAACTCGCCGCCGCCCGTCAGCAGGCTGCCGCGCCGGGGCGCCGACATGCGCAGCCCGCCGCGCAGGCAGGCCCACCACTCGGGCCGCTGCGCGACGAATTCGGGTTGGACTTCCCCCGCGCGGAGAAATACGTAGTCGCAGGTTTCGCCAAGCCCTGCCGTAGCGGACAGCAAGCGCGACTGGAAACCGATGGTCAGATCCGCCACCGCATGGTGGCCGGAATGGAAAGCGCGCATCTGCGCGTCGAACAGCGTGAAGATCTGCATGGCAATTCCCTGAGCAGGGCGACAGGATGCGGCCATCCTGTCCGCGCGACCCGGCGCACGAGCGAACGCGTCGCGCCGGCATCGCACAGTGGTCCCGTCTGGCGCGGCCATGCAAGCCGCCCGGTGTCATGCCATCGTGCCGCGCCATATGCACTGGCGCATCCCTTATTCCGCGGATCGGGCATCGATAGTGAGGGGGAGAATAAGTTGTCGTGGCCTCAAGGTCAAACCCTTAGCCTCAGAACACTCTGAACTTCCTACGATCCCATGACTACTCGACATCTCAGACTTTTCGGATTGCATCTCGCCTGGCTGCGCAAGCAGCGCGGCTGGTCCCAGGAAACGTTGTCGCTGGAAAGCGGTCTGGCGCGTTCCTACCTGAGCGGCATCGAAGGGGGCAAGCGCAACCTTGCACTGATCAACATCTGCACGCTGGCCGAGACCCTTGCGGTCCCGCCGTCCGAAATGCTGGACTTCGCACGCCACGATGTCAGCGAGTTGCAGGTGGAACAGCCGCCGATGCCCTACGGCAACCGGCAGCAGGCAGCCATCGAGGCCACCGTGCGCCATATGGCCGAACTCAACGAGCCGGAGCTGAACCTGGTGGCGGCGGTAGCGCGGGCGCTGGCGGGCAAGGGCAGCTTCCGCCCGCCGGTGAGCTATGTCAAACCCGGCGCCAGGGCCGCCGCGGGCGACATCAATCCCTAGACGCCAAGCATGCCCTGCCGTTCGATGAAGCGGATCACTTCGTCCAGGCCCTGTCCGGACTTGACGCTGCCCATCACGAACGGCCGGGTGCCGCGCATCTTGCGGGCATCGCTCTCCATCACTTCCAGCGACGCGCCGACGTACGGCGCGAGGTCTGTCTTGTTGATCACCAGCAGGTCGGACTTGGTAATTCCGGGGCCGCCTTTTCTCGGAATTTTCTCACCACCGGCTACGTCAATCACGTAGATCGTCAGATCAGAAAGTTCTGGGCTGAAAGTTGCCGCGAGGTTGTCGCCGCCGGACTCGATGAACACCACGTCGGCGTCCGGGAATCTCGCCAGCATGCGGTCCACCGCTTCCAGGTTGATCGACGCATCCTCGCGGATCGCGGTGTGCGGGCAACCGCCGGTTTCCACGCCCATGATGCGTTCCGCCGGCAAGGCGCCGGAGATCGTCAGCAGGCGCTGGTCTTCCTTGGTGTAGATGTCGTTGGTGATCGCGACCAGGTCATAGCGGTCGCGCATGGCCTTGCACAGCATCTCCAGCAGCGTGGTCTTGCCGGAGCCAACCGGGCCGCCGACGCCGACGCGCAGCGGAGGGTTCTTCTTGGTACGGGCCTGGGTCATGGTGGGGTGTGGATTCAGGAACGGAACAGCCGGGAATACTGCGTTTCGTGGCGTGCGGAAAGCAGGCCCAGCATCGGGGAAAAGGTTGACAGTTGCGGCGGCGTGGAATCGGCGCGGCGCGTGGCTTCGTCCACGGTTTCCAGTACCGCCGCGTGAAGGCGGCGCAGCATGTGTTGCCCGGCGACCTGGCCGAGCGGCACCGACTTGATCGCGGCGGCAACCTGGTTCTCGGCCCAGTTGAAGCAATACGCGGCCAGGCCGTCGCTGGCGTCGACCTCCAGCGCAACGCAGGCCGCGGTGAAGGCAGTTGGCAGGCAGACCGGTGACAGCGTTGCCAGCGCCTCGCGCAATGCCGGCGTCCCCCACTCCATCTGGGCGATCAGCTTCGCCAGCGACCAGCCCATCTGCTCGGTCTCGAGGCGCAGCTCCGAGGTTTCGCGGGTGGCATGGAACCAGTCGTTCCACGCCTGCACTGCTGCCGTGTCGCCGGCATGCCAATGGCGATGCAATAGCAGCCACAGCGGCGCTTCGCATTGGGACTGGACATGCAGCAGGTTGTCGCGGATCCAGCGCTCGGCGGTCGGGGCGTCATGGATGACGCCAGCCTCGATCGCGGCTTCAAGCCCTTGCGAATAGCTGAAGCCGCCGATGGGCAAGGCGGGGGATGCGAGGTGCAGCAGGGAGATGAGTTGGTGGAGGTTGGTCATGGCTACAGTCCGCGCTTGCCACCGGTTTGCTCCCCTCTCCCGCTTTGCGGGAGAGGGGTCGGGGGAGAGGGCCAGCGAATCCAAGAACCCCAACCCTAACAAGACGTGGCGTATCGATTCCAGCACTGCCTCAGTGTTACCCAATATGTCGTGATTCCAGAATCTCAGTACCCGATATCCCTCGCGCCTAAACCAGGCGTCACGCCCGGCATCGGCCGAGCTTCCGTGTTGGCCGCCATCTGCCTCGATAACGAGCCGTGCCTCAAGACAAACAAAGTCCGCGATAAATGGGCCTAGCTGATGTTGGCGCTTGAATTTCAGCCCCATAAAGCGCCGGTCCCGGAGCTGATACCACAAGCGCTGTTCGGCATCCGTCTGTCGCGCCCTCAGTGTGCGTGCGAATACTGGCTTCGGGATGCGCTCGCCCTCACCCCCGGCCCCTCTCCCGCAAGCGGGAGAGGGGAGCGAACCATCAGTGCCGGAAAAGGCCGTAGCATCGGTCAGTTGCCGGTTGTGTGCTCCCTCTCCCGCTTGCGGGAGAGGGTCGGGGTGAGGGCCCGGCACGTCGACGAAGTATGGTGCGGCCGCCTGCCCACGCCTCCCTTTGTTCATCACCCTTACCTAGTGTCCATGCTTACAACCCTCGTCATGCACATGAGTCCCTTCGCCATGATCATGCGAGTGCGAGTGCGAGTGCGAGTGCGAGTGCGAGTGCGAGTGCGAGTGCCCATGATGCTCGTGGAACACCGCCTGCGCCGCCGCATAGTCCTCCGCGAACGTGGCATCGTGGCCATGCTTGTGCCCGCCGCCATACGCCCCGGCTTCCGGTTCGAACGGCAGCTCCGCGCGCTCGGCGCGCACGCCCAGGCGTTGCAGCATGTCGGCCAGCACCGGGTCGTACTCGAGCCGCAGATAGTCGCGCCCGATCTCCACCGGCGTGTGCCGGTTGCCAAGGTGATACGCCGCGCGCATCAGCGCGTGCGGATCCTCCGAACGCACGTCCAGAACGGCCTCCGCCGCAGCCTGCACTTCGACAAAACTGCCATCCTCGGCCACCAGCAAATCGCCACCGCGCAGCACCGTGCCGCGCGGCAGGAACAGCGCGGCCTCGGTGCCGTCGTCGAGCATCGCGCGCAGGCGGCTCTTGCTGCGTTCGTTGAATGGCAGGACCAGCTTGGGGGCACGGCGCACCAGCACCGGCGCGATGCAGTGCGGGGCGCTCAGGAGTTTGTCGATCTTCAGCATGCGCGATGCGGGACGTGGGCCCCGGCGGTTCAGAACAGGAAATAGCGCTGCGCCATGGGCAGCTCGGTGGCGGGCTCGCAGGTCAGCAACTGGCCGTCGGCGACAACCTGGTAAGTCTCCGGATCGACCGTGACGTGCGGTTGCCAGTCATTGTGCACCATGTCGCGTTTGCTGACCGTGCGCGTGCCGCGCACCGCCGACAGCGTCTTGGCCAGCCCATAGCGCTCTGCGATATTGGCCGCCAGTGCCGCCTGCGAGACAAAAGTCAGCGAAGACCGGTGCAGCGCCCTGCCCGCCGATGCGAACATCGGCCGGTAATGCACCGGCTGCGGTGTCGGGATCGACGCATTGGGATCGCCCATCGCCGCGGCGGCGATCATGCCGCCCTTCAGGATCAGGCTGGGCTTGACGCCGAAGAACGCCGGACGCCACAGCACCAGGTCCGCCCATTTGCCGACCTCGACCGAGCCCACCTCATGCGCGATGCCATGCGTCAGCGCCGGGTTGATGGTGTACTTGGCGACATAGCGCTTGACGCGGAAATTGTCGTGCCCGCCGCGCGCATCGTGCGGATCGCCCGGCAGCTTGCCGCGCTGCAGCGCCATCTTGTGCGCGGTCTGCCAGGTGCGGATGATGACCTCGCCGACGCGGCCCATGGCCTGCGAGTCGCTGGAGATCATCGAGAACGCGCCGAGGTCGTGCAGGATGTCCTCCGCGGCGATAGTCTCGCGGCGGATGCGGCTTTCGGCGAAGGCGATATCCTCGGCGATCGACGGATCGAGGTGATGGCATACCATCAGCATGTCGAGGTGCTCGTCCAGCGTGTTCACCGTGTACGGCCGCGTCGGGTTGGTCGACGACGGCAGCACATTGGCCTCGCCGCAGACCTTGATGATGTCCGGCGCATGGCCGCCGCCGGCGCCTTCGGTGTGGTACGTATGGATGGTGCGGCCCTTGAACGCGGCAATGGTCGCCTCGACAAAACCGGCCTCGTTCAGCGTATCGGTATGGATCGCCACCTGCGTGTCGGTTGCGTCCGCCACCGACAGGCAGGTGTCGATCGCCGCCGGCGTGGTGCCCCAGTCCTCATGCAGCTTCAGCCCGATCGCGCCCGCCTCCACCTGCTCCAGGATCGGCGCCTGCTGGCTGGCGTTGCCCTTGCCGAGCAGGCCGATATTCATCGGGTAGGCGTCCACCGCCTGCAGCATCCGTTCCATGAACCACGGCCCCGGCGTCACGGTGGTGGCGAAGGTGCCCGTCGCCGGCCCGGTGCCGCCGCCGATCATGGTGGTGACGCCGCTCATCAGCGCCTCTTCGATCTGCTGCGGGCAGATGAAATGGATATGGCTGTCGATGCCGCCCGCGGTGACGATCATGCCCTCGCCCGCGATCACCTCCGTACCCGGCCCGACCACGATGGTCACGCCCGGCTGGATATCCGGGTTGCCGGCCTTGCCGATCGACGCGATGCGCCCGTCCTTCAGCCCGATGTCGGCCTTGACGATGCCCCAGTGGTCGACGATCAGCGCATTGGTGATCACCGTGTCGACGCAGTCCTTCGCCATGCGCTGGCTCTGGCCCATGCCGTCGCGGATCACCTTGCCGCCGCCGAACTTCACTTCCTCGCCGTAGATGGTGAAGTCCTTCTCGACTTCGATGATGAGCCCGGTGTCGGCCAGCCGCACGCGGTCGCCGGTGGTGGGGCCGAACATCTCGGCATAGGCCTGCCTGGAGATTCTTGCCATCACAGCGCTCCCATGATCTTGCCGTTGAAGCCGTAGACGATGCGGTCGCCATCCAGCGCCACCAGTTCGACGGTGCGGGTCTGCCCCGGCTCGAAACGCACCGCCGTACCCGCCGCGATATTCAGCCGGAAGCCGCGCGTGGCTGCGCGATCGAATGACAGCGCGGGGTTGGTTTCGAAGAAGTGGAAGTGCGAGCCGACCTGGATCGGCCGGTCGCCGGTATTGGCCACCGTCACGCTGACCGTCGCGCGGCCGGCGTTGAGTTCGATCTCGCCATCGGCGGGTATCAGTTCACCGGGGATCATGGTGCGTCTCCTCAGGCCACCAGCAGACCGGCGCCGTACAGCGCCACGCCGGCACCGGCGAGGCGGGCCAGCCAACCGGCATGGCGGCGCAGCAGCGTGCCGGCGCCGATGCCGAGCAGGTGCAGCGCCATGGTCGCGGCGGCGAAGCCGCCGACGTAGGCCAGCACGGCGGGCAGCGCCGCGGCGGTAGCCGGCAGCTCGGCGCCATGCGCATAGCCGTGGAACACCGCAAAGCCGCCTACCAGCACCGCGCCGGCCCAGCCCGGCAACCTGGCGCGCAGCGCCAGCAGCAGGCCTACCGCCAGCAGCGATGCCGCGATCATCGGCTCGACTGCCGGCAGCGCCACGCCGGCGATCCCCAGCGCGGCACCAACCAGCATCAGCGCGACGAAGACCAGCGGCAGGCGCAGCGTATCGGCAGCCGAGCGCGCCACCAGCGCGCTCCACACGCCTACCGCCGCCATCGCCAGCAGGTGGTCGGCACCGGTGAACGGGTGCGCCAGGCCGGCCCACAGGCTGGCGCCGACGGTGGCGGCGTCATGGCCGGGGTGCGCCAGCGCGGCGGTGGCGGCAGCGGTCAGGGTGGCGCCCAGGGCAAGGCGCAGGCAGGCGGAACGGGTCATATCGGCTCTCGGTTGGCTTTGTTATTCGGATCGGTCGGAATCGGTCGTTCAGGCGCAGGCTCAGACGATGGGATGGTGCACCGTCACCAACTTGGTGCCATCGGGGAACGTCGCTTCCACCTGGATATCGGGAATCATCTCGGCAACACCGTCCATCACGTCTTCGCGCGTCAGCACGGTGGTGCCTTCGTGCATCAGCTCGGCCACGGTGCGGCCGTCGCGCGCGCCTTCCATGATGGCGGCCGTGATCAGCGCCACCGCTTCCGGATAGTTGAGCTTGAGTCCGCGCGCCTTGCGCCGTTCGGCCAGCAGCGCGGCTGTGAAGATCAGCAGCTTGTCCTTCTCTCTCGGCGTCAGTTCCATCGCTTGTTCCTTGTATGCCTTCTTGTCTGTGTTGCTTTCCGCTAGTGGCCTACGTCGCCCACAGGCGCAGCGGCCGCGCCATCACGCCATGCATCGGCTCGCGCAGCGCGCTCCAGCTGTCGACCATCACGTGGCGCACGGCCTCCATCTGCCGGCCGAGCACGCGCACCAGCAGCATCGACTGGCCATGGGCTGCCAGGCAGGTCACGCCCGCGCGCAGTTCCGGGCCGCAGGGCAACCGTTCGGCCAGAGATTCCGCCAGTTGCTGCGTGGCGCCCTCCCCCACCGCCCACAGCGTGCCCAGCACATTGAGTCCGTCCAGTCCCGCCACCGCGGTGCGCAGCGGCGAATCCGCCTCGAGATGCGACTGCTCGATCCACAACGCGCGCTCGCCCGCGCCGACGCGTGTATCAAGCCACAACGCGCCGCGCGCCCATTGCTCGCCCGATGCCTGCCGGCCGAGCGCCACGGCATCCCAGCCGATCGCGCTGCCGCCCGGCGCCACGTCGAGTACCGTCGCAATGCGCGCGCGCGCATCGTCGAACACGATGTTTTCCTGCGGCAGCCAGTCCAGCCGCGCCCCCGCGCCGACCGACAGCCGCACCTGCTGCGACGCGTCGCGGCCGAGCGACTTGTACCACTTGGTGGCGCCCGGCGTGGCCAGCACCGCATGGGCGCCGGCTTCGACCGTCACCTCGATATCCAGGCTGTCGCCGCCCGCGACGCCTGCCGGCGGATGCAGGATGACGGCATGGCAGATGCCGCCTTCGGGATAAAGCGGCTTCTGCACCAGCAATGGCCCCTGGTGGCGGCGCTCGACCAGCGCGGTGCGTTCGCCGCGTTGCGCAAAGCGCAGCCGCAGGCTGGCCTGCCATGCGGCAGGCACGGCGAGTGACGAAGGAAAATCGGGATGACGCATGGCGTGGCAATGCCGGCGGGGGGCGCGCGATGGCGGGGGTTGCAGGCAATCATAGCGCGCCCCCTGCCTGTGCGAAAGCGGCGTGCGATGCGCATTCCCTGCCCCGCCCTTACACGGCAATCAGCTCCCGTACACCGTCCTGCTCCATGCTGGTGCCGCCACCGCGCGCGACCACTTCGCCCCGGCTCATCACCACATAGTGGTCGGCGATATGGCGCGCGAATTCGTAGTACTGTTCGACCAGCAGCACCGTCATGCCGAACTCGTCCACCAGCAGCCGCAGCGCGCGGCCAATGTCCTGGATGATCGATGGCTGGATGCCCTCGGTCGGCTCGTCGAGGATCAGCAGCTGCGGTTCGCTCATCAGCGCCCGACCGATCGCCAGTTGCTGCTGCTGGCCGCCGGACAGGTCGCCGCCGCGGCGCTGGCGCATGGTGCGCAGCACCGGAAACAGCTGATAGATGCGATCCGGCACACCCGCTGGCCGCGCGCGGCTGGCGGCACCGATCAGCAGGTTTTCTTCGACCGTCAGCCGCGGAAAGATCTCGCGCCCCTGCGGCACATAGGCCAGCCCGGCGGAGACGCGCTCGTACGGCGCCTTCTTCTCCAGCGGCTTGCCGTCCCAGTGGATGCTGCCGCTGCGCGTCGGCACCACGCCCATCAGGCATTTCAGCAGCGTGCTCTTGCCTACGCCGTTGCGGCCGAGCAGCGTGGTCAGCTTGCCTGCCGGCACATCGAATGAAACGTTGCGCAGGATATGGCTGCCGCCGTAGTACTGGTTCAGTGCATTGACCTGCAGCATGCTTATCTTCCCAGGTAGGATTCGATCACGCGCTCGTCGCGCTTGACGCTGTCGAGCGTGCCTTCGGCAAGCACGCTGCCCTCGGCCAGCACCGTGACCTTGCCGGCCTCGCCGGCCAGCGCGGCGACGAACTCCATGTCGTGCTCCACCACCATCATCGAGCAGCTGCCGCGCAGGCCGTTGAGCAGGCTGGCGAGCTGCATGGTTTCTTCATCGGTCATGCCGGCTACGGGTTCGTCGAGCAGCAACAGCTGCGGCTGCTGCATCAGCAGCATGCCGATCTCCAGCCGCTGCTTCTGCCCATGCGACAGCAGGCCGGCGGGCCGGTACGCCTCGTCCTCCAGCCCGGTCAGCGCCAGCGTTTCCTCGATGCGGCGATGCCCCTCGCCGGTCAGCCGCGCGCGCAGCGACGACCACCAGCGCTTGTCGGCCTTCATCGCCAGCTCCAGGTTCTCCCACACCGCATGCTGCTCGAACACGGTCGGCTTCTGGAACTTGCGGCCGATGCCGACCTGCGCGATGCGCGGCTCGGTCATCCGCATCAGGTCGATGGTCTGGCCCAGGAACACACGCCCGCTGACATTGGCGTTGCGCGGGCCGGTCTTGCCAGTGATGACGTCCATCATCGTGGTCTTGCCAGCGCCGTTGGGGCCGATCACGCAGCGCAGTTCGCCATGGTCGATCGACAGGTTCAGCTTGTTGAGCGCGCGGAAGCCGTCGAACTGCACGGTGACGTCTTCCAGGTACAGGATCGGGCCGTGCGACACATCGATGGTGCCCGGCTCCAGCATCCGGCCCAGCCCGGTGGCGTCGCCGCTTTCGGCCTGGCCGTGTTCGAGTGCGGCGTTCATGCTTCACCTCCGGTGCGGCCCGCCACCGCGGGCGTGGAAACGGGTTCCGGTGCGGTCGGTGCCGCTGCCGGCGCGCGGCGTTCGCGCAGGCGCTTCCACAGGCCGGTCACGCCATCGGGCAGGTACAACGTCACCAGCACGAACATCGCGCCCAGCAGGAACAGCCAGTACTCGGCGAAGTGAGCGGTGAAGAGCGTCTTGGCGCCGTTGACGAGGAACGCGCCGATGACCGGCCCGATCAGCGTGCCGCGCCCGCCCACGGCGACCCACACCGCCATTTCGATCGAATTGCCGGGCGACATCTCGCCCGGGTTGATGATGCCGACCTGCGGCACGTACAGCGCCCCGGCGATGCCGCACAGCACGGCCGAGAAGGTCCACACGAACAGCTTGTAGCCGAGCGGGTTGTAGCCGGAGAACATGACACGCATTTCGGCATCGCGCACCGCGGTCACCACGCGGCCCAGCTTGGACGTGACGATGTAGCGGCAGGCAACGAATCCGCCCAGCAGCGCCAGGAAGGTCAGCACGAACAGCGCCGTGCGCGTCTGTGGCGCGGCGATGGCGAAGCCCGTGATGCGCTTGAAATCGGTGAAGCCGTTGTTGCCGCCGAAGCCGGTCTCGTTGCGGAAGAACAGCAGCATCGCCGCATAGGTCATTGCCTGCGTGATGATGGACAGGTACACGCCCTTGATGCGGGAGCGGAAGGCAAAGAAGCCGAACAGCCACGCCAGCACGCCCGGCACCAGCACCACCAGCAGCAGCGCATAGCCAAGGTGGTCGGTGCCGTGCCAGAACCACGGCAACTCCTTCCAGTCGAGGAACACCATGAAGTCCGGCAGGTCGCTCTTGTACACGCCTTCGCGCCCGATCGAACGCATCAGGTACATGCCCATGGCATAGCCGCCCAGCGCGAAGAACAGGCCATGGCCGAGGCTCAGGATGCCGCAGTAGCCCCACACCAGGTCGAGTGCGATCGCCGCCAGCGCAAAGCACATGATCTTGCCGACCAGCGTCAGCGCGTACGCCGACAGGTGCAGCGGATGGCCTTCCGGCACCAGCAGCGCGCACACCGGCACGCCGATGCCGACGATCACTGTCAGCGCCACCAGCGCCATCCAGCCGCGCGGCGAGAACAGCGACTGGCGTTCCGGCACGGCAAGCCGGAAAGGCGTCGCGGAAGAATCAGGTTGGAATCGCTGCATCATGCCTCCGCGCTGCGCCCCTTGAGCGCGAAAAGTCCCTGCGGCCGCTTCTGGATAAAGAGCACGATCAGCACCAGGACAAAGATCTTGGCCAGCACCGCGCCATAGAACGGCTCGATGAACTTGTTGATGATGCCCAGCCCGAACGCTCCCACGATGGTGCCGGCGAGCTGCCCCACCCCGCCCAGCACCACCACCATGAACGAGTCGATGATGTAGGCCTGGCCCAGGTCGGGACCGACATTGCCGATCTGCGACAGCGCGCAGCCGCCCAGCCCGGCAATGCCGGCACCGAAGGCAAAGGCGTAGCTGTCGACCTTCCAGGTGCGCACGCCGACGCACGCCGCCATGGTGCGGTTCTGCGTGGTGGCGCGCACGAACAGCCCCAGCCGCGTGCGGTTGAGCACCGCCCACGCCACCGCCACCACCGCCAGCGCGAACAGGATGATGACCACGCGGTTGTAAGGGACCACCAGTCCCGGCATCCATTCGAAGCCGCCGCTCATCCATCCGGGGTTGGCCACTTCGACGTTCTGCGCGCCGAACAGCGTGCGCACCGCCTGCATCAGCAGCAGGCTGATACCGAAGGTGGCCAGCAGCGTTTCGAGGGGGCGGCCGTACAGGTGGCGCAGCACCAGCCGTTCCAGCGCGAAGCCCACCACCGCCGCCGCCAGGAACGACGCCGGCAGCGCCGCCGGCAGGTACCACGCGAACGCATCGGGCGCATAGGTGCGGAACAGCGACTGCACCACGTAGGTGGCATAGGCGCCGATCATCAGGAACTCGCCGTGCGCCATGTTGATGACGCCGATCAGGCCATAGGTGATGGCCAGGCCGAGCGCCGCCAGCAGCAGCACGCTGCCCAGGCTCAGGCCGGCGAACAGGTTGCCGATCACCTCGGCGCGGCGCTGGTCGCTGCGCAGCTGGTCCAGCGCCTGCTGCGCGGCCAGGCGCACGTCGGCATCGGCTTCGCGGTAGTTACCGGCGCTGTCGCGCTCGACCAGCGGCGCCAGCTTCTGGCGGCTCTGCGGGTTGCTGTCCTTGCCGAGGATGCGGATCGCCTCGAGTCGCGCATCGTGCGCGGCGGCGGCATCCGCGGACTCCGCCAGCACCAGGTTGGCCCAGATCACGTCCAGGCTGGCGCGCAGGCCAGCATCGGCCTCGGCCTTGCGCGCGGCTTCCACGGCGGCAAGCGAGGCGCTTTCAGGCTGGTCGCGCAAGGTGTTGATGGCCTGCGCGCGCACCGCGATGTCGGGCGATTGCAGCAGCAGGCTGCTGGCGGCGCTGTCGACCAGCGCGCGCAGGCTGTTGTTCAGGGTCAGGGATTCGAGTTCGTCCGGCTTGACCGTGACCGGCTTGCCGGTGATGGCATCGACCACCTTGTCGCCATCCTGGCGCACCATGCCGACCGACGGCGCATATTGCAGGGTGTCGTCCTGCAGGGCCTTCAGGATCGGTGCGGCTTCAGTGGGCGATGCCTTGGTCAACGCGGACAGCGCCGCGGTCTTGGCGTCGAAGTCGTCTTCGGCCAGTGGCTTCAGGTCGGCCTGCGTCAGCGCGGCGGCCCACGGCGCAGTGGCCAGCAGCAGCGCTGCCAGCAGGGCGCGCAGCCAGGGCATGGCGGTTCGGGATATCGGAAAACGCATAGGGCTGGCGATAGCGAAAGGGTTGGCGAACGCGCGGTTTGCTCCCCTCTCCCACACAGTGGGAGAGGGGTTGGGGGTGAGGGTCGGCATCTATGACGAAGTGAGAGCTGCCGGATTTGCCAGCGCCCGCCCTCACCCCCGGCCCCTCTCCCGCAAGCGGGAGAGGGGAGAAAACCGGCAGGTAGAGACTGCCCCTTACATCACCTTGTCCGGCTTGCCTTCATTACCCGCGATGAACGGGCTCCACGGCTGCGCGCGCACTGCCTTCGGCGTCTTCCACACCACCGAGAACTGGCCATCGCCCTTCACTTCGCCGATCATCACCGGCTTGTACAGGTGGTGGTTCTCGCCCATGGTCAGCGTGAAGCCGTCCGGCGCCTTGAAGGTCTGGCCGTACATCGCCGCGCGCACCTTGTCGGTATCGGTGGTGCCGGCCTTCTTCACGGCCTGGGCCCACATATGGATGCCGACATAGGTGGCTTCCATCGGGTCGTTGGTCACGCGCTTGTCGCCGCCCGGCAGGTTGTTGGCCTTGACCCAGGCCGCCCACTGCTTCCTGAAGGCGTCGTTCTGCGCGTTCTTGACCGACATGAAGTAGTTCCACGCCGCCAGGTGGCCGACCAGCGGCTTGGTGTCGATGCCGCGCAGTTCTTCCTCGCCCACCGAGAACGCCACCACCGGCACGTCCTTGGCCTTCAGGCCGGCGTTGCCCAGTTCCTTGTAGAAGGGCACGTTGGAATCGCCGTTGATGGTCGAGATCACCGCGGTCTTGCCGCCCTGCGAGAACTTCTTGATGTTGGCGACGATGGTCTGGTAATCGCTGTGGCCGAACGGGGTGTAGACCTCTTCGATGTCCTTGTCGGCAACGCCCTTGCTCTTCAGGAAGGCGCGCAGGATCTTGTTGGTGGTGCGCGGGTAGACGTAGTCGGTGCCCAGCAGGAAGAAGCGCTTGGCGCCGCCGCCTTCCTTGCTCATCAGGTATTCCACCGCCGGGATCGCCTGCTGGTTGGGCGCGGCGCCGGTGTAGAAGACGTTCTTGGACATTTCCTCGCCCTCGTACTGCACCGGGTAGAACAGCAGCGAGTTGAGCTCTTCATAGACCGGCAGCACCGACTTGCGCGACACTGAAGTCCAGCAGCCGAAGGTCACTGCGACCTTATCCTTGCTGACCAGCTGGCGCGCCTTCTCGGCGAACAGCGGCCAGTTGGAGGCCGGGTCCACCACCACCGGCTCGAGCTTGCGGCCGAGCACGCCGCCGCTCTTGTTGATCTCGTCGATGGTCATCAGGGCCACGTCTTTCAGCGACGTTTCCGAAATGGCCATCGTGCCGGACAGCGAGTGCAGGATCCCGACCTTGATCGGTTCCTTGGACTGCGCCATGGCCAGCGGGCTGGTACCGATCATTGCCGCGGCGGCGATGGCCGACAGCTTCAGCATGTCACGTCGTTGCATTTGCAGCTCCCGTTTGTGGTGTTAGTAGGGACTACGCTCCCCGGGGGTGATGCATCTGCAACTAGCGTGCCATCGGTTTTGTGCGGCAACCCGGCCGCCACGCGCAGCGCGCACGGCTTGAGCGGGTCGCGCGGACTATCGCGCACCACGAGCGTGCAGCGCAGGTCGGCACTGAGACAGTGCAACGGGAGAAATGGGAACAGTGACGGTGCATGGCGCCCGCGAGCGGGTCACTGCCATGCGCCAGAATCGGCCATGTCGTGCGCAGCCGGTCGGCGGCGCACTGCGCAAGGGGAGCGACGCTGAAGCGTACGCGGCTTGCCAATGGCGACACGCCGCGCAGAAGTAAGCAGACGTTTAAACCGGAATTGGATGACTGTAAATCGGTACAACCATCCATTAAGACAAGGGCGCGGCCAACCTACGGTAAGAAATAGCCGCCGTCCGACCCGCAAAGACGCGGTGGCCGATCGCGCCAGGCGCCGGCCGACACAAGAAGGCGGGTCCACACCACTGAGAGAGAAGCCATGCCGTTATCCGAAGATCAGACGGCGTCACTCGCCGTCCCGCCATCGTCGCTCCGCGCCATCCCATCCTCATCGCGCCGCAAGAGCATCCTGGCGCTGGCCGTATTCGCCTTGGCGCTGGGCGCCTGCGGTGGCGGCGACGACCCGCCACCGGTCGTCACCACGCCGCCGCCGGCCACGCCCTCCGGATGCGAGCTAGACGGCAGCACCGGCGGCCAGGCGGTGGTGCTGCCCGGCGACCCGAACGCGCCCGAGCAGGCCACCGGCTACGCGCCCAAGTCGACGGTCTACAGCAAGACCTATATGGCGGTGACCAACAACCCGCTCTCGACCAAGGTCGCGTGCGATGTGCTCAAGGACGGCGGTACCGCGGTCGATGCCGCGGTCGCCGCACAAATGGTGCTGAACCTGGTCGAGCCGCAGTCCTCCGGCATCGGCGGGGGCGCCTTCATCATGTATTACGACGCCACGACCAGAGCGGTGACCGCCTACGACGGCCGCGAGACCGCCCCGGCTGGTGCCGACGAAAACTACATCCAGTGGAAATCCGCTACCGACCAGACCGCGCCGGCGCCCAACGCGGTGCGCAGCGGCCGGTCGATCGGCACGCCCGGCACGCTGCGCGTGCTGGAACTGGCACACGGCGAGCATGGCAAACTGGCCTGGAAGGACCTGTTCACGCCGGCCATCAAGCTCGCCACCGATGGCTTCGCAGTCCCGCCCCGGATGGCGGCGGCGATTTCCGGCACCACCACGGTGGCCAATATCCAGCGCGACCCGGAAATGGCCGCCTACTTCCTGAATCCTGACGGCACGCCGCGCGCGGTCAATACCATCCTCAGAAATCCGGCACTTGCGGGCGTGTTCACTGCCGTGGCCGCCGGCGGGGCCGACGCCTTCTACAAGAACGGCCCGATCGCCCAGGCCATCGTCGCCAAGATCCAGACCACCTACGACGGCAACACCACGCCCGGCGTGACCACGCTGGACGACCTGGCCAACTACCAGGCCAAGAAGCGCACGGCGGTCTGCACCACCTACCGCCAGTACGAGATCTGCGGCATGCCGCCGCCCTCCTCCGGCGGCATCGCGGTGGCGCAGATCCTGGGCATCGTCGAGAATTTCGACATGGCCAGCCACGGCCCCACGCTGGTCGACCAGAACGGCGGCCGGCCCAGCGTGCTGGGCGCGCACCTGCTCGGCGAAGCGGGCCACCTGGCCTATGCAGACCGCAACAAGTACGTGGCCGACACCGACTTCATCGGCCTGCCGGGCGGCAGCTGGGACACCATGCTGAACAAGCCCTACCTGAGCCAGCGCGCCGCGCTGATCAGCACCACCGGCGTGCTGACCACGCCGGTGGCGGCGGGCAACCTCGGCGATGTACCGCTGTCGCCGTCGTTCGTGCAGGAGCGCGGCACCACCCACCTGTCGCTGCACGACAAGTACGGCAACGTGGTGGCGATGACCACTACCATCGAGTCGGGGCTGGGGTCGTACCACATGACCAACGGCTTCCTGCTCAACAACGAGCTGACCGACTTTAACGCCGCGCCTTCCGTGGGCGGCGTGCTGGTCGCCAACCGCGTGCAGCCGGGCAAGCGGCCGCGCAGCTCGATGTCGCCGACGCTGGTGTTCAAGCGCAATGCCGACGGGTCGCGCGGGGACTTCTACATGACCACCGGTTCGCCCGGCGGCGCGACCATCATCCAGTACGTGGCGAAGACACTGGTGGCGGCGCTGGACTGGAACATGGATGCGCAGCAGGCGGTGTCGATGATCGACTTCGGCGGCTCCAACGGCGCGGGCTCGGCCATGATCGTTGGCGGCGAGCACCCCAATGTCGACCTCAGCGTGCCGTCCGGCGGACTGGCGGGCGATAACGACCCGCTGGTCAAGGGCCTGCGCAACCTTGGTCACACGGTCAACACCGCCGCGCAGTCGAGCGGCCTGAGCGCGATCATCCGCACCACCATCGGCGGATCGGCGGTACTGGTGGGCGGCGCCGACCCGCGCCGCGAAGGCGTGGTGCTGGGCGATACGTTCAAGCCTTGACGCTTTGGCCGCAGTAAAAAAAAAGGGGCCCCTCGCGGGGCCCCGTTTTTCGATGCCAGGCTGCCAGAACAGCACAGTCCTTACATCGGCATCATGTTGGCGTTCAGGTTGTACATGATCCACAGCGAACCCGCCACCACGATCACCAGGATCAGCGCCGTGAACAGCAGTGCGATCACATTGCTGCGCTGCTCGGACGACGTGTCCAGGTGCAGGAAGTACTTCAGGTGGACCAGGATCTGGACCGCGGCCATGCCGAGGATGATCCACAGGATCGTGCCCTTGTCCATGCTGCCGTCCATCACCAGCTTGAACGGGATCACGGTCAGGATCACCGCGAGGATGAAGCCGATCGCGTATCCCTTGAAGCTGGCGTGCGTGCTGCCGTGCGAGTCGTGCGCGGCATGCGAGTCATGGGCGCCGTGCGCCGCCGGTGCGTTGTGTTGTGCCATCACAGATGTCCCATCAGGTAGACCACGGTAAACACGCCGATCCAGACCACGTCCAGGAAGTGCCAGAACAGCGACAGGCACATCAGGCGCTTGCTCAGCGTCGGGGTGATGCCCTTCTTGCCCAGCTGCCACATCAGCACGATCATCCACAGCATGCCGCTGGCGACGTGCAGGCCGTGGGTGCCGACCAGCGTGAAGAACGACGACAGGAACGCGCTGCGGCCGGGGCCGGCGCCTTCGGCGATCAGGTGGTGGAACTCGTTGATTTCCATCGCCATGAACGCCGCGCCCAGCAGGAAGGTCACGCCGAGCCAGGTCTGCACGTGCTTCAGGCTGCGGTTCTGCAGCGAGATCATCGCCATGCCGTACGTGATCGAGGAGAACAGCAGGATGAAGGTCTCCACCAGCACGTAGTTGAGCTCGAACAGCTCCTTCGCCGACGGCCCGCCCGCCAGCTCGCCGCGCAGCACGGCAAAGGTGGCAAACAACCCGGCGAAGATGATGCAGTCGCTCATCAGGTAGATCCAGAAGCCATACACCGTATTGGCACTGGTATCGTGGTGCGCATGGTCATGGCCATGCGCGTCAGCGTGGGCCGAGGCGCCCTGCGCGGGGATGCGGTCTAGGACTTGAGTCGACATGGTTCTTAGGCCTGCGAAGCAATGCGCTGCAGATGGCGCGTTTCGATCTGCTCGACCTCGGTGGCCGGCACGTAGTAGTCGATATGGTCGTCGTTGCTGCGGTGGATGAACGCCCACACCATGCCCACCAGGCCAACGATGGCCATCCACCAGATATGCCAGGTCAGGGCAAAGCCGAACACCAGGCTGAAGGCGCCGATGATGAAGCCCGCGCCCGTGTTCTTGGGCATGTGGATCTTCTCGTAGCCTTCGGTCGGCAGGGTCTCGCCACGGGCCTTCATGTCGGCGAACGCGTCCAGGTCACGCACCACCGGGGTGTGCGCGAAGTTGTAGAACGGCGGCGGCGACGAGGTGGCCCACTCCAGGGTACGGCCGCCCCACGGGTCGCCGGTCACGTCGGCCAGCTTCTTGCGGTCGCGGATCGACACGACGATCTGCAGCACCTGGAAGAAGATGCCCAGCGCCACGAACACCACGCCCACCACGGCCAGGTACAGCCACGGCGTCCAGGCCGGGTTGTCGGTGTGGTTCAGGCGGCGGGTCATGCCCATCAGGCCCAGCACGTACAGCGGCATGAAGGCGAAGTAGAAGCCGACCAGCCAGCACCAGAAGGCGCACTTGCCCAGGCGCTCGTTCAGCGTGAAGCCGAACGCCTTCGGCCACCAGTAGGTGATGCCGGCCAGGTAGCCGAACAGCACGCCGCCGATGATCACGTTGTGGAAGTGGGCGATCAGGAACAGGCTGTTGTGCAGCACGAAGTCGGCAGCCGGCACGGCCATCAGCACGCCGGTCATGCCGCCGATCACGAAGGTGATCATGAAGCCCAGCGTCCACAGCACCGGCGAGGTCATCTGGACCCGGCCACGGTACATGGTGAACAGCCAGTTGAAGATCTTCACCCCGGTCGGGATGGAGATGATCATGGTCGTGATGCCGAAGAACGCGTTGACGTTGGCGCCCGAGCCCATCGTGAAGAAGTGGTGCAGCCACACGATGAACGACAGCACCATGATCGCGGCGGTCGCGTACACCATGCCCTTGTAGCCGAACAGCTTCTTGCCCGAGAACGTGGCGATGACTTCAGAGAAGATGCCGAACGCCGGCAGGATCAGGATGTACACCTCGGGGTGGCCCCAGATCCAGATCAGGTTCACGTACATCATGGCGTTGCCGCCACCGTCGTTCGTGAAGAAGTGCGTACCGACGTAGCGGTCCAGGCCCAGCAGCGCCAGGGTCACGGTCAGCACCGGGAAGGCGGCCACGATCAGCACGTTGGTGCACAGCGCGGTCCAGGTGAACACCGGCATGCGCATCAGGGTCATGCCCGGGGCGCGCATGCGCAGGATCGTCACCAGGAAGTTCACGCCGGTCAGCAGCGTGCCCAGGCCCGAGATCTGCAAGCTCCAGAGGTAATAGTCCACCCCTACGCCAGGGCTGTAGTCCAGGCCCGACAGCGGCGGATAGGCCAGCCAGCCGGTTTTGGCGAACTCGCCGACGCCCAGCGAGATGTTGACCAGCATGGCGCCCGCCACGAACAGCCAGAACGACAGCGTGTTCAGGAACGGGAAGGCCACGTCGCGCGCGCCGATCTGCAGCGGCACGACCAGGTTCATCAGGCCGGTCATCAGCGGCATGGCCACGAAGAAGATCATGATCACGCCATGGGCGGTGAAGATCTGGTCGTAGTGCTCAGGCGGCAGCACGCCGGTCGCGCCATTGGTGGCCAGCGCCAGCTGGGCACGCATCATGATCGCGTCGGAGAAGCCGCGCAGCAGCATGACCAGCGCGACCAGGCAGTACATCACGCCGATCTTCTTGTGATCGACGGAAGTGAACCACTCGTTCCAGAGGTAGCCCCACTTCTTGAAATAGGTGATCGCGCCCAGCAGCGCGGCACCGCCCAGGGCGACGCCGGCCAGCACGACCATGATGATCGGCTCATGAAACGGAATCGCCGACAAACTCAACTTGCCAAACATCATTGCTCCCAGGATTACGCGCCCGCCGGCTTGGCCGGCGTGGTCATCGACAGCTGCTCTTCGCCGAGGGTGTTGCGCGACGTGCAGATCGGGCCGCCCTTGAACCCGTCCGCGGCGACTGCCGTGCCGCTGTGGTCCATGTACTTGTGCAGGATGTTGTGGAAGAGCTGGTCTTCCACCTTGCCGTAGTACGTGACCGGCTCCTTCTCGCTGGGCTGTGCCAGCGTCTTGTAGCCTTCAACGCCCAGCTCGGTCGAAGAGGCGCGAACCTTGGCGACCCAGTCGTCGAACTCGTAGTTCGACATGGCGACCGCCTTGAACTTCATGCCCGAGAAGCCGCCGCCGCTGTAGTTGGCGGACACGCCGTCATACGAGCCGGCATGGTTGGCGATCAGGTGCAGCTTGGTCTCCATCCCTGCCATGGCGTACACCTGGCTGCCCAGTTGCGGGATGAAGAACGAATTCATGATCGAATCCGAGGTGATCTTGAAGTTCACCGGGGTGTCGACCGGGAACGCGATCTGATTGACGGTCGCGATCTTCAGTTCCGGATAGATGAACAGCCACTTCCAGTTCAGCGCGACCACCTCGACGGTGACCGGCTTCTTGTTCGATTCCAGCGGCTTGTACGGGTCCAAGTCGTGCGAAGACTTCCAGGTGATGATGCCCAGCGCGATGATGATCAGGCACGGGATCAGCCACACCACCACTTCGATCGCGGTCGAGTGCGACCAGTCCGGCTCATAGCGCGCCTTGGTATTGGACGCGCGGTACTTCCAGGCGAACACCAGCGTGAGCACGATCACCGGCACCACCACCAGCAGCATGAGCCAGGTGGCGATCAGGATGATGTTCTTGATGTCGACGCCGACCTGCCCTTTCGGGTCGAGCAGCGTCATGTTGCAGCCGGCCAGCAGGAGCAGGCCGAGGCAGGGCAGGAACCGCGTCCAACGCGGCAGTATGGGTTTCTTCATGTCACGACTGGTTTGGTTACACCGCGCTTTGGGCAAAAGCGCGGCTAAACCGCCTGATGCTCGCGCAAGAGGCGTGGGGCTATGGGAAAACCGGAAGGACGTGTCCTTAGCTGGCGTTGCGGTCGGGCGGCGGATCTAACGCCGGAGGACCATGCGGCCTTGCAACGCCATGAACACGGAAGGACAACTGACTGCGCGCGCTGCAGGCCCTGTGGGACCTTGCCGGCGCTGCGGCACCTGATGGCCGAAACCGCGAACGGTCCCGGCTCAGTACAGCGGCCGGGTAGCGTTGGAATACGAGGTTTTTGCACTTCCCGACGGACTTGCCTTCAGCGACCTGGTGGCAAGCGCGGTTTTCGGCCGGGGAGCGCAACACGTAAAACATCGTGGGCGCGAATGTACCGCAACGCAACATTGAGGGTAAACCCAACGCCACAGAACACACAGTTCAGTTAAACGGACAATCATGTGCTGTCGTCGCATCGCAGCACTTGATTGCCGTCAAGATCACAATTTCCACTATAAATATGCACAAAGCCGCGCATCGGCGCGGCTCTGGGGTGCGACATCTCTGTGTGTCATATTGTCGCAGTGCGTCAGAATCTTTGTCGCAGCGCAACGCCACACGGCCGTTTTCCGGTCATCCGTAGCGGCGAGAAATCGACTCCGCGACGCATACCGGACGCTCGCTGCCCTCGCGCTCGATCGTCACCTCCCAGGTGGACTGGGCGCCCGCCAGTTCCGGCGAATTCGGCAGCGGATCGAGCCGTTCGACCTTGAGCAGCTTGATTCGTGCCCGCAATTTGCTGCCCACCGGCACGGGCGCCGTGAAACGCACGCGGTTCAGGCCGTAGTTGACGCCGATCTTCGACGGCATGTGCAGCGCGTTGTGCATGAACTTCGGCAGCAGCGACAGCGTCAGGAAGCCGTGGGCGATCGGGCCACCATAAGGCGATTCCTTCCTGGCGCGCTCCACGTCGACGTGGATCCACTGGTGGTCGCCGGTGGCCTCGGCGAACTGGTTGACCTGCTGCTGGGTCACCTCCATCCAGTCGCTGACCGCGACTTCCTGCCCTTGCAGGCCTTCCAGTTCTTCCAGCGTTGCGATGGTACGCATTTCGGTTGTCTCCTCGATGAGTGGGTGGATGTGTCGTTATGCGGGGCGGCGGCCGTACATGCCCATGCCCTTGACTGTGCAGACCAGTTCGCCGCGCTGGTTGGTGGCTTCCCACTGGGTATGCACGATGCCGCGGTCTGGCTTCGATTGCGAGGGCCGCGTGTCCAGCACGTTGAGCACAACGGTCAGCGTGTCTCCGGCAAAGACCGGCTTGATCCAGCGGATCTCGTCGACGCCGGGCGAGCCCATGCTGGCCGACTTGCCGGTGGTGCTCAGCACCAGCAGGCGCATCATGATCGAGCACGTCATCCAGCCGCTCGAGATCAGCCCGCCGTAGATGCTCTTTGCGGCGGCCTCCTTGTCGATATGGAACGGCTGCGGGTCATACTGGCGGGCGAAGGCCAGGAGTTCTTCCTCGGTGACGACGTAGGAGCCCAGTTCGCGGCGGCTGCCGACCTCAAAATCCTCGAAATACAGCATTGCTTGTCTCCCCCTGATGGATAGCCGGGATGGCGATGGCCTTGTCCCGACGATGATCGCATGCATGCCAGGGCACAGCGTCCGTATTTGCCGAACCCGTCCCTAACAGCGCGCAAAGAAAAAAACCGCGCCTGGGACTACGGCGCGGTTTTGACTGGCATGGCAGGCGTCAGGATCAGGCTGCTTCCTGGAATCCCGGCTGGGCGGCAAACCGGCCCAGGTGGTGATCCACGTCGCCAAAGGTAGTGTTGATCAGCGTCAGGCGCTTGAACATATGCGCCGCCGGCAGTTCGTTGGTCACGCCCATGCCGCCGTGGATCTGCACCGCCTCCTGGCCGACCGTGCGCGCTGCCTGCCCCACGCGCGCCTTGGCGGCGGAGACGTAGCGACGGCGCTCTTCGGGCGTTGCCTCTTCAAAACGGGCAGCGGCCAGCAGGGTGATCGAGCGCGATTGCTCGGCATGGATGAACATCTCGACCATGCGGTGCTGCAGCGCCTGGAAGCGTGCGATCGGCTGGCCGAACTGCTGGCGCGTCTTGGCGTATTCCAGCGTGGCGGCGTTGAGCGTGTCCATCACGCCCACGGCCTCGGCGCACAGCAGCACCGCGGCATAGTCGGCAACCTGCTCGACGACCGCGAAGCCCTTGCCGGCCTCGCCCAGCAGCTGCGCCGGCGCGTCCTGGAAGGTGATGTCGGCCGCGCGCAGGTTGTCGATGGTGCGATAGTCCTTGATGCTGACACCGGCGCCCCTGGCATCGACCAAAAACAGCGAGATGCCATCCTGGTCGGCATCGCCGCCGCTGCTGCGCGCCGACACGATCAGCTTGTCGGCCTGCGCGCCATGAAGCACCACGGTCTTGCGGCCGTTGAGCTTGCCGTCGCGGGCGGTGACGCGCACGTTATTCAGTTCATAGCGCGCCTGCGGCTCGTTGAAGGCCACTGCGAGCTTCAGTTCGCCGCCGGCGACCTGCTCCAGCAGCGCGTCCTGCCCGCCGGCCAGGCCCAGTGCATAGGCACCCACCACGGTCGCCAGGTACGGCTCCACAACCAGGCCGCGGCCCAGCTCCTGCTGCACCACCATCATGTCGAGCGCCTTGCCCGAGAAACCGCCCTGCGCTTCCGGCACCGGCAGCGCCGTCAGGCCGAGCTCGACCAGCGAGCCCCATGCGGATTCGCCGTAGCCGGCGGCGCTTTCGTAGTTCTTCTTGCGATCCTCGAAGCCGTAGTCCTTCTCGACAAAACGGCGGACGGCGTCGGCCAGTTGCTTCTGTTCGTCGCTGAGATTGAAGTTCATGTTACGTGTCTCCTCACAGCCCCAGAATCATCTGGCTGATGATGTTCTTCTGAATTTCGTTGGACCCGCCGTAGATGGAGGTCTTGCGATAGTTGAAGTAGTACGCGGACAGCGGCGCGGCGTCGTCGTAGCCGGTCACCGCATGCTCGGTCTCGCACTCCAGGTAGGCGGTGTCGAACGGCTGGGCGTACGGGCCGACGGCCTCGACCATCAGCTCGGTCAGCATCTGCTGGATCTCGGTGCCCTTGATCTTGAGCATCGACGCTTCCGGGCCGGGACCCTTGCCGGCGGCTTCGCTCGACACCACGCGCAGCACGGTGATTTCCAGCGCCATCAGTTCGATTTCCAGCGCGGCCACCTTGGCGCCGAACACCGGATCTTCCAGCAGCGGCTTGCCATTCTTCTGCTGCTGGCGCGCCACACGTTTCAGGAAGCCCAGTTCGCGCTTGGAATTGCCCACGCGCGCGATGCCGGTGCGCTCATGGCCGAGCAGGTACTTGGCATAGGTCCAGCCCTTGTTCTCGTCGCCGACGCGGTTCTCGACCGGCACCTTGACGTTGTCGAAGAAGACCTCGTTCACCTCATGCTCTTCGTCGAGCATGATGATCGGGCGCACGGTGATGCCCGGGGTCTTCATGTCGATCAGCAGGAACGAGATGCCCTCCTGCTTCTTGGCTTCCGGGTCGGTGCGGACCAGGCAGAAGATCATGTCGGCGTGCTGGCCGAGCGTGGTCCAGGTCTTCTGGCCGTTGACGATGTAGTGCTTGCCGTCCGAGGTCAGCTCTGCGCGGGTCTTGACCGAAGCCAGGTCCGAACCCGAGCCCGGCTCGGAGTAGCCCTGGCACCACCAGTCGGTGCAGTCCAGGATGCGCGGCAGGTAGTACGACTTCTGCTGCTCGTTGCCGTACTTCATGATCACGGGCGCCACCATGGCCACGCCGAACGGCAGCACGCCGGGCGCGCCGACGCGGGCGTTCTCTTCGTCCCAGATATGGCGCTGGGTGGCGTTCCAGCCAGTGCCGCCGAACTGGACGGGCCAGTGCGGCGCCGACCAGCCCTTGCCGGCGAGGATCTTGTGCCAGCGCACCAGATCGTCGCGGTTCGGGCGGCGGTGGTTGAGAACCTTGCTGCGGATGTCCGCCGGCAAGTTGGCTTCGAGCCAGCTACGCACTTCCTCGCGGAAGGCGTTGTCGGACGCCGAGTAGTTGAGATCCATGCCCGTCTCCATGATGGTGCCGGCGTCGTCTCAGGCTGCCGGCGGTTTGTTCTGCCTTGCGCGTCATGCGCCGACAGCAACGGGCACAGGACGCAATTCAGTGAGCCGTCTGCTTCAGCGCATCCGGCACGACAAGCGGGAAAGTCTCGATGCCCTCCTCGGCCAGCGCCTGCACTTCCTCCGGCGAAGCCGAGCCGCGGATGCCGCGCTCCGGCGCTTCGTCGTAGTGCATGCGCCTTGCCTCCTCGGCAAAGCGGTCGCCAACGTCCTCGGTCTGCGCCAGCACCTGCTTCACTGCCTTCATGTACAGCGCTTGCAGTGTCGCTGGTGCCGCGGCGGTTGCCGCTTGCTGCGCCGGCCTGGCGGCGGCCCTCGGCGCGGTCGCGCCTGACAGGTTCAGGCGCGGCGCGCTGGGCAGCCGCGTTACGGCGTGGTCGCCACAGACCGGGCATTGAACGAGGTCGCGCGCGATTTGCGACTGCGCTTCTTCCTCCGAGGCAAACCAGCCCTCGAAACGATGGTCATGCGCGCAGCGCAGGTCGAGCACCTTCATGATCTTTCCAGCCCGTCAAAAGCTATATTATCCGCGAATCGAAATTTTGTGAACGGTCGTGCTAAATTTTTTAGAACGACCGTTCGTAGAACGAACATGCAGTTTTCGGCACATGCGTTTGTCGCCCCACAACCAGCTTAGCGCAGGTCGCGCCCCGCTGCCGGCGGGACTCAGCGCGGCAGCGCCTGTTCGCCCGGCTGCCACGCGCCGGAAATGACTTTCTCCAGCCAGAACGCGCCGATGATGGTCTTCACATCGCTGATGCGGCCGCTGCGCACCCAGTCGATCACCTGCCCCACGGGCGTGATGAACGTCTCCAGGAATTCACCGTCGTCCAGCTGCGCCTCGCCGTGAGTCAGGTCGCGCGCCAGGAAGATGTCGATGAATTCGGTCGAATAAGAGATGACCGGGTGGATGCGCGTCAGGTAGTCCCAGCGCCGGGCCGTATAGCCGGTCTCTTCCTGCAACTCGCGTTCGCCGCAGCGTTGCGCGCCTTCCTGCGGATCGAGCTTGCCGGCCGGGAATTCCAGCATGACTTCACCGACCGGATAGCGGAACTGCCGCTCCATCAGCACGGTCCCGTCGTCGAACAACGGGATCATCATCACCGCGCCCGGGTGCACGATGTACTCGCGCCCGGTCTGCTTGCCATCGGGCAGGCGGACGATGTCTTGCTTCAGCGTGAGGAATTTGCCCCGATGGACCGTGGCCGAGGCGACGCAGACTTCCTTCAGTGCGTCGTCGTTCGCGGTGTGGTCGGCGGGATCGGCGAGAAACTGCGTGCCGCGTTGAATCTTGTCGGTCATGGACGCTCCGGATCAGGCAGGCCCGGCGCCGACAAGACCGGCATCAGGCCGTGCGGTGTTTGACGAGGTATTGCCAGGTGAAGCCCGGGAAGGCGAACACCAGCATCATGCAGGCGGTGATGGCGTAGAACTGCCAGCCCTGCGGGAAGGCATTGCCGAGGCTGGCCTCGACCGCGAAACCGGCGGCACCGGCCACCGCGTACCAGACGATCAGCTCCAGCAAGCGCAGCCACAGCGGCTTGCGCGCCCACCGGAGCGGGATCGCCGTGAACAGGCGCTGGTTCACAAACGGCAGGTTCGCACTGACGAGTGCCAGCAGGATGACAAACCAGCCGCTTGCGGATGCGCTCATGGATGTTGGTGGATCAGGAGCCCAGGGTCGAGCGGATGGCCTGGTAGCACAGGTTCATCAGCGCTGCCGGGAAAAAGCCCAGCACGATCACGGCCGCACCGTTCAGCGTCAGCATCGAGCGCAGGCCGGCAGTCGCTTCCAGCTGCTCTTCGCCAGCCGGCTCATCGAAGTACATCAGCTTGACGATGCGCAGGTAGTAGAACGCGCCGATCAGCGAGAACATCACCGCGACCACGGCCAGCCAGCTCATGCCGGCCTTGACCACCGCATCCAGCACCGCCAGCTTGGCGTAGAAGCCCACGGTCGGCGGGATGCCGGCCAGCGAGAACATCATCACCAGCATCAGGAAGGCGAACCACGGGTTGCGGCGCGACATGCCCTTCAGGTCTTCCAGCGTCTCCGCCTCGAAACCCTTTTTGGTGCGCAGCAGGATGATGCCGAAGGTGCCCAGCGTGGTCAGCAGGTAGGTCACCGAGTAGAACATCGACGCGCTGTATGCATCGGCGGCGCCATCAGTCTTGTTGGCCACCACGCCGGACAGCAGGCCCAGCAGCACGAAGCCCATGTGCGAAATGGTCGAATACGCCAGCATCCGCTTCAGGTTGGACTGGACGATGGCGGTCAGGTTGCCGATCGCAAGAGACACGATCGACAGCACGACCAGCATCATCTGCCAGTCGTTGGCCAGCGGCAGCAGGCCCTCCACCAGGACGCGGATGAACAGCGCGAAGGCGGCAACCTTGGGGCCGCCTGCAATCAGCAGCGTCACGGCAGTCGGCGAGCCCTGGTAGATATCCGGAATCCACATGTGGAACGGCGCGGCACCCAGCTTGAACGACAGGCCGGCGACGATAAACACCACACCAAAGGCCAGCATGGTGGTATTGACGCGGCCCGACTCGACCACGCGGAACACTTCGCCCAGGTTCAGCGAACCGGTGGCGCCATACATCATCGAGATGCCGTACAGCAGGAAGCCCGAAGCCAGCGCGCCCAGCACGAAGTACTTCATGGCCGATTCAGAGGTCACGCGCGACTCGCGGCGCAGCGCCACCAGCGCGTACGAAGCCAGCGACAGCAGTTCCAGGCCGAGGTACAGGGTCAGGAAGTTGTTGCCGGTGATCATCACGATCTGGCCGCCCAGCGTGAACAGCGCGAGCTGGTAGAACTCGCCGGCAAACATGTCGCGTTCCGCAAGGTAGCGGCGCGTGTAGACCAGCGTCACAAACAGGCCCGCGGAGCAGAACGCGGACAGCACGTTTGCCATCGGGTCGATCACGACCAGGTTGGCAAACGCGTAGTGCGTTTCGCCGGCGGCGGCGTTGAGGCCGAACCAGACGGTCAGCACCAGCGTGGCCAGCAGCGACAGCGGATAGGCCACGCTTTGCTTGCCCTTGCCACGCGCAAGGTCGATCCAGTTGACCGCGCCAATGGCGATCGCCAGGAAAATAATCGGCGCCACGGGGGCGAGTGTCGAGGACGGTTGCATGTTGATATCTCTCCCCGATTACAGCTTGGACTGCGCCGCGTGCTGCAGCAGGTTGACCACGGACGGGTGCATCACGTCGGTAAAGGGCTTCGGGTGCAGGCCCATGTACAGCGTCATGATGGCCAGCAGGCCGAGCATGACGAACTCACGCTTGTTCAGGTCGACCAGCTCCCGCACGTGCTGGTGCACGACGTCGCCGAAGATCACGCGCTTGACCATCCACAGCGAGTAGGCGGCGCCGAAGATCAGGGCGGTGGCAGCCAGCAGGCCGATCCAGAAGTCGAACTTGACCGCGCCCAGGATCACCATGAATTCGCCGACGAATCCCGAGGTGGCAGGCAGGCCGCAGTTGGCCATCGCGAAGAACACCACCAGTGCCGCGAACTTCGGCATGGTGTTCACCACGCCACCGTAGTCGGCGATCTGGCGCGAGTGCACGCGGTCGTACAGCACGCCGATGCACAGGAACATCGCGCCCGAGATAAAGCCGTGCGAGATCATCTGCACAATGCCGCCCTCGACGCCGATGTCGCTGAAGATGAAGAAGCCCAGCGTGACGAAGCCCATGTGGGCGATCGACGAGTACGCCACCAGCTTCTTCATGTCGGCCTGCACCAGCGCGACCAGGCCGATGTAGATCACGGCGATCAGCGAGATCGTGATGATGAACGGGGCCAGGTAGTGGCTCGCGTCAGGCGCGATCGGCAGCGAGAACCGCAGGAAACCGTAGGCGCCCAGCTTCAGCATGATGGCGGCCAGCACCACCGAACCGCCGGTCGGCGCTTCCACGTGGGCATCGGGCAGCCAGGTGTGCACCGGCCACATCGGCACCTTGACCGAGAAGGCGGCGAAGAAGGCGATGAACAGCGCAATCTGCTCGTTCATCGACAACTTGGCCTGGTGCCATTCCAGGATCTGGAAGGTGCCGGTCTTGTTGTACAGGTACAGCAGCGCAACCAGCGTCAGCAGCGAGCCCAGCAGCGTATACAGGAAGAACTTGAAGGCCGCGTAGACGCGGTTCGCGCCGCCCCAGACGCCGATGATGATGTACATCGGGATCAGCGTGGCTTCGAAGAACACGTAGAACAGCATGCCGTCGAGCGCGCAGAACACGCCGACCATCAGGCCAGACAGGATCAGGAACGAGGCCATGTACTCGGCCACGCGCTCGGTGATCACTTCCCAGGCCGAGATCACCACGATCACCGTGATGAACGCGGTCAGCACCACGAACCACATCGAGATGCCGTCGACGCCCAGCAGGTACTGGATGTTGAAGCGCTCGATCCAGCTCGCCTTCTCGACGAACTGCATCGCCGCGGTGGTACGGTCGAAGTGGAATACCAGCGGCAGCGTGACGACAAAGCTGGCGATCGAGCCGAACAGCGACATCCACCGCACGAAGCCCGGGCTGCGGTCCGAGCCGAAGGCCAGGATCAGCAGGCCGAAAAAGACAGGCAGCCAGATTGAGAAAGACAGAACCATTTCTATGTTTTCCTTACTTGGTGCCTATCACTTGGTGCCGATCACACCGGTGACCGTCAGCGTCAGCAGCACCAGCATGCCGACGATCATCGCAAATGCGTAGTGGTAGATATAGCCCGACTGCAGGTAGCGGCTGGCCGAAGCAAACGAAGCCACCACACGCGCCGCGCCGTTGACGAACAGGCCGTCGATCAGGCTCTGGTCGCCGCCCTTCCACAGGCCGGTACCGAGCAGGCGCGCGCCGCGGGCGAACACGGCCTGGTTGATGGCGTCCATGTAGTACTTGTTGTCCAGCAGCTTGTACAGGCCCGAGAAGCGATTCGCGATGGCCTCGGGGATATCCGGGCGCTTCATGTAGAAGAACCACGACAGCACGACACCGGCGATGGCCAGCCACAGCACGGGCGTGGTCAGCGAGTGCAGCGCCATCGGCACCCAGCCGTGGAACGCTTCCTTCAGCTCGGCCATGGCGTGGTGGTTCTCGCCGACGAAGATCACGTCCTTGAAGGCGATGCCCATCTTGAAGAAGTTGCCGAACAGCATCGGCTCGATCGCGATGGCGCCGATGATCACCGACGGGATCGCCAGCAGCACCAGCGGCAGCGTCACCACCCACGGCGACTCGTGCGGCTTCTCGCCGGCGGACAGGCCATGGTGGTGGTTGTGCGAGACTTCCTCGTCCTCGTGGTCGCCCTCATGGTGCTGGTGCGCATGGTTCTGGCCCCAGCGCTCCTTGCCGTGGAAAACCAGGAAGTACATCCGGAACGAGTAGAACGCCGTCACAAACACGCCGGCCAGCACGGCGTAGTAGGCAAAGCCCGAACCGGCGATATGCGACTCGGCCACGGCCTCGATGATCGAGTCCTTGGAATAGAAGCCCGCGAAGAACGGCGTGCCGATCAGCGCCAGCGAACCCACCAGCGAGGTAATCCAGGTGATCGGCATGTACTTGCGCAGGCCGCCCATGTTGCGGATGTCCTGGTCGTGGTGCATGCCGATGATGACCGAGCCCGCGCCCAGGAACAGCAGCGCCTTGAAGAAGGCGTGGGTCATCAGGTGGAACACGGCCACCGAGTAGGCCGAAGCGCCCAGCGCCACGGTCATGTAGCCCAGCTGCGACAGCGTCGAGTACGCGACCACGCGCTTGATGTCGTTCTGGATGATGCCCAGGAAGCCCATGAACAGCGCCGTGATGGCACCGATCACCAGCACGAAGGACAGCGCCGTATCCGACAGCTCGAACAGCGGTGACATGCGGGCGACCATGAAGATGCCGGCCGTCACCATCGTTGCCGCGTGGATCAGTGCGGAAATCGGCGTCGGGCCTTCCATCGAGTCAGGCAGCCAGACGTGCAGCGGGAACTGCGCCGACTTGCCCATCGCGCCGATGAACAGGCAGATGCAGGCCACGGTGATCATCATCCAGTCGGTGCCCGGGAAAACCACGGTAGCCAGCTGGTCGCGCGCGGCGAATACTTCGGTGTAGTTCATGCTGCCGCTGTAGGCCAGCAGCAGGCCGATGCCCAGGATAAAGCCGAAGTCACCGACGCGGTTGACCAGGAATGCCTTCAGGTTCGCGAAGATCGCCGTCGGGCGGGTGTACCAGAAGCCGATCAGCAGGTACGACACCAGGCCCACCGCTTCCCAGCCGAAGAACAGCTGCAGGAAGTTGTTGCTCATCACCAGCATCAGCATGGAGAAGGTGAAGAGCGAGATGTAGCCGAAGAACCGGTTGTAGCCGGGATCGCCCTCCATATAGCCGACGGTGTAGATGTGCACCATCAGCGAGACGAAGGTGACGACCACCATCATCATTGCCGTCAGCGAATCGACCAGAAAACCGACTTCCATCTTCAGGCTGCCGATGGCCATCCACTCGTACACGGTGGCGTTGAAGCTGGCGCCGTTCATCACGTCGATCAGCACCATCACCGACAGCACGAAGGAAATGCCAACGCCCAGGATCGTCGCGGAATGCGCCACGATCCGGCCGCCGCGCGACTCCGAGGAAAACAGGTCGAAGAACTTGGTACCGAACAGGCCGGCGATCGCGGAGCCGACTAGCGGCGCCAGCGCAATCGCGAGCAGCAGGTTGGGGTTGAGCGTGGTTGCCATAGGACGCTTATTGGTGTGCGGTCGGTGAGTCTGGGTTATCTGCGTAGTGCGGCACGGATCAGTACTTCAGGGTGTCCATGTCGTCCACGTTGATCGTATCCAGGTTGCGGAACAGCACGACCAGGATTGCCAGACCGATTGCCGACTCGGCGGCGGCCACCGTAAGGATGAAGAAAACGAAAACCTGACCAGCCAGGTCGCCCAGGTAATGCGAGAAGGCGACGAAGTTGATGTTCACCGCAAGCAGCATCAGTTCGATCGCCATCAGCAGCACGATCACGTTCTTGCGGTTCAGGAAGATGCCGACGATGCTGATCGCAAACAGGATCGCACCGAGCACGAGGAAGTGGGCGAGAGAGAGCACAGCGTTTCTCCGGGCTTTAGTTCTTATTGGCGGCAGCCGCGGCTTCCGTCTGCGGGTTCTGGACTTCGGCCTGCATCGGCACCAGGCGCACGCGCTCGTCGCGGCGGGTACGCAGCTGCGCCGACACGTCCTGGGCCTTGGTGTCCTTGCGGCGGCGCAGGGTCAGCGCCACGGCGGCGATGATGGCCACCAGCAGGATGATGCCGGCCACTTCGAAGGCGTAGATGTAGTCGGTGTAGATCAGCTTGCCGAGCGCGGCGGAGTTCGAGTAACCCGGCTCCTGCGCGCCGCTGGCGGCCAGCGGCGTGGTGGTGCCGATGAAGTTGCGCACCAGCACGATCGCCATCTCGGCGATGATCAGCGCGCCCACCACCGAAGCCATCGGCACGTAGGTCCAGAAATCGCGGCGCAGGTGCTCGATATCGATATCGATCATCATCACCACGAACAGGAACAGCACCATTACCGCGCCGACATAGACCAGCACCAGCAGGATGGCGAGGAATTCCGCCTTGAGCAGCATCCAGATCGCGGCTGCCGTGAAGAACGACAGCACGAGGAACAGTGCGGAATGCACCGGGTTCTTCGCAGTGATGACTTTCAGTGCGGAGAGCACCAGCACCAGCGCAAAGACATAGAAGATGGTGGTCGTGAGTTCCATGGTTCCTATCGGATCCTCTCAGGGCCGTCCGGCACAAGCCTTCCCCTTCGGGTGGCCCGCTCCTGCGGCATCCTTGCTTTGGCCCCTCGCATTGAAGGGACCGTATTCAAATTCGGTGGCAGAAGCAGCCAGGTCTGTTACTGGTGGCCGCCCTGCCGTTTGGCGCATGCGCCGGTCAGCGATACTTGGCGTCGGCAGCCTTGGCCGCCGCGATCTGCGGCTCGTAGCGGTCGCCCACTGCCAGCAGCATGTCCTTGGTGAAATACAGGTCGCCGCGCTTCTCGCCGTGGTACTCCAGGATCTGCGTTTCCACGATGGCGTCGACCGGGCAGGCCTCTTCGCAGAAACCGCAGAAGATGCACTTGGTCAGGTCGATGTCGTAACGGGTGGTACGGCGCGTGCCGTCGTTGCGCACGTCCGACTCGATGGTGATGGCCAGCGCCGGGCACACCGCTTCACACAGCTTGCAGGCAATGCAGCGCTCTTCGCCGTTCGGATAACGGCGCAGCGCGTGCAGGCCACGGAAGCGCGGCGAGATCGGCGTTTTCTCTTCCGGGAACTGGACGGTGACCTTGCGCGCGAAGAGATAGCGGCCGGTCAGCGCCATGCCCTTGAAGAGTTCCTTCAGGAGCAGGCTGTTGAAGAAGTCCTTGATGGCGAGCAGCATGACGATTGCTTCCTAGTATTTCAACGCGGTGCGCGCTGCGGCGCGCTCCGTCGTTTGGCTGTTCAGTGCCAGATGTTCCACGGCGACTTGATCCAGATCGCCACGATGATCAGCCATGCCACGGTCAGCGGAATGAACACTTTCCAGCCCAGGCGCATGATCTGGTCATAGCGGTAGCGCGGGAACGAGGCACGGATCCAGATAAAGACCGACAGCAGCAGGAATACCTTGACCAGCAGCCAGAAGAAACCGGGGACCGCGTTGGTGATCACGCTCGAGAACGGAGGCGCCCAGCCGCCCAGGAACATCAGCGAGGTCATCGTCGAGATGATGATCATGTTGATGTACTCGGCCAGGAAGAACAGCGCGAAGCCCATGCCCGAATATTCGATCATGTGGCCGGCCACGATTTCCGACTCGCCTTCCACCACGTCGAACGGGTGGCGGTTGGTTTCGGCCACGCCCGAGATGAAATAGACGCCGAACATCGGCAGCAGCGGCAGCCAGTTCCACGACAGGATGTTGATGCCCATGTCGGCGAAGTAGCCGGTGTTCTGGCCGTTGACGATGGCCGACAGGTTCAGGCTGCCGGCAACCATCAGCACCGTCACCAGCGCGAAGCCCATGGCGATTTCGTACGACACCATCTGTGCCGCGGCACGCATGGCGCCGATGAAGGCGTACTTGGAGTTCGAGGCCCAGCCGGCCAGGATCACGCCGTAGACGCCGACCGAGCTGATCGCCATCACGTACAGCAGGCCGGCGTTGACATCCGCCATCACCACTTCGGCCTGGAACGGAATCACGGCCCAGACCGCCACGGCAGGCATCAGCACCATCAGCGGCGCGATCAGGTACATGCCGCGGCTGACCTGCGTCGGCATCATGACTTCCTTGAGCAGCAGCTTCAGCACGTCGGCAATCGGCTGCAGCAGGCCGAGCGGGCCGACGCGGTTCGGGCCCAGGCGGACGTGCATCCAGCCGATCAGCTTGCGCTCCCACAGGATCAGGTAAGCCACGCACAGCAGCAGGGGCACCACGATCAGCACGGCGCGGATCAGGATCCACAGCGGCGTCCAGTACGCGCCCAGTACGCCCTGCCCTTGCGAGGTAATCCAGTCAATCATGTCTTCTTCTCGCTCTTGTTCTTACGCCGTGGCCACGGCGCCGGTGGTGGCCGGTGCCAGGTCGATGGCCTTCTCTACGGTGACCGTGCCGAACATGCCGCCCAGGCCCACGGCCGCCGGCGTTGCCGCCGGCACGCGCACGGTGTTGGCCGGCAGCGTGGCTTCGAGCACGGCCGGCAGCACCACGCTGCCCTGCCCTTGCGTGACGCGGACCGGGTCGCCCGACTGGATGCCCAGGCGGGCAAACAGCTCAGCCGGCAGTGCGATCTGCATGGCGCGGCGCGCGGCAGCGGTCAGCTGCAGCGAGTCGGCGCGGCGCACGATCGGGTCGGCGTGGTAGATAGGTACGTCGGCGATGCGTTCGATGCCGTTGGCGGCAGCGGCGGCAACGCGGATCGGCGCATCGGTGGCGTTGTCCAGCTGGGCCTCGACCGGAGCCGACAGCGCTTCGGCACGGACCGACTCGGCGGTTTCGTAGTCGAAGCCGGCCACGTCCAGCAGATTGCCCAGCACGCGCAGCACCTTCCAGCCCGGGCGCGACTCGCCCAGTGCGCGAACCACGCCGTTGAAGCTCTGTGCCTTGCCTTCGCAATTGACGAAGGTGCCGGAGGTTTCCGTGAACGGCGCGACCGGCAGGATCACATCGGCGTACTGCATGGCCGCTTCCGAACGGAACGGCGACAGCACCACCACCGTGTTGGCCTGCGACAGCGCGGCCAGGGCCTTGCCCGGATCGGCGGTGTCGAATTCCGGCTCGGTGTTCAGCAGGATGTAGGCCTTGCGCGGCGCGTCCAGCATCGCCTGCGTGTTGGCGCCGCCCTGCTTCGGCAGCGCGCCGGCGATGTAGCCGCCGACGGTGTTGGCCGCTTCGGTCAGGAAGCCCAGCGTCGCACCCGTTGCGGTGGCGATCCACTGTGCCAGCGCGTGCAGCGCCGAGAACTGCGGATGACGCACGGCCTCGTTGCCGAGGAACACGGCACGGCGCTCGCCCTGCAGCAGCGCTTCCGCCACCTTGGCGGCGGCATCGCCACCATCGAAGCCATCGGTGCCGGCCGGGGCGGCAACGCCCTTGGCGGCGGCCACGGCACGGGCCACGCCGGCCAGTGCCGCGGTCCAGCCGGACGGCGCCACGTCGAGGCGGGTCGCCGGCATCAGCAGGTCTTCACCGCCGGCGCCCAGCACGGCCACGCGGGCGCCCTTCTTGGTCGCCTGGCGCAGGCGCGAGGCCAGCAGCGGATGATCCTTGCGCAGCGACGAGCCGATCACCAGCACGCGTTGCAGCGCGGTGACGTCGGCCACCGGCAGGCCGAGCCACGGCGCGCCCTTCAGCGCGGCCGAGAAGTCGGACTGGCGCAGGCGGAAGTCGACGTTGTCGCTGCCCAGGCCACGTACCAGCTTGCCCAGCAGGAACAGTTCTTCCAGCGTGCTGTGCGGGCTGGCCAGTGCGGCGATCTGGTCGGCGCCATGCTCGCGCTTGATGCCGGCCAGACCGTTCGCCACGTATTCCAGCGCGGTCTGCCAGTCGGTTTCCATCCATTCGCCGCCTTGCTTCAGCAGCGGGCGGGTCAGGCGGTCGGCACTGTTCAGGCCTTCATACGAGAAGCGGTCCTTGTCGGAGATCCAGCACTCGTTGATGTCTTCGTTTTCCAGCGGCAGCACGCGCATCACGCGCTGGTTCTTGGTCTGCACCACCAGGTTCGCGCCCAGGCCGTCGTGCGGCGACACCGACTTGCGGCGGGCCAGTTCCCAGGTACGAGCCGAGTAGCGGAACGGCTTGCTGGTCAGCGCGCCGACCGGGCAAAGGTCGATCATGTTGCCCGACAGTTCCGAGTCAACGGTCTTGCCGACGAAGGTGGTGATTTCCGAGTGCTCGCCGCGGCCCAGCATGCCCAGCTCCATCACGCCGGCCACTTCCTGGCCGAAGCGCACGCAGCGGGTGCAGTGGATGCAGCGGGTCATCTCCTCCATGGAGATCAGCGGGCCCACATTCTTGTGGAACACCACGCGCTTCTCTTCCTTGTAGCGCGACTCCGAGGCACCGTAGCCCACGGCCAGATCCTGCAGCTGGCACTCCCCGCCCTGATCGCAGATCGGGCAATCCAGCGGGTGGTTGATCAGCAGGAATTCCATCACGGACTTCTGCGCCTTGACTGCCTTCTCCGAATTGGTGAAGACCTTCATGCCGGGGGTCACCGGCGTGGCGCACGCAGGCAGCGCCTTCGGGGCCTTCTCGACCTCGACCAGGCACATGCGGCAGTTGGCCGCGATGGACAGTTTGCGGTGGTAGCAGAAGTGCGGGATGTAGGTGCCCAGCTTGCGGGCCGCTTCCATCACCAGGCTGCCCTCAGCAACCTCAACCTTCTTGCCGTCGATCTCTAGTTCAACCATGTTCTGCCACGCTTAGATGTAGGCCGGAACCATGCACTGCTTGTGTTCGACGTGATATTCGAACTCTTTCCAGTAGTGCTTGAGCATGCCGCGGACCGGCATCGCCGCGGCATCGCCGAGCGCGCAGATGGTGCGGCCCATGATGTTTTCCGCGACGTTGTTGAGCAGGTCCAGGTCTTCCTGGCGCCCTTCTCCGTGTTCGATGCGATTGACCATGCGATACAGCCAGCCGGTGCCTTCGCGGCACGGCGTGCACTGGCCGCACGATTCCTCAAAATAGAAGTACGACAGGCGCAGCAGCGAGCGGACCATGCAGCGCGTCTCGTCCATCACGATCACCGCGCCCGAGCCCAGCATCGAGCCGGCCTTGGCGATCGAATCGTAGTCCATGTCGGACGCCATCATCAGGTCGCCCGGCACCACCGGCGCGGACGAACCACCCGGAATCACCGCCTTGATGCGCTTGCCGCCGCGCATACCGCCGGCAAGCTCCAGCAGCTTGGCGAAGGGCGTGCCCAGCGGGATTTCGTAGTTGCCGGGACGCTCGACGTCGCCCGAGACCGAGAAGATCTTGGTGCCGCCGTTGTTCGGCTTGCCCAGCTTCAGGTAGTTCTCGGGACCGACGGCCAGCAGGAACGGCACCGCGGCGAAGGTCTCGGTGTTGTTGATGGTGGTCGGCTTGCCGTACAGGCCGAAGCTGGCCGGGAACGGCGGCTTGAAGCGCGGCTGGCCCTTCTTGCCTTCCAGCGATTCCAGCAGCGCGGTTTCCTCGCCGCAGATGTAGGCGCCATAGCCGTGGTGGGCGTGCAGCTGGAAGCTGAAGCCCGAGCCCAGGATGTTGTCGCCCAGGAAGCCGGCGGCACGCGCTTCTTCGAGGGCTTCCTCGAAGATCTTGTACTCGTTCCAGATCTCGCCGTGGATATAGTTGTAGCCCACGGTGATGCCCATCGCATACGCGCCGATGGCCATGCCCTCGATCAGCGAATGCGGGTTGTAGCGGATGATGTCGCGGTCCTTGAACGTGCCAGGCTCGCCTTCATCGGTGTTGCAGACCAGGTATTTCTGACCCGGGAACGTGCGCGGCATGAAGCTCCACTTCAGGCCGGTCGGGAAACCCGCGCCGCCACGGCCACGCAGGCCCGAGGCCTTGACGTCGGCGATCACCTGCTCGGGAGGGATCTTCTCGGTCAGGATGCGCTTCAGTTGCTGGTAGCCGCCACGCTTGACGTAGTCTTCCAGGTGCCAATTCTTGCCGTCCAGGCCGGCCAGGATCAGCGGCTGGATATGGCGGTCGTGCAGACTGGTCATATTACTTGCCCCCCTTGGCGGCTTCGCTCTTGAGCTCGTCGACAAGCGCGTCGAGCTTGTCGTCGCTCATGAAGCTGCACATGCGGGTGTTGTTGACGATCATCACCGGCGCGTCGCCGCAAGCGCCCATGCACTCGCCCTCTTTCAGGGTGAAGCAGCCGTCAGCGGTGGTCTCGTTGTAGTCGATCCCGAGCTTGCGCTTCAGGTACTCGCCAGCCCGCTCGCCGCCCGACAGGGCGCACGGCAGGTTGGTGCAGACGGCGAGCTTGAATTTGCCCACCGGCTTGGTGTCGTACATGTTGTAGAAGGTCGCCACCTCTTCCACCCACACGGGCGGCATCTCGAGGTAGTTGGCGACGAACTGCATGACTTCGGGGGAAACCCAGCCCACCTCGCCCTGTGCCACGGCAAGCGCCGCCATCACGGCCGACTGCTTCTGGTCGGCCGGATACTTCGCGATCGCGCGATCGATTTCCTTGAGAGCTTCTGCTGATAGCATGGTCATTGCAGTAAAACGGCGGAGTCAGCGCCACTGGGCGTCCATCCGCAGGTTTGCAGCCGTCGCTGCCGTTCCGCCGGCGGGCCTTAGGCCTTGCCGGTCCGCCGCGGGTCTTCCGGGCCGCTCCGCTCGGCGGAGCACCTCGGAAAGCGCCCGGATCGTCGTCCGGGCCGGCGGTCCGTGATTAGCGGTCGATCTCGCCGAAGACGATGTCTTGCGTGCCGATGATCGTTACCGCGTCAGCAATCATGTGCCCCTTGGCCATTTCGTCGAGCGCGGCCAGGTGCGGGAAGCCAGGCGCACGGATCTTCAGACGGTACGGCTTGTTCGCGCCGTCCGAGATCGCGTAGATGCCGAACTCGCCCTTCGGGTGTTCCACCGCTGCGTACGCTTCGCCTTCAGGCACATGCATGCCTTCGGTGAACAGCTTGAAGTGGTGGATCAGTTCTTCCATGTTGGACTTCATGTCCACGCGCGAGGGCGGCGCCACCTTGTGGTTATCGGTGATCACCGGGCCCGGGTTGCGGCGCAGCCACTCGATGCACTGCCTGATGATGCGGTTGGACTGGCGCATCTCTTCCACGCGCACCAGATAGCGCGCGTAGCAGTCGCCGCCCACGCCCACCGGCACGTCGAAGTCCACCTTGTCGTACACCTCGTACGGCTGCTTCTTGCGCAGGTCCCACTCGATGCCCGAGCCGCGCAGCATCGGGCCGGTAAAGCCCATCTGCATCGCACGTTCCGGGCTGACCACGCCGATGTCCACCAGGCGCTGCTTCCAGATCCGGTTGTCGGTCAGCAGCGTCTCGTACTCGTCGACGTACTTCGGGAAGCGGTTGGTGAAGTCCTCGATGAAGTCCAGCAGCGAGCCCGAACGCGCTTCGTTCATCGCCTTGATGGCGCGCTCGTTGTGGATCTTCGAGGCACGATATTGCGGCATCGTGTCAGGCAGGTCGCGGTAGACGCCGCCCGGACGATAGTAGGCCGCGTGCATGCGCGCGCCCGACACCGCCTCGTACATGTCGAACAGGTCTTCGCGCTCGCGGAAGGCGTACAGGAACACCGCCATCGCGCCCACGTCGAGAGCGTGCGCACCGATCCACATCAGGTGGTTCATGATGCGGGTGATCTCGTCGAACATCACGCGGATGTATTGCGCGCGGACCGGCACGTCGACGTCCAGCAGGCGCTCGATCGCCATCACATAGGCGTGCTCGTTGACCATCATCGACACGTAGTCGAGGCGGTCCATGTAGGGCACGCTCTGGATCCAGGACTTCTGTTCGGCCAGCTTCTCGGTGGCACGGTGCAGCAGGCCGATATGCGGGTCGGCACGCTGGATGACTTCGCCGTCCAGCTCGAGCACCAGGCGCAGCACGCCGTGCGCGGCCGGGTGCTGCGGGCCGAAGTTCAGGGTGTAATTCTTGATGTCTGCCATGGCGCGTTCTCAGTGCTCCAAACCGCCGTACTTGTCCTCGCGGATCACGCGCGGCGTGATTTCGCGCGGCTCGATCGTGACCGGCTGGTAGATGACCCGCTTCTGTTCGGGGTCGTAGCGCATCTCGACATAGCCGGAGACCGGGAAATCCTTGCGGAACGGATGGCCGACGAAACCGTAGTCGGTCAGGATGCGGCGCAGGTCCGGGTGGCCGTCAAACACGATGCCGTAGAAATCGAAGGCTTCGCGCTCGAACCAGTTCACCGAGTTCCACACGTCGATCAGGCTGGCCACCACCGGGAAATCGTCATCCGGAGCGAACACGCGCAGGCGCACGCGCCAGTTGTGGGTGATCGACAGCAGGTGCGAGACGGCGGCAAAGCGCGGGCCGTCCCAGGCGCCGTCGCCGAAGTCGGAATAATCCACGCCGCACAGGTCGATCAGCTGCTCGAAGCGCAGCGAAGGATCGTCGCGCAGGATGCGGGCGGCTTCCAGGTAGTCGTCGGCCTTGACGATCAGCGTCAGTTCGCCGGTCGCCTCGATCAGATTCTGCACGCGCTTGCCGAGAGCCTTCTCGAGCGCGGCCTTCAGGATGTCGAGCTTCGCCATTTCAGCCCTTGCGCGCGATGGTGTTGGTACGCTTGATCTTGTTCTGCAGCTGGATCACGCCGTAGATCAGCGCCTCGGCCGTCGGCGGGCAGCCCGGCACGTAGATATCCACCGGCACGATCCGGTCGCAGCCACGCACCACCGAGTACGAATAGTGGTAGTAGCCGCCGCCGTTGGCGCACGAGCCCATCGAGATCACCCAGCGCGGTTCCGCCATCTGGTCGTAGACCTTGCGCAGCGCGGGGGCCATCTTGTTGCACAGCGTGCCGGCCACGATCATCACGTCCGACTGGCGCGGCGACGGGCGGAACACCACGCCGAAGCGGTCCAGATCATAGCGCGCGGCGCCGGCATGCATCATTTCCACGGCACAGCAGGCCAGGCCGAAGGTCATCGGCCACAGCGACCCGGTGCGGGTCCAATTGATCAGCTTGTCAGCGGTAGTCGTGACAAAGCCTTCGTTGAGAACGCCTTCGATTGCCATTTCACATCACTCCCAATCGAGCGCGCCCTTTTTCCAGATGTAGACGAAGCCCACGATGAATTCCAGCAGAAACACGCCCATGGCGATGAAACCCGGCCAGCCGATATCCCTCAGGGCAACACCCCAGGGAAACAGGAAGGCGGTTTCGAGATCGAACAGGATAAAAAGGATGGCGATGAGGTAGTAGCGCACGTCGAACTTCATGCGCGCATCCTCGAACGCTTCGAAGCCGCACTCGTACGGCGACAGCTTCGCGGGATCGGGCTTGTTTGGACCGAGGATCCGACCAATCGACATCAGTGCCACGCCGAGCACGACACCGAAGATGATGAAGATGAGAACGGGGAAGTAGGCTTCGAGATTCAAGGTACGGCCAGCCTTATCTGGAATGTTGTCAACAGCACCAGCTGAAGCGGCGTCCTGTTGCCCACCCCAGGCGCTAAGCCACGAGAATCATGGCGCGCCGCCTTGCGGACTGCCGAAGCCCCATGCGCGGGTGCATTGCCCGGCCAGGGACTCCGATCAAGTTGTTTGGTGCCGACGGCGAGACTCGAACTCGCACAGCTTTCGCCACTACCCCCTCAAGATAGCGTGTCTACCAATTTCACCACGTCGGCTGGGGGAGAAACATATTGCCTGGCGCCGGGTTTTCAGGCCCTTCAGGACTCTCGCTGGGCGTTCCGCCTTCGCTTAAGCCCCATCGCTGGGGAATCGTTTCAAGCCTCGCATTCTAACCTAAATTTCTTGCTTTGTTCAACGCACAACTGCAAAAAAACTCAGGAATCCGCCGCAAGGCAATCGGATTATTTCGGTACTGCGGGACCTGCGGGCGCCGAGGCGTCAGCAGCGGCGGCCGGAGCAGCGGCCGGTGCCGATGCGCCTGCGGTGGCCGGTGCCGAGGCCGGGGCAGCGCCCATCACGCCCAGCGACGCGGCGGGCTTGTAGTTGCCCAGCAGCGTCAGCGCCAGCGTGCACACGAAGAACAGCGTGGCCAGCACGGCGGTGGTGCGCGACAGGAAGTTTGCCGAGCCGGTGGCACCGAACAGGCTGCCCGAGGCGCCCGAGCCGAATGCCGCGCCCACATCGGCGCCCTTGCCATGCTGGATCAGCACCAGGCCAATCACGCCCAGGGCCGACAGCACCTGCAACACCACCAACAAAGTCTTGAAGATTGCCATTTGATTTAAATAAGCGTTACTTGCCTGGTTACTTCCTGATCGATACGAACGAAACGAACGGAACGATCGGAACGGCCGGCATTCAGGCGTTGCCGATCGCGAGAAAATCTTCCGACTTCAGCGAGGCGCCGCCGATCAGCCCCCCGTCGATATCGGCCATGGAAAACAGTTCGGCCGCATTGTCCGGCTTGACGCTGCCGCCGTACAGGATGGCCATGCGCTCTGCCACGCCGGCGTCGCGCGCCGCCACCTTGCCGCGCAGGAAAGCGTGTACGGCCTGCGCCTGCGCGCTGGTCGCGGTCTTGCCGGTACCGATCGCCCAGACCGGCTCATAAGCCAGCACCACGCGGCTCAATTGCTCCACCGACAGCGCGTCCAGCACTGCCTGCAACTGGCGGCCGACGACGGCCTCGGTCTGCTCGGCCTCGCGCTCGGCCAGCGTCTCGCCGACACAGACCACGGGGACGATACCGAATTCCAGCGCGCGCAGCGCCTTGGCAGCAACGACCTGGTCGGTTTCGCCATGGTAAGTGCGGCGCTCCGAGTGGCCGACCAGCGCATAAGCGCAGCCGAACTCACCCAGCATCGAGGCAGCAACCTCGCCGGTAAAAGCGCCACGCGCCTCCGCCGAGACATCCTGTGCACCCCAGGCCACTTGCGAGCCGTTCAGCACCGCCTGGCATTGTGCAAGATAGGGGAACGGTGCGCACACCGCCAGCGACGCACGCGCCACGCCGGCCTTGATTCCCTCCAGCAGCGCCGCGTTCGCAGCCAGGCTGCCATGCATCTTCCAATTGCCGATGACGAGCTTTTGTCTCACGTAGTGCCCCTCCAAAATCAAACCCGCTATTGTAGCGTGTGCCAGGGGCGGGGCGCTACCGCCGCCAGACAACGGCCGGCGGCGGCATTTTGTTGCGCCACTTCTGTGCCGGCATCTTCAGCGCCGGCACGCGGCACGCGGCATCACCAGGTCAGCACGATCTTGCCGATATGCTCGCTCGACTCCATCAGGCGGTGCGCGTCGGCGGCCTGCGCGGCCGGGAACACCTGGTGGATCACCGGCTTGATCTTGCCTGCGGCCAGCAGCGGCCAGACCTGCTCGTGCAGCGCCGCGGCGATCTTGCCCTTGAACGATGCCGGGCGCGGTCGCAGCGTCGAGCCGGTCACGGTGATGCGGCGGCGCAGGATATCGCCGAGCGGGATCTCGGCCTTCGCACCACCGAGCAGCGCAATGATGACGATACGGCCATCGTCGGCGATGCACTTCAGCTCGCGTGCCAGGTACGGGCCGGCGACCATGTCGAGGATCACGTCGACGCCCTTGCCGCCGGTCAGCGCCGCGACCTCGGCAACGAAATCCTGGGTCTTGTAGTTGATCGCGCGATCGGCGCCCAGGTCCTCGCAGGCCTTGCATTTTTCATCGGTGCCGGCGGTGACGAACACCTTGAAGCCCAGCGCCTTGGCGATCTGGATCGCGGTGGTGCCGATGCCACTGGAACCGCCCTGGATCAGCAGCGTTTCGTCCTTGCCACGCGGACCCTGGCCCAGGTAGCCGCGGTCGAACACATTGCTCCACACCGTGAAGAAGGTTTCCGGCAGCGCGGCGGCTTCGATATCGCTGAGGCCGTCAGGCGCCGGCAACATCTGCGCCAGCGGCGCGGTGCACAGCTGCGCGTAGCCGCCGCCCTGCACCAGCGCGCAGACGCGGTCGCCCACCTTGAGGCCGAAGCGGTTGTCGGCATGCGACAGGTCGCCACCGACCACCACGCCCGCCACTTCCAGGCCAGGCAGGTCCGACGCACCCGGCGGCACCGGATAGTTGCCGGTGCGCTGGAATACGTCCGGGCGGTTCACGCCGGCGGCCGCCACGCGGATCAGCACCTCGCCCGCGGCGGGCACCGGATCGGGCCGCTCGGTCAGCTGGAGGACTTCGGGGGCACCGTATTCGCGGATCTCGATGGCTTGCATGCTTCTTTGCTCCTTGTCTTTGCTCGGTGTGAGCCTTGGCTCGATGGGTTGCCGCAGTGTAAACAAAAAAACGGCCGGGCATCGCCCGGCCGTTTTTCCGCGGCACCGCCAGGTGGCGGCACCATTGGGACAGTCACTGCCCCGCTTACTGCTGCTGCTCCGAGCCGCCGGCCGGTGCTGCCGGGGCAGCGCCTTCGCCAGCGTTGATCGGGCTGATGCTGCCGCCCTCTTCGGCCAGCGCGGCCTTCAGCGACAGGCGCAGGCGGCCCTTCTCGTCGGCCTGGATCAGCTTGACGCGGACCTGCTGGCCTTCCTTCAGCCAGTCCTTGATGTCCTTCACACGCTCGTTGACGATTTCCGAGATGTGCAGCAGGCCATCCTTGCCCGGCAGGATGTTGACGATGGCGCCGAAGTCCAGCAGCTTCAGCACGGTGCCGTTGTAGATCTTGCCCACTTCGGCTTCCGCGGTGATGCCCTCGATGCGGCGCTTGGCTTCGGCCATGCCTTCGGTCGAGGTCGAGGCGATGGTGATGGTGCCGTCTTCCTGGATGTCGATGGTGGTGCCGGTTTCCTTGGTCAGCGCCTGGATGGTCGAACCGCCCTTGCCGATCACTTCGCGGATCTTGTCCGGATGGATCTTCATGGTGATCATGCGCGGGGCGTGCTCCGACAGCTCGGTGCGGGCGTGGCCCATGGCTTCCTGCATGCTCGACAGGATGTGCAGGCGGCCTTCCTTGGCCTGCGCCAGTGCAACCTGCATGATCTCCTTGGTGATGCCCTGGACCTTGATGTCCATCTGCAGCGCGGTGATGCCGTTGTCGGTACCCGCCACCTTGAAGTCCATGTCGCCCAGGTGATCTTCATCGCCCAGGATGTCGGTCAGCACGGCGAACTTGTTGCCTTCCAGGATCAGGCCCATGGCCACGCCGGCCACGTGTGCCTTGACCGGAACGCCGGCGTCCATCAGTGCCAGGCAGCCGCCGCAGACCGAAGCCATCGACGACGAGCCGTTGGACTCGGTGATCTCCGAAACCAGGCGGATGGTGTAGGCGAATTCATCGTCCTTCGGCAGCACCGGGATCAGTGCGCGCTTGGCCAGGCGGCCATGGCCGATTTCGCGGCGCTTCGGGCTGCCCACGCGGCCGGTCTCACCGGTGGCGAACGGGGGCATGTTGTAGTGGAGCATGAAGCGGTCGCGGTATTCGCCGGCCAGCGCGTCGATGATCTGCTCGTCGCTCTTGGTGCCCAGCGTGGCCACCACCAGCGCCTGCGTCTCGCCGCGGGTGAACAGCGCCGAGCCGTGCGCGCGCGGCAGCACCGACGAACGGATCTCGATCGGGCGCACGGTGCGGGTGTCGCGGCCGTCGATGCGCGGCTCGCCGTTCAGGATCTGGCCGCGGACGATCTTGGCTTCCAGGTCGAACATGATATTGCCGACTTCCACCTTGTCGGCTTCCACGCCGGCTTCTGCCAGCGCGGCGGCCACGTTGGCCGACACTTCCTTCAGCTTCTGGCTGCGGGCCGACTTCTGGCGCAGCTGGTAGGCTTCCTGCAGCAGCGGCAGCGCGACTTCGGTGACCTTGGCGATCAGCGGCTCGTTCTTGGCGGCCGCGGTCCAGTCCCACTCGGGCTTGCCGCCTTCGCGCACCAGGTCATGGATGGCATTGATGGCGGTCTGCATCTGCTCGTGGCCATAGACCACGGCGCCCAGCATCACGTCTTCCGACAGCTGGTTGGCTTCCGATTCGACCATCAGCACGGCGCGCTCGGTGCCGGCGACCACCAGGTCCAGGTCCGAGGTGGCGATCTGCGAGCGGGTCGGGTTCAGCAGGTACTGGCCGTCCTTGTAGCCAACGCGCGCGGCGCCCACCGGGCCGCTGAACGGGATGCCCGACACGGCCAGCGCGGCCGACGCGCCGATCAGCGCGGGGATGTCAGCCGGCACTTCCGGGTTCAGCGAGACCACGTGCACCACCACCTGTACTTCGTTGTAGAAGCCTTCCGGGAACAGCGGACGCAGCGGACGATCGATCAGGCGCGAGGTCAGGGTCTCGTTTTCCGACGGACGGCCTTCACGCTTGAAGAAGCCGCCGGGGATCTTGCCGGCCGCGTAGGTCTTCTCGATGTAGTCGACGGTCAGCGGGAAGAAGTCCTGGCCCGGCTTCGGGTTCTTGGCGGCGACCACGGTCGCCAGCACCACGGTGTCTTCCACATCGACCAGCACGGCGCCGCCGGCCTGGCGGGCGATTTCGCCGGTTTCCATGCGGACCTTGTGCTGGCCCCACTGGAATTCCTTGACGACTTTGTTGAACATGGACATGTGCATTCCTTGTCTTGCGTGCACGCCGCGATCACTGCTCGCGATCGTTGCGCAGCGTGCCACGCCTGCGTTCTCAGCCGCAGGCTAACTGCCGGAGACGACTGCAGTCGCAGGGAAGTGCTATGCCATTCCAGCGCGGCACTGTTGCCGATGCCGCGCTGGAATGACACAAAGCCCTGTTTCCTTGGCCGGTCCGGATACTAAAACCAGAAAAAAGAACAACTTACTCCGTTGCGCGCCTTGCCGCAACGGGGCCCGGCGAATCCAGATCCTCGCCGGAAGCAGTGAAGCGAAAATCACTCCAACAACGTGCAGCACTTCCGGCCGGCGCGGAACCGCCCGGCCAGAAATGCAAAATGCCTGCCCCAGCAATGCTGAAGCAGGCATCCAGGCCTCACGCGAAACCGTGCAAACCCAGGAATCGCGCTGCCATCGTACGCAACCTCTTGCGCAAGCTTACTTGCGCAGGCCCAGCTTTTCGATCAGGGCGCGGTAGCGGTCGGCGTCGTTGGACTTGAGGTAGTCCAGCAGGCGGCGGCGGCGGCTCACCATGCGCAGCAGACCGCGGCGGCTGTGGTGATCCTTCATGTTGGCCTTGAAGTGCGGGGTCAGTTCGTTGATGCGGGTGGTCAGCAGGGCCACTTGCACTTCGGGGCTGCCGGTGTCGTTGGCGCCACGGGCGAACTGCTTGATGACTTCGGACTTGTTGATATCGGCGACTGCCATGATGATTTCCTTTCACTTGCGAACGCCACAGCGCGGGATGCGCCGCATGCGTCGTGTCACGGATTTGCCGCCATCCGGCCAGGGGCCAGTCGACGACAGCCGCGGATTATAGCCGAAAAGGCGCGCCGGGAGAACCGTGGGCGGTTGCGGCATTCCAGGCGCTCAGGGGCGCTCCATCCGGCACGTGGTCGGCAACGTGGTTTGCGCCGCCTTCAGCTTGCGCACCGTGCGGAAGCCATAGCCGGAGCCCTCGTTGTCGAAACGCACCACCCCGCCCTGCTTTTCCATCACCGAAACATAGAGCGGCTGCAGTACCTGGTGGTCCTCGGCGCGGATCGTCGCCTCATGGAAGTCGTTGACGTAGCGCATGTTCTCAAGCGCCCGCGCCACCTTCACCGCGTCAGTGGAACCCGCCTTCTCGATGGCGCGGGCCAGCATTTCCACCATCATCTGCATGCGCAGATGCACGTAATCGTCCTTCGGCTCCGGGTAACGCGCGCGGAACTGCTGGTAAAACGCATCCGAGGCAGCACCGCCCACATTCGGGTGCCACTCGGCCACGGCCAGCACGCGGCCGACGCCGGCATCGCCCATGGCCGCGGGGGCGCCCAGGCCGTTGCCGTAGAAGGTATAGAACTTGGCCTGCAGCCCGCCCTCGCGCGCTGCCTTGACCATCAGGGTCAGGTCGTTGCCCCAGTTGCCGGTGACGACCGCGTCCGCGCCGCTCGCCTTGATCTTGGCGATATAGGGAGCAAAATCCTTGATCTTGCCGATCGGATGGAATTCGTCGCCGACGATCTGGATGTCCGGGCGACGCGCGGCCAGCATCTCGCGCGCCGAGCGCGCCACCTGGTGGCCGAAGCTGTAGTCCTGGTCGATCAGATAAACCTTGCGCACGGACTGGTCCTGGCGGATCACCTCGGTCAGCGCCTGCATGCGCATGTCGGTACTGGCGTCGAAACGGAAATGCCAGAAGCTGCAGTTCTCGTTGGTCAGGCTCGGATCGACCGCGGAATAGTTCAGGAACAGCACGCGCGCATCGGGCTGGCGCGCATTGTGGCGGTTGATGGCAGAAACCAGTGCCCCGGCCACGGCCGAGCTGTTGCCCTGCAGGACGAAGGGAATGCGACGGTCAGTCAGCGCACGGAACTGGATCAGGCTCTCGTCGACGTTGCCCTTGCTGTCGAATGTCACCAGCTCGAAGGGCCGTGCGCCCTCGGCGGTCCTGACGCCACCGCGGGCATTGACGCGCTCGACCGCCAGGCGCAGGTTGCGGGCCACCGCCTCGCCCGCGTTGGCGAACGGACCGGAAAGGCCGTCGATCATCCCCAGCCGGATCGGCTCCTGCGCGGACGCGCCAGCCGGCGCAACCGCCGCCACTGCCCCTGCCAACAACAACAAGCCGCCCAGCCAACCTCGCAACCGCGCCACACCCTGCATAGTCTCTCCCGGAAAGCGGTGGATGGTACGGCAGCACGCCAGTGGGGCGCAAATCACGGCCGCCTCAACTGCATCCGCCGCGATTCGCGGCGAATGCGGTTGCATTGGGCGACGTTAGGGCAGAAAGGAGCGCCAAGGCCACACAAGGGCAGGTGGAGAACTACACTTTCGATATCACCCAGCATTGACCGAGGCCGTCATGAACCCTGCAATCGCCGGCGGCGCCCGCCGCCTCTTTCTGGCGCTTGCTGCCGCCCTGCTCTGCGCCTGTTCCACGCTGATGCCGGTGCAGGAAGGCACCAAGCTGGTCGGCCAGCCCAAGGCGGCGGTCCAGGCGATGTTCGGGCCGCCCACCGATATCTTCAACCTGCCAGACGGCACCTCGCGCTGGATCTACTCCAAGCAGCCGCTGGGCCAGTACGCCTATGGCGCCGAATTCGACCGCAACGGCAACCTCACCAGCTTCCGCAACATGCTGTCGACGCTGGAGCTGTACAAGGCGCAGGTCGGCACCTGGACCCGGGAGGACGTCGCCGAGCACTTCGGCGTGACGCGGCTGCCGGTCGAGTATTTTCCGCGGATGCGCAATGAGGTCTGGTCCTACCGCTTCCGCCATGAAGACGTATGGCCATCGCTATTCCACTTCTATTTCGACGATGCTGGCGTGCTGCGCCGGACCCAGATCACGCCCGACCCGCTCTACGACCCCGATGATAGATTCCGCCGATGGTAGGCGCACATGAAAAAGCCCGCCATCCCCGGGTCGGGAATGGCGGGCTTGGTCCGTACGCTCAGGCCGGGTAAGCCGTCCGCCGTCTAACGCAGAAGCCTTGGTCAGATCTGCGGATTGATCTTCTGCACGGCCTTGTCGTGCAGCTTGTTCAGCGCGGCCAGGTAGGCCTTCGCCGATGCGGCGACGATATCCGGGTCGGTACCCACGCCGTTGACGATGCGGCCGGCCTTGGACAGGCGCACGGTCACTTCGCCCTGCGCCTCGGTACCGCCGGTGATCGCGTTCACCGAATACAGCACCATCTCGGCACCGCTGGACACGCGCGACTCGATCGCATGCAGCGTGGCATCGACCGGGCCGTTGCCCTCGCCTTCACCGCTCTGCTCCTTGCCGTCCATGCTGAACACCACGCGTGCATGCGGGCGCTCGCCGGTCTCGGATCGCTGCGACAGCGAAATGAAGCGGAAGTGCTCGTTCGCGTCGTGCTGGGCCTCGTTCGAGACGATCGCCATGATGTCTTCGTCGAAGATCTCGGCTTTCTGGTCGGCCAGTTCCTTGAAGCGGGTGAAGGCGGCGTTGACTTCGCTCTCGCTGTCGAGTTCGATGCCGAGTTCCTGCAGGCGCTGCTTGAAGGCATTGCGGCCCGACAGCTTGCCCAGCACGATCTTGTTGGCGGTCCAGCCCACGTCCTCCGCGCGCATGATCTCGTACGTGTCGCGCGCCTTGAGCACGCCATCCTGGTGGATGCCCGAGGCATGCGCAAACGCGTTGGCGCCGACGACAGCCTTGTTCGGCTGCACCACGAAGCCGGTGATCTGCGATACCAGCTTGGATGCCGGCACGATCTGCGTGGTATCCACGCCGACGTCCATGTCGAAGTAGTCGCGCCGGGTCTTCACCGCCATCACCACCTCTTCCAGGCTGGTGTTGCCGGCGCGTTCGCCCAGGCCGTTGATGGTGCACTCGACCTGGCGCGCGCCGCCCAGCTTGACCGCGGCCAGCGAGTTGGCCACTGCCATGCCAAGGTCGTTATGGCAGTGCACCGACCAGATCGCCTTGTCCGAATTCGGGATGCGCTCGCGCACCGAGCGGATCAGCGCCGCGTAGCCTTCCGGCACGGCATAGCCCACGGTATCCGGCAGGTTGATGGTGGTCGCGCCCTCGGCGATCACGCCTTCGAGGACGCGGCACAGGAAGTCCATGTCCGAGCGGCTGCCGTCTTCCGGCGAGAACTCGATATCGTCGGTGAACTGGCGCGCAAAGCGCACAGCCAGGCGGGCCTGCTCGTACACCTGGTCCGGCGTCATGCGCAGCTTCTTCTCCATGTGCAGCGCGGACGTGGCGATGAAGGTGTGGATGCGGAACGAGTTGGCGGGCTTGAGCGCTTCGGCCGCGCGGGCGATGTCCTTGTCGTTGGCGCGGGCCAGCGAGCAGATGGTCGAGTCCTTGACCACCTGGGCGATCGAGCGGATGGCTTCGAAGTCGCCGTTGGAGCTGGCCGCAAAGCCGGCCTCGATCACATCGACCTTCAGGCGTTCCAGCTGGCGCGCGATGCGGATCTTTTCCTCGCGGGTCATGGAAGCGCCGGGCGACTGCTCGCCGTCACGCAAGGTGGTGTCGAAAATGATGAGTTTGTCAGACATTTTGTGGAGCTCCTGAGTAGCTTCTGCTGTGCTGTCCCCGGCATGCTGTGTCCGGGGCTTACCGCCTGTTCCGCGCTCCACGGCTGTGGAATGCAAAACGCCCCGGCGTGCACGAGCAGGCCGGGGCGTTGGTGTTCCTTACGGATTCCGCGCTAAGGGTAGCGTTGTCCTCAGCGCGCGCGCGTCCCGACCTGATGGCCTAGTAGGCCACCTAGGGTGGTGCTGGCGAGTAGGACTTGGCGCGAAATCATGGGAGCGACTATAGCCGGTTTGGCGCGCACGTGCAATACAGGGTTTTGCCGCACGCGCCCGCGGATCTGTGCGCGCTTCAACCCTTGGGCGGGATGCGCAGCTTCTGGCCCGGGTAGATCTTGTCCGGATGCGACAGCATCGGCTTGTTGGCCTCGAAGATCTTGTTGTACTCGGCGCCGTTGCCGTAGGCGGCCTGCGCGATCGCCCACAGCGTGTCGCCCTTGACCACGGTATGCCATTGCGACTCGGCCGATTCGACATTGACCGACATCTTGTCCTCGACCTTGTCCACGCCTTCGACGTTGCCCGCGCACAGGATGATCTTCTCGCGCGTGGCCTGGTCCGGCGCCACGCCGAACACCGTCACCAGTCCCTGCGAGCCATCCACCTGCACCATCAGCCCGGTGGCATCGAGCCCCATCTTCCTGATGTACGCCTCGATCGCATCGCCGGCGGCACGGTTGGCGGCATCGACCTTCTCGGCCGATGCATCCGCCGCTGCGGCTTGCTGCGCCGCCTTGGCCTCGCCAGTGCCGAACAGCTTTTCCCCCGCTTCCTTGATGAAGTCGAACATGCCCATGACATCCTCCTGACGGTAAGTGGAAAACACTGCAGAGTGCCACGGCCGGTGGCCGCGGCGTGAAAACAATTGTGAAACCGGGAAAGCACGAAGGGCGCCGTAGCGCCCTTCCCTGCCTGCAACAATCAGCCGTTGCCGCCGTTTCCGCCGTTGCCGCTTTCGCGCGCCTTGCGGACCCCACCCGGCTGCCCGTGCAGGGCACGCCAGCCCCACAGCACGTAGCCCGAGATCGCGTAGGCGACGAACAGCCCGAACAGCGCCACCGGCGGGTCGGTCGACACCACCACGAACAGCACCAGGACCAGCACCATCATGCCGAACGGCACGCGGTAGCGGACATCCAGCGCCTTGCCGCTGTAGAACGGCGCGTTGGACACCATCGACAGCCCCGCGTACAGCGTGATGCCGAACGCAACCCACGGCATCCACAGTTCCTTGACCGGCAGCTTGTTGTCGATCACCAGCCAGACAAAGCCTGCGACCAATGCCGCGGCGGCCGGGCTTGGCAAGCCCTGGAAGAAGCGCTTGTCGACCACGCCGATATTGGCGTTGAAGCGCGCCAGCCGCAGCGCCGCGCAGGTGCAGTAGACAAAGGCTGCGATCCAGCCCCACTTGCCGAGGTCATGCAGGATCCATTCGTACATCACCAGCGCCGGCGCAACGCCGAACGAGGTCATGTCCGACAGCGAGTCATACTGCTCGCCGAACGCACTCTGCGTATTGGTGATGCGCGCTATGCGCCCGTCCATGCCATCGAGCACCATCGCCGCGAAGATCGCGATGGCGGCCACGTCGAAGCGCATGTTCATCGCCTGCACGATGGCGAAGAAGCCGGCGAACAACGCCGCGGTGGTGAACGCATTGGGCAGCAGGTAGATGCCACGGCGGCGCGGCCGCTGGCGCTCGTAGGCGATGTCGTGGTCGTCCGCGGCATCGTCGTCATAGTCCTCGGCACCGCGCAGCTGGTTATGGCGGAACGGGCGCAGGTGCGTCACGTTGCCGCTGCTGGCCCGCTTGTTACGTCGATGGAAGGCAACCATCGCAGTCCTCCTGTCTCACTGTCGTCCTGGTCAGGCCTTCGCTCACTTCACGTCGAGTTCGGCGAGGATCGTCGACGAGGCCGACACCTTCTCGCCAATGGTCACGCGCGGACGCGCGTCGAGCGGCAGGTACACGTCCACGCGCGAGCCGAAGCGGATAAAGCCGTAGCGCTGGCCGCGCGCGAGCTTGTCGCCCACCTTGGTGTAACAGAGGATACGGCGCGCCACCAGGCCGGCCACCTGCACCAGCGTGACCACCTGCCCGTCGTTGGCACGACGGATCACCACGGCATTGCGCTCGTTCTCGACCGAAGCCTTGTCGAGGTCGGCATTGACGAACTTGCCCGGGAAATATTCGACCTTCTCGACCGCGCCGTCGACCGACACGCGGTTCGAATGCACGTTGAAGACGTTCATGAAGACGCTGATCTTCAGCGCCTCCCGGTTGGCGTACGGGTCCATGGTCTTTTCGACCACGACAATGCGGCCGTCGGCCGGCGCCAGCACCGCGTTGGGGGCCGACGGAATCGGGCGCGGCGGATCACGGAAGAACTGCAGCACGAACACCGTGATGATCCACAGCGGCAGCGCCCACCAGAAGCCCGCGCTGGCGTGCACCAGCAGCGAAATGACAAAGGCGCCGGCCAGGAACGGCCAGCCTTCACGGGCGATCAGCGGATGAGGATAGTTCATGCAGTACGAGATTCGGTGGAGTCAAAATCAGGGCCAGGCGGTGCGGCGGCGGAGATATCCGCCGGGGCGGCGCTTGCCGGCCCATGTCGCGGAGCGGCATCAGGCGCACGCCTTGCCCGAAAAGTTCGACAAGGATAACAAAAAGCCGTTCAGGTCCCGGCAATCCCCTTCCGATGATAGAAGGGCAAGGCACGGAACGCTGAACGGCTTTGGCCCGCCGCCGTGCGGCGCGGGCCATCAGGCAGCCCAGTGCTGAAGACCGGAGCTTAGTTCTTCGACTGGTCGACCATCTTGTTCTTGGCGATCCACGGCATCATCGCGCGCAGCTTCTCGCCCACCACTTCGATCTCGTGCTCGGCGTTCAGGCGGCGGCGCGAGATCAGCGTCGGGGCGCCGGCCTTGTTTTCCAGCAGGAAGCTCTTGGCGTATTCGCCGGTCTGGATGTCCTTCAGGCACTGCTTCATCGCCTTCTTGGTCTCTTCGGTCACCACGCGCGGGCCGGTGACGTACTCACCATATTCCGCGTTGTTGGAGATCGAGTAGTTCATGTTGGCGATGCCGCCTTCGTAGATCAGGTCGACGATCAGCTTCAGCTCGTGCAGGCACTCGAAGTAGGCCATTTCCGGCGCGTAGCCGGCTTCCACCAGGGTCTCGAAGCCAGCCTTGATCAGCTCGACGGTGCCGCCGCACAGCACGGCCTGCTCGCCGAACAAGTCGGTTTCGGTTTCTTCGCGGAAGTTGGTCTCGATGATGCCGGCACGGCCGCCGCCGTTGGCGGTTGCGTACGACAGGGCGATGTCACGGGCGGCGCCGGACTTGTTCTGGTGCACGGCGATCAGGTGCGGCACGCCGCCACCTTGCGTGTAGGTGGCGCGCACGGTGTGGCCCGGGGCCTTCGGCGCGATCATGATCACGTCCAGGTCGGCGCGCGGGATCACGGCACCGTAGTGCACGTTGAAGCCGTGGGCGAAGGCCAGTGCTGCGCCTTCCTTGATGTTGGCATGCACTTCGTTCTTGTACACGTCGGCGATCTGCTCGTCCGGCAGCAGGATCATGACCACGTCGGCGCCCTTGACTGCCTCGGCCACTTCCTTGACTTGCAGGCCGGCGTTGGCAGCCTTGTTCCACGACGCGCCGCTCTTGCGCAGGCCGACCGTCACGTTGACGCCCGAATCCTTCAGGTTCAGCGCGTGGGCGTGGCCCTGCGAGCCATAGCCGATGATGGTGACGTTCTTGCCCTTGATCAGCGAGAGGTCGGCGTCCTTGTCGTAAAACACTTTCATGATAAATCCTTCAATCTCTGTCTTTTATATGAGGGGGGCGGCATCCTCGTGCGCATCGTGTGCGCACGGATCGCGCCGCCCGGGGGATACTGCTTGAACCTGTGCGAGCGGCGCTGGCTCAGACCTTCAGGATGCGCTCGCCGCGGCCGATGCCCGAGCCGCCGGTACGGACGGTCTCCAGGATGGCGGTACGGTCGATCGCGTCCAGGAACGCATCGAGCTTGACCCCGTTGCCGGTCAGCTCGATGGTGTAGGTCTTCTCGGTGACATCGATGATGCGGCCGCGGAAGATGTCGGCGGTGCGCTTCATTTCCTCGCGCTCCTTGCCGACCGCGCGCACCTTGACGAGCATCAGCTCGCGTTCGATGTGCGCGCCTTCGGTCAGGTCGACCACCTTGACCACTTCCACCAGGCGGTTCAGGTGCTTGGTGATCTGTTCAATGATGTCATCCGAGCCGGTCGTGACGATCGTCATGCGCGACAGCGAGGAATCCTCCGTCGGCGCCACGGTCAGCGTCTCGATGTTGTAGCCGCGGGCCGAGAACAGGCCCACCACGCGCGACAGCGCACCGGCTTCGTTTTCCAGCAGGACCGAAATGATGTGTCGCATTACAGGTCCTCCGCGCCGAGCAGCATTTCGGAAATGCCCTTGCCCGCCTGGACCATCGGCCAGACGTTTTCGGTGGGATCGGTCTGGAAGTCCAGGAACACGGTACGGTCCTTCAGGCGGAACGCCTCGCGCAGCGCCGGCTCGACGTCGGACGTCTTCTCGACGCGCATGCCGATATGCCCGTAGGCCTCGGCCAGCTTGACGAAGTCGGGCAGCGCGTCCATGTAGGAATGCGAGTAGCGGTTGTCGTACTCGATCTCCTGCCACTGGCGCACCATGCCGAGGTAGCCGTTGTTGAGCGAGCAGATCTTCACCGGGGTGTCGTACTGCAGGCAGGTCGACAGTTCCTGGATGCACATCTGGATCGAGCCTTCACCGGTGATGGTGACGACTTCCTTCTCCGGGAATGCCTTCTTGATGCCCATCGCATACGGCAGGCCCACGCCCATCGTGCCCAGGCCACCGGAATTGATCCAGCGGCGCGGCTCGTCGAACTTGTAGAACTGCGCGGCCCACATCTGGTGCTGGCCGACGTCGGAGCAGATAAAGGCGTCGCCGTGGGTCAGTTCCCAGATCTTTTCCACCACGTACTGCGGCTTGATGATCTCGGAGCTGCGGTCGTACTTCAGGCAATCGACCGAGCGCCATTGCTCGATCTGCTCCCACCACTTGGCCAGGGCTTCGCGCTTGGGCTTGACGTCGCTGGCCTTGAGCTGGGCGATCAGTTCCTGCAGCACGTCCTTGACGTTGCCGACGATGGGGATATCGACCTTGACGCGTTTCGAGATCGACGACGGATCGATATCGATATGGATGATCTTGCGCGCCTGCGAGGTGAAATGCGACGGGTTGCCGATCACGCGGTCGTCGAAGCGGGCACCGATGGCGATCAGCACGTCGCAGTTCTGCATGGCCATGTTGGCTTCATACGTGCCGTGCATGCCGAGCATGCCGACGAACTGCTTGTGGGTGCCGGGGAACGCGCCCAGGCCCATCAGCGTGTTGGTCACCGGGTGGCCGGTCATCGCCGCCAGCTGGCGCAGTTCATCGCTGGCATTGGCCAGCACCACGCCGCCGCCGCTGTAGATGTACGGGCGCTCGGCGTTCTGCAGCAGCGCCACCGCCTTGCGGATCTGGCCCGAGTGACCCTTGTTCACCGGGTTGTACGAGCGCATGTCGATCGACTTGGGGTACTCGTACTTGCAGGCATTGCGCGAGACATCCTTGGGGATGTCCACCACCACCGGGCCCGGACGGCCGGTCGAGGCAATGAAGAACGCCTTCTTGATGGTCGCGGCGAGGTCGCGCACGTCCTTCACCAGGAAGTTGTGCTTCACGATCGGGCGGGTAATGCCGACGGTGTCGCACTCCTGGAAGGCGTCCTGGCCAATGGCGTGGGTCGGCACGTTGCCGGTGATCACGACCATCGGGATCGAGTCGAGGTACGCGGTGGCAATGCCGGTGACGGCATTGGTCACGCCGGGACCGGAGGTCACCAGGGCGACGCCCACCTTGCCGGTTGCGCGCGCATAGCCGTCCGCGGCATGGACCGCGGCCTGCTCGTGGCGCACCAGGATGTGCTCGAACTTGGTTTGCTTGTGGAGCTCGTCGTAGATATACAGCACTGCGCCGCCGGGGTAGCCCCAGACGTACTCGACGCCTTCTTCGGCAAGTGCGTGAACGAGAATTTCCGCCCCGATCATTTCGGGTGCGGCAGATGAATTGCTGTCTGCGTGGGAGAATTCCGCGCTGGGCATGTTCATTTCAGTCCTTTGCAATTTTCGGCAAAAAATTGTTTGGATGCTCTCTGCCGAACTTGTGGTTCGGGTTCAAGCGGTGCGCGTCTGCATGGAAGACCGCCTCATAAGCGGCCGGATGAGACAACCACTGATGTCGTGTGAACCTTCGATGATACTGCAATGCACCAGCGCGGTCTATGGTTGTTTTGCGCCGGTTTATCAGGGTTTTACGCAGGGGCGGATGACGGTCTCCCCGCTGCGCAATGTATTCCCCTCCATACAAAATGGTACATGCGCAGGTTTTTTTGCTAGCATCGCAGCACCTTGCGCGTGCTACGGGCCGTACGCAGCACATTGGCAAGGCTGAGCAATCGACGCCGCAACAAGCTGCACATCAAGCCGCAATCCGCCTGAATGGCCACCGACAAGGAACTGACCGATTTTCTCGCCAGCGTCGAACGCCGTGCCTTCAAGCAGGCCGTGTTCGCGGTCCGCGACGACGAGGCGGCACTGGATATCGTGCAGGACGCGATGATCAAGCTGGCCGAGAAATATGGCGACAAGGGCGCTGCCGAGTTGCCGCCGCTGTTCCAGCGCATCCTGCAGAACACCATCCACGACTGGTTCCGCCGCCAGAAGGTGCGCAACACCTGGGTCACGCTGTTTTCCAGCCTGCGCGACGACCGCGACGGCGGCGACGACAACGACCTGCTGGAGACGCTGGAGGCGCAGGCCGGCTCCGAATCGGCGGAAAGCAGTGCCGACAAGGTCGAGCGCGCGCAGGTGATGCACATCATCGAGCAGGAGATCCAGCGCCTGCCGGCGCGTCAACGCGAGGCATTCCTGATGCGTTACTGGGAAGATATGGACGTTGCCGAAACCGCAGCCGCCATGGGCTGTTCCGAAGGCAGCGTCAAGACGCACTGTTCCCGTGCCACGCATACTCTGGCGCAAGCCCTGCGCGCACGGGGGGTCCGACTATGAGCATAAACGAGAGAAATATCCGCGAACGCCGGTTCGTCCATGAGATTCGCACGGCACTCGATGCCAGTGCCGAGGCATTGCCGGCCGACATTGCCGAACGGCTCGCCGCCGCGCGCCGGATTGCGCTCGCGCGCAAGAAGGCCGAAGTGGCCGTGCCGGTGCCGCAATTCGCCATGCCGGGACCGCATGTCCCGATGTTCGACGAGGACGACTCGCCCCTGCACCGCGCCGGTGCCTGGCTGCGCCGCCTGGGCCTGATCTGGACGCTGGTGGCGCTGGCCATCGGCCTGACGGGCATCTATCACTGGCAGCAGCAGAAGCGCGTCGAAGAACTGGCCGATGTCGATGCGGCCATGCTGCTCGACGACCTGCCGCCCACGGCCTACGCCGACGAGGGCTTCCACGTCTTCCTGAAACGCGGGCAATAGCATGGCGCCCGCACTGTCCCGCCCCGACGCCCTGCGCCGCCGGCTGGCCGCGCTGCTGCTGGCCATGTCCGGCGCCGCCGCCGGCTGGTGCCTGCTGCCAGTCGCGGCGCACGCACAAGCCGCTTCCGCTGCCGCGCCGGCACACGCGGCAGCCAGCGCGCGACCGGCGTGGTCCGAGCTGAGCCCGGTCAACCAGCGCATCCTGGCGCCGCTGCAGCCGCTGTGGGACACCCTGCCCGAACTGAACCGCCGCAAGTGGCTGCGCATCGCCGAGCGCTACCCGAAGTTCTCGCCCGAGGAACAGGCCCGGTTGCAGGCGCGCATGGCTGAATGGGTCGGGATGACGCCGCATCAACGGCGGCTGGCGCGCGAGAACTACCAGATCACCCGCGCGCTGCCGGCCGAGAAGAAGGCCGAGGCCTGGGACAAGTACCAGCAACTGCCGGAAGAGCAGAAGAAGAAGCTGGCCGCCGCGGAGCGCGTGCCCAGCCGGCCCGGAGCCGTCAGCGCGCTGCCGAGCACCAGGCGCCTGCCGGGCGGCACCGGCCACGCGGTCCGGCACGATCCCAAAGCCGCCGGCGCGCCCGGCAGGCCGGCCAGCGAAGTGCAGGCAGCTTCCGCCGTGGCCGCATCGCCGGCTATGGCATCCGCACCGGCCGCGCTGCCGGCCACCGCAGCCAACCCCGCCAGCGCCGCGACGGCGGCGGCCGCCAGCACAGCAGCCTCCGCCCCGGAACCCGCTACCGAGGCCGCAGCGACCTCCGAAGGCACGGCGCGCCAGTAATCGTCCGCCCGACGGGTGGCCGGCATGCCCTTTGGCATAATGGCTGTCTTGCGCGGCCCGCGCCGCGCCCGCTTGCGCCGCCATTCTTCGCCTGACATGCCCGCTGCCACCACCCTCGACCCCAAGCCCGCCGCGGCTCCCGTACGCGTGGCACCGCCGCTGCGCCGCCGTCTTGCCTGCATGCTGTACGAAGGCGTATTGCTGTTCGGCGTGCTGAGCGCTTCCACGGCCTGCTACCTGCTGCTGCGTCCGCTGCTGCGGCATGCCGGCGTGGACGGTCCGCTGACGATCCAGCTGTGGAGCTTCGTGGTGATGGGCCTGTATTTCACCTGGTTCTGGCAGCGCAATGGCCAGACCCTGGCCATGCAGACCTGGCGCATCCGCGTCGAGAACGCCGCCGGCGCACCGCCGCGCTGGCCGCAGGCGGCGCTGCGCTACGTGCTGGCCTGGCTATGGCTGCCGCCGTCGGCGGCGCTCGGGCACTGGCTGGGGCTGGTCAAGGGCCCGTTCGTCGGCGTGCTGTGCGCCGGCCTGCTGGTCTGGATCCTGCTGGCCTGGCTCGACCCGCGCCGGCAGTTCCTGCACGACCGCCTCGCCGGCACGCGGCTCGCGGACCTGCGCACGCCCAAGGCATGACGCTCGGCGCCGCCGGCATCCGCCGCCTGGCGGTGAGCGCGCAGGCGGCCGCGGCGCTTGGCATCGGCGCCGCCCTGGTGCGGCTGGCGGGATGGCCCTGGCCGGGCGCGATCGCTGCCGGCGTCGCGGTCATTCTAGGCGCCTTCGCGGGCGGCATCGCCATCGCCTTCGCCTTTACCGTGCGAGGACTGTGGGTGGCGTCGGGCCATCGCCCGCCAGCGCCGCCGCCGGAACTTGCCGCGACCCGCCGCCCGTTGCGCCTGCCTGAAGCGCTGCGCTGCTACCTGAACGAGATCCGCTCCGTGCTGCGCATGTTCGACTGGCTGCAGCCGTTCCGCGCCCGCGCGCCCTTTGCCCCGCCCGCCGCCGCCCTGCTCGGCCGCGACGCACCGCCGGTGCTGCTGGTCCACGGCTACGCCTGCGGGCAGGCAATCTGGCTCGACATGCAGCCAACGCTGGCGGCAGCGGGCTACCGCTGCGAAGGGATCGACCTGCTGCCGGTCTTCGGCGATATCGACGACTACGCGCACGCGCTGCTGGGCGCGATGCGGCGCGTGACCGCGGCTTACGGCCGTGCGCCACTGCTGGTGTGCCACAGCATGGGCGGGCTGGTGGCACGCGCGGCGCTGCGGCTGGCTGGCGACGAGGACATCTGCGCCGGCATCGTGACCCTCGGCACCCCACACCACGGCAGCGCGCTGGCGCGCTTTGGCGGCGGGCATAACGCCACACAGATGCGCTGCGGCAGCCCCTGGCTGCGCGCCCTTGCCCGCGAGGAAAGCCCGCGCCTGCGCGCCCGCATGATCTCGGTGTTCAGCTGGCACGACTCGATCGCCGGGCCGCCCTGCACCGGCTGGCTCGACGGCGCCGGACATATCGCGCTGTCGGGCATCGGCCATGTGTCGCTGCTGCGGCATCCGGCGGCGGTCCAGGCGGTGCTGGATGCGCTGCGGGAGCTGTCGGCACGCGGACGCTAGGCGACATCGAGAGCAGCGCCGCTGTCCCGCTTGCGCCACGGTTTCCCACGCTTCACAAGTCAGTCATGTTTCCGTCACGGCGCCGTCATCGCGCGCTGGCTGAATGCAGCCATCGCCGCTACCGGGACTGCCATGGTGCAAGCACTCCGATCCGCCCGCGGATACCTGTCGAAGGCCGCGCAACTGAAGCAACGGCTGCGCCGCAGCTCCGGCGGCGGCTGGGATACCGCGGCCCCGCTGAGCGCATTCCTGCCGCCGGGCCTTGACGCCGCCGCACTTGCGCCGCTGCGCGAGCAGCCGGACACCCATCCGCACGAGCCGCATCAGGTCCACCGCTACCGCGCCATCTGGCTGTCCGACATCCACCTGGGCACACCCGGCTGCCAGGCCAAATACCTGCTCGACTTTCTCAAGCACAACGAATCCGACCAGCTCTACCTCGTTGGCGACATCATCGACGGCTGGCAGCTGCGCCGCGGCTGGTACTGGCCGCAAAGCCACAACGACGTGGTGCAGAAACTGCTGCGCAAGGCGCGCAAGGGCACCGAGGTGATCTACGTGCCCGGCAACCACGACGAAGCCGCGCGCCAGTTCGACGGCATGGCCTTCGGCGACATCACCGTGCGCGAAGAGGCGGTCCACGTCACCGCCACCGGGCGCCGGCTGTGGGTGGTGCATGGCGACCTGTTCGACGGCGTGGTGCAGCATGCGCGCTGGCTGGCGTACCTGGGCGACTCGCTGTACACGATGATCCTGGCGCTGAACCGGCACTTCAACCGGCTGCGTGCGCGGCTGGGCTTCCCGTACTGGTCGCTGTCGCAGTTCCTGAAGCACCAGGTCAAGAACGCGGTCAACTACATCAGCGCCTTCGAAGCCGCGATGGTCGACGAAGCGCGCCGGCGCGGCTGCGATGGCGTGGTCTGCGGCCACATCCACAAGGCCGAGATCCGCGAGGTCAACGGCCAGCTCTACTGCAACGACGGCGACTGGGTGGAAAGCCTGTCGGCGCTGGTCGAGACCATGGAAGGCGAGCTGAAGATTGTCTACTGGACCACGCTGCTGGATCCGCCCGAACCCGCCACCCGCCGCCGGCGCCGTGCCGCGGTGGCGGGCTGATGCTGACCCTGCAACCCTGAATCCGCATTGCCCTTCCAACGCCCCCTAGGAGGCTGCATGAAGATCCTGATCGTCACCGATGCCTGGGAACCGCAGGTCAACGGCGTGGTGCGCACGCTCAAGTCCACGCGCCGCGAACTGGAGGCACTGGGCCACACGGTCGACATGATCACGCCGCTGGAATTCCGCACGGTGCCGTGCCCCACCTACCCCGAGATCCGGCTGTCGCTGTTGCCGTCGGCGCGGGTGCGGCGGCGCATCGAGGCGTTCGGCCCCGATGCGCTGCATATCGCCACCGAAGGCCCGCTCGGCCTGGCCGCGCGAAGCCACGCGCTGCGCCGGCGCCTGCCCTTCACCACGGCCTACCACACGCGCTTCCCGGAATACGTGCAGGCGCGCTTCGGCATCCCGCTGGCCTGGACCTACCGCTTCCTGCGCTGGTTCCACGGCCCGGCGCAGTCGGTGATGGCGCCGACGCCCGTGGTGCTCGACGACCTGCATCAGCACGGCATCGGCCACGGCGTGCTGTGGACGCGCGGCGTCGATCTCGACATCTTCACGCCGCAGCGCGCCAACGTGCTCAACACGGCGCACCCGATCTTCCTGTATGTGGGCCGCGTCGCGGTGGAAAAGAACGTCGAGGCCTTCCTGGCGCTCGACCTGCCCGGCTCCAAGTGGGTGGTCGGCGACGGCCCCGCGCTTTCCGCGCTGCGCGCGCGCTATCCGGGCGCCAACTACCTGGGCGTGCTGAGCCAGCCAGAGCTGGCCCGGGTGTATGCTTCGGCTGATGTCTTCGTGTTCCCCAGCCGCACCGACACCTTCGGGCTGGTGCTGCTGGAAGCGCTGGCCAGCGGCCTGCCGGTGGCGGCCTACCCGGTCACCGGCCCGATCGACGTGCTGGGCGACAGCCCCGCGGGCGTGATGCACGAAGACCTGCGCGAAGCCTGCCTGGAAGCGCTGCGCATCGACCGCGCCACGGCCCGAGCCCATGCCGAGCGGTTTTCATGGCGCGCCGCCTCCGAGCAGTTCCTGGCCCACTTGCGGCCGTTCGCTGCCGGCAAGCCCGGCGGCGCGGCGGCCCAACCCGCATCGCAAAGCCATGCCGAAACCCCATCCGGAACTGCCGTCCGATCCGCCCCTGCAGAGGCCGCCGGCAGTCCAGAGCGCTGACTACACGATCGAGCAGAACCCCCACAAAGGCAACCGCGGCCTGGCACGCGCCTGGCACGCCGCCATCAACTCGCTGTCCGGCCTGCGCTACGCGGTGCTGGAGGAAAGCGCGTTCCGCCAGGAGCTGACGCTGGTGGCGATCCTGGCGCCATGCGCCTTCCTGCTGCCCGTGGGGGTGGTCGAACGCATCCTGCTGCTCGGCACGCTGCTGGTGGTACTGATCGTGGAGCTGCTCAACTCCAGCGTCGAGGCGGCCATCGACCGGATCTCGCTGGAACGCCACAGCCTGTCCAAGCGCGCCAAGGATTTCGGCAGCGCCGCGGTGATGCTGGCACTGGTGCTGTGCGGCGGCACCTGGCTGGCCATTGCCGGTCCCCACGTGGTGCACTGGGTGCGGGCGCTGGCGGGCTGATTTTCCGGGCGAGGTACGAGCCGGGGGCCCGCCGGGCCGTGGCCCGGGCCGATTGCTTATAATCGCTACCCTGCCACGATTCACCGATCGACCCATCGCCCGGACGCCCATGGAACCGAAACCGCAAACCGGCCCCCGCCGCACCAGGGACCGCATCCTCGACGTCTCGCTGCGCCTGTTCAATGAAGTCGGCGAACCGAACGTCACCACGACGACGATCGCGGAAGCGATGGAGATCAGCCCCGGCAATCTCTACTACCACTTCCGCAACAAGGACGACATCATCAACTCCATCTTCGTGCGCTTCGAGCAGGAGATGGAGCGCCGCCTGAAGATGCCGGACGACCACAAGGCGACCCTGAACGAAAGCTGGGGCTACCTGCAGTACATGTCCGAGTTCCTGTGGAACTACCGCTTCCTGTATCGCGACATCAACGACCTGCTGGCGCGCAACCGGATGCTGGAGACCAACTTCAAGCGCATCGTCGAGCAGAAGCAGCGCTTCGCGCACGAGATCTGCCGGCAGTTTCTGGAAGACGGCGAGATGGAAGCCACGCCCGAGCAGGTCGAGGCGATCTGCACCAACATGGTGGTGATCGCCACCTACTGGCTGTCGTTCCAGTTCGTGCAGCATCCGCGCCAGTACAACGATCCCGAGCAGATCCGCGGCTACCTGCACGGCTCGAGCTACCACATCTTCTCGATCCTCGCGCCCTACCTGCGCGGCCGCGCGCGCGAGGCCTTCGATCAGCTGGCCCGCGACTACGCGGCGTCCAAGGCAGCCGCCGAGGCGGCAAAGGAAAAGAAGTGAAATCCGTCTGCGTCTATTGCGGCTCCAGCCCCGGCAACCGCCCCGAATATGCCGAATGCGCGCGCCTGCTCGGCCGCACGCTGGCCGAGCGCGGCCTGGCGCTGGTCTACGGCGGCGGCAAGGTCGGCCTGATGGGCACCGTGGCCGACGCGGTGCTGGAACACGGCGGCACCGTCATCGGCATCATCCCGGAAGCGCTGATGCAGAAGGAAGTGGGCCACCGCGGCCTGACCGAGCTGCACGTGGTGCGCAACATGCACGAGCGCAAGCAGATGATGGCCGACCGTGCCGATGCCTTTATCGCCATGCCCGGCGGCGTGGGCACCTTCGAAGAGCTGTTCGAGACCTTCACCTGGCTGCAGCTGGGCTACCACGACAAGCCGGTGGGACTGCTCAACGTCGGCGGCTTCTATGACGGCATGCTGGGTTTCCTCGGCCATGCCGTACAGGAAGGCTTCCTGAAGCAGGTGCATGCCGACCTGCTGCACGTGGCCGACCTGCCCGGCGCGCTGCTGGACCAGCTGGCCGCCGCGCCGCGCGTGCGCGTCGACAAGTGGCAGCAGGCCCGCGACAAGACCTGATACCTGACCTGACGCCCGGCGCGGATTCCGCCGCGCCTAGAACGACGAGCCCGGCCGCTGCAGGAACGCCAGTTCCTCCGCCGTGCTCGGCCTGCCCAGCACCGCGTTGCGGTGCGGGAAGCGGCCAAAGCGCGCGATGATCTCGCGGTGCTTGTCGGCCCACTCCGCCACATCCACCTTCCCGCCACTGGACTCGCGCAGCTGCGTCATCAGCCGCACCGCCTCGTGCTGGTCTTCCAGCGCTTCCGAATGCTCGAACGGCATGTAGCAGAACATGCGGTGGTAGTCCGTTGGCAGCGCGCGATCCATGCCGGTAGCGACGATGCGTTTTGCCAGCGCCAGCGCCTGCGCATCGGTACCGAAGCTGCGCGGGTCGTTGCGGAACATGTTGCGCGGGAACTGGTCCAGCAGCACCACGCGTGCGCAGGCGCCCTCGGGCGTGACCGACCAGTCGTCCGGCGCGCCCTCGCTGGCGATCTGCCAGTCAGACAGGAAATGCGCGCGGATCCGGGCGTCGAAGTCATCCGACTTGGTGAACCATGCCCGGCGCTCGGTATTCCAGGCCGCTGAACCAGGCTGGTCGAACCAGAAATCAAGCACGCGGCAGGCAGCTTCAGGCAGTTGCACGGACATGGGCGGATTGATTTTTTGACAGTAGAAAGGGGGATTGAGGCGCCTCAGCGCGCCACGTTGCGCATCCAGTCGGCAGTCTGGAAGAACGCCTGCATCAGGCGCAGCTGCAGGTCCTCTGGCAGGCCGATGTCCTGCATCGCCAGTGCCATGCAGCGCATCCACTGGTCGCGCTCGCTGATGCCGATCTCGAACGGCATGTGGCGCGCGCGCAGGCGCGGATGGCCGAAGCGCTCGATAAAGTGGTTGGGGCCGCCCAGCCAGCCGCACAGGAACCAGAACAGCTTGTCGCGCGAGCCTTCGAGCGAAGGCGGATGGATCGCGCGCAGTCCGGCAAACTGGGTTTCCAGGTCCATCAGGTCGTAGAAGCGGTCGACCAGCTCGCGCACGCGCGCCTCGCCGCCGACCAGCTCGAACGCCGTGACCTCGGGGGTGCCGTCGGCGTTGCCGGATTGTTGATTGGATTCAGTACTCATCACACACTCTGGACGCGGCGCCGCTCAGGCGTCACGCAAGGTCGCCAGCGCCGGCTGGCGCAGCACTTCGCGCAGACCCAGCCAGCCGCCGGCAAAAGCGCACAGCATGCCAGAAACCACGCCGACCGGCACGATCCACGCGTTGAAGCGGTAGGGGAAGTCGAAAACGAACTGCGACAGCCCCCATCCCACCGCGATCGCTCCCAGGCTGGCCAGGAAGCCGGCCAGGCCGCCCACCACGAGGAATTCCGCGTATTGCGTCTGCCGCACCAGCGCCGCCGACGCCCCCAGCGCCTTGAGCAGGCCGGCGTCGCGCATGCGCTCGTCGCGCGCGCCGGACAGCGCCGCGTACAGCACCGTGACCCCGGCCGCCAGCGTGAAGATAAACAGGAACTCCACCGCCGCGATCACCTGGTCCAGGATGTCCTGGATCTGGCGCAGGATCATGTCCGTGTTGACCACCGTGATGTTGGGGAAGGCCGCGATCAGCCGGTTGCCCAGCGCCGCGCTGGCCGCGGGCAGGTGGAACGAGGTGATGTAGGTCTCGGGCATGCCCTGCATCGCCGACGGCGGCAGGATCACGAAGAAATTGACCCGCATCGAGCCCCAGTCGAGCTTGCGCAGCGAGGTCACGCGCGCCTGCACCGCCTGGCCTGCCACGTCAAAGCGCAGCGTGTCGCCGAGGCGGATCCCCAACGTCTTGGCGATGCCCTCCTCCACCGAGGCGCCGGCGTCGGTGCCGGCGCTGCCGTCGGACCACCGCCCGGCGATCACGCGGTTGCCCTCCGGCAGCACATCGGTATAGGACAGGTTGAATTCACGCTCGACCAGATTGCGGGCGCGGCCTTCCTCGAAGCTGCCGGCCTGGATCGCACGCTCGCCGATATGGGTCAGGCGCCCGCGCACCATCGGATAAAGCAGGTCGTCGATGCCCGCGCTGGCCAGCATCTTGCGCAGCGGCTCGCGCTGGTCGGGCTGGATATTGATGATGAAGCGGTTGGGCGCGTCGGCCGGCGTGGCGCTGCGCCACGAATCGACCAGGTCATTGCGAGTCATGCCGAGCAGCAGCAGCGCCATCAGCCCCACCGCCAGCGCCACGGTCTGCAGCACGGTGACGCCGCGGCGGCGCTCCAGCACCGCCAGGGCGAAGCGCCAGCCCATCGACGACGCGCCGCGCAGGCGCCCGCGCAGCAGCCGCGACAGCAGCGTGAGCAGCCCCAGCGCCAGCAAGCCGAACACCACCCCGGCGCCGACGAAGCCGCCCGCGGTGGTCAGCCCAAGCCGCAGGTCGCGCGCCGCCACCAGCAGCAGAGCGACGAAGGCACCCAGGCCGAGCGCATACGCGACCCACGCCGATACCGGCGGCAGCCCGATATCGCGGCGCAGCACCCGCAGCGGCGCCACGCGCGTCAGCGCCAGCAGCGGCGGCAGCGCAAACCCCGTCAGCAGCACCAGTCCCGCCAGCACACCCACCAGTGCCGGCAACGCCGACGGCTGCGGCAACGACACCTTGAGCAGCCCGCCCAGCGACAGCAGCAGCCCGTAGTGCGCCGCGTAGCCGATCAGCACGCCGGCCAGCGCACCGGCCGCGCCGATCAGCAGGAATTCCAGCCCGAACGCGCGCAGGATCTGCCCGCGCGACAGCCCCAGGCACTTGTAGACCGCGCAGGCATCGGTATGGCGCTGCATGTAGCGGCGCGCCGACATCGCGATCGCCACCGCCGCGATCATCGACGACAGCACCGCCACCAGCGACAGGAAGCGCTCGGCCCGGTCGAGCGTCGCGCGCATCTGCGGCTGGCCGGATTCAAGCGACTCGATGCGGGTGTTGCGCAGATTGCGGCGGCCGATCTCCTGCTGCGCCCATTTCTGGTACGCGGCACTGGCGGCGTCGGGGCCGGCCACCAGCAGCCGGTAGGTCACGCGGCTGCCCCAGCCGATCAGGCCGGTGCCTTCAAGGTCCGACAGCGGCATCAATACGCGCGGCGCGAAGTTCATGAAGCCCGTGCCGCGGTCCATCTCCTGCGTGATGATGCGGTCGATGCGGAAGGTGCTGCTGCCGAGTTGCAGCACATCGCCCACGTTCAATCCGAGCGCACCCAGCAGCGCTTCGTCGACCCATACGGTGCCCGGCGCGGGAATGCCTTCGGCGGGCGCGTCCGGCGTGCCCGGCGCGTTGGTCACCCTGAGCTTGCCGCGCAACGGATAGCCGTCGGTCACCGCCTTGAGCGCGGCCAGCTGGCTGGGCGCGTCGGCACCGGCGGCACGCGGCTTGCCGCTGGCCGTGGCCATGCTCGGAAAGGTCACCGTCTGCGCCATCGCCAGTCCCTGCTGCCCGGCACGCTGCGCGAAGGCGGCGTCGAAAGGATGGTCCGAGACCAGCAGCACGTCGGCGGCGATCATCTGCCGCGCATCGCGCTCCAGCCCCAGCCGCATGCGGTCGGCCATGAAGCCGACGCTGGACAGCGCCGCCACCGCCAGCACCAGCGCGAACAGCAGCAGGTAAAGCTCGCCGGCGAGCCAGTCGCGGCGTGCCATGCGCAGCGCCTGGCGCCAGGCGGAAAACCTGCCCGCTTGCGCGGCGCTCGCGCCGGCGGCGGGACTGGCGTTGGTGGTCGGGGCGTCGATGGCGGACTCGGGGGGCATCGGTGGTTCGGTGATTTGTTCGATGATTGCGTGGCGCCGGTGCGCCTCGGTTCAGTCGGAAAAACAGTCAGGGAAATGGTCCGGCGTGAACGCCAGGCACTACGGAGGTCCCGGCCGCCCCGGCCGCGCGCTGCCGCCGCGCAGCGTGGCATGCACCCGGCGCACGCCGCGCCACAGCCTGGGCAGCAGCCAGACGGCGGCAACCAGGAACAGGACCAGCACGACCAGGAACACCACCGGCAGGAAGAATGCCAGCATCAGGCTGCCGGTCGCGGTCAGGTCCTCGGTGAATGAGGCCGCCCAGTTGGAAAACGGTTCCGGCGAAACGTTGATCAGCGCGCGCGTGCCGGCCTTGGCCGCATGCGCGGTGCCGGCCAGCGTGCCGCCAATCAGGCCGGCGGCCACTACCCACTGCGGGTCGAGCTGGCCGAACGCGGCGGCCGCCAGGATCGCGCCGGCGGGGATGCGCACGAAGGTATGGATGCCGTCCCAGACCGAGTCGAAGCCCGGCACCTTGTCGGCAATGAACTCGGCCACGGCCAGCACCGCGGCCACGCCGATCACCCACCAGGATTCCAGCGGCTGCAGCCCGGGTGGCAGTTCCAGCCAGCCCAGGCGTGCCAGTACGCCGGCTGCGAACACGGCGAGGTAGAGGCGAAAACCGCTGGCCCAGGACATGCCCGCGGCCAGCGCGGCGGTTTCCAGCATGTTGCTCCTTGCAAGGCCGGGCGCGCGCGGGGCACGCCCTGGCAAGGAGTGTAATACGACCGGAGCGGGCGGGCAGCGTGTCCGCCATCCCGGCCGTCATCCGCCCGGTCCGACGCTCAGCTGCCTTCCTTGCCGTCCGGCCCGAACCAGGGCAGCGCTTCCTGCGGCGTCATCACCCCGGCCGGGTGTAATACGACCGGAGCGGGCGGGCAGCGTGTCCGCCATCCCGGCCGTCATCCGCCCGGCCCGACGCTCAGCTGCCTTCCTTGCCGTCCGGCCCGAACCAGGGCAGCGCTTCCTGCGGCGTCAGCACCCCGGCCGGCTCGGCCATGGCGTAGCCGGGCAGCGCCTCGATACGCCTTGCAAACGCCGGATCGGCCAGCAAAGCCATCAGCGCCGCCATCCAGCCGGCGGTCTGGTCGTTCTTGCGCAACGCCAGGTAGTAGGCCTCGCGCGTCAGCGGCACGAAGGCCAGCCCATGGCTTTCGGCGTTCATGCGCAGCCCGAAACCGACCTGGGCGCGGCCGCCATGCACCGCTTCAGCCACCTTCTCGTTGCTGAACTCGGTTTCGTCATAGCCGGCGATCTGGTCCGGGTACAGGCCCTGCGCCGCCAGCAACTGGTCGAACAGCATGCGCGTGCCCGAACTGCGCTGGCGGTTGACGAAACGCGCCTGGGTGCGCACCAGGTCGCGCAGGTCGCGGATCTCGCGCGCGAGCTCCGGCGCCACGATCAGCCCCTGCTCGCGCCACGCCAGGCGCAGCAGCCGCACCGAGGTCGGCCGCAGCCACTTGCGCAAGGTCACATGCGCTACCGACCCCGCCGTCTGTATCGGCGAGACGTAGAAGCCTGCCAGCTCCGACTGCCGTTCCTGCAGGCAGACCAGCCCTTCCACGCTGCCGCAGAAGACCGTGTCCAGCTGTAATGGCGCCCCCGCCTGGCCGAGCGCGGCTGCCAGCACTTCGACGGCCGGGTCATGGCTGCCGGTGAAATGGACGCACGATTGCGGCTGCTGGGCATCGTCGAGCTCGGCGATGAAATCCGCCATGGCCTTCTGCACCACCGGCTCGACCGACTCGCGCAGGCGCAGCTCGGCGCGCAACAGCCGCTCGCCAAATCGCGTCAGCGATGCGCCGCGGCCCCTCTCCATGTCGAGCATGGTGCGGCCCAGCATTTCCTCCCATGTACGCATCACCCCCCAGGCGTGGCGATAGGACAGGCCGATCTCGCGCGCGGCCCGGTGCAGCGAGCCGGTCTCGCGCACGGCCTTGAGCAGCTGGAACACCTTGTCGTTGGCGCGCGGGTTGTCGTCCGGCGCGATGACCGGAAACAGGTCAAAGCGGAACGTCATATGTTCCCCGCTGCATATTTACTTTTGAAATTCTGCTGGATCACAATGAACACCCCGGTTTCTTGTCTTTCGCTGCATTCTCCCGTAGTCCCATGGCGAAAGGCAATTATGTTCTTCAAAACATAACTCAAAGGGTCCCATCATGCAGCCGCGCCACACCTCCAGCCCGTTCCGCCATCTGCGCCGCACTGCCGCTGTTGCCTGCCTGGCCCTGGTGTCGGCCGCGCACGCTGGCGAACTGAAGCTCGCCACCACCACCAGCACCGAGAACTCCGGCCTGTTGAAGTACTTGCTGCCGCGCTTCGAGCAAAAGTCCGGCGTCAACGTCAAGGTGATCGCCGTCGGCTCCGGCAAGGCGATGAAAATGGGCGAGATGGGGGACGTCGATGTACTGCTGGTCCACGCCCGCAAGATGGAAGATGAATTCGTCGCCGCCGGCTACGGCGTCAACCGGCGCGACGTGATGTACAACGACTTCATCGTGGTCGGCCCGGCCAACGACCCGGCGGGCGTCAAGGGCGGCAAGGACGTGCTCGCCGGCTTCCGCAAGCTCTCCGGCAGCGGCAGCAAGTTCATCTCGCGCGGCGACAACTCCGGCACCGACGTGATGGAGAAGGAGTACTGGAAAGAAATCGGCATCGAGCCCAAGGGCAAGCCGTGGTACGTCAGCGCGGGGCTGGGCATGGGCGAGGTATTGACCATGGCCGCGCAGATGCCCGGCTACACGCTGTCAGACCGGGCCACCTACGGCGCGTACCGGGCCAAGACCGGCCTGGCCATTGCCATCGAGGGCGACCCGAAGATGTTCAACCCGTACGGGATCATCGCGGTCAATCCGGCCAAACATACAGGCACCAACTATGCGGACGCGATGAAGCTGGTGGAGTGGATCACGTCGAAGGAAGGGCAGGACGCGATCGCCAGCTACAAGGTGGAGGGGGAGCAGCTGTTCTTCCCGAACTACAAGGCGCAGACCGCGCAGAAATAAATCCGCCGGCGGGGCCGGCGGGGATTACCCCGCCTCCGCCTCCAGCCGCGGCAATTGCGGCAGGTCCGCGGCCACCTCCGCGATCATCCGCCGGATCCACATGATGTCCGGCGCCGCATGGCAGCGCTCGTGCCACAGCTGGTAGAAGCGCATGCGCGGGAACGACACCGGCGACGGCACCATGCGGATCGGCAGGTACTGCGCATAGTGCGCCGCGAACTGGCGGCCGGTGGTAAAGACCATGTCGGTCTTCATCAGCACATACGGCACCAGCCCGAAGTACGGCAGCGTCACCTGGATATTGCGCTTGTAGCCCTGCTCTGCAAGCGCCTGGTCGATCATGCTGCGCTGCATCGACGCATACGGCGCCGGGGCCAGGTGCGGCATCTCCAGGTAGTGCTTCAGCGTCAGTCCCTTGCGCGCCAGCGGGTGCTGCGCGCCCAGCATGCACACCACCTCATCGTCGAACAGCGGCGAAATATGCAGGTGTTCCGGCGGCGACAGCCAGTTGCCGACCACGATATCCAGCTGGCCCTGCTCCAGGTCGTCCAGGAAGTCCGACGACGACGTCATCGGATGCACGAACAGCTTGGCGCCCGGCGCCAGCCGGCGCACGCGCTCGACGATATTGGGCAGGAAGAAGGCGTCCAGGTAGTCCGGCGCGCCCAGGTGGAAGGTGCGCGTGGTGGTGGCCGGGTCGAACTGCTGCGGCGGGCGGGCAATGCGGTCCATCGCCGCGAGGCTTTGCTCGGCCAGCGCCAGCAGCTCGCGGCCGCGCTCGGTCGGCACCATGCCGTTCTTGCCCCGCACCAGAATGGCGTCGCCGGTGATCTCGCGCAGGCGCTTCAGGGTGTTGCTGATGGCGGGCTGTGACTGGCCCAGGCGCACGGCGGTGCGGGTCACGCTCTGCTCGGTCAGCAGGGTGTGGAGCACCCGCAGCAAATAAGTATCGAGATGGTCGCGTCCGTGCATGGCGATGGGCAGCCCTCCGGCGGGGGCCGGATGGGTGGCGTGGGGGATGGGAACGGCGCATAGTGTATGACAGGCACCCCACAATCGGTCAAATCCGCATCCCGCTCGGTGCGGCCGGGCACCGACTGGCGTGCCCGCTGATGGCGCATATCACCTGGGCCGAATATTGCAAGAAACGTGGCGATGCTATGTTTCCGCCATCCCCAAGAGAGAGAAGACCATGGAGACGCAAACCATCCGCTTTTTCCACCGCGGCCAGGTCAAGGAAGTATCCGAAGCCCCCATTACCCGCACCGTGCTGCAGTACCTGCGTGAAGACGCGCGCTGCACCGGCACCAAGGAAGGCTGCGCCGAAGGCGACTGCGGCGCCTGCACCGTCGTCATCGGCGAGCTGCAGGACGGCGGCGACGTCGAATTCAAGGCGGTCAATGCCTGCATCCAGTTCCTGCCCACGCTCGACGGCAAGGCCCTGATCACGGTCGAGGACCTGCGCCAGGCCGACGGCACCCTGCACCCGGTGCAGGAAGCCATGGTCGAGTGCCACGGCTCGCAGTGCGGCTTCTGCACCCCCGGCTTCGTGATGTCGCTGTGGGCGCTGTACCAGCAACACACCCCCGGTGGCGAGTCGCCCTCGCGCCAGACCATCTGCGACGCGCTGACCGGCAACCTGTGCCGCTGCACCGGCTATCGTCCGATCATCGACGCCGGCGAGCGCATGATGGCCCTGCCCGCCCCCACGGACGGCAAGCTCGACCCGAAGCAGATCGCCGACACGCTGCGCAACCTCAAGCGCGGCGAGACCTTCCGCTACCGCGCGCAAGGCCAGGACTTTTTCGCCCCGCGCACCGCGGCCGAGTTCGGCGCGATCAAGGCGTCGCAGCCAGATATCCGCATCCTGGCGGGCAGCACCGACGTCGGCCTGTGGGTCACCAAGCAGTTCCGCGAGCTGGGCAACCTGCTCTACGTGGGCCAGGTGGAAGAGCTGAACCGGATCGAGGAACGCGACGGCATGATCGAGATCGGCGCTGCTGTCACGCTGGAGAAGGCCTATGCCGCGCTGAATGCCGCGCATCCGGAACTGGAAGAAATGTGGAAGCGCTTCGCTTCCCTGCCGATCCGCAATGCCGGCACGCTGGGCGGCAATATCGCCAACGGCTCGCCGATCGGCGACTCGATGCCGGCGCTGATTGCACTGGGTACGGAAGTGGTGCTGCAGCTTGGCGAAACCCGCCGCACGCTGCCCCTGGAAGACCTGTACCTGGCCTACCAGAAGACCGCCATGCAGCCGGGCGAATTCGTCGCCGCGCTGCGCGTGCCGGTGGCGGGGCCGCAGCACTTCCGCACCTACAAGCTGTCCAAACGTTTTGACGAGGATATCTCGGCCGTGTGTGCCGCATTCGGCATCACCGTGCAGGACGGCATCGTCAGCGAGGCGCGCATCGCCTTCGGCGGCATGGCCGCCACGCCCAGGCGCGCGGCCGCCACGGAAGCGGCCCTGATCGGCCAGCCGTGGAATGAAGCCACCGCCCGCGCCGGCATGGCCGCGCTGTCGCAGGACTACACCCCGCTGACCGACATGCGCGCGACCGCGTCGTACCGCAGCCGCGGCGCCGCCAACCTGCTGTACCGCTTCTGGCTGGAAACCACCAGCGAAGCGCTGCCCGCGGCAGCCGTCAATGTCCGTGCGCCCGGCGCCGGCACCATCGCAATCGTCACGGCCTGAGAGAAAAAAGGAAAATCGGCATGAACAAGCAAACCGAACCCTTCCTGCTCGACGCCGGCATTGCCGCCGAGGCAGTGCCGCAGGTCGGCATCTCGCGTCCGCATGAATCCGCCCACCTGCACGTGGCCGGCACCGCCACCTATACGGACGACATCCCGGAGCTGGCCGGCACGCTGCACGCCGCCCTCGGCATGAGCAGCCGCGCGCACGCCCGCATCAAGTCGATCTCGCTCGACAAGGTGCGCGCCGCGCCCGGCGTGGTATCCGTGCTGACGGTGGACGACATCCCCGGCACCAACGACTGCGGCCCGATCATCCACGACGACCCGATCCTGGCGCGCGACGTGGTGCAGTTCATCGGCCAGCCGGTCTTTATCGTGGTGGCGACCTCTCACGATGCCGCCCGCCGCGCTGCCCGCCTGGGCGTGATCGAGTACGAAGACCTGGCGCCGGTGCTGTCGCCGGAAGCCGCGCACGCAGCCGGCAGCTATGTGCTGCCGCCGATGCACCTCAAGCGCGGCGAGGCGGCCAGCCATATCGCCGGCGCCGCCCACAAGGACGGCGGCAAGATCCACCTTGGCGGTCAGGAACAGTTCTACCTGGAAGGCCAGATTTCCTACGCCGCCCCGCGCGAGAACGATGGCATGCAGGTGTGGTGCTCGACCCAGCACCCGACCGAAATGCAGCACGCCGTGTGCCATATGCTGGGCTGGCAGGCGCACCAGGTGCTGGTCGAGTGCCGCCGCATGGGCGGGGGCTTCGGCGGCAAGGAATCGCAGTCGGCGCTGTTCGCCTGCTGCGCCGCGCTGGCCGCGTGGAAGCTGATGTGCCCGGTCAAGCTGCGTCCGGACCGCGACGACGACATGATGATCACCGGCAAGCGCCATGACTTCGTGTTCGACTACGAAGTGGGCCACGATGACGCAGGCCACATCGAGGGCGTCAAGGTCCAGATGGTGTCGCGCGCCGGCTTCTCGGCCGACCTGTCGGGCCCGGTGATGACCCGCGCCATCTGCCACTTCGACAACGCCTACTGGCTGCCGAACGTGCAGATCGACGGCTACTGCGGCAAGACCAATACGCAGAGCAATACCGCCTTCCGTGGTTTCGGCGGCCCGCAGGGCGCGTTTGCGATCGAGTACATCCTGGACAACGTGGCCCGCAACGTCGGCAAGGATTCGCTCGAGGTGCGCCGCGCCAATTTCTACGGCAAGACCGAAAACAACGTCACGCCGTACGGCCAGACCGTGGAAGACAACGTCATCCATGAGCTGATCGACGAGCTGGCCGCGACCAGCGAATACCGCGCGCGCCGCGAGGCCACCCGCGCCTTCAACGCGCAGAGCCCGATCCTGAAGAAGGGCATCGCGATCACCCCGGTGAAGTTCGGCATCTCGTTCAACGTGGCCCACTTCAACCAGGCCGGCGCGCTGGTGCACGTCTACAACGACGGCTCGGTGCTGGTGAACCACGGCGGCACCGAAATGGGCCAGGGCCTGAACACCAAGGTGGCGATGGTGGTGGCGCATGAGCTGGGCATCCGCATGGAACGCGTGCGCGTGACCGCGACCGATACCAGCAAGGTGGCCAACACCTCGGCAACCGCCGCGTCGACCGGCGCCGACCTGAACGGCAAGGCCGCGCAGGATGCCGCCCGCCAGATCCGCGAGCGCCTGGCCGCCTTCGCCGCGCGCAAGGCAGGCGTCGAGCCTTCCGAGGTTCGCTTCAACGACGACCTGGTCAGCGCCGGCGAGCTGCGCGTGTCCTTCGGCGAACTGGCGCGCGAGGCCTACGTGGCGCGCGTGCAGCTGTGGTCCGACGGTTTCTACACCACGCCCAAGCTGCACTGGGACCAGAGCAAGCTGCAAGGCCGCCCGTTCTACTACTACGCCTACGGCGCCGCCTGTTCCGAGGTATTGGTCGATACGCTGACCGGCGAATGGAAGCTGCTGCGCGCCGACGCGCTGCACGACGCCGGCCGCTCGCTGAACCCGGCGCTGGATATCGGCCAGGTCGAGGGCGCGTTCATCCAGGGCATGGGCTGGCTGACCACCGAGGAACTGTGGTGGAACAAGGACGGCAAGCTGATGACGCACGCCCCGTCCACGTACAAGATCCCGACGGTCAACGACTGCCCCGAGGAATTCAACGTACGCCTGTTCCAGAACCAGAACGTCGAGGACAGCATCCATCGCTCCAAGGCGGTGGGCGAACCGCCGCTGCTGCTGCCGTTCTCGGTGTTCTTCGCGATCCGCGACGCGATTGCGGCAGTAGGCGACTACCGCATCAACCCGCCGCTGAAGGCGCCCGCCACCAGCGAGGCGATCCTCGACGCCGTGGAAGCGGTACGCGAAGCGGCAGCCCAGGCTGCCTGATCGCGGCAGCGTAGCGATCACAGGAAGCGCGCGCCCGCGGGCTCCCCGGACTTTCCCCCCGTGCCTGCCTTGACAGGCACGGGGCCGGCGGACGAAGCAGGCGCGCGCCCACCCCGCCCCAGCAAGACCAAGTAATTCCAAAAGGCCCCGACATGCAGGATGCACCGCTCAAACCCTTCCGCTTCGCCGACGCCGCCCGCATGGTGCGCACCGGCGTGCCGGTGGTGATGGTCACCATCGTCGAGGTCAAGGGCTCGGCCCCGCGCGAGCCCGGCATCCGCATGCTGGTCAGTCCCAACGACCTGGTCGGCACCATCGGCGGCGGCCACCTGGAATGGCGCGGCATGGATATCGCGCGCGAGATGCTGGTGCGGCATGAGCAGCGCCGCATCGAGCGCATCCCGCTCGGCCCGGCGCTGGGCCAGTGCTGCGGCGGCGTGGTGCAACTGGCGTTCGAGGTGCTGGGTGAGGCCGACCTGGCGTGGCTCGATGCGGTCGAACGCAATTTCGGCGCGCCGCGCGCGCTGCAGCGCCACGTGCCGGCCAGCGGCGCGGTGACCTTTGCCGACAGCCGCGCCGTCCTCCCCGCCGTCGACCTGCAGCCGGACGGCAGCTGGACCGACACGCTGGTGCCCGACGCCATGCACGTGGTGCTGTTCGGCGCCGGCCACGTCGGCCACGCGCTGGTCAAGGTGCTGGCGACGCTGCCGTGCCGCGTGCACTGGGTCGACGAGCGCGACACGCTGTTCCCCGGCGACCTGCCGGACAACGTCGAGGCCGAGGCCAGCGACACGCCCGAGGCCGTGGTCGCGCAGGCGCCGGCGGGCAGCTATTTCCTGGTGATGACGCACAGCCATGCGCTCGACCAGACCCTGTGCGAAGAAATCCTGAAGCGCACCGATTTCGCCTACTTCGGCCTGATCGGCTCCAAGACCAAGCGCGCACGCTTTGAACACCGCATGGCCGAGCACGGCATCGACCCGGCCAGGTTTGCGGAAATGACATGCCCCATGGGGGTTCCCGGGATCACCGACAAGGCTCCGGCTATGATTGCGGTTGCCATCGTCGCCCAGCTGCTCCAGGTCCGCGAACAGCGCTTAGCCGCGCTGCGTGCGGGCCTGGCGGAGGCGGTGCATCCCTGAGAACCCGTGCCGCCGGCCCTGGCCGGCGGGCATAGAGAACACGAGGCCCCCATGACCATCGATGCCGCGCTGGCGGACAAAATCCGCCGTACCCCCAAGGCCGAACTGCATGTGCATATCGAAGGCACGCTTGAGCCGGAACTGATCTTCCGGCTCGCCCAGCGCAACCAGGTGGCGCTGCCCTACCCCAGCGTGGAGGCGCTGCGCGCCGCCTACGCCTTCACCGACCTGCAGTCGTTCCTCGACATCTACTACGCCGGCGCCAGCGTGCTGCTGACCGAGGAAGATTTCTTCGACATGACCATGGACTACGTCAAGCGCGCCGTCGCCGACAATGTCCGCCACGCCGAAATCTTCTTCGATCCGCAGACCCATACCGCGCGCGGCGTGCCGATCGGCGTGGTGATCGACGGCATTGCCGACGCCCTGGCCCAGGCACGCACGGAGTATGACTTCTCCAGCAGCCTGATTCTGTGCTTCCTGCGCCACCTATCGGAGGAAGACGCCTTTGCCACGCTGGAAGCCGCGCTGCCCTACCGCGACCGCTTTATCGGCGTAGGGCTGGATTCGTCCGAGCAAGGCAACCCGCCGGAGAAGTTCGCGCGCGTGTTCGCGCGGGCGAAGGAGCTGGGCCTGCACCTGGTTGCCCACGCCGGCGAGGAAGGCCCGGCGCAGTACGTCACTGACACACTCGACATCCTCAAGGTCGAGCGCATCGACCACGGCGTGCATGCCATCGACGACGCCGCGCTGATCCAGCGCCTGGCGCGCGAGCGCGTGGCGCTGACGGTGTGCCCGCTGTCCAACGTCAAGCTCAAGGTCTACCCCGACCTGCGCGACCACCCGCTCAAGCGCATGCTCGATGCGGGCGTGGCGATCACGCTGCATTCGGACGACCCGGCCTACTTTGGCGGCTACATGAACGCCAACTGGGAAGCCACCTTCGACGCGCTGCCGCTGGACGAGTCCGACGCCCACAAGCTGGCGCGCAACAGCTTTGAAGCGGCCTTCCTGTCCGAGGTGCAGAAGGCCGAGTTCCTGGCCGAAGTCGACCACTTCTGGTCGGCCAGGCCCAAATCCCCGCCCGCGACGGCCCCCACGGCCTGAACGGCGCATGCCAATAGCCCGGCCCGCTGCGTGACGTAACGTCGGCACGCGCGGGCCGGCCACAAGAGACAAACGATGACGACCACTCCCACGACCGAGTCCACCACCCGTGCCATCCGCGGCCGCGTGCTGCATTTCCTGCGCGACCCGCAATTCCATGAGGATGCGTACCAGTATTGGGACGACGGGGTGCTGATCGTCACCGACGGCCGCATCGCCGCCGCCGGCGAGTATGCGAAGCTGGTTGAACGCATCCCGGCCGGTGCCGAGATCGTCGACCACCGCGGCAAGCTGATCGTGCCGGGCTTTATCGACACCCATGTGCACTACCCGCAGACCGACATGATCGCGTCGCCATCGCCGGGCCTGCTGCACTGGCTCGACACCTATACCTTCCCGGAGGAGCGCCGCTTCGCCGATGCTGACTACGCGCGCGGCGTGGCCGGTTTCTTCACCGAAGAACTGCTGCGCAACGGCACCACCAGCGCGGTGGTCTGGAGCACGGTGCACAAGGCTTCGGCCGACGCGCTCTTCGCCGAAAGCGAGGCGCGCAACCTGCGCATGGTCACCGGCAAGGTGATGATGGACCGCAACTGCCCCGAATTCCTGCGCGATACCGCCGAGACCGGCGCGAAGGACTCGGCCGACCTGCTGTCGCGCTGGCATAACAAGGGCCGCCTGTCGTACGCCATCACGCCACGCTTTGCCCCGACCTCGACCGAAGCGCAACTGGCAGCCTGCGGCGAACTGGCGCGCGCCTATCCCGACGCCTTCATCCAGACCCACGTGGCCGAGAACCGCGACGAGGTCAAATGGGTCGCCGAGCTGTTCCCGGACGCGCGCAGCTACCTGGACGTCTACGACCACTACGGCCTGCTGCGCCCCGGCGCGATGTACGGCCACGCCATCTACCTGGACCAGGACGACCGCCGCCGGCTGGCCGACAGCGGCGCCGCGGTGGCGCACTGCCCCACTTCCAACCTGTTCCTGGGCAGCGGCTTCTATGACTTCCACCAGTCCGACGCCAACCGCCTGAACGTGACCCTGGCCACCGACGTCGGCGGCGGCACCTCGTTCTCGATGTTCCGCACCATGAACGCCGCGCACAAGGTCGCGCGCATGGGCGGCTACTACCTGACCGCGCTGCGCATGTTCTACCTGGCCACGCGCGCCGCCGCCGAGGCGCTGGGCTGGACCGGCCGCGTCGGCAGCTTCAGCGAGGGCTGCGAGGCCGACTTCATCGTGCTCGATCCCAAGGCCACGCCGCTGATCGCGCGCCGCAGCAACCGCTCGGAAACGCTGGAGGAAGAGCTGTTCGCCTATGCCATGCTGGGCGACGACCGCGTGGTCGACAGCGTCTACATCATGGGCGAGCCGGCGCGCGCCACCGCCTGATCCGTCACATCCGGCTCCCCATCCGGATTCACGGCGCCCGCCCTTCGCGGCGGGCGCGCTTTTACCGCTTAGCGCGTCCTTCCGGATTGACGCCCGTCAAGAACCCCACCGGCAAAGCCTTCTAACCTTGCGGTTTCGCCATGGCCGGCATACGTCGGCCGCATGGCAGACACCATCCGACCGCAAACCCAGAAGGTTCCGCATGACCGCAATCCCATCCACGCCCTCAGCGCATCCCGAGCATGCCGCGCATGCCCGGCAGTCCGCCAAGCCGGGGCGGCTGCCGCTACCCGAGCCGGTCGCCCCGGACGCGCCATTCCCGTCGCGCAAGGTCATCCGCAGCTGGCTGATCCCGCTGGGCGAGCGCAGCACGCCGCGCGCGCTGGCGCTGTTCGCCTTCGACTACCTGCTGTTCGCCGCCGTGCTCGCCGGCGTGGTGCTGGCCTCGCACTGGGCCGCCAAGCTGGCGCTGGGCGTGCTGGCCGGGCTGGTGATCGCGCGCCTGTTCATCATCGGCCACGATGCCTGCCACCAGAGCCTGACGCCGCGCCGCGGCCTGAACAAATGGCTGGGCCGGCTGACCTTCCTGCCGTCGCTGACGCCGTACAGCCTGTGGGAAGTCGGCCATAACGTGGTCCACCACGGCTATACCAACCTGAAGGGCTTCGACTTCGTCTGGGCGCCCTACTCGCTGGAAGAATTCAACGCGCTGCCGCGCTGGCGCCGTGCGATGGAGCGCATCTACCGCACCGGCTTCGGCCCGGGCCTGTATTACCTGGTCGAGATCTGGTGGAACAAGCTGTTCTTCCCCAGCAAGCGCCAGATGGCGACGCGCCGCCCGGTGTTCGTGCGCGATTGCCTGCTGGTGGCGGCCTTCGGCGTGGCCTGGATCGGCGGGCTGGTGGCGCTGGCCTTTGCTACGGGCCAGTCGGTCTGGATGCTGGTTGGCGCCGGCTTCGTGCTGCCCTTCCTGGTGTGGAACGTGACCGTGGGCTTCGTGCTGTACGTGCACCATACCCATGCCAGCGTGGCGTGGTACGACACCAAGACCATGTGGGCCAAGGCGCAGCCGTTCGTCTCGACCACCGTGCACCTGCGCTTCCGCCATGGCATCGGCTCCGCGCTGCACCACATCATGGAGCACACCGCGCACCACGTCGACATGAGCGTGCCGCTGTATCGGCTCAAGCGCGCGCAGGCACTGCTGGAGCACGCGCTGCCGGGCCGCATCATCATCGAGAACTTCTCGTGGCGCTGGTATTTCGATACGGCGCGCCGCTGCAAGCTGTATGACTTCAAGGCGCTGTGCTGGACCGATTTCCGCGGCCGCCAGACCAGCGAGAACGCGCCGGTGCCGGCCTGATCACCATGCCGACCTCGGCGGCCGCGGTGGACGATCCAGCGCCGCCGCGGTTATAATCGCCGCTTCCATTGGGGAGTAGCCGCCCTGCTCTCACCGCGCCGCGCAATGCGGATTTCGGGGACAGGGGCGTACGTCAACAGACTTGACCGCTTGCGGTTATGGCGTGCGCAGCTCCGGACCCGCCTGGCCAGACTGGCCCAGGCAGCGTCCATGCCTGGCGAGACCGATGACCATACCTTTCTGGCCGGGCCGGGAAAGGTGTGCGTCATTGGCATCTCGCGATGCATTGCGGCCCGGTTATCCCACATAACAACATGGAAGCCTTCCTCGTCTCCACAGGCATCGTCGCCCTTGCTGAAATGGGCGACAAGACGCAGCTGTTGTCGCTGGTTCTGGCGGCACGTTATCGCAAGCCCGTTCCGATCATCCTCGGCATCCTGATCGCCACGCTGGTCAACCACGGCTTTGCCGGCGCGCTTGGCGGCTGGATCACGCATGTTGTCGGAGAAAACCTGCTGCGCTGGATCCTGGGCCTGGGCTTTATCGCCATGGGCGCATGGATGCTGATTCCCGACAAGCTCGACGATGCCGAACAGGCCAGGCCGGTAAAAGGAGCAATCGGCGTGCTCGGCACCACCATCGTCGCCTTCTTCTTCGCCGAGATGGGCGACAAGACGCAGATCGCCACGGTGGCGCTGGCGGCGCGCTTCAGCGATGCGGTAGTCGCAGTGGTGGCCGGCACGACCTTCGGCATGATGATCGCCAACGCACCGGCTGTGCTGCTGGGCGACAAGTTTGCCAACAAGATGCCGATCGCACTGGTGCACAAGATTGCCGCCGCGATTTTCGTGGTGCTGGGCGTGCTGGCGCTGCTGAATATCGGCGGCTGACCCCCGCGCCTCCCTGCGAGGCGCGCCTTGACGATCACCCTCGCGCATTCGAAACTGGACGTTGGCCTACACGCGGGAGGGCCGCCACGGTAACGCGGCGGCCGCCGCTATGCGCCGTGCAACACCCAGCCGACGGAGGTGCCTATGCAAGCGCGCAAGAGTGTCCCGCTTCACGTCCACCTGTGGCTGCTGTTCGGGTCGCTGGTCCTGGCAGTTGGTGCGCTGACTTGCGGCATCAACTTCTTCATGACCAAGACGGCGCTGGAGGCCGCGGCCTCCGACGCCGTCCATCGCATCAGCCGGGAGACGCTCGACGAAGTGGGCGAGCTGATCGTGCCGGCGCAGATGGTCATCAAGCTGGTCAGCCACAGTTCGCTGGCCGACGCGCCCACAACCGACGCGCGGCTGGCCCGCCTTGCCTTGCTGCGTGACGCGCTTGACACCTCGCCGGTACTGCAATCGCTCTATCTGGGCTATGCGGACGGCAGCTTCTTCTATTTCCGGGCCCTGCGCGGCGACGCCGACCGGGCCCTGTTCGATGCGCCCGAAAAGGCTGCCTATGCCGTGCGCAGCGTGGAGCGCGGCGGCAGCGCGCAAAGCCGTGGCCGGCTCTACTTTCTCGATGCCAGCCTCGGCATCTTGCACAGCGTCGACGATCATGACTTCGCCCGGAAGTTCGACCCGCGCCAGCGGACGTGGTACCAGGACGCCTTATCCAGCGGCGGCATGGTCAGGACCGAACCCTACCTGTTCTTTTCCGACAACGAAGCCGGGGCCACGGTCGCCATTCCCACCGCCCGCCGCGATGCCGTGGTAGGCGGCGACTTCCGCCTGGACTCGCTGGGCAACATGCTGGCACGCAAGACGACCATGGCACGCTCATTGCTGGCCTTGCTCGATAGCAACGGTCGCATCGTCGCAATCGATCGCAAATTCCCGGATTCCGCATCCGCGCCCGACACCATCCGGACGGAGGTGCTGGTCATGCCAGGCGACTTCGGCATTCCCATCCTGACCCGGCTCGCGGCACGCATCGCCGCGCACGGCGCCCCCTCCGGCCGGCAGGAACTGATGCGCGCCGGCGACGAGGACTGGTACACCACCGTCGACCTGTTGACGCCCGCGGGCGGCAAGCCGCTGTACCTGCTCGCGGCCATTCCGCAGGACGAACTGCTCAAGACGGCAAAGCAGCGCGCGTGGATCGGCATGGGCGCCACCGTCGCGGTCGTGCTGCTGTCGTTGCCGCTGATCTGGCTGGCGGCCCGCTATTTCTCCCGGCCGCTGCATGACCTGGCCGGCAGCGTCGAAGCCCTGCGCCGGTTCGACTTCCGCCAGCCCATCGCGGTGCAGTCACGCATCAGCGAGTTGAATGCCCTTGCCAGCGCTACGGAAGACATGCGGCAAACCGTCCAGCGTTTCGTCGTCATGGTCCAGGCCATCTCTGCCGAAAGCCGCCTCGAGCAGCTGCTGCCGGTGCTGCTGAGAAAAATGCTCAACGCCGCCGGCGGCAGCGCGGGGGCGCTGTACCTTGCTGACGGCGAGGCGCTGAGCGTGGCCGCGGCATTGGATTGCGACGGCACCAGCGTATCGCAGGCGATGCCACCAAGCCCGATCCGGCAGTCGCTGCCGCTGGTGCGCGCGGCTGCCGCCGTGCTCGCGCCGCAGACCGGCCAGCTGACGCCCGAAGACATCCGCGCGGCGAAGCTCGAACTGCTGGCATCCGACGCCCCTTGCTACGCCGCCGCGATTCCGCTCGCGACGCGGCAACAGGAACTGCAGGGGCTGATCCTGGTCTTGCGCGACACGCCGATCGACCCCGCGCGGCTTGCTTTCGTCGGCACGCTGGCCAGCCTGTGCGCCGGCGCGCTGGAAGTGCGGGCACTGACGCAAGCCCAGCGCAATCTCTTCGATGCCTTGATCCGGATGATGGCGGGTGCCATCGACGCCAAGAGCCCACACACCGGCGGTCACTGCGAACGCGTGCCCGAGCTTGCCAAGCTGCTGGCCCGCGCCGCCTGCGATGCCACCGACGGCCCCTACCGCTCGTTCCAGATGACCGAAGCGCAGTGGGAAGCCCTGAACGTAGCCGCCTGGCTGCACGACTGCGGCAAGGTCACGACCCCCGAATACATCATCGACAAGGCCACCAAGCTGGAAACGCTGTGCGACCGCATCCATGAAGTACGGATGCGCTTCGAGGTGCTCAAGCGCGATGCCGAGATCGCCTGCCTGCGCGCCATCTCCGCCGGCGAGGAGGCAGGCGCGGCGCGCCAGCGGCGCGATGCCGAGCTCGCGGCGCTGGATGACGACTTTGCCTTTGTCGCCGCTTGCAACCAGGGCGGCGAGTTCATGGATGCACCACAAAAGGAACGGTTGATGCGCATCGCGGAGCGTACCTGGCTGCGCACGCTCGATGACCGCCTCGGCATCTCGCAGGAGGAACTGGCGCGCAAGGCGCACCACCCCGCCGCACCGGTGCCGGCCGTGGAACCGCTGCTGGCCGACAAGCCCGAACACGCGATCGCGCGCGGCACCCGCGACATCTTCCCGGCCGACAACCCATGGGGCTTCCGGCTGAATACGCCCACGCACCTTTACAACCGCGGCGAACTGCACAACCTGTTGGTCAGCCGCGGCACGCTGTCGGAGGAAGAGCGCTTCAAGATCGAAGAGCATATCGTGCAGACGCAGGTCATGCTGTCGCGCCTGCCGTTTCCGCGCCACCTGCGCCAGGTCCCGGAAATCGCCGGCAACCATCATGAAAAGATGGACGGCACCGGATACCCGCGCAGACTGCATGGCAGCGAGATGAGCCCATTGGCCCGGATGATGGCAATTGCGGATATCTTCGAGGCGCTCACCGCGGCCGATCGTCCGTACAAGAAGGCCAAGAGCCTGTCGGAATCGGTTCGCATCATGGCCACGGCGGCGGCGCAGCAGCACATCGACCCGCAGTTGTTCGAGCTGTTCCTGACCTCAGGCGTCTACCTGCGCTACGCCGAGCGCTTCATGCGGCCTGACCAGATCGATGCCGTCGATATCGCGCAGTACACTGGCCGCGGCGCCCAGCAAGGCACGGCGACGGCCTGATCGCGGCGCGCTGGCCATAAAAAAAACGGGGCACAAGGCCCCGTTCAAACCCTCGCCGGTCCGGTACTGACGGCTGCCAACAGCACAGCCCTCCGGACCGTCGATCACCGATGCTCGGATTTCGCGGGCCGGCTCGTCAAAAGCCGGCCCCAACTCTTTTCAGCTCACGCCACCATCAGTTGGTGGTCTTGGCACCGCCTTCGAACCACTGCCCCAGCAGCGCGCGTTCGTCGTCGGTAATCTGCGTCACGTTGCCCAGCGGCATCGCCTTCTGCTGCACCGCCTGCTGGTAGATCAGCTGGGCATGGGTCTTGATGTCTTCCGGCGTCTCGAGCTTGATGCCCTTGGCCGCGGTCGGCATCATCTTCGGCTGCTCGGCGTGGCACTGCACGCAGCGCGCATTCATCACTTCCTGCACCTTGGCAAAGCTGACGGTCGCTGCGGCTGCCTCGCCACCCTTGGCCACGGCCGGGCGCGGCTGCGGCGCGATCATCACGGCGACCACGGCCAGCGCGGCAACGCCGGCGGCGGGCCACAGCACGTTGATCTTGCCCTTGTGCTTCAGGATGAAGAACTGGCGGATCAGCACGCCCGACAGCATGATCAGGATCAGCACCACCCAGTTGTACTTGGACGCGTACGTCATGCTGTAGTGGTTCGACAGCATCGCGAACAGCACCGGCAGCGTGAAGTAGGTGTTGTGCACGCTGCGCTGCTTGCCGCGCTTGCCGTGGATCGGGTCCACCGGCTGGCCGGCCTTCAGTGCCGCCACCACCTTGCGCTGGCCCGGGATGATCCATGCCAGCACGTTGGCGCTCATGATCGTCGCCACCATCGCGCCGGTCAGCAGGAACGCCGCGCGGCCCGAGAAGACATGGCACGCGACGTAGGCGGCCGCCGCGATGTAGATCGCCACCAGGATGCCGACCAGGCGGTCATTCTTGTTGAACAGGCGGCAGATGCTGTCATAGACGATCCAGCCGATCAGCAGGTACGACACCGCGAAGCCGACCGCCGCGCCAGGCGACATGTCGAACACATTCTTGTCGATCAGGAACGTGCTGGCGTTGAACAGGTACAGCACCACCAGCAGCGCGAAGCCGCTCATCCAGGTCGAGTACGACTCCCAGTAGAACCAGTGCAGGTTCTCCGGCAACTGCTTGGGCGCAGTCAGGTACTTCTGCGGGTTGTAGAAGCCGCCGCCGTGCACGGCCCACAGCTCGCCATCGACGCCCTTTTCCTTCAGGTCGGGCGCGGTGGGCTTGGTCAGGCTGTTGTCCAGCCACACGAAATAGAACGAAGAGCCGATCCATGCGATCGCGGTGATGACGTGCACCCACCGCAGCAGCATATTGGCCCAGTCGAGGATATAGCCTTCCATGTCTTGTCTCCTGTTTCCCTAAGCCACCGCGTCAGCTGCCGCGGTAGGTCGAGTACGACCAGGGCGAAACCAGGAGCGGCACGTGGTAGTGCGCGTTGACGTCGGCAATGCCGAAGCGCAGGGGCACCACGTCCAGGAAAGCCGGCTCGGGCAGCTTCGTGCCCTGTGCGCGGAAATAGTCGCCCGCGGCGAATTCCAGTTCGTACACGCCGGCGGCAAGGTCGGCGCCTTCCAGCAGCGGCTGGTCGCAGCGGCCGTCGTGGTTGGTGACCACGGTCTTCAGGGTTTCGCGGCGATTGTCGACAATTTTATGGAGAGTAATCGACATCCCTTGTCCGGGCGTGCCGGCAGCGGTGTCAAGAACGTGGGTAGTCAAGCGTCCCATCGTATTTGTCCTTTTGCGATTGGGTTGTGAGGGGCGCCGCTGCCTTCACTAGCACCATTTACGGGAATGGTGCCCGCTCGGTACGTCTGGTAACGCATCCCGGCGCTGGGTTGGTGCGTGGCGACAATGCGCCTGCCCGACCCGGTTGGCAATTCAGGGATTTCCCTGAGTTGTCGAAAACCTGAGCTGGTTTTGTTGACAATATTGAGGCCCCAACCAAATAATTGTCAACAATTTTCGGATCACCGAACCCTGATACACGGGATTACGGGGGTCCGGACCGACCTGACTGCATGACTGCTGGTGCCAAGATGTCCAAGAGCCTGAAGCTGATTGCCGGTGTCACCGGCGTTTCCGATGCCGATCCGACCGGATCCCTGCCCGCCAGGCCGGACAAGCCCGCGCGCAAGGGCTCGGTCGAAGAGCGCATGTACCACGAGATCTACGACGCGATCATGGAGCACCGGCTGCCGCCGCGCACCAAGCTCACCGAGCATTCGCTTTGCGAGATCTATGCCACCGCGCGCCACACCGTACGCAAGGTGCTGTCGCACCTGGCCGCCGATGGCATGGTCGACCTCGAACCCAATCGCGGCGCCTTTATCGCCAGCCCTTCCACCGACGAAGCGCACGACATGTTCGAGCTGCGCCAGATGCTGGAGCGCGCAGTGCTGGAAAAACTCGCCGGCATGCCCGACGTGAAGACCGTGATCGCGCCGCTGCGCAAGATGGTCGCCAGCGAGCGCCAGGCCTTCCTGACGCACGACCGCCCCAAATGGATCCGGCTGTCCGCCGAATTCCACACGGCGCTGGCGGAACTGTCGGGCAACGCCCTGCTGGTCAACATGATGCGCCGGCTGGTGTCGCGCACCACGCTGATGATCGCCAGCGTGGAAGCCCCGGGCAACAACGCCTGCTCGTTCGACGAACACGAGGAAATCCTCGACGCACTGGAACAGGGCGATGCCGCGCTGGCCCAGTCGCGCATGGCGCACCACCTCGGCGCCTGCGCCGACCGCGTGCAGCCGGACGAGCCGGGCAGCTTCGATCTTCGCAGCGTACTAGGCCGCTCCACCTAGCACGGTGTACCCGCCACGCCCCAGCAAGAAGAAGGCCGAACGCCCGCCGTCCGCACCGCGCCCAGGCAGTGCAAACGAGAGCGCAGCGACGGCAGGCCGAAAACAACGATAGCGAGGCCGGCAACACGCATTGCTGGCACAGAACTGGCACGGACGTGGCGTTCCCATCAAACCAAAGGAGAGGAGACGCACCAATGAATTCCGCAAGCACCACGGTCCCGACGGACCTCACCAACGAGCGTTTGCCTTCAGGGCGCCTGCTCGCGCTTGGTCTGCAGCATGTTCTGGTGATGTACGCCGGCACGGTTGCCGTACCCCTGATCGTCGGCGGCGCGCTCAAGCTGCCCAAGGACCAGCTGGCTTTCCTGATCAACGCCGACCTTTTCGCCGCGGGCCTGGCCACGCTGATCCAGGCCATCGGCTTCTGGAAGTTCGGCATCCGCCTGCCGGTGATGATGGGCGTGACCTTTGCCTCGGTGGCGCCGATGATCGCCATCGGCACCGATCCCAACGTCGGCCTGCTCGGCATCTACGGCGCGGTGATCGCGTCAGGGATCTTCGGCATCCTGATTTCGCCGATGATGGGGCGCATGCTCGGCTTGTTCCCGCCGGTGGTGACTGGCACGGTGATCACGCTGATCGGCGTGTCGCTGATGCGCGTGGCCATCAACTGGTCGGCCGGCGGCCAGCCCACCACGCGCGCCGTCATCGACGGCGTCGTCAAGGAAGTGCCCAACCTGGCCTATGGCGACCTGGCCAACCTTGGCATCGCCGGCCTGACGCTGGTCGTCATCCTGATGCTGACCAAATACGGCCGCGGCCTGGTGGCCAACTGCGCGGTGCTGCTGGGCATTATCGGGGGCACGCTGGTGGCGATGGCAATGGGCAAGGTGTCGTTCGAAGGCCTCGATGAAGCCAGCTTCGTCGCCGTCATCACGCCGCTGCACTTCGGCATGCCGACGTTCGAGGTAACCGCGATCCTGTCGATGTGCATCGTCATGCTGATCACGCTGGTGGAATCGACCGGCATGTTCCTGGCGCTGTCGGACATCACGGGCAAGAAGCTGAGCAATGAGGACCTGACCCGCGGCCTGCGCGCCGACGGCCTGGGCACCGTGATCGGCGGCATCTTCAACACCTTCCCGTACACCTCGTTCTCGCAGAACGTCGGCCTGGTCACCGTGACCGGCGTGCGCTCGCGCTACGTGGCCGCGGCCGGCGGCCTGATCCTGATCGCCTTCGGCCTGTTCCCCAAGATGGCCCACGTGGTGGCCTCGGTGCCGCAGTTCGTGCTGGGCGGCGCCGGCATCGTGATGTTCGGCATGGTGGCCGCCACCGGTATCCGCATCCTGGGCTCGTGCGATTTCAACCGCAATCGCCACAACCTGTTCATCGTCGCCATCGCGATCGGCTTCGGCATGATCCCGACGCTGGCACCGACGTTCTTCCAGTACCTGCCCAAGTGGACTAGCCCCTTTACCCACAGCGGCATCGTGCTCGGCACGATCGTGGCCGTGGCGCTGAACCTGTTCTACAACGGCATCCAGTCGCGCGAGGAAGCGATGCGCAACGCCGCCGCCAATTCGCACGGCACCGAGTAACGGTTATATCGAAGCATGCCGCCGGGCCAGTGACTGGCTCGCTCATTGCACAGTCGACGGCGCTTGCGGGCGCCGCGGCCCGGACGGTTTCCCCTGAAGCAAGCAACGACCATGACAACAGAGAACTATCCACGCGATCTCATCGGTTACGGCGCCCGGCCGCCGCACGCCCGCTGGCCGGGCGGCGCGCGCATCGCCGTGCAGTTCGTGCTCAACTACGAAGAAGGCGGCGAGAACTGCGTGCTGCATGGCGACGCCGCCTCCGAGCAGTTCCTCTCCGAGATCGTCGGCGCCGCGGCCTATCCCGACCGCCACATGAGCATGGAGGGCATCTACGAATACGGCTCGCGCGCCGGCGTCTGGCGCATCCTGCGCGAGTTCGAACAGCGCGGGCTGCCGCTGACCATCTTCGGCGTGTCGATGGCGCTGCAGCGCCATCCGGAACTGACGCGCGCCTTCGTCGAGCTGGGCCACGAGATCGCCTGCCACGGCTGGCGCTGGATCCACTACCAGAACATCGACGAGGCCACCGAGCGCGAGCACATGCGCATCGGCATGCAGATCATCAAGGACCTGACCGGCGAGCTGCCGCTGGGCTGGTACACCGGCCGCGACAGCCCCAACACGCGCCGCCTGGTGGTCGAGCACGGCGGCTTGCTGTACGACTCCGACTACTACGGCGACGACCTGCCCTTCTGGACCGAAGTGGAAGTCACCGGCGGCGAGAAGAAGCCCCACCTGGTGGTGCCATACACGCTGGACTCGAACGACATGCGCTTTGCCACGCCGCAGGGCTTCAACACCGGCGAGCAGTTCTTCCAGTACCTGAAGGATGCGTTCGACGTGCTCTACGAGGAAGGCAATCCCGCCGGGCACGACAGTCCCAAGATGCTGTCGATCGGCATGCACTGCCGGCTGCTCGGCCGCCCCGGCCGCTTCCGCGCGCTGCAGCGCTTCCTCGACTACGTGCAGGGCCATGACAAGGTGTGGATCTGCCGCCGTGTCGACATCGCCCGCCACTGGGCCGAGACCCATCCCTACACGCCCGCCAAGTAATCCGGATTCAGCATGAGCCAGACCTATACCCTCGCCCAACTCAACACCATGCCTGTCGCGGAATTCGTGCAGGTGCTGGGCGGCATCTATGAACATTCGCCGTGGTTCGCCGAGGCCGCCGCCGCGCAACGTCCCTTTGCCGATGCCGCCGCGCTGGCGCAGGCGCTGCGCAGCGCCGTGGATGAAGCCGGCGAGGCCGCGCAGCTGAAGCTGGTGCGCGCCCACCCGGAGCTTGCCGGCAAGGCCGCGGTGCGCGGCGAGCTGACCGCCGAGTCCACGCGCGAGCAGAGCGGCGCCGGCCTGAACCTGTGCACGCCGGAAGAGTTCGATCGCCTGCAGGCGCTCAACGCCGCGTACAACCAGAAGTTCGGCTTTCCGTTCATCCTCGCCGTGCGCGGCTACGACCGCCACGGGATCATCGCGGAGTTCGCGCGCCGCGTAGAAAACTCGCCGAAGGAAGAGTTGCAAACCTGCATCAACCAGATCCATCGCATTGCGCAGTTCCGTCTTGACGACTTAGTATCCGCGTGACAAAAAAAGCTTCACCTGTATAACAAAAAACGCTGTACCCGATGCCGCCGGTCCCCCGAGCAACACCACCACACCGAGCCAAGGCCAGGCGGCACGAATAAAAGCACAAAGACATTAAAAGAACCCGACAGGGACCCAGTACACAACGTTCCAAGCAGGATTCAAAACCACGGAGGTCTAAACATGCAGAAGCAGTACAAGCCGGCAATGAAGCTGGCGGCGGTAGCGGCTACCTTTCTTTCCGGCACGGCCATGGCCCAGTCCAGCGTGACGCTGTACGGCCAGGCCGACATGTTCGTCGGTGCAGTCAAGAGCCCGGGTACGGGCGAGCGCGCATGGGTCGCCAATTCGGGCGGTATGCAGACGTCTTACTGGGGTATCAAGGGCACCGAAGACCTGGGCAGCGGCACCAAGGCCATCTTCGACCTGAACGGCTTCTTCCGTACCGACAGCGGCAACAGCGGCCGCTTCAACGGCGACTCGATGTTCAGCCGCAATGCCTTTGTCGGCCTGCAGAACGACAAGGCCGGCACCATCAAGCTGGGCCGCAACACCACGCCGTACTTCGTGTCGACCATCCTGTTCAACCCGCTGATCGACTCGTACGTGTTCTCGCCGACGATCTTCCACACCTACTTCGGCGCGACCAGCGGCGCGGTGGTGGATCCGGGCGTCATCGGCGATTCGGGCTGGAACAACTCGGTGCTGTACTCCACGCCGAATTTCGGCGGCCTGACCGCCAACTTCATCTACGCCTTCGGCGAGCAAGCCGGCGCCGCCGGCAAGAACAAGTGGGGCGGCAACCTGATGTACTTCAGCGGCCCGTTCGCGGCCACGGTTGCCTACCAGCAGGTGCGTTTCGACAATGTGCCGACCGACCTGAGCTCCGCCGGCCTGTCGCGCCAGGACGCCGCGCAGATCGGCCTGTCCTATGACTTCAATGTGGTCAAGCTGTTCGCGCAGGGCCAGTACATCAAGACCCGCGCCACCACCGCGCCGTCGGGCGACACCAAGCACATCGACGGCCAGTTTGGTGCCTCGGTGCCCATCGGCGCCGGCAGCCTGCTCGCTTCCTACGCCTACGGCAAGGTCGACAACTCGCTGGGCGACTTCAAGCGCAACACCTTTGCCGTCGCCTACGATTACAACCTGTCCAAGCGTACCGACGTCTACGCCGCCTATTACTACGACAAGATCACCGGCATCGAGCACGGCGATACCTTCGGCGTAGGCGTGCGCCACAAGTTCTGATGGCGTAACCGTCTCACCGGCAGTCCTGATGCCCGCCCTTCCGGCGGGCTTTTTATTGCACCTGCACCAGTCACTTGTGGCAGGAAAACATCACGGAATGCTGCGCCGCGCCATTTGATGCCAAGCCCCACAGCGGATCGGAAACCCTCGCTCCATAGCGGGATTCAATTGGAAGGGCCATCTTGCGCTACCTAGATTGGTGTTCCAGGCCTCAAAACTCGATCCTAGAGAGGTGACTCATGCGGCGATATGCGAAGACGCGATCCGAACTGATGGCCATCCTGAACCAGTGCCTCGACAACAACCCCGAGTGCGGCGAATGCGAGCTGCACGCGGTGCGAATGCACCAGCCTGACCACACCGGATGCAACTGGAGCGCCGAGGTCGATTTTCGACAGGAATACGTCGAAAACCTCGACACCCAGCTGGCCGCGGCCAAGTCCATCATCGTGGTCATGCGTGAGCAGTACAACGTGCTGCAATAGCCACCGCACCGGATGCCTGCCGCACCTGTCGTGCGGCAAGGCAGCATCAAACAAAAAGCCGGGTCACCGACCCGGCTTTTTGCATCCTGGCGCAACGCCAGCAGCTACGCTATCGGCACCTCAGCGGATGGCATTGCACTCCGCCACCGCCACCGCAGTCATGTTGACGATGCGGCGCGTGGTCGCCTGCGGGTTCAGGATGTGCACCGGCTTGGCCGCGCCCAGCAGGATCGGGCCCACAGTCACGCCCTGTCCGCCCGTGATCTTGAGCAGGTTGAAGGCGATGTTGGCGGCGTCCAGCGTCGGCATGACCAGCAGGTTGGCGCTGCCGGCCAGCTTGGTCGACGGCAGGAAGTGGCGGCGCACGTCCTCATCCAGGGCGGCGTCGCCCTGCATCTCGCCTTCCACTTCCAGGTGCGGTGCCGCCTTGGCCAGGATCGCGGCAGCCTCGCGCATCTTGCGCGCCGACGGACGCGTCGACGAGCCGAACATCGAGTGCGACATCAGCGCGGCCTTGGGATGCAGGCCGAAGCGCGCGATCTCCTCGGCGGCCAGTTGCGCGATCGCGGCCAGTTCCTCGGCGGTGGGATCGTCATTGACGAAGGTGTCGGTGATGAACAGCGTGTGCTTTTCCAGCATCAGGGCGTTCATCGCGGCAAACACCCTGGCACCGGGCGCCAGGCCGATCACGTCGCGCACGTGCTCCAGGTGCGCCTCGAAGCGGCCCACGGTGCCGCACAGCAGCGCGTCGGCGTCGCCCATGTGCATCAGCATGGTGCCGATCAGCGTGTTGGAGCGGCGCAGCGCCACCTTGGCCATGTCCGGCGTGACGCCATCGCGGCCGCGCAGCGCGTGGTAGGCCTCGTGGTAGGCGCGGTAGCGCGGGTCTTCTTCCGGGTTGACCAGGTCGAAGTCCACGCCGGCCTTCAGACGCAGGCCGGCCTTCTCGATGCGCATCTGGATCACGTGCGGGCGGCCGATCAGGGTCGGGCGCGCCAGCCCTTCATCGACCACGCCCTGCACCGCGCGCAGCACGCGCTCTTCCTCGCCCTCGGCATAGGCCACGCGCTTGGGCGCGGCCTTGGCGGCCGAGAACACCGGCTTCATGATCAGGCCGGTGTGGTAGACGTAGGTCGACAGCTGCTGGCGATACGCTTCCAGGTCCTGGATCGGGCGCGTGGCCACGCCGGACTCTTCAGCGGCCTTGGCCACCGCTGGCGCGATCTTCTCGATCAGGCGCTGGTCGAACGGCGTCGGGATGATGTAGTCGGGGCCGAACTTCAGCTCGCGGCCACCGTAGGCGGCGGCCACGGCCTCGTTCAGTTCGGCTTCGGCCAGATCGGCGATCGCCTTCACGCACGCCAGCTTCATCGCTTCCGTGATCTTGGTCGCGCCGCAATCGAGCGCGCCGCGGAAGATATACGGGAAGCACAGCACGTTGTTGACCTGGTTCGGATAATCCGAACGGCCGGTCGCGATGATGCAGTCGGGGCGCGCGGCCTTGGCCACTTCCGGGCGGATTTCCGGCTCGGGGTTGGCCAGTGCCAGGATGATGGGCTTGTCGGCCATGGTCTTGACCATGTCGCCGGTCAGCACGCCGGCGGTCGAGCAGCCCAGGAAGACGTCCGCGCCATTGACGATGTCGGCCAGCGTACGCGCCGAGGTGTCCTGCGCGTAGCGGGCCTTGTTGGCTTCCATGTTGGCGTCGCGGCCAACGTAGATCACGCCCTTGGAGTCCACCACCGAGACGTTCTCGCGCTTCACGCCCAGGCTCACCATGGTGTCCAGGCAGGCAATTGCCGCGGCGCCGGCGCCCGACACCGCCAGCTTGACCTTGGCGATATCCTTGCCGACCACCTTCAGGCCGTTCAGCAGCGCCGCCGCCGAGATGATGGCGGTGCCGTGCTGGTCGTCGTGGAAGACGGGGATGTTCATGCGCTCGCGCAGCTTCTGCTCGATGTAGAAGCATTCCGGCGCCTTGATGTCTTCGAGGTTCACGCCGCCCAGCGTGGGTTCCAGCGCGGCGACGATCTCGACGATCTTGTCCGGGTCGCGTGCGTCGAGCTCGATGTCGAACACGTCGATGCCGGCGAACTTCTTGAACAGGCAGCCCTTGCCCTCCATCACCGGCTTGCCGGCCAGCGGGCCGATGTCGCCCAGGCCCAGCACGGCGGTGCCGTTGGTCACCACGGCCACCAGGTTGGCGCGCGAGGTGTATTCAGCGGCGGTGGCGGGATCCTTGGCGATCTCCTCGCAGGCGTAGGCGACGCCCGGCGAGTAGGCCAGCGACAGATCGCGCTGGTTGGACAGCGCCTTGGTCGCGGTGACCTGGATCTTTCCCTTGGTGGGACTGCGGTGGTATTCCAGTGCAGCGAGGCGCAGTTGCGCTTCAGGACTGTTCGGGGCATGTTGCGGTGCATCACCGCTGTTCTGGCTGCTCATTGGCTCGTCCGGAAAATGGCCCGGTGCCGGAAGCGCCCTTCTCACGCCATGGTTCGTATCGGCCGCAATCGGGAGAAGGACCGGAAGCGAAAAAAAACATCTGGCAGCGAAACTGACGATTCCGACCACAAGGCTCGGAAAAATCGAGCAGTCATTCTACCCACGGCTTCGTGCAAAGTGCCACCAAAGCCAGTCCGGAAGCCGTTTTTTGCTCGGAATGTTCCAGTTAAACAGCTTTTACCAATGGGTATGCAATGAACGTGCAGAAGCATGCCTCTGCACGCATTTGCACGCAGTTCTATTTCTGCGGTTTCTCGACCTCCAGCTTGACCCGCCGCGGCCGTCCGCTGTCCCCCGGGAAGTCCGCAAAGATGCTGCGGATCAGGTACGGCATCGTCGCTGGCAGGCTGCCGTTCTCGGTCTGGTTCTGCGCCGTGACCTGGTAGACCCGCTTGCCGGTGGCAGCGTCCCTGAAATAGACCCGCACGTTCGAGAACAGCACCGGCACGTCGCGCACCACCGTCTGCGGCGGCCAGTAGCCCGGCCCCCACGGACCCCAGGGTCCCCAGGGCCCCCATGGGCGGTAATAGCCGGGACCCCAGTACGGCCCCCAATAGGGTCCCCAAGGGCCATACCAGGGATCGGGGTAGACCGTCTCGGCCACGCGTACGATGCCGGGCGCGGCGTCGTAATCCATGCTGATGCGGTAGCGCGCCTGTTTCTCCGGCACCTGCTCGTAGCCGGCGTCGTAGAGCGCCTCGGCCAGCCATTGTTCATAGGTCTGGCGATCCAGTTGACCCGCCTGCTCCGGCGTGCGCTCGAAGCTGTAGGTGCGGGGCGCATCGTTCTGCCAGCCGGGCTGGCGGAAGGCGGTGACATCGGTCACAACGGTGCTGGCGCAGCCTGACAGCAGCAGCGCCAATAGCGCCAGCGCGCCCCACAGGGCCGGGAATCCCATGAGCCCCGCATTTCTTCCGGTTTCATTGCCGACACCGCCTGCGCGCTGCCACATAGTGCTACCTCGTTTTCCACACTGTCGAAATCGTTCTGCGTGTCGCTGAGACCACGCGGCACCGGCGGAATTCCCGCCGGTCCGGGCGCGGCGGCTGACGATGAACCCCCACCCCCTTGGCTACAATGAGGACTTCGGCGCCATGCTTCGCCCGCACGCGCATGGCACCCTCCCCAACGGTCTTCCGAAGACAGGATCCCTCCATGCTGCGCACCGATACGCCCGTTACCGTCTATCGCAAGGACTATACCGCGCCCCCGTTCGCCATCGACCATGCCGACCTGTTGCTCGATCTCGATCCCCAGCGCACCGTCGTCACCAGCACGCTGCGTTTCGCGCGCCAGCCCGGCGCCGCCGCCGATGCGCCGCTGGTGCTGTGCGGCGACGAACTCGAACTGGTCGGCGTCAGCCTGGACGGCAAGCCGGTGGCCAACGCCACCCAGGACGCCGGCACGCTGTCCGTCCCCGGGCTGCCCGCGCAGGGCACGCTGGAAATCACCACCGCCTGCCAGCCCGCGGCCAATACCACGCTGTCGGGCCTGTACGTCTCCAACGGCAACTTCTTTACCCAGTGCGAGGCGGAGGGCTTCCGCCGCATCACCTACTTCCTCGACCGCCCGGACGTGATGGCGACCTTCCGCGTCACGCTGCGCGCCAATCGCGAGGCGTATCCGGTGCTGCTGTCCAACGGCAACCTGGCCAGCAAGCATGACCTGCCCGACGGCCGCCATGAAGCCGTGTGGGAAGACCCGTTCCGCAAGCCGTCGTACCTGTTCGCGCTGGTGGCCGGCAAGCTGGAATGCATCGAGGAAAAGATCCAGTCCGCCTCCGGCAAGGACAAGCTGCTGCAGGTCTGGGTCGAAGCGCGCGACCTGGACAAGACCCGCCACGCGATGGATTCGCTGGTCCATTCGATCCGCTGGGATGAACAGCGCTTCGGGCTGGAACTCGATCTCGACCGCTTCATGATCGTCGCCGTCGGCGACTTCAACATGGGCGCGATGGAGAACAAGGGCCTGAACATCTTCAACACCAAGTACGTGCTGGCCAATGCGGAAACCGCCACCGACACGGATTTCGCCAATATCGAGGCGGTGGTCGGCCACGAGTACTTCCACAACTGGACCGGCAACCGCGTGACTTGCCGCGACTGGTTCCAGCTGTCGCTGAAGGAAGGCCTGACGGTGTTCCGCGACCAGGAATTCTCCGCCGACATGATGGGCTCGGAATCGGGCCGCGCGGTCAAGCGCATCGAGGACGTGCGCGTGCTGCGCCAGGTGCAGTTCCCCGAGGACGCCGGCCCGATGGCGCACCCGGTGCGCCCCGACAGCTACGAAGAGATCAACAACTTCTACACCGTCACGGTGTACGAGAAAGGCGCCGAGGTCGTGCGCATGTACCAGACCCTGCTGGGCCGCGACGGCTTCCGCAAGGGCATGGACCTGTACTTCCAGCGCCATGACGGCCAGGCCGTCACCTGCGACGACTTCCGCGCGGCGATGGCCGATGCCAACGGCCGTGACCTGACGCAGTTCGGCCTGTGGTACAGCCAGGCCGGCACGCCAGTGGTAACCGCGCGCACTGCGTGGAACGCCGACGACGGCAGCCTGACGCTGACGCTGACGCAGCGCTGCCCCAAGGTCGGTATCGAGACCAGCGCCGGCACGCCCGATAAGCAGCCCTTCCACATCCCGTTCGCGCTCGGCCTGCTTGGCGCCGATGGCAAGGACCTGCCGCTGCAGCTCGAAGGCGAAAGCGCGCCCGGCGCGACCACGCGCGTGCTCGACTTCACGCAGGCCGAGCAGACCTTCCGCTTTACCAACCTGCCGCGCGGCGCGGGGTCAGGCGATGGCGCACCGCTGCCGTCGCTGCTGCGCAATTTCTCCGCGCCGGTGATCGTCGATGCCGATTACACCGACGCGCAGCTGACCTTCCTGCTCGCGCACGACAGCGACGCCTTCAACCGCTGGGAAGCCGGCCAGCGCCTGGCCACGCGCGCACTGCTGCAGCTGGTCGCCGACGTGCAGGCCGGCCGCGAACTCAGGCTCGACCCGGCACTGGCGCAGGCCATGCGCGCGGTGCTGACCGACGACACGCTCAACCCCGCCTTCCGCGAGCAGGCGCTGGTGCTGCCCGCCGAAGCTTACCTGGCCGAGCGCATGGGGGTGGCCGACCCCGCCGCCATCCACCGCGCCCGCCAGTTCATGCGCGAAGGCCTGGCCCGCGCGCTCAAGGCCGACTGGCTGGCCGCCTACGAGGCCAACGCCACGCCTGGCCCCTACTCGCCGGATTCGACCTCCGCCGCCAGGCGCGCGCTGCGCAACCTCGCGCTCGGCTATCTGGCCGACAGCGGCGATGCCGACATGCACGCATTGGCCGACGAGCAGTACCAGGCCGCCGACAACATGACCGACCGCTTCTCCGCGCTGTCGGCGCTGGTCAACAGCTTCGCGCCCGGGCGCGAGCATGCGCTCACCGATTTCTACGAGCGCTTCGAGGACGACGCGCTGGTGATCGACAAATGGTTCTCGCTGCAGGGCATGCAGCGCGGCAGCGTGGGGCCACAATCGGGCGGCCCGCACGCCGGCAAACGCACCATCGACACCGTGCTCAGGCTGATGGAGCACCCGGCGTTCAACCTGCGCAATCCCAACCGCGCGCGCTCGCTGATCTTCAGCTTCTGCTCCGGCAATCCGGCGCAGTTCCATGCCGAAGACGGCTCGGGCTACCGCTTCTGGGCCGACCAGGTACTGGCGCTCGACGCCATCAACCCGCAGGTGGCCGCGCGCCTGGCGCGGGTGATGGACCGCTGGCAGAAGTACGAGCTGACGCTGCGCGACCGCATGCGCGCCGAACTGGAGCGCGTCGCCGCCAGCACCACGCTGTCGCGCGACGTCAGGGAGATCGTCGGCAAGGCGCTGGCCGCCTGAACCAATGAGCACGTCAGGGAGGCCCCGCAATGCCCCCTTTGCCCGGCCAGGGCCGGCCGGGCATGTAGAATTGCGGCCATCCAAGGAGAACCAACCATGACTCGCATCAGCCTCACCCGCTACCTGGTCGAGGAGCAGCGCAAGCACAACACGATCCAGCCCGAACTGCGGCTGCTGATCGAAGTGGTCGCGCGCGCCTGCAAGGCCATTTCCAACGCCGTCAACAAGGGCGCGCTCGCCGGCGTGCTGGGCTCGGCCGGCACCGGCAACGTCCAGGGCGAAACCCAGCAGAAGCTGGACGTGATCGCCAATGAAGTGCTGCTCGACGCCAATGAGTGGGGCGGCCACCTCGCCGCGATGGCATCGGAGGAAATGGAATCGTTCTACGAGATTCCCAACCGCTACCCGAAGGGCGAGTATTTGCTGCTGTTCGATCCGCTCGACGGCTCGTCCAACATCGACGTCAACGTGTCGATCGGCACCATCTTCTCGGTGCTGCACATGCCCAAGCCCGGCCAGACCGTGACCGAGGCCGACTTCCTGCAGCCCGGCACCCACCAGGTCGCCGCCGGCTACGCCGTCTACGGCCCGCAGACCACGCTGGTGCTGACCGTCGGCAACGGCGTTCACGTATTCACGCTGGACCGCGAGGCAGGCAGCTTCGTGCTGACGCAGTCCAACCTGATGATCCCGGAAGACACCAAGGAATTCGCCATCAACATGTCGAACATGCGCCACTGGGCCCCGCCGGTGCGCAAGTACATCGACGAATGCCTGGCCGGCGACGAAGGCCCGCGCGGCAAGAACTTCAACATGCGCTGGATCGCCTCGATGGTCGCCGACGTGCACCGCATCCTGACCCGCGGCGGCGTCTTCATGTACCCGTGGGACAAGCGCGAGCCGGAAAAGGCCGGCAAGCTGCGCCTGATGTACGAAGCCAACCCGATGGCAATGCTGGTCGAGCAGGCAGGCGGCGCGGCCACCAACGGCAAGATCCGCATCATGGACGTACAGCCGGAAAAGCTGCACCAGCGCGTGTCCGTGATCCTGGGTTCGAAGAACGAAGTGGAACGCGTCACCCGCTACCACCACGAAGCCGAAGGCAAGGCCTGAGCCTCGCCACCCGGCAACAAGAACGGGGCGCCAGCTGGCGCCCCGTTCTTCATCCGCCTCCTGCAAGCGGAGCAGGAGCCGCCTGGATTGCGCCGCCGGATGACACGGGCGACACAAAGGGCTTCCCAAGCCTGAAAAACACTGCTAATATTGCGGGCTGTTCCAGTTCACCGGAACTTGTTGCCGAAGTAGCTCAGTCGGTAGAGCAGCTCATTCGTAATGAGAAGGTCGGGGGTTCGATTCCTCTCTTCGGCACCAAAAAGCATTCAGGGCATCGCCCACGCAAACCCGGACAGCGTCACGCTCTCCGGGTTTTTTGTTGCCTGCACGTACGCAGGTCAGGCCAGTCCAAGCGGATCTTCACATCTCGGCAGGATCCTTCCTCGCGGCGTCCCTAGCATGACGCCACTGGAACACCCCGGCGCGCATGACGCCGCCGCGGACACATCGTCCATGGACGATCCAGCGAACGGGGGATGAGGCAGGCTACCGCCCCAACCGCCGCGCCCACCAATACCGGAACGGATGGTCGAAGTCGGGATAGAGCACCGGCTGGCTGAAGCAGCCAGCGTGCTTCATCAGGAGGAAGGCGACAAGCACGGTCGCCCAAAAAACAAGCAGTTCCACGATGCACGGCCACCCTTGTTTGCCAGGTGGCCGATTTCATTATAGGGAGCGCTGCCGCTGCGGGGCCGATACCGCACCCCGCACTTACCCTAGTTCGAGCAAGGTGGATCAGTACACGTCCGGCACGAACATCTCTTTCGGTACCGGATGCCGCACGTAGTCCTCATGCCGCTCGCGCGCCGGCAGCACGATCGTGGGTGCGTCCACGTCCTGGTAGGGCACCAGGCTGAGCAGGTGGTGGATGCAGTTCAGCCGCGCGCGCTTCTTGTCGTCGGCCTGCACCACCCACCACGGCGCCTCGGCGATGTGGGTGCGCTCGAGCATGGTCTCCTTGGCTTTGGTGTAGTCCTCCCAGCGCCGCTGCGATTCCAGGTCCATCGGGCTGAGCTTCCATTGCTTGAGCGGGTCGTGGATGCGGCTGAGGAAGCGCAGGCGCTGTTCGTCGTGCGTGATCGAGAACCAGTACTTGACGACCTGGATGCCGGAGCGCACCAGCATCTTCTCGAACTCGGGCACCGAGCGGAAGAATTCTTCATACTGGTCGTCGTTGCAGAAGCCCATCACGCGCTCGACGCCGGCGCGGTTGTACCAGCTGCGGTCGAACAGCACGATCTCGCCTGCCGCGGGCAGGTGCGCCGCGTAGCGCTGGAAGTACCACTGGGTGCGTTCACGGTCGTTGGGCGCGGGCAGCGCGGCCACGCGGCACACGCGCGGGTTCAGCCGCTGCGTGATGCGCTTGATCACGCCGCCCTTGCCGGCGGCGTCGCGCCCCTCGAACAGGATCACCAGCTTGTGGCCGGTGGCCGCGACCCAGCTCTGCAGCCGCACCAGTTCGCCCTGCAGATGGAACAGCTCGCGGAAATAGTGGCGGCGGCTGTCCTGCTCGGCCCCGTCGGGCAGGTTTACCGGGTCGCCGAAGGCTTCACTGGCTTCACGGTCATCCAGTTCCAGTTCGATCTCTTCGTCGTAGTAGTCGGCCACTTCGTTGTGGATGCGCCGTACCAGCTCTGCCTCGCCCGGTCTCATCTGCTCCTCCTGTCGGATACATCGCGGTCGCTCCGATGCTGGCACGCCAGTGTTGCAGCCGCGTGAACGGCTCCGGGCACTATGCCGCCGGGTTGATGTTGTGGTTGTGGCGGAACAGGTTGCCCGGATCGTATTGGCGCTTGACCTCGAGCAGCCGCGCGAAGTTGGGACCGTAGGCAGCGCCGACACGGTCGGTTTCTTCCTGCGTCAGGAAGTTGACATAGACGCTGCCCAGCGCGAACGGCTCCGCGGCGCGGAATACCTCGCGGGCCCAGCCGATGCAGGCGTCGTCCTCAGCCGGCGTGTCCCAGCGCGCGTGCAGGTTCATGATGAACTGCGCATCGCGGTTGGCATAGGCGGTGGCGTCCGGCGCCACGCGGTTGGTCTGGCCGCCCATCGCGCCGACGAACACCTCGCATTGCGGCGACGGCAGCTTGCCGATCTGCTCGACCAGCATCGCGATCAGGCCGTCGTCGAGCCCGGCGAAGTTATGCGATTTCCAGTAGTTGCGCGCGCCCGGTGTCAACAAGGGATCGAAGGCCTGTTGCCATGCCGTGAACGGCATCGGTCCGACGTGCTCGCCATAAGGCGTGCCCAGCTTGCGCAGCGGCTCGACCAGCGCGGGCCCCTGTCCCGGCGGGCCGATATAGCAGATCGCCAGCGCCACGATCGGTTTGCCGTGCGCCTCGGGTGGCAGGAACGGCAGTGGCGGGGCCTGGCGCAACACCGCCCACACCGTCAATTCATCCGGCATCGACTTGAACTGCTCGCGGAAGGCCGGCAGCACGGCGAGAGCCTGCTCGAGCGGGTAGACGATCAGGCCGCCATAGACCTCGGGGCCGACCGGGTGCAGCCGGAACTCGAACATTGTGGCCACGCCGAAATTGCCGCCGCCGCCGCGCAGCGCCCAGAACAGGTCGGGATGCTCGTCGGCGCTGGCACGCAGCAGCTTGCCGTCGGCAGTGACCACTTGCGCCGAGACCAGGTTGTCGACGGTGGTGCCGAACTTGCGGCTGAGCCAGCCGAAGCCGCCGCCGAGGGTCAGGCCCGCGACGCCGGTGGTCGAGTTGATGCCCAGCGGCGTAGCCAGCCCGAGGGCCTGCGCCTCATGGTCGAAGTCGCGCAGCGTGGCGCCGGGTTCGACCCAGGCGCGCTGCGCCCGCGGATCGACGCGCACCGAGCGCATCGCCGACAGGTCGAGCACCATGCCGCCGTCGCAGATCGCCAGCCCGCCGATATTGTGGCCGCCGCCGCGTATCGCCAGCAGCACGCCGCGCTCGCGCGCAAAGTTGACCGCGGCGATCACGTCAGCAACGCCGGCGGCCTGCACGATCAGTTGCGGCCGGCGGTCGATCATTGCGTTCCAGATGCGGCGGGCTTCATCGTAGGCGGCGGCGTCGTCGGGCTGCAACAGCCGGCCGCGCAATTGCGCCTTCAGTGATTCGACATGTTCTTGCGATAACTGGCTCATGATCTGTCTCCCGATGCGGGTTGGAACCATCGGACGACGCGCGGCTGCCGGGTGCAGGAAGATGGCCACGAGCCCGATGACTTCACCATTTAAGGCAGGCCCCCGCCGAATGTAAACGCGGCATCAACCGCGACGTTCGGCGCGTCTCGCCCAAGTGCCGCAACGCGATCATGGCGCCGTGCCCGCCTATCATGGAAGTACTGCTGGCACGGTGCAAACGTGCGCCGGCCGGCTGCGCAATGGACACAACCAGCCACCCTCCCCTGTTCCTGTGCGGCGATGTGATGACCGGGCGCGGCATCGACCAGATCCTGGCGCATCCCAGCCAGCCGCTGCTGCATGAGTCGTATGTGCATTCGGCACTCGACTATGTGCGCCTGGCCGAGCGCAAGGCGGGCGCGATCGCGCGTCCGGTGGCGCCGGCGTATCCATGGGGCGATGCGCTCGCCGAGCTTGATCGTCGCGGCGCATGGCCGCGCATTGCCAACCTGGAAACGGCGATCACCACCAGCGACGACGCATGGCCCGGCAAGGCCGTGCATTACCGCATGCATCCGGGCAATGTCGATTGCCTGCAGGCGGCGGCCATCGACTGCGTGGCACTGGCCAACAACCATGTGCTCGACTGGGGACGCGCGGGACTGACCGATACGCTGGCGGCGCTCGATGCCGCGCATATCGCGCATGCCGGTGCCGGCCCCGACGAAGACAGCGCGATGCGGCCGGCGTGGCTGCCGCGGCCGGGCGGCGGCCGCGTCGTTGTGTTTGCCTTCGCCATGCATGATTGCGGCACACCCGCGGCATGGCGCGCCACCGCCGGCCACTCCGGCGTGAATTTGCTGGATGACTGGTCCGCCGCATCGTGCGAACGCATCGCCGCGCGGATCGGCAAGGACAGGCGTGCCGGCGACCTCGTGGTGGCATCGATCCACTGGGGTGGCAACTGGGGCTACCGCATCGATCCGGCGCAACGCGCCTTTGCGCACAGGCTGGTGGAACGGGCCGGCGTGGATATCGTGCATGGACATTCCTCGCACCATCCGCTCGGCATCGAGCTGCATGCGGGCAAGCCCATCCTCTATGGCTGCGGCGATTTCATCAACGACTACGAGGGCATCGGCGGCTACGACGACTACCGGCCGGACCTGGCGCTGATGGTCTTCGTCGGCTTCGATACGGCAGGCAACGCAGACCTGCGGCTGGTGCCGCTGCGGCGCAGCCATTTCCGGCTCGAATATGCGGGCGAAGTCGACATCGCATGGCTGCTGGCGATGTTCGCCTACGAAGGACGCTCGCTCGGCACGCGGATCGAGCGCAGCGCGCTGCACGAACTGCGCCTGTGGGCGGCATGACCCCGGCGCCATGAAAAAGCCCGCCTGCACGGCGGGTTCTTGCGGCACGTAGCGCCAGGCTGCGGTGCGCCGCTAGTGGCGGTGAATCATATGGTCGAACCATGTGCGCACCGACTGCTCCTGCTGCTGCAGCAGCGTCGGGTTCTTCTCGCGCATGATCCAGATGGCAAAGGCGGCGCAGGCGACCAGGGCGATCAGCGCCAGTGCCGTGATCAGTGCGGCAGTCATAGCAACCTCCTGTAAGCGACTGGTTGCACCTTCAGTGTAGGTCGGATCGCGCGTTGCAGATGCGCGCAAAAGCAGGAAGGCCAGCCGCATTGGCTGGCCTTCCGGTATCTCAAGTGCCACGTGAGTCGGTTCCGTGTAACGCTTCCACAGTTTGCTGGTCCGCTTCTGCATTCACTGCCCGAGACTAGCTCTCTCGCCCATCCTGCGGCACCCCAGGACATACCTGCAGGATAGTACAAATTCGGGCCCGGGGAAGCCCCCGCTCGGGTGCCGATCAGGTCCCGTTCACGTCACCGCAATTCGGTCGTCGACCAGGCGGATCTGGCCACCAGGCTTGTCTTCCATCACCTTGAGCACGCGACTGCCCACCTGCAGCGTGACGCCGCCATGGATGCGCCGTGCCGCGTCAATGACGGCATCGGCGGCGGGCTGCATCTGCTGGCCCAGCTCGGTCAGGCGGCCTTCCAGCTCGAACAGGTCACGCGAGAGCTTGAACAGCGTGGCACGCGCCTTCTCGCGCAGGTCGCCGACGGCCTTCTCCGGATGCGCGGCAAAGAACGCGACCAGTTGCCTGACCTTGTTCTGCTCTTCCAGCAGCCGCCGGCGTTCGGCCTCGAGCGCGGCGCGTTGCGCGTCGGCAAAGGGGTTCAGTCCCACCTGCACGCTGGTGGCGCTGCCGGCAGGACTGCCGAGCACCGCGGCGCGCACCGCCAGCATGGCGCGCGTGCGCCCGCCGCTGATGCTGCCCTGCACGCCGGGGCCGCCGACCACGATGCGTGCGCCCGCGGCAACGTCGCTCTGGCGGATGCCGCTGTCGACGCTCACCTCGGTGCCGGCCTCGACTACGGCGTTCTCGATAAAGCGCGCCTTGACCGCGCCCTTGCAGCGCACGCTGGCGCGGCTGATGCCGCCGTCGGCACGGCCGTTCTCGGCCTTGCCGATGATGCCGCCCTTGACCACCACATTGCCGCCGGCGTCGATATCGGCGGCTTCGATGGTGCCTTCGACCAGCACGTCGCCGCTGACGCGCACCGACATGCCGGTACGGATATCGCCCGCCACGCGCAGCGTGCCGTCAAAAGCGACGTTGCCCGAATGCAGGTCGACTGCCTCCACCTGCACCACCGGGCTGACGGCGATGCCATGCACGCCGGCCACTGGCGCGCCGGCGATCACGGCAACCAGCAGGTCGGGGTCGTCGGGATCGGCGGCGGCGCCGGTCAGGCCTTCGGCAAAGGGCGGATCGTCCATGGGATCGGCGGCAATCGGCTTGCCGAATACGTCTACGCCGTCATGGCCGGGCACCGCCGGGATGCGGCGCATCAGCGGCGTGCCGGGGCTGACCAGGAGCAGGTTGCCGAGGTCGCGCAGGTCGACGCGCGCATCGTCTTCATCGGATTGCACCGGCTTGCGCGGCTGCAGCAGGTTGACGAAGCGCGCCGGCTCGCCCTGGCGCGGCGCCACGCCGGCGGCGATGGTGCGCAGCTCGCAGCGGCCTTCGGCCAGCGCGGCGTCGAGCGCCAGCACCTGGATCGGCGCCACCACGCCGCGCCCGGCGACGGCGCGGCGGATATCGTCCCCGGTGACCGGGCGGCCGCCTTCGGCAGGCAACAGCGTGAGCCGCACGGCCAGGCCGTCATCCGTGATATCGAGCTCGAACGCGCCATCGACCAGCACACCAATGGCGGCGTCGATCTCGTGCTCGGCGCGCTGGCACTGCTGCAGGAACTGCGCGACCGCGCGTGCGTCCAGCCGGGCGCCGGCCCAGCCGTGGCTGTCCAGGCACTGCTTCAGGCTGGCGTGATCCGGAGCCAGCCTGCCTGGCTCCGGCGTGTAGCGTGCATGCACCTGCTCGCCTGGCTCGGTCAGCTCCAGGCGCAAACCCGACTCGTGCGTCATGAGTCCCTTGACATTGGTTGCGGAGCTGCATGGCGATCGGCCACGGCGGCATGCCCGCGCTGGCGGACAGCGCGGGCCCGGACCGCTGACGCTCCACTTGTTATCGATCCATGACCATCGGCAGCGGGAGTGCGAAACTTGAGCGAGCAACGATCCCCGCCGAGGTGGGGTGGGCCAGATCGCCAGCAGATGGCATCGCCGGACTTTTCGGTAAACTGTCGGCATTTCCGGGACGCGCCGCGTCCCGCAGCCTGCGCAGTCCCCATGTCAAATACCCACGAAATCCGCCCCGGCCAGTCCATCGAGCTGCTCAAGGAACTCCATATCCTGACGCGCGACGGCAAGATGAACCAGGACAGCCGGCGCAAGCTCAAGCAGGTCTACCACCTGTTCCAGTTCATCGAGCCGCTGCTGCAGCAGGTCAAGGATGAGCGCGGCCGCGTCACGCTGGTCGACCATGGCGCCGGCAAGTCGTACCTCGGCTTCATCCTGTACGACCTGTTCTTCAAGGCATTGAAGGACGATTCCCATATCTACGGCATCGAGACGCGCGAGGAACTGGTGAAGACCTCGCAGGCGCTGGCAGCGCGGCTGGGCTTTCCCGGGATGTCGTTCCTGAACCTGTCGGTGGCGGACTCGATCACCTCGCCGCAACTGCCGCCGACCGTCGACGTGGTCACCGCGCTGCATGCGTGCAATACCGCCACCGACGACGCCATCCGCTTCGCCCTGGCCAAGCGCGCGCAGCACATCGTGCTGGTGCCCTGTTGCCAGGCCGAAGTGGCCGGCGTGCTGCGCAAGCACAAGGGCAAGCTGCTCGCGGGCAACCCGCTGACCGAGATCTGGCGCCACCCGCTGCATACGCGCGAATTCGGCAGCCAGGTGACCAATGTGCTGCGCTGCCTGCAGCTGGAGGCGCATGGCTACCAGGTCAGCGTGACCGAGCTGGTGGGCTGGGAACACTCGATGAAGAACGAGCTGATCATCGCCCAGTACAAGGACCTGCCGCGCCGGCGCCCGGCGGAGCGGCTGCAGAACGTGCTGGAAACGCTGGGGCTGGAAGAGATGAACGAGCGCTTCTTCACCGCCCCGGTATCGGACACGCCGGCCGAGCCGGCGTAAGTCAGTCAGTCTTTCGCGGGCGGGTTCTTGCCGGCGGCCTTGCGTTCGGCCTTTTCTTCGGCATTGCGTTCGGCCTCGCCTTCGGCTTCCTCCTCGCCCGCCATCCAGCGCCGCCAGCCCGCATGTCCCAAGCGGCGCATGGTTGCCTGATTGCGCTCGTAGATATCCGCCGCATCCGGGAAGGCCGCCACCGCGCGCGCGATGCTGTCCTCGCGCAGCAAGTGCAGGATCGGATACGGTGCGCGGTTGGTGTAGTTCTCGATATCGTCCGGCCCGGTATCGGCGAACTGGTACTGCGGATGGAAGCTGGCGATCTGCAGCGTGCCTTCCAGGCCGAGGCTGCCGAGCAGGCGGTCGGCGAAGTACAGCAGGTCGTTGTAATCGAGGAAATCGGCCACCGCGCCGGGCAGGATCAGCAGCGTGGTGTCGATCTCTGCCGGATCGGACTCCTCGAGCAGGCGCAACTCGCGCTCGAGTTCATCCAGCACATCCGGCGCTTCGGTTACCGTGCTGACCACGTAGCGCACCTGCTCCTTCACATAGACGCTCTTGGCGAAGGGGCACAGGTTTAGCCCGATCACCGCGCGCTCGAGCCAGTGGCGGGTGGCGGCGATGACAGCGTCTGCGGAAGTTGCGGCGGAGGACATGATGGCGATACGGGGGAAACCGTCATTCTAGCGCTGCCGCAGGCTCTATAATCCGCGGCGGAAACACTGCTGCCCTGCCGAGCGCCCCATGTCCCTTGCCACGCCTCCCGCCGCCACCGCCAAGCCACCCGATGTCGCCATCATCGGCGGGGGGCCGGCCGGGCTGATGGCTGCCGAAGTGCTGGTGGCGCAAGGTGCCAGCGTGGCGGTCTATGACGCGATGCCGTCGGTGGGGCGCAAGTTCCTGATGGCCGGCAAGGGCGGCATGAACCTCACGCATGCGGAGCCGGAACCGGCCTTCCTCGGCCGCTATGGCGCCCGTGCCGCGCAGATCGCGCCGATGCTCGCGGATTTCGGCCCGCAGGCGCTGCGCGAGTGGGTGCACGGGCTTGGCATCGACACCTTCGTCGGCAGCTCGGGCCGCGTTTTCCCGACCGACATGAAAGCGGCGCCGATGCTGCGCGCATGGCTGCACCGGCTGCGCGAGGCCGGCGTGCAGTTCCACATGCGGCATCGCTGGCTCGGCTGGCTGGACTGTGACGAAGGCGCGCCGCATGCGCTGCGCTTTGCCACGCCGCAGGGCGAGGCCTCCGTGCCCGCGCGTGCCGTGGTGCTCGCGCTCGGCGGCGCAAGCTGGGCGCGGCTGGGATCGGATGGCGCGTGGGTGCCGCGGCTGGCTGGCCGTGGCGTCGATATCGCGCCGCTGCGCCCGGCCAATTGCGGCTTCGATGTGGCATGGAGCGAATCGTTTGCGGATCGTTTCGCCGGCACGCCGATCAAGCCGGTGGCGATCGCATTGACCGATCGCGACGGCAACGCGCACTACCGCCAGGGCGAGTTCGTCATCAGCGCTACCGGCATCGAAGGCAGCCTGGTCTATGCGCTGTCGGCGCCGATCCGCGACCGCATCGAAGCCGACGGCAGCGCGGTGATACACCTCGACCTGCTGCCCTCGCACACCGCGGAACAGGTCGGCAACGAAGTGAACCATCCGCGCGGTTCGCGTTCCCTGTCGAGCCATCTGCAGAGCCGGCTCGGCATTACCGGTGTCAAGGCCGGGCTGCTGCGCGAATGCCTGACGAAAGATGCGATGCAGGATCCCGGCACGCTGGCCGTGTCGCTGAAGGCGCTGCCGTTGCGCCTGCTGCGGCCGCGGCCGATCGACGAGGTCATCAGCAGCGCGGGAGGCGTGCGTTTCGAGGCGATGGATGAAAGCTTGATGCTGCGCGCCTTGCCAGGCGTCTTCTGCGCGGGCGAAATGCTGGACTGGGAAGCGCCCACCGGCGGCTACCTGCTGACGGCGTGCTTTGCCAGCGGGCGCACCGCGGCGCTGGGCGCCGCGGCGTACTTGCAACAACCTATGCAGCAAGCCTAAGCCTGCTTGCCGCCGACGATGCTGAGCGCCACCGCTTCGGCCACCTCGATGCCATCGATCGCGGCCGAGTAGATGCCGCCGGCATAGCCGGCGCCCTCGCCCGCCGGGAACAGGCCCCTGACGTTGATGCTCTGGTAATCGTCGTTGTTGCGGCGGATGCGCAGCGGCGACGAGGTGCGCGTCTCCACGCCGGTCAGCACCGCGTCATGCAGCGCGAAGCCCGGCAGCTTCTTGTCGATCTCCGGAATGCCTTCGCGGATCGCCTCGATCACGTAGTCGGGCAACGACGTGCTCAGGTCGGTCGGCGTCACGCCCGGCTTGTACGAAGGCTCGACCGAGCCCAGCGATGTCGAGGCACGGCCGGCAATAAAGTCGCCCACCAGCTGGCCCGGCGCGTTGTAGTTGCTGCCGCCCAGCTCGAACGCGCGTTCTTCCCACTTGCGCTGGAACTCGATGCCGGCCAGCGGGCCGCCCGGGTAATCTTCCGGCGTAATGCCGACCACGATGCCGGCGTTGGCATTGCGCTCGGCGCGCTTGTACTGGCTCATGCCGTTGGTCACCACGCGCCCCGGCTCCGACGCCGCCGCCACCACCGTGCCGCCCGGGCACATGCAGAAGCTGTACACCGAACGCCCGTTGCTGCAGTGGTGCACCACCTTGTAGTCGGCCGCGCCCAGCAGCTTGTTGCCGGCGAACTTGCCGAAGCGGCTGCGATTGATCAGGCCCTGCGGATGCTCGATGCGGAATCCGAGCGAGAACGGCTTGGCCTCCATGAACACGCCGCGCTCGTGCAGCATCTGGAAGGTGTCGCGCGCGCTGTGGCCGACCGCCATGATGACGTGATCGGCTTCCAGGTACTCGCCATTCGACAGCTTCAGGCCGCGCACCTGGCCGCCGTCGATGTCGATATCGTCGACGCGCGTTTCGAAGCGGATCTCGCCGCCCAGCTCGATGATCTCCGCGCGCATCTTCTCGACCATGCTGACCAGGCGAAAGGTGCCGATATGGGGGCGCGCCTTGTACAGGATGTCTTCCGGCGCACCGGCGCGCACGAACTCGTTCAGCACCTTGCGCCCATAGTGCTTCGGGTCCTTGATCTGGCTGTACAACTTGCCGTCCGAAAACGTGCCCGCGCCGCCTTCGCCGAACTGCACGTTCGACTCCGGGTTGAGCACGCTCTTGCGCCACAGGCCGAAAGTGTCCTTGGTGCGCTCTCGCACTTCCTTGCCGCGCTCCAGCACGATCGGGCGGAAACCCGACTGCGCCAGGATCAGGCCGGCCAGCAGGCCGCACGGGCCCATGCCGATCACCACCGGGCGCAGCGCGGGGCCGCCCTGCGGCGCGCGCGCGACGAAGTGGTACTCCATATCGGGCGTCACGCTCCAGTTGGGCTTGCCGGCCATGCGCTTGCGCGCCGCGGCTTCGTCGCTGACTTCGATATCGATGATGTAGGTCAGCTTGATATCGGAGCGCTTGCGCGCATCGTGGGCGCGGCGGAATACGGTATAGCCGATCAGGCCGTCTCCCTTGACGCCGATCTGCGCGGCGCTGGCACGCACGGCGGCGTCCAGGTCGCTTTCGGTATGGTCGAGCGGGAGTTTGACTTCACTTAGACGTAGCATGGGGAACCCGGGAACTGCGGCCGGGGGGTTGGGCACACCAATGTGCCAGGCCGGCCGGAGCGCAATTTTATAGTTTTTCGGGCGCCGGGTCGGCAATCGGTTGAGGCCGATCGCGCCATGGCGCCGGCACGCGGCGCCCGCGCCACACCAGCAGAGCCGCCAGGCGTCCGAGCCAGCCAGGCGGCATGGCGATGGTAAAGGCGGCGTCGGCGTGCGCCGCGACCTGCAGCCAGCCTCGTTCCGGCATGGTCAGCGTCTCGCCCGCGCCCAGGCGCCAGCGCGGGACGTGCCAGCTTTCGGCCAGCCATTGCGGCGGTCCGCAGACCTCGATCCGGCCGGCGTGGGCATGCAGCACCGTATCCGCCCGCACGCGCAGGTGCAGGCATTGCCCGGCGGACAGGCGCGTGGCGAACGCCGGCAGGACGGCCCCTGAAGTGTTGATCGACAGGCTTGGCATGGCTTGGCTCCGGTAACAGATTCAGGCCTCCAGCCTATCGGCCGCCTCTCACGAACGGCAGGCACACCCCCGCGCGACCGCCACCGGAACAGCAAGGGAAAACCGAGGCTGTTACGATACAGGACCCCCGCATCTGTATCTGTACCCGGATGGCCATCCGCGCCACCATGCCGCCATGGAATCCACCCCGCTCTACCGCCAGGTTGCCGGCCACTACCGCCGCGCCATCGAATCCGGCACGCTGACCGCCGGCGACCGCATGCCATCCGTGCGCGCGCTGATGGGACTGCACGGCGTCAGCCTGTCCACGGCGCTGCAGGCCTGCCGCCAGCTGGAGAGCGACGGCCTGCTCGAAGCCCGCCCGCGCGCCGGCTATTTTGTCGCGGCACCTGTGCGCGCGCCGCTGGCACCGCTGACCGAACCCGACGCCGCGCTGCCCGATCCCGCGCAGTATGTCGGCATCCACCAGCGCATTTCGGGGCTGCTGGCGCGCAGCCAGCACCAGCATGTCCATACCAACCTGGGCGGCGCTTACTGCGCGCCCTCGTTGTATCCCGCCGATGCGCTGCGCAGCGCCGCGGCGCGCGCCCTGCGCCGGCATCCGATGCTGTTCGGCGAGGCGGTCGAGCCGGAAGGCCATGCGCCGCTACGCGGCGCCATCGCGCGCCAGGCGCTGCACGCGCGGATGCAACTGGCGCCGGAAGAGATCGTCATCACGCACGGCTGTACCGAGGCGCTCAACCTGGCGCTGCGCGCGGTGGCCGGCCCGGGCGACGTGATCGCGGTGGAATCGCCCACCTACTACGGGCTGCTGCAGATCCTCGAAAGCCTCGGCATGCGCGCGCTGGAAATCCCGTGCAGCCCGCAGACCGGGATGTCGCTCGAGGCGCTCGAGCTGGCGGCGCAGCACTACGACAATATCCGCGCGGTGGCGGTGGTGCCCAACCTGCAAAACCCGCTCGGCTGCATCATGCCTGACACGCACAAGGCGCGCCTGGTGCAGTGGTGCGAGGCGCGCGGCATCGCGCTGATCGAGGATGACTGCTTCTCCGCCACCGCCGACGGCGATACCCAGCCGGCGGCGGCCAAGGCCTGGGACGGCCGCGGCAACGTGATCCACTGCGCCTCGCTGCACAAGGTGCTGGCGCCGGGCATGCGGCTCGGCTGGATCGCTGCCGGCAAATGGCAGCCGCGCGTGGAAATGCTCAAGTTCGGGCTGTCGCGGCCCAACGAGATGCTGTCGCAGATGGCGGCGGCGGATTTCCTTGCCAGCGGCGCGCATGAACGGCACCTGCGCCGGCTGCGCACGCGTCTGCAGCTGCAGCGCGAATGGTTCGCCCAGGCGGTGGCGGCCAGCTTCCCGGCCGGGACGCGGCTGGGCTCGCCGCGCGGCGGCATGCACCTGTGGGTGGAGATGCCCGCGCAGGTCTCGTCCGAGGCGGTTTTCGACCAGGCGCTGCAGGCCGGCATCCGCGTCATGCCCGGGGTGATGTTCTCCAACGCCGGGCGCTTCGACCATTGCCTGCGCATCAACTGCGGCACGCCGCGCTCGGCGCAGATCGAGCGCGCGCTGGCCACGCTGGCCGGTGTGGTGCACCGTCTGGCCGGCTAGCCACGCGCGGGGCCGGCGCGCCTTTTTGCAACACACGCGCAACCGCCCGGCCGGATCGACCTGCTTTTTGCGCCCGGTTCTCCCCCATTTGCCGCCGCCTCGCCTATCCTAGTGCGCTGGCGCGCGGCCGTGGCCCGGCTGGTCCCCGCTGCCGGTGGCCCCGCTGCCAGGCCCCGCCACCAGACGGGAACAAGAATAAGGGAGAGTGGCCTTGAGCAATCCATCCGCGGCATCGCGCAACCGCCTGGCCGGCACCGAGCCGGGCAACAGCATCGACGACTACCAGACACTGTTCCAGCTCGCGCCCGTGTCGCTGTGGCTGGAAGACTTCAGCGACGTGCGGGTGCATTTCGAACAGCTGCGCCGCGACGGGGTCACCGACCTGCGCGCCTACCTGCGCGCCAATCCGCACCAGGTCGCGCAGTGCTCGTCGCTGATCCGCGTGATCGACGTCAACCAGCGCACGCTCGACCTGTTCCGTGCGGCCGACCTCGATGACCTGATCGCCAACCTAGAGACGGTGTTCCGCGACGACATGTTCGACCAGCACGTGGAAGAGCTCGGCCAGCTCTGGGACGGCGGCAACCGCTTTGCCAGCCAGACCGTCAACTACACGCTGGACGGCGAACGCCTCGACATCCGGCTCGAAGCCACGGTGATGCCCGGCCATGAAGGCAGCTGGGAGCGCGTGCTGCTGTCGATCGAGGACATCACCGCACGCGTGCGCACCGAACGCGAGCTGCGCCGCAGCGAGCAATACGCCGTTGGCCTGTTCGAACACTCGCCGGTGTCGCTGTGGGTGGAAGACTTCAGCGCGGTCAAGGTACTGCTCGACGAAGTGCGCGCGGCCGGCATTACCGACTTCCGCACCTTCCTCAACGTGCATCCGGACTTCGTCTCGCGCTGCATGCAAGAGATCCGCGTGCTCGACGTCAACCGGCAGACGCTGCTCATGTTCGGCGCCGAATCCAAGCAGATCCTGTTGTCGCGCCTCGGCGATGTGTTCCGCGACGACATGCGCATCCACTTTGCCGAGCAGCTGATCGACCTCTGGCACGAGAAGCTGTGGCAGCAGCGCGAAGTCATCAACTACGCGCTCGACGGCCGCCAGGTCGACGTCTTCATGCAGTGGTCGGTCTTCCCCGGCTGCGAGGCCGACTGGGACCAGGTGCTGGTGTCGCTGACCGACATCACCGCGCGCAAGAAGGCCGAGGCCTATGTCGAGTTCCTGGGCAAGCACGACGTGCTGACCAAGCTCTACAACCGCGCCTACTACGAAGACGAACTGGCGCGGCTGGGCCGCAAGGGCCCGTGGCCGGTCAGCGTGGTGGCGGTGGACCTGAACGGGCTGAAAGTGGTCAACGACCAGTTCGGCCACGGCGACGGCGACGGCCTGCTGCGGCGCACCGGCGAGGTGCTGAAGAAAGCGGTGGGCGAGCAGGCCTGCGTGGCGCGCATCGGCGGCGACGAATTCATGGTGCTGCTGCCCGGCCGCGACGAGCGCGGCGCCGCCACGGTGGTCGAGCAGATTGAGAAGGTGGTCGAACTGAACAACACCTTCTATCCCGGCGTGCGCCTGAGCCTTTCTATCGGCCACGCCACCTGCGTGCAGGGCGAGCGCCTGACCGACTCGGTCAAGGTGGCCGACAGCCGCATGTACGAAGCCAAGCGCGCGCACTACGTGGCGCTGGGCAATGAGCGCCGCCGCGGGAACTGAAGCAGCCTGACGCAGAAGAGCAAAAGAGCCGGCATGCGCCGGCTCTTTTGCTGATGACATCCCGCGAATTACAGGAAGATGACCAGGGCCACGCCCCCCACGATCAGGCCGAACTTGGCCACGTAGTACAGCTTGCGGTTCCATGCCTTGAAGCGGCGGCGATATTGCCCGCCCAGCCAGACAAAGCGGAACAGCTTGTTGATCATGCCGGTCTGGTCGTGCTCGTCGTTGGGCGAACTGGCTGCGGTCATGACCTTGCGGCCCATCCAGTGATTGAACTTCATGGCCCAGCCATAGCGCATCGGCCGCTCGATATCGCAGAACAGGATCAGCCGGTTGGCGTCGCTGCGGTTCTCGGCCCAGTGCAGGTAAGTCTCGTCGAACACCACGCCCTCACCGTCGCGCCAGCTGTGGCGCTCGCCGTCGACCTCAATGAAGCAGCGGTCATCGTTGGGCGTGGACAGACCCAGGTGGTAGCGCAGCGAGCCGGCAAACGGGTCGCGGTGCGGATTGAGCTTGCCGCCCGGCGGCAGCTCGGCGAACATCGCGGCCTTCACGCTCGGCAGCTCGCGCAGCAGCGCCACGGTCTTGGGGCACAGCACTTCGGCGGACGGGTGCTGGGCCTCGTACCACTTCAGGTAGAAACGCTTCCAGCCGTACTTGAAGAATGAATTGAAGCCGGCGTCGTCGTTCTTGTCCGCGGCCTTGATCTTGCGCATCGCGGCCAGCGCGAGGCCTTCGTCACGGATCTCCGGCCACGCGGCGCGCAGCTTCTCCAGGTCGGGGAAATTATCGACCGGGATATACGGCGTGCGCGGCACGCCTGAGAACGCGTACATGAAGCAGTTGATCGGCGCGACCAGCGCCGAATGGTCCAGCAGCTGGCGCCAGATCTTCAGCCTTACCTTGCCGCGGAAGTGCACATACAGGATGGCACCGAGGTAGCCCGCGACGATTATCCACTTGATCACCCGAAGTCCTCCTGGTTGGCCGCCCTGGCGCGCCGATGACTTGCGCAGCGGGCAGGCTGGGCGAAAACCGGCATTTTACCGAAATGGCCGACCCGCCGCAGCTAGTGGCGGCTGCCGCACATCGCAACGGAGCGGCTATCAGGACTCGCGGTCCGGACCGCCGCGCGACTGGCGCGCAATGCGATCGATCAGCGCCTGGGCATCCTCGGGCATGCCCTGCAGCGTCAGCAGGCGGGCGTTGAGCACCAGGTTTTCCAGCACCAGCTTGGCGGTCGAGGCCCACATCGTGGCCAGCAGCGCTTCCGTCGGCATGCCGGACGCTTCCATCTGCTCGGAACGCTCGGCGATCAGCCGGCACGCCAGCTGGCGCAGCGCGCGGTCATCGAACGGCAGGTCGGCGTAGTCGATCGGGTCTTCCTTTTCGACCTCGGCCATCAGTTGCAGCAGGGTGTCTTCTGTCATGGGCAGACTCCTGGCAAAGCATGAATGCAACGGGCACGGCCAGCGCGGCCATTCGTTGCTATACGCGGAATTCTCCCGCCATGTCGGCGTCGGTGCGCGCCTCCAGGCGGCCCGACCGGCACGCGGCGACAAACTGCTCATAGTCGCGCTCGACCTGGTCGGCATAGCCATTGGCATAGCCTACCATCGCATCGGCCATCCGGTCGCTGCGTCCCAGGTAACCGCTGACCTCGGCGGCCAGCCCGCTGCCCTTGGCATGCGCCCGCGCCAGCACCCAGCCGCACAACGCGGCGTAGCGGCCGAAGATTTCGGCATCCATCAGTTCAAGCTGGGGCGACAGCTTCATGTCGCGCAACTGCCGCATGTAGAAGTGCCGCCCGAATGGCCCCTTGGTCCAGCCCAGGAACAGGTCGCTGGCTGCCTGCATCAGCCGCTGGCCCTCGACCACGCGGCGCCCCTCGTGCGCCGCCTGCGGCCCCTTGAAAAAGCGCGCCACCACCGAGCGCGTGGCTTCCTTGACCTGCAGGAACAGCGGCTTGTCGTGCTGGTCGACCATCAGGAGGATCATGCAGCGCGTGCCGACGCTGCCCACCCCGACCACCTTGAAGGCCTGGTCGTGCCGCGTGAAATGGCTAAGCAGCCGGCGCCGGTCGGGCGCCAGCGTCGACAGGTAATCCTTGAACGACTGCTCCATCGTCTGTTCGGGATCCGCCACGGTCATCCAGTCGTCGCCCGGATCGAACAGCGTCTGCATGCCGCGTACATGGAAGACAGCTGGCGGCGCGTCCAGGATCCGCCAGCGGCCTTCGACGCGTTCGGCCAGCTTGGGCAGCAGCGCTTCATGGGTGCGGTCGGCCGCGCGCTCGATGCCGCGGCGGATGCGCTTCTGCACGTTGGGCGAGGTCTCTTCCTCCAGCAGCCGCTCGAAGGTGATCCGGTCGTACCAGGTGTCGAGCATGCCCATCTCCGCGTAGGCCTGCATCCGGTCCCGGTAACTGCGCACCGCCTGGCGTACCAGGTCGTCGGCGGTGTCGGCGGGGTGACGCAGATGGCGCGCGGCCACCACGAAGCTGGCGCACAGCCGCTTCAGGTCCCATTCCCACGGACCGGGGCTGGTTTCGTCGAAATCGTTGAGGTCGAACAGCAGCGCGCGCTCGGGCGTGGCATAGCCGCCGAAGTTGCCCACATGGGCGTCGCCGCAGACCTGCATGGTCAGGCCCGTGTCGGGCGTGCCGGCGAGATCGTGCGCCTGGATGACTGCCGTGCCGCGGTAGAAGGCGAACGGAGATGCCAGCATGCGGCCGTAGCGCAGCGGCACCAGCCGGGACACGCGCCCCTCGCTGCTGATCTCGAGCAGCTTGACGGGATCGCGGTCCAGGTTGCCCAGCGCCTCGTGCGCGCCGCGTGGCACCTGTTGCCGGATGGCCTTGCCGCGCTCGAGACGGGCCCCGACGACATCCTGGGGAGCTGGGCGGCTTTCCGCGCCGCCATCCGTTTCCACGTCTTGCCGTATCGCCACGATGCCTCCCCCTGCCGGCGCGCCGGCGGTTGTGCCATATGTGCAGCTACTGTGGCGCAAGCTAATGCAGCGCGCCGCGGCTTGTCAATCGACCGGCCGCGGCGGCTTTCGTGGCGCTACGTTCAGAGCGCCGGCGGCTGGCGGCGGAAGCCGGCGCCGAAGCGGTTCCAGGCATTGATCATCGAGATCAGCAGGGTCAGGTCGGCGATTTCCTTTTCCGAGAACTGCTCGCGCACCGCGTTGTAGTCGGCATCGGGCGCCTGACTTTGCGGCAGCAGCGTCAGCGCCTCGGTCCAGGCCAGCGCGGCACGCTCGCGCGCGGTGAACCAGCTCACTTCGCGCCATGCCGGCAGCAGGCTCAGGCGGCGATCGCTCTCGCCGTGCTTGCGCGCGTCGGTCACATGCATGTCGAGGCAGAAGGCACAGCCGTTGATCTGCGACGCACGGATCTTCACCAGTTCCTTCAGGCTGTTTTCGAGCCCGCAGCGGGCCAGGTAGATCTCCACGCCGACCATTGCCTTGTAGGCGTCCGGGGCCACGTCTTGCCAGTTCATGCGTTCTTCCATGTCGATTCTCCAGGGATCCGGTTAAGTGATTGGCGGGCGCTGGCCCGTTGGACTCAAAGATAGCCCTGGCGATTGGCCCCGTACACTGCCAATTTCCGGCAAAATCGGTAGACCAATTTCCGGGCAAGCGCCATGGAGCTCCATCTCGCGCTGGACCACGCCGGCGACCTTACCGCGCAGATCGTCCACCAGATCCGCAACGCGATCCAGGCCGGGCGCCTGGAGGCTGGCGCACGCATGCCGCCCACGCGGCTGCTCGGCGCACAGCTGGGTGTCGCGCGCAAGACCGTGACCACCGCCTACGAGCGGCTGGTGGCGGAGGGTTGGCTTCACGCCCGCGTCGGCGACGGTACCTATGTCGCCGAGGGTCTGGCGCGCAAGCCGGTGCGCATTGCCGCCGCGCCGGTGCTGCCGCCGGCGGTGCAGCGCTGGATGGCGGTCGAGGCACCCTTTCTCGGGCCGGCCGGTGGTGCGCGCTATGCCTTCCAGCCGGGTCAGGCCGACACCGCGCGCTTCCCGCACGAAGCCTGGTCGCGCTGCGTGCGCGCGGCACTGGCGGTGGAGCGGCAACGCGCGCCCGGGCCCGCGGATCCCTGTGGCGAGATGCCGCTGCGGCAGGCCATTGCCGCCCATATCGCCTTCACCCGCGGCGTGCAGGGCGCGCCCACCGATATCCTGGTCACCGCCGGCGCGCAGCAGGGCATCGACCTGGCCGCCCGGCTGCTGCTGGGTCCGGGCGCCGTGGTAGCCATGGAAGATCCGGGCTACCCGATGGCCCGCGCGCTATTCCAGGCGCTGGGCGCGCGCGTGGTGCCGGTGCCGGTCGACGGCGAAGGACTGGTGGTGGAGGCACTGCCCGGCGAGGCCACGCTGGTCTTCGTCACGCCGTCGCACCAGTCGCCGCTGGGCGTGCCGATGAGCCTGGCGCGGCGGCAGGCGCTGCTCGACTGGGCCGCGCGCCGCCACGCGGTGATCCTGGAGGACGACTACGACAGCGAGTTCCGCTATGGCGGGCAGGCACTGGACGCGCTGCAGACGCTGGACCGCCACGGCCGCGTGGTGTACCTGGGCACGTTTTCCAAGACCCTGCTGGCCAACCTGCGCTGCGGCTACCTGGTAGTGCCGCCATGGCTGATGCCGGCGGCACGCAAGGTCAAGCACCTGATGGACTGGTACACACCGACGCTGATCCAGCAGGCGCTGGCGCGCTTCCTGTCGGAGGGACACCTGCTGCGCCACATCCGGCGCTCGCACGCGCGCCATGCGCAGCGGCGCGCGCGGCTGCTGGCGCGGCTGCACGGCGACCTGTCGCCGTGGCTCGAAGCCCTGCCGGCAATGGCCGGCTTTCACCTGGCAGCGCGGCTGCGCGTGCCGGTGGCTGCCGACGCGCTGGTGGCGATGGCACGGCTCGCCGACCTGGAACTGGCCACCCTCGACCCCTTCTACGCCAAGCCGCCGCCGACCTGCGCCGGTCTGGTGCTCGGCTTCGGCGCCATCGACCTGCTCGACATCGATCCGGCGCTCGACCGGCTGGCAATGGTACTCTCGGCCCTGGCCCCCGAGTCGGCGTAGCGTCTTGTGACGTCGGCGCCATTCCGACAGAAACGTCGGCCTCAGGGTACGCACCGAATGCGTGGGAGCGCACGCACCGTCATACTGGCGTCCGCAAGCTTCCGTTGAACAAATCGGACGGGAAGCAGTCTCATTCGCACTTCCAACCACACCAGAGTCGCGTTCATGACCAAGCGTTTGTTGTCCGCCATGCGTCAGTACGCATGGTTTTCAGGGGTAAAGCACCATGTCGTGCAGGGCGTCGAAGCCCTGGCGGAATTGCTCAAGTCCCCTTCCGCCGCGGCGCGCGCCGTCGCGGCCGTGATCGCCGAAACCGAGCACGGCGTGCAGGTTTGGGTCTCGTATCTCGGCAAGCCGCTGGACCCGCACACCAACTACGTGCTGTGGCCGAACCGCGCCCTGCGGCCGGCACGGCGCCGCATCCAGTCCTCCCCGATCGAGCAGTTGCAGATGCGACGGCGGCGCGACGAGTAGCCGCGCCCTTCGCCGCATTGACGCAGCGCCCCGCCGGCATCCCGGCGCCGGGCGCTGGTAGTGCTCAGGCGTCCGCCCAGCGGCGCAGCAGGTTGTGATAGACGCCGGTCAGGCCGATCACGGCTTCATGCGACTGGCCGAGTTCCTGCGCTGTCTGGCGGATGCGCCCGTCCATCTCGAACAGCAGTGAACGCTGGCCGTCGTCGCGCACCATGCTCTGGATCCAGAAGAACGATGACACCCGCGCGCCGCGCGTAACCGGCGTCACGTGGTGGATGCTGGTAGCCGGGTAAAGAACCATATGCCCGGCCGGCAGCTTCACGCGTTGCTGGCCGTAGGTGTCCTCGATCACCAGTTCGCCACCGTCGTACTGGTCCGGTTCGGTCAGGAACAGCGTTGCCGACAGGTCGCTGCGGATGCGGAAGCTGGTGCCGCGCAGGTAGCGGATCGCGTTGTCGACATGATTGGCAAAGGTGTGTCCGCCCTCGTAGCGGTTGAACAGCGGCGGATAGACCTTCAGCGGCAGTGCCGCCGAGAAGAACAGCGCGTTGTTGCCCAGCGCATCCTGGATCAGGTCGCCAACCTGGCGCGCCGCGGGCGAGCCTTCGGGCAACTGCAGGTTGCGCTTGGCCAGCGCCGACTGGTAGCCCGAGGTTTCATTGCCGTCGGTCCACGGCGCGGCGTCGATGATCTGCCGGACCTGCGCCACCTGGGCCTTGGAAAGTACGTCTGGAATCTGCAGCAGCATGGTGGCGACAACCTTTGGGCAAGAATGGGGAAAGCGCGCGCCTGACGGACGCGTCGTGAACGCGTATTGTATGTGAACCCTGATATCGCTCGAACAAGAATCATTATTGTTTGAGCTTGCGCAGGCGCCGGCTCCACTACAATGGTTTTTGTGTTCCCGTCATCGCCAAGGAGACGACATGTCCGAACCGCTACACGACGAAGCGCTGGTCAATCTCTATCTGGAACGAATTTCAGCCCTGTCGGTGAGCGCCTTCGATGGTGCGGATGTCGGCGCCGAGCTCGATGCCGTGATGCGCGAGGCGGTGGCCAAATGCCAGGCGGCAGGCGGTCCGCAGGCACAAGGCACGCTGGCGGTGCTGGCCAAGCGGTTGCGCGAGCGTGCGGAAGCGGCCGAGCGCGAAGACCAGGCATTGGTGCGCGATACTTTCCTGAAGGCGGCACAGCGATTGCCGGCCTGAGGGCGTGCAAGCACCGCGCGCGATCATCGCGGAGGTTTGCAGATTCACTTCAAAGCAGGGAAAGATCAGGCCGGTCGGCCTTGAGAACAACGCCTTGAAGGGTTGCGGCGAATGCCGCGAAAGGCGTTGGTTGCGGGGGCAGGACTTGAACCTGCGACCTTCGGGTTATGAGCCCGACGAGCTGCCAACTGCTCCACCCCGCGTCCGAAGAAATAAATTATGCAGTAGTTACACACATCTGGCAAGTCTTTTCTCTGCTCAATGCGAAATCGCTGCCGACGATCATGCGCGATGCCTGGCATTACCATCGGCCTCGTGCGCGGCGAGCAGTGCCTCGATGTAGCGGTTGACCTGGTCGAGCGCCTCGAGCTTGGTGTCGAATGCGTGGTTGGGGAACGGGTTATGCCGCCCGGCGACAACGATGCCATCGCTACGGCGAACGATCTCGATCAGGATGGCCCACTTGCGCTTGGGCAACGCAATCACTTCATAGACGACCTTGTAGCCTTCGAATTCAGGCATGGCGCGGCACTCCTTCTGCTGCAATGGCGAGCAAGACGTCGCTCGCTTCCACATCCAGCGTAGGAATGCCGGGCCAGATCAAAAATGATCCCGGTCAAGGTCGATAGATCATCGTGTGATATATGCCGTTGCGCTGTTCGCAATAGCTGGGCAAGGGGCGTGCCCGGGCATCACTCCGGCGGCGGCCCGAGCATTCGGTCCACCAGCGCATATCCGGCGCCAAAGGCAGCGACTTCCGCAGCGTGGCGTGTGGCGAACTGCTGCGCGCCGCTCGCCAGCACCTCGATGTCGCCCGCGTCGGCCGGGTCTGCCCCTTCCTGCGCCACGCGCACTTCATAGCCCCATCGACCGATACTGCGCTCGCCCTGCGGCGACACCAGCACGTAGACATCCATGTCGCGGTACTGCTCGACGCGCCAGTCGTTTTCCATACCCATTGCTCCGGAGGGTCGGCGTACTTCGCCTGTTGGTTCGAGCCTAGGAGGCGGCATGTGCGCGCGCAAGCCGTGGTGCAGCAAAAGCTGCTGTCGGTGCGGCAATTACAAGCGACGGGAGGAAGACCTGGAGTGAGGCAGGCAGAAAAACAAAAAGGGCTTCCGTTTCCGGAAGCCCTTTTCTTACTGCATAGGTGGCGCGGCTGGCAGGATTCGAACCCACGACCCCTTGGTTCGTAGCCAAGTACTCTATCCAACTGAGCTACAGCCGCACTCGAGAAAAGAGATTATATCTGAGATTTCAGATTTGTGAACCCCCCTCGGCACTTTTTTCTCATCTTTTTGCGGGCGTGGGTCTGCACGCAGCGTTTTTCTATAATGAGAACCCGACGAAGTGATCCGGACCATGAACAAGGCATTTGTCAAAGAGTCCTCAGGCGACGAGGACGACGACCTCCCCGAAGGCGCAACGCCGCTGCCACCCGGCACCAAGAACTACATCACCGCCGAAGGCTACAACCGCCTGCGCAATGAGCTGATGCAGCTGATCGACGTCGACCGGCCCGACGTGGTGCAGATCGTCTCGTGGGCGGCATCCAATGGCGACCGCTCCGAGAACGGCGACTATCTCTACGGCAAGAAGCGCCTGCGCGAGATCGACCGCCGCATCCGCTTCCTGACGCGCCGCCTGGACAAGGCCGAGGTGGTCGATCCCTCATTGCAGGGCGACAACGACCAGATCTTCTTCGGCGCCACCGTCACCTATGCCAACCGCGCCGGTGAAGAGACCACCATCACCATCGTGGGCATGGACGAAGTGGATCTGGACAGCAATTGCGTCAGCTGGATCTCGCCGATCGCCAAGGCGCTGATCAAGGCGCGCGAAGGCGACACCGTGCCGCTGCGCACGCCGGCCGGGGTCGAGCAGATCGATATCCTGGAAGTCAGCTACCCGTCAAAAAAACAATAAGCAGGCGGACGTTTTGGGGCGGCCCTGGCCAGGCGTGCGGCCGCAGACTGTACAAGTAGTACGGCAAGGCCGCACAACCCGACTAGCCGTCGTTGCGGTCGCGGAAGATGCGGATGACGTCCGGGTTGCGGCGCAGCCCGCGCATCACGTTGGCCAGGTGCAGGCGGTTCTGCACCTGGATGATGAACTGCATGTAGGTGGCTTCCTGGTGGCTGCCGTCCTGCTGCTCCATCGCCACGTGCGCGACATTGGCATCGGCGGCGGTCAGGTCCGCGGCGACGCGCGCGACGATGCCCTTGACGTTGCGCACCATCACCTTGATCGACACGTCGAAGGCACGCGTGGTCTTCTTGGCCCACATCACGTCGATCCAGTGCTCCGGATCCTTGCTGTGCAGGCGCTTGGCGATCTTGCAGTCCTGCACGTGGATCTGCAGCCCTTCGCCCTTGCCCAGGTAGCCGACGATCGAATCGCCGGGGATCGGGCGGCAGCACGCCGAGAAAATCATCGACATGCCCTCGTCGCCGGTGATCGGCACCGCGGGCGCTTCTTCGCCGGCAAAGGTCTGCACCGCCGCCAGCAGCGCGCTGTCGACGTCGCCGGACAGTTCCTGCAGCAGGATCTCCATGCGCTTGGCCACCACCGCCGGCACGCGCCGGCCCAGTGCCAGGTCGGCGAAGATGTCCTCGCGATGCTTGTTGCCGGTCCACTGGATCATGCGGTCCCACACCGACTGCGGCACGGCCTTCAGCTCGATGCCGAGCTGGCGCGCGGATTGTTCCAGCAGCCGCTCGCCGAGCTGGATCGCTTCGTCCAGCTTGGTGGTCTTCAGGTAATGGCGGATCGCCGCGCGAGCCTTGCCGGTGCGCACGAACGACAGCCATGCCGGATTCGGCTTCGAGTACGGCGCCGTCACCACCTCGACGATGTCGCCGCTCTTCAATTCCGTGCGCAGTGGCAGAAGCTCGTTGTTGATCTTGACCGCGACGCACTGGTTGCCCAGGTCGCTGTGCACCGCGTAGGCAAAGTCCAGCGCGGTGGCGCCGCGCGGCAGCGCGCGGATATGGCCCTTGGGCGTGAACACGTAGACCGCGTCGGGGAACAGGTCGATCTTGACGTGCTCGAGGAATTCCTGAGAATCGCCGGTCTGGCTCTGGATATCGAGCAGCGACTGCAGCCACTGGTGCGCCTGCTGCTGGATATCGTTGGCGTGGTCGGCCTGGTGCTTGTACATCCAGTGCGCGGCCACGCCGGCCTCGGCGATCTGGTGCATGTCGCGCGTACGGATCTGGAACTCGACCGGCGTGCCGAACGGTCCGACCAGCGTGGTGTGCAGCGACTGGTAGCCGTTGATCTTCGGGATCGCGATGTAGTCCTTGAACTTGCCGGGCATCGGCTTGTACAGGCCGTGCAGTGCGCCCATCGCCATGTAGCAGTGCATCTGCGTTTCCACCACCACGCGGAAACCGTACACGTCCAGCACCTGCGAGAACGACAGCTGCTTGTCGTGCATCTTGCGGTAGATGCTGTACAGCGTTTTCTCGCGACCGGACAGTTCGGCCACGATGCCGGCATCGGCCAGTCCCTTCTGCGCAGCCTCGAGGATGCGCTTGACAACCTCGCGCCGGTTGCCGCGCGCGGCCTTGACCGCCTTTTCCAGCGTGGCGTAGCGGAACGGCGAGCCTACCTTGAACGACAGTTCCTGCAGTTCGCGGTAGATGGTGTTGAGACCGAGACGATGCGCGATCGGCGCATAGATCTCCATGGTCTCCAGCGCGATGCGGCGGCGCTTCTCCGGCGGCACGAAGTCGAGCGTGCGCATGTTGTGCGTACGGTCGGCCAGCTTCACCAGGATCACGCGCACGTCGCGCGCCATCGCCAGCAGCATCTTGCGGAAGCTTTCCGCCTGCGCCTGCTCGCGGCTCTGGAATTCGAGCTTGTCCAGCTTGGTCAGGCCATCGACCAGTTCGGCGACCTTGGGACCGAATTTCTCGGCCAGCTCGCTCTTGGTGATGCCCTGGTCTTCCATCACGTCGTGCAGCAGCGCCGCCATGATGGACTGCACGTCCAGCTTCCAGTCCGCGCACAGCTCGGCCACCGCCACCGGATGGGTGATGTAGGGCTCGCCGCTCTGGCGGTACTGGCCCAGGTGGGCCTCGTCGGAAAACTGGAAGGCCTCGCGTACGCGCGCCAGGTCGGGGGCCTTCAGGTACGCGAGCTTTTCCATCAGCCGGGTGATGGAAATGACCTGCTGGCGCGGCGGCACCGCCGGCTGCGAGGTCGGCCCGAAGAAGTGCCGGTATGACTGCGCCAGCACTGCATCGATAAACAGGCTGTCAGCCACCGGAGGCGTCGCTTCCTGCACTGCCGCCAGCTCATCCTGCAGCGCGGAAGCCCTCGCCTTGCCCGGTGCCAGCGCGGGCGCGACGGCCCGCTCGCCGACGACATCGTCGCCGAGCGGATCGGGAAGATTGGGAGCGCCGGTGCGCGCGTTCACGGAAGACTGGCCCGGGATGGTGCGCTTACGCGCCGTGGGCGGCGCCGCATCGCCGAGCGCGCCCGCCGCGGGCGTTGGCGGAGAGGAAGGCTGGGAGGGCAGATGCGGCGAAGGCATGGCGGCGGCCCCTGGAATCCGGCTGGAGAGCCTGGAAATATGCTGGCACGTTGCGAGGATGAGCCATGGGCCGGCCGCTCGATCGGGTCGATCAGGTCGGGACCTTCTTCAGCATCTCGATGCCGACCTGGCCCGACGCGATCTCGCGCAGTGCCACCACGGTCGGCTTGTCCTTGGCCTCGACCTTGGGCGTGTGGCCCTGCACCAGCTGGCGCGCACGGTACGTGGCCGCCAGGGCGAGCTCGAAGCGATTCGGGATGTGTTTCAGACAATCTTCGACGGTAATACGCGCCATATCAAATCCACCTTGGGACAAAACCTGTTGGGTTGCTATTTTACAGCACGCGGCGGAAAACGCCGGAGGCGCCTGCGCTCGCGTGCCTCGGCTCAGTGGATGCCGAGCTCGATGAACAGCTCCGCGTGCCGTGCCTTTTGCGACGAAAAGCGCAGACGGGTAGCCCGAACCACGTTGCGCAGCTCTTCCAGTGCATCGTCGAAGACCTCGTTGATGATGACGTAGTCCGACTCCGACGCATGCGACATCTCGCTGCCCGCCGCCAGCAGGCGACGCACGATCACTTTGGGCTCGTCCTGGCCGCGCTTCTTCAGGCGCTCTTCCAGCGCGGTCAGCGACGGCGGCAGGATAAAGATCTCGACCGCGTTGGAGAAGCGCTGGTGCACCTGCTGCGCGCCCTGCCAGTCGATCTCGAGCAGCACGTCGTTGCCTTGCGCCATCTGCTGCTCGATCCACACGCGCGAGGTCGCGTAATAGTTGCCATGGACCTCGGCCCACTCCAGGAATTCGCCGCGGTCACGCGCGGCGCGGAAGTCGTCGACGCTGACGAAGTGGTATTCGCGGCCGTTCTGCTCGCCCGGGCGCGGCGCGCGCGTGGTATGCGAGATCGACAGGCGGATGGCCGGATCCTGCGCCAGCAGCGCGTTGACCAGCGTCGACTTGCCGGCTCCCGACGGCGCCACGACCATGAACAGGTTGCCCGGGTAGACGGTGTCGATAGGAGGATGCGGCGCGGTTTGAGACGTTTGGCTCATGATGATGATTCGGTGACTTCGGGGTGATTCCTGGGGTGATGCCGGTGCCTTGCTGCGTTATTCGAGGTTCTGGACCTGCTCGCGCATCTGCTCGATCAGCAGCTTGAGCTCCATCGAGGCATCGGCCAGCTCCTTGGCGGCGGCCTTGGAACCGAGCGTGTTGGCCTCGCGGTTCAGCTCCTGCATCATGAAGTCGAGGCGCTTGCCGACCTGCCCACCCTTCTTCAGGATATGGCGGGTCTCGTTCAGGTGTGCCTGCAGCCGCGACAGCTCTTCCGCGATGTCGATGCGGATGCCGTAGACGGTGGCTTCCTGGCGGATGCGCTCGGCGATCTCGTCGCGGCTCATCGACGGCATGCCGGTGGGCGCGGCCAGGTTGAACGCTTCCTGCAGGCGCTCGGTCAGCTTCTGCTGGTGGTGCGCGATCAGTTGCGGGATCGCCGGCGTCAGGCGCTCGACGATTGTCAGCATGGCGTCGACGCGCTCCATCAGCGCCGCCTTGAGCGCCTCGCCCTCGCGGCGGCGCGCTTCCAGCAGCTGGTCCAGCGCCTCGCGCGCGGCGCCGGTCACGGCTTCGCGCAGCGCGTCCTGCGACAGCTCGGGCTCGACCAGCACGCCCGGCCAGCGCAGGATCTCGCCCATGCGCAACGTGCCGGCGCTGGGAAAGGTGCCGGCCACGGTGGACTCCAGCGCGCGGATCTGCGACAGCAGGCCGTCGTTGAGCGCCAGCGTGGCGCCGCCCGAATCGGTGCGCTGCAGGTTGATGCGGCATTCCAGCTTGCCGCGCGACAGTTCGGCCATCAGCATCTCGCGCAGCGCCGGCTCAAAGGCGCGGCACTCTTCCGGGGCCCGGAACAACAGGTCGAGGAAACGCGAATTGACAGTGCGGAATTCCACCGAAACGGAGGCAGTGCGCCCGCTCGGCTCGCCCTGTGCGTTGGTCAGTGGCGCCTGGCGCGTCGCCAGGCCATAGCCTGTCATGCTGTGGATCATTGGATGTTCTCGTGAGTGGAGGCGGCCGCGGGGCGCTGCCGGCCCGCGGGCACCCTCCTCGAGCCTCCCGCGACCGGATCCGGGAGCGCTCTCAAAACGTTGAAAGGAGGGCAACAATGCCCGTATTTGTGTTCTTTACAAGTGACCGATTAGCCCGGACAATCCGTTGGCAAATCCGCGGAGGCAAATCCGGCCCCTATTCCCATGACAGAGTCCAAGGGCACGACACAACTGAAGAGTGCACCGCTGCCCGTCGGCACGCTGTTGTCCAACTATCGTATTGTAAAGAAGTTGGCCAGCGGGGGGTTCAGTTTCGTCTACCTGGCCACCGATGAAACCGGCGCGCCGGTCGCGATCAAGGAGTACCTGCCGTCGTCGCTGGCGCGGCGCAACCCGGGCGAACTGATCCCCGTGGTGCCCGAGGAAAACGCCGCGGCGTTCCGCCTCGGGCTCAAGTACTTCTTTGAAGAGGGCCGCTCGCTGGCCCGCATTTCCCATCCCAGCGTGGTGCGCGTGGTGAATTTCTTCCGCGAGAACGCCACGGTCTACATGGTGATGAACTACGAGCTGGGCAAGACGCTGCAGGAGCACGTGCTGGCGGCCCGGCAGCAGGGCCGCGCCAAGGTGCTGCGCGAGCATTTCATGCGCAAGGTCTTCCACGACCTGATGAGCGGCCTGCGTGAAGTGCATATCCACAAGCTGCTGCACCTGGACATCAAGCCCGGCAACATCTACCTGCGCGAGGACGAGTCGCCGATCCTGCTGGATTTCGGCGCCGCGCGGCAGACGCTGACCATGGAAGCGGCGCGCTTCCAGCCGATGTACACGCCCGGCTTTGCCGCGCCCGAACTGTACGGCAAGCATTCCGACCTGGGGCCCTGGACCGATATCTACAGCCTGGGTGCCACGCTCTATGCCTGCATGGCCGGCATGCCGCCGCAGGAGGCCAACCAGCGCGAGAAGGAAGACCGCATGGGCGAGGCGCTGGTGCGGCTGCGCAGCAGCTATACCAACGGTATGGTCGACCTGGTCGAATGGTGCCTGCGGCTGGCGCCGTCGGAGCGGCCGCAGAGCGTGTTCCGGCTGCAGAAGGAACTGCGCGAGCAGACCAATGCGCTGAGCGAGCAGGCGCTGCTGGCGGCCGCGCCGCCAGCAGCGCCTGCCGAGCGCCCTGCCCCCGCTTCGCGCTTCCTGACGCTGCTGCGCCGCCGCGACGAGCCGGCCCCCGGCGCGGGCGTAGAATAAATCACAAATCGCGCCCATCGGGGCGCGGTGACCTTACTGAAGTTCCGAAGCCAACATGCGATTCTCTGTCTACCAGGAAAGCAGGAAAGGCGGCCGCCGCGTCAACCAGGACCGCATGGGCTACTGCTTCACGCGCGACGCGTTGCTGATGGTGCTGGCCGACGGGCTCGGCGGCCACGCGCACGGCGAAGTCGCGGCGCAGCAGGCGCTGCAGACGCTCGCGCGGCAGTTCCAGACCCAGGCGCGCCCGGTGATACGCAATCCCGCGGAGTTCCTGCAGGACACCATCATGCTGGCGCACCGCGAAATCCACCGCTACGCCGAAGCCAACCGCATGGCCGACGTGCCGCGCACCACGGTGGTCTGCTGCCTGGTCCAGCATGGCCAGGTCTACTGGGCCCATGCCGGCGATTCGCGCTACTACCTGTTGCGCAAGGGCCGCCTGCTGACGCGCACGCGCGACCACTCCAAGATCGAGAACCTGCTGCAGCAGGAACGCGTGCTGCCAATGCACGTGGCCAACCACCCCGAGCGCAACAAGCTCTACAACTGCCTGGGCTCGCCCAACCTGCCGCTGATCGACCTGGGCGGCCCGGTGCGGCTGGAGCCCGGCGACGTCGCCTTGCTCTGCTCCGACGGCCTGTGGGGTCCGCTGGACGAGCAGGCGCTGGTCGACAAGCTGTCGCGGCTGTCGGTGGTACAGGCGGTGCCGGCGCTGATCGAGCAGGCGCTGCAGAACGCCGGCGAAGGTGCCGACAACACCACCGGCATCGCCATGATGTGGGAGCTCGACAACAACGCCACCGGCCCGGATTCGGTGATGACCGATACGCTGCCGCTGAACGCGTTCACCACGTCGATCCTGGACCGCACCGGCACGGACAGCGACCTGCTGTCCGAGGAAGAGATCGAGCGTTCGATCGCCGAGATCCGCGCCGCCATCGACAAGACCAGCAACCTGATGCGCTGACCGGGTTCGCCGGCGGCCTCTATCCTTCGCCGCGCGCCGGTATGCAGCGCGCGCGGCCCCGCGGCGGTAGAATCGCGGTCTCTCCCCCGATTCCGACCCGAACATTCCATGCGACCCAGCGGCCGCGCAGCCGATGCGCTGCGTTCCATCAGCCTTACCCGCCACTACACCCGCCACGCCGAGGGTTCCGTCCTTTGTGCCTTTGGCGATACCAAGGTGCTGTGCACCGCCAGCGTGCTCGCCAAGGTGCCGCCGCACAAGAAGGGCAGCGGCGAAGGCTGGGTCACGGCCGAGTACGGCATGCTGCCCCGCGCCACGCATACGCGCTCGGACCGCGAGGCCGCGCGCGGCAAGCAGACCGGCCGCACGCAGGAGATCCAGCGCCTGATCGGCCGTGCCATGCGCTCGGTGTTCGACCTGGCGGCGCTGGGCGAATACACCATCCACCTCGACTGCGACGTGCTGCAGGCCGACGGCGGCACCCGCACCGCGGCCATCACCGGCGCCTTTGTCGCCGCGCACGACGCGGTCGCCACCATGCTGCGCGACGGCCTGATCGTCGGCAACCCGATCCGCGACCACGTGGCCGCGGTCTCGGTCGGCATGGTCGACGGCGTGCCGGTGCTCGACCTGGACTACGCCGAGGACAGCAACTGCGACACCGACATGAACGTGGTCATGACCGGCAGCGGCGGCTTTGTCGAGGTGCAGGGCACTGCCGAAGGCGCGCCTTTCAGCCGCGCCGACCTCGACGCCATGACGCGCCTGGCGGAAGCCGGCATCGCCCGCCTGGTGCAGCACCAGCGCGAAGCGCTCGGCCTGGCCTGACCCAGGATCCGACCATGCAACGACTGGTACTGGCCTCCAACAATCCCGGCAAGCTGCGCGAGTTCGGCACGCTGCTGGCACCGCTCGGCTTCGACGTGGTGCCGCAGGGCGACCTGGGCATCCCGGAGGCCGAAGAGCCCTTCGTCACCTTTGTCGAGAACGCCCTGGCCAAGGCGCGCCACGCCAGCCGGCTGTCCAGCCTGCCCGCGCTGGCCGATGATTCTGGCATCAGCGTGCGCGCGCTCGACGGCGCGCCCGGCGTCTATTCGGCGCGCTATGCGCAGATGGCCGGCAAGCCCAAGTCGGATGCGGCGAACAACGCGTACCTGGTGTCGCAACTGGCCGGCAAGCTGGACCGCCATGCGCACTACTACTGCGTGCTGGTGTTCGTGCGCCATGCAGAGGATCCCTGCCCGCTGATCGCCGAAGGCGTGTGGCATGGCGAGGTCGTCGACGCGCCCCGCGGCGCGGGCGGCTTTGGCTACGATCCGCATTTCCTGCTGCCGGTGCTGGGCAAGACGGCCGCCGAGCTATCGGCGGAAGAGAAGAACGCGATCAGCCACCGCGCCCAGGCACTGCGCGCGCTGGTGGCCAGGCTGCAAGCCGACGCCGCGCAGCGCAACGGCCGATGATCCCGATCGTACCGGCCGGCAGCGCGCCGCCCGCCGCCTCTGCCGTCGACACCAAGCAGCTATGGCTCAAGCCCGGGCAGATCAGCCTGCCCGGATCGCCGCCGCTGTCGCTGTACGTGCATATCCCGTGGTGCGTGCGCAAGTGCCCGTATTGCGACTTCAATTCGCACGCGGCGCCGGGCGCCAACAACCATGAGATCCCGGAAGAGATCTACCTGGACGCGCTGCGCGCGGACCTGGAGCAATCGCTGCCGCTGGTATGGGGCCGTCCCGTGCATACCGTCTTTATCGGCGGCGGCACGCCCAGCCTGCTGTCGGCCGCCGGCATGGACCGGCTGCTGTCCGATATCCGCGCCTTGCTGCCTCTCGATGCCGACGCCGAGATCACGATGGAGGCCAACCCCGGCACCTTCGAGGCCGACAAGTTCGCCAGCTACCGCGCCAGCGGCATCAACCGGTTGTCGATCGGCATCCAGAGCTTCAACGACCGGCACCTGCAGGCGCTCGGCCGCATCCATGGCGGCGCCGAGGCGCGCAAGGCGATCGATATCGCGCAGGCGAGCTTCGACAATATCAACCTCGACGTGATGTACGCCCTGCCCGGACAGACGCCGGAAGAATGCCGGCAGGACCTGGAAACCGCGCTCTCGTACGGCACCACGCACCTGTCGCTGTATCACCTGACGCTGGAGCCGAACACGCTGTTCGCCAAGTTCCCGCCCGCGCTGCCGGACGACGACAGCGCGTACGAGATGCAGGACCTGATCGAGGCACGCACGGCCGAGGCGGGCTATCGCCACTACGAGACGTCGGCCTATGCAAAGCCGCATCGCGAGGCGCGCCATAACCTCAACTACTGGCGTTTCGGCGATTACCTCGGCATCGGCGCGGGCGCGCACGGCAAGCTGTCGTTCCCGCACCGCATCCTGCGCCAGATGCGGCACAAGCATCCCGCCACCTACATGGCGCAGGCGCTTGCCGGCAATGCCGTGCAGGAAGCGCGCGACGTGAGCGCCGACGAGTTGCCGTTCGAGTTCATGCTCAATGCGCTGCGCCTGACCGATGGCGTCCCCGCAGCAAGCTTCCAGGACTACACCGGGCTGCCGTTGCACACCATCAGCAAGCAACTCGCCGAAGCCGAAAAGAAGGGACTGCTGGAAGCGGACCTGACGACCATCCGGCCGACGGAACTGGGCCGGCGCTTCCTGAATGACCTGCAGGAGATGTTCCTGAAGGACTGAATTGTGGACGCAGCGGCGTCCCGACAAGTCCCGACAGTCTCAACAAAAAGGCCACGCAATCGCGTGGCCTTTCTGCCTTCGGACAGCCGTCAGCGTCAGTACGGCGTCGCCATATCGTTGGCCACGCGGGCGCGCATGCCGACTTGCAGGTTGCCCAGGTTCGACTGCGTCACGGTCGCGACGCGGCCATCGTCCAGGCGCACGTTGACGCGATACGCGTTCTGCGTATTGCTGCCCGCACGCTTTTCGATCTGGTTGCCCGCCACTGCGCCCACCACGGCACCGCCGATGGTGGCCGCGGTCTGCCCGCGCCCGCCGCCGATCTGGTGGCCCAGCAGGCCGCCCGCGGCACCGCCGATGACGGTGCCCAGCAAGCCCGAGCTGTTTTGCGTGGAGGTGATCGGCTCGATCGATTCCACACGGCCGTAGTACACCGAGCCGGCAGGCGCCTGCGAGGTGTTGGTGGTCTGGTAGGCCGGAGGCGGCGCGGTGTTGTATCCGGTATTGCTGTAGCCGCCGTTATACGGTGCGGCACAACCGGCCAGCACCGCCACCGCGGTAGCTGCCGGCAGGATCAGCCATTTCTTGCTTTGCATTCGCATATTGAGTTCTCCTCTGTTGCCAGTCGAAGCAGGGATTGCGGCACACCGACACACACCGGTGGCACGCGCCGCGATCCCATGCACTCCAATATGAGCGGCGGGCCCATGTGAAGGTTCCGCTGTGTCAGACAGACGCCGACAGCCGCGGCCGGCGGTGTGGCAGGAAGTTTACGCATGCCGCCTTGCCGCGCTGCAAGACCACCTCGTTGCACGCGGGCCTTGTATAATGCGCGGCCTGACCGTCAGGTCGATGGCAACGAAGCGCCGAAGGACCCGCCCTTTCGCGCTACAATGCCCGCACTTTCCGGAAGCGTGGCCGAGTGGTTTAAGGCAGCAGTCTTGAAAACTGCCGATGGGGTGACCCATCCGTGAGTTCGAATCTCACCGCTTCCGCCAGACAGCAAGACGGCCCGCACCGGGCAACCGGTGCGGGCCGTATCCATTCGGACCTATTCCGATGCGCCTTCCGGACACTGCGTCAGCAACCGGTAGGCTTCGGCTTCTGAAATCTTCAGCCGGTATTTCTGGGCCAGCACGCGCGCAAATGCGTATGCCGAGTCCGGGTGACAGTGCCGCAACTGCTCGCGGTACGCCTCCACTTCATAGCGCAGCCGCCAGCGCCGGCTGGCCAGATACAGCACACCCATCAGCCCCCAGCTGCGCCAGAACTGGCGCACGTGCACCTTCTCATGCTCGATCAGCGCGTCGCTGGCGCCGGGCCGCAGCAGGATCAGCGGGCCGGGCGTGAAGCCGTCAAAGCCGCGCGGGATCAGCCAGCGGGTTTCGACGACCAGGCAAAGCGGGGAGCGGCAGTAGCGGAGCATGCGTCAAGCATAGCCCGGATGCGCGCGCTCTGCCCTGTCCTCAGGCTGCCGCGCTCAGGCCGCCGCGCGCAGCGGCGCCGGCGCGGCAGCCGCGGGCATCGCCAGCGCGGACTGGCCACGCGAGCGGCCCGAACTGAGGTAGCCCGCGATCGATTCCTGCGTCACTTCGCCCAGGTAGTCGCCGTCCGCACCCATCACCGGCAGCCAGCTGGTGTTGTGCTGGTACATGCGCGACAGCACGATGCGCAGGTGCTCGTCGAACGCCGCGGTCACCGCGAACGGCCGCATCACCTCGCTGCACACGCCCTTGCCCGAGCGCGCGTCGCGGCGCGTGACATAGCCGACCGCGCGCTGCGCCTCGTCCACCACCGGCAGGTGGCGCACGTCGGCATCATCCATCACGCCCAGCGCCTCGGCCAGCGGCATGTCGGGGCGGCAGCTCGGCGGCATGGTGGCGGCGTCGCCGGCGCGCACCAGCAGCAGGCGCTTGAGCGTGTTGTCGTGGCCGACGAAGGCCTGCACGAACTCATCGGCCGGGTGCGCCAGCAGCGCGTCGGGGTGGTCGAACTGCACCAGCTTGCCACGGCGGAACACGGCCACCTTGTCGGCCAGCTTGATCGCCTCGTCGATATCGTGCGAGACCATGATCACGGTCTTGCCGAGCTGGCGCTGCATCTGCAGGAATTCGTTCTGGATGCTCTCGCGGTTGATCGGGTCGACCGCGCCGAAGGGCTCGTCCATCAGCAGCACCGGCGCATCGGCCGCCAGCGCGCGGATCACGCCGATGCGCTGCTGCTGCCCGCCCGACAGCTCGCGCGGGTAGCGGCCGAGCATCAGGTTTGGGTCGAGCTGCACCATCGCCATCAGTTCGCGGGCGCGCTCGCGGCACTGCTTCTTTCCCCAGCCGAGCAGGCGCGGCACCACCATGATGTTCTCTTCGATGGTCATGTTGGGGAACAGGCCGATCTGCTGGATCACGTAGCCGATCTTGCGGCGCAGGGTCACGCCGTCGATGCCGCGCGTGTCCTCGCCCTCGATGCGCACCGTGCCCGCGGTCGGCTCGATCAGCCGGTTGATCATCTTCAGCGTGGTGGTCTTGCCGCAGCCCGACGGGCCGAGGAAGACGCAGATCTCGCCGCGCGGCACCGTCAGCGACACGGCGTCGACGGCCCGCACTTCGGTGCCGTCTTTCTGCTGGAAGGACTTGGTGAGTTGGTCGAGTTCGATCATGGACGGATCCCCTTCGGCGTCAGCGCCCGCTGCAACCACTGCAGGAAAGCGTCCGCCACGATGGCGAGCAGGCTGACCAGGACCGCGCCCACGGCCAGCTTGCTCATGTTGCTCTGGCTGATCGCTTGCAGGATCAGCACCCCAAGGCCACCCGCGCCGATGATGGCGGCAATGGTGGCAACCCCGATATTCATCACCACGGCGGTTCGCACCCCGCCGAGGATGACCGGCACCGCCAGCGGCAGGTCGACCAGCCGCATCCGCTGCCAGGTGGTCATGCCGATGCCGCGGCCCGCTTCCTGGATGCCGGGGTCGACATTGGCCAGCGCGGTGTAAGTGTTGCGCATGATCGGCAGCAGCGAATACAGAAACACCGCCGTCACCGCCGGCACGTAGCCGAGCGCATGGCCGAAGCGCGCGAAGATCGGGATCATCAGCCCGAACAGCGCGATCGACGGCAGCGTCAGCACGATGGTGGCCAGCGCCAGCAGCGGCGTGGCCAGTGCGCGGAAGCGCGTGATCACGATGCCCAGCGGCACCCCGATCAGGATCGCCAGCCCGACCGCAGAGCCGACCAGCACGAGATGCTCGCCGGTCATCTTCAGCAGCGTGGGCCAGCTGTGCTGCAGGTAAGAAAACAAGTCCATGCGGCCCTCCTCAGATCAGTCCGTGGCTGCGCAGGAAGTCCTCCGCCACCTTGTCCACCGGCTGCTGGCCGATGTCCACCTTGTAGTTCATGTCGGTCATGCTCTGGTTGTCGAGCCTGGCCGCGAGCGCGTTGAGCAGGCCCGCCAGTTCCGGATGCTTGTCGAGCACGGGCTTGCGCACCACCGGCACCGCGTTGTACGGCGGGAAGAAATGCAGGTCGTCTTCCAGCAGCACGAGGTCGAAGCCCTTGACGCGGCCGTCGGTGGCGTAGACCAGGCCCAGTTCGACCTGGTTGTTCTTCAGCGCGGTGTAGACCAGGCCCGGGTCGAGCTGGATCACGTCGCGGCGCGAGAACGGCAGCTTGTACAGTTCCTTGAGCGGCTCCAGGCCGTCCGGGCGCGCAGCGAATTCCATGTCGACAGCGAACGGGTGGCTGGCATCGGGACCGGCCTTGCGCATCTGCTCGGCAAACGCCGACAGCGTGGTCACGCCTTTGCCAGCGCGTTCCTTCGGCATCGCCAGCGCATAGGTGTTGTTGATGTTGGAGGCATCCAGCCACACCAGCCCGCGCGCGCCGTCCAGCTGCCTGACGCGCTCATAGCTTTCCTTCGCGCCCAGCTTTTCCTGGACCTTGTTGAACACGATCAGCGCAGTGCCGGTGTAGTCCCAGACCACGTCGAGCTGGTTGCTCTCCATGGCCTGGCGCATCAGCGTGCTGCCCAGCCCGGCGGTCAGTTCGGTGCTGAAGCCCTTGGCACGCAGGTATTTCGACGTCATCGACGACAGTAGCAGCTGCTCGGTGAAGTTCTTGCCGCCCACGCGGATCGGCGCTGCGGCGGCATTGGCGGTATTGGCTGCCGCAGCGGCGTGCGCCCCGGGCGCCGTGGCCAGCGCCAGTCCTGCCGCGAGCGCGGTGACGGCTGCCACCAGCATGGCGGCGCGGCGCGCGCGGCGGCGGATGAATTGCATTGGGTCTTTCATGTCGGCCCCCTCGTTAACCTTGGTAAGCGCGTCAGCGCGCCAGCCCGCGGCGGCGCAGGTACATCTGGCCGGCAGCGGCGAACAGCGCGTCCAGTGCCAGTGCCAGCAGCGCGGTGGCGGCCGCGCCCAGCAGCAGCAGCGACTGGTTGTTCAGGTAAATGCCCGGGAAGATCAGCTCGCCCAGGCTGTTGGCGCCGATCAGGAACGACAGCGGCACGGTACCGACGTTGATCACCAGCGCGATGCGGATGCCGGCCAGCATCACCGGCAGCGCGTTCGGCAGTTCCACGCGCACCAGCCGCTGCACCGGCGTCATGCCGATGCCGCGCGCCGCTTCCAGCAGCGTGGGCGAGACGCTGCGCAGCCCCTCGTAGGTGTTGCGCACGATCGGCAGCAGCGAAGCCAGCCACAGCGCCAGGATCGCCGGGCGCTCGCCGATGCCGAGCACTGCCAGCGCGAGTGCCAGCACCGCCAGCGACGGCACCGTATTGCCGACGTTGAAGACCTGCATCAGCCGGTCGGCCCAGCGGCGCATGCACGGGCGGCTCAGCGCGATGCCGGCCGGGATGCCGGTGGCCAGCGCCAGCGCCATCGAGATCGCGACCAGGCGCAGATGGTCGGCGACGTCGTAAATCAGGCGCTCCTGATATTTTTGAATCACATCGACGCCGATCCACGCGACCAATGCGGCGATCGCGGCAAGCGTCAGTCCTGCCCAGGCGAAAGACCGGGCCGATTGCTTTGACATACTCTCCCCTCCTGCGGCCCGAAAAGAGCGCAACACGCCACTTTCCGATCGCGGAAAACAATATGGGCTGGTGGGTGCGGAGATGGAGGCGCCACCGGCCCGGTTCAGATTGCCTTGCCGCCATGACCGGCACGATTGCCGGCGGACGGTCTGTGGGCCCTTCCGCGTTGGCGGGGGGAGGCCCGATTGACGGGAAGCCGGCCATGCGTCCGGGCAGTCCCTGAAGCGGCGCAACCGGCGACGCGTTAGGCGTGGCGACCAGTTGGCCAGTGGCAGCGCAGGTATTGAGGTTTTTGGGCGCGCCGCCGATCCATTTGGCCGTTGACTGGCAAGGGCTGGCGCGGATTCGGCCACCTTGCAATTCACATCAACGGATGACAAAGAGAGCGCTATTATAGCGATCTTCTTTGATCTTGTCATCTTTCCGCTTTCCGGCCCGGATTTCGCGGCAATTTTATGCTGCCGCGAGGCGTTCGCGGCACCGGTCCGGAGGGCCGGCGCCGCCCGCCGCGTCGTTCCAATTCCGATAGTGGCGGTCAGGTCCGTTGACCCATGAATGGAACAATCTGTTGTCTTCCCGCCCTCTACTCTTTCCCGGCCAAACCACTAAATTGACGGGGTAGCTGAAACGACGGGACCGCGCGGCACGATCGCCGCGCCTCCCGCCCACAGGAGAAAGACATGGATACCCGTAGCCTCTTCACCACCGTTCCCGCCACCGCCGCGGAAAGCGTGCAACGCTCGCGCACCGTGGACCGCGTCGTTCGGGGCATCGCCACCTCCGACGGCGCCGGCGTGAAGCTGACCCGCGTGCTGACGCAGAACCTGCAGCGCCGGCTGGACCCGTTCCTGATGCTCGATGCCTTCGGCACCGACAGCAAGGACGACTACGTCGGCGGCTTCCCCGATCACCCGCACCGCGGCTTCGAGACCATCACCTACATGCTGGCCGGCCGCATGCGCCATCGCGACAGCGCCGGCAACGAAGGCCTGCTGCAGAACGGCGGCGCCCAGTGGATGGTGGCCGGCGCCGGCGTGGTGCACTCGGAAATGCCCGAGCAGGAAGACGGCCGCATGGAAGGCTTCCAGCTCTGGCTGAACCTGCCTGCCGCGGACAAGATGACCGCGCCGTGGTACCGCGACATGCCGTCGGCCGAGATTCCGACGGTGGCACTGGGGGACGACGAAAGCGGCGGCACGGTCCGCGTGCTGGCCGGCGCCAGCCACGGCGTGGCCGGCGCGGTGACTCGACCGGTGACCGAGCCGCTCTACCTCGACGTGCACCTGCCGGCCGGGCAATCGTTCGCGCAAGCGCTGCCGGCCGGGCATAACGCCTTTGTGTACGTCTACCAGGGCGAGGTGTCGATCGGCGACGACGACGACAGCGCGGTGGTCGAGGCCCAGCGCATGGGCGTGCTGGACAACGCCGGCACGGCCGACGGCGTGGTGGTGCGGGCCGACGCGGACGCGCGCTTCCTGCTGATCGCCGGCAAGCCGCTGAACGAGCCGATTGCGCAGTACGGCCCGTTCGTGATGAACACGCAGGAGCAGATCTACCAGACGCTGGCGGATTTCCGGGACGGGCGGTTCGCGACGATCGCGGCGGGTTCCGGGGCGTAATTCGCCTACCGGTTTGCTCCCCTCTCCCGCGCGCGGGAGAGGGGTTGGGGGAGAGGGCCGGCGCTGGCAATAGCAACGGCCCTCACGATGTGGACACTCCCGCCCTCTCCCCCGCCCCTCTCCCATAAATGGGAGAGGGGAGACAACATTCGCAATCCTGACCCCATCAGCTTCGGCAAGCCGCCGCCTCCACCAGGAGGCGGCGGCTTTTTTTCGTGCCGTAGCCGGCATGCGACTTGCAACCTGCCTGCAACCGTTGCGGGGACTGGACACTCGCCCGTTTCAGGCCTTCCACCCCCCGCGCACTTATATAATTCGACACCTATATCGAGCATCACCAGTTCATGATGAATGCTGCAATGCGGCGCGGCGATCCTGCGCCACGCACTGCCGCGCTTTGACTCATCCCGACGTTGCTGCCCTCACAACAACCCGAGCTGCCTCAGTGACATCACAAACCCCTCCCAGGCTGGCGCTTGCCCATATCAGCAAGCGCTATCCGGGCGTCGTCGCCAACGATGACGTCAGCCTTACCGTCGCTCCCGGCGAAATCCACGCCGTCCTGGGCGAAAACGGCGCCGGCAAGTCCACCCTGATGAAGATCATCTTCGGCGCCGTCCGGCCCGATGCCGGCGAGGTGCACTTCAACGGAGCGCCGGTCACGATCAACAGCCCGCACGATGCCCGCAACCTGGGCATTGCCATGGTGTTCCAGCATTTCTCGCTGTTCGACACTCTGACCGTGACCGAGAACATCGCGCTCGGCCTGCCTGCCAGCCAGCAAGGCAACATGAAGCAGCTGGCCGAGCGCATCCGCGCCACCGCCGAGCGCTATGGCCTGCCGCTGGAACCGAACCGCCACGTGCACACGCTGTCGGTCGGCGAGCGCCAGCGTGTGGAGATCGTGCGCGCGCTGCTGGCCAACCCGCAGTTGCTGATCCTGGACGAGCCCACTTCGGTGCTGACGCCGCAGGCGGTCGAAACGCTCTTCGTCACGCTGCGCCAGCTGGCCGACGAAGGCACCAGCATCCTCTACATCAGCCACAAGCTCGACGAGATCCGCGCGCTGTGCCATCACGCCACCGTGATGCGCATGGGCAAGGTCACCGGCGTGTGCGATCCGCGCCGCGAAACCGCGGCGTCGCTGTCGCGGCTGATGATCGGCGGGGAGCCGCCGCGTGAGGCGCGCGTGACTGCCTTCCGCGGTCCAGTGCGACTGAGCGTGCAGGAGTTGTCGCTGCCGCGCGCGCATGCCTTCGCCACCGAGCTCAGCCGGATTTCGCTGGACGTGCATGCGGGCGAGGTCGTCGGCATCGCTGGCGTCTCCGGCAACGGCCAGCAGGAGCTGTTGGCGGCGCTCTCAGGCGAGGACACGCGCGCGGCCAACGCATCGCTGCAGATCGGCGGCAGGCCGGTCGGCAAGCTCGACGCCCGCCAGCGCCGCCGCGCCGGCCTCGCATTCGTGCCAGAAGAGCGGCTGGGGCGTGGCGCGGTGCCGGGCATGAGCCTGGCCACCAATATCCTGTTGTCGCACCAGAGGCCGCCCTACGTGCGCAAGGGCATGATCTCGCCGCGCGCGGCGACCGGGCTGGCGGCGGCGGTGATCGACCGCTTCCGTGTCAAGGCCAGCGGACCGGATGCGCTGGCGCGCAGCCTGTCCGGCGGCAACCTGCAGAAATTCATTGTCGGCCGCGAGATCGAAAGCGGCCCCAAGGTACTGATCGTGGCGCAACCGACGTGGGGCGTGGACGTGGGCGCCGCGGCGCAGATCCATAACGAGATCCTGGCGCTGAAGGCCACCGGCTGCGCCATCCTGGTGGTGTCAGAAGAACTCGACGAGCTGTTCGCGATCTGCGACCGGCTGCACGTGATCGCCAAGGGCCACCTGTCGCCCCCGGTGCCGACCGAAACCGCCACGCGCGAGCAGGTCGGCCTGTGGATGAGCGGCTTGTGGCAAGGCGGTCCCGCCAAGGCACACCCCGCGGAGGTGGGAAGCCATGGCTGATGTGCGACGCCTCTTCCCCCGTTCCCCGCTCACGCTGGCGCCCCGCGGGCTGCCGTCGCGCACCATGGCCTATGCCTCGCCGGTGGTCGCGCTGGCGCTGACGCTGCTGTTCGGCGCGCTGCTGTTCCTGGTGCTCGGCAAGGACCCGGTGGCCGCGCTGAAGGTGTTCCTGGCCGATCCGCTGCGCGACAGGCGCGCCATCGGCGAGGTGCTGCTGAAGACAGTGCCGCTGGTGCTGTGCGCGCTCGGACTGTCGGTGTGCTACCGGGCCAACGTGTGGAACATCGGCGCCGACGGCCAGCTGATCGCCGGCGGCATCTGTGCGGGCGCCGCGGTGCTGTATTTCGACGTGCCGGGACAGGCCATGAATGGCACCGTGGTGCTGGTGCTGGCCTCGCTCGCCGGCATCGTCGGCGGCATGGCGTGGGCCTCGCTCACGGCGCTGCTGAAGGACAGGTTCAACGCCAACGAGATCCTGGTCTCGCTGATGCTCACCTATATCGCGCAACAGTTGCTGCTGTGGGTGGTCAACGGGCCGCTGAAGGATCCCAACGGCATGAACTTCCCGCAGTCCAAGGTGTTCTCGTCCGAATTCCTGCTGCCCAACCTGATGTCGGGCTCGCGCCTGCACGCCGGCTTTGCGGTGATGCTGGTGCTGGTGGCGGTGATGACGGTGTTCGTGTTCCGCAGCTTTGCCGGCTATCGCCTGCAGGTCGGCGGCACCGCGCCGGCGGCGGCGCGCTACGCGGGCTTTTCGGCGCGCAGCGCATTGTGGAGCGCGCTGCTGATCTCGGGCGCGACCGCGGGGCTGGCAGGCGCGTTTGAGGTGGTCGGCCCGATCGGCCAGCTGCTGCCGTCGATCTCGCCGGGCTACGGCTTCACCGCGATCATCGTGGCGTTTATCGGCCGGCTGCACCCGGTTGGCACCGTCTTCGGCGGCATCATGATGTCGCTGTTCTATATCGGCGGCGAGATGGCGCAATCGCGCCTGGGCCTGCCTTCGGCCATAGGCTGGGTGTTCCAGGGCATGCTGCTGTTCTTCCTGCTGGCCTGCGACACGCTGATCGAAAACCGCCTGCGCTGGCGCGCCACCACGGCCTGAGCGGAGCAAACAAAGCATATGGAACAACTCGCTCCCCTCATCGCCACCGCCATCAACGCCGGCACGCCGCTGCTGCTGGCGGCGCTGGGCCTGCTGATCAACGAGCGCTCGGGCGTGCTCAACCTGGGCGCCGAAGGCATGATGCTGGTCGCCGCGGTGGCCGGCTTCATGGTCGGCTACCAGACCCAGTCGCCGATGCTCGGCTTTGCCGCCGGTGCGCTGGCCGGCATGCTGATGGCCACGCTGTTCTCGTGGCTGGCGCTGGTGCTCGCCACCAACCAGGTCGCCACCGGCCTGGCGCTGTCGATCTTCGGCACCGGGCTGTCGGCCTTCATGGGCCAGCGCTTCGTCGGTTTTGCCATGCCGGCGCAGGCCAAGGCGGTGCCCGGGCTGGCCGAACTGCCCTTCGTCGGTCCGGCGTTCTTCCAGCATCACTGGATGGTGTACTTCAGCCTGCTGCTGTGCCTTGCCATCATGTGGTTCCTGTTCCGCACGCGCGCGGGCCTGACGCTGCGCGCGATCGGCGAATCGCCGGAATCCGCGCACGCGCTCGGCTATCCGGTGCGCACCATCCGCTTCGGCGCGCTGTTGTTCGGCGGCGCCTGCTGCGGGCTGGCGGGCGCCTACCTGTCGCTGGTCTACACCCCGATGTGGGTCGAGAACCTGGTCGCCGGCCGCGGCTGGATCGCGCTGGCACTGACCACCTTCGCCACCTGGCGCCCGGGCCGCGTGCTGATCGGCGCGTGGCTGTTCGGCGGCGTGACGATCCTGCAGTTCTACCTGCAGGGCATCGGCGTATCGGTACCGTCGCAGTTCCTGTCGATGCTGCCGTACGCGGCCACCATCGTGGTGCTGGCGCTGATCTCGCGCAACCCCGCGTGGATACGCCTGAACATGCCGGCATCGCTGGGCAAGCCGTTCCGGCCCGGCAATGCCTGATCGCCAGGATCGGATCGATTGTTTTGACGGAAATCCCTGAGCTACCAACAATTCACCAAGGAGAAATGATGATCGTCACGCGCAGGAAAACCCTGGCGGCGCTGGCCGCCACCGCAGTGCTGGCATTGGCCGGTTGCGGCAAGAAGGAAGCCGACAAGCCTGCCGAGACGGCCGGCACCGCCGCGCCCGCTGCCGGCCAGGCGGCCGAGCCCCTCAAGGTCGCCTTCGTCTATATCGGCCCGGTCGGCGATGCCGGCTGGACCTTCGCGCATGACAACGGCCGCAAGGCCGTGGAAGAAAAGTTCGGCAACAAGGTCAAGACCTCCTTCGTCGAGAACGTGCCCGAATCCGCCGCCGACGCCGAGCGCGTGTTCCGCGACCTGGCCAGCCAGGGCAACAAGCTGATCTTCGGCACCACCTTCGGCTACATGGAATCGATGCTCAAGGTGGCCAAGGAATTCCCGGACGTGAAGTTCGAGCACGCCACCGGCTTCAAGACCGCCGGCAACCTGGCCCAGTACGACGTGCGCACCTATGAAGGCGCGTACCTGGCGGGCGTGGTCGCCGGCAAGATGAGCAAGACCGGCAAGATGGGCGTGGTGGCGTCGGTGCCCATCCCCGAAGTGATCCGCAATATCGACTCGTTCACGCTGGGCGCGCGCAGCGTCAACCCCAACGCCACGGTCAAGGTGGTGTGGGTCAACAAGTGGTTCGACCCAGGCAAGGAACGCGAGGCCGCGACCACGCTGATCGGCCAGGGCGTCGACATGCTGATGCAGAACACCGACTCCGCCGCCGTGGTGCAGACCGCGCAGGAGAAGGGTGTGCATGCCTTCGGCTGGGACAGCGACATGACCAAGTTCGGCGACAAGGCCCACCTGGCCGCGTCGGTGATTTCGTGGGGCGTCTACTACAACAAGGTCGTGGAAGACGTGCTGAACAACCAGTGGAAGAACAGCACCACGTGGTGGGGCCTGAAGGAAGGCATGATCGACCTGAAGTCGTTCAACGCGGTCGTGCCGGAAGATGTGAAGAAGCTGGTCGAGGAGCGCAAGAAGGGCATTGCCGATGGCAGCGCGCCGATCTGGAAGGGTCCGATCAAGGACAACACCGGGAACGAGCAACTGGCGAAGGATCAGGTCGCGGATGACAAGTTCCTGCACGGCGTGAAGTTCTACGTCGAGGGTGTGGAAGGGAAGATTCCGGGGTGATGGGTGCACCAAGGCCGCCCGGGCTCGCCTGAGCAGAGTGCGCCAAAGCCGCTCGAGTTGGCCTAAGCAAGGTGTTCTCCCTCTCCCCTCACGGGGAGAGGGCTGGGGTGAGGGGCGGTTTGGCTAGGAACCACATCAAGCAAGGCCAACGGTTCTAACCCAAGGGCATCAGCCTTTGACCCTCCCGCCCTCACCCCCGGCCCCTCTCCCGCGCGCGGGAGAGGGGAGAAAACCGCGGGCATCAGAAGCCGCGATACCACTGCCCCTCCCATCACATTCCCCCCGCGGAACTTGAAGCCGTCCGCAACGGCCCAACCTCACTGCGTATGCGCCAGTGTCAGGCGCGCGCCATGTGAAGGAGGCCTCTCATGTTGAAGCGATTTTCGGCCCTGTGGACGCTGGTACGCCGCGATGGGCGGCTGTTCTGGTATGCGCTGCGCCACCCGGATGCCCCGGCATGGCTGAAACCCGCGGCGATCGGGCTGTTGCTGTACGCGATTTCGCCGATTGACCTCGTGCCTGACGTGGTCGCGGGGCTCGGCATCATTGACGATGTGGTGCTGATCCCGCTGGCCGTCCACCTGATCCTGAAGCGCCTGCCGCCGCATATCCTGCGCCAGGCGCAGGCGCGCGCCACCGCGACCACGGTGCGGCCGCACTGAAGCAGGCAAATAAAAATCCCCGTGGCACCGAGTGCCACGGGGATTTTTTATACCTGCGCCGAACCGGATTCAGCGCGGCAGCAGAATCGTCGAGCCGGTGGTCTTGCGCGATTCCAGGTCGCGGTGCGCCTGCGCCACTTCCGACAGCGCATAGCGCTGGCGGATATCGACCTTGACCTTGCCCGTCGTGACTGCGTCGAACAGGTCGGCCACCATCGGCTCGAGCAGCTCGCGGTGCACCACGTAGGTCATCAGCGTCGGGCGCGTCAGCCGCAGCGAACCCTTGCTGCCCAGCACCGACAGGTCAAACGGCGGCACCGGGCCCGAGGCATTGCCGAAGCTGACCATGGTGCCGCGCGGCGCCAGGCAGTCGAGCGAGCCCTGGAAAGTGTCCTTGCCGATCGAGTCATAGACCGCCGGCACGCCCTTGCCGTTGGTGATTTCCTTGACGCGGTCCACGAACGACTCGCGCGTGTAGACGATGGTATGGGCGCAGCCGTTGGCGCGCGCCAGCTCGGCCTTCTCATCCGTGCCGACGGTGCCGATCACGGTTACACCCAGCGCCTTCAGCCACTGGCTGACGATCAGGCCCACACCGCCGGCAGCCGCGTGCAGCAGCACCGTGTCGCCCGGCTGCACCTTGTAGCTGTCGCGGATCAGGTATTGCGCGGTCAGGCCCTGCAGCATCATGGCCGCGGCGGTGTCGAACGGGATCGCGTCCGGCAGCCGCACCACGATATCGGCCGGCATCACGCGCACCTGCGCATACGCGCCGGTCGGGCGGCCGGCATAGGCGACGCGGTCGCCCACGCTCACGTGGCCGACGCCCTCGCCCACCGCCTCGACCACCCCCGCGCCCTCCATGCCCAGGCCGCCCGGCAGCGGCTGCTTGTACAGGCCGGTGCGGAAATAGACGTCGATGTAGTTCAGGCCCACCGCTTCGTGGCGCACGCGCACCTCGCCGGGGCCGGGCTCGCCCACTTCCACATCGACCCACTGCATGACTTCAGGACCGCCGGTCTGCTCGATCCGGATGGCTTTGCTCATCTGCGTCGCTCCTAGTTGTGGTGTTGCATCGATCGGTGAAATTCAGCTTGCCTGCGTGCCATCCGCCTCATTGGCCAGGCCGGCGATCAGCAGCTCGGCAGTGGCGACATTGGTCGCGCACGGCACGTTGTGCACGTCGCAAGCGCGCACCAGCGCGTTGATATCCGGTTCATGCGGCTGCGGCGTCATCGGGTCGCGCAGGAACACCACGGCGCGCACGCGCCCTTCGGCCAGCTGCGCGCCGATCTGCAGGTCGCCGCCCCACGGCCCCGACAGCATGCGCGTCACTTCCAGTCCCACCTCGTCGATCAGGCGGCCACCGGTGGTGCCGGTTGCCAGCAACTCGCATTGCGAGAGAAACGCGCGATGGCGCGTGGCAAAGGCGACGATGTCGTCCTTCTTGTGGTCGTGGGCGATCAGCGCGATGCGGGGGCGTGTCATCAGTAATTCCTGGTTGGGGTGGTGAGACTGCAGCAGGCTGGTGGGGATCAGAACGTGCCGGGGTAGGCACCGCCGTCGATCAGCAGGTTCTGCCCGGTGATATAGGCGGCCTGGCGGCTGCACAGGAAGGCGCAGGCGGCGCCGAACTCGGCCGGCTCGCCGAAGCGGCGCGTCGGGTTCTGCGCGGCACGGCGCTGCGCCACTTCCTCGACACTCAGGCCGGCCTGCTTCGCGCCGCCTTCCATGGTCTTGCGCAGACGATCGGTATTGAACGGCCCGGGCAGCAGGTTGTTGATGGTCACGCCATGCTGCGCCACTTCACGCGCCACGCCCGCGACAAAGCCGGTCAGGCCGGAGCGCGCGCCGTTGGACAGCCCCAGCACGTCGATCGGTGCCTTGACCGCGCCACTGGTGATATTGATGATGCGGCCCCACTTGCGCGCGATCATGCCGTCGACGGTGGCCTTGATCAGCTCGATCGGGGTCAGCATGTTGGCGTCGAGCGCGGCCAGCCAGTCGCTGCGCTCCCAGTCGCGGAAATTGCCCGGCGGCGGGCCGCCGGCGTTGTTGACCAGGATGTCGAGGTCGCCCAGCCTGGCGGCGGCGTCCAGCGCCGTCTTGCGTCCTTCGGGCGTGGTGATGTCGGTTGCCACCGCGATCACGCGGCGGCCATGGCGGGCGCGCAGGTCGGCGGCGGCCTTCTCCAGCGCCTCGGCGCCACGCGCCACGATCACCACGTCAACGCCTTCCGCCGCGAGGGCGTCGGCGCAGGCCAGGCCAAGGCCCTTGCTGGCGCCGCAGACCAGCGCATGCTTGCCACGCAATCCCATGTCCATGTGATTCTCCTTTGTCTGTTGTCTTGGAACGGTCGGGAGAGCCCGGCCGATGCATCAGGTTTTCCTGGCCGAAAGCAGGTACATGCCGCCCATCACCAGCGCGCTGCCGGCCAGCTGTACGCCGCTGATCGGCTCGCCCAGCAGCCAGTAGCCGAGGAACAGCGTCGATACCGGGCCGATCATGCCGGCCTGCGAGGCCAGCGGCGCACCGATGCGCGCCACCGCCACCATGGTCATCGACACCGGCAGCACCGTGCAGAACACCGCATTGACGAGTGACAGCCACATCACCGGCGCCGGCTGCGCCAGCTCGGCCACGGGCCGGCCCAGCGCCACATACTGGATCACGCAGCAGGCGGTGGACACGCACATCGCATAAGCCACCAGCCGCAGCGAGCCGATGCGCCGCACCAGCTCGCCGCTCAGGATCAGGTAGACAGCGTACGTCATGGCACTGCCCAGGACCAGCGCGCCGCCCAGCCACACCTGGCTGCCGCTGACGTCGAGGTCATGGGCGAAGACCAGCACGATGCCGGCATACGCCAGCAGCAGCGAGAGCCACTGGCGCGAACGGATCGGCCGCCGGAACGCCAGCGCGGTGGCCAGCAGCACGAACGACGGGGTCAGGAACAGGATCAGCCGCTCCAGCCCGGCGGTGATGTATTGCAGGCCGATGAAATCCAGGAAGCTCGACAGGTAATAGCCGATGAAACCGAGGAACACCACGCGCCCGCGGTCCGCCCACGACAGCGGCGCCAGCCGGCGCGACTGCCACCAGCCGATCGCGATGAACAGCGGCACGGCGAACAGCATGCGCAGCGTCAGTACCATCACGGCATCGACGCTGTAGCGGTACATCAGCTTGGCGACGATCGCCTTGGCGGAAAACAGCACCGCGCCGACGGCGGCGATGGCAAGCCCCGCGCGCTGCGGCGACGGCAGCGCGGCAGGCGCGGCGAGGGACTTCTGGGAGGCGGACACGGGAATTCGTGGAAAGCGGGCCGCAGGGCCGGCGCACCGGCCCCGCGCGGCCCCGCGAAGCGACCCGACGATTGTATTCGAAAAGGCGCAACCGCATCGGCGGCTGCCCCGGCCCGGCGCGCGTCCTGCCGATCCCCTACAATGGCCGCGCGCCGCCTGCGTCACGGCCGGCGCCACGATAACAACCCAAGGAGACTTCTCGCCATGCCGACCCACCCCGCTCACGCCGGCCGCCGCGCGTTGCTGCCCGCTGCCCTGGCAGGCGCCGCTGCGCTCGCTGGCAGCTTCAGTGCCGCCGCCGCGCCCGGCGACAGCTATCCCTCCCGTCCGATCCGCTTCGTCGTGCCCTACGCCGCCGGCGGCACCACCGACCTGGTGGCGCGCACGGTCGGCCAGCGCGTGGGCGAGAAGCTCGGGCAGCCGGTGGTCATCGAGAACCGCCCCGGCGCCGGCGGCAATGTCGGCATGGACGCCGTGGCCAAGGCCGCGCCGGACGGCTACACCATCGGCTTCGGCGCGATCTCCACCAATGCGCTCAACCCGCATATCTACAAGCAGGTGCCGTTCGACCCGCGCAAGGACTTCACCGCGATCAGCCTGCTCGGCACCTCGACCATCGTGCTGGAGGTCAGCCCGGCGCTGCCGGTGAAGACCGTCAAGGAACTGGTGGCCTACGCCAGGGCCAATCCCGGGCTGACCTATGCAACCGCCGGCACCGGCACCTCGATGCACCTGGCCGGCGCGATGTTCGCGCAGATGACGCAGACCAGCCTGACGCATGCGCCATACAAGGGCAGCAGTCCGGCCATCAACGACATGCTGGGCGGCCATATCAGCGTGATGTTCGACAACCTGCCGGCGTCGCTGCCGCATATTCAGGCGGGCAAGCTGCGCGCGCTCGCTGTAGCGGGCAAGCAGCGCTCACCGTCCCTGCCCGACGTGCCGACGCTGGCCGAGGCCGGCTTGCAGGGCTATGCGGTCGAGCCATGGTTCGGGGTCTATGGCCCGGCCAACCTGCCGGGGCCGGTGGTGCAGGCGCTCAACGGCGCCTTCGTCGAGGCGCTGGCACGTCCCGATGTGCGCGAGAAGCTGGTGCAGGCGGGCTTCAGTCCCAAGGGATCCAGCGCGGCCGAACTGCAGGCGCTGACGCAATCGGAATACGAGCGCTTCGGCAAGGTGGCGAAGACGGCGGGGATCACTGCGGAATAAGCAGCGGATATACTCGGGGCACGCTCATCCAACGCATCACGATCGACGTGCCCAACCCCTCCGCATCTTCCGCATCGTCAGCAGACCAGACCGCCCCCGACTACGATTTCACCGAGCAGGTCGGCCACCTGCTGCGGCGCGCATACCAGCGCCACGTGGCGATCTTCCAGCAGACCATCCCGGATTCGCAGCTCACCGCGGCGCAGTTCGTGGTGCTGTGCGCGGTCAGGGACCGGCAGCCGTGCTCGCTCAATGAAGTGGTGCGCGCCACGGCGATCGACCAGGCGACGGTGCGCGGCATCATCGAGCGGCTGAAGGCGCGCAAGCTGATTGCGGTGTCGCATGACCCGAACGACCGGCGCAAGGTGGTGGTGACGGTGACGCCCGGTGGGCTGGCGTTGATCGACGAAACCGTGCCGTTCGCGAAGCAGATTTCGGAGCAGACGTTTGGCGGCCTGAACCCGGCGGAGCGGGTGGCGGTGACGTACTTGCTGCGGAAGATGAGTGAGATTGACGAGGGGAATGGGGGCGCTTGAGCTTGACTGGGGGTCAAGCATGCTGCCGATCTGCTCCCCTCTCCCGCTTGCGGGAGAGGGGCCGGGGGTGAGGGCAGGCGTGCGGCAAGCATCGCGGCGTCTCACTTCGTTGATACGCCCACCCTCTCCCCAACCCTCTCCCGCAAGCGGGAGAGGGAGCCAGACAGCGGTATGCTGAGGCCCTCAGCCCCGCAACGCCGCCAACACCATCTCCGGCACGAACGGCGGCCGCCGCAGCCGCACCCCGATCGCATCGAACAACGCATTGGCGATCGCCGGCGCCCCCGGCAGCGATGCCGACTCCCCTGCCCCCATCGGCGGCTCTTCCTGCCGCGGCATCAGCACCACCTCGATCGGCGGGATTTCCGGAAACGTCAGCAACGGATAGCTGCCCCACTCGCGGCTGGCGACACCGTCGGCGTCGAAGCGCACCTGCTCCTTCAACACGCGGCTCAAGGCCTGCACCACGTTGCCGTGGATCTGGTGGCGCACGCCATCCGGGTTGACCATCATGCCGGTGTCCTGTCCGACCACCAGTTTCTCCACGGCGATGCGGCCCGTTGCCGCTTCCACGGCCACATCGACCACCCATGCCGCCCATGCCGCGCCGAAGCCCGGGAAGCGGCTGTGGATATAGCGCGCATAGGCAACACCGCGCCCGCGCAGCATGCCGTCGTTGCCAGCGTTGCCGCGCGAACCCTGCACTCCGCGCTGCCAGCCCGCCGCGTCGGCCACCGCGCGCAGCAGTTCGGCGGCGCGCGTGTCGGGCAAATGACGCAGCCGGAAATCGATCGGGTCGACGCCGGCTTCGGCGGCCAGTTCATCGATCACGCATTCATGCGCGAATGAATTCGGCAGCGCCGATACGCCACGCAACCATGACGCGCGCACGATGGCGGGGGTGTCGTCGCAGCCGATGCGGCGCGCGCGGTAGGCATACGGCGGCACCGCGGTGCGGTCGCCCATCTCCAGCGTGCGCGGCGCGTTGGGCACGATGCCGGCGAGCACCAGTGCCAGCGTCGGCGCATCGTTGGACGGATAGCGGCTGGTGAAGTCATAGCCGAGCAGTTCGCCGTCGGCGCCCAGCGTTGCGCTGACATCCATCAACTGGGCCGCACCCTTGGGTTCCCACAGGTGTTCCTGCTCGCGCGACAGCTGCACGCGCACCGGATGGCCGACGGCACGCGACAGCAGCGCGGCATCGGCGCAGACATCGTCCGCGCAGTTGCGGCCGTAGCAGCCGGCGGCTTCCATGCGCACGATCTCGATGCTGTCCTCGCCCAGCCCGCACAGGCGTGCCAGGTCGATGCGCAGCACGTGCGGGTTCTGCGTGCCCGACCATACCGTCAGGCCATCCTCATGCCAGTCGGCGACCGCGCACGATGGGCCGATCGAACCATGCATCTGGTATGGCCAGACGTAATGGCGATCCAGCGTCTTGCCGGCGCCCGCCGCGGGCATCTCGCCGTCGTTCAGCAATTCGCGCCGCGTTGCCGGGTTGGCGCGAAGTGCGGGTTCCGGGTCCGAAAGCGACGGCATCGGCGGCACGGGTTTCCACTGCACCCGCAGTTTGCGCGCGGCAAGCACTGCATACTCTTCGCGCTCGGCCACCACGCCGACGAAGTCGCCCTGCACCACCACGTCGACCAGTCCCGGCACATCGCGCACCGATTCGCGGTCGACCGCGAGCAGGCTGTTGCCGACAAAGTCGCCGCTGTCGCGCCCGGCGTAAGGCGGCCGCACCACGCGCCCATGCAGCATGCCGGGCACGCGCACGTCATGGACGAATGTCAGCACGCCGCGCGCCTTGTCGGGGATATCGACGCGGCCCGCGGGGCGGCCGACGATGCGGTAGGACTCGACCGGCTTGATCGGCACGTCGTCGGCCAGCGGCAGTGCCACATGCCCGCCTTGCACCAGCGTGCCGTAGCCGATGGCGGCGTCGGACCCGCGCACGCGGAACTCGCCGTCCTGCGCTTCGAGCTGGTCGGGCGCGACGCCGAGCTGTTGCGCGGCACGCGCCAGCAGCCACGCGCGTGCCTGCGCCGCGGCTCGGCGCAGCGGGATGGCGGAAATCTGGATCGATGCGCTGGCGATGGTCGGACCCTGGTTGGGGGTGGCTTCGGTATGGCCCAGCACCATGCGCACGCGCGACAGCGGCACGTCGAGTTCCTCCGCCACGATCTGCGCCAGCGCCGTGCGGATGCCGGTGCCCAGGTCGACATGGCCGTTGAAGGCCAGCACCTCGCCACTGTCGCGCACGGCGATGAAGATATCCGGCAGCGCCGGCACGTAGTCCGACGCCGCGCCGGGCTGGCCGGGCGCGGGATGTGCCGCCGCCTGCGGCGCGCGCGTGACCAGCAGCACGCCGGTTGCCTGCAGCAGCGCCAGCCGCAGCGCGCGCGGCGTGGCGGGATCGGCCTGTGCCACGGGTTGCAGGGTCGTTGCCGTCATCGTCTTCCAATCTCCTTCAACGGGGGCGCCGTTATACTGCCAGCCAACAGAGTCAGAGCCACCCAACCATCATGACGAACACCACCGCGGCGAAACCTGCCGCCAAGCGGGCTGCAAAGCGGGCCGCCCCAGGCACGCGAGCCAGGCAGGCGCAGGACAGCCGCGACCGCATACTCAAGGCTGCGATCAAGGTCTTCGCCCAGCGCGGCTACGACGGCGGCCGCATCGAGCGCATTTCGTCGCTGGCCAAGACCTATGACCGGATGATCTACTACTACTTCGGCAGCAAGGAAAAGCTGTTCGTCGAAGTACTGGAGACCATCTACCTGCAGCTCAACGAAGCCGAGCAGCAGCTGGAGCAGGAACTCGACGCCGCCGACCCCGTGCGCGCGCTGTCGCAGCTGATCGACTTCATCTGGCAGTACTACCTCGACCACCCCGAGTTCGTCGCGATCCTGTCCAGCGAGAACATGAGCCAGGGCAAGCACGCGAAGAAGTCGGTCCGGCTCAGGGAAATCTCCAGCTACGCGCTGTCGGTGCTCGACGGGATCCTCACGCGCGGCAAGTCCGCCGGGCTGTTCCGTCCCGAGATCGGCGCGCGCGACGTCTACATGGTGATCGCTTCGCTCGGCTACTTCTACAACTCCAACCATCATACGCTCGGCGCCTTCCTGGGCGAGGCCATGATGAGCCCGCCCGCACTGGCGCACTGGCGCGATGTGATCCAGCAGACAGTGCTGCGCACGGTAACGGTGCCAGGCGCGGTGCCGGAAGCCAGCGTGCCGCCGGCGCTGCCGGCGCGCAAGGCCGCACGCGCCAAGCGGGCGGCCGCGGGCTGAAGCGCGGCGCGGGCGCACCGTCGGCTCAGGCGGCTGCGCGCGCGCCCTCACCCGCGACTTGCGCCAGCGCTTCATCGCGCGTGAGCACGGTCGCGTACTTCTGCGCCATGTCGAACAGGTTGGCGTCGTGCGGTCCGATGGCGCGGTCGCCCACGCAATCGGACACCACCAGCGGGCGGAAGCCCAGCGACATCGCGTCGACCACGCTGGCGCGCACGCAGCCGCTGGTGACGCAGCCGGCCACCAGCAGCGTCTGCACGCCGCGCTGCGTCAGCCACGCCGCCAGCGAGGTGCCGAAGAACGCCGACGGCACCGTCTTGCGCACCACCAGCTCGCCCGGCGCGGGCGCCAGCTCGGGCACGATCTGGCTGTTGTGGCCATCTTCCTTCAGCGTCAGCATGCCGGGCACCTTCAGCGTGAAGATGTTGTGGTCGCTGTCGTCGTCGGCGAACACGATGCGGCTGTGCGCCACCGGCCAGCCCTGCTCGCGTGCGGCGCGCAACAGCGGCTGCGTGTTGCGGATGGCCTCGGGGATATTGCCGCCGCCGAATACCGCCGGATCGGCAAAGCCGTTGACGAAGTCGATGATCAGCAGGCCGTACGGCGCCCTTAGCTCCATCGACGCGCCGAAGCCCTGGCGCTGGTAGGTCTGCACTGCGTCATCCATGGCGCGAGTCCTTGTCTGCCTTGTAGAGCGATGCGGCGGGAGCATGGTGCCCGTCCATCACCTTGCCGCGCACCACCACCGGCTCGCCGTCGAGGCTGACCGTGCAGTGGCGCACCGGGATATCGATATGGCAGGCGGTGGTGCGGCTGCCGCCTGCTTCGTTGTTGGGGCCGAACGAGCACAGGAAATTGCCCTCGTAGGCGCGTGCGTCCATGCCGATGGTGGCTTCGCGGTCGTACATCGCCAGTGCCGACCAGCTGGCGCGCGGCTGCAGGCCCCAGCCGATATGCGACATCGCATACGCTTCGGGGTCGTTGAACGAGGCCATGTAGTCGGCCAACAGCTCGGCATCGACGCCGCCTTCGATGCGGCGCACGTAGCCTGCTTCGACGGTGATGCGGATCGGCGCCTGCAGGTAGGACTTCATCGGCAGCAGGATGTCGCCGCGGTCCAGCACGATGGTGCCGTTGGTGCCGCCCTCGTCCGGCCAGGTCAGCACGAAGCCGCTCGGCCAGTGGTCCCAGCGGCCGGGCTCATCGACAAAGCCGTACTCGCTGATCGCGGGGAACTCGCCCAGGCGGCAGCGCAGGTCCATGCCGGCATCGGACACGATATGCATCTCGCGCGCCTTGCCCAGCCGTTCGGTGGCCGCCTTGACGCGGGCGCGGTCGGCCTCGGTCGGCACCAGCCGTGCCAGCACTTCGGGCGGCTCCACCGCCAGCAAGATCTTAGTGCCGCCGGACAGGATGTCGTGCTGCTCGGGCGAGAACAGCAGCGTCATCAGGTCCAGCACCAGGTCGCTTGCCTTGAGCGCGGCAATGGCTGCCGGGTTGCCGGTCAGCGGCGTGGTGCCGAGATACGCCAGCGCGTCGCGGCTGAGCGCCTTCTCGCCATTGACCGGCGGCAGGTCGAGCCGGTTGACGATGGCGCCCATCGACTGCGCCGCCACCATCGCCGTGCGCAGCGTCTGCGGGTGCGTGGCAGCGCCGGTCAGCACGGTGACGGTCTGCCCCGGTTGCAGCTTCGACAGCGTCAGCACCTGCTTCCACGCCGTGGTGAGGTCGTAATCGCTTACGGGCATGTTCCCTCCTTGATCAGTTCAGCGCCGCGCCGAGGAAGTCTCCGAAGGCATGGTAGAAGCCAGCCTCGTCGTCCCACGGGACCATGTGGCCGGCATTGCCGACATGCGCGACCAGCAGCGCGGGCAGCAGCTTGCGCATTTCCTGCACGTCTTCCTCGCGGATCACGTCGCCGCGGCCCGCGGTCATCAGCAGCGCCGGCACGTCGACCCGCGGCAGGTCGGCGTGGATATCGTCTTCATGGAAGCCGTTGAAGCTGGCCAGGATCGCGCGCTCGTCGCAGGTATGCAGCCATTGCGCGCGCAGGCGCAACTGGTCTTCGGTCCAGGTCGGGCAGAAACGGCGCATGCCTTCCGCGTCGATGCCTTGCTGCGCCAGCCGGATCGAATCGATGTACCACGGCAGTTGCGCCGGATACGCACGGCGGCCCGGGCCCGATACCGGCGGATCGACCAGCACCAGCCGCGTCAGGCCGGCGGGCTTGCTACGCGCGGCGCGGATGCCGATACGCGCGCCCATCGAATGGCCGACGATGGCATAGCGCTGCAGCCCGAGCGCTTCGGCAAGCGCGATCACGTCTGCAGCCTGCGCATCGAGGCTGTAGTCCAGTTCCGCGCCGGCCTGCGACAGGCCGCGGCCGCGCACGTCGAGCACATAGGTATCAAACTGCCGCCCGAACTGCTCGCCGACGAAACCCCAGGTAACCGCCGGGCTGGTGATGCCGGGCACGATGATGACGGAATCACGCTGCGCGCGTGCGCCGTCCTGGCCGCCATAGCGCAGGTAGTGCTGGCGGATGCCGTTGGCATGGACGCTGGCGCCGTAGAGGAAGGTGCTGGTCGTCATGTCCGGCTCCTTCAGTAGGCGCCGGACAGCAGCGCGCCCGCGCCCGGCACCACCGGCTCCAGGCCCAGGCGCTTGAGCATGGCATAAGTAGTGGCGATGGCGGCAGTGACCACCGGCTTGCCGGTCATCGCCTCCACCTTGGCCACCGCCGGCAGCGACGGCATCTGCACGCATGCCGACAGCACGATGACATCGGCATCGGCGAAATCCATCTGCGCGACAATCTCCGGCAGCCGCGACGGGTCGTGGCGGCCGACGTCGAGGTTGTCGGGGATCTCCAGCGCGCGGTAGTCGACCACCTCGTAGCCTTCGTTGCGGATGTAGTCGACCACCAGTTCGGTCAGCGGCTTCATGTACGGCGCCACCACGGCGATGCGCTTGGCTCCCATCACCTTGAGCGCATCGACCAGCGCGCCGGCGCTGGTGATCACCGGCGCGTCGCCGCCGTTCTCGGCGGTGTGCGCCTGCAAGCGCTGCTCGGACACGCGGTGGTAGCCGTGGCCCATCGCCATGATCGCTACCAGGCAGGCATAGCCGAGCACGTCGACGCGGGCGTCGCTCAGTTCCACCGCGCAGCGGTCGGATTCGGCATCCATCGCCGCCAGCTCTTCCTTGACCACCTTCTTCATTCGCATGCGGCTGCCGTGGAAGGTGAAGCGCTCCGGACGCACCAGCTGGCGCGCGGCCAGCATGGCCGGGATCTCGGTTTCCATCGTGGTGTTGGAGCTCGGCACGATCTGGCCGATTCGGAAAACTTTCTGCACTGTCGACTCCGTCATCTGTTTGTCTGTCTACCCGCCTGCCCTGCCCGAATGGCCTTGCATGCTGCGATCGATTGTAGTGTACACACTTTATCCAGGCAAATAGAATCTGCGCCCAACACGATTCACTCGTTCAGTGCATACTTAATTAACCAATCCCTGTTTTTGCGCACAATTTCGCCATATTCAAGCATTGTGCGCGGCACATCATGCAGATATCAGGGTTTTCCATAGGATCACCGTTTTCTTTCTTGCTGTTGATATTTTGAGTGTGTACACTCGTTTTCAACGGCCGGCCGGATTGGTCGCCCAAGCCCCCATCGACCCATGTGTCATTGCCCCAGGAGAAATAACGTGCAAGGCAAACCGCGAATCGCAGTTGTCGGCGCCGGACTCGGAGGAACGGCCGCGGCCGCCCTGCTGCAGCGAGCCGGCTTCCAAGTCAGGCTGTATGAACAGGCACCGGCGTTCTCGCGCCTGGGCGCGGGCATCCACGTCGGGCCCAATGTGATGAAGATCATGCGGCGCATCGGCATCGAGGACGCGCTCAACGACATGGGCTGCCACCCTGACTTCTGGTACAGCCGCGACGGCCTGACCGGCGAAGTGATCGCGCAGATCCCGCTGGGCGACTATGCGGAGCGCCACTATGGCGCCAGCTACCTGACCGTGCACCGCGGCGACTTCCACAAGCTGCTGACCGACGCCGTGGCGCCGGGCACGCTGTTCTTCAACAAGAAGCTGGAAAGCGTCACCGACCAGGGCGACGTGGTCGAACTGCGCTTCACCGACGGCACGGTGGACCAGGCGGATATCGTGATCGGCGCCGACGGCGTCAACTCGCGCATCCGCGAAACCCTGCTGGGCGCCGAGCCGCCCAAGTACACCGGCTACGTGGCGCACCGCGCGGTGTTCCCGATCTCGCGCGTCAAGGGCTACACGCACGAGCGCTGCACCAAGTGGTGGACCGACGACCGCCACATGATGGTGTACTTCGACACCAGCAAGCTGGACGAGATCTACTACGTCACCGGCGTCCCCGAGCCCGAGTGGGACATGAGCAAGAGCTGGGTGCCGAGCAGCATCGAGGAAATGCGTGCCGCGTTCGACGGCTGGCATGAAGGCGTGCAGTCGCTGATCGAAGGCACGGTCGAAGTGACCAAGTGGCCGCTGCTGGAGCGCGACCCGCTGCCGCTGTGGAGCCGCGGCCGCCTGGTGCTGCTGGGCGATGCCTGCCACCCGATGAAGCCGCACATGGCGCAGGGCGCCGCGATGGCGATCGAGGATGCCGCCATGCTGACGCGCTGCTTCACCGAGACCGGCCTGGACGACTACGCCGCCGCGTTCGCGCTGTATGAAGCCAACCGCGCCGAGCGCGCCGGCAAGGTCCAGCTGGTCTCGCACAACAACACATGGCTGCGCAGCAACGAGAACCCGGACTGGTGTTTCGGCTACGATGTGTTCAACGTGCCGCTGGTGTCGGCCGGGTCCGCGCCGCTGTCCGCGGCGGCGTAACGGAGACCCTACGCCTGACCTGAACCCGCACGCCGCAGCCCCTCGCACGAAGGGGCGCGGCGTGCCCGCCGCGTGATCTGCAACCTGCCGCCCCCGATGAACACGCCTCGCCCCCTGACGCTACAAGTCAACCACGCCGAGCACACGCTCAGCGTGGCGCCCGACACGCCGCTGCTCTACATCCTGCGCAACGACCTGGCCTGCAATGGCCCCAAGTACGGTTGCGGCTTGGGCCAGTGCGGTGCGTGCACGGTGCTGGTCGACGGCCTGCCCGCGCGCTCGTGCGTGCTGCCGGTCAGGGCCGCTGTGGGCCACGCGGTCACCACGCTGGAAGGCCTGGGCACGGCGCAGCATCCCGACCCGGTGCAGCAGGCTTTTATCGACGAGCAGGCCGCGCAATGCGGCTATTGCCTGAACGGCATGATCATGACCGCCAAGGCGCTGCTCGCGCAGAATCCCGATCCCGACGAAGCGCAGATCCGCGAGGCGCTGCGCTTCAACCTGTGCCGCTGCGGCACGCATGTGGAAATCGTGCGCGCGGTGCAGCGCGCCGCGGTGCTGATGCGCCAGGCCGGCGAGGGAGCGGCATCGTGAAGCAGGAACTCGTACGGCAGGCCGCGCAAGCCGGCACCTTGGCGGGACATGCACCACCGCCGGCTTCCATGTGTCTCGTCGCCCAGGTGCTGACGCCGCCGGGGCTGCGCTGGATCGACGGCAAGCCGCTGGCACCGCGCCTGCTTGGCGCTGACCGCGATGCCGCCCTGGCGTTGCCCGGCGTTCGTGCGGTCGTGGTGCGCAACCAGTTTGCAGGCGTGGTCGCGGAAAGCGATGCAATGGCGGCCAACGCCGCCGGCGCCCTGCGGGCACGCTGGTCGGCACCGCCTCGCGCGGACGACGCCCCCGTGCCGCGCCACGCGGTTGCGCAGCGCGGCGACGCCACCCGCGCGCTTGCCAGCGCCGCCACGCGCCACGCGCAGCACTACCAGTGGCCGCTGGCCGGCATCCGGACCGAAGCGTTCTGCACCGCGATCGCGGACTGGCGCGACGGCATGCTGCATGTGTGGCTGCCAAGCCCGCGCCCTGGCGCGCTGCGTGAGGAACTGGCTGCGCTGCTGGGCATCGCTCCGCAACAGGTGGCGCTGGCCGGCTGGCAGGCGCCTGCCGATGCGGGCGATCCGGTGCTGCTCGCTCACCACGCAGCCGCCGACGCCGCCCTGCTGGCCCATGCCACCGGCAAACCCGTGATGCGCCGGCTGTGCGCCGACGATATCGGCCTGTCCGGTGCGCAGCTCGCCGTGCGCATCGACACCGCGCAAAGCGGCAATGCCATCGACGCCTACGCCTCGACGCTGGGCGGCACCGCGGCACCGCCCGTGCCGCTGGCACTGTGGCTGACGCATACCGCCTCGCCCGTGACGGACGCGGGCGATACCGGCAACAGCGGCAACACCGGCAGCGCAGCCATGCCGCCCTACCGCATTCCCGATGTCGATGTCGGCACCGCCGGCGCCGTGGCCGCCTTCGATGCCGCACCGCTTGCCGCGGCGCGCGCGCATGTCTTTGCGCGCGAATCCCATCTCGATGAAATTGCCGCCGCATCCGGGACCGATCCGGTCTCGCTGCGGCTCTCGCACCTCGACGACGCGCGAGGCTCGGCACTGGTCAGGCAAGTCAGCGAGCGCGCCGGATGGACCTCATCCGCCCCGCATGCCGCCACATCGGCCGGCAACGTGCGACGCGGCCGCGGCTTTGCCTATGCGCATGCCATCGACCACGATGCCGGCCAGAGCTGGTCGGCATGGGTCGCGGAAGTCGAAGTCGACGGCACCACCGGCGAACTCGCGGTCACGCGCGTGACGGTGGGACATGACAGCGAATCGCTGGCGCCCGCGCCAGCCACACCTGCCGGGCGCTCCCTGGAACAGGCCGTCGCTGACGCCACGCTGCAGTTGACCGCCGCCGTCCCGGCCTTCGACACCTGGCCCGCCACCGATGCGCCTGCCGGCCAATCACTCCCTGCTGTTGCAAGCAGCGCAGCGTTGCCCGAAATCCGCCTCGCAGGCGCGCTCACCGAGCGCGACCAACTGGCCGCGAGCCCGGCCGATACGCTGCCCGCGGCGGCGGCCGTGGCCAACGCCATCTATGACGCTACCGGCGTGCGCCTGCGCACGCCGCCCTTCAGCGCCGAACGCATCCGCCTGGCACTGGCCGAGAGTGAGGGCAAGCGCGCCGGCAAGCGCAGCAAGCGCGGCTGGATCGCCGCCGCTGCCGCGACCGCGGCCGGCCTGTGCGCGACGCTGATGCCGTGGCGCGCGCCGATCGCCCCAGTCGCACCGCCCGAGCCCGGCTTCTATTCCGCGGCGACGCTTGAGCGCGGCCGCCTGGTGGCCGCGGCCGGCGACTGCGCGGTATGCCATACCATGCCCGGCGGCGTAAAGAATGCGGGCGGCCTGCCGCTGGAAACGCCGTTCGGCACGGTCTACAGCACCAACATCACGCCCGACGTGCAGACCGGCATCGGCAACTGGTCGTTCGCCGCCTTCGAGCGCGCCATGCGCGAGGGCATCCACCGCGACGGGCGGCGCCTGTATCCGGCCTTCCCCTACACCGCCTTCGCCAAGGTCAGCGATGCCGACATGCAGGCGCTGTATGCGCACCTGATGTCGGCCGAGCCGGTGAAGTCAGAGGTGCCGCAGACCCGGCTCGCGTTCCCGTTTAATGTGCGCCCTTTGCTGGCGGGCTGGAACCTGCTGTTCCATCGCAACGAACCCTTCAAGCCGGACCCCGCGCGCTCCGCGCAATGGAACCGCGGCGCGTATCTTGCCGAAGGACTGGGCCATTGCAGCGCCTGCCATTCCCCGCGCAACGCCCTCGGCGCCGAGCAGGGCGGCCGCAAGTACCTGACCGGCGGCAGTGCCGAAAACTGGGAAGCGCCGCCGCTGACCGCGCTGTCGCATGCGCCGGTGCCGTGGACCGAGGCGGCGCTGTTCACCTACCTGCGCGGCGGCTTTGCGCCGCATCATGGCGCAGCCGCCGGGCCGATGGCGCCGGTGGTGGAAGAACTCGCGCAGCTGCCCGAAGCGGATGTGCGCGCGATTGCGCATTACGTCGCGTCGTTCGGCTCGCCCGCAGCTTCCGCCGCGCCTTCCGTGCTGGCCGCCCAGGCGGCGCAGATCGAGCAACGCAGCGCGCAGGCCGCGCGCACGCTCGGCGGCCCCGGCGAACGGCTGTACCAAAGCGCCTGCGCGGTATGCCACCAGTCCGAGCAAGGCATCGCACAGTTCGGCGTGAAGCCGTCGCTCGCGCTCAACACCAACCTGCACAGCAAGCTGCCTGACAACGTGATCCAGGTGCTGCTGCGAGGCATGCCCGCGCCGCCCAACAGTGAACTGGGCGCGATGCCGGCCTATGCCGACACCTTCGACGACCGGCAGATCGCGCAACTGGTGCGATACCTGCGCGCGCGCTTTGCCCCCGACCAACCCGCCTGGCAGGACCTGGAGAACACCGTCGCGCGGCTGCGCGCGGCGCCTGCGCACTGAAGACCAGCGGAGGCCTGCGCGGCCGCTCGCCGCGCCTTCCGCATCCATGCTGACAGTATCCGTGCCGTGCCTGGCAAGGCGCCTTGCCACCGGGCAGGGAGACCTGCGCCGACATATCGGCGCGCTGCGCGCCAGGCGCGGGAAAACCCCGAGGAGAGAAACCGCAGTTCGGCCTTGCCCGCCAGTTTCATGTAGCTTACGCTGAACGATCATGTAGTGCGCACTACATGAGTGCCGGCATCGATACCAAAAGGCCGCGCCGCGGTGCCCGCGGCACAAGGACGGCGCACACAAGCGGCAGACGAGACAACAAGACCACAAGATTGGCCCTTTACATCACCGGAAGCGCTGGCCCGGGGCTTGCATAGTCCACCGCCGTGCCGACCGGGAATTCGGGCCCGGACAACCAAGGGTAGACAACAAGGAGTGACTATGTCGTATCAGTATCAGGAAGGTGTTGCGAGAGGACTACCTGGTCAGTTCTGGCCTCGCTAGATTGGGGTAGCCACCATGCTTCGCCGCAGCGCGCCGCGTGGGCTTCCGAATTCAAGATCCAGCCTATAAAGACAAGGTAGACAACATGTCGTCATCAATTTCCTCAATGGCAGCAACGACAATCCCCGAGGCAGCGATCGGCGCGCCCCCGCAGCCAAGCGCGCGGGCATCGTCGTCCCAGACCATCACGATCGAGCAAGGCATCCGCGCAGCCGGCGTCGGCCGGTTCCAGTACCGGCTGTTCGCCATCTTTGGCCTGGTCTGGCTGGCTGACGCGATGCAGGTCCTGTCGATCGGCTTCACCGCACCGTCCATTGCCGCGACCTTTGGCATCCCTGTGCCGACGGCGTTGCAGACCGGAACGATGTTCTTCGTCGGCATGCTGATCGGCGCCTTTGCCTTCGGCCGGCTGGCGGACAGGATCGGCCGCCGGCCGGTGCTGATGATGGCGGTGATCCTTGACGCCATCTGCGGTGTCGCCTCGGCCTTCGCCCCGGATTTCCAGTGGCTCCTGCTGCTGCGTTTCCTGACCGGCATCGGCGTGGGCGGCACGTTGCCGGTCGACTACACCATGATGGCCGAGTTCCTCCCCTCCGACCGGCGCGGCCGCTGGCTGGTGCTGCTGGAGTCCTTCTGGGCCGTCGGCACGATCCTGCTCGCCATCCTTGCCCTGGTCGCGGTTTCGCGAGGCGATGATGCGTGGCGCCTGATTTTCCTCGTCACCGGCCTCCCCGCGCTGGTCGGCGTGGTGGTCCGGCTCTTTGTTCCGGAATCGCCGCTCTACCTGAATAAATCGGGACGCTCGGAAGAGGCGCGCGCGGTGCTTCAGCGCGTTGCCAAGGCCAATCGGGTATCGGCCGAAATCGGGGTGCTGGAGCCGCAGAAGATGGAGCGCAAATCGGTGTTTGCGCTGTTCGCGGCCGGATGCCGGCGCCGCAGCATCTGCCTGCTTGCAGCGTGGATGCTGATCTCGATCGCCTACTACGGTGTCTTTGTCTATCTGCCGGTAAAGCTGGCTGGCCAGGGCTTTGGCTTCATGCGCGGCCAGGTCTTCCTGATCCTGCTCGCGCTGGTGCAGCTCCCCGGCTTCGCGCTCGCCGCGCACGGCGTCGAGCGCTGGGGGCGCAAGCCGACCCTGATCGGCTTCCTGCTGCTCAGCGCCGCAGGTTGCATGCTGTACAGCCTGGGCACGTCCACCGCGCTGATCGTCGGCTCCACCCTGCTGATGAGCTTTGCGCTGCTTGGCACCTGGGGCGCGCTCTACGCCTTCACGCCGGAGGTGTATCCGACGGACCTGCGGGCCAGCGGGATGGGTACCGCCGGTGCGATGGCACGATTCGGCGGCTTGTTCGCCCCTTCGATCATCGCGCCGATCATGGCCACCCAGTTCACGCTGGCACTTGGGTTGCTTTCGTCGTTCCTTGCCGTGGCGGCGTTTGCCATCTTCATGGTGGATATCGAGTCCAAGGACCGCGCGCTGGACTGACGCGCGCCGGCCAAGGCCCACGCTTGCCGGGGACCGGGCCGCAGCCGCGCTGCGGCCCGCTTCCATTACAATCCGGCTACAACGGCGCGGCGGCCGGGTCCACCCGACCCGGCCGCCCGCTTCAGCCGCTTGCCCCTATCCCCGCCGAGCCCTCGCCGCCAGCCATGAAACAAGATCCGCGCTTTCCCAACCTGTTCATCCTCGACCACCCGCTGATCCAGCACAAGCTCTCGCACATGCGCGACAAGGAAACGTCCACGCGCACCTTCCGCGAGCTGCTGCGCGAGATCACGCTGCTGATGGGCTACGAGATCACGCGCAACCTGCCGCTGACCACGCGTCGCATCGACACGCCGCTGGTGGAGCTGGATGCCCCGGTGATCGCCGGCAAGAAGCTGACCATCGTCCCGGTGCTGCGCGCCGGCGTGGGCATGAGCGATGGCCTGGTCGAGCTGATCCCGTCGGCGCGCATCGGCCATATCGGCGTGTACCGCGACGAGCAGCACCGCCCGGTCGAATACCTGGTGCGGCTGCCTGACCTGGAAGACCGCAGCTTTATCCTGTGCGATCCGATGGTGGCCACCGGCTACTCGGCCGCGCACGCGGTGGAAGTGCTCAAGCGCCGCGGCGTCAAGGACGAGGCCATCACCTTCGTCGCGCTGGTGGCGGCGCCGGAAGGCGTGGAGGTGTTCCAGAAGGCGCATCCGAACGTGAAGCTGTACGTGGCCTCGCTGGACAGCCACCTGGATGCGGATGCGTACATCGTGCCGGGCCTGGGCGATGCGGGCGACCGGCTGTTCGGCACCAAGAACTGACACGGGCCGGCCTGGCGCGGGCTTGACCCGCCTCAATAGCCGGCGCCGCATGGCTCCCTACACTGGCGGCAGCCGCTGGCGGTTCTTCCGCCGGCACCTGCCGCCAACCCAATGCCGCCAACCAGGGAGCCAACCATGGAAGCCATCAAGATTCTTTTCAGCACCAGCACCGGCCTGATGAGCCTGGGCGTGATCGCCTTTATCATCGGCATGGGCTGGTTCTTCGCGCGGATGTTCGCGCGCAAGATGCGCGAGGACGCGGCGGCGGCGAAGGCGCAGCAAGGCGCCCAGCGCCACTGAAAGCAAAGGGCCACACTGCGCGGCCCTTGTTCCTTTTCCAGGTCTTTTACTTCTTCTTCCCGAGCAGGCTGCCAAGCACGCCACGAATCAGCTCACGGCCTACCTGCGACCCCACCGTGCGCGCGGCCGACTTGGCCATCGACTCGAGGATCGAGTCGCCGCGCCCGCTCTTGCCGGTGCCCTTGGTCAGCGTGCCGAAGATATCCCCCGCAGTGCCGAGCCAGCCGCCGTCCTGTTCCGCTTCCGGCCTGGCTTCAGGTTTGGCTCCCGGCTGCCTGCCCTTGCCGTTGGCAACCGTCGGCACGTCGCCACGCAGCTTTTCGTAAGCCGATTCGCGATCCACGGCCGTTTCGTAGGTCCCCGCGACCAGCGAGTTCGCGATCAGCTGCCTGCGCTCCTCGTCGGTCGCCGGGCCGATGCGGCTGCCCGGCGGCAGCACCCACGCGCGCTCGGTCACGCACGGCGTGCCCCTGGCGTCCAGGAACGACACCAGCGCCTCGCCCACGCCCAGTTCGCCGATCGCGGTTTCCAGGTCCAGCCCGGGGTTGGCGCGCATGGTGGTGGCGGCCACCTTGACCGCCTTCTGGTCGCGCGGCGTGAACGCGCGCAGCGCGTGCTGCACGCGGTTGCCGAGCTGGCCCAGCACCGTGTCGGGGATGTCGACCGGATTCTGCGTGACGAAATACACCCCCACGCCCTTGGAGCGGATCAGCCGCACCACCTGCTCGATCTTGTCGAGCAACGCCTTGGGCGCGTCATTGAACAGCAGGTGCGCCTCGTCGAAGAAGAACACCAGCCTGGGCTTGTCGAGATCGCCGGCCTCGGGCAGCTTCTCGAACAGCTCGGACAGCATCCACAGCAGGAAGGTCGCATACAGCCGCGGCGAGTTCATCAGCTTGTCCGCCGCCAGGATATTGACCACGCCCTGGCCCTTCTCGGTCTGGATGAAGTCTTCCAGGTTCAGCATCGGCTCGCCGAAGAAGACGTCGCCCCCCTGCGACTCCAGCGCCAGCAGCCCCCGCTGGATCGCGCCGACCGAGGCGGCGGAGATATTGCCGTACTCGGTCGTGAACTGCGAGGCGTTGTCGCCCACGTACTGCAGCATCGCGCGCAGGTCCTTGGCGTCGAGCAGCAGCAGGCCATTGGCATCGGCAATGCGGAACACCAGGTTGAGCACGCCCTGCTGGGTATCGTTGAGCTCCAGCATGCGCGACAGCAGCAGCGGGCCCATGTGCGAGACCGTGGCGCGCACCGGGTGGCCCTTCTGGCCGAACACATCCCACAGCGTGGTCGGGCACCCGCCCCATGCCGGCTCCGGCAGGCCAAGGTCGGCCAGGCGCTGCCTGAGCTTGTCCGACAGCTGGCCGGATTGAGAAATGCCGGTCAGGTCACCTTTGACGTCGGCCATGAACACCGGCACGCCCAGGCGCGAAAAGCCCTGTGCCAGCGTCTGCAGCGTGACGGTCTTGCCGGTGCCGGTGGCGCCCGTGATCAGGCCGTGCCGGTTGCCCATCTGCGGCAGCAGCACCAGCTCGTGTTTGGCGTTCTTGGCGATAAGGATGGGGTCGGCCATGGTCTTCCTGGTAGCAAGTGCCGTGGAACTCGCCACGGGCGCGGCGCGGGCAGGCCCGCGTGATAAAATCCTGGGCTGATTATAGCCAGCCGCCAGGCATATCCGTCACCTGGCGCCCGCGCCTGGCATCCCGCATTCCATCACCGCATAACACCTTTTCCGCCTCGGAGAGCATCATGGCCGGTCACTCGAAATGGGCCAATATCAAACACAAGAAAGCCGCCGCTGACGCCAAGCGCGGCAAGATCTGGACCCGCCTGATCAAGGAAATCACCGTTGCCGCCAAGCTCGGCGGCGGCGATGTCGACTCCAACCCGCGCCTGCGCCTGTCGATCGACAAGGCCATGGACGCGAACATGCCCAAGGACAACATCCAGCGCGCGATCCAGCGCGGCGTGGGCGGCCTGGAGGGTGCCAACTATGAAGAGATCCGCTACGAAGGCTACGGCCTGGCCGGCGCGGCCATCATCGTCGACTGCCTGACCGACAACCGCACCCGTACCGTGGCCGAAGTGCGCCACGCGTTCTCCAAGCATGGCGGCAACATGGGCACCGAAGGCTCGGTGGCATTCATGTTCACGCACTGCGGCCAGTTCCTGTTCGCGCCCGGCACGCCGGAAGACAAGCTGATGGACGCCGCGCTGGAAGCCGGCGCCGACGACGTCGTCACCAATGACGACGGCTCGATCGAAGTGACCTGCCCGCCCAACGATTTCCCGGCGGTCAAGACCGCGCTGGAAGCCGCCGGCTTCAAGGCCGAAGTGGCCGACGTGGTCATGAAGCCGCAGAACGAAGTCAGCTTCGCCGGCGACGACGCGGCCAAAATGCAGAAGCTGCTCGACGCCCTGGAAAACCTCGACGACGTGCAGGAAGTCTTCACCAACGCGGTGATCGAAGACTAAGCTGAAGCAACAAGCCCCCCCATGGCGGCGACCCGGACTCAGACCAGGCCGCCGCCTTTTAGTATCTGTTTCTTTTCTGGCAGTGGATCATGAAAGTATTGGTTGTCGGCTCGGGTGGACGTGAACACGCGCTGGCCTGGAAATTGGCCCAATCCCCCAGGGTACAGGTGGTGTACGTGGCGCCGGGCAACGGCGGGACCGCGCTCGACAAGCGCCTGCAGAATGTTCCGCTGACGGATCCGGAGGTCATCGCCGCCTTTGCCGAGCGTGAAGGCGTGGCCTTTACCGTGGTCGGGCCGGAAGCACCGCTGGCGGCCGGCATCGTCGATATCTTCCGCGCCAAGGGCCTGCGCATCTTCGGGCCGAGCAAGGCGGCCGCGCAGCTCGAATCGTCAAAGGACTTCGCCAAGGCGTTCATGCAGCGCCACGGCATCCCGACGGCCGCCTACCAGACCTTCTCCGATGCCGCCCAGGCGCATGCCTATATCGACGCGCAGGGCGCGCCGATTGTGATCAAGGCCGACGGCCTGGCCGCGGGCAAGGGCGTGGTGGTGGCGATGTCGCTGGAAGAAGCCCACACCGCGGTCGACATGATGCTGGCCGACAACAAGCTGGGCGATGCCGGCGCGCGCGTCGTGATCGAGGAATTCCTGGAGGGCGAGGAAGCCAGCTTCATCGTGCTGGTCGACGGCAAGAACGTGCTGGCGCTGGCCACCAGCCAGGATCACAAGCGCCTGCTGGACGCCGACGCCGGTCCCAACACCGGCGGCATGGGCGCCTACTCCCCCGCCCCGGTGGTCACGCCCGCACTGCACGCGCGCGCGCTGCGCGAGATCATCCTGCCGACCGTGCGCGGCATGGAAAAGGACGGCATCCCGTACACCGGCTTCCTGTACGCCGGCCTGATGATCGACAAGGACGGCAACCTGAAGACGCTGGAATTCAACTGCCGCATGGGCGACCCGGAAACCCAGCCGATCCTGGCGCGCCTGAAGACCGACCTGGTCGACGTGATGGAGCACGCCGTCGACGGCAAGCTCGACAGCATCGAGCTGGACTGGGACCGCCGCACCGCGCTGGGCGTGGTAATGGCCGCCCACAACTACCCGGAAAACCCGCGCAAGGGCGATGTCATCACCGGCATCCCGGCCGAGACCGACGACAGCGTGACCTTCCACGCCGGTACCACGCTCAAGGACGGCACCCTGCTGACCACGGGCGGGCGCGTGCTGTGCGTGGTCGGGCTGGCCGACACCGTCAAGGCCGCGCAGCGCGCCGCCTATGCCGCGGTCGAGCAGATCCGGTTCGACGGCATGCAGTACCGGACCGATATCGGTTACCGCGCCATCAAGCGCTGATTGGCCGCCGGCGGGACCTCAGCGGGCCCTGGGCGACCAACAGGCCGCCCCAGCCGGTACAATCGTGACAATGCTGTGACGCACCCGGCAGCCGGCTGGCTGCCGGACTGCCATCCGGCCGGTCCATTCGTCGGTTTATCCGATTCAGCCCACCATGATCGATTCCCAGGCAGTCCGTGCCTATCTGCTCGGTCTGCAAGACCGCATCACCGATGCCATTGGCGCCATCGACGGCCAGCCGTTCCTGACCGACGCCTGGGAGAAACCGCCCACCGAACGCCTGCGCGGCAGCGGCCGTACCCGCATCCTGGAAGGCGGCGCGGTGATGGAGCGCGCCGGCGTGGGCTTTTCCCACGTCAGCGGCGAAACCCTGCCGCCATCGGCCAGCGCCAACCGGCCCGAACTGGCCGGGCGCAGCTTCGAGGCGATGGGCGTATCGCTGGTGTTCCACCCGCGCAATCCCTACGTGCCCACGGTCCACATGAACGTGCGCTGCTTCGTGGCGGTAAAGCCCGACGCCGAGCCGGTCTGGTGGTTCGGCGGCGGCATGGACCTGACGCCCTACTATGGCAACGCCGGCGACTGCACGCATTTCCACCGCACCTGCAAGCAGGCGCTGTCGCCATATGGCGACGAGCTGTATCCGCGCTTCAAGCAGTGGTGCGACGAGTATTTCTTCCTGAAGCACCGCAATGAGGCGCGCGGTGTGGGCGGGATCTTCTTCGACGACTTCTCGGCGCTGGGCTTCGAGCGCAGCTTCGCCATGATGCAATCGGTCGGCGATGCCTTCCTGGACGCCTACCTGCCCATCCTGGAGGCTCGCAAGGACATGCCCTACGGCGAGCGCGAGCGCGGCTTCCAGGCCTACCGGCGCGGGCGTTATGTCGAATTCAACCTGGTGTTCGACCGCGGCACGCTGTTCGGCCTGCAGTCGGGCGGACGCGCCGAATCCATTCTGATGTCGATGCCGCCGCTGGTGACCTGGCGCTATGACTGGCAACCTGAAGCGGGCAGCCCCGAAGCGGCGCTGTACACCGACTTCCTGCCGGCACGCGACTGGGCCTGACGGCAGACCTATGGCCAATCCCGCGCAAGACCATACGCCCGCCGCCAACGCGGGCGACCTTCCCGCCCGGCCCTACCGACTGGGTATCCTCGGCGGCACCTTTGACCCGCCCCATGTCGGCCACCTGGCGCTGGCGCGGCTGTGCATCGACCACCTGGGCCTGGACGAGCTGGTGTGGATCCCCACCGGCCAGTCGTGGCAGAAGGGCACCGACGTGACGCCTGCGGGGGACCGCCTGGCCATGACCGAACTGGCCGCGGCCGCCCTGGGCGACACCGGCGCCAGGGTCCGCGTCAGCCGCATGGAAGTCGAGCGCGCCGGCCCCAGCTACACCATCGACACCGTGCGCCAGCTGCGCGACGAATACGGCCCCCAGGCCTCGCTGTGCTGGCTGATGGGCGCCGACCAGTTGCTGCGCCTGCACACCTGGCACGGCTGGCAGGAACTGTTCGAGCACGTCCACCTGTGCACCGCCACCCGCCCGCGCTTCGAGCTGGCCGCGCTGGAAGGCCCGGTGCTGGAAGCGCTGTCGCAGCGCCAGGCCGACACGACCCTGATACAATGCACGCCCTCCGGCCGGATGTGGATCGACCAGACGCTCGCCGTCGACCTGTCTTCCACCCACCTGCGCCAGCGCCTTGCGGCCGGCCAACCGGCAGATGACCAACTGCCGCCGGGCGTGGCACACTACATCGCCAGCCACGGGCTGTACCGCGACGCCCCGGCCAGGGCCTGACCCGGTTGCCCGCAACCGGCGCCCACCACCCAACCGATCTCAGCTGAACAAGAAGACACCATGGATATTCGTAAACTGCAACGCGCCATCGTCGACGGCCTCGAGGATGTCAAAGCGCAGGACATCAAGGTGTACGACACCAGCCACCTGACCGAACTGTTCGACCGGGTGGTGATTGCCAGCGGGACCTCCAACCGCCAGACCAAGGCGCTGGCAGCGTCGGTGCGGGATATGGTGAAGGAAGCCGGCGGCCATATCGTGGCGGTCGAAGGCCTGGAGACGGGCGAGTGGGTGCTGGTCGACTGCGGCGACGCCGTGGTCCATATCCTGCAGCCGCAGCTGCGCCTGTACTACAACCTCGAAGAAATCTGGGGCGACAAGCCGGTGCGCATGAAGCTGGCCACCGGTGCCCGCGGCCTGGCCAAGGCCAGCGAGCCGATGGAAGAGGATGAGGACGAAGTCCCGGCCGCGCGCGGCACGCGCCGCGCCAGCAGCCTGCGTCCGGCACTGGCCCGCCTGCCCGAAGGCATGAAGGAGCCGTCGCCGCCGATGGGCCACGAGGACACCGACCCGGACGCGATCGCCACGGTGCGCAAGCCGGCACGCAAGACTGCCACCAAGACGGCAGCCACCAAGACCGCCGGCACCCGCGCCGCCGCGCCGCGCAAGACCGCCGCCGGCACCACGGCGCGCAAGACCGCAACCCGGACGGCGACGAAGACTGCCACGAAGACCGCCACGAAGACGGCTGGCAAGACCGCTGGCAAGACGGCCACCAAGACCGCGGCAGCCAAGCCGGCCGCGCGCAAGCGCACCACCCGCTCGGCCTGATGCCGCGGCGCGCGGCCGCCTGACGGCCGCGTCGCCTGCACTGGCCCCTGCCCCGCCGCAAACCCGCCCCCATGCAACTGGTAATCGTGGCCGTCGGCCACAAGATGCCCGCCTGGATCGAAACCGGCTTCAACGAGTATGCCAAGCGCATGCCGCCCGAGCTGCGCATCGAGCTGCGCGAGGTCAAGCCGGAAGCCCGGTCCTCCAGCAACAACGCCGCCACGGTGATGCAGCGCGAAGCCGCGCGCATCGACACCGTGCTGGGCTCGCTGTCGAAGCAGTGCCGCATCGTCGCGCTGGATGAACGCGGCCGCGACTTCACCACCGTGCAACTGGCTGCGCAGCTGACCGACTGGCAGCGCGAGGGCGGCGATGTCGCCTTCCTGATCGGCGGCGCCGACGGGCTCGACCCGTCACTGAAGGCGCGCGCCAATACGCTGATCCGCCTGTCCAGCCTGACGCTGCCGCACGGCATGGTGCGCGTGCTGCTGGCCGAGCAGTTGTACCGGGCCTGGTCGGTCACGCAGAACCACCCCTACCACCGCGCCTGACACGGAACCGCGCCGCCGCGGGGGTTACAATTCACGCCACTGCCGGCCCGCCGCCGGCAGCTCCAGACCCCCGCCTGCCGCGATGCACGACTACCTCTACCTCGCCTCCCAAAGCCCGCGCCGCCGCGAACTGCTGACCCAGCTGGGCGTACGCTACGAGTTGCTGCTTGCCGCTGACGACGAAGACGCCGAGGCGCTGGAAGCCGTCCTGCCCGGCGAAACTCCCGACGACTACGTGCAGCGCGTCTGTGCGCTGAAGGCCGAAGCCGCGCTGCGGCGCCGAGAGCGCCGCGCCCTGCCCGACGCGCCGGTGCTGACCTCCGACACCACCGTCTGCCTGGGCGGCCGCATCCTCGGCAAACCCGACGATGCCGCCGATGCGCAGGCCATGCTGGCCGCGCTGGCCGGCAGCACGCACCGCGTGCTCACGGCGGTCACGGTGGTTTCCACGCTCGGCATGCATCACGCGCTATCGGTCTCCGAAGTGACCTTCCGCCCGCTGCAACCGGACGAGATTGCGCGCTACGTCGCCAGCGGCGAGCCTCTCGGCAAGGCCGGCGCGTACGGGATTCAGGGCCGCGCGGCGGAGTTCGTCGAGCGTATCGCCGGCAGCTATTCAGGTATCATGGGCTTGCCCTTGTTTGAGACGGCGGCGTTACTTCGCCAGGCCCGCCTGCAGTTCTGAGCCCCGGCCGCGCCGCCGCCCAGGACAAGACCCGGCCGCGCCGGGCAACCCAATACCGCCGGACCACCGGCGACCGCGTTTCACCGCTATGACTGAAGACATCCTCGTCAACATCACGCCCCAGGAGACGCGCGTTGCCATCGTGCAGCAGGCTGCCGTCCAGGAACTGCACGTCGAACGCACGCTCACGCGCGGGCTGGTCGGCAATATCTACCTGGGCAAGGTGGTGCGCGTGCTGCCCGGCATGCAGTCCGCCTTCATCGACATCGGCCTGGAGCGCGCCGCGTTCCTGCACGTGGCCGATATCTGGCACCCGCGCGACAACGACCGCAACGGCGGCACCCCGCAGCTGGCGATCGAGAAGACCCTGTTCGAAGGCCAGGCGCTGATGGTGCAGGTGATCAAGGACCCGATCGGCACCAAGGGGGCACGGTTGTCGACGCAGGTGAGCATCGCCGGGCGCACGCTGGTGTACCTGCCGCAGGACCCGCATATCGGCATCTCGCAGCGCATCGAAGGCGAAGTGGATCGCGAAGCGCTGCGCAGCCGCGTGCAGGGCCTGGTGCCGGCCGACGAGCGCGGCGGCTTTATCGTGCGCACCATCGCCGAAGAAGCGACCGACGAGGAACTCGGCAACGATATCGCCTACCTGCGCAAGATCTGGGGCGCGATCCGCCAGAACGCCACCACGCTGCCGGCACCGGCGCTGCTCTACCAGGACCTGAACCTGGCCCAGCGCGTGCTGCGCGACTTCATCAACGACGCCACCGGCGTGATCCAGATCGACTCGCGCGAGAACTACCAGATGCTGGTGGATTTCGCCAAGGAGTACACGCCCGCGGTGCTGGCGCGCCTGTCGCACTACACCGGCGAGCGGCCGATCTTCGACCTGTTCAATATCGACGCCGAGATCGAGAAGGCGTTGTCGCGCCGGGTCGACCTGAAGTCAGGCGGCTACCTGATGATCGACCAGACCGAGGCGATGACGACGATCGACGTCAACACCGGCGGCTACGTGGGCGCGCGCAATTTCGACGACACCATCTTCAAGACCAACCTGGAGGCGGCCCACACCATCGCGCGGCAACTGCGGCTGCGCAACCTCGGCGGCATCATCATCATCGATTTCATCGATATGGAGAATGCCGAACACCGCGAAGCGGTGCTCTCCGAACTCAAGCGCGCGCTGTCGCGCGACCGCACCCGCATCACGGTCAATAATTTCTCCCAACTCGGGCTGGTAGAGATGACGCGCAAGCGCACGCGCGAATCGCTGGCGCACGTGCTGTGCGAGCAATGTCCGGTGTGCCAGGGCAAGGGCCAGGTCAAGACGCCGCGCACGGTGTGCTACGACATCCTGCGCGAGATCATGCGCGAATCGCGCCAGTTCAATCCGCGCGAATTCCGCATCCTGGCCTCGCAGGAAGTCATCGACCTGTTCCTGGAAGAAGAAAGCCAGCACCTGGCGATGCTCGGCGATTTCATCGGCAAGCCGATCTCCTTGCAGGTCGAATCGACCTTCCACCAGGAGCAGTACGACATCATCCTGATGTAGTCATGCCCTGACACCTGGCTGGGGGATGGTCCTACTCCTAATTTGTCTTCGATCCGCTATAACTAAGCGAAGGTCGAGGGTTGCGAGAAGGAGTCCGGCATGAACGCCACGAAACATGGGGCCTGCCTGCTGGCCGTCCTGCTGGGCACTGCCTGCGTGCCGCTGCCGATCGCGCAGTACCGGCGGCCACCCCCACCGCCCCCCGCCGCACCGGTTGCCGAAGCGCCGCCGCCAAAGGCTCGCGCGGCGCCGATCGCAGCCAAGACCATCACCATTGCCGGCGCATGCAAGCGCACCGAGGAAGACGGCTTCCGCGAGGACGCGCTGATGGACGTCACCGCCAACAAGGTGGAGGCGCTGAAATGGAAACTGTGGGTGTCGCGGCGCGGCAGCTGCGAGTTCAACCTGGTCCAGTTCCGCCAGGTACGCACGACGCCGCACATCGAACTCCAGGCCATCGACGGGAGCCAGTGCAAGCTGCTGGTGTGGCAGGATCCGCGCCGCGTGACGCTGGCCCATAACCGCTGCGAGAAGTACTGCACGCCGGGCATCTACGAGCAGGCCTGGCCGGTGCTGTTCGACCCCAAGAGCGGTAATTGCGCCGAGGTGCGCTGAGCTTCCCCGGCGCGCCGGCTCTCGCTGGCTCTCGCTGGCTCTCGCTGGCTCTCGCTGGCTCTCGCTGGCTCTCGCTGGCTCTCGCTGGCGTCGGCCTATTTCGCCTTGGGCACGCGGCCCATCAAATAGAACTCGTCGTTCGGCCGCATGCTGATGGTGTTGGCCATCCGGTTCGACAGCCCGAAGAACGCGGTGATCGCGGCGATGTCCCACGCGTCTTCGTCAGAAAACCCATGCTCGCGCAGCGCGGCAAAATCCGCGTCGCCGACTTCATGCGACGCCTTGCATACCTTCATCGCAAAGTCGAGCATGGCCCGCTGGCGCGGCGGGATATCGGCCTTCAGATAGTTCACCGCGACCTGGTCCGCCACCAGCGGCTTCTTCTCGTAGATGCGCAGGATCGCGCCATGCGCCACCACGCAGTACAGACACTGGTTGGCGCCGGAAGTGGCCACCACGATCATCTCGCGCTCGCCCTTGGTCAGGCCGCCGTCCTTCAGCATCAACGCGTCGTGGTAGGCGAAGAAGGCACGGAATTCGTCGGGACGGTGCGCCAGCGCCAGGAAGACATTGGGGACAAAGCCAGCCTTGTCCTGGACTTCCAGGATGCGGGTGCGGATGTCGTCGGGGAGGTCTTTGAGCACAGGGACGGAGTAGCGGCTGATGGGGAAAGCGGTGTCGGGCATGGTTGTCTCCTGTTGGCGATGCGTTCCGGTCGGCTGTGTCGTCATTAATTCTTGCGTCCGGGGTACTGCTTTAAAGTCTACCGGATCGCCGGGACAAGGCCGGGCACAATGTTGCTCATGCATCGCAAAACCAGTTGCCTGCTGGATAAGGCATACTACGTCCCTTCCTGAACAAGGCGAGCGCCCCCGGGCTTCATGCGCCAACCCTTCCCGATGAAACGCATTCTCATCGTCAAGCTGACCTCGCTGGGCGACATGGTATTCACGCTGCCGCTGGTCGCCGACCTGCAGCGCGCATTCCCCGGCGTCAAGATCGACTGGATCGCCGATTCCTACTGCGCCGACGTGCCACGCTGGAACCCCAATATCGAGCGTGTCATCGCCGCGCCGCTGCGTAACTTCAAGAAGGCACGCAGCTGGGCCGGGCTGCGGGAGATCTTCAGCGCACTGCGAGAATTGCGCCGCGAGAAGTACGATGCGGTGCTGGACGTCCATGGCGTGTACAAGAGCGCGATCGTGACGCGGCTGGCGCGTACGCGGCACCGGTGGGGCTATCCGGTGGCGGAGCTGGGCGAAAGTGGTGCGCGCTTCGGCTATAACCATGTGTTCCAGCCCGTGATCGAAGAGGATTGCGCCAGGCAGCGCATGCGCCGCGCGGTCAGCCGCGCTTTCGGCTACGAACTCACCAGGGAAATGCACTACGGCCTGGAGATGTCCGCGGACACGCCCGCCCCGGCGGCGAAGGGCCCGTATGCGATGCTGTTCCACGCCACCTCGAGCGAAGAGAAGAAATGGCCGATCGCTGACTGGATAGCCGTGGGCGGCGCAATCTCCGCACGCGGCCTGCGCGTGCTGGTGCCGTGGGGCAACGATGCCGAACGCAAGGAAGCCGAGACGATCGCGGCGAGCGTGCCAGGTGCGGAAGTGATGCCGCGCCTGAGCATCACCGGGCTGGCGCAGGTGGTGGGCAAGTCGTCCCTGGTGGTTGGCATGGACACGGGCTTCGTGCATATCGCCGATGCGATGCGCCGCCCGACCGTGCTGCTTTTCACGACGACTTCGCGCGAGTTGTATGGCGTCAACACGCCGGGCCGCGCGGTCTCGATGGGCGGGCATGGCGTGGTGCCGACGCGCGAGCAGGTGCTCGCGGCCATCGACGAAGTAATGGCGCAGCAGCCGCCGGTGGCATCGCCCAACTGAGCGGCTGCAACCAGCGAAAACCAAAAAGGGGCCGGCACGATACCCGACGTGCCGGCCCCTTTTTCGTCATGGCCGCGGCAGGATCGCCGCGCCGCCGTCCGCCGTTCTTTACTGGGACGCGAACTGGATCCGGTGCAAACCGGCGTAGAGGCCGTTGGCCGCCAGCAGTTCGGCGTGGGTGCCCTGCTCCGCGACCCGCCCATGGTCGAGCACGGCGATACGGTCGGCATTCTCAATGGTCGACAGCCGGTGCGCGATCACCAGCGTGGTCCGGCCCTTCATCAGTCCTTCCAGCGCCGCCTGCACCTGGCGTTCCGATTCCGAATCCAGCGCGGAGGTGGCCTCGTCCAGGATCAGGATCGGGGCATCCTTGTAAAGCGCCCGGGCGATTGCCAGGCGCTGGCGCTGGCCACCGGACAGCTTCATGCCGTTGTCGCCGATATTGGTGTTCAGTCCGTCAGGCAAGCCCTTCACGGTCTCGGTCAGGTACGCAGCCGCCAGCGCACGCTCCACGCGCGCCATGTCGATCTCGGTCTCGCCATGCGCACCATACGCCACGTTGGCGGCGACCGTATCGTTGAACAGCACCACGTCCTGGCTGACAAAGGCGATCTGGTTGCGCAGGTCCTTCAATGCCAGCTCGCCCAGCGGCGCGCCGTCCAGCAGGATGCGCCCTTCGGTCGGATCGAAGAAACGCGGCACCAGGTTGACCAGCGTGGTCTTGCCGCTGCCCGACGGCCCCACCAGCGCCACCACCTCACCCGGGCTCACGCGCAGGTCGATCTGCTGCAGCGCGGGCCGTTGTGCCTCGCCATAGCGGAAGCCGACGCCCTCGAAGGCCAGTTCGCCGCGCGCGCGGCCGATGGCCTTGCCGCCGTCCTGCGGCTCGATCGGCTCGTCGATCAGCCGGAAGATCATCTCGGCGGCGGTAATGCCGCGCGTCAGCGGCTGGTTGATGTCGGTCAGGTGCTTCAGCGGCGAGATCAGCAGCAGCATCGCCATCACGAAGCCGGTAAAGCCGCCCACGGTGGTCTGGTTGCCCTGGGCCTGCACCATCGCAATGGTAATGATCACCGACAGTGCCAGCGCAGCCAGGAACGCCGTCACCGGCTGGTTCAGGCCGCCGGCCACCGCCATGCGCATCGAGTAATTCTTCAGCCGCTCGGCCACGATGCGGAAGCGCGACAGCTCGTACTGCTCGCCGCCATGTAGCTTGACCACCTTGTAGCCGCCAACCGCCTCCTCCACCACGTAGGCAGCGTTGTTGGTATAGGTCTGGTGGTCGCGGTTGAGCTTGCGCAGCCGGCGGTTGATCTTTGACATCAGGTAGCCGATCACCGGCAGGATCACCGCCACGATCAGCGTCAGGCGCCAGTTGGTATAGAAGAGGTAGATCAGCAGCGCCACGACGGTCAGGGAATCGCGCACCAGCGTGATGAACACGCTGGTCAGGATCTGCAGCACCTGGTTGACCTCGAAGATCACCGCATTGATCAGCGATGCCGCCGTGTTGCGGTGGAAGAACCCCGCTGGCGCATGTAGCAGGCGCTCGAACATCTGTATGCGCATCTTCAGCAGCACGCGGTTCGAGATCAGGTTCAGCAGATAGCCGGAAGCAAACTGCGCAACACCCCGGATCAGCGCAACGCCGGTCAGGATGGCAGGCACATGCCACAGCGTGCCGGCGTAGTCGCCACCGAAACCCTTGTCGAGCAAATCGTTGACGACCTTGGGGATTACCCCTTCACTGGCCGCAACCACCGCCATGGCGATGATGGCGCCGACAAAGACGCGCAGCTCGGGGCGCAGATAAGACCAGAGCCGGCTGGCCATGCTGGAGGGCACGGTGGAGCCGGGCGAGATGGGCGGTTTGGATGTGGTCACTGAATGTCTTTCTGTATGAGTGCGCCGTCAGGGCTGGTCCGGCATCTGGCCGGGCGGCCTTATCCCGCCCGCTTCTGCCGCGCTACGCGCAGGAAGGGCCGGACGAAGACCTGGAACAGGAACCGCTGGTAGACGTAGCGGCGCAGATAATAGCCGATGCTGCGCCGCGCCTTGTCGCTGGCATCGAGATCGGCACGATGGCCTTCCAGCGCGGAGTCCTGCGCCAGTTCGGTCAGGCCGATGCAATACGGGACCACGGCACGGACCGTCACCAGGCCCTGTTTCTCGAAGGCGGACCAGTAGTCGGCGGCACACCAGACCGGCTGGAGCCCCGCCAGGAGGCGCTCGGCCGCGGCCCGCGTCACCACGTAGCCATGCGCCCGCCACCATTCGCCATAGCGGCGCACCAGCTTGCGCCCGTGGCCAAGCGGCCGCGTGCCCCAGCGGGTGTACTTGTCGACGTGGGACAGCAGCACCACTTCCGCACGGTCCGGGTCGAGACTGGCTTCCAGATCGGCGAGCACCGCCGGCAGGTCGTCGCCCAGCAAGGCGTCGTCCTCCAGCACCAGCGCAAATGCCGCGCCGTCTTCCAGCATCTGGCGGCATACGCCGAGGTGACTCAGCGCGCACCCGACTTCGCCGCGGCTCATGGGCCGGTACCGCACCGCGGCCGCGGCCGCATCGTAGCGGCGCGCCACGTCGTGTTCGGCAAGCGCGCGCCCGTCCACGGCAGCATAGACCTGGAACGGGACGCCGAGGCGTTCAAGCTGCGCGGAAATGCGTTGCCGGCGCGAGCCCGCGCTCGCCAGGTTGATGACGTAGGCGCCGATCATGCCGCCACCGCCCGTGCGCCAGGCTGTGCCGGCCACTCAGGCGCCTTGCGCTGCGCGACCACGATGGCAAAGCACGTCGCGATCATCAGCGTGTAGAAGGCATTGGTCATGGCGATGAAGAACATTGCTTCGGTCAGCCCGAACAGCAGGAAGCCGATGCTGATGGCCAGCCCCATGGTGGCAGCGGTGCGCGTGACCATGTCGTGGCTGCGCAGATGGCGCAGGAAAAAGCCTGCCGGCACGAGGTATAGCGCGAGTACCGCAAGCACCCCGGGAATCCCCTGCGTCGCCGCGATGTACAGCACATCGTTGTGCGAGTGCGCGAACTGGGTGGTTGCAGGCGTGATGAATCCGCTTGCTGCCATGGCCTTGAGGTTGGCCTCGAACGCGTCCGGTCCCACGCCTGTCATCGGGTGCGTTTCCAGCATGCGCAGCGAGGCCTTCCACAGTTGCAGGCGCCAGCCCTCCGACGTATCCAGCCCGCGGTGCGTCACCACGGCCGCATCGATGCCCGGTGACGAAACCGCGGCATTGAGATTGGCGACCGCCTCGTTCACACGCTTCCGGACGACATCGCTGCAGTATCCGGCTACCGCCATGCCTCCCACAAGGACCGCGAGCAAGGCGGCACGGGCGCGGATGGTCCATTTGCGCATGATGGTGATCGCGATCAGCAGCAGCACGGGGATGGCGAGCCAGCCGCCACGGGTCGCACTGGCATACGACGTATAGACTCCGGCCGCGCCGGCCAGCAGTTTGGGAGCCATCGAAAGCCACTGGCCGCGCCGGTCCCATCCAATCGAAATCAGCGCCAGCATCCCCATCAGCAGGGAAAGGTTGGAAAAGGGAATGACGTTGTTGACGCCGACATGGTCCGGCCGGCCGCCGGCGGTTGCGGTGTACATCCAGACCGCCGAAACGATCGCGCCCACCACCAGTCCCCACTGCACGGCCTGCAGCGCACGCCGGTCGAGCAGTGCGAGGCCCCAGGCCAGCAGCCCAAACAAGGCGAAGCGCAGGTAGAGATACGGCAGGCCCATGCCATCGCCGCTGACTGCCTGGCGCAGCAGGAAGGCCGCCGGCACGGCCGCCATCGCCGCCGCCACCACCCAATGCTCGCGCAGCATCGTCCCCCAGCCGCACAGGCTGGCGCGGGGCTGCACGGACAGCGCGAACACGCACCACAGCAGCAGGAAGCTGAAACAGCCATTGGCCGCCGAAGGATAGGTCAGCAGCAGGATGGGAAAGGAAATCAGTGCGGCACATGCCACCAGGGAGAAAACTTTTTCCATCCCTGTGAATCGGGACAAATGTGCTCTTATCATCAAAATCGCAATTGAGAAAACGGCGCCGGGGCGTTGCCCGCCAGTCGGCGGCAACCGCCAGGCGGCGCCGGGACCACTGCGCCGGTGCGGTAGAATACGCGATCTTCCCTCAGCACTTGGCTGTTGGCGGCGCCGGCGGCTCGTCGGTCTGCCCGACAGGGGTGCCGCCCATATTCCATGAAAGTCTCGGCCGTCATCATTACCAGAAATGAAGCTCACAATATCGGGGCTTGCCTCGACAGTGTGTCCTGGTGCGAAGAGGCGATTATAGTGGATTGGGCCAGCTCGGATGACACCGTGGCGATTGCGCGTGCTGCCGGCGCCACTGTGATCCAGACCGAGGTCTGGCCGGGATTCGGCCCGCAAAAGAACCACGCGGTCAGTGCCGCCAGGGGCGACTGGATTTTCAGCCTGGATGCCGACGAGCGTGTTACGCCTGCGCTGCGCGATGAAATCCTGCGGCATATCGCCCGGCCCGATGCCCAGGCCCTGGCACTGCCGCGCCTGTCCGCGTTCTGCGGCACCTTCGTGCGCCATGCTGGCTGGTATCCGGACTATGTCACGCGCGTGTTCCGCAACGGCCGCGGTCGCTTCACCGAAGACCTGGTCCATGAACACCTGAAGGTGGACGATCCCGTGACCCGCTTGCGCGAGCCGCTGATCCACTACAGCTACCGATCGTTGTCGGACGTGCTGCGCAAGATCGACAGCTACTCAAGCGCCGGCGCGCAGCAGGCCTACGCGCGCGGCAAGCGCAGTTCGGTGGCTTCGGCCGCCGGCCACGGACTGTGGGCGTTCATCCGCACCTACATTTTCAAGCGTGGCTTTCTCGACGGCAGCGCGGGTTTTGGCGTCGCGCTGATGAATGCGCAGGCCAGCTACTACAAGTACGCGAAGCTGGCGCAGTTGCACGCCGCGGACAGCGCCAGGGCGCGCGGTGAAGCCTGACGCCCCACCCTCTCATTGTATCCACCGATGAAAATTGGCATTTCCTGCAACCGCTTCGGCGCCGGCGGCGGCCTGGAGCGCTATGCGCTCGACATCAGCCAGGCCATGGCCGGCCGCGCGGGCACCGAGGTGTCTGTCTACGCGCGCCGCTTCGATGCCGGCGTGGCGCAAGCGTCCGGCATCGAGCCGCACCGGATCGTGGTGTCGTGGCTGCCGGGCAAGCTGCGCGACCGCTATTTTTCCTGGCGCCTGCAGGCGCGCCTGCCTGCCGATGCGGTGCTGATCGGCTGCAATCGCGTGCGCGGATCCGACATCGCCATCTGCGGCGGCACCCATCGCGGCTACCTGGCCGCGCGCGGCACGCCGCCGCGCCGCTCCGATCGCTGGCAGATCGACCTCGAAAGCGCGCAGTACGCCGGCGCGCATTGCGTGGTGGCGCACTCGGCGCTGATGCGGCGCGAAGTGGTCGAGTTGTATGGGATACCGGAAAACCGCGTGCACTTGCTCTACCCGCCGGTCGACACGCAGCGCTTTGCGCCGGTCGACGACGCCACGCGCGCGTCGCTGCGCAGCGAGTTCGGTTTTGGCGACGATGAGGTCGTGTTCCTGTTTCCGTCGTCGGGACATGCCCGCAAGGGATTCGACCTGCTGGCCGATTACTTCTCGAAATCCAGTCTGCCGATTACGCTGGCAGTGGCGGGCCGCCCGGTCGGGCGCACCATCCCGCGCGTGCGCGAGCTGGGCTACAGCAGCCGGATCGACGCGCTCTACCGTGCCGCGGACTTCACCATCCTGGCATCGGGCTATGAACCGTTCGGGCTGGTCGGGGTGGAATCCGTGCTGTGCGGCACACCGCTGGTGTTTGCCGACAATATCGCCTGCCTGGAAGTGATCCGGCCGCAGGCCGTCCATGCGTTCGCGCGCGACCGCGCCGATACGCTCGACCAGGCCATCCGCGCCGCCGTGCAGGCCGCGCAGTCCGGCCAGGCGAGGCTGGCGCAGCCGATGTCCATGCTGGACTACGATCCGCGCATCGGCACCCACGTCGATAGCCTGCTGGCACTGGCGGCGCAGGCGATGGCCGCGCGGCGCGCCTGAGCACGCCGCCGGTGCGGCGTCATTCGTAAAGCGTATTCACGCTCTCAGGCGACAGCGCCTGGCGCAGCGCGCCCAACGCTTCGTCGGACGGTATCACCTGCCACTCCTGCCCCAGCACGGCTTCGCACGACGCGGTCCGGGCCTGGTAGCCGATCCTCACCGGCAATCCCTGCGCGCCGGTGGCGCGCGCCAGGTGCGGCGTCAGCAGTTCGCGCAGCATCCCGGTCGAAGAATTGCCGTTCATCGCCAGACGCACGGCCGTCGCAAACCGGATCCGTGCCGCGGTCAGGTCCATCACCGATTCCGCGGTAAAGCGCACGCCACCGGTAAAGGTATCGTGCCGCGCGTTGCCGGTGGCGATCAGCAGCTCATCCTCGCGGAACATCTGCCGGTTCGCGTCGAAGACCTCGTTGAACACCGTCATCTCGACCAGTCCGGTGCCGTCGTCCAGCGTCACGATCAGCATCTTGCCGCGCTGGGTCATCTGGGTGCGGATGCCGGAGATCACGCCGGCGATGGTCTTGCCGCGCACGTCGCGGCCGAAGCCGCCGCCGTTGCCCTGCACTTCCTTTTCCAGCGCGGCCAGCGTGCCCTTGTTGAAGCGGCGCACCTCGTCGCGGTAGGCGTCGAACAGGTGGCCGGAGAAGTAGTAGCCGAGCGCCTGCTTTTCTTCCTGCAGCGTGCGCTTGGGACTCCAGCGCGGCTCGTCGAGCAGTTCGGGGCGGTGCGCTTCGCCGGCATCGCCCATCAGGTCGAACAGCGACACCTGGTTGGCGGACTCGGCCTTCTGCTCCGCGGCTTCCATGGCGATCGGCACCGAAGCCAGCAGCTGGGCGCGGTTGTCGTTCAGGCTGTCGAAGGCACCGGCGCGGATCAGCGCTTCCATGGTGCGGCGGTTGACCTGGCGGCGGTCGACGCGCTCGCAGAAGTCGAACAGGTCCTTGAACGCCCCGCCCTCTTCGCGCGCGCGCAGGATGTCTTCGATCGCGCCCTGCCCGCTGCCCTTGATGCCGCCCAGGCCATAGCGGATGGTCTTCGGGTCGGTCGGCGCGAAGCGGTATTCGCTGGCGTTGACGTCCGGCGGCAGCACCGCGATCTTGTTGAGCTTGCAGTCCTCGTAGAGGATCTTGACCTTGTCGGTGTCGTCCATGGCCAGCGACATGTTGGCTGCCATGAATTCGGCCGGATGGTGGGCCTTGAGCCAGGCGGTGTAGTACGCCAGCAGCGCGTACGCTGCCGCGTGCGACTTGTTGAAGCCGTAGCCCGCGAACTTCTCCATCAGGTCGAAGATGTCGTCGGCCTGCTGCGCATTGAGCCCGTTCTTGTCGGCACCCTCGCGGAACATGACGCGATGCTGCGCCATCTCCTCGGGCTTCTTCTTGCCCATCGCGCGGCGCAGCAGGTCGGCGCCGCCAAGCGAGTAGCCGCCGATGATCTGCGCCATCTGCATCACCTGCTCCTGGTAGACCATGATGCCGTAGGTCTCTTTCAGGACGGGTTCGACGCGCGGATCGGGATACTCCACCTTCTCGCGGCCGTGCTTGCGCGCGCAGAAGCTGGGGATCAGGTCCATCGGGCCCGGGCGGTAGAGCGCCACCAGCGCGATGATGTCCTCGAAGCGGTCAGGCTTGGCGTCCTTCAGCATGCCCTGCATGCCGCGGCTTTCCAGCTGGAACACGGCGACCGTATTGGCGGTCTTGAGGATGTCGAAGGCGGGGCCGTCGTCGAGCGGAATATGGCTGCAGTTCCAGTCGCCCTTGCTCGGGTCCAGGCGGCGGATATAGCGCTCGGCCCAGTCCAGGATGGTCAGCGTGGTCAGGCCCAGGAAGTCGAACTTGACCAGGCCGGCGGCCTCGACGTCGTCCTTGTCGTACTGGCTGACGACGCCGCTCATGCCGTCGTTCTGCGCGCCTTGCGTGTACAGCGGGCAGAAATCGGTCAGCCTGCCGGGCGCGATCAGCACACCGCCGGCGTGCATGCCAACGTTACGGGTCATGCCTTCGACGCGCTGCGCCAGCTCCAGCAGCTGGCGCACTTCTTCCTCGTTGTTCTCGCGCTCGGTCAGCAGCGGCTCTTCTTTCTTCGCTTCCTCGATGGTGACCAGCTTGCCCGGCTTGAACGGGATCAGCTTGGCGATGCCGTCGACAAAGCCATAGCCCAGGTCGAGCACGCGGCCCACGTCGCGCACCGCGGCCTTGGCGGCCATGGTGCCGAAGGTGGCGATCTGCGACACCGCGTCCTTGCCGTACTTTTCCTTCACGTACGTGATCACGCGATCGCGGCCGTGCTGGCAGAAGTCGATATCGAAGTCGGGCATCGATACCCGTTCCGGGTTCAGGAAACGCTCGAACAGCAATGCGTACTTGAGCGGATCGAGGTCGGTAATGCCCAGCGCATACGCGACCAGCGAACCGGCACCGGAGCCCCGGCCGGGCCCGACCGGCACGCCGTTGTTCTTGGCCCAGTTGATAAAGTCCGCCACGATCAGGAAGTAGCCGGGGAAGCCCATCTTGATGATGGTGCCGGTCTCGAACTCCAGCCGTGCGTAGTATTCCGCGCGCTTCGCTTCGCGCACCGCCTCGTCCGGGAACAGCACCGCCATGCGCTTTTCCAGGCCGTCCTTGGCCATGAAGACGAGGTAGTCGTCCAGCGACATGCCGTCCGGCGTCGGGAACAGCGGCAGGCGCGGCTTGCCCAGCTCCAGTGTCAGGTTGCAGCGGCGCGCGATCTCGACCGCGTTCTCCAGTGCCGAGGGGATATCCGCGAACAGCGCGCACATCTCGTCCTGGGTCTTGAAGTACTGGTCGGTGGTGAAGCGCCGTGTGCGGCGCGGGTTGGCCAGCAGCTCGCCCTCGGCGATGCACACGCGCGCCTCGTGCGCGGTGTAGTCGTCCGGCGTCATGAACTGCACCGGGTGCGTGGCGACCACCGGCAGCTGCAGCTCGGCCGCCAGTTGCACGGCCTGCTGCACGTAGGCATCGGTGCCGGCATGGCCGGCACGCTGCAGTTCGACATAGAAGCGCTGCGGAAACACCGACGCCCAGTGCTGCGCGGCACGGCGCGCGCCCTCGGCATTGCCGTTGGCCAGCGCCATGCCGATATCGCCGCCCATCGCGCCGGACAGCGCGATCAGGCCGGTGGCGAGCGGCATGTCGTCTTCGCCCGGCTCCAGGAACCACGACGGATCGATCTCGGCGCGGCCGCGGTGCTGGTTGCCCAGCCATGCGCGCGACAGCAGCATGCACAGGTTCAGGTAGCCGCGCCGGTCCTGCACCAGCAGCAGCAGGCGTGCGGGCTTGTCGCGGTCTTCGGCATTGGTCAGCCAGACATCGGCCCCGACCACCGGCTTCACGCCCTTGCCGCGCGCTTCCTTGTAATAGCGGATCAGCCCGAAGGCGTTGGCAAGATCCGTCAGGGCGAGCGCGCCCATGCCATCGGCGGCAGCGGCCTTGACGGCGTCGTCGAGGCGGACGATGCCGTCCACGACGGAGTATTCGGAATGCAGGCGGAGGTGGACGAAGCGGGGTGCGGACATGGGCGACATTGTACCGGTTCGACCCGTCTGCCGGCCTCCAATATTGCGTGCAGGCGATGCGTGCACGCGGCTGCGCAAAGCTGATCGGGGTGCTTGGGAATGCGCGGCGGAAGCGCCCGCGCGCGTTATAATTTCGCCTTTCCAATCAGGCAGTTATTGCAAGCCGCCAACGCCCTTTCCGCGCTTCCGGGCGCGGCCGTGCAGGCGCCGCTCCTCATGCAGATCGTCAACATTTCCGCTTACAAGTTCGTCTCGCTGGACGACATCGAGACCCTGCGCCCGGCCATGCGCGAGCGCTGCGAAGTGGCCGGCCTGAAAGGCACGATCCTGCTCGCGCCCGAGGGCATCAACATGTTCCTGGCCGGCCCGCGCGAAGCCATCGACGGCTTCATGGCGTGGCTGCATGCCGACGCGCGCTTCGCCGATATCGCGCCCAAGGAAAGCCTGTCGGAGAACCAGCCCTTCAAGCGCATGCTGGTGCGCGCCAAGAAGGAAATCATCACCATGAAGATGCCGCTCATCCGCCCCGAGGACGGCCGTGCGCCGTCGGTGCGGCCGGCGGACCTGAAGCGCTGGCTGGACCAGGGGCATGACGACGAAGGCCGCCCGGTGGTGATGCTCGATACGCGCAATGATTTCGAGGTGGCGGTCGGCACGTTCGAAGACGCAGTCGAGTACGACATCGCCAAGTTCAGCGAATTTCCCGACGCGGTCGCCGCGCACAAGGCAGAGCTGGAAGGCAAGACCGTGGTGTCGTTCTGCACCGGCGGCATCCGCTGCGAGAAGGCGGCGATCCACATGCAGGAAGTCGGCGTCGAGCGCGTGTACCAGCTCGAGGGCGGCATCCTGAAGTACTTCGAGGACGTGGGCGGCAGCCACTATCGCGGTGACTGCTTCGTCTTCGACTACCGCACCGCGCTGAACCCGAACCTGGAGCCCGCCGGCCCCAAGCAGTGCTTCGCCTGCCGTGCCGTGGTCACGCCGGAAGAACAACAGAGCCCGCACTACGTGATCGGCAAGAGCTGCCCACACTGCATCGACACGAAGCAGGCGGCAGCCTGAGAGAAGTCCGAGGCTGCCGCTCAGGCCGCCAACAGGTGGTAGAGATTGCGCAGCATACCCGCGGTGGCGCCCCAGATAAAGCGGTGGCCCCCGCCCTCGCGCGGATAGGGCATGGCGTAAAACAGTCGTTCGCCGTCGACCCAGCGGAACAGGCGCCGCTCATGGTGTGACGGGTTCATCAGGAAGGCGAGCGGCACCTCGAACACATCGGCCACTTCCGAGGCATCCGGGCGCAGCGTGAAACCATCGCGCACCAGGCCGACCACCGGGCTGACATGGAACCCCGTGCCGGTGATGTAATCAGGCAGCGCGCCCAGCACTTCCACGTAGTCGCGCGCCAGGCCCACCTCTTCTTCGGTTTCGCGCAGCGCCGTGTCGATGCGGTTCGTGTCCCACTGCTCCTGCCTGCCGCCCGGGAAGCTGATCTGCCCCGCGTGCGCGCTCAGGTTGGCGTTGCGCTGGGTCAGCAGCACGGTCAGGCCATCGCGGCGTTCCACCAATGGCACCAGCACGGCGGCATCGCGCAGGCCCCGGCTGCGGTCGTAGACGCGCGATTCGTCGGTCAGCTCCGGCGCCCAGGCCGGCGGCACCTCGAAGCGGTGGCGAATGAAGTCGACCTGCAGGCGCGGTTCGCTCAATGGCGCATTGCGCAGGTCGGTGTCGACGACGGGAAGGGATTCGGGATCGAAGGCGGGACGCATAACAACTGCAAGTATGACAGAAGCAGGCAATTCGGCGCCGCAGCAAAATCGGCTGTTGCCTGCGCGCCAATGCAAAAAGGGCACCCATGGGGTGCCCTTCCTGAGGAAACGCTGGCCGGGTCGCCCCGGCCGGCATGTCCGGCTTACTCCGCAGCCTTGGCAGCGGCGGCAGCCTTCGACACCAGCTTTTCCTTGATACGTGCGGACTTGCCCGAACGCTGGCGCAGGTAGTACAGCTTCGCGCGACGCACGTCGCCGCGACGCTTCACTTCGATGGCAGCGATCAGCGGCGAGTACAGCTGGAACGTACGTTCCACGCCTTCACCCGACGAGATCTTGCGCACGATGAAGGACGAGTTCAGGCCGCGGTTACGCTTGGCGATCACCACGCCTTCGTAGGCCTGCACGCGCTTGCGGTTACCTTCCACCACGTTCACGCTGACGATCACAGTGTCGCCGGGTGCGAATGCGGGGATGGTCTTGTTCGCGGTCAGACGCGCGATCTCTTCCTTCTCGATCTGCTCGATGAGGTTCATCGTTTTTTCTCCGTAACCATCGTGCCGGCGTTGTATGCCCCAGGCATGTCCCGGGCCCCGGCAGAGGATGGGGTTTTACCTGGCGGGAGTTGCCTCCCGCCCTTCCTTCGCCGCCCATTCCGACAAGAATTTCTCGTCGGCGCGGGACAGCAAACCTTGTTCGCGAGCCGCCTCGATCAGGTCGGGGCGCTTTCTCGCGGTATTGGCCAGCGCCTGCTGGCGCCGCCATTTCTCGATCTCGGCGTGATGGCCCCCGAGCAGTATCTCGGGCACCCGCACGCCTTCATATTCTTCCGGCCGCGTGTAGTGCGGACAATCCAGCAGGCCGTTGACGAAGCTGTCCTGCACCGCGGACTGCGCGTCGCCCAGCACGCCCGGCAGGTGGCGCACCACCGCGTCGATCAGCGCCATCGCCGGCAGTTCGCCGCCCGACAGCACGAAGTCGCCGAGGCTGATTTCCTCGTCCACGCGGCGGTCGATCAGCCGCTGGTCGATGGCCTCATAGCGGCCGCACAACAGGACCAGGCCAGGCCGTTCGGCCAGCTCCATCACCTTGGCGTGCGACAGCGTCTTGCCTTGCGGCGACATCAGCACCATGTGCGGCCGCGGCACGCCGGCCTGCGCCTGCGCTGCCACCGCGGCATCGATCGCATCGTCCAGCGGCTTGGCCAGCATCACCATGCCAGGGCCGCCGCCATAGGGGCGATCGTCGATGGTGCGGTAGTTGTCGACCGTGAAATCGCGTGGATTCCAGCTGCGCAACGCATACCGCTGCTGCTTGGCTGCCCGGCTGGTAATGCCCCAGTCGGTCAGCGCACGAAACATCTCGGGAAACAGCGTGATTACATCGAACTGCATCCGCTCTCCCCCTCCTGGGCACAATGCCGGGCTCAAACTGGCTAAGCCGGGATCAGTAATCGAGTCCCCAGTCCACCACGATGCGCTTGCCGGCGGTATCGACCGTGCGCAGGAACGCATCGACAAACGGGATCAACCGTTCGCCGGCCTTGCCGTCCGGCAGCGCGTACGCGATCTGCAGGATCTGGTGGGCACCGTTATCGATCAGGCCGGACACTTCGCCCAGCAACTCGCCTTGCTCGTTGCTGACGCTGCAGCCGATCAGGTCGACCCAGTAAAACTCATCTTCTTCCGGCGCCGGAAAATCCGCGCGCCGGATCCACACGCGACGGCCGCGGAGCGCTTCCGCAAGATTGCGGTCGGCAACGCCGGCAGCATTGGCCACCACCGTGCCGCTGTGCTCTCGCGACTGCGCGATCTTCACGCAGACCGGCTGGGTATGCTGCGCATCGGCCGCGACCAGCCCCGCCTGCGGCGGCGCCAGCAACCACCAGCGACGCGCATGCAGCAGCGCGGACGCGTCGTTGGCATGCGGCTGGACCTTGATCCAGCCGCGGATGCCATAGGCCGCGCCGACATAGCCGACTTCCACCAGGTCTTCCGGCAGGGCGTCGGCATACAGCAGCGCCGCGGGCATCTTGAGGGCCTTGGGGGCCTCACCTTGCGGGCCCTGCGGCCGGTTCAGCGGCCGCTGCTTGCGTTCAGTCACGTGCGCAACGAAGAACGTGCCCTTGCGGGCACGCTATAGTTCGCTCAGTCCGATGGACCGGCGGCAATCAGGCAGCAGCCTTGGCGCCTTGCTTGACCAGGCGGGCAACGGTCGGCGACAGCTGGGCGCCAACGCCTTGCCAGTAGGCCAGACGGTCTTGCGCCAGGCGCAGGCCTTCTTCGCCTTCCGAAGCCAGCGGATTGTAGAAGCCAACGCGCTCGATGAAACGGCCATCGCGACGGTTGCGCGAGTCGGTAGCGACGATGTTGAAGAACGGGCGCTTCTTGCTGCCGCCGCGAGCCAGACGGATAACGACCATGGGATGAGTCCTCAGAAAACGGGTGTCCGGGTGTTCAAACGAACACGAAACACAAGAGTATAGCCCAGTTTCCGAGGCCAAACAAACACTTAGGTGATTGACGTGCCGGTGCCGTGCAGGCATCGTGGCAAAAACCGCGACGGGAGGCCTGACATGCGTCCGCATCTGCACTTCTTGCTTCGTACTGTACGGCAATCCGCCCTGCTCGCCGTGGTTCTGCTGGCAGGCAGCGCGGCGGCGGCGTTGCCGCTTGAACAGATCAAGTTGCCGGCCGGTTTCCGCATCGACGTGTTGACGCAGGAGGTGCCGGGCGCGCGCGCCATGGCGCTGTCGCCGTCGGGCACGCTCTTCGTCGGTTCGCTGCGAGAGGGCAAGGTCTACGCGGTCACCGACGCGCTCGGCGCCCGGCCGCGCGTGCGCACCATTGCCAGCGGGCTGCGCATGCCGGCCGGGGTGGCGCTGCGCGATGGCAGCCTGTACGCCTCGTCGGTATCCAGGATCGTGCGTTTCGACAATGTCGAAGCGCGGCTGGACAACCCGCCGGCACCGGTGGTGGTAAGCGACCGCTTTCCGTCAGACGATCACCACGGCTGGAAATTCATCGCCTTCGGGCCGGACGGCTACCTGTACGTCCCGGTCGGCGCGCCTTGCAATATCTGCGCGCCCGACGAGAACCGCTACGCCAACATCATGAAGATGAAGCCCGACGGCAGCGACCTGCAGGTGGCGGCCCGGGGAGTGCGCAATACCGTCGGCTTCGACTGGCATCCGGCCACGCGCGAGCTGTGGTTCACGGACAACGGCCGCGACCGCATGGGCGACGATGTTCCCGACGACGAGTTGAACCGCGCCACGGCGAACAACCAGCATTTCGGCTATCCGTACTGCCACGCCGGCAACGTCGTCGACCCGGAATACGGCAGCAAGCGCCCCTGCTCGGAATTTGTCCCGCCGGTGGCACGCCTGGGCGCGCACGTGGCCGCCCTTGGCATGCGCTTCTATACCGGCAGCCAGTTTCCGGCGGCATACCGCAACAATGTCTTCATTGCGGAACATGGCAGCTGGGACCGCAGCCAGCCATCCGGCTACCGCGTGGTGCGCGTTGTGCTGGACGAGTCAGGCAAGGCCGTCCGGCAGGAGGTGTTCGCCCATGGATGGCTGCGCGGCAGGCCGTGGGGCCGTCCTGCCGACGTGCTGGTCGCCCCTGACGGCTCGCTCCTGGTCAGCGATGACCTGGCCGGCGCGATCTACCGGATCCGCTACACGCCGTAGGCTGAGACGACCCGCGCAAAAGCCCGCAAAGCCGCCCCAGTGCGAGGAAAAGCGAGGCCCGTGTGTCCGAAACAATCCGTTACACCGGTAACGCGCTTGGCATAGCGCGACCTGATGGCCCATGCGTACCATGAACCCATCTTCCAACAGCAACTTAGCGCGACAGGAACCTGGGAATCCGCATGATCACCCGCTCTCTCCTGCGCGACCTGGTGGCTGGCATCCTGGTGGCCTCGGGCCTGGTCGGCGCGGTAGCCGCCAGTCATGCCCAGGTCGCGTTCTGGCAACAAAACCGTGTTGAAGCCCGGGCGGTGCGATTGCAGTCCGGCGATGGCTGGCAGGTCGCCAGCGTGCGCGCCGAAAGCCGCGACCACGTACAGGCGCAGATCGACCGCATGGAAGCCCGCGCCCGCGCCGACGACCGCCTGAGCGGCCGCCGCGCCGCTGCCATGCAGGGGACTCGCGACGACAACCGTGCGCGAGCCCAGGATCAGCGCAGCAACCCTTCCGACTCCCGCAACGACTCGCGCCCCACCAACGTGGGTCCCGGCTGGCAGGCAGGCGGCCGCGACAACGGCGGACGCTGACTCGATTTTTGCGGCCGGTGCTCGCGTGGCGCCGACGCCTTGGGAAACGCGCTGCGGAACTCGCCCCACGCCCCGGTTGTCTGTATTTGCGTGTGTGCCCCACTTTCCGGGTGTCGCACACAGGCTGCCGCCCGGCGCTGCCCGGGGCTCACAGCGTGCCGTCCAGTGCAGACGGCAATCGAACTGACCTGCCTCTGCCCGACACCTCCTGTCGGACCCGATCATGACAGCTCGGGCGCAGCCTCCAGAATGACAATAATTCTGTGAGGTTTGTCATGTCACCCCTGCTTAGCGACCTGGTCGAACACGCCGGCCAGTTATCGCTGTCTGTCTTGTTCATGGGCATCCTTACCCTGGTCCTTTACAGCGAAACGCATATCAGCGAACACGCCGCCACCTTTATCAAGAGCCTGCTCGCGGGCGGCTGGCATTAGCGTCGCCCTGCGCGTCTGCTGACGCACTTCCCCTCCCTGGCCGTGACCGCCGGCGTACAATGGCTGCCGGCTGGCACGCGTGTGCCGCCGTTTTCCCGAACTGCCACGCACGTCCCTACGCCATGCCTGCCGCCACGCCAGCCAGTCCCGCAACCACTCGCGCCCCCGCTCCGGCCCGCGGCAAGTCCAAGCTGCTGACGGTCGCGCTGGCGTTCCTGTTCGGCAGCCTCGGGGCGCACCGCTTTTACCTGGGCGGGCTGCGCGACGTGTACGGCTGGGCTCACCTGCTGGGGCTGCTCGCCGGCGTCATCGGCATTGCCTCGATGACGACTGATGCCGGGACACCAGCGCTCAACTGGACGTTCGCCGTTGCCGGCGGGGTCTCGGTCATCAGCGCCTTCCTTGCCGCGATCGTCTATGGCCTGCGCCCGGACGATAGATGGGACGCGCGCTTCAACCCCCATGGCAAGCCGACACGCTCCGGCTGGCCGGTCGTGATCCTGGTGATCCTGTCCCTGCTGATCGGCACCGGCCTGCTGATGGCGGGGCTGGCCATCAGCTTCCAGACCTTCTTCGAATCGCAGGTCGAGGCCGCGCGCGAGCTGTCGCAATAGCCGCGGTGGCACGCGACCTTGGCCTGCCCACTTCCACGGCCAGCGCCCGGCCGGCCGGCGTGAACAAGCGCCAAGTGCCTGCCAAGTCGCGCGCCTTGGTCGAATTCTTTGCCGAGCGCTTTGGCGATCCGCCTTACTGCAAACTCCCTGACGCCTGATTGCTGCCTGCACTTGCGCCCGGTCAATGCAGGCGCAATCGGCAATGCCCCTTTCGCGCAAATCGCCCATACTGGAAAGACCGTCCGATCCTGGCGGCGACATGCGCGGCGGAGCGTGGCTCTGGCGGCGCAAAGGAGCACCAATCGACATGCCAACGTATGACGAAGGACGCCTGGCGGCCATCGCCGTCAGGCTGGCGCTGTCCTCCGGACTGCCGCCATCGAGCGCAAAGGCCGCACTGGACCTGGCCAGCCGCATGATCGGCGACCAGCAGGCCACCGAAGCCGCTCAGAACAAAGAGCCTTGCGGATCATCCTTGCCGCGTGGTCCCGCGGGCGGCCGGAATCGCGAAGTATCCAGTTCGAACCGGTTATAGCGGAAGCCGAGCCGGTCGGCGGCCTTGTAGAAACGCTGACGCAGCAAGTCCGCCCACACGCCCGTACCCCGCATGCGCGTGGCAAAGCTGGCATCGTAGGCTTTGCCTCCGCGCATGTCCCGAACGCGGTTCATGACCCGCTCGGCGCGGTCGGGGAAATGCGCCTGCAGCCATTCCTCGAACAGCGGCCGCACCTCCCAGGGCAGCCGCAGCACGATGTAGTTCGCATAGACGGCGCCTGCCTCGCGCGCCGCTTCCAGCACACGCTCCAGGTCAGGCTCGGTGATGAACGGGATCACCGGGGCAATGCTCACGCCCACCGGAATGCCGGCGTTGGTCAGCGTGCGGATCGTACGCAGCCGCCGTGACGGCGTCGCCGCACGCGGCTCGAGCGTGCGCGCAATGTCCGCATCCAGCGTGGTGATGGTGACCGCGGCCACCGCGAGCCGCTTGGCGGCCATCGGCGCCAGCAGGTCGATATCACGCTCGATCAGTGACGACTTGGTGATCAGTGCGACCGGATGATCGTGCTCGCTCAGCACCTCGAGGAGGCCGCGGGTGATGCGTTGCTCGCGCTCGATCGGCTGGTAGGCGTCGGTGTTGACGCCAAGCGCGATGGTCTCGCAGCGGTACGAGGGCCAGGCCAGCGCTTCGCGCAGCTTCTCGGCCGCGTTGGCCTTGGCGAACAGCCGGGTTTCGAAGTCGAGTCCTGGCGACAGGTCAAGGTAGGCGTGCGTGGGCCGCGCAAAACAGTAGATGCAGCCGTGCTCGCAGCCGCGGTACGGGTTCAGCGAGACGTCAAACGGGATATCTGGCGACGCGTTGCGGGTCAGGATCGAACGCGCACGTTCGATGCGTACCTGCGTGCGCAGCGGCGGCAAGGGCGTTTCCGGCGCCGGGGCGGTGTTGGAGGCATCCACCGGATGCGCCTGCCCGACTGGGGTGGCCGGCTGGTCCATGTCCGGCGTACCCCAGCCGTCGTCGAAGGTCTCGCGCTGGTCTCGCTCGAAGCGTCCCTGCAGGTTGCTGACCGCGCCGCGTCCCTTGCGCGCGACGGGCGGCCGCGGACCCGCCTGCGTATCGGCATCGGGAGCCGTGCCTTGAGAGGACTTGGTGGGGCGCTTCATGTTTGCCGGCATCGTTGGCCTGGCATGCGTGATCAGGCCGGCTGGCTCTTGTCCTCGACCGAGATTGCCAGCGTTTCCTTGATTTCTTCCATGACGACATAGCTTTTCGACTGCGCGGCGCCGGGCAGCTGCAACAGGATGTCGCCCAGCAGCCGCCGGTATTCGCCGATCTCGCGGATGCGCGCCTTGATGAGGTAGTCGAAATCGCCCGACACGAGGTGACATTCCAGCACTTCCGGGATGCGCAGCACCTCGCGCCGGAACTGCTCGAACATATTGCCCGATTTATTGCCGAGCGAGATCTCGACGAATACCAGCAGCGCGCTGCCCAGCAAGGATGGGTTCAGCCGCGCGTAGTAGCCCATGATGACACCATCGCGCTCCAGGCGCTTGACCCGCTCGATGCAAGGCGTGATGGTCAGGCCGACCGCCTCCGCCAGGTCTTTCATCGAGATCCTGCCGTCTGCCTGCAGCAGCGTCAGGATCCTGCGGTCGAGCCGGTCGAGGGTGCGTACGGGCTGACGGCTTGTTCTCATTAGTTTTTCCTGTTTTGCTGAGAAATTCGGTAACTATGACTGGAATGTCTTCAATAGTATAGAGACAAATCCTTCTTCAACCTGACATCGTAGTTGGGAGCCCCCGAACATGCGCGTTCTCGTACTTGGCAGTGGCGTAATTGGCGTCACCAGTGCGTGGTATCTGGCCAAGGCCGGTCATGAAGTGACCGTCGTCGATCGCGAGGCCGGGCCCGCGCTTGGCACCAGCTTTGCCAACGCGGGGCAGATCTCCCCGGGCTATGCGTCGCCGTGGGCTGCGCCGGGCGTGCCGCTGAAGGCGATCAAGTGGATGTTCCAGAAACACGCTCCGCTGTCCATCCGTCCGGACGGCACGCTGTTCCAGCTGCAATGGATGTGGCAAATGCTGCTGAACTGCAGCGCCGAGCGCTACGCCGTAAACAAGGAGCGCATGGTGCGGCTGGCCGAATACAGCCGCGACTGCATCCGCGCACTGCGCGCGGAAACCGGCATCGCATATGAAGGCCGCCAGCAAGGCACGCTGCAGGTGTTTCGCACCGACGAGCAGCTGCAAGGCGCGGCCAAGGACATCGCCGTGCTGGAAGAAGCCGGCGTGCCCTACCAGTTGCTTTCGCGCGAAGAACTCGCCGCGAGCGAACCGGCGCTGGCCGCAGTCAGCCACAAGCTGAGCGGCGGCCTGCGCCTTCCCAACGATGAAACCGGCGACTGCCAGTTGTTCACGACACGGCTTTCGCACATGGCCGAGACGCTGGGCGTCAGGTTCCTGTACAACCGCTCGATCGACAGCCTGATGACGCAGGGCGATGCCGTCACCGGCGCCGTCGTCAACGGCGAGCCGATCTCCGCCGACCTGGTGGTCGTGGCGCTGGGCAGCTGGTCGACGCAGCTGGTGAAGCCGTTCCTGTCTGGCATGTCCAACCTGCCGGTGTACCCCCTCAAGGGCTTCTCGATCACGGTGCCGCTCATCGACGCCTCGCGCAGCCCGGTGTCAACGGTGCTGGATGAAACCTACAAGGTTGCCATCACCCGCTTCGACGATCGCATCCGCGTCGGCGGCATGGCGCAGATCGTCGGCTATGACCGCGGCCTGGACCCGGCCAAGCGCCGCACGCTGGAACACGTGGTCACGGACCTGTTCCCCGGCGCCGGCGATGTCAGCCAGGCCGCCTTCTGGACCGGCCTGCGCCCGATGACGCCGGACGGCACGCCGATCGTCGGCCCGACGCAGGTACGCGGCCTGTGGCTGAACACCGGGCACGGCACACTGGGCTGGACCATGGCCTGCGGCTCCGGCAAGCTGCTGTCGGACCTGGTTTCCGGGACTTCGCCGGCGATCCGTGCCGATGACCTGTCGGTGGGACGCTACCTCAAGCCCACGCGCCATCACGTAGCACCGCGGCCGGCGCATGCCTGACGGCGGCAACGCATAAACAACAAGGGCGGCCCAGCGGGCCGCCCTTGTTGTTTGCAGGTATCGCGCCCCCCTAGTCCACAAGACGCAAAAAAGCCGTTCGCGGGAAATCCCGGGAACGGCTCCTTTTGCGAACAGTGCCGGCCGCGTCACCTGCATCACGGCCGGCAAGCTGACGGCATCAGCCCAGCGCGGCTACCAGCTCCGGCACCACGGTGTTCAGATCGCCCACCAGGCCGTAGTCGGCCACGGAGAAGATCGGGGCTTCGGCATCCTTGTTGATCGCGACGATCACCTTGGAGTCCTTCATGCCCGCCAGGTGCTGGATCGCGCCGGAGATACCGACGGCGATGTACAGCTGCGGCGCGACGATCTTGCCGGTCTGGCCGACCTGGTAGTCGTTCGGCACGAAGCCGGCGTCCACGGCGGCGCGCGAGGCACCCAACGCGGCGCCCAGCTTGTCGGCCAGCGGCGTCAGCACCTTGGTGTAGTTCTCGCCCGAACCCACGCCACGGCCACCCGAGACGATAATCTTGGCGGCGGTCAGTTCCGGACGGTCGCTCTTGGCCACTTCGCGCGAAACGAACTGCGAAACACCTGCATCGGCCACGGCCGGCAGGGTTTCGACGGCGGCCGAGCCGCCTTCGGCCGCGGCGGCGTCAAACGCGGTGCCGCGCACGGTGATCACCTTGATCTTGTCTTCCGACTTGACCGTGGCAATGGCGTTGCCGGCGTAGATCGGACGCTCGAAGGTGTCCGGGGCGTCGACCTTGGAGATTTCCGAGATCTGGGCCACGTCCAGCTTGGCGGCCACGCGCGGCAGGATGTTCTTGCCGTATGGGGTAGCCGGAGCCAGGATGTGCGAGTAGTCGTTGGCGATGGCCAGCGCCTGCTCGGCCACGTTCTCGGCCAGGCCGTCGCCAAAGTAGGCGGCGTCGGCCAGCAGGACCTTGGTCACGCCGGCGATCTTGGCGGCGGCGTCGGCCGCGGCCTTGGCGTTGGAACCGGCCACCAGCACGTGCACGTCGCCGCCGCATTGGGCTGCGGCGGTCACGGTGTTCAGCGTGGCGCCCTTGATCGATTGATTGTCGTGTTCAGCAATGACGAGTGCAGTCATGTTATTTCTCCCCCGCGCTCTCAGATAACCTTGGCTTCGTTCTTCAGCTTCTGCACCAGCGTCGCGACGTCCGGCACCATCACACCTGCGCTGCGCTTGGCAGGCTCGACCACCTTCAGGGTCGACAGGCGCGGCTTCACGTCGACGCCGAGGTCTTCCGGCTTGACGGTATCCAGCGGCTTCTTCTTGGCCTTCATGATGTTCGGCAGCGTGACGTAGCGCGGCTCGTTCAGGCGCAGGTCGGTCGTCACCACGGCCGGCAGCGTCAGCGACAGCGTTTCCAGGCCGCCGTCGACTTCACGGGTCACCGAAGCCTTGCCATCGGCCACCACCACCTTCGAGGCGAACGTGGCTTGCGGCAGGCCGGCCAGCGCGGCCACCATCTGGCCGGTCTGGTTCGAGTCATCGTCGATGGCTTGCTTGCCCAGGATCACCAGTTGCGGCTGCTCCTTGTCGATCAGCGCCTTCAGCAGCTTGGCCACGGCCAGCGGTTGCAGGTCTTCGTTCGACTCCACCAGGATGCCGCGGTCGGCACCAATGGCCATCGCGGTGCGCAGGGTTTCCTGGCACTGCGTGACACCGCACGAGACGGCGACGACTTCGGTAACGACGCCGGCTTCCTTCAGGCGCACGGCCTCTTCGACGGCGATTTCGTCGAACGGGTTCATGCTCATCTTGACGTTGGCCAGATCGACGCCCGTGCCGTCCGCCTTGACGCGGACCTTGACGTTGTAATCCACCACCCGCTTGACTGCGACGAGTACTTTCATGCGCTCACTCCACTGATAGCTGATAGTCAGAAATTTAGTTCGCTCGTCATTATAACCACCGGGTTGGCGGCTCTCCTGTTTTTCGAACGATCGTACTATTTTATCGGCAAAATGATGCCGGGCATAGCCCGGCAGTCATCAGCCGTCCGGAGATTGTGCCGGAAATTGAGGCTTGCACGCATCGTCTGATTGGACGGAAACCTCAAAGTGACCGGTACTTAACCGCGCTTACCAGGCGGTGATCACGGATTCCTTGAAGGTAGAAGTGACGTACTGCTTGATTTCGGGCGAGTGGTACGCCTTCACCAGCTTGGCCACCCAGGGCTTGCTCTTGTCGGCCTCGCGGATCGCGATGAGGTTGGCGTATGGGCCCTTGGGGCCTTCGATGGCAATCGCATCCTTGATCGGCGACAGGCCAGCCGATTCCGCGTAGTTGCCGTTGATCGCCGCGGCATCCAGGTCATCCAGCGAGCGCGGCAGTTGCGCGGCATCCAGCTCGACAATGCGGATCTTCTTCGGGTTCTCGGCGATGTCCAGCGGAGTCGCCTTCAGTCCGGCGTTGGGCTTGAGCTTGATCACGCCCTTGCTTTGCAGCAGCAGCAGGCCGCGGCCGCCATTGGTCGGATCGTTGGGCACGCCCACGCGCGCGCCCTGCTTGAGCTGGTCGAGCGACTTGATCTTCTTGGAGTACACGCCCATCGGGAAGGTCACGGTATAGGCGATATGCGTGAACTTGTAGCCGCGGTCCTTGATCTGGGCTTCCAGGTAAGGCAGGTGCTGGTAGCTGTTGGCATCCAGGTCGCCGGCGGCCAGCGCGGCGTTGGGCTGGATGTAGTCGCTGAACTCGACCACCTGGATGTTCAGGCCGTCCTTGGCGGCGACCTTTTTCACCTGTTCCATGATCTGGGCGTGCGGGCCACCGGTCACGCCGATCTTGATCGGCTTTTCCTGGGCGATCGCGCCGGTGGCCAGCGAGACGCCGAGCGCGGCGCCGAGTATCCATTGCAGCAGGTTGCGACGTTGCATGATGTACGTTCCTATCTCGAAAAAGGTTTGGTTCAACGGTGGCTGATGCGCCGGACCAGCCAGTCGCCGAAGCTTTGCACCGCCTGCACGAAGATGATCAGGATCACCACCACCGCCACCATCACCTCGGTGATGTAACGCTGGTAGCCATAGCGGATGCCCAGGTCGCCCAGGCCGCCGCCGCCGATCGCACCGGCCATGGCCGAGTAGCCGACCAGGCTGACGAAGGTGATGGTCAGGCCGGCGACGACGCCGGGCATGGCCTCGGGCAACAGTACTTTCCACACGATCTGGCCGGTAGTCGCGCCCATCGACTGGGCAGCCTCGACCAGGCCCTTGTCGACTTCGCGCAGCGCGCTTTCGACCAGGCGGGCAATAAACGGGACCGCCGCGATGGTCAGCGGCACGATCGCCGCGGTGGTGCCGATCGACGAACCCACGATAAAGCGCGTGAACGGGATCACCACCACCAGCAGGATGATGAACGGGATCGAACGCACCGCATTGACCATCACGCCGATGGTGCGGTTGAACAGCGGGTGCGACAGCACGCCGCCGCGGTTGGTCAGGTGCAGCAGCACGCCCAGCGGTACGCCCAGCAGCGAGCCGACCACGCCCGAGATCGCCACCATCAGCAGCGTCTCGTTGAACGAGGTCAGGAACAGGTCAGACATTTCAGACCACATGCTCGAACTCCTCCACCACGACGCCTTGCGCCTGCAGGTATTCCATTGCCGCCTTCACGTCGGCCAGCTCGCCGGTGGCCATGATCGCCAGCGAGCCGAAGGCCTGGCCCTGGATTTCGTCGATATGGCCGTGCAGGATGTTGAAGTCCAGCCCGTAGCGGCGGATCGCCTGCGCCAGCACCGGCTGGTCGACACCCTCGCCGGTGAATGCGAGGCGGTAGACGTGGTCGCGGCCGTTGCCGAGCCGGCTTTCGACGCGCTTGAGCACGCTTGCCGGCAGCTCCTGCGAAATGACATCGCCGATCATGGCGCGGGTGACGTCGTGCTGCGGACGCAGGAACACGTCGATCACGCGGCCCTGCTCGACCACCTGGCCGGCCTCGAGCACGGCAACCCGGTCGCACACCTGCTTGATGACCTCCATCTGGTGCGTGATCATCACGATGGTCAGGCCCAGCTCGCGGTTGATCTGCTTGAGCAGTTCCAGGATGGAACGCGTGGTTTCCGGGTCCAGCGCCGAAGTGGCTTCGTCAGACAGCAGCACCTTGGGCTTGCTTGCGAGCGCGCGCGCAATGCCCACGCGCTGCTTCTGCCCGCCGCTGATCTGCGCCGGGTAGCGGTCCTTCAACGCCGACAGTCCGACCAGGTCCAGCAACGGCAGTACAGTGGCGGCGATTTCCGCCTTGGGCTTGCCCGCCAGCTCCAGCGGCAGCGCCACGTTGTCATAGACGGTGCGCGACGACAGCAGGTTGAAATGCTGGAAGATCATGCCGATCTCGCGCCGGGCCAGGCGCAGCGCGCCGTTGTCCAGCGCAGTCAGATCCTGGCCAGCGACGACCACGCGGCCGCTGCTGGGCCGGTTCAGCAGGTTGATGGCGCGAACCAGCGTGCTCTTGCCGGCGCCGCTGCGGCCGATGATGCCGAAGACTTCGCCCGCTGCAATCGACAGGCTGACGTCCCGCAATGCATGCACGTCGCCAGACGCGCCTGGGAAGCGCTGCGACAGTCCTTGCAGTTCGATCATGGAAAGGTGACCAAAAGAAAACGGCAACAGGCGAGGTTGTCTCGAGCGCTGTTGCCGCACTTATTTTTGTAAAACGCGTATTTTATGCGATTCGCTTCATACCATAAACGAATTTTTACCGATGTCTTTATGCTCACTCAGCATAAAGGATCCAGGGAAGTCGACTATTCGCCGCGCCAGGACGGCGCACGCTTGTCGAGGAAGGCCTGCACGCCTTCCAGCGCGGAATCATCCATCATGTTGCAGGCCATCGTCTGGCCCGCCAGCTGGTAGGCGGCTTCGATACCCATTTCAAGCTGGCGGTAGAACAGCCCCTTGCCGGCGGCGACGGCCGCTGCCGGCTTGGCGCAGATGCTGGCGGCCAGACGCGCCACCTCTTCGTCCAGTGCCGCGGCCGGCACCACGCGGTTGACCAGCCCGCGCTCGCGCGCGGTGGCGGCATCGATCATGTCGCCGGTCAGCAGCATTTCCATTGCCTGCTTGCGGTGCAGGTTGCGCGACAGCGCCACGCCCGGCGTCGAGCAGAACAGGCCGAGATTGACGCCGGACACCGCAAAGCGCGCGTCATCGGCGGCAATCGCGAGATCGCACATCGCCACCAGCTGGCAGCCGGCCGCGGTGGCGATGCCTTGTACCCGCGCGATCACGGGCTGCGGCATCTTCTGGATCGCCATCATCACGCGCGTGCAGCGGTCGAAGAGGCGCCGGTAGTAGTCGTGCGACGGAGTCGCGCGCATCTCGCGCAGGTCATGGCCGGCGCAGAAGGCCTTGCCGGCACCGGCCAGCACCACGACGCGCACGGCGTCGTCTGCGGCGAGCCGGCGGAAGGTCTCGGCCAGCGCATCGAGCAGGCCTTCGGACAAGGCGTTGAAGGCCTGCGGCCGGTTCATGGTCACGCGCACCACGCCCGCGGCATCGCGCGTTTCGGTCAGCAGCGGCGCGTCCACGCGCGCATCGTTCTCGGCCATGACGGATGCCTCCTATCGTTCCAGCAGGACTTTCAGGTGGGCCAGCACGCTGCGGCCGAGCGCGCTCAGGTTATAGCCGCCTTCCAGGCAGCTGACGATGCGCCCCTGCGCATGCGCGCGCGCTACGTCGACAAGCTGGCCGGTGATCCACGCATAGTCCTGTTCCACCAGGCCCATCTGTCCCAGGTCGTCCTCGCGGTGCGCGTCAAAGCCGGCGGAGATGAACAGCATCTGCGGGCGGAACTCGTGCAGGCGCGGCAGCCAGATGGTCTCGACCACCTCGCGCACGGCCATGCCGTTGGTGTAGGCCGGCAGCGGGATGTTTGCCATATTGGCCGCCAGGTGCTCGGTGCCGCTGTATGGGTAGAACGGGTGCTGGAAGAAACTGCACATCAGCACATGCTCGTCGCCGCGAAAGGCCGACTCGGTGCCGTTGCCGTGGTGGACATCGAAATCAATGATGGCGACGCGTTCCAGCCCATGCGCCTGCAGCGCGTGGCGTGCGGCAATGGCCACGTTGTTGAAGAAGCAGAAACCCATGGCGCGGTCCGGCTCGGCATGGTGGCCGGGCGGGCGTACGCAGCAGAAAGCGTTCTCGAACTCGCCGGAGATCACCGCATCGGTCGCTGCCACCGCGGCGCCGGCGGCCAGCCTGGCCGCGCTCAGCGTGTGGGCGTTCATCGACGTATCCGGGTCGATCGGGTAGTAGCCGCTGGCCGGGCTGCTGCTTTCCAGAGAATCGACATAGTCGGCCCGGTGCACACGCTCGATCTGCTCGCGCGTGGCCGGCGTGGGCTCGCGGCGCTCCAGCAGGCCGTCCATGCCGTGCGAAATCAGGTGATCCTCGATCGCCTGCAGGCGTTCCGGACACTCGGGATGAAAATGCCCCATCTCGTGCCGCTGGAACTCGGGGTGCGTGTAATAGCCTGTCGGCATCTCTTATCGTCGCTCGGTTGTCTCCATTCGCTACGTTAGCACAGGGCGGACCTTGCCACCCAATGCGCGTCCTCGCTGGCGAGGCTTTGGCAAGCCCATTCGCGCAGGTTCGCGCCCGGCCGCTGCAGTGGCATCCGCTATACTCGGAGCGACTTGCAAAGGACACCATGACCGACACCCAGCGCTCACTGCGACGCCCCCTGCTGGGCGCCGCGCTTTCCGCTGCCGCACTCGGACTCTGCGGCCTCTCCCCCAGCCTTCTCGCCGCCGGCAAGCGCCGCGTCAGCGTGCGTGAAGAAGAAATCGAACCCGGCCGCTACCGCGACAACCCGCAAACCCGCGCCTTTATCGATGAAATGGTGGCACGCCACGGCTTCGACCGCGGCGCGCTGCAGGACTGGTTCGGCCAGGCGGTCTATTCCGCGACCGTAGTACGGCTGATCATGCCGCCCGCCACTACCGGCCGCAAAAGCTGGCGCGCCTACCGCTCGCGCTTTATCGAGCCGATCCGCATCAATGCCGGCGTGCGCTTCTGGCAGGACAACCGCGACGCGCTGCGCCGCGCCGAGTCCGAATTCGGCGTGCCGGCCTCGGTGATCGTCGGCATTATTGGCGTGGAGACCATTTATGGCCGCGACATGGGCACGTTCCGCGTGCTCGATTCGCTGTCGACGCTGGCCTTCGACTACCCCGACACGCCGAACCGCGCCGCGCGCTCCACGCTGTTCCGCAACCAGCTGGCCGACTACCTGCTGTGGTGCCGCGATACGCGCACCGATGTGTACTCGGTGCTGGGCTCATACGCCGGCGCGATCGGCATCCCGCAGTTCATGCCGACCAGCCTGCGCGAATACGCCATCGACTACGACAACAATGGCCGCATCGATCTGCGCAACAGCCCGACCGATGCCATCGGCAGCGTGGCGCGCTTCCTGCAGCTGCACGGCTGGGAACCGGGCCGGCCGGTGGCATGGCGCATTGCCGGCGACAGCGGCAGCCTTGGCGTCGCCACCGCTGCGGCGGATGGCGAGCCGTGGCCGACGCGCACGCTCAACCAGCTGGCCCGCGCCGGCCTGCGCGTGGACGAGCCCATCGACACGGCGCGCGAAGGCGAAACCGGCGTGCTGGTGGTGGACCTGCCCACGCCGGACCAGCCAACTGAATACCTGCTGGGCTTGCGCAACTTCTATGTGCTGACGCGCTACAACCGCAGCTTCTTCTACGCGCTGGCGGTGTACCAGCTGGGCGAAGCGGTCAAGGCAGCAATGGGCTGAGCCACCTCCGGCACCCGGACGCAAAAATGCCTCGCTTGCGCGAGGCATTTTTTTGTCCGGCGCCGCCGCCGGGATCTGGCCCGGTCAGTCCGGATCAGGCCGGAAACATCAGGCCGGGAACACGCCGGTCGACAGGTAGCGGTCGCCGCGATCACACACCACGAAGACGATGGTGGCGTTCTCCACTTCCTCGGCGATCCGCAGCGCAACGCACAATGCGCCGGCCGCGGAAATGCCGCAGAAGATGCCCTCTTCAGCCGCCATGCGGCGCGCCATGTGCTCGGCATCGGCCTGGCTCACCGGCTCGGTGCGGTCGATATGCGCGGGGTCATAGATCTTGGGCAGGTAGGCTTCCGGCCACTTGCGGATGCCCGGGATGCGAGAGCCTTCGGCCGGCTGGGCGCCGATGACCTGGATAGCCGGGTTCTGCTCCTTCAAAAATCGCGACACGCCGGTGATGGTGCCGGTCGTGCCCATCGCCGAAACAAAATGGGTGATGCGGCCATCGGTATCGCGCCAGATCTCGGGGCCGGTGCCTTCGTAATGGGCTTGCGGGTTGTCCGGATTGGCGAACTGGTCAAGGATCACGCCCTTGCCTTCGCGCTCCATCGCGTCCGCCAGGTCGCGGGCGTATTCCATGCCGCCCTTCACCGGGGTCAGCACGATCTCGGCACCATAGGCCGCCATGCTCTGGCGCCGCTCCAGGCTCAGGTCCTCGGGCATGATCAGCACCATCTTGTAGCCGCGGATCGCGGCCGCCATGGCCAGCGCGATGCCGGTATTGCCCGAAGTGGCCTCGATCAGCGTATCGCCCGGCTTGATGCGGCCGCGCGCCTCGGCGCGGGCGATCATTGATACCGCCGGGCGGTCCTTGACCGAACCGGCGGGGTTGTTGCCTTCCAGCTTGCCGAGAATCACATTGCCGCGCGCGTCGTTGTCGGCACCGGGAATGCGCTGCAGTCTGACCAGAGGCGTATTGCCGATGGTGTCTTCAATAGTCTTGTAAGCCATGGGGGAGGGGGAGGCGATGGTAGGTCAGGTTCGCGGGCCATTGTAATCCAGTCACCTTTCCCTCGCCGGCAGGCGGGATTTGCGCCAATGCGCGCCGCCCGCTCCCCGCCACCCCGCGCGACTCAGTCGGCCTCGTGGTTGCCTTCACCCAGCAGGTGGTACAGCAGGATGCAGCCAAAGGTTGCGGTACCGATGCCACCCAGCGTCATACCGCCCAGCTTCAGCGTCAGGTCGCCCGCGGCCACCGTCAGGGTGGCGCCGACCGTGATCAGGTTGCGCGAACTGGAGAAATCCACCTTGTTCTGCACCCAGATCCGGCCCGCCGTCGCGGCGATCAGGCCGAACACCACGATGGTCAGCCCGCCGATCACCGGCCCCGGGATGGTCAGGATCAGCGCACCGAACTTGGGCGAAAAACCCAGCAGGATGGCCACCGCCGCCGCCACCACGAAGATCAGCGTGGAGTAGATCTTGGTGACCGCCATCACGCCCATGTTTTCGGCATACGTGGTCACGCCGGTGCCGCCGCCGCCAGCCGACAGCATGGTCGCGATGCCGTCGCCGATAAACGCCCGGCCGATATACGGATCGAGGTTGCGGCCCGTCATCACGCCGATGGCCTTGATGTGGCCAAGGTTCTCCGCCACCAGCACGATCGCCACCGGCGCGATCAGCAGCATGGCGCTGGCCTCGAACACCGGCGTGGTGAACGCAGGCAGACCGAACCAGCTGGCCGCGGCAACGCCGGAGAAATCGATCGGCTTGCCCAGTCCCATCACGCTGGTGCCCACGTAGTAGGCAACGTACCCGGCCAGTCCGCCGATCAGCACCGGCAGGCGGCCGAGCATGCCCGGCGCGCGCACCGCGACCAGGCCAACTGCCAGCACCGTCAGCAGGCCCACCCAGGTATCGAGCGAGGAGCCGCTGACCGCCTTGACCGCAACCGGTGCCAGGTTCAGCCCGATGGCCGCGACGATCGCGCCGGTGACCACCGGCGGCATCAGCTTTTCCACCCAGGCGTAGCCCACGGCCTGCACCACCAGGCCGATCAACGTGTAGAGGGCACCCGCTGCAATGATGCCGCCCAGTGCCACCGGGATATTGAGGTTGGGGCCGCTGCCGGCGTAGCCGGTGGCGGCGATCACCACGGCAATGAAGGCAAAGCTGGAGCCGAGGTAGCTGGGCACCCGGCCGCGCACGCACAGGAAGAAGATCAGCGTGCCGATACCGGAAAACAGGATGGCGATATTGGGATTGAAGCCCATCAGGATGGGCGCGATAGCGGTCGAGCCGAACATCGCCACCACGTGCTGGATGCCGGCCAGCAGCGTCTGTCCGGCCGGCAGCCGTTCGTCGGGCCCGATTACCCCTTCGGTCTTGAGCCGCCATTTCGGCAGGAAACCCGCGTCCTCGCCATTCGCCATATGTTGTGCTCCCTGTGTCCGGGCGGGCCGCTCCGTCAGCGGCCGCCGCGATTGTGGTTGGTGATCGCCGCCAACCGGCTGCATATTGCCGGTCAGCACGCGCGCGCAGCAGATCCTGCCGGCGCGGCGTCCGCATGATACTCCGCAGCCGGATGGCTGCGAAGCCGCACAGATGTAGCATGAGACGTACCAGCAACGACGAGCCCGGACACATCCGGATCCGGCACAGGGCGACAGGCTCCGCTGCCGTTTCAGCGACCTGCCTTGCCGGCGCCGGCTGGCGGTGTGGCAGACGCCTTGGCGGCCTTGGCCGCGGGAGCCGCGGGAACCGCCGGAGCCGGTGCAGCAGCGGGGGCCGCGCCGAACACCAGCCCCCCTTCCTGCAACCTGGCCACGGACTTCGGCCCTACCCCGCTGACACGCTCGGCAAGATCGGCGGCATCCTTGTACGGGCCGCGCTTGTTGCGCTCATTGACGATATTGCGTGCGGTGGCGGGGCCAACGCCCTTGACCGAAGTCAGCGCGGCCTCGTCGGCCGTATTGACGTCGATGGCGGCATGCGCAGCGCCGCCAGCGCACAGGCACATCGCAGCCAGCAGAGAAAAACGACGGACGAGTTGCCAGACCCAATGCTTGAACATGAAAGCTCCTTTGCTGTGGATGGTGTGAAGTACCACCCCGCCATCGCGGCGAGGCCAGCTCAGGATAGGTTCAGCGCGCCACGGCGGCGCGTACGGCAACACAAGTTGACACCGGCCGCACGAAAACGTGTCGGCCGGTCATTGGGATCGCGGTAATGCGGGGTTCAGGCGTCAGCCGTTGCGCTCGATCAGCCAGCGGCAGTAGCGCGCCACGCCTTCCTCGACCGTCAGGAAGGCCTCGCTGTAGCCGGCGCCGCGCAGCTTTGACACATCGGACTGCGTAAAGCACTGGTACTTGCCGCGCAGCGCGTCCGGGAACTTGACGTACTCGACCAGGCCTTCCTGCACCAGTTCGTCCAGCGACAGGCGCGGCTTGCCTTCCGCCTCCCGCAGCGTGTTGACCACCGTGACGGCGATGTCGTTGAACGGCTGCGCCCGGCCGGTGCCCAGGTTGAAGAGGCCGGACTTCTCGGGATGGTCCAGGAAATACAGGTTGACCTTGACCACGTCCTCGACCGAGATGAAGTCGCGGCTCTGCATGCCGGGACCATAGCCGCCGTACTCGCCGAACAGCTTCACGGTACCGTCGGCGCGGAACTGGTTGAAATTGTGGAAGGCCACCGAGGCCATGCGGCCCTTGTGGTTCTCGCGCGGACCATACACGTTGAAATAGCGGAAGCCGACGATCTGCGACAACGCCGACGGCAGCCTGCGCCGCACGATCTGGTCGAACAGGAACTTGGAGTACCCATACACGTTCAGCGGACGCTCGAACTCGCGGTCCTCGCGGAACACCTGCGACGCGCCGTAGGTGGCGGCCGACGATGCATAGAGGAACTGCGCGCCCTGCTCCAGGCAGCTCTCCATCAGCGACAGCGTGTAGCGGTAATTGTTCTCCATCATGTAGCGCCCGTCGCTCTCCATGGTGTCGGAGCAGGCGCCTTCGTGGAACACCGCGCGGACCTTGCCGAACTGCCCCTTTGCAAAGCGCTCGAGGAAGTCCTCCTTGTCCAGGTAGTCGGAGATCTCGCAGTCGACGAGGTTGTGGAACTTGTCGGCGCGGGTCAGGTTGTCGACGGCGATGACATTGGTCTCGCCCCGGTCGTTCAGGCCCTTGACGAGGTTGCTGCCGATAAAGCCGGCGGCGCCGGTCACGATGATGGTCATGGTCGCTTCAGTAATGGGCGCCGCGCATCACGGGGCGGCGCCGAACAATTCAGGGTAGGTGACGACGGCGGTGCCGAGCTTGCCGACCACGATGCCGCCGGCGCGGTTGGCATGCTGCACGGCCTCCTTGAGCGGCACGCCGGCGCCAAGCATGGTGGCCAGGGTGGCGATCACGGTATCGCCGGCACCGGATACATCATAGACCTCGCGCGCCTGGGCCGAGACATGCAGCACTTCGGCTTCCGTGTAGAGCGTCATGCCCTCCTCCGAGCGCGTCAGCAGCAGCGCCTCGAGCTGCAGTTCGCGGCGCAGGTTCTGTGCGCGGATGGTGAGATCGGCCTCGGTCTTCCAGGCGCCGACCACGGCACGCATCTCGGAGCGGTTGGGGGTGATCAGCGTGGCGCCGCGGTAGCGCGAGTAGTCGTCGCCCTTGGGGTCGATCAGCACCTTGCGCCCCGCCGCACGGCCGGCGTCGATCATGCGGGAAACGTGCGTCAGGCCGCCCTTGCCGTAGTCGGACAGCACCAGCACCTGGTAGTCGTTGATCAGGCCCTGGAACCGGTCCTGTACTGCGGCCAGCACTTCGTGCGCCGGGGCGTTCTCAAAGTCCACGCGCAGCAGTTGCTGCTGGTGGGCGACCACGCGCAGCTTGATGGTGGTGTTGAGCTTGGGGTCGCGGTGCAGGTAGGGCTCGACGTGGCTTTCGGCGAGCAGCGCCTCGAGCGTGCGCGCCGGCTCGTCGTCGCCGACCACGCCCAGCATGCCCACGCGCGCGCCCAGCGCGGCGGCGTTGCGCGCCACGTTGGCCGCGCCGCCCAGGCGCTCGTCACTGCGCTTGACCTGCACTACCGGCACCGGGGCTTCCGGCGAGATGCGTTCGACGTCGCCGAACCAGTAGCGGTCCAGCATCATGTCGCCGACCACCAGGATGTGGGACTGCCGGATCTGTTCCTGCGGGATGGTCTTGTTCATGTAGATCCTTGGCGATTGCGAGGCAGCCAGCGCCGCCTCGTCAGCATGTCGGTTGATCAGTCGTTGACCCGTGCACGCTCTATTTGTTCGCGAAATCGTACGCGGCCTGTTGTCCGGGCCGGGCCGGGCGGCCGATGGCGTGGTACTCGACGCCACTCTCGGCCATCGCCTGTGGCTCATACAGGTTGCGCCCGTCGAAGATCACCGGCGTCTTCAGCCTGCGACTGATCTGGCCGAAGTCCGGGCTGCGGAATACCTTCCATTCGGTCACGATGACCAGCGCGTCGGCGCCGTCCAGCGCATCCATCTGGTTGTCGTGGAAGCTGACGCGCGCCATCGCGTCCGGCAGATCGGACAGGTCGGCCTCCAGCGCGCGGCGCGCTTCGGCCATCGATACCGGGTCGTGCACGCGCAGTGCCGCGCCGCGCGACACCAGCTCCCGCGCCAGGACCCGCGACGGCGCCTCGCGCATATCGTCGGTATTGGGCTTGAATGCCAGCCCCCAGATGGCAAAAGTGCGGCCGGCAAGGTCGTCGCCGAAGCGGCGCACGATCTTCTCGCCCAGCACGCGCTTCTGTGCGCCATTGACCGCCTCCACCGCCTCGAGCACGCGCATGGGCTTGCCATGGTCGGCCGCGGTGCGCATCAGCGCCTGCACGTCCTTGGGAAAGCACGAACCGCCGTAGCCGGCGCCGGCATACAGGAAACTGTAGCCGATACGCGGATCCGAGCCGATACCCATCCGAACCAGTTCGATATCGGCGCCGACCTCGTCGGCCAGGTTGGCCAGTTCGTTCATGAACGAGATACGCGTGGCCAGCATCGAATTGGCGGCGTACTTGGTGAACTCGGCGGAGCGCACGTCCATATAGAAAGTACGCTCATGGTGCCGGTTGAACGGCGCGTACAGCGTGCGCATGGTGGCCTGCGCATGCCGGCCGGCGGCGTCCGGGTTGCAGCCCAGCACGATGCGGTCGGGGCGCATGAAATCCTCGACCGCCGCGCCCTCCTTCAGGAACTCGGGATTCGACACCACCGAGAACTGCAGGTCTTCGAGCCCGCGCGCGGCCAGTTCCTCGCGGATCGCGGCAGTGACACGGTCGCCCGTGCCCACCGGCACGGTGGATTTGTCGACCACCACCTTGAACCCGGTCATGTGCCGGCCGATATTGTGCGCCGCGGCCAGCACGTACTTGAGGTCCGCCGAGCCGTCTTCGTCCGGCGGCGTGCCGACGGCGATGAACTGCACGTCGGCATGCTCCACGCTGGCGGCGACGTCGGTGGAAAAAACCAGGCGGCCGGCCGCGCGGTTGCGCTGGATCAGCTCCTGCAGGCCCGGCTCGTAGATCGGCACGCCGCCAGCATTGAGCAGCGCGATCTTCTTTTCGTCCAGGTCGAGGCAGAACACATCGTTGCCCAGCTCCGCCAGGCAGGCGCCGGTGACGAGGCCGACATAGCCGCTGCCGATAATGGTGACTTTCATGGCTTCAGATCAGGTTCTGTGGTGCTGCGCGCCGGGCTTAGCCGAGCGTCTCGGAACGCCGCGGGGCGTAGGTTTCCCAGCGGTTGCAACCCGGGCATTGCCAGTAGAACAGGCGGGCGCGGAAACCGCATTCGCGGCAGGTGTAGCGCGCCAGGTTGCGCGTGCGCGCCTGCAGCAGGTCGCGGATCGCGCCGGTTTCCTGATCGCGGTCGCCGGCACCGTCCTCGGCGGGGGCATCGGCACCGGCCGGCACTTCGGCCGAGGTTACGGCGGCCTGCGCCTCGAAGTACTTTGTCAGCGCCAGCAGCGTGGGCTGGCGCCGCAATTGCTCGCGCATCAGGCGCGCCGCGGCCTCGGGGCCGTTCGTTTCAAGCTCGGCCTTGTAGGCGGTGTCGAGCAGTTCAGGCGCCAGCTTGCCCTTGAGCAGGCCATGCAGCCACTCCAGCGCCGAGCCTTCCTGCTGCAGGCCGGCATAGGCCTTGACCACGCGGTCGGCAACCAGCGGCAGAAAAGAGGCGTCCTGCCGCTCGATGCCCAGCCAGTGGCCGAGCGCGGCACGCGCGTCGCCAGCGGCGGCCGCCACGTCGCCCAGCAGGATGGGCGCGCGCACATTGGCCGGATTTTCCTCGATGGCCTGGTTCAGCCACTTCACCGCATCCTCGGGGCGCTTGCGCTGCAGCGCGTCCTGCGCCAGTTCGCAGCAGAACTGGGCGATCTGCAGGCTATAGCTCTTCTGCTCCAGGGTCTGCAATTCGCGCGCGGCGTCGATGGCCTTTTGCCACTCTTTCTCAACCTCGTACAGCTCGAGCAGCACGCGCTTGGCCGAGGCTGCATATGGGCCGGACATCAGCCGCCGCAGCGACTCCTCGGCCCGGTCCAGCAGGCCGGCGCGCAGGAAGTCCTGGCCCAGTTCGTAGAGCGCATGTTCGCGCTCCGGCTCGGGCAGGTCGGGACGGGTCGCAAGATTCTGGTGCACGCGGATGGCGCGCTCGGTTTCGCCACGGCGGCGGAACAGCGCGCCGAGGGCAAAGTGGAGTTCGGTGGTTTCGGGATCAAGGCGCGCCACCTCGATAAAGGCGTCGATGGCCTTGTCGGGTTGCTCGTTGAGCAGGAAATTGAGGCCCTTGAAATACGAACGCGGCAGCGCACCCTGCTCGCTGATGAGCTGTCGCACGTCAAAGCGCGCCGCCATCCAGCCGAGGCCAAAGACAAGTGGCAGCGCCAGCAACCACCAGGTTTCAAACATCATGGATCAGACTTTCGGGCCGACTACGTTGTAAGGGACCGGCTTGGCGTCGCGCGGCGTAGCCGCGCTTGCAACTGCCGGCTGCGGCGATGCGGATGCGGATGCGGCGGCCGCCTGAACCTGCGTCAGTGCGCGGCGCAGCCTGGCGATCTCCATGCGCTGGCGCATCAGGCCAGGCGCCACCGAGGCCAGCGCCGCGACTGCGCCAAGCACGAAGGCGGCGAACAGGATCAGGATCAGCGGGGCGTGCCAGACGGCGTTGAAGAAGAGCTGCAGCGAAGCGTCGGCGGTATTGCGCAGCGCCAGCACGAACAGCAGCACGAATACGACGATACGGACGATCCAGGCGAACAGTTTCATGCAGGTAGGCAGCTTGGCAGCGTGACGTTTAGGCGGCGCAGGCGCTTGTGCGCGGGCCGGCAATGACCCCGGCATTGTAACGGAATCACTTCATCGATTCGGTAACGCGGCGGTTACGGGAGGCTAACGCGCGCGGCTCAGCGGGCGCTGACATGGATTGGGCGGCGAAGCCTCGTCGGCAGCGAGCAACGCGGGCCACTAAGCGCAGAACAAAAAAGCGCCCCGAAGGGCGCTTTTTTTACTTGCCAGACAACTGGGCAGGCAGACGATGCTCAGGGGCGGACCAGGTTCAGTCCACCCTCGTGCAGCGCCGCCGCAGCGGCGCCAGCGCTTGCCTTGCCCGGCACGGCCTGGGCCGTGCTGACGGAATGGCCGTTGCCATTGACGCCCGCGGGCGTCGGCTGGCTGCGGTCAACCCGTTCGCGCAACTCCTTGCCCGCCTTGAAGTGCGGTACCCGTTTTTCAGGTACCAGCACCCGCTCGCCGGACTTGGGATTGCGCCCCACGCGAGGCGGACGCTTGTTCAGACCAAAACTGCCGAATCCGCGGATCTCGATGCGATGGCCATCGGCCAGCGCCTCGGACATCGCGTCGAGTATCGTTTTGACCGAGATGTCCGCATCCCGCAGCAGCAGCTGGGGGAAGCGGGCAGCCAGTTTTTCGACGAGCTCCGACTTGGTCATGGGCATTCGCGCAAGCGCGGGGGCCTGCGATTACTGGTTGTCCTGGCCGAGCTTGGCCTTCAGCAGGGCGCCAAGGTTGGTCGTGCCAGCCGTGCCGGTGTCAGCCTGGAACTTCTGCATCGCTTCTTGCTGCTCTGCGCTGTCCTTGGCCTTGATCGACAGGTTGATGTTGCGCGACTTGCGGTCGACGTTCACCACCAGGGCGGTGATCTGCTCGCCTTCCTTCAGCACGTTGCGGGCGTCTTCCACGCGGTCAGCGGAGATTTCCGAAGCACGCAGGTAGCCTTCCACGTCGTCAGCCAGCTGGACCACGGCGCCCTTGGCGTCAACGGCCTTGATGGTGCCGGTAACGATCGAGCCCTTGTCGTTGGCCGAGATGAAGTTGTTGAACGGATCGCCCGACAGCTGCTTGATGCCCAGCGAGATGCGCTCCTTGTCGACGTCGATGCCCAGAACCACGGCTTCGACTTCGTCGCCCTTCTTGTACTTGCGCACGGCGTCTTCGCCGGACTCTTGCCAGGACAGGTCGGACAGGTGCACCAGGCCGTCGATGCCACCAGGCAGGCCGATGAACACGCCGAAGTCGGTGATCGACTTGATCTGGCCGCTCAGCTTGTCGCCCTTCTTGTGGTTACGCGAGAAATCGTCCCACGGATTGGCCTTGCACTGCTTCATGCCCAGGCTGATACGACGCTTGTCTTCGTCGATATCCAGGACCATGACTTCCACTTCGTCGCCCAGCTGGACAACCTTGGACGGGGCAACGTTCTTGTTGGTCCAGTCCATTTCCGACACGTGCACCAGGCCTTCGATGCCGGCTTCGATCTCGACGAACGCGCCGTAGTCGGTCAGGTTGGTCACCTTGCCGAACAGGCGGGTGCCTTGCGGGTAGCGGCGCGAGATGCCGACCCACGGATCTTCGCCCAGCTGCTTCACGCCCAGCGAGACGCGGTTCTTTTCCTGGTCGAACTTGAGGATCTTGGCGGTGATTTCCTGGCCAACCGACAGCACTTCGCTCGGGTGGCGGACACGGCGCCAGGCCAGGTCGGTGATGTGCAGCAGGCCGTCGATACCGCCCAGGTCAACGAACGCACCGTAGTCGGTGATGTTCTTGACGATACCGTTGACGATGGCGCCTTCCTTCAGGGTTTCCATCAGCTTCTGGCGCTCTTCGCCCAGCGTGGCTTCGACCACGGCACGGCGCGACAGCACAACGTTGTTGCGCTTGCGGTCCAGCTTGATGACCTTGAATTCCAGGGTCTTGCCTTCGTACGGGGTGGTGTCCTTGATCGGACGCACGTCAACCAGCGAGCCCGGCAGGAACGCGCGGATGCCGTTGACCATGACAGTCAGGCCGCCCTTGACCTTGCCGGTCACGGTACCCGAGATGATCTCGCCGTCTTCCAGCGCCTTCTCGAGGTTCAGCCACGATGCCAGGCGCTTGGCCTTGTCGCGGGACAGGATGGTGTCGCCATAGCCGTTCTCGAGTGCGTCGATGGCCACGGAGACGTAGTCGCCGGCCTGCACTTCGAGTTCGCCCTGGTCGTTCAGGAACTCCTCCACCGGCACAAATGCCTCGGACTTGAGGCCGGCATTGACGACCACGAAATTGTGGTCGATGCGCACGACTTCAGCGGAGATCACTTCGCCAGCCTTCATATTGGAGCGGGCGATCGATTCCTCGAACAGTGCGGCAAAGGATTCGTTAGTTTGCAGGTCGGACATAAACGTAAGGTGAAATCCGCAGTACGCTGGCCGGCGCGACTATCGCGCTCAGTCTGCCATCGCAGCGGGGTCAGGTTTGACAAAAGCCAGCTTCGGGCCGATCAGGCATATCCGGGCTGGCGCCATCTGGTGCGGGCGAGGTCCGTTCGCTTGTCATGCGTCCGATGCATTCATGCACCGGACCGCACAGCGACAAACCACTCCAGCACCTGCGCCACTGCCTGATCCACCGTCATGTCGGAGGTATCCAGCAGTTTTGCATCCTCGGCGGGACGCAGCGGTGCGGCGGCGCGGTTGCGATCCCGCGCGTCGCGCGCCTCGAGGTCACGCAAAAGGTCTTCAATATTAGCAGAAATTCCCTTATCAATCAATTGTTTATAGCGCCTGCGAGCACGCGCTTCAACACTTGCCGTGAGGAACACTTTCAGCTGGGCGTCCGGAAAGATCACTGTGCCCATGTCACGGCCATCGGCAACCAGGCCAGGCAGCTTGCGGAAGTCGCGCTGCAGCTGGGTCAGCGCGTCGCGCACCGGCTGGTGCACGGCGATGGCCGAGGCGCGGTTACCGATGGCCTCGGCCCGGATCGCCAGGCTGACTTCCTCTCCCTGCAGCCAGACCCTGTCGGGGCCGAACTTCACTTCAAGGCGGGAGGCGACCTTTGCCAGGGTGTCCACGTCGGCCAGGTCAACGCCGGCGCGATCGCTGGCCAACGCCACCAGGCGGTACAGGGCACCGCTGTCGAGCAGGTGGAAGCCCACCGCGTCGGCGACCTTGTGCGCGACCGTGCCCTTCCCCGAGGCGGTCGGCCCGTCAATGGTGATGACGTTGACGATAGTCATTGGTTATGAAACTCAAAGAAACGATTTATTGTTAAACCAACTGAGAATCATTATCATTTGATTCATGGCACTTCGCCGCAATCGCGGCGAGCACGCTCCAGTTTTCAGTTGCGAGGCAATCTACCATGGCAAAAACCCTGACGTTCGGCATCATGCACCTCGGCATCGCTTTCAGCGTGACGTATGCGCTGACCGGCAGCATTGCTATCAGCGGTGCCGTCACGTTCATCGAACCGGCCGTCAATACCGTGGCCCACTACTTCTTCGATCGCTACTGGGAACGGCGCGAACGCCGCCAGGCTGCTGTCAGCCGTGACGCACCCAGCACCCCGGCCACGCCCGCCAACCTGGTCAGCGCGTAACGCCGGCAAACACGCTGAAGTAGTCCGGGAACGTCTTTGCCACGCAACCCGGGTCGTTGATCCGCACCGGCAGCGGCCCGAATGCGGCCAGCGAGAAACACATCGCCATGCGATGGTCATCATAGGTGCCAATGCCGTCGGCCGGGGTCTGCCAGGCAGGCGGCGGCGTCACACGGAGATAGTCCGCCCCTTCTTCCACGACTGCACCCAGCTTGCGCAGTTCCGTTGCCATCGCCGCGATCCGGTCGGTTTCCTTGACGCGCCAGCTGGCGATATTGGTCAGGGTCGTGGTGCCTTCGGCAAACAGCGCCGCCACCGCCAGTGTCATGGCCGCGTCGGGAATGTGGTTGCAGTCCAGTTCGATGCCGTGCAGGCGGCCATCGTCGCGCTCCGTACCGCGCACTTCGATCCAGTTGTCGCCAGCCATGATGTTGGCGCCCATGCGGTTGAGCGCATCGGCGAAGCGCACGTCGCCCTGGATGCTGGTCATGCCCACGCCCTCTACCCGCACCGGGCCGCCGCCGATCGCGCCGGCCGCCAGGAAATACGATGCGGAGGACGCATCGCCCTCCACATAGATCTCGCCGGGTGACTGGTAGGCCGCGCCGGCCGGCAGCACGAAGCGCTCCCAGCCGTGCCGCTCGACCTGGATGCCGAAGCGCGCCAGCAGGTTCAGCGTGATCTCGATATAGGGCTTGGAAATCAGCTCGCCCACCACCTCGATCTCGATCCGGCCGCTTTCGCTTTGCGCCATCGGCAGGCTCATCAGCAGCGCGGTCAGGAACTGGCTCGACACATCGCCGCGCACGCGGATCGGCGCGTCGATGCGGATGCCGGCCGCCTGGATATGCAGCGGCGGGAAGCCTTCATTGCCAAGGTAGTCGATCACTGCGCCGACCTGGCGCAGGCCGTCGACCAGATCGCCGATCGGCCGCTCGTGCATGCGCGGCACGCCCGACAGCTTGTAGCTGCCGCCCTGCAGGGCCAGCGCGGCCGTGAGCGGGCGAATCGCCGTGCCGGCGTTGCCCATGAACAGCTCGGCCGACTTGTTCGGGAAATTGCCGCCGGCGCCGGTGACAATGTAATCGGCGCCATCCTGCTGCCACGCCACGCCCAGCGTGCGCAACGCCTGCAGCATCACGCGGGTGTCGTCGGAATCGAGCAGGTCGCGCACGCGGGTTTCGCCGGTGGCCAGCGCGGCCAGCAGCAGCACGCGGTTGGAGATGCTCTTCGAGCCCGGCAGCCGCACGGTGCCGGTGGCGCGGGTCAGGGGGCCAAGCGTCAGGTGTTCCATGGTCTCGGTAGGCGCCGGGGCGCCTCGGTAAGGCAGGTTCAGCAGTTCAGTCGCGCTTGCGGCAGCTTCCCGCCCACGCGCTGGCTCAGGGTTCGATATCAGGGTTCGATATTGTTGCTGCCCGCAGCGCGCTCGGCGCCCCAGGCCTGCCGGGTCTTGCTGGCGCGCGTGAAGATGCGTTCGAGCGCGTCGCCGTCGCCCTTCTCGATCTGCGTCTTCAGGTGCGCGAGCACCGACTGGTAGGTATTCAGTTCGCGCAGCAGCGCATCTCGGTTGGCTACGCAGATGTCGCGCCACATTTCCGGCGACGAGGCCGCGATGCGCGTGAAATCGCGGAACCCGCCGCCGGCGAAGTCCAGCTTCAGCGTGGCGTCTTCGGCGTTGGCCACCTGCGCCACCAGCGCGTACGACAGCACGTGCGGCAGGTGACTGACCGATGCGAAAACCGCGTCGTGCTGCACCGCCGACATCACGTGGCACTGCGCGCCAGCTTGCTCCCACATCGCGCGGACAGCCGCGACATCGTCGCGCGCATTTTCCTGCAGCGGGCACAGCACGGTTTTCTTGCCGACATACAAGTCGGCGAGCGCGGCCTCCACGCCGTTGAGTTCGCGCCCGGCAATCGGATGCGCCGGCACGAACTGCGCTACCTTGTCGCCCAGTGCGGTCTTGGCCGCCATGATCACATCGGACTTGGTACTGCCCGCATCGGTGACGATGGTGCCAGGCTGCAGGTGGGGCTCCAGCGCATGCAGCAGCGCAAAGTTCTGCGCCACCGGCGCGCACAGCACGATCAGGCTGGCGCCGCGCGCGGCATCGGCGAGCGTCGCCGCTTCGTCGATCACGCCAAGGTCCAGCGCCTTCTGCAGCGACGCGGGCGAACGGCCCACGCCGACCACCGTGCCCGCCACGCCGGCACGCTTGAGCGCCAGCGCGAGCGATCCGCCGATCAGGCCGACGCCGACAATGACAACACGGGAAAAATGCAAAGCACTCACGATTTCAAGCCCGACGGGCAGTGGCTCGGCCGGGCCGAGCGATAGCAAAAAGGCACGGCGCCGGGCACACCGGCCCGGCGCGAATCGCCGCGATTGTAGCGGGGCTTACGCCAGCGCCCGCTCCAGTGCCGCAATGAAGGCTGCGTTTTCCTCGGGCAGGCCGATAGTCACGCGCAGCCAGCGCGGCAGGTTGTAGTTGCCCACCGGGCGCACGATCACGCCCTGCTTCAGCAAGGCCAGGTTGACGCGCGCACCGGCACCGTCGTCGTCGCCGACGCGGACCAGCACGAAGTTGCCCGACGACGGCACGTATTCCAGACCGAGCCGGTCGAAGCCCTCGACCAGCTGCGCCTTGCCAGCACGGTTCAGCTCCGCGCTGCGGCTCAGAAACTCGGCATCCCCGAGCGCTGCGATCGCCGCGGCCTGCGCCACGCTGTTGACATTGAATGGCTGCCGGATGCGGTTAAGCAGATCGGTCAGTGCCGGCTGCGCCACTGCATAGCCGATGCGTAGCCCCGCCAGGCCATACGCCTTGGAGAAGGTGCGCGAGACCATCAGGTTGGGGTAGCGGCGCACCCACTCGATCGAATCGTATTGCTGGTCGGCATCCAGGTATTCGTTGTAGGCCTCGTCCAGCACCACCACCACGTTCGGGGGCACTGCCCGCAGGAAGGCCTCGATCTGTGCCGCCGGCAGGAAGGTGCCGGTGGGATTGTTCGGGTTGGCGATAAAGACCAGCCGGGTATCCGGCGCGATTGCGGCGCCCATGGCTTCGAGATCGTGGCCGTAATCGCGCGCCGGCACTTCGATGGCCCGGGCGCCGATCTCCTGGGTCGCCAGCGCATAGACCGCGAACGAGTATTCGGCGTAGACGATCGACTGGCCGGGCTCGACCAGCGCGTGTGCCGCCAGCTCGAGGATATCGTTGCTGCCGTTGCCGAGCGTGAGCCAGTCGTCCGGCACGCCGAAACGCGCCGACAGCGCTGCCTTCAGCGCGAAGCCGTTCGAATCAGGGTAGCGCCCCAGGTCGGCCACGGCGGCAGCCACAGCGCGCTGTGCCGACGCCGGCATCCCCAGCGGGTTCTCGTTGGAGGCGAGCTTGACGATGCCGGCCTCATCCAGGCCGAATTCGCGCGCGACTTCCGAAATCGGCTTGCCGGCCACGTACGGCGAGATCGCCCGCACATAGTCCGGCCCGAACACCATGCCGCCATGCTTACCCTGCTCTGCCATCTTGTCTCCTTGCTCCGGTTGCGCTGGCCTTACTCGTTCACCCTGCTTGCTCGCCTTCCTGCTCGTTACTTGCTCGACGGATACGAGCCCAGCACCTTCAGGTAGGCCGCGTTGCGGCGCAGTTCGTCGATGGCGCGTGCCACCGCCGGCTCATGCTGGTGCCCTTCGACGTCGACGTAGAAGTAGTATTCCCACGCACCGCTGCGCGCGGGACGCGACTCGAAGCGGCACATCGACACGCCGTTCTCGGCCAGCGGCGCGAGCAGCTGATACACCGCGCCGGCCTTGTTCGGCACCGACAGGATCATCGAGGTCTGGTCGCTGCCCGACGGCTCGGTCTCATAGCGGCCGATCACGGCGAAACGAGTGCGGTTGTGTGGATCGTCCTGGATATGCGTGCGCACCAGGTGCAGGTGGTAGCGGTTGGCGGCGGATTCGCCGGCGATCGCCGCGACGGTCGGGTCCTCGCTGGCCATGCGCGCGGCCTCGGCATTGCTCGACACCGCCTGGCGCTCCAGGTGCGGATAGTTGGCGGTCAGCCAGTGCTGGCACTGCGCCAGCGCCTGCGCGTGCGCGCGCACCACGGTCACGCCCTTCATGTCGGGCGTGGACGCCATCAGGTTGTGGTGCACCTTCAGCGCGATCTCACCGCTGATCTTCAGCGACGTCTGCAGAAACAGGTCGAGCGTGCGCGACACCGCGCCCTCGGTCGAGTTTTCCACCGGCACCACGCCGTATTCGACCGTGCCCGCCTCCACCGCACGGAACACTTCGTCGATGCTGGGGCACGGCACGCCGCTCACTTCATGGCCGAAGTGGGCATACAGCGCCTGCTCCGAGAACGTGCCGGCCGGCCCCAGGAAGGCGACTTCCAGCGGCTTCTCGAGCCCGCGGCAGGCGGACATCACCTCGCGCCAGATCGCGGCCACGCTCTCGCCCAGCAGCGGACCCGGATTTGCGCCCTGCACCTTGCGAATGACCTGCAGCTCGCGCTCCGGACGGAACACGGGCGCGCCGTACTTCTTCTTGACCTCGCCAACCTCGAGCGCGAGCCTGGCCCGATGGTTCAGCATGGCCAGCAGTTCGCGGTCCACCGTGTCGATCTGCTCGCGCAGCGGCGCCAGCTCGACCGACAGATTGCGTTCGGCATCGCTCAGGTGGTTGCCGTCGGGCTGCGTCTCCTCGTGCGCAGGGGTGCTGTCTTGACTTGTCATTGTATAAATCCGGTGGGCCGCCGGGGCGCGGCGGCCGGGGAAAAACCTGTCCGCGCCAGCCTGAGCGCGCGATTGCACGCCGGCTGAGTGCGGGCGCGCACCTCAGGCCGAGGTGCGTTCGAACTCGCGCATGAAATCGATCAGTGCGGTCACGCCTTCCAGCGGCATCGCGTTGTAGATGCTGGCGCGCATGCCGCCCACGGTCTTGTGCCCCTTGAGCTGCACCAGGCCATTGGCGCGTGCCTGCACCAGGAAGGCATCGTTGCGCGATTCATCACCGAGGAAAAACGGCACGTTCATGCGCGAACGGCAGCTCGGTTCGATTTCATTGCGGTAGAAGTCGCTCTGGTCCAGGAAGTCGTACAGCGCCGTAGCCTTGGCGATATTGCGCTGCTCGATTGCCGGCACGCCGCCCTGGCGCTTGAGCCATTTGAAGACCAGCCCGGCGATGTAGATGGCGTAAGTCGGCGGCGTGTTGTACATCGAGTTGTTCTCGGCCACCTGGCGCCAGTTGAATGCCGACGGGCACAGCGGATGCGCGTGGCCCAGCAGGTCCTCGCGCACGATCACGATGGTGACGCCGGCCGGGCCGATATTCTTTTGCGCGCCGCCGTAGACCACCTGCACATGCGACCAGTCGATCGGGCGCGACAGGATATGACTCGAAGCGTCGGCCACCACCACGCGCCCGCCCTTGACCTGGCCGATATCGGGAATCTCCTGGAACTCGACGCCAACGATGGTCTCGTTGGTGCACAAGTGCACGTACGCGGCGTCATCCGACAGCTTCCAGTCGGCAACAGCGGGAATACGGTGGAATTTTTCCGCCTCGTTGGACGCGGCGATATTGACCGCGCCGTAGCGGCGCGCTTCCTGCTCGGTCTTGATCGACCACGTGCCGGTGACGACGAAGTCGGCCTTGGGCTGATCGGCATTGCGCAGCCGCATCAGGTTCAACGGCACGATGCCGTTTTCTCCAATGGCCCCGCCCTGCAGGAACAGCACGCGGAAATTGTCGGGGATATGCAGCAGCTCGCGCAGGTCGGCGATGGCCTCGTTGTGGATGCCCTCGAACTCGCGGCTGCGATGGCTCATTTCCATCACCGAAACCCCGGTTCCGTGCCATGACAGCATTTCCTCGGCGGCCTGTTGCAGCACTTCGGCCGGCAGCATGGCCGGGCCCGGGGAGAAGTTGTAGACGCGTTCGGCCAATGCACGCTGCATCATGCCGGCAATGGCGGGATTCTGGGGATCGTTCATGAGACGGGAAAGGAAAAATGGCTGCCGGAGTTACCCAAGCAGCCATTATCCCTCAAACCCGCGCCTGGTTGGGCGCCCGGGGCCGGACCCCGGTGCTGCGCCGGCCCGCGCGAGGCGGCCTGAACGTAGCATTGCGGCGCATTGCCTCAGGCGGACCCTGCGGCGAAGATCACTTCGACGCGGCGGTGATTTCCTTCTCGGCGGCGTCGCGCATCGACTTGCCGACCTGCGGGCCGTACTTCTGCATCATCGAACCCCAGATCTCCTGGGTCGCCTTGCCCTGGTTGGCCATGAACTTCTGGCCGGTCGGCGACTTCAGGAACGTGGTCAGGTCCTTCAGTTCCTGCGTGGAGTAGTACTTGCCGAAGGCGTCGTAGTGGGCCTGGATGGCATCCTTGCGGAAACCGTCGGTGTTGAATGCCGTGCCGGCGCCGTCGACCATGCGCTGGACCGCGCCGTTCTTCTTCAGCTTTTCAACCGCGGCCTGCTTCTGCTTGTCGCTCAGGGTCTTGTTCTCGACCAGAACCTGCTCCAGCACCAGCGGGGCTTCCTGCTTGGCGCCTTGCTGCCAGTTTTCTGCCTGGCCCTTGACGGCCTGGTCAGCCTGCATGACGGAAAGCAGTTCCTTGATGGCTGCCGTCTTTTCCGCGTCCTGTGCATGGGCATGCTGCGCCACCATGAAGGTCGGAACGAAAGCGGCCAGAACAGCGATACGTCGATAGGTTTTGAGCATTGTGACTCCCTGGTAAATACGTCCGTTTTAGTCCGGACAGCCGCAAGTCGAGTTCCGGCTGGCGTCCTGTTGTTGCAACAATTTACGTTTTAACGCGCGATGGGGCCAATTGGTTACGAATTGGCGTCGGCATCGGCGTTACCGCCAGCCTCTTCCGTCTCTTCCGGGCCGGCCCCATTGTCGGCGTCGCTCTCGACGATGCGCTGCAGGCCGGACAGCTTGGTGCCCTCGTCAACGTTGATCAGCGTGACGCCCTGGGTGGCGCGGCCCATTTCCCGGATTTCACCGACACGGGTACGGATCAGCACACCGCCGGTGGTGATCAGCATGATTTCGTCTTCCGGCGAGACCAGCGCCGCCGCGACGACGCGGCCATTGCGCTCGCTGGTCTGGATCGCGATCATGCCCTTGGTGCCGCGGCCGTGTCGAGTGTACTCGGCGATCGGCGTGCGCTTGCCGTAGCCGTTCTCGGTCGCGGTCAGCACGCTGCCGCGCACACCCGCCTCGGCTTCCTCGGCGGCCCCCTCGCCGGCTTCCGCGGGCGCCACCAGCATGGCGATCACCGCCTGGCCGTCTTCCAGGTTCATGCCGCGCACGCCACGCGCCTGGCGACCCATGGGGCGAACGTCGTTTTCATCGAAGCGCACCGCCTTGCCGGCATCTGAAAACAGCATTACGTCGTGCTGGCCGTCGGTCACCGCAGCACCGATCAGGTAGTCGCCCTCATCCAGGTCGACGGCGATGATGCCAGCCTTGCGCGGGTTGGAGAACTCGGTCAGCGCCGTCTTCTTTACCGTGCCGCGGGCGGTGGTCATGAAGATAAAGTGCTCGGCATCGAACTGGCGCACCGGCAGGATCACATTGATCTTTTCGCCGTCCGACAACGGGAACATGTTGACGATCGGACGGCCGCGCGAGTTGCGCGAGCCCTGCGGCACCTCATAGACCTTCAGCCAATACAGCCGGCCGCGGTTCGAGAAGCACAGGATGTAGTCGTGGGTATTGGCCACGAACAGGGTGTCGATCCAGTCGTCTTCCTTGGTCGCCGCCGCCTGCTTGCCGCGGCCGCCACGCTTCTGCGCGCGGTACTCGGAGATCGGCTGGCTCTTCATATAGCCGCTGTGCGACAGGGTGACCACCATGTCCTGCGGCGTGATCAGGTCCTCGGTGTCCAGCTCGGTTGCGTTCAGTTCGATCTGCGAACGGCGGTCGTCCCCAAATTCGGCGCGGATCGCGGTAAGTTCGTCGGTAATGATCGCGGTAATGCGTTCCGGGCGCGCCAGGATGTCCAGCAGATCGGCGATTTCCGCCATGATGTCGCGGTATTCCTGGACGATCTTGTCCTGCTCCAGCCCGGTGAGGCGTTGCAGGCGCATTTGCAGGATTTCCTGCGCCTGGCTGTCGGACAGCCTGTAGAGGCCGTCGGCCTGCATGCCGAATACCGCCGGCAGGCCGTCCGGCCGGTACGACGCACGGCCGCCGGGGGTTTCGCCTTCGGCCCGTGCCAGCATCTCGCGCACCAGGCTGGAATCCCAGGCCTTGGACATCAGTTCCTGCTTGGCGATCGGCGGCGTTGGCGCGGCCTTGATGATGGCGATGAACTCGTCGATATTCGCCAGCGCCACCGCCAGGCCTTCCAGCACATGGCCGCGCTCGCGCGCCTTGCGCAACTCGAACACGGTGCGGCGGGTCACGACCTCGCGGCGGTGCGCGAGGAAGTACTCCAGCATCTGCTTCAGGTTCAGCAGGCGCGGCTGGCGGTCGACCAGCGCCACCATGTTCATGCCGAACGTGTCCTGCAGCTGGGTGTTCTTATACAGGTTGTTGAGAACGACCTCGGGGACCTCGTTGCGCTTGAGTTCGATCACCACGCGCATGCCGGACTTGTCCGACTCGTCGCGGATATCCGAGATGCCCTCGATCTTCTTTTCGGTGACCAGCTCGGCAATGCGCTCCAGCAGGGTGCGCTTGTTCACCTGGTAGGGCAGCTCGTCGACAATGATTGCCTGGCGCTGGCCCCGGTCGATGTCCTCGAAGTGCGTCTTGGCGCGCATGACCACGCGGCCGCGGCCGGTGCGATAGCCTTCGCGCACACCCTGGATGCCATAGATAATGCCGGCGGTCGGAAAATCCGGAGCCGGAATCAATTCAATCAGCTCATCCACCGTCGCCTGCGGATTGCGCAGCATATGCAGGCAGCCGTCGACGATTTCATTCAGGTTATGCGGCGGGATATTGGTGGCCATGCCCACAGCAATACCCGAGGAACCGTTGATTAGCAGATTGGGAATACGGGCCGGGAGAATAGTAGGCTCTTTTTCAGAGCCGTCATAGTTGCTGTCGAAATCGACGGTTTCCTTGTCGATGTCATGCAGCATCTCGTGGGCGATTTTCGACAGGCGGATTTCGGTATAACGCATGGCCGCGGCGTTATCACCGTCGACCGAGCCGAAATTGCCTTGCCCGTCCACCAACATGTAACGCAGGGAGAAGTCCTGCGCCATGCGGACAATGGTGTCGTATACAGCAGTGTCACCGTGCGGATGGTACTTACCAATCACATCACCGACGATACGGGCCGACTTCTTGTATGGACGGTTCCAGTCGTTGTTGAGCTCGTGCATCGCATACAGCACGCGCCGGTGCACCGGTTTCAGGCCGTCCCGCACATCGGGAAGCGCGCGCCCGACGATCACGCTCATGGCGTAGTCGAGATAGGAGCGGCGCATTTCCTCTTCGAGGGAGACCGGAAGGGTTTCTTTTGCGAATGGATCCATTGCGGCGTGGTTTATGCGGCAGGTTTAAGCGAATGACAGGCCCTTTTGCACGTGGCGCCGGCGGGCGCCTGACGGCTGGGCAACGTGCCATTCTAACATGCCGGCACCCCCGACTTACCGCGTCGGGACAGCCCCGCCGGAGCCAGCCGGCGACCCTGCCCAAATCCCGGAAACCCTGATGCCACAAGGCTTTGCGGGCGACACAAGACCCATGTTGCACAAACACCACAGACCCAAAACCCATGGGGCGAATCGAATATATTTACTTCGTAGGAAACGACCCTTGTGGCACAATTCCCCAGCGAAGAGCCAGACATTGTTCGAAGTGGAGCATACACCACATCGAGAATGTTATACTCCGAAGAATGTATGACTTGTTTTCGTCCATTTGCTCGCAGTAACCCTGCGGTGATCTCATCCTGAGAGGAGAAATATGAAAAAATTTGCCAAGCTCGCGCTCGTTGCAGCTACCGCAGTAATGGCTGCATCCGCTCAAGCCCAGTCCGTCCCCTACGAAAAGAAGGCAGTGAACGATAACTGGGGCAACGGTACGAGCGAGTACGTGTGGAAGAATGGCACGAACGAGCTCTGCTGGCGCGACAGCTCCTGGACTCCGGCAACCGCCAACGCGCTGTGCGACGGCGCCCTGGCTCCCGCAGCACCGGCACCGGCACCGGCACCGGTCGCTCCGCCGGTCGTCTCGAGCGAGAAGGTCACTTTCGCTGCTGACACCCTGTTCGACTTCGACAAGGCTGTCCTGAAGCCGGAAGGCAAGGCCAAGCTGGACGACCTGGTCTCGAAGCTGCAAGGCATCACCCTGGAAGTCATCATCGCCGTTGGCCACACCGACTCGTTCGGCTCGGACAAGTACAACGATCGCCTGTCGATCCGCCGTGCTGAATCGGTCAAGGCTTATCTGGTGAGCAAGGGCGTTGAAGCCAACCGCGTCTACACCGAAGGCAAGGGCAAGCGCCAGCTGAAGGTCGATCCGAAGTCGTGCAAGGGCAACCGCACTGCCCAGATCGCCTGCCAGCAGCCGAACCGCCGCGTGGAAGTCGAAGTGGTCGGCACCCGCAGCGCACGTTAATCGGATCCTTTCCGATCAAGAAAGCCCAGCGCAAGCTGGGCTTTTTTTTTGATACAGTTGCCCACACACCTCCTCCGCCGGCGTGGGCAGTTGCCGCCGGCCCGCATACGATGACGTTGCCCTCCCAGACCCTGTCCACCCATCCCGATCCGCTGCGCCGGAACGCCGACCCCAAGGAAATCGACAAGTTCAGCGAGCTCGCCCACCGCTGGTGGGACCCCGAGAGCGAGTTCAAGCCACTGCATGAACTCAATCCGCTGCGCCTGGGCTGGATCGAAGGCATTGCCGGGCTGGCAGGCAAGCGGGTGGTCGACGTGGGCTGCGGCGGCGGCATCCTGTCCGAGAGCATGGCGCGCCTCGGTGCGAACGTGCGCGGTATCGATCTCTCCAGCAAGGCGCTGAAGGTCGCGGACCTGCACAGCCTGGAGTCCGGCGTTGCCGTCACCTATGAGGAGATCGCGGCAGAAGCGCTGGCGGCGCGCGAACCCGGCAGCATAGACGTCGTGACGTGCATGGAAATGCTCGAACACGTACCGGACCCGGCGTCGATCGTGCAGGCCTGCGCAACGCTGGTAAAGCCGGGCGGCTACGTCTTCTTCTCGACCATCAATCGCAACCTGAAAGCCTACCTGCTGGCCATCGTGGGCGCAGAGTACGTGCTGAACATGTTGCCGCGCGGCACGCACGATTATGAAAAGTTCATTACCCCTTCGGAACTGGCGCGCTTCGCCCGCAACGCGGGGCTGGATCTGATCGAGATGCGCGGCATGACCTATAACCCGCTATCGCAGGTCTACGCGCTAGGCCGCGACACGGATGTGAATTACATGATGGCGTTCCGCCGGGTGTCGGCATGAGCGGGGGCATCGCAGGCGTCTTCTTCGATCTCGACGGCACGCTGGCGGACACGGCGCCGGACCTGGCCGCTGCCGCCAACCGGCTGGTCGTCGAGCGCGGCCGCCCGCCGGTGGCGTATGAGAAGCTCCGGCCCGTCGCCTCGCATGGCGCGCGCGGCCTGCTCGGCGCGGCGTTCGGGCTGGTACCCGAGGACGCGGACTTTCCGGCGTTGCGGGATATCTTTCTCGACTATTACGAAGCCGACATCGCCGTCCACACGCGCCTGTTCGACGGCATGCCGCAAGTGCTGTCGGCGCTGGAGGCAGCCGGCATCCCTTGGGGAATCGTCACCAACAAGATTACGCGCTTCACGGTGCCGCTGGTCGCCGCCATCGGGCTGGCGCCGCGTGCCAGCGCAGTGGTCAGCGGAGACACCACCTCCCATGCCAAGCCCCACCCTGCCCCGCTGCTGCATGCCGCGGCCAGCGCCGGGGTCGATCCGCACCGCTGCGTGTACGTCGGCGACGACCTGCGGGACATCCAGGCGGGCAAGGCCGCCGGCATGATGACGGTCACGGCCGCCTATGGCTACTGCGGCGACGGCGAGCCGCCAGAGGCGTGGGGCGCCGACCACCTGGTACGCCATCCGGCTGAACTGATTCCCCTGCTGGTACCCGCGGCCATGCGCTAGCGGCGTGGCGGTCAGCGCACACCTGGCCGGGATGGAACTCCCCGCGACACTTTCCATCCAACCGGGTACAATCCAGCTTCTTCTCACTGGGGCCGACCTGGTTTCGACGTGGGTTACAAAGCAGTGGAGGGCATACCGAGGACCCGTCACCTCGTTAATCAATGGGAATGCAATAACTGCTAACGACGAACGTTACGCACTGGCAGCCTAAGGGCCGCCGTCCTCGCACTGGCTCGCTGACGGGCTAGGGTCGCAAGACCACGCGAGGTCATTTACGTCAGATAAGCTCCGGAAGTGTCACGGGTCCGGAGACGAAAATTTAGTGACTCGCCGTCGTAGAGCGTGTTCGTCCGCGATGCGCCGGTTAAATCAAATGACAGAACTAAGTATGTAGAACTCTCTGTGGAGGGCTTGCGGACGCGGGTTCGATTCCCGCCGGCTCCACCAGTTAAACACTTCCGAGACTTCCGTCTCAGAAGCCCGGGAAACCCGTGATGACCACCGTCTTCACGGGTTTTTTGTTTCCGGTCACAGGAAAACGATAACCGCCGCGCATTTGCGGCGGCAAAGCGCTACCTCGGGCATCCGACGATTACAATACTCAGCCGAAGCCTCCAAGCCTGTCCCCATGTCTGACTATCCCCGCTTCACCATCAACCGCGCCATGGTCGCGCTGGTCCCCGAACAGCCGTTCCTCGACTGGATCCAGGCGGTTGATCCGCAGCCGGTTTCCGGCCTCACGCTGGAGCAGGTGCGCGAGGACCAGAGCGTATTCCTGCTGCCGGAGGAACTCGCGGATACGCATGCCAACGCGGTCCACTGGGTCGAGAAGCGCTGGCAGGAATTCTTCGAATTCATGCTGGCCGAGTGGTTCGACGATTCGCTATGGCCCGAGACCCTGACGCTGGGCATGTTCCGGGAGTGGTTCAGCATCCGCTACCACTCCATGGTGTTCGACATGGCACCGGATGCGCCGATGATGCATGAGGATTGGGACGAAGACGACGACTCGCCGGACATGCTGCACTAGCTTTGCTTCAGCGGCGCTGCCACGTGCAAGGCATGCGATTTGGGCGATAACAGTCAACGGGCCATTTGGCCCGTTTTTCATGCGCGCACGGCAGCACATCAGAGGTACCGGTCACGGCACGAGCAGCGCATCTGCCGAAATTTTCCCAACGCATTCGGAAATTTCCGCCCATCGGCGCAAAGCGGTACGACTACAGTTGGCTCATTCTTTAACGGGCAGGCGGCGCCAATTCCAGCGAATGCAATTTGGGGTTCCACGGCCACCGCCAGCCTCCGCAACCGCTGAACCCAATGCACAACGCTCTCCCCATCGGTATCCGCCTGCTCGGTGCGCTCAAACGCTGGCTTCTTGTGCTCGCGTGCCTGAGCGCCCCGCACCTCGCCCATGCCGGCTGTACCAGCACGCCCGCCATGCCCTACCTGCAGACCATGAACAATATGGCGGTGGCAGTTAACCTCCCGGTCGGCAGCGCGATTCCCGGCACCGTCCGCTATTACACCTTCACTGGCACATGCACTGAGACCCAGCCATACGTGGTGGCCGGCGCGCCGATCATTTCCTGCTACTACGGCTCGGGCAACGAAGTCATGCCGGGCGTCTATTCCACCGGCGTCGCCGGCATCGGCATCCGGCTGCGCAACGCCGCGGGACAGCCGATGACCAACGCCTGGGGGGTCAATTGCGATACACGCGCCGCCAACCTTGGCACGGTCAACGCGGACATGACCTATTCCGTCTCGGTTTCGGTGGAATTCGTGAAGACCGGAGTGATTTCCGCCGGCGATCTCGATCCCACGCAGACCCGCTTCGGCTTTGGTGTCTACAAGGGCTCGACGGCTGGAGCGCTCGGCGGCGGCTATGTCAACTACATCGGCTTCTCTGGCAGTGCCTCGCCGCGCGAGATTGCCTGCAATGTCAACTACCCCGCCGTGGTGACATTGCCCAATGTCAGTGCCAGTACGCTGGCGACCCAAGGGGCCGCCGGCAATACGCCCTTCTCGATCCAGCTGACCTGCAGCGGGGCTGCCCTCGTCGGCCTGACACTGGACGGAGCAGGCGGAACCCCGGTGCAATCAGCGCCCAACGGCATTCTCGGAATCGCCAATGCGGGGACAGGCGGCAGAGCCAGCGGTGCGGGCGTGCAGATCGTCAATGACACCGGCAGCACGCCAGTGCCGCTGCAAGTACGCAATGCCATGGGCAACATTACCGCCAACGTGCCTTCCACCTACCGCTTTGGTGCACGCTATGTCGCGCTGGGCGGCACGCCATCGCCTGGCACGGTGTCGAGCGCCATGATATTTACGCTGGACTACCAGTGAACGAAACGCGGCGCCGCCAGGCGCCGCTTCGGCTTGCACTGCCCGCCTGCCAGCAATCAGAGGAACCGGTCCAGCAGCTTGCGGCTGTGCTTGTCCAGCACCATCAGGTCTCGGATCAGGTAATGGATGCCATGGCTGTCGGACACCATCAGCGTGTTGCCTGACAGCCGCCGGATCGCTTCTTCCCCGCGCAGCACGAGCGAGGTCCGTCCGCGATCGGTCTGCACGGTCCACACGCTCGGCGTGGCGAACGTCGAGACCTCGATGATGCGCTCGATCTCCGGCATGAACTCGCGCGACGCGAGTTCCTCTTCGATCATGCGGCGCTCGTTGGCAGGCAGAGCCTCCAGGCGCGGAATCCACACCACCTCATGCCCGTCGGCACTCATCATGCCGATGCCACCTTGCGGCGCGGAGATCGGGAAGGCGCGCACCGGCACCACCCCTTCATGGATCGTGCCGTCACCATGGATCAGCGTCAGGCGGCCGAACGGATTGCGTGACAACGTGAAGGTCGCGGTGGCTGCGGCATCGGTGTCAGCCAAAGTCATCTCAGTGGGCATTGGCCACCTCCGGCAGTTCGGTCACGGCTTCGCGCTCATCGTCGTCCTCGGTATCGACGTTGCGCGCCTGCGCCTGGTACAGCTTGAAATAAGCGCCCTCGCGCAACAGCAGTTCGTCGTGGCTGCCGACTTCGACGATCTTGCCGCGGTCCATCACCACCAGGCGGTCGGCCTTGCGCAGCGTCGACAGACGGTGCGCGATGGCGATGGTGGTGCGGCCTTGCACCAGATTGTCGAGCGCTTTCTGGATTTCCTTCTCGGTCTGCGTGTCCACCGACGACGTCGCCTCGTCCATGATCAGGATGCGCGGGTTGATCAGCAGCGCGCGCGCGATCGAGATGCGCTGGCGCTCGCCGCCCGACAGCGCCTGGCCGCGCTCCCCGACCAGCGAGTCGTAGCCGTGCGGCAGGCGCAGGATGAACTCGTGCGCATGCGCGGCGCGCGCGGCGGCGATGATCTCCTCGCGCGTGGCGTCCGGCTTGCCGTAGGCGATGTTGTCGGCGATGGTGCCGAAGAACAGGAACGGCTCCTGCAGCACCAGGCCGATGTGGCGGCGGTACTCGGACACCGGCAGCGAGCGAATGTCGACGCCGTCGACACGGATCGCTCCTTCGGAAACATCGTAGAAGCGGCAGATCAGGTTGACCAGCGTGCTCTTGCCCGAGCCGCTGTGCCCGACCAGCCCGATCATCTCGCCCGGCGCGATCGACAGGTCGAGCCCGCGGATCACCGCCCGGTTGCCGTAGCGGAAGCCCAGGTCACGCATGTCGATCGCGCCTTCGATCTTGTCGAGCCTGGTCGGACGTACCGGCTCCGGCACGCTCGAGACATGGTCGAGGATGTCGAAGATCCGCTTGGCGCCCGCCGCGGCCTTCTGCGTCACCGAAACGATGCGGCTCATCGAATCGAGGCGCGTATAGAAGCGGCTGATATAGGTCAGGAACGCAACCAGCACGCCCACCGTGATGGCGCTGTGCGATACCTGCCAGATGCCGAACACCCACACGATCAGCAGCCCGATCTCGGTCAGCAGCGTCACGGTCGGCGTGAACAGCGACCATACCGCGTTGACGCGATCGTTGATGGCCAGGTTGTGCTTGTTCGCCTCGTGGAAGCGCGTCACTTCGCGCTTTTCCTGCGCGAACGCCTTGACCACGCGGATGCCGGGGATGGTGTCGGCCAGCACGTTGGTGATCTCCGACCAGATGCGGTCGATCTTCTCGAAACCGTGCCGCAGGCGGTCGCGCACCAGGTGGATCATCCAGGCGATGAACGGCAGCGGCACCAGTGTCACCAGCGCCAGCCATGGATTGATCGAGATCAGGATCACCGCCGTCATGACGATCATCAGCACGTCGGTGGCAAAGTCCAGCAAGTGCAGGGACAGGAACACGCAGATGCGGTCACTTTCCGAGCCGATGCGCGCCATCAGGTCGCCGGTACGCTTGCCGCCGAAATATTCGAGCGACAGCTTAAGCAGATGTTCATAGGTCGTTGTGCGCAGATCCGCGCCGATGCGCTCTGATACGCGCGCCAGCAAATAGGTACGCGCCCATCCCAGGCTCCATGCCACCAGCGCGGCGCCGAGCAGGCCACCCAGGTACATGCGCACGCGGCCGTAGTCGATCGGCACGCCGTTCTGGTACGGAATCAGCACCTTGTCCATCAGCGGCATGGTCAGGTACGGCGGTACCAGCGTAGCGCCGGTAGACAGCACCGTCAGCAGGAAACCGGCCAACAGTTGCCAGCGGTAGGGCCGGGCAAAGCGCCACAGGCGCAGCAGCGCCCAGGTCGAGGGCGGCGTTTCCAGCTCGCGGTTGCACTGGGGGCATTCCTCTTCATCGGGGGGCAGCGGCGCCTTGCAGGTCGGGCACGCCACTTCGCCTGACTTGCCCATTTCGGCCGCGGAGGTGGCATCGCGGCGCATTTCGAACTGGTCGGCGAGCCGCAGCGCGGCGGGATTGTAACCAAGCGTATATCGCCAGCTGGCCAGCCGACCCGTTGGACCGGCCAGTTCGAGGGTGCCGACCCCGGCATGATCGGTATGGGAAAGGCGCAGTTCGGGCGCGATGTTCCATTCCCGCACATTTTTTTCACCCGGCGGCCGCGCAACGATGCGCTGGTCGGTCACAACCAGCCACCCTTGGGTAAAATGCAGCCTCGCGTCGAGGTCGAGCACCAGTCCGGCCAGGATGTTCTCGCCGGGACGGAGCCACGTTCCGGATTCGGCACGCCACGGCTCGTCGGAGGCGGGGGTGTTAAGGGCAGGCAGGGAGGACTGGGTCATGGATGGCGCGGCGTGCAGCGTCCAGGGGAAAAGGACATAACTTGAAACAAATTTAGGCCGGGCGCGCTGTGGCTGCCCGTGAATTCGCCCGCAGTATACATAACGACGTAAATAACAGCGAACCCGCGGGTTGGCCTGATGCACTGCACAAACACTTTTAATCGAAGATAGTCAACCTGTACTAAGCTGTAACGTTATTGAAAGGTTAGGCTTCCATTTCTCGGGCGTTCCGCCCACTGCCTCAAGCAAATTCAATGAAAAAGAAGGACATTGAGATTTTCGATGTCATGTCGCTGCGCGGCCCGAATATGTGGACATATCGGCCCGTCCTGGAGGCATGGGTCGATATCGGGGAACTGGAGGACTTTCCCTCCAACACGATTCCGGGGTTCTACGAACGCCTGTCGGCATGGCTGCCCTCGCTGATCGAGCATCGCTGCAGCATCGGCGAGCGCGGCGGCTTCCTGCAGCGCCTGAAGGAAGGCACCTGGCCCGGCCATATCCTGGAACACGTGACGCTTGAGCTGCAGAACCTGGCGGGCATGCCCGGCGGCTTCGGCAAGGCGCGCGAGACCCCGGTGCGCGGCGTCTACAAGGTGATCGTCCGTGCCTGGCACGAGGAAGTCACCCGCGCCGCCCTGTTCAGCGCGCGCGACCTGGTCATGGCCGCGATCGAGGATCGTCCCTTCGACGTCCCCGCCGCCGTCGACCACCTGCGCCGCCTGGTCGACGAGCACTGCCTCGGCCCCAGCACCGCGTGCATCGTCGATGCCGCCGATGACCGGGATATCCCCGCCATCCGCCTGTCGGACGGCAACCTGGTCCAGCTGGGCTATGGCGCGCGCCAGCGCCGCATCTGGACGGCCGAGACCGACCGGACCAGCGCCATCGGCGAAAGCATCTCGCGCGACAAGGACCTGACCAAGAGCCTGCTCGAGTCGTGCGGCGTGCCGGTGCCGGAAGGCCGCATGGTCGACTCGCCGGAAGACGCCTGGGATGCCGCCGAAGACATCGGCGTGCCGGTGGTGGTGAAGCCCTATGACGGCAACCACGGCCGCGGCGTCTTCACCAACCTGGTCACCCGCGAGGAAGTCGAGACCGCCTACGCGGTGGCACTGGACGAAGGCAGCGGCGTCATCGTCGAGCGCTTCATCCCCGGCAACGAACACCGCCTGCTGGTGGTGGGCGGCCGCGTGGTTGCCGCCGCGATGGGCGAGACCGCCTGCGTGGTTGGCGACGGCAAGTCCACCATCGACGAGCTGATCGAGCTGCAGATCAATTCCGATCCGCGGCGGGGCAGCACCGAAGACCATCCGCTGAACCGTGTGCGCCTGGATTCCGCCGCGCGCCTGGAGCTGAAGCGCCAGGGCATGGACGGCAGCTCAGTGCCGGCTGAGGGCCGCACCGTGCTGATCCAGCGCAACGGCAACGTCGCCTTCGACGTGACCGACCGCGTCCACCCGAGCGTGGCCGCGCATGCGTCGCTGGCCGCGCGCGTGGTTGGGCTGGACATCGCCGGCGTGGATCTTGTGGCCGAGGACATCTCGCGCCCGCTGGCCGAACAGCGCGGCGCCATCGTCGAAGTCAACGCCGGTCCGGGCCTGCTGATGCACATCAAGCCGGCCGAAGGCACGCCGCGTCCGGTGGGCCGCGCCATCGTCAACCACCTGTTCCCCGAATCCGAGCAGGACGACTGCGGCCGCATTCCGGTGGTCGGCGTGACCGGCACCAACGGCAAGACCGTGGTGGCGCGCCTGGTCGCGCGCCTGCTGCAGCTGTCGGGCAAGCATACCGGCCTGGCCTGCAGCGATGGCCTGTTCCTGGACCGCCGCCTGGTGCAGGGCGGCGACCGCGCCAACTGGGACGCCGGCCACCGCATCCTGATGAACCGCGCGGTCGAGGCCGCCGTGTTCGAGAACGACAGCGGCAGCATCCTGTCCGAAGGCCTGGTCTATGACCGCTGCCAGGTCGGCGTGGTCACCAACTTCGACCAGCCCGACCACCTCGGCGACTACTACGTCGAGGACGAGGACCGCATGTACAACGTGCTGCGCACGCAGGTCGACGTGGTGCTCAAGGACGGCGCCGCCGTGCTCAACGGGCGCGACGAGCGCCTGGTCGAGATGGCTGAGCTGTGCGACGGCGACGTGATCTTCTTCGGCCTGACGCCGGAGCTGCCCGCGATCATGTCGCATCGCGCCGCTGGCAAGCGCGCGGTGTATGTGCGCGAAGGCAAGATCGTGCTGGCCGTCGGCAGCAAGGAAACGCCGCTGGTCGACGTGGCCGCGGTGCCGCTGACCTATGCCGGCCGCGTGGCGTTCCAGGTCGAGAACGTGCTGGCGGCCGTGGCCGCGGGCTGGGCGCTGGGCATCTCCAACGACCTGATCCGCGCCGGCGTGGTGACTTTCGACGTCGGCCAGGTCGACGTGCCGGGCCGCTTCACGCTGTTCGAGCGCAACGGCGCCACCGTGGTCATCGACGACGCCCACAACGCGCCCGCGCTGGAAGCGCTGGCGGCCGCGCTGGACCGCTTCCCGTCCGAACGCCGCATGGTGGTCTACGGCGCCGGCGTGCAGCGCCGCAATGAAGACCTGGTACGCCAGGGCAAGGTGCTGGGCCAGCATTTCGACCGCGTCTTCCTGTGCGAAGACCGCAGCGTCAAGCGCGACCTGCCCGATGCCGAGGCCCGCGCGCTGCTCAAGCAAGGGCTGTACGAAGGCCGCCGCGTGACCAAGATCATCGACGAAGGCGCACGTGCCAATGCCATCGAGACCGCGCTCGGCCAGCTGGTGCCGGGCGACCTGCTGGTGCTGCAGTGCGACGAGGCCGCCACCGCGGCCACCGTCGACCTGGTGCACCACTGGATGGGCCAGCCCGCGCGCCGCGCCTGACGCGGCGCCTGAACACAGCGCATAGAAGACACGGAACCGTTCCATGGAAGTCTCCCGTATCCGGGCCCTGCGGGGCCCGAACCTGTGGTGCCGCCACACGGCCATTGAAGCCATCGTGGCCTGCCAGGACACCGCCGACATTCTGTCGGACCTGCCCGGCTTTGAAGACCGGCTGCGCGCGCGCTTTCCCGAGATCGGGCCGCTGCGCCCGGACGAGGAATCGGGCGAGCTCTCGCTCGCGCACGTGCTCGAAGTCGCCGCGCTGCGCCTGCAGGCCGCCGCCGGCTGCCCGGTCACGTTCAGCCGCACCGCGCAGACGGTGGAGCCCGGCACCTACCAGGTGATCGTGCAGTACAGCGAGGAAGAAGTCGGCCGGCTCGCGTTCGAGCTGGCTGAGGCCCTGTGCCTGGCCGCGCGCAACGACACCGCCTTCGACCTGCCCGACGCGCTGCATCGCCTGCGCGACCTGGACGAAGATGTGCGCCTGGGGCCCAGCACCGGCTCGATCGTCTATGCCGGCGTGGCGCGCGGCATCCCCTACCGGCGCCTGACGCAGGGTTCGATGGTGCAGTTCGGCTGGGGCAGCAAGCAGCGCCGCATCCAGGCTGCCGAGACCGACCGCACCAGCGCCGTGGCCGAATCGATCGCGCAGGACAAGGAACTGACCAAGAGCCTGCTGCACGCCGCCGGCGTGCCGGTGCCGCTGGGCCGCTCGGTGCGCAGCGCCGAGGAAGCCTGGGCCGCGGCGCAGGAAATCGACGCGCCAGTGGTGGTCAAGCCGCGAGACGGCAACCAGGGCAAGGGCGTGGCGGTGCGCATCCGCACCCGCGAGGAAGTGATGACAGCCTACGAGGTCGCCTCGGACATCAGCTCCGACGTCATCGTCGAGCGCTATATCCCCGGCCATGACTTCCGCCTGCTGGTGGTCGGCAAGCAGCTGGTGGCGGCCGCGCGCCGCGATCCGCCGCAGGTGACCGGCGACGGCGTGCACACCGTGCGCGCGCTGGTCGAGGAAGTCAACCGTGATCCGCGCCGCGGCGAAGGCCATGCCACCTCGCTGACCAAGATCCGCTTCGACGATATCGCGCTGGCGGTGCTGGCCAAGCAGAACCTGACCGCCGATTCCGTGCCGGCCAAGGGCACGCGCGTGGTGCTGCGCAACAACGCCAACCTGTCCACCGGCGGCAGCGCCACCGACGTGACCGACGACGTCCACCCGGACATCGCCGCGCGCGCCGTGGCCGCGGCGCAGATGGTGGGCCTGGACATCGCCGGCGTCGACGCCGTGTGCGAGACCATGCTCAAGCCGTTCGAGGAACAGGCCGGCGGCATCGTCGAGGTCAATGCCGCGCCGGGCCTGCGCATGCACCTGCAACCGTCGTACGGCAAGGGCCGCGCTGTGGGCGAGGCGATCATCTCGACCATGTTCTCCGATGGCGACGATGGCCGCATCCCGGTGGTGGCCGTCTCCGGCACCAACGGCAAGACCACGACCGTGCGCCTGATCACCCATATCATGGCCACCAGCGGCCTGCGCATGGGCATGACCGGCACCGACGGCGTCTATATCCAGGGCGAGCGCATCGACACCGGCGACTGCAGCGGCCCGCGCAGCGCGCGCAACGTGCTGCTGCACCCCGATGTCGACGCGGCCGTTTTTGAAACCGCGCGCGGCGGCCTGCTGCGCGAAGGCCTGGCCTTCGACCGTTGCGACGTAGCCGTGGTGACCAACGTCGGCGAAGGCGACCACCTGGGCCTGTCGTACATCAATTCGGTGGAAGACCTGGCCGTGCTCAAGAGCGTGATCGTGCAGAACGTCGCGCCGCACGGCATGGCGGTGCTCAACGCCGCCGACCCGATGGTGGTGCGTATGGCCGACGCCTGCCCCGGCAGCGTGACCTTCTTCGCGCACGATCCGAACCAGCCGGCAATGGCCACGCACCGCGCGCAAGGCAAGCGCGTGGTCTTTGTCGACGGGGCCGAGGTCGTGGCGTCGGAGGGCGATACCCAGGTGCGCATCGCGCTGGCGGAGATCCCGCTGACGCGCAACGGCACCATCGGCTTCCAGGTCGAGAACGCGATGTCGTCGATCGCCGCCGCGTGGGCGCTGGGCATCGACTGGGCCATCATCCGCCGCGGCCTGGCTACCTTCGTCAATGACGCCGCGACGGCTCCCGGCCGCTTCAACGTGTTCGACTACAAGGGCGCCATGCTGATCGCCGATTACGGCCACAATCCGGACGCGATCCAGGCATTGTGCAACGCGGTCGAGACCATGCCGGCCGGCCGCCGCGTGGTCGTGATCAGCGGTGCGGGCGATCGCCGCGACGAGGACATCCGCCGCCAGACGCAGATCCTGGGCGGCGTGTTCGACGAAGTGGTGCTGTACCAGGACCAGTGCCAGCGCGGGCGTGCCGACGGCGAGGTGCTGGCGCTGCTGCGCGAAGGCCTGCAAGGCGCGCAACGCACCAGCCAGGTCGAGGAAATCCGTGGCGAATTTGTGGCCATCGACACCGCGTTGTCGCACCTGAAGCCGGGCGACCTGTGCCTGATCCTGGTGGACCAGGTGGAAGAGGCGCTGGGTCATATCGCGGGGCGGATCGCACAGGGGTAAATCCTGCTGCTATGCCGGCGGTTTGCTCCCCTCTCCCGCTCGCGGGAGAGGGGCCGGGGGTGAGGGCCGGAGTGTCAACAGCTGACTGCCCGTGGGTTAAAACCGTTGGCCTTGCTTCACGTGGTACCTTGCTAGCCCGCCCCTCACCCCGGCCCTCTCCCCATGAGGGGAGAGGGAGAACACCTTGCTTGGGCTAGCTCGGGCGGCTTGGGAGCACCCAACACCGCCCTCCTCTTTCTTGTCGGTGGGCTCAGTGCCTGCCCGGCAACGACAACCTCCGCTCCAGCATATGCTGCAGGCCGGACAGCCCCGTGCTCAACACCCAGTAAATCGCCGCCACCGCCAGGTACAGCGGCAACGGCTGGTACGTCGCCGCGATGACCTCCTGCGCGGTGCGCAGCAACTCCGTCACCGTGATCACCGACACCAGCGACGTATCCTTGATCAGGCTGATCAGGCTGTTCGACAGGCTCGGCACCGCAAGCCGCAGCGCCTGCGGGCCCACCACGTAGCGCAGCGCCTGCGCCGGCGTCAGCCCCAGGCTGTATGCGGCCAGCCATTGGCCGCGCGCCACGCCGAGGATGGCGCCGCGCATGCTTTCCGACAGGTACGCCCCCACATTCAGGCTCAGCGTCAGCACGCCGGCCGGTGTGGGCTCCAGCGCGATGCCGACGCCCGGCAACCCGTAATACACGACGAAGATCTGCACCAGCAGCGGCGTGCCGCGCATGATGCTGACATAGGTGCGCGCCACCGCCTTGAGCGGGCGGCTGTGGCTGATGCCCATCAGCGCCACCACGGTGCCGATCACCAGCCCGAACAGCATCGACCACAATGCGAACTTGATGGTCAGCAGCGTGCCCTGCAGCAGCACGGGCAGGGAATCGATGACGAGCTGGAGAGCGGACATGGGCGTGGCGGCGGACTAAAGGTAAAAAAACAAAGCGGCGCGGCAGCCTTGCAGGCCGCCGCGCCGCGACATGATACCGCCCGGCTCGCTGGCCGGCTTACTTGATCGGCTTACTAGACCGGCTTACTTGACCGGCTTGCCGGCGGGCTTGGTCACGTCAGTGCCGAACCACTTCACCGAGAGCTTGCCAAGCGTGCCGTCCTTGCTCAGGTCTTCCAGCGCGTGGTTGATGGCCTGCGCGAACTTGGGATTGTCCTTGCGGAACGGGATGGCCACCTGCGTGGTGGCGCCCGCCACGATCGCGCCCGGCCGCAGCGGCAGGTTGGCCGTCTTGACCAGGTAGGCGACCATCAGCCGGTCATTCAGCGCGGCGTCAACGCGCTGTGCCGCCAGGTCGCGCAGGTACTCGGGCGCGCCGGGATAGGTCTTGACGTCGATGCCGGCCACGGACTTGGCCAGCTCGTTGTAATTGCTGCCCAGGCTGACGCCGAGCTTGTGGCCCTTCAGGTCTTCCAGCGACTTGAACTGGCGTTTGTCGTCCTTGCGCTGGATCAGCTGCGCATCCGAGTAGACGTAGGGCGTGGAGAAGTCCAGCACCTGCTGGCGCTGCGGCGTGACATTGACCTGGTTGACGATCACGTCGAACTTGCCCGCCTGCAGGCCGGCGATGATGCCGCTCCATTCAGTGGTGACGAACTCGGGCTTGACCCCCAGTTTGCCCGCCACCGCGCGCGCGACGTCGACGTCAAACCCTTCCAGCTCGTTTTTGGCGCCGCGGAAGCCGAACGGCGGGTACGTGCCCTCCAGCCCGATCTTGAGCACGCCGGCTTGCTTGACGGTATCGAGCAGGTCTGCGGCATGGGCCGCGGTGGCCGCCAGGCCGGCCCCGGCCATCAGTGAGGCCGCCAGCAGCGACTTGAACCAGCCAGTACGAATCGATCGCATATGTTCTCCAGTGGATGCGCTTGTGGCAATTAGGCAGTAAGTGGGCAGGCAACGCCGGCTCGCCTCTCGTGGAAGGCTGCCGGCCGGTTGTGCTGCTATGAGCCTATATCGGGCTCTACACTACCGCAAACGCTATCGACGGCGAAATAACGATTCATTATGGCTATATAACCGCCGGGCGATGCATACGCCACGGCGGCACCGCCCTCCCGGTTACTGATAGGCCTTGTCGTTGGGCGCCGCGAACAGTGCCTTCATGTCGGCCGACAGCGGGTAGTTCATGTTGATGTTGCGCGGCGGGATCGGTGACATGAACCACTTGTTGTAGAGCTTCTCCGCGCGGCCGCTGGTCTGCAGGTCCGCGATCACGCCATCGGCCAGCTTCTTGAACGAGGGATCGTCCTTGCGGAACATGCAGGCGTAGTTCTCGGTCTGCAGCGGCGCGCCGACCACCACCCAGTCGCCGGCGCTCTTGGCCTTGGTGCGTTCGCCGTACAGCAGCGGCTCGTCCATGACGAAGGCAGCTGCGCGGCCGCTCTCCAGGATCAGGAAGGACTGGCCATGGTCCTTGGTGCTGATCAGGTTCATGTTCATCGCCTTCTCGCCGTTCATCTTGACCAGCAGGCGCTCGCCGGTGGTGCCGGCAGTGGTGACGACATTGCGGTCCTTCAGGTCGGTGAACTCCTTCACGCCCGAATCCTTCTTGGTCAGCATCTTGATGCCGTAGACGAACAGGCTGTTGGAGAAGGCCACCTGCTTCTGGCGCTCCAGGTTATTGGTGGTGCTGCCGCACTCGATATCGATAGTGCCGTTCTGCACCAGCGGGATGCGGTTCTGCGAAGTGATCGGCGTCAGCCGCACCTGCAGGTTGGGTATCTTCAGCTCGTTCTTCACCTTGTCGACGATCTGCAGCAGGATCTCGTGCGAGTACCCCATCACCTCCTTGCCGTCGGTGTACGAGAACGGGATCGACGATTCGCGGTAGCCCAGCGAGATCACCCCGCTGTCCTTGATCTTCTTCAGCGTGTCGCCGTCGGCAGCCTGGGCCGCGCCGGCGGCCAGCAGCAGCGCGGCGGCCGCGAGCATGCGGCGAGTGCCGGGACGGATGGCAAGGCGGGTGTGCAGTGGTTTCATGTCGCGCTCCTTGTAATGGGGCTTGGTCATTGAGGCTCGTTTTCTCGAGGTAATGCGAACTCACGGGTACTGCAGGAACCATTGCTGCATGCCGCTGCGCTATGCGCGCGCGGCATCGAAGTCCTTGACGTCCAGAGCCGGGCGACGCCCCGCCAGCCGGTCGGCGAGCAGGCCGGCGCTGCCCATCGCCAGCGTGAAGCCCAGCGCGCCGTGGCCCAGGTTCAGCCACAGGCCCGACACGCGCGATGGCCCGATCAGCGGCAGCCCGTCCGGCGTGGCCGGGCGCAGGCCAGCCCACGGCTGCAGCTGCGCCAGCGGCAGATCCGGCACGATGCCGTCAAACAAGGCGCGCGTCTGCGCCACCAGCGTGCCGACCCGCTCCGGGTCGATGCGGGTGCCGCCGCGCACCAGGTCGGCCATGCCCGCCACCCGCAGTGTATTGCCGATCCGCGCGTAAACGATCTTGTTGGCGAAATCCGTCACGCTGATATGCGGCGCGCGCGCGCCGCTGGCCAGCGGCACGGTGATGCTATAGCCCTTGAGCGGCCACAGCATCGGCCGCACGCCCAGCGGGCGCAGCAGCGGCACGCTGCCGATGCCGCCCGCGACCACGACCACATCGGCCGGCACCTCGCCGGCATCGGTGCGCACGCCGGTCACGCGACCGCCCTGCTGCATCAGCCCCTGCACCACGGTGCCGAAGCGCAGCGACACGCCCGTGCCGCTGCCGTGTTGCAGCAACCGTGCCAGCGACACGCAGAAGCGGTGGCAGTCGCCCACCTCCTCGCTCGGCGTGTAGATGGCGCCGGCGATCTCGTCGCGGATGCCGGCCAGCGCAGGCTCCAGCGCGACGCAGGCATCGCGGTCCAGGGCCTGCTGCTCGCAGCCCAGGCTGGCCTGGTAATCCAGCAGCCGGCAGGCCGAGGCGAACGCCGCTTCGTCGCGGTGCACCACCAGCTTGCCACGCCGCGCAAAATCGAAGCCGAAGCCGCTGTCCCCGCGCTCGTGCTGCGCCACGAACGCCTGCAGCTGGTCGCGCGAATAGAAGCCCAGGCGCAGCAGCTTGCGCGTGGTGGCCTCGCTGGTGCCCGCGTTGCAGGCGCCCATGAAAGCGGCCAGCCAGCGCCATTGCGCGGGGTCGGCCACCGGGCGGAAGCGCATCGGCGAATCGCGCCGCAGCAGCCAGCCGGGCACCTTGCCCAGCACGCCCGGCCCGGCCAGCGGCGCCACGTAGCTGTAGCTGAGCTGCCCGCCGTTGGCAAAGCTGGTTTCCTCGCCGGGACCCTGGTGCCGTTCCAGCACCGTCACCTCATGCCCGTCCTGCGCCAGGCGCCACGCCGTCGTCATGCCGACCACTCCGGCGCCCACGATTACTACCCGCATTGACTTCCTTGTTGCATCAAAAGATCGATGCCAGAGGGTAGAACAGCGGGGCCGGCTTGCCCAATGCGAATACGTGCCAGAATATGTCTTCAGGCTATGGATGCCTGTGCCTATCGTTCCAGACGCCCCAAATCCCATGCGCCTGCGCCAGATCGAGGTTTTCCGCGCCGTGATGCTGACCGGCACCGTCAGCGAAGCCGCGCGCCTGCTGCACGTGTCCCAGCCCGTGGTCACGCGCGTGCTGCAGCATGCCGAGGCCTCGCTCGGCTTCCGCCTGTTCGAGCGTGTGCGCGGGCGCCTGCAGCCGACGCCGGAGGCCAACGCCTTGTACGGCGATGTCGAAAGGCTATACGGCGAGATCGAGCGGGTGCGCCGTGTCTCGGAAAGCCTGCGCCATAGGGGTGCCGGGCGCCTGCGCGTGGCCGCCACGCCGAGCCTGGCCAACCCGCTGCTGGTGCCGGCGGTGCGGCGCTTCTGCGCGCGCCACCCCGACACACAGGTGCAGGTGCTGACCCACCATACCGACGAGATCGTCGGCGCGCTGCTGGCCAACCAGATCGACCTGGGTTTCGCGTTCTCGCCGCCGCGCCACGAGGCCATTTCGAGCGAACCGGTGGCCAGCGGCCGCATGTTGCTGGCGGTGCCGCGCGGCCAGCCGCTTCCTGCCGCGGGGCGCCGCCGCCAGGTGCCGATGCAGCGGCTGATGGACCGCCCCTTCATCGGCTATGACGACAACAGCTCGCTCGGCCTGCTGGTGCGGCAGACGCTGGCGCGGCACGCGCTCGAGCCGCGCTCGACGCTGGAGGTGCAGACCTATTCGCTGGCGCTGGCGCTGGTCGATGCCGGACTTGGCCTGACCCTGCTGGACCAGTACACCGCGCTCAGCGCCAATCCCGGCCATGTGGCGCTACATGACGTGGCGCCGGAACTGCCGTTCGAGATCCAGATGCTGCGCGCCAGCCACCGCGCCGGCTCCAGCCTGGCGGACGACCTGCGCGCGCAGTTCGCGCAGGCCGCGCAGGAGTTGGCGGCCACGCTGCCACAGCGGCTGGAAGCACCGGTGATCAGCCTCGAAGGCGCGCTGCCGGGCGGGGCCAAGGTGCGTACGGCGATACTGGAATGACGGCCGCGCCGGCGCCGATTTGACAGCTTCACAGGCGGTGCACCATCATCAAGCCGCCTGCACTCGCTGGCCGCATGCGCCAGACCGCCATGTTTGTCCTGACCCTGACCGCCCTTGTCCTGGTCAGCGCCTTCTTCTCCATCTCCGAGATCGCGCTGACCGCCGCACGTCGCACCAAGCTCCAGGTCTTGTCCGAGCGCGGCGATGGCCGTGCCACGCGCGTACTGCTGCTCAAGGAAGAGCCAGGGAATTTCTTCACCATTGTGCAGATCGGGGTCAACAGCGTGGCCATCCTCGCCGGTATCCTCGGCGAGAAGCACGTGTCCGACCTGCTGCTGGAAACACTGTCGCCGTATATGCAGGTGGCCCACGCGCAGCGCGTGGCCAATATCGGCTCGTTCCTGATCGTGACGCTGCTGTTCATCCAGTTTGCCGACCTGATCCCGAAGCGCATCGCGATGACCTTCCCGGAAGCCTGCGCGCTGGCGGTGATCGACCCAATGCTGACGCTGCTGCGCGTGCTCAAGCCGCTGGTGTGGGTCTTCAACGCCGCCGCCGATGCCACGCTGCGGCTGTTGCGCCTGCCGACCAAGCCGGTCGACCAGATCACCACCGAGGACATCGCCGCCATGGTCGATGCCGGGGCCGAGGCCGGCGTGCTGCACAAGCATGAGCTGCACCTGATCGAGAACGTGTTCGAACTCGAGTTCAAGGGCATTACCGCGATCATGACGCCGCGCGACGACGTGGTCTGGCTGAGCCTGGACGAGCCCGCCGACAGCGTGCGGCGCAAGCTGGTCAACCAGCCGCATGCGCAATACCCGGTGTGCGGCCACGACCTTGACGACGTGCAGGGCTATATCGATTCCAAGGACATCCTGCAGCTGCTGCTGGCCGATGAAAGCGCTACGGTGATCGGCAATATCGGCCGCCACCACGACAAGAACGTGCTGGTGATCCCCGACACCCTGACCCTGTCCGAGTCGCTGACGCGCTTCCGCGAGATGCACCAGAACTTTGCCGTAGTCATGAACGAGTACGGGCTGGTGGTGGGCATCGTCACGCTCGACGATATCGTCGGCGCGCTGATGGGCGATATCCTCTACTCGAGCGAAGACGAGCAGATCGTGCGCCGCGACGACAGCTCGTGGCTGGTCGACGGCCTTACGCCGCTGGTGGATCTGAAAAAAGCACTGGACCTCGATGCCCTGCCCGGCGAGGACTATGTCGACACCGCCGGCGGGCTGGTGATCTACGCGCTCAAGCGCATCCCGAAGAAGTCCGAGTCGATTACCGTGGCGGGCTTTCGCTTTGAAGTGCTGGACATCGACCATCACAAGATCGACCAGCTGCTGGTATCGCGCCTGCCGTCGCCAGACGAGCCTGCAGTGGGACAGCCGTAGCGGGTCCTGCCTGGCGATAGCGCTCCAGCGTATCCGGCATGCTAGACCATGCCACGTAGCTGAACGCCACCACCACCGCGGCAGCGGCCACCGCGCCGAGCCGCCACGGCGCCACCGCATCCCGCGGCGCCGGCACGTGCAACGTACGGTAGGCGGTGCCGAGCAACGCGATCCACGCCAGCCCGAGAGCATAGCCCGCGGCCACGTCGGACAGCCAGTGCATGCCCAGGTACAGCCGCGAGACCCCGATCGCCACCACCGCCACCACGGTCAGCGCCAGCACCGGAATGCGCACGCGCCATGGCTGGCGCAGGCACAGCAGGAACGCCAGGAAGCCGTAGGTCACCATGCTGCTGGTGGCGTGGCCGCTGGGAAAGGAATACGACTCGAGCCCGCTGTAGATGCTGGCCGGCCGCACCCGCGCCATGCCAAGCTTGAGCGCCATCACGCAGGCGCGCGCGCCAAGCAGCGCCGCGGCCCAGTACAGCGCCGTGATCCATGCGCGCCGCCACCACAGCCACGCGAACACCGCCACGCCGACCGCCACCGAGATGCGCGCACCGCCCAGCTCGGTCACCGCGACCATGGCGATATCGAGCCAGTCGCGGCGCCATGCGCGCAGCTGCGCAAATACCAGCTGGTCGAGATGGACCACTTCCTCGCCCTCGGCGACTTCGGCGGCCAGCCAGAACAATGCCGCCCCGCAGGCCATTAGCGCGGCACCGGCCACCAATACCAGCAGCAGCTCGGCGATATCGCGTTCCAGCACGCGCAGTGTCAGCGTGCTCAACCGGCGCGGCCGATCCTGTGCGGCCACACGCGTCGACAGGGCACCGGCGCCCCAGACGCGCATGCCGTCGAGCCAGCGCACCAGCGGGCGCAACAGCGCAACCAGCAGCGGCACCAGGCACAGCAGCAACACCGTGGCGAGCGTGAACAGCCCCAGCAACCCCAGCGCCGTCCCCGGTGTCAGCCAGGCATCGGCAACCGCGCCAATGCGTGCCGGCAGCTCAGGCACGCGCTCCCTCCGTGCCGCCGATGCGCGCGATATTGGCGCGCGCGGGCGCCTCGCAGTCGGCAAAAGGAGGCGTCAGGAACAGGCGCGGCCGCTGTGCCAGCTCGCCGAGGAAGGTGGCGCGGCGGCGCTTGAACTCCGCAAGCAGCGCATCGCCATGCAAGCCGGTGCGCGCGGCCAGCATGCCGCGGTTCTCGGCGAAGACATCGGCGCTGTGGGCATCGAATACGTCAGGAGGCGCGGCCAGCCGGAACAGGTCGAGATCGAGCACGGTATCCGAGCCGTCGATGGTCGGCGTATGCGTGCGGGTATCGCGCACGATCAGCGCGGCCCGGCCGAGCACCGTGCGCTCCACCTCCGGCGCAATGGTCTCGACCAGGGCCGCCGAGGCCGACTCGTTGTGCTCGCAGCCCGGCACATAGACCGCATCGTGGCACAGCACCGCCAGCGCCTGCGCCGGATCCAGCGCGATGCCGCGCGCGTGGGCGACCTCGAACATCTCGAGGACATGGCGGCGGCCGTGGTAGTGCCGGTACGGCGTGTCATGCAGCGCCAGCACCTCCAGCACCGTCCTGCGCGGCAGGAAGTCGAGGCAGGCCAGCGCCGCGGGCCAGTCCGGCGCGAAGCGCGGCACCTCTCCCTGCGGCGTCGCCACGGGCTCGCTGAACACGTCGGCGCGGCGCACCCAGAGCAATGCGGGATCGCGCATCGCGCGATAGACAACCGCGGGCGCGAGGTCGGCCTCGAGGCGCCCGATGCCGACCACCGCATAGGCACCGCCCTTGTGATGGCGGTACGGCATGCCGGCAATCAGGTCGGGGTCGTCGGGCAGTTCGGCGGGGTCGCCGTGGAATTCGGCAGGCGTGGCGGGTGGCATTGTCATGGGTGGCCTCGTTCATGGCAGTCCGCTGGATCGCCATGATAGTGCACCGCCAGGCGCTGGCAGCGATGAAACCGACCGCCGGAAAAAACAAAACCGACGCTCACTTGCGTGGGCGTCGGCCTGAGTTTTACTACACTGTTGTTGCCTGTCCGGCGGTCGAGACCGGGCAGCTTCTTGTCTGGCGGAGAGGGTGGGATTCGAACCCACGGTACCGTCGCCGGTACGCCTGATTTCGAGTCAGGTACATTCGACCACTCTGCCACCTCTCCGGTAACTGCTTTGCCGTGTGGCGAAACCGAGATTATAGCCACACCGCACCGGCCAGTGCAAGAGGCCGGCAACAGATTTTTTACAGCTCCGGTTCCAGGCGAGTGACGCCGCCCATGTAAGGCTGCAGTGCGGCCGGCACCGTGACCGAGCCGTCAGCGTTCTGGTAGTTCTCAAGGATGGCCACCAGCGTGCGGCCCACGGCCAGGCCCGAGCCGTTCAGCGTGTGCACCAGTTCCGGCTTGCCCTGCCCCGCGCGCATGCGCGCCTGCATGCGGCGCGCCTGGAAGTCGCCCATGTTCGAGCACGAGCTGATCTCGCGGTAGGTGTTCTGCGCCGGGATCCACACTTCGAGGTCATAGGTCTTGGTGCTGCCGAAGCCCATGTCGCCCGTGCAAAGCACGATGGTGCGGAACGGCAGTTCCAGCTTCTTCAGGATCGCCTCGGCGTGGCCGGTCAGTTCTTCCAGTGCGTCGAACGATTGCGCGGCCGGAACGATCTGCACCATCTCGACCTTGTCGAACTGGTGCTGGCGGATCATGCCGCGCGTGTCCTTGCCATACGAGCCGGCTTCCGAGCGGAAGCACGGCGTATGCGCGACGAAGCGCAGCGGCAGCTTCTCGCCGGCGACGATGGCGTCGCGCACGATATTGGTCAGCGGCACCTCGGCGGTGGGGATCAGGTAGAAGTTCTCGATGCGCTCCCCTTCTTCGCTACCGACCTTGCGCGGCACCTTGAACAGGTCTTCCTCGAACTTGGGCAGCTGGCCGGTACCGCGCATCGACGCGGCGTTGACGATGTACGGTACGTACATCTCGGTATAGCCGTGTTCCTGCGTATGGGTGTCGAGCATCAGCTGCACCAGCGCGCGGTTCAGGCGCGCCACGCCGCCGCGCAGCATCGAGAAGCGCGAGCCCGTCACCTTGACCGCCGTATCGAAGTCCAGGCCCAGCTTCTCGCCCACGTCGACGTGGTCGCGCACGGCAAAGTCGAACTGGCGCGGCTCGCCCACGCGGCGCACTTCGACGTTCTGGGTCTCGTCATTGCCCACCGGCACGCTTTCGTGCGGCAGGTTGGGGATCGACAGCATCAGCTCTGACAGATGCGCCTGGATCTCGTCGAGCCGCGCGGCCGAGGCCTTGAGCGTGTCGCCGATGCCACCGACTTCGGCCATCACGGCCGAGGCATCCTCGCCCTTGCCCTTGAGCATGCCGATCTGCTTGGACAGGCTGTTGCGGCGCGCCTGCAGTTCCTCGGTCTGGGTCTGCAGTTGCTTGCGTTCGGCCTCGAGTGCCTGGAACGCCGCCACGTCGAGTTGGAAGCCGCGCGTGGCAAGGCGTTGCGCCACGGCGTCGATGTCTTTGCGGAACAGCTGGATGTCGAGCATGTTGCTTGAGGTGAAGTGCAGGGCCAGCGACATGCCGGCGGACCCGCCATTTTACTGCACACACGTTAGCAAACAGGCAAACCTATTCGCCGGATTTGCCGCCCTTGCCCTGGTCCTTCGGCTTCGCGGCACGCTGCTCGCGATGCCAGGCATCGTCCAGTTCGCGCAGGTGGCGCAGCTTCTCGGCGATCTTGCCTTCCAGCCCGCGCGGCACCGGCTGGTACCAGCCCGGCGCCTTCAGGTCGTCCGGAAAGTAATGCTCGCCGGCGGCGTAGGCTTCGGGCTCGTCGTGCGCGTAGCGGTAGGCATGGCCGTAGCCAAGCTCCTTCATCAGCCTGGTCGGCGCATTGCGCAGGTGCACCGGCACCGGGCGCGACTTGTCCTTGCCGACGAAGGCGCGTGCCGCGTTGTACGCGTTGTAGCCCGCGTTGGACTTGGGCGCGACGGCCAGGTAGATCAGCGCCTGGCCCAGAGCGAGTTCGCCCTCGGGCGAGCCCAGCCGCTCGTAGGTTTCCGCCGCGTCCAGCGTGATGCGCGCGGCACGGGGGTCGGCCAGCCCGATGTCTTCCCACGCCATGCGCACGATGCGCCGCGCCAGGTAGCGCGGATCGGCGCCGCCGTCGATCATGCGGCAGAACCAGTACAGCGCGGCATCGGGGTCCGAGCCGCGCACCGACTTGTGCAGCGCGCTGATCTGATCGTAGAAAGCATCGCCGCCCTTGTCGAAGCGGCGCAGGTTTTCCGACAGCGCGCTGCCCAGCAGCGCGGTATCGATCTGCGCGGCGCCGGCGGTGCGCGCGGCGCGCGCCACGATCTCGATGTTGTTCAGCAGCTTGCGCCCGTCGCCGTCGGCCGATGCCACGATCAACTGCAGCGCCTCGTCCTGCCACGCGATGCCGCCGAGTTCTTCGCTGGCGCGCAGGGCCAGCTGGGTCAGCTCGGCATCGTCCAGGCTCTTGAGCACATAGACCGCCGCGCGCGACAGCAATGCGCCGTTGACTTCGAAGGATGGATTTTCGGTGGTCGCGCCGATGAAGGTGAACAGGCCGCTCTCGACGTGCGGCAGGAAGGCATCCTGCTGGCTCTTGTTGAAACGGTGCACCTCGTCGACGAACACCAGCGTGCGCCGCCCGTGCGCGCGGAACTGCTCGGCGCGCTCCACCGCCTCGCGGATGTCCTTGACGCCCGACAGCACCGCCGACAGCGCGATGAACTCGGCGTCGAACGCATCGGCCATCAGCCGCGCCAGCGTGGTCTTGCCCACACCGGGCGGGCCCCACAGGATCATCGAATGCGGCTCGCCCGACTCGAACGCCACGCGCAGCGGCTTGCCCGGCCCCAGCAGGTGCTGCTGCCCGATCACCTCGTCGATGGTGCGCGGGCGCAGGCGCTCGGCCAGCGGTTGGCGGGAACGGTCAGGGGTATCGGAGAACAGCGAGTCCGCCACGTCATCAAACCTTGCGATTGCAGAACGCCACAGTGTAGACCATCGGCGTCCCGCGCTCGGGCGCCGGGCCTGAGCGCCGGGCTAGGCGGCAAAGGCGACCACGTCCTCGATCTCGACGCGGATGCCGATGCGCTCGCCCACCGCGTGGTTGTGGTGCGAGGGCACCAGCGCCAGCACCCGGCCGCCGCTGGCCAGCCGCAGCGTGTACAGGATCTCGGCGCCTCGGAAGGCCTTGTGCACCACCTCCGCCTGCATCGGGCTGGCGTCGTCGTGGACAATGTCGTCAGGACGCACCAGCACGTCGACGGCGGCATCCGCGGGCAGCTGCAGAGGCACGGCCGGGCGCAGCATGCCCAGTTCCACTTCGATCCGCGCATCGCCGCGCAGGTGACCCGGCATCAGCACCCCCTGGCCGATAAAGCCCGCCACGAAGCGCGTCGCCGGGCGGTGGTACAACTCGTGCGCACTGCCCCACTGCTCGATCACGCCGTCATGCATCACGCCGATCTCGTCGGCCATGGCAAAGGCCTCGTACTGGTCATGCGTGACCAGGATGGCGGTGGTGCCCTGCGCCTTCAGGATCGCGCGCACTTCCAGGCTCAGGCGCTCGCGCAGGTCGACATCGAGGTTGGAGAACGGTTCGTCGAGCAGAAGCAGTTCGGGCTGCGGCGCCAGTGCGCGCGCCAGCGCCACGCGCTGCTGCTGGCCGCCGGACAGCTCATGCGGATACCTGCGTCCCGAACCGCCGAGTCCGACCAGCTCCAGCACCTCTTCCACACGCGCCGCACGCTCGGCGCGGCCGGCGCGGGTCAGCCCGAAGCCGACGTTGGCCGCCACGTCCAGGTGCGGGAACAGCGCGTAGTCCTGGAACACCATGCCGATGCGGCGCTGCTCCGGCGGCACCAGCGCGTCCGACGACGACACGGTCTGCCCGTCCAGCACGATGCGGCCGTCCTGCAACGGCTCGAAGCCGGCGATGGCGCGCAGCACGGTGGTCTTGCCGCATCCGCTGGGCCCCAGCAGGCAGGCGATATTGCCGCGCGCCAGCGCAAAGGACAGGCCCTTGACCACCGCCTGCCGGCCGAAGGCATGCCGGATACGGTCGACCTCGATGACGGCGGCACCGGCGGCAGTCGCGTGGGTGCCGCTGCGCGCGACCGGCCGGGTGCGTGCCTGGGCTCCGGGTAACCGGGAATAGGAATCGGTTCGCATGTGCGCATTATAGGGACGAGGCGCCGCGCCGCGGGCCGGATTCTGCGCCGCTGCGCGCCGCTTGTGCACCGGCTGTGCGCGCGGCATTGCTAGAATGCGGCAGCCCGCGTGCCGCGCCGGCACCACTTTGTCAGGGCGCGCTTCCATCGAATCCACCGCATGCTCCTTCCCAGCCGCCGCCGCTTCCACCCCCTGACCCTGGCCACGCTAGCGATGGCGCTGCTGATCGCCGTGCCGGTGCTGGTGGTCGCCTCGGCTGTGCTGCTGCCCGCCGGCGAGACCTGGCGCCACCTGATCGACACGGTGCTGGCAGAGTACGTGCTCAACACCATCTGGCTGCTGCTGGGCGTGGCCGCGGGCGTGCTGCTGCTCGGGGTGACCACGGCATGGCTGGTCTCGACCTACCGCTTTCCTGGCCATGCCGCGATGGAATGGGCGCTGGTGCTGCCGATGGCGATGCCGGCCTACGTGATCGCCTACGCCTACACCGATGCGCTGCAGTTCGCCGGGCCGGTGCAAGGCTGGCTGCGCGAGCTGACCGGCTGGAAGGCGCGCGACTACTGGTTCCCGGACATCCGCTCGCTGGGCGGCGCCATCGTGCTGTTCTCGCTGGTGCTGTATCCCTACGTCTACCTGACGGCGCGCGCCGCCTTCCTGCAGCAGACACAGAACACGATCGAAGCCGCGCGCCTGCTCGGCCACGGCACCTGGAGCCGGCTCTGGCGCGTGGTGCTGCCGCTGGCCCGGCCCGGCATCGTCGCTGGCACCGCGCTGGCGATGATGGAAACGCTGGCCGACTTCGGCACCGTGGCGTACTTTGCCATCCCCACGTTTTCCACCGGCATCTACCGCGCGTGGTTCTCGCTCGGCGACAAGAATGCGGCGGCGCAGCTGTCTGCATGCATGCTGGCGTTCGTCGCCGCGATCCTGCTGGTGGAACGCGCCAGCCGCGGCCGCGCTCAGGTCTACGGCAACCAGCGCCGCGCCGCGGCATGGACGCTGGGCGGCACGCGCGGCTGGCTCGCGCTGGCGTTCTGCGCCGTCCCGGTGCTGCTGGGCTTCCTGGTTCCGGCACTGATGTTGTGCCGCATGGCCTTTACCGATGGCGATGCCCAGTTCGGTCCGCGCTTTGTCGGGCTGGTGCGCAACAGTTTCCTGCTGGCCAGCGCGACGGCGCTGGCGGCCGTGCTGGTGGCACTCGCAATCGGCTACGCCGGACGCGCCGCGAACGGCCGGCGCGGCTGGCTGGTGCGCGGGCTGACGCGGCTTTGCGGCATGGGCTATGCGCTGCCCGGCTCGGTCATCGCCGTGGGCGTGCTGGTGCCGGTGGCGCGCTTCGACAACGCGCTGTCGGCATGGCTGCAGCAACAGTTCGGGCTGTCGGTCGGATTGCTGCTGACCGGCGGCATCGCGGCACTTGTGTATGCGCTGCTGGTGCGTTTCCTTGGCGTGGCGCTGCAAACGGTCAATGCCGGCCTGGGCAAGATCACGCCCAGCATGGACGCCGCCGCGCGCAGCCTCGGCCACGGCCCCGGCGCCACGCTGCGGCGCGTGCATTTCCCGATGCTGCGCGGCAGCCTGCTGACGGCGGCGCTGATCGTCTTTGTCGATGTGATGAAGGAACTGCCGGCCACTTTCGTGATGCGGCCGTTCAACTTCGATACGCTGGCAGTGCAGGCCTACAACCTCGCTGCCGACGAACGCCTGACCGAAGCCGCGACCGCGTCGCTGGTGATCGTTGCCGTCGGCCTGCTGCCGGTGATCGTGCTGTCGCGCACGATCCGGCGCGAGGCGCAGCGCTGAGCCGCCCCGCGAGCAAACTGGCCGCCAGTCCGTTAAAGTCCCGCCGTGCCGCGCCGATAGCCTTTCATGGCCCGGCGCTCGCCCGGGGACAAGAACAGCGGCACGCCGGGCCCTTCCGCGCCTGCCGCCTGAATGCATGACGGGGGCGTATGCTGCGATACCACATCCTGTTGTTCAAGCTGAACCGGCTGGTCAGCCGCAACACGCTGAGCGGCGTGGAAGAAATCTCGCTGGCCGGACAACTGGCCGAGATGATCGAGTCCGCCGATACCGCGGGGCGCATCATCGACGACCTTGCCGACCACGCCAATGCGCAGGTACGCCGCATCGCGCTCAACGCAATCCGCCGCGCTCGCCAGTTCACCTCACCCGCCCTGCAGCCCTCGCTGGTTCGCCGCATGGCGGATGCCGAAGCGGCAGTGCGCCATGATGCGGTGTGGATCGTGCAGGAAGCGCGCATGGATGGCGCGGAACTCCGCGCGGCGCTGCGCCGGCTGGCCGGCAAGGTGCGGTTGCCATGGGATGCCGAGCGTGCCCGCGCCAATTCCGGCGATACGGCGCTGGCCGCGCAGGTGCGTGCCCGCATGGCGCTGGACAAGCTGCTGGAAAAGAGTGCGGCGGAGCGCAACCTGGCGCTGGCCGCTATGGCGCTGGGAACGGTCGGGAAACAGCCCTATGCGGAAGGCACGGTCGGCCACAAGGGCCTGCTGCACCGCGCGCTGATCCGGCGCCAGGCGGGGCGGCGGCTCGACAGCAGCGTCAAATTGACGTTCCGCAAGGTCGAGCCGGCCGAGGTGAAGGGAAACAAGCGGTTCCTGCTGTAATGCGGAACCGGCCGGCCGCCCTCAGGGACGGCCGGCCCGACCTGCGGCTTACTTGAAGCCCGCGCGGTCCAGCAGCTTCTGCGCCTGCGGCTGGTACTTGCCCAGCTCGGCCACGTTGATGCTGTCGGCCTTGAACTCGCCCAGCGCATCGAGCGCCGGATTGCTGACCTTCACGCCCTGCACCACCGGCCATTCGTTGTTGCCGTCGGCAAAGTAGCGCTGCGCATCGTCGCTGGCCAGGTACTCCAGGAACTTGACCGCCGCTTCCTTGTTCGGCGCGTGCTTCAGCATGCCGCCGCCGGAGATGTTCATGTGCACGCCCTGGCTTTTCTGGTTGGGCCACACCACGCCCAGCTTGTCGGCCACCGCCTTGTCTTCCGGCTTGGTCGACTTCAGCAGGCGGGCGATGTAGTAGGTGTTGGAGATCGCCACGTCGCACTCGCCCGCGGCCACGGCCTTGAGCTGGTCGGTATCGCCGCCCTTGGGCGCGCGCGCCAGGTTGGCTGCCACGCCGCGCGCCCACTGCTCGGTGCGCGCCTCGCCGTCGTGCGCGATCAGGCTGGACACCAGCGACAGGTTGTAGACGTGCCCGCTGGAACGCGTGCACACCTTGCCCTTCCACTTGGGGTCGGCCAGGTCCTCGTAGGTGGCAATGTCGCCGGCCTTGACCGCGGTCTTGTTGTACGCGATCACGCGGCCGCGCGCCGAGAAGCCGAACCACTCCCCGTTCGGGTCGCGGTAGTTGGCGGGGATGCGCGATTCCAGCACCCTGGACTTGACCGGCGCGAACACGCCGGCCTGCTGGGCCCGCCACAGCCGGCCGATATCGACGGTGATGAAGACGTCCGCCGGGCTGTTGGCGCCTTCATTGCGGATGCGCTCCAGCAGCGGATCTTCCTGGCCCTCGATCCGGTTGATCTTGATGCCGGTCTGCTTGGTGAAGTTGGCGTACAGCGCCTCGTCCGTCTGGTAGTGCCGTGCGGTATAGAGGTTCAGCACCTTTTCCTGCGCCGCGGCCGCCAGCGGCAGCGTCAGCAGGGCCAGCGCCGCGACACGCGGCAGCAAGGTTCGGATAGTGGTCTTCACGCGGATGGCTCCCCAGCATGGTTGGGCAGTCGCCAGCATCCGGGACACCCGGGACTGCCCGGTTATTGGATTCCGGACAGCCATAAACAATATTGATTCTTGTTCAGCCGGTCAAATTACATTTTTGTCATGTCGGCCGTCTGTTGAGAGATCAATGATTGCGCGACTCGATACACCAGTGGACGCGCTGGTGCATCGCTTCAGCCGCGCCGCACCCACGCGACCTTGCCAGCCTTGATGCCGAGGGTCCGGCGCTGAGGGTTGTAGTCCATTGTGCCGGGAAACTGCTGCCCGTCGCGTTCTCCCATGCGCCACGCGCAGCCTTGCAGCAGGCCGACGGCCTCGGCCTCGCTCTTGCCCACCAGCGTGTCGTCGGCAACCTTGTCGGCGGCACAGCCGGCCGGGGTGCCCCGCGCGCCTTGCGGGCCTGGCATTGGTGCGGGCTCGTTGGGCTGCGTCGCGCAGCCCGCCACCACGGCAGCCGCTGCGGCAATCCAGGGAAGCATCCGGGCACGTGTCGTCATCCGCCTCGCGGTCATTCCGTTCTCCTGTCAGGTACGTCAAGTATGAGCATTCTGGGACACATGACGGACAGCAGCGTTCAGTTTCATTTCAGGCGGATCTGAAACTTGCTGGGGTTCAGCCCTTGGCCCGTTCGGCCAGCGTCTTCATCGCGTCGGCCGGCAACGGGCCGTGGCACGTCCGTTCGCCGCCAGACTCGCTGACGACGAGCCAGACCTGCTCGGGATTGCCCTTGGGATGCAGCAGCCAGGCGGGGCCGCGCGCGTGGCTGCTTGGCGGCAGGTCTTCCAGCACGCCGGTGCTGGCGGACTGCAGCATGACCGCGCATTCCGATGCGGGCACGCGCGTCGATTTCAGGAACTCCGCGTTGCCAAGCACTTCGGGCAACGCCGTGTCCGGCGCGCGCAGGAAGGAGTCGACATCGAACTTGCTCGCACCGCCGCCGGTGCCGGCGCAAGCCGCCAGCGCCAGCGCGCCGGCACCGGCCAGGAGCGCTGCGCCGTAACGTCCGCGGGCAGCGACAATGCGAACGACCATGGCTGAGTTGGCAATCATGGCGGGCCTCATTGCTTCATCACGTCGGCGCCCTTGGGCACCGTGAAGCGGAAGGCATCGGCCGCCAGCGGCGGGTTCTTCTGCATGTTCGTGAAGGTCAGCAAGGTGGTGTTGCCAAAGGCGTCGCGCAGCTCCATGGCTTCGAGGTTGCCGCCCTTGAAGCCGATGCCGATGCGCTCAAACTGCGTATCCTTGGCCTTGGGCGTCAGTTCCAGCCATTCCACGCCATCGCGGGTCGGGCCGTTCTTGATGGCAAAGTTCTTTTCCAGGTCGTTGCTGCCGAACAGGATCGCCGCGGGACTGGAACCCAGCGCGGCGTCGAGCTTGCGCTCGGTGACCTGGTTCAGGTCCTTGTCGTAGATGTACAGGGTCTGGCCATCGGCCTGCAGCAGTTGCTCGTAGGGCTTGGTATAGCGCCAGGTGAACTTGCCCGGGCGCGAAAACACGAAGGTGCCGCTGGAGTTGCCGGTCACCTTGACGTTGGCGCCCTGCCCCTTGACCTGGCGCTGGGTGAATTCGCCGCGCGCGCTCTTCACGCCGGTGACAAAGCTCTGCAGCTGGTCGGTGGCTGCAGCATGGGCCGGCGCCTGGATGGCAAACATCGCCAGCGCGGCGCAGGCCGACACGAGGATGCGGTTGCGCATGATTTTGGATCCTGGTTGTTTTCGAATGCGTTAACCCAGTGCGGCGTCTGCCCAGGCAGTCCACTGCACGGTCAACGTGTCCTGTTAGAGCCGGCTTCCGGTGCAGGATTCCGCGCCGCCCGTGCTTCGCGGGTAACTGGATATTACGGCAGATGGTGCGCGAACTGCGCCGCTTCGGGCACGAAAACTCTCAATTTGCGGCAAATGCCCGGGTCAGGCGAAATTCGTATCGGGACGAAACACTTCCTTACCTGCCGTCGAAGACAATGCAGTGCATGTACATAGAGCACTCGCCACGCCGCCTCTTGCTCGCTGCTTCGCCGGGAGGCGGTCAAACATACTGGGCCAGCAATATGACCACCGACAAACCTGCGCCAGGGCGTCAGCCATTCCGGCACGACGCCAGGCGTGTCGACCGCGACGAGATGAAGAGGATCGTGACACGTCAGGTCAGGATTGAACTCGAAGCCCGGCGGGAAATGGCTGCTGCCAAGCCCATGAATCCCGCGATGGTGCTCACGGGCATTCTTGCCGGCGTAGCGTTCATCTTTTCCGTGATGTCCTGGCTGAATGAAAGCACGCAAGACAAGATCGAAAAGGCCACCGGTCCGCTCGCCTCCCGGATCACCGAAATGGACCGCCGCCTCACCGGTCGCCTTGATGCGGTCGATGCGCGTATCGAGCGGCTGGAAGCAAGTGTCGGCAAGCAATTCGAGAACGTCAACGCGAAGCTCGATCTGCTGCTCAAGCGCCGTTAGTGCACAGACGGGCTCGGCAATCCCAGCCTGGCCGGGATGCGCCATCACTACTCAGTCATCATCCCGCGCAGCCGCGCCACCGCCCTGCACCAGGATATCGCGGTTGCCATTGCCCGACATGGCCGACACCAGCCCGGCCTTCTCCATATCCTCCAGCAGCCGCGCGGCGCGGTTGTAGCCGATGCGCAGGTGGCGCTGCACCAGCGAGATCGACGCGCGCCGGTTCTTCAGCACCACTTCCACGGCCTGGTCATACAGCGGATCGGCCTCGCCGCCGCCACCGCCGATACCTGCGCCGCCGCCAAGGCCATCGCCGCCACCGTCGTCCGTGAGGCCGCCTTCGAGGATGCCTTCGATGTAGTTGGCCTCCCCGCCTTCCTTCAGCTTCTCCACTACGCGGTGGACTTCATCGTCCGAGACAAAGGCGCCATGCACGCGCACCGGCAAGCCGGTGCCCGGCGCCAGGTAGAGCATGTCGCCCATGCCCAGCAGCGCTTCGGCGCCCTGCTGGTCGAGGATGGTGCGCGAGTCGATCTTGCTGCTGACCTGGAAAGCAATGCGGGTCGGCACGTTGGCCTTGATCAGGCCGGTGATCACGTCCACCGACGGGCGCTGCGTGGCCAGCACCAGGTGCAGGCCGGCGGCGCGCGCCTTCTGCGCGATGCGCGCGATCAGCTCTTCCACCTTCTTGCCGACCACCATCATCAGGTCGGCCAGCTCGTCGATGACGATGACGATGGTGGGCAGCTTGTCCAGCGGCTCCGGCGCGTCCGGGGTCAGGCTGAACGGATTCGGGATCTTCTCTTCCCTGGCCGCGGCCTCGTCGATCTTCTTGTTGTAGCCCGCCAGGTTGCGCACGCCCAGCTTGCTCATCAGCTTGTAGCGCCGCTCCATCTCGCCGACTGCCCAGTTCAGCGCGTTGCCGGCCTGGCGCATGTCGGTCACCACCGGACACAGCAGGTGCGGGATGCCCTCGTAGACGCTCATTTCGAGCATCTTGGGATCGATCAGGATCAGGCGGACGTTGTCCGGCTTGGCCTTGTACAGCAGCGACAGGATCATCGCGTTGATGCCCACCGACTTGCCCGAGCCCGTGGTGCCCGCGACCATGCAGTGCGGCATCTTGGCCAGGTCCGCCACCATCGGCTTGCCGGCGATGTCCTTGCCCAGCGCCATGGTCAGGCTGGAAGCACTCTCGTTGTAGACCTGCGAGCCGAGGATTTCCGACAGCCGCACGGTCTGGCGCTTCGGATTGGGCAGCTCCAGCCCCATGTAGTTCTTGCCGGGAATGGTCTCGACCACGCGGATCGACACCAGCGACAGCGAACGCGCCAGGTCGCGCGCCAGGTTGACCACCTGGCTGCCCTTGACGCCGGTGGCCGGCTCGATCTCGTAGCGCGTGATGACCGGGCCCGGGTAGGCCGCCACCACCTTGACCTCGACGCCGAAGTCCTTGAGCTTCTTTTCAATCAGGCGCGAGGTGAATTCCAGCGTCTCGGCGCTGACCGTTTCCTGGTGCGGCGGGATCGGGTCGAGCAACGACAGCGGCGGCAGGTCCGAGTCCTGGATATCGGCAAACAGCGGCTGCTGCTTCTCGCGCTCCACGCGTTCATGCTTGGGCACCGCCTGGGGCCGCACGATCTGCACGGGCGGTGCCTCTTCGATGCGCACGCGCTGCACCTCGACGGTTTCCTTGCGCTCGACCTTGGCGGCCTCGCCGATGATGCGGTCCTGCTTGCTCTCGCGGCGTGCCTTGAAGCCCAGGAACATGGTCTCGACGAATCCGCCGATTTGCTCGGCCACCGACAGCCACGAGAAGTGGAAGAACAGCGACAGCCCGATCGCGAACAGCATCAGCAGCAGCAGCGTCGCCCCGGTGAAGCCCAGCGCCACCTGCATCCAGCCGCCCAGCGTGTCGCCCAGCACCCCGCCCGGCGCGCGCGGCAGCGCGGCGCGCAGCGGGTACATGCGGATCGCCTCCAGCCCCATGCTGGACAGCAGCGTCAGCGCGAAGCCGATCCAGCTCACCGCCACGCCCTGGCGATGATCCTCGCGCTCCGGCAGCTCGGCCGTCAGCGTGCGCCAGCCGCGCCAGCAGCGCCGCACCAGCAGCACCGCCCACCAGTAGGCGGAGAAGCCGAAGATAAAGAACAGCACGTCCGCTACCCAGGCGCCGACGCGGCCGCCCAGGTTATGGATATCGGCGACCTGGTTCGCATGCGACCAGCCGGGGTCGGTCTTGCTGTAGCTGGCGAGCACGCACAGGAAGCCCAGCGTGACGGCCAGCAGCAGGAACCAGCGCACCTCGCCCAGCAGTTTGCCGATGCGGGATGGCAAGGCCGACGGATCGGTGCGGGTGGTCGTGGTAGCTCGGGCCATGCCTGGATAGGACTCTTTAAGGTGATTCCGGATGCGTTTGGCGCCGCCGTTGGCCTGAGTCAGTGCTGACTGACGAGGTGACTGACGAGGTGACTGACGGGCATCGTGGCGGCCATTTTAACGTGGGCGGCGGCTATCGCACCCATTGGAATTTGCAACAGTGGGCAAATGCCGCTCCTCTTATAATGTCGCTTTCGAGCAATGCCGGTGGGCATCATGCCGCACCGGCCACAGGAATGCATCATGGCAAAACACGCAAAAGTGCTGATTCTCGGTTCTGGTCCCGCCGGCTATACCGCCGCGGTCTACGCGGCCCGCGCCAACCTGCAACCGGTGCTGATCACCGGCCTGGCCCAGGGTGGACAGCTGATGACCACCACGGACGTCGAGAACTGGCCGGGTGATGCCAAGGGCGTGCAGGGTCCCGAACTGATGCAGCGCCTGCTGGCGCATGCCGAGGAGTTCAAGACCGAAATCATCTTCGATCACATCCACACCGCCAGGCTGGTGGACGAAAACGGCAAGCCGGCCCGTCCCTTCACGCTGATCGGCGACGCCGGCGAGTACACCTGCGACGCCCTCGTCATCGCCACCGGCGCTTCGGCCCAATACCTGGGCCTGCCGTCGGAAGAGTCCTTCATGGGCCGCGGCGTGTCGGCCTGCGCCACCTGCGACGGCTTCTTCTACAAGAACCAGGAAGTCGCCGTGGTCGGCGGCGGCAACACCGCCGTGGAAGAGGCGCTGTACCTGTCGCACATCGCCAGCAAGGTCACCGTGATCCACCGCCGCGACAGCTTCCGCGCCGAGCCGATCCTGGTCGACCGCCTGCTCCAGCGCGAGAAGGAAGGCCGCATTGAAATCCGCTACGACAACGTGCTGGACGAAGTGCTGGGCGACGATTCCGGCGTGACCGGCATCCGCATCCGCAACGCCAAGACCAGCCAGACCGAAGAGCTGAAGCTGGCGGGCGTGTTCATCGCCATTGGCCACAAGCCCAATACCGACCTGTTCGCCGGCCAGCTGGAGATGAAGAACGGCTACCTGGTGACCAAGTCGGGCCTGCAGGGCGATGCCACCGCCACCAGCGTGCCGGGCGTGTTCGCCGCCGGCGATGTGCAGGACCACGTCTACCGCCAGGCGATCACCAGCGCCGGCACCGGCTGCATGGCCGCGCTGGATGCGCAGCGTTTTGTCGAAGCCCTGAAGTAATCCCGCCACTCCGAACCGGCCGCCGCGGCCGGTTCGCCCCTTTCCCGCGGCCTGCGCGGCTGCCCTGCCCCGGTCGATATAATCCCGGCGAGTACCCGGAGATTTTTCATGACGCAAGGCGCCCGCAAACCCGACCGACCGACCCAGCGCTTCGGCCTGAACGACCTGTCCAGCCTGCGCGACAACCTCAAGGCCGATGCCGAGCGGCGCGAAGCCGAGCGCCTAGCCGCCGAGCAGGCGGCGCAGCGTGCCCGCGAAGAGGCCGACGTGTTCCGTGCCAGCGTGGGCCAGGTCAGCGAGCTGCGCGACCGCAACCGCGCCCACCACCCCGCCAGCAAGCCCGCGCCAGTGCCGGTGCAATCGCAACGCAACGACCAGGCGGTGCTGCAAGCCTCTTTGTCCGATGAGTTCGACGTCGAAAGCCTGCTGGAGACCGACGAGACCCTGTCGTTCCGCCGGCCAGGCATCGGCATGGACGTGATCCGCAAGCTGCGCCGCGGCGAATGGGTGCCCCAGGACAAGGTCGACCTGCACGGCCTGCGCAGCGACGAGGCGCGCGAAGCGCTGGCCGAATTCCTGCGCCGCTCGGTGCGCAACGGCGTGCGCTGCGTGCGCGTGATCCACGGCAAGGGCCTGGGCTCGCCCGACAAGCTGCCGGTGCTCAAGGGCAAGGTGCGCAGCTGGCTGGTGCAGAAGGAGGAAGTGCTCGCCTTCGTGCAGGCACGCGAGGCCGAAGGCGGCGCCGGCGCGCTGATGGTGCTGCTGCGCCAGCCGAAGCCCTGATGCGCCGGGCCTGACCAGCGCCGCGGATGCATCTCCCGCTCGAATTGCTGATGGGGCGCCTGCCCCTGATCCTCCATATCATGGAGGTCATCGGTGTGCTCGCCTTCGCGGTGTCGGGCGTGGTCGACGCGCGCAAGCAGCGGCTCGACGTGGTCGGCACCTTCGTGGTCGCGTTCGCCACGGCCTTTGGCGGCGGCACGCTGCGCGACGTGCTGCTGGACCGGCGCCCGTTCTACTGGGTCGACCATGAAGGCTATGTGCTGCTGATCTTCGCGATGTCGTTCGGCGCGTCATTCGTGCTGCGGGTGGTCAGCCGCGTGGCGTCGGACCGGGCCATGATCGTCGCCGACGCGATCGGGCTGGGGCTGTTCTCGGTCACCGGCGCCTCGCTGGCGCTGGTGGCGCAGATGACGCCGACCGTGGCGGTGATGATGGGCATCATCTCGTCGGTGTTCGGCGGCGTGGTGCGCGACGTGCTGTGCAATGAAGTACCGCTGATCCTGCGCGACCGCTCGCCCTACGCGACCTGCTCCTTTGTCGGCTGCTGGATCTACATCGGCCTGACCTGGCTGGAAGTGCAGCAGGAGGCGGCGCTGATGACCGGCGCGCTGGCGATCATCGCGATGCGGCTGGTGTCGGTGCGCTACGGCTGGAAGCTGCCGAGCTGAGCCGGCATCCCGCAGGACAAGCCCCAAAACAAAAAACGCCGCCCGGTCGGGCGGCGTTCTTGCACTTGCAGCCGGCGGGTCAGACCGCGGCTTCGTCCTGCTCGCCGGTACGAATGCGGATCACGCGTTCGATCTCGGTCACGAAGATCTTGCCGTCGCCGATCTTGCCGGTATGCGCGGCCTTGACGATGGCGTCAAGCACGGTGTCCAGCTGGTTCTCGGCCACCACCACCTCGATCTTGATCTTGGGGAGGAAGTCGACGACGTATTCGGCGCCGCGGTAAAGCTCGGTATGCCCTTTCTGGCGGCCAAATCCCTTCACCTCGGTCACCGTCAGCCCGGTCACGCCGACGTCAGCCAGTGCTTCACGCACCTCGTCGAGCTTGAACGGTTTGATGATGGCGGTAATCTGCTTCATGACTGGCCCCTGGTTATCGTTTGTTCACGCGCCTGGCGGCGCACCGCCGCGGACGCGGCGCTCTCCGGCTGGCATTTTAACAGCCATTGCGCGCTCACATTCCCCGAAAGCCGCCTGCGGCATGGCAGGAACGTTCGCCGGCGCGCGCGCGGCGCTGTGGATAACCCTGTGGACGGCGAACGGACAAGCTGTGGACAAGCGCGCACCCGACGCGCCGGCCGCCCACCTTTCGCGCCAGGCGAGGGCTTAATCCGGCACCTTCTCCAGGTCCGCCAGCCACACCGCCGACTCCGAGTCGCTCGGCGCGCGCCAGTCGCCGCGCGGCGACAGCGAACCGCCCGATCCCACCTTGGGCGCGTTCGGGATGCAGGAACGCTTGAACTGGCTGGTGCGGAAGAAGCGGTCGAGGAAGATCGCGAGGTTGCGCTTGATCTCCGGCAGCCCGTACTGGTTGCGTGCCACCTCAGGCCCGTACGGCCACATGCCGCGCTCGCGGTCGCCCCAGGCGTGCTGGGCCAGGAAGGCGATCTTGGACGGCGCGAAGCCGAAGCGCAGCGTGTAGTAGAGGTTGAAATCCTGCAGCTCGTACGGCCCGATGGTGCTTTCGGTTTTCTGCTCCGGGCCATGGTTGCTGTCGCCGGGCACCAGCTCGGGACTGATATCGGTGCCGAGCACCGCCAGCAGCACGTCCGCCCCGCCCTCGCCGATCTGCCCCGTCTCGGCGACCCACCGCACCAGGTGCGAGATCAGCGTCTTGGGCACGCTGGCGTTGACGTTGTAGTGCGACATGTGGTCGCCCACGCCATAGGTGCACCAGCCCAGCGCCAGTTCGCTCAGGTCGCCGGTACCGATCACGATGGCGCCCTGGAAATTGGCCAGGCGGAACAGGTGGTTGGTGCGCTCGCCGGCCTGCACGTTCTCGAAGGTCACGTCATAGACCTTCTCGCCGGCGGCGTACGGATGGCCCAGGTCCTTCAGCATGGCCAGGCAGCTGGGACGGATATCGATCTCGGTGGCGCTGCAGCCCACCACCTGCATCAGCTTGCGCGCCTGGTCCAGCGTGCGGTCGCTGGTGGCGAAGCCGGGCATGGTGTAGGCCAGGATATTGGTGCGCGGCAGCCCCAGCCGGTCCATCGCCTTGGCGCACACCAGCAGCGCATGCGTGGAATCGAGCCCGCCCGAAACGCCGATGACCACCTTGCTGATCTTGCTGGCGGCGAGCCGCTGCACCAGCGCCTGCACCTGGATGTTGTAGACCTCCATGCAGCGCTCGTCGCGTTGGCGCGGGTCGGCCGGCACGTACGGGAAGCGCGCCACATTGCGTGCCAGTGGCAGCGACTTCTCGCGCGGCAGGTCGAGCGCGAAGGTGATGACACGGAACGCTTCGACCTCGGCCTTGTGCCGGCGCACCGAATGGCCGAAGGTGACCTGGTGCATGCGCTCGCGCGACAGGCGCTCGACATCGACGTCGGCGAACAGCAGGTGCGAGTCGTCGGAGAAACGCTCGGATTCGGCCAGCATTTCGCCGTTCTCGTAGATCAGTGCCTGCCCGTCCCAGGCGAGGTCGGTCGACGATTCGCCCTTGCCGGCCGAGGTGTACAGGTACGCCGCCAGGCAGCGCGCCGACTGCTGCGACACCAGCTGGTGCCGGTAGCCCGATTTGCCGATCACGATGTTCGATGCCGACAGGTTGACCAGCACGGTCGCGCCGGCCATCGCCGCGAACGACGACGGCGGCACCGGCACCCACACGTCTTCGCAGATCTCGGCATGGAAACGGAAGAAGGGCAGGCCCTCGATATCGAACAGCAGCCCGGCGCCGAACGGCACGTCCTGGCCCAGCAGCCGCACGCTGTCCACCGTGGCGCAGTCGGCCGCGCTGAACTGGCGCCCTTCATAGAATTCCCAGTAGTTGGGCAGGTACGACTTGGGCACCACGCCGTGCACGCGGCCAGCGGCGACCACGACGGCGCAGTTGAACAGCTGGTGCTGCACGCGCAGCGGCATGCCCACCACCATCGCCAGCGGCAGCTTGCGCGAAGCTTCGACGATGGTGCCGAGCGCGGCCTCGCATGCATCGAGCAGCGTGCGCTGGTGGAACAGGTCGTCGCAGGTATAGGCCGACAGGCCCAGCTCGGGGAACGCGGCCAGCACGGCGCCGCGCTGCGCGGCCTGCGTGGCCAGCGCCAGCGTCTCGCGCGCGTTGAAGGCGGGGTCGGCCACGCGGCAGACCGGCACGCCAACGGCGACGCGGGCGAAGCCGTGGGAATAGAGGTTGAAAAACGGAGTCTTCATATCGGGCCCTGGGGTATGGCAGGCATGGGGCGGGTCATCCGCGCCTGAACCTGGGAGGGGTGACGCATATCCGCCATTCTACGTCGCTACCCGGGGCCGCGCCGCCGGGGCCGTGCCGCAGCGCCTCCCCGCCATTTCCGGTAGACTCAAGCCGCCCTGCGCCGCGCGAGGCGCTCCCGTTCCCATCCCTTCAGCGACAGCCCATGCAGTCGGATTCCGGCGACACGGCGGCCACAGGCAGCCGCGCAGACGACCAGAAAGCCAGCAAAGCGGACACTGCGGACTACCAGACGCGCATCGTCTCCGACCTGGCCGAGATCGACCCGGCCGCCTGGGATGCGCTGCTGGCGCGCCAGCCCGAACCGACGCCCTTCCTGCGCCACGCCTTCCTGCATGCCTTGCAGGCCAGCGGCAGCGCATGCGCGGAAACCGGCTGGCATCCGCGCTTCCTGACGTTGTGGGCCGGCGACCGGCTGGCCGCGGCGATGCCGCTCTATGCCAAGGCGCATTCGTACGGCGAGTACGTGTTCGACTGGGCCTGGGCCGATGCCTATGCCCGGCACAACATCGAGTACTACCCCAAATGGCTGTCGGCGATCCCGTTCACGCCGGTGCGCGGCGCGCGGCTGATCGCTGAAGATCCGCAAGCGCGCCGGCTGCTGCTGGAGGTGGCGCTGGCGCTGGCGGCGGAAAGCGGCATGTCGTCGCTGCATATCCTCTTCCCCGACGAGGCCGAAGCCGGGCTGATGCAGCAGGCCGGCATGCTGATGCGGCACGGCGTGCAGTTCCACTGGACCAATGGCGGCGAAGGCGGCAGCAAACCGTACGCCGATTTCGACGATTTCCTCGCCACCCTGTCGCAGAAGAAGCGCAAGAACATCCGCGCCGAGCGGCGTCAGGTGGCGCAGGCCGGCATCACCTTCCGCCACCTGCGCGGTGACGAGATCGACGAAGAGGCCTGGCGCTTCTTCAACCGCTGCTACCGCCAGACCTATCGCGAGCACCATTCCACGCCCTACCTGAACCTGGACTTCTTCCGGCGCATCGGCGCGGCGATGCCGCAGCACCTGCTGCTGGTGGTGGCCGAGCGCGCGGGCCAGCCGATCGCCTCGTCGCTGCTGGTCTACGACGACGCGCCGCAGGTCAGCACGCTGTACGGGCGCTATTGGGGCGCGCTCGAATACCACCCCTGCCTGCACTTCGAGACCGCGTACTACCAGCCGCTGGAGTTCTGCATCGCCCACGGCATCCGCACCTTCGAAGGCGGCGCGCAGGGCGAGCACAAAATGGCGCGCGGCTTCCTGCCAGTGGCCACGCGCTCGGCGCACTGGCTGGCGCATCCCGACTTTGCCGATGCCGTGGAGCGTTTTCTCGCGCGCGAGCGCCACGGCATCGACGCTTACCTCGACGAACTCGGCGAACGCAATCCCTTCGCCCGATCCTGAGCCGCGGCGGCGCTCAGCGCCACATGCGCCGCAGCATGTCGTCGCCCAGCATGTAGTGGTGGAACAGCGAAGCCATCGCATGCAGCCCGATAACCAGGTAGAACGCGGTGCCCAGCGTTTCGTGGATGGCCTTGACCGTGTCCTTCAGCGCGGGGTCCGCCGCCACCAGCGCGGGCACTTCGATCCCCAGCGGCGGCAGCGCCAGCAGGTGGCCGCCGGCATTCATCGCCAGCAGTCCCAGCAGCGGCTGCGCCAGGATAAACAGGTACAGCACCCCGTGCATGGCTTCGCCCGCCAGATGCATCCAGCGCGGGCCGGGCTCTGGCGCCGGTGCGCCGCGCACCAGCCGCCACAGCAGCCGCGGCACCGCCAGCCCCAGCACAAGCGCCCCGGCCCATTCATGGATGTCCATGACCAGCACGCGCGCCGGCGTGCCCTTGTCGAAGCTGCCCTTCAGTTCGATGGCTGCATACGCCAGCGCCACCAGCACGAACACCGCCCAATGGAAGCCCACCGCGAGCCGGTCATAGCGGCGCGATGGCGACAACACCTCCGGCAGGCCCTGCATCGGCTTCATGCCCTGTGTGGTCCGGTTCATGTGGGTTCTCCTTCTTGTTCGACACGGGCCCAGCGTAGCGCAAGCGGCACGGACAGGTCCCGACCGCCATCAAGCGGCGGGCAACAAAAAACCCCGCCGCGGCGGGGTTTCTTCAGCGACGGTTCAGCTTACTTCTTGTAGTTGGCCACGCCGTCGGTGATTTCCTTGTGGGCTTCCTCGATGCCGGCCCAGCCTTCTACCTTGACCCACTTGCCGGCTTCCAGTGCCTTGTAGTGCTCAAAGAAGTGCTTGATCTGGTCCAGCAGGTTCTGCGGCACGTCCGACAGGCCCTTCATGTAGGCGGTAGCGGGCGACAGCTTGTCCACCGGCACGGCGACCAGCTTGGCATCCACGCCCGACTCGTCGGTCATCTTCAGCATGCCGAGTGCACGGCAGCGCACCACGGCACCGGCCAGGATCGGGAACGGGGACAGCACCAGCACGTCAACCGGGTCGCCGTCGCCCGACAGGGTCTGCGGGATGTAGCCGTAGTTGGCCGGATAGCGCATGCCGGTGCCGATAAAGCGGTCCACGAACAGCAGGCCGGTTTCCTTGTCGGCTTCGTACTTCACCGGATCGCTCTGGGCCGAGATCTCGATGATGACGTTGAAATCGTTGGGGATGTCCTTGCCCGGGGTGACGAGGTTGAAGCTCATGCGGTTCTCCAGATGCCTGCGCTGTGTTGTCGGATGGCGGGCATTATAGCGGCTCGCGCCTGACCGGTTGCTGACAAGCCATCGCTCCAGACCCGCTGCAACGCGTTGCAGCGACGCCCGCGTGCGCGATAATGGCGCATTCTTCAGCCGACACTGAATAGCCGCAGCCTTCGTGCTGCCCCGGAGCCACCCATGCATGCCCAGCACTTTGTCGCCAACCGCCTGATCGCGCCGGACAACGGCCTGCGCATCAAGGTGTTCGACCCGTCCAACGGCGAGCCCTTCGCCGAGATCGCCCGCGGCAACGCCACCGACATCAACGTCGCGGTCCATGCCGCCCGCCAGGCCGCCGACGGCACCTGGGGCCAGATGTCCCCCGCCGAGCGCGTGCGCCTGCTCAACCGCGTTGCCGTGGCGCTGATCGCCCACGAAGAAGAGCTGGCCGCGCTGGAAGCGCGCGATACCGGCAAGCCGCTGCGCCAGGCCCGCGCCGACGCCCGCGCGGTGGCGCGCTACTTCGAGTTTTACGCCGGCGCGGTCGACAAGCTGCACGGCCAGACCATCCCCTACAACCCTGGCTACACCGTGCTGACGGTGCGCGAGCCGCACGGCGTGACCGGCCACATCATCCCGTGGAACTACCCGCTGCAGATCTTCGGCCGCAGCGTGGGCGCGGCGCTGGCCGCCGGCAATGCCTGCGTGGTCAAGCCGGCCGAGGACGCCTGCCTGTCGCTGCTGCGCGTGGCCGAGATCGCCGCCGGGGCCGGCCTGCCCGAAGGAGCGCTCAATATCATCACCGGCTACGGCCACGAGGCCGGTGCCGCGCTGGCGCGCCATCCCGGCATCAACCACATCTCGTTCACCGGCTCGCCGCAGACGGGCAAGCTGGTGTCGCAGCTGGCCGCCGAGAACCACGTGCCGGTCACGCTGGAACTGGGCGGCAAGTCGCCGCAGATCGTGTTTGCCGATGCCGACATCGACGCGCTCGTGCCGGTGGTGGTCAACGGCATCGTGCAGAACGCCGGCCAGACCTGCTCGGCCGGCAGCCGCCTGCTGGTGGAGCGCCCGGTCTACAACGCGCTGCTCGACCGGATTGCCTCGGTGTTCGAGTCGCTGCGCGTGGGTCCGTCCGAGCTTGACCTGGAATGCGGCCCGCTGATCAGCCGCAAGCAGCAGCAGCGCGTCTGGGACTTCGTCTCCGATGCGCAGCACGCCGGCGTGGCGGTGATGGCGCAGGGCCAGATCGTGGCCGAGGCGCCCGAGGCCGGCTACTACCAGGTGCCGATGCTGTTCCGCGATGTCCCGCCCACGCACCGGCTGGCGCAGGAAGAAGTGTTCGGCCCGCTGCTGGCGGCCATGCCCTTCGACACCGAGGCGGAGGCCATCGCGCTGGCCAACGGCACGCCCTACGGTCTGGTCGCCGGCGTCTGGACCCGCGACGGCGGGCGCCAGCTGCGCCTGGCGCACAAGCTGCGCGCGGGCCAGGTCTTTATCAACAACTACGGTGCCGGCGGCGGCGTGGAACTGCCCTTCGGCGGCTCCGGCCAGTCCGGCTACGGCCGCGAAAAGGGCTTCGAGGCCCTGTACGGATTCACCACACTGAAAACCATCGCCATCCAACATGGGTAACATCAATTTCCTTTCCGTCGCGTTTGCCATCTTCTTTTTCTGGATGGCGTGGCACGTGCGGAACAAGCGCGCCACCAATCCCTCCGGCATGCCGCGGCTGCAGGTGTTCAAGCGCAAGTGGGGCGATGTGGTGGGAGACCGCGTGCACTGGTGCCTGTATGTGGCGCTGCCGTTCTTGCTGGCGGTGATGATGGTGGCGAATGCGTTGCGCGGGCAGGGGCCGTTTGCGCATTGAGGGCGAATCAGCGCCGCTTGTCTGCTGATGCCGCCTGAATCTGACTGCCGCCCGCTGCGGACGCTCCCCTCTCCCGCGCAGTGGGAGAGGGGTGGGGGTGAGGGCGGGAACATCCACGAAGTGAAGCGCTTCGGTATGCCAGCGCCTGCCCTCACCCCCGGCCCCTCTCCCGCAAGCGGGAGAGGGGAGCAAACCAGCAGATAGTCAAATGCCATAGCAATAACCACAACCCAAGGAGACAACCAATGAGACTGGCCAACAAGGTAGCGATCGTCACCGGTGGCGGTTCCGGCTTCGGCGAAGGCATTGCCCACACCTTCGCACGCGAGGGCGCCAGCGTGCTGGTGGCCGACCTGCGCGAAGACGCCGCCGAGCGCGTGGCCGCGGCAATCCGCGAGGCGGGTGGCCAGGCGCGCGCGGTGCGCGCCGACGTCTCGCGCGGCGACGATACCGAGGCCATGCGCGAGGCCGCCCTGGCCGCCTTCGGCGACGTGCATATCGTCGTCAACAACGCCGGCACCACCCATCGCAACAAACCCATCCTCGACATCACCGAGGACGAGTTCGACCGCGTCTACGCGGTCAACGTCAAGAGCATCTACTGGTCGGCGCGTGCCTTCATTCCGCACTTCCGCCGGCGCGGCGGCGGCGTGTTCGTCAATATCGCCTCCACTGCCGGCATCCGCCCGCGCCCGGGGCTGGTCTGGTACAACGGCAGCAAGGGCGCGGTCATCACCGCCAGCAAGGCCATGGCGGCGGAACTGGGCCAGGACAATATCCGCGTCAACTGCGTCAACCCGGTGATCGGCGCCACCGCGCTGCTGGAAGAATTCATGGGCATGCCCGACACGCCCGAGAATCGCGCGAAATTCCTCGCCACCATCCCGATGGGGCGCATGTCGACCCCGCAGGACGTGGCCAACGCCTGCCTGTACCTGGCTTCCGACGAAGCCGCCTTCATCACCGGCACCTGCATCGAAGTCGACGGCGGGCGCTGTGTCTGAGCCCACGGAAATTCCCTTGTCGTAACACCGCTGTACCGCGTCTGAAGAACGCAAACATCCTCAGGAGACAGCATGACAACGACCGCAGTAAGCCCCGGCGTCGGCGACGCCGCCTTTGAAGACGCCACCTACCGCAAGGTGAGCTGGCGCCTGGTGCCCTTCCTGCTGCTGTGCTACGTGGTCGCCTACCTGGACCGCGTCAACGTCGGCTTCGCCAAGCTGCAGATGCTCAACGACCTGCAGTTCAGCGAAACCATCTACGGGCTGGGCGCCGGCATCTTCTTCATCGGCTACTTCCTGTTCGAAGTGCCCAGCAACGTGATCCTGCACAAGGTGGGCGCGCGCATCTGGATCGCGCGCATCATGATCACCTGGGGCGCGATCTCGGCGGCGATGATGTTCGTCACCACGCCGACCATGTTCTACGTGCTGCGCTTCCTGCTGGGCATTGCCGAAGCCGGCTTCTTTCCCGGCATCATCCTCTACCTGACCTACTGGTATCCGGCCAACCGGCGCGGGCGCACCACCACCTTCTTCATGACCGCGATCGCGCTGTCTGGCGTCATCGGCGGGCCGCTGTCGGGGTGGATCATGCAGTCGTTCGACGGCCACAACGGCTGGTCGGGCTGGCAGTGGATGTTCCTGCTGGAAGGCGTGCCGTCGATCCTGGTGGGGCTTTGGGTGCTGGCCTACCTGGACGACCGCATCGCGCACGCCAGGTGGCTCACGGCCGAGGAAAAGGCGCTGCTCGAGCGCAATATCGCCGCCGAAGACGCGCACAAGGAAGACCCGCCGATCCGTACCGTGATGTTCAGCCCGCGCGTCTGGCTGATGAGCGCGATCTACTTCTGCTTCGTCATGGGCCTGTACGGCGTCAGTTTCTGGTTGCCGACCATCATCAAGCAGACCGGCGTGAAGAGCGCGCTCGACATCGGCCTGCTGACCGCGATCCCGTATGGCTGCGCGGTGATCGGCATGGTGCTGGTGGCGCACAGCGCCGACCGCAGCGGCGAAAGGCGCTGGCATATCGCGGTCCCGGCGCTGCTCGGCTCGTTTGGCCTGCTGCTGTCGGTGCATTGGGCCACCGATACCACGCTGGCCATGTTCGCGCTGACGCTGGCCACGATCGGCATCCTGACCACGCTGCCGCTGTTCTGGAGCCTGCCCACGTCGTTCCTGGCCGGCACCGGCGCGGCAGCGGGCATTGCGCTGATCAATTCGCTCGGCAACCTCGCCGGCTTTCTCAGCCCGTATGCGGTGGGCTGGCTCAAGGACCTGACCAGAAGCACGGACTCCGGCATGTACCTGCTGGCCGCGTGCCTGGTGGTGGGCGCGGCGCTGACGCTGTCGGTCCCGGCCCGGCTGGTGAGCCGCAGGTAGGCAGACGTCTCGCTTGAGGCCAGGCAACGGCGCTTTCCGGCAAGGGAAGCGCCGTTTTACTTTGGAACTCCGGCAAGTGCCTGGCACGCCGCCCGGGTGCCCATGACGCGCGGTCCGCTGACGCGGATGTAGGACCACGCCGGGCAGTGTGGCCACGGCTAGCGCCCTAGCATGGAAAGGAAGACACCCGGAATGATCCACACGGGGTCCTCCGGGCATGTGAATCCTGAAGTTCGCCAAGGAGGCCACGATGCCGCACCTGCCCCCGTTTGCCCCGACCCAGTCACTGAAGCGCGTCGAAGCGCGGCTCGCACGCCGCACTCGCGTCAAGCGCCTTGTGATCGCGCTCAGCGCCGGTGTGGTCGCTCTGCTGGCGCTTGTGCCGGCTGCCAGCCATGCCCAGGCACCGGTGGTCGAAGCCACGCCGACACCCGCGCCCGCCATGCCTGCGCCGGCGTCAGCGCCAGCGCCTGCAATCACTCCGGCAACGACTGCTCCGGCAACAACTGCCCCCGCAGCGACCGCCCCGCCCCCTGCCGGCGCCATCGCGCCAACTCCGGGCGTGAGCGCGCCCGCAACGCAGTCGCCCACCACCATGCCGCCGCCAGTGGCCCAGCCGGCACCGGGTACTGCCGCGCCACCGCCAACGGCATCGCCAGCGCCGCCACCGGCCGGTGCCGCACCTGCCGTGCCCGCAGCGCCAGCTACCGCGGCCCAGCCCCGCCCACCGCTGACCACGCCGCCGGCTCCGCCGCCACGTGACGCCATGGTGCAGCGTACCGCGGGGCCGGTGACCTATATCTGCGGCGGCGTCGCCGAGGACGAGCAAGTTGCGCTGCAACGGCTGGCACGCAACTTCAACATGAGCCTGCTGTTTACCCAGGGCGATCGCGGCGAGTATCTATCCGATGTCGACGTCAAGCTGATGCGCGGCAACAAGGAAGTGGCGAGCTTTGTCGCCGACGGGCCGCGCTGCCTGCTGAAGGCGCCGAGCGGCACGTACAGCGTGCGGGCGACTTACCAGGGCCGGACCAAGACGGCTACGGTGAGCACCGGCGGGCGCAACAGCCAGATGCGCTGGTAGGTCGAGGATGGGAACGCCGCAACGCGGCGTTGCCGGAGGAGAGGAAGAGCGCGCGTCTCGCGATGGCGCGCTTTTCTTTTGGCCGGATGCCTCACGTCAACTGACGGTGGTCTCCCTCTCCCGCGTGCGGGAGAGGGTTGGGGTGAGGGCCGGAGCATCGACGAAGTGAAGCGGGTCGGTCTGCCGCGCCCGCCCTCACCCCCTGCCCCTCTCCCGCGAGCGGGAGAGGGGAGCAAACCGATAGCGTTTGAAACGCTCAGCCCACCGGCCCCTCGCCCAGCATCTGCGCCACCGATGCCGCCGTCCCCGCCGCGCGTTCGCCCAGCAGGCGCTGCAGCGTGGCCAGCAAGTGGTCCTCGTTATACGGCTTGCCGAGGTAGACGTTGACGCCGATCTCCTCCGCATAGCGGCGATGCTTGTCAGCCGTGCGCGAGGTGATCATCACCAGCGGCATGTGCGTCGTGCGCGAGTCGGAACGCACGTTGCGGGTCAGGTCGAAGCCGTCCATGTTCGGCATCTCGATATCCACCAGCATCGCATCCGGCATCACGTCCTGCAGCTGCTTGAGCGCATCCACGCCGTCGCGCGCCAGCACCACCTGGTAGCCGGCACGGGTGAGCAGGCGCTGGGTCGCCTTGCGCACGGTCAGCGAATCGTCGACCACCATCACCGTGGGCTGCAGCGCCAGGCCGCGCACCGGCGCGGCGCTGCCGTCACCGGCCAGCTCGGCCACCGCGCCCAGCGGCTCGGACGCCGGCTGCGCCAGCTCTGGCGCGAACTGCGCCGGGACCATCTGCTGCGGCGCGGGCTGGCCGCGCTCGCGCAGCAGCCGCTGGGCCAGCACCACCGGGTTGTAGATCAGCACGATCTCGCCGTCGCCGAGCGTGGTCGCGCCGGCAATGCCTTCCAGGCGCGCCAGCTGCGGCCCGATGTGCTTGACCACCACTTCGCGGTTGCCGACCACCTCGTCCACGTGCACGGCGACACGTTCGGCGCCGCTGCGCACCAGCACCACCGGCGAATACTTGCGGCCAGCCGCCACGGCATTGCCCTCTTCCAGCAGCGCGCCGAAGTAGAAGAACGGCACTTCGGCGCCGGCCACCGCGAAGCGTCCCTGGTTGTAGGCCTCCACCAGCGCCGGCGCGCGCAGCTGCTGCACCTGGTCGATCATGCCGCTGGGCACCGCATAGCGCCGCGCGCCCAGCGAAAACACCAGCACTTGCGTGATGGCGGTGGTCAGCGGCAGGTGCACGGTAAAGGTAGTGCCCTGCCCGGCCTTCGATGCCAGCGTGATGCGGCCGCCCAGCGCCACGGTCTCGGCCCGCACCACGTCCATGCCGACGCCGCGCCCGGCCAGCTCGGAGACCGTGTCGGCCGTGGAGAAGCCGGGGGTAAAGATCATCTCGGTCAGGCGCGCCTCGCCGGCGTCGTCGTCCGGCACAAGCAGGCGGCGCTCGACCGCGCGCGCGCGGATGCGCGCCAGGTCCAGCCCATTGCCGTCGTCGACGAAGTGCAGCACCACTTCATTGCCTTCCTGCTGCACCTCCAGCGTCAGCGCGCCGGTGGCGGGCTTGCCGGCGGCGCGCCGCTGCAGCGCGGGCTCGATCCCATGCACCACCGCATTGCGGATCAGGTGTTCGATCGGGCCGGCCATGCGGTCCAGCACGGAGCGGTCGATTTCCACCGTGCCGCCCTTGATCAGCAGCCGCACCTCCTTGCCGGTCTCGGCGGCGGCCTGGCGCGCCACGCGGTACAGGCGCTCGGCCAGCGCGTCGAACTGCACCATGCGCGCCTGCATCAGGCTGCGCTGCAGCCCGCGCGTCAGGCGCGCCTGCGCAGCCAGGTCGCCGGCGGCGCGGTCGAAGCCGCGCTGCAGGTTCTGTTCGACGGTGGCCACGTCGTTGACCGATTCGGCCATCATCCGCGTCAGTTCCTGGAAGCGGGTGAAGCGGTCGAACTCGAGCGGGTCGAACTCCTGCTTGTGCTGCGCGTCGGCGATGCGCGACGCCATCTGCGATTCGGCCTGGATCTCGATCTCGCGCAACTGGCCGCGCAGGCGCGCGACGTTGTCGTTGAGTTCGCCCAGGTAGGTGCGCATCGCGTCGAGCTCGCTGTCGAGCCGCGCGCGCGTCGCGCCGACTTCGCCGGCCTCGTTGATCAGCGTGTCGAGCGCGCGCGCCTGCACACGCACTAGCGCACGCTGCGGCTCGGCGGCCGGCGCGAGTGCCGTGGCCGGTGCGGATGAAATGGGCGGCATCGGCACCATCACGTCCGCGGGCCCGGGCATGACGGGCAGCATGGAAACCGCCGCGGTGGCCTCGGCAGCAGCATCCCTGGCCACTTCAGGCTGCGCTTCGGCAGCGGGTTCAATTTCTTCCTGCGGTGACCCGCCCAGGCCGTTGACCGCATCGGGGTCGTCAGCGGGCAGCAGGCGTCCGGCCTGCAGCGCTTCGGCGTGCGCCAGGATGCGGTCGTACCAGGCGTAGAGGCGCCCGAACAACTGCGGGCCGGCACCCGGCGCGCCCTGCCCGGCCTGCGCGCGCAGGCTGGCATCGAGCAGTGTCTCCATCTCGTGGGCAGCCTGGCCCAGCGCCATCGCGCCCGCCATGCGCGCACTGCCCTTGAGCGTGTGCAACGCGCGCAGCACCAGTCCGCCGTGGCGCGTGTCCGCGGGCGCCGCTTCCCAGGTGCGCACCAGCTTGCCGAGTTCGGGCAGCGTGCCCTGGGCTTCCTCGAGGAAAATCTGGACCAGCGCGGGGTCAGGCGCGGAGTCGGCCGCAGCGTCGGCGGCCTCCACCGCGGCCGGCGGCCGGTGCGAAGTCGGCAGCGTAATCACGACGGCATCGTGCTGCGCAGGCGGCGCGGGCCGGGCCGGCGCTGGCGCGGACGCAAGCGCGGGCACCAATGGCGCTTCGTTTGGCGCTTCGTTGCGCGCTTCGTTGTCCTCGTGCAGCGGCTGGCCATAAAGCTGCGCCATTCCGTCCACCGGCGCGGGCGATGCCGGCACGGACACGCGTGGGCGCAGCAAGGCGCGTTCGCCGAATTCCACCAGGCTGCGGCGCAGGCCGCTATCGGCCTGCGGCCAGACGCCGGCCGCAAACTGGTGCAGCATGCCGCGCAGCCGCTCCGCCGCCTGCTCCAGCAGGCGGAAGTCGCCCGGATGCATCGCCACGGGGTGCGCGCCCAGCTGCAGCAGCAGTCCTTCCAGCGCTTCGGCGATCTCGCGCACCGGCTCCAGCCCCACGGTCGAGGCGCTGCCCTGCAGCGTGTGCGCCACGCGCAGCGCCAGCTCGCTCGGGCACGGACGGCCCTCGTGGCGCCATTCGGAGACATCGGTGGCGAACTGGCGCAGCAGGCCGTCGGCCTCCTGCAGGTAGACGTTGTAGAGCGCCAGGCCAATGCGCACCGGGCCGATGACCTTGTAGTTGTCCTCGTCGCCGGACAGGCCGCCGGTGAGGCGGAACGGGATGACGTTGTCGTCGTCGGCGGGCGTGTCCTGCGGTGCCGCCGCGCCCGGCTGGCTGTCGTGCGCGGACGCCGCTTGCGGATCCGCGTCGGGGATCGATCGCTCGGCTGGCACCGGCTCTTCAGCCTTCACCAGGCCGCCGTCGCGCACCGCCTCGGCGGTCGCCACCAGCGTCGCGATGTCGTGCGTCGCGGCTGCATCGCGGTGCAGCTGTGCCACCCACGCCGAGAGCTCGGCGTGCGCGCGGCGCAGCAGCGACAGCAGCGCCGGCACCGGCGCGCGCGCCTCGGCGATCCACAGGTTCATCACCTGCTCCACCGCCCAGGCGGCTTCGCCGTAGCGATGCAGCCCGACCATGCGGCTCGAGCCCTTGAGCGTATGGAAAGCGCGCCGCACGCGGCTGAGCGTATCGGCATCGCGCAACGCATCGACGCCTGTGTTGAGGTCGCCGGCAATACCGCCCAGCACCTCGTCAGCTTCGTTCAGGAAGATGTCGAGCAGTTCGGCATCGACCGCCGCGCTGTCGCCGGCCGCGGGCAGGGCCGGCGCTGTGGCGGCGGCAGGCAGCGGCGCAGGTTCGGGTTCGCCCGCGGCATCGGCCAGCGCCAGCATCAGGCGGCCGGCGGCATCGTCGCTGCCGGCCAGCCAGGCATTGCATTGCGTGGTGGCATCGGCGGCGCGGCGCCGCAGCGGCGCGTTGTCGTCGATCGCGGCCTGGTCCGCCAGCGCCTGCAGCGCGGCACGCAGGCGCTGCACCTGCGGCGCGTCGGGCATGGGGCCGGCCTGCAGCGCTTCGGCCGCGGCGTCGCGGGCGGCAGCGAGCGGATCCTGGGAAGCGCGCCCGTCGGCGGCGGCGGCCGCTTCGGCGGGGATGTCGTGACGGCGGGCGCGGCCGAATTCGAGCGCATCGGCAAAGGCATGGACGGTGCCCAGCTCTGCCGCCACGGCGGCGAGCAGTTCGGTGCGCGTGGCGGGGTCGGATGCATGCAAGGCATCGCCGACCGCGGCCAGCCGCGCGTTGACGTCCCGCACCGCAGCGGTGGCCCTGCCCGCGTCGCCGGCCAGCACGGCCGGCAGCGCCGGCGACGCTTGCAGCCGCTCCAGCGTGCTGCCCAGCGCCGCGAACGCCTGGCGTGCGTCGCGCAGGTGGCCGGCGCCATCGGCACGCGCGGCGTTGCGGTCATAGCTGTCCAGCCACGACTCGCCACTGTCGAGTTGCGCGCGCAGCTGCGCCACGGCCTCGCCGCGCAGCGCCTGCGCGCGCGCATCGTCGACCATGCTGGCCAGCCACGCCGGTGCGCCCACGGCGGGATCCGACAGCGACTGGTGCAGGCAGTCGGCCAGTGCCTCGCACTGCGCGGCAAAGCGCGCCGCGGCGGGATGGGCGGATTGTCCGTGCACGCGCCACGGCAAGGCCAGCGCACGCGCCAGGAACAGCGCGATGCCGCTGGCGCCCAGCGCTCCGGCACGGCTAAGCTCCCAACCGGGCCCCGCGGCCGCCATCGCCGCCTGCGACAGGCAGCGCTGCAGCGGCGGCTGGCCCAGCGGCTGTGCGGCTTCGGCAAGCGCCGCCAGCGCGGTTTCCCAGCCGGCCTGGTCGCCGGCCGCGGCCTGCTCCAGCCCCGCCGCGGCCTGCTGCAGGTTGCGCGTATCGATGGGGTCGAGCCAGCCGTAGTAGCGCAGCCGAAAGTCGGCATCGGCCACCGCGTGCGCGGCGTCGAGACGGAAGGCCGCCAGCGTACGGGCGATGTCGCTGCGCACGGCAGCGGCGCCATCGGCCTGGGCCGCGTCGCCGGCCAACGTTTTCGCCAGCCCCGTGCACACCAGCAGGAACACCGCATCGTTCAGCAGCGCCTGCGGCACGCGCACATGCCCTTGCTGGTACTGGCGCAGCAACAGGTTGGCACGCCCGGCAAAGCGCTTGGCCAGCAGGTCGGACGGCAGCAGTCCATGCGCGAGCGCGCGGAACACCAGCCCCAGCACATGCCAGACGTCACGGTCCGGATGGTCGGCGGCGCGGCGCGGCTCCTGCTCGTTGGCGCGCACTTCGTCGAGCGCCGCATGCAGCGGCAGCCAGGCCTCGCGCAGCAGGGCAGCGTCATGGCACGCGGCGGGCAGGCGCATGGCCTTGAGCAGCGCGGCCTCGAACTGCTGGCGCGCGCGCGTGATGGCGGCGGGGCTGCGCGCCGGCAGCAGCATGCCGGGCAGCATCTGCAGCTCGTCGAGCCACAGGTCGGCAGGATGCACGCGCTCCTCGCGCAGTTGCGCCAGCACGCCGGCGTAGGGCTGGAACAGCCGCAGCGGGGCCTCGTCGTCGCCGGCCATCAGGTCGTCGACATATTCGGCCAGTGCCTGCACGCCGGCGCGGAACACCGCCAGCGCCTGCGCATCGGCGGCGAGCTGGCCGGCATCGATGGCTTCGAGCAGCCGGCGCAGCGCCTGGCAGTACGGATCGGTGCCGCGCAGGCCGACAATGTGCACCGCGCCGGCGGCCTGGTGCAGGTGCTGGCCGGCAAGCCGCAGCGAGGTGGTATCGCGCGCGCCCAGCGCCTCGGGCGCCTGGCGGATTTCATCGACGTAGTGGCCCAGCTCCGCGGCCGCGTCTTCGAGCGCGCCGCGCAGGCTCGGCGCGAGCCACGCCAGCCCCGACAGGTCGCGCGCCGCGCCGCCGGCGTCGGCCGGCACGGCAGTGGTGGCCGATGCGGGCAGCGGCGCCGCTTCCGGTTCGGGCATGGCAGGCGCCGGCAGCGATGCGTTGGCATCGGCCGCGTCGCTCGGGATCGGGAAATTCATGGACATGACGGCTTCCAGTGCGGCGCCGCCAGGGCGGCCGCGGGCGGCCCGCCGCGGCGGCAGGCAGGCGCTGGGTTGGCTTGTTGGCAGGCGCAGCGTTGGCGGTGGCGGCGGTGGCGGCAGTTGCCGCGCTGCGCGGAAGCGGTCGCAGGCGTCATCCGGCCACTCAGACGATCTTGAAGCGCGACACCGAGTTGCGCAGTTCCTCGGACAGCAGCGTCAGCTGGCGCACGGATTGCGCGGTCTGGCGCGTGCCGCTGGTGGTCTGCTCGGTCACCTGCAGGATGCGTTCGATATGGCGCGCCACGGTGGTGGCAAGGTCGGCCTCGTGCGAGGTGGACTGCGAGATCTGCTCGATCAGTTCCGCCAGCTGGCGCGACACCCGGCCGATCTCGACCAGCGCCGCGCCGGCGTTGTCGGACAGGCGCGCGCCCTCGACCACGCCCTGCGTGCTGCGCTCCATGGCGTGCACGGCGTCCTGGGTATCGGTCTGGATGGTGCGGATCAGCGCGCCGATCTGCTTGGTGGCCTCGCCGGAACGTTCAGCCAGCCGCTGCACTTCCTCGGCCACCACCGAGAAGCCGCGCCCGGCTTCGCCGGCCGAGGCGGCCTGGATGGCGGCGTTCAGCGCCAGCACGTTGGTCTGCTCGGTAATGTCGGAAATCAGCTCGACGATTTCACCGATCTCCTGCGACGATTCGCCCAGGCGCTTGATCCGCTTGGAGGTTTCCTGGATCTGCTCGCGGATGTCGTTCATGCCGGTGATGGCGTCCTGCACCGCCTGCTGGCCCTGCTCGGCCGCGGTCAGCGAGGCACGCGCCACATTGGCCGACTCGGCCGCGCCGCGCGACACCTGCGTAATGCGGTCGGCCATCTCCACCACCGATTCGCCGGTCTGGCGGATCTGGCGCGACTGCTCCTCGGTAGTCGACAGCAGTTGGGTCGAGGTGGCCTGCACCTGCCCAGACGCCTGCGTCACCTCGCCGGCGGTCTGCTGCACCCGGCCGACCAGCTCGCGCAGTTCTTCCACGGTGTAGTTGACCGAGTCGGCGATGGCTCCGGTGATGTCCTCGGTCACCGTGGCCTGGCGCGTCAGGTCGCCGTCGGCGATGTCCTGCAGCTCGTTCATCAGCTGCAGAATGGCCTTCTGGGTGTTGTCGTTATTGCGCTTTTCATCGAGGCGGCGCGCTTCGGCCTCGCGTTCGCGCGCCTCGGCTTCGACCGCGCGCATGCGCGAATCGCGCAGGTACAGCGCGGCCAGGCCGACCAGGCACAGCAGCGTCAGCAGCGCCGACACCACGGTCGCGCCCAGCGTCACCGGGCGCAGGCGCGCCGACTCGGCATAGGCGCGCTGCAAGGCCGACAGTTCGCCGCGCAGCGCCTCGTTGTCGTTGAAGATCTGCTGCTGCGCGCGCTTGGCGGCGATCAGGCCGGGCAGGTTCTGCAGGATGGTCTGGGTGGTCTTCTGTACCGCGTCGAAACGCTGCGACAGCTGCTTCAGGTAGCCGCGCGTCTCTTCGTCGGTGGCCGCGGAGAGGCGCAGCGCTTCGCTGCCGTTCATCAGGCCGTCGAGCGTCTCGCGGAAGGTGTTGGTGTCCTTGCCGAGCAGGAACGCGGTTTCGGGATTGACGCCTTCGCCGGCCAGGAACTCGTTCAGGTTCTTGCCCAGGCGCTGCGTCAGCATCACCAGCTGCGCGGAGGCCGCCACCTCGCGCGCATTGGCGCCGGACTGCAGCTTGATCGCGGCCACCTGCTCGGCGGCTTCCAGCAGTTCGGGGTTCGAGGCGTTGAAGACCTGCAGGGTCTGGCCGATGGTGGTCAGCACCGGCTGCTGGGCCAGCACGTCGGCCGCGCTCTTCTCGGAGCGCTTCCACGACGTCATGGCGGCCTCCAGCAGCGGCGCGGCATCGCCCGCGGTGGCGCGCACGCGCTTCTCGTCGCTGCCGTCCTGCAGCGCCTTCAGGTCCTTTGCCAGCGTCTCCTTGGACTCGCGCAGCTGCGTAAAGGCCTGCGCATTGCCCAGCAGCGCCACCGGCACCGCCTTGCCCAGGCGCTGCGAGTGCATCAGCATGTCGCCGGCGATCTCGATCTGCGCCGCGGCATTGTTGGCGATGCGGTTATCCAGGTACACCGAGCCCAGCAGCGCCACCAGCGACACCACCACGCCCACCGTCAGCACCCGCTGCTGCGACGAGAACGGCATGCGGCCCATCCACGCCGACACATGCTCCAGCGGCGTGGCGCCAAGCCCGGCGGGCGCGGCTTCCCGGTCGCCGGCATAGGCCATGTCCGGCCCGCCGCCAAGGGCGGCCGCTCCCGCGGCGTCGGCTGCCGGCGTACGCCGGCCCAGGCTGAATTTCTTGAAACCCATGGCACCCTCTTCCGTTTTATTCGTTGTGTGCCCGGCGGCTCGTGCCGGGTGCGCCAGGCCGGGGCCAGCGCTTGTCTTTTTTCCCGCGCGCGGCTCGGGCGCCGCGCGCGCCGGCCTCAGGCCGCGCTGCGGCCCACCTGCAGGAACGCCGGCGCGTCCAGCAGCGCGGGCACGTTGAGCACCTGCCAGTCGCGCCCGTCGCGATCGGCAAAGCGCTGGCCCTCCCAGGCCGGCGCCTCATCCGGTTGCCACGCCGCCTCCCCGTGCGGCAGGCCCAGCTCCGCGGCATGGCGCAAACCCGCCACGCGCGTGGCCAGGATCGCGCAGGCGCGCTCCACCTGGCGCGACAGCACCACCAGCTTGCTGCCAGGCTGCACCGGCGTGGGCGCGCCGCCGCAGAACAGGCTGAAATCGATCACGCCCAGCAGGCTGCCGCGCGCATTGACCAGGCCGCTGTACCACGGCTGCGTCAGCGGCACGCGGCTGGGCTGGCGCATGTCGAGCACCTCGCCGGTCTCCGCCAGCGGCAGCAGCCAGTGGCGCGCGCCGATCTGCAGCGCCAGGTAGCTGTCTGCGGCGGGCAGGCTGCGCGCCTCGCGCAGGCGCCGGGCCAGCATGGCCTGGTAGTCCTGCAGGCGGGTGTGGCGGGCGCGTAGGTCTTGGCGTGGCGCGTTCATATGGCGGTCCCCGGTACTGGTGGTGGCATCCCGTACGGCCGGCGCTGGCGGCTCAGTGCGCCAGCGCGGCGATCTTGCCCAGCAGTTCCTCGCCGTCGACCGGCTTGACGATGTAGTCCGACGCACCCTGGCGCATGCCCCAGATGCGGTCGGTGTCCAGGCCCTTGCTGGTGCACATGATCACGGGGATGTCCTTGAAGCGGTCGTCGCGCTTGATCGCGCGGGTGGCCTGGTAGCCGTTCTGGCCGGGCATCACCACGTCCATGAGGATCAGGTCGAAGCTTTCCGATTCCAGGCGCGCGAAGGCCTGGTCGCTGTTGCCGGCGACCGAGACCTTGAAGCCGCGCTTGCCGAGCAGGTCGGACATGAACAGCGCTTCGGTCGGGGAATCGTCGACGATCAGGATCTTGTTGATGGCAGTCATGAGGTTTCCTTCGGTTCGTTCATGCCGGCAAAGCCCGTTCCGCTCCGTCAGCGTGGACCGGCAGGCAGGCCTGCACGGCCTGCAGCAGCGCTTCGCGGGTGAACGGCTTGGCCAGATGGTCATGCGCCCCCACCAGGCGGCCGCGCGAGCGGTCGAACACGCCGTCGCGCGAGGACAGCATGATCACGGGGATGGCGTGGAAGCGCGGGCTTTTCTTGATCAGGGAGCAGGTCTGGTAGCCGTCCAGCCGGGGCATCAGGATGTCGCAGAAGACCAGGTCCGGATGCAGCTCGCCGACCTTGGCCAGCGCCTCGAAGCCGTCCTCGGCCAGCATTACCTGGAATCCCGCCTGCGACAGGAAGATCTCCGCGGTGCGGCGGATGGTGCTGGAATCGTCGATGACCAGCACCTTGCGGCGCGCGCGCGACTGGGTGTCCGGTATTGGTGCGCCAGGCGCCGCAATGCTGACGCCGGCGGCATTGACCCGCTGGTTTTCTTCTGTTTGAGCGACCCGCATGTTGTTCCCGCGACCGGCCACGCCATGCGGCGCGCCGGCAAGCACCAGAGAACACCCGTGCGGAGCAGCGCGACCCATGCGCGCCCCGACGGACCCCCGAAAAAATTATTCTGCTTCCCTTCAAGGCCGGGCCCATACCCGGCAACGGCGGTGCGTGGAACCCGCACCTGCCAGCCGTCTTCCCCACCAATGGTGGATGGACGGCCACATAATTTGCAACAGAGTGTGACAAGACGCCGGTGGGCCGTCAATCCGGGGCGGCGGGCCCCTGCCGGCGTTCTGTCGTATCGGCGCGACGCGCGCGGCCAGTCTGACGGCTTTCTATGAAGCTTCGATGGCGCGCAAGCTGGCGTCGTGCCGGATGGCGGCCAGCGTCAGATGGCCACCATCTCGAAATCTTCCTTGCGCGCGCCGCATTCCGGGCAGGTCCAGTTGATGGGCACGTCTTCCCACCGGGTCCCCGGGGCAATGCCGTCTTCCGGCGCGCCAGCGGCTTCGTCGTAGATCCAGCCGCAGATCAGGCACATCCAAGTCTTGTATTCCATAACAGGCTCTGGCCACTCTCCATTAAAATCCAGCGCAGATGGTACCGAAACCGTGCCGCCCGCGCCAGCCGGCGACCGCCAGAATCGTGCCAGTTCCGCCGTGTTCGCGCATGTTAGCGCCGGATTGGCAGTCAATTGCCGTGAAATTCCACGGTATTGCCTGCATGTCGACGAGACGCCGGCCGCGCCGCCACGTTCCCAGCAGTCCTTGATCCCACTCAACGCCATGTCCCGTAACCAGCAGCTCTTCGACCGCGCCCAGCAGACCATTCCTGGCGGCGTGAACTCCCCCGTGCGCGCCTTCCGCTCGGTGGGCGGCACGCCGCGCTTCATCACGCGCGCCGAAGGAGCCTATATGTGGGATGCCGATGGCCAGCGCTATATCGACTACATCGGCTCCTGGGGCCCGATGATCGTCGGCCATGCCCACCCTGAGGTGGTGCGCGCGGTACAGGAGACCTGTGCCCAAAGCTTTTCGTTCGGCGCGCCCACCGAGGGCGAGATCGTCATGGCCGAAGAAATCTGCAAGCTGGTGCCGTCGATCGAGCAGGTGCGGCTGGTGTCTTCCGGCACCGAGGCCACCATGAGCGCGCTGCGGCTGGCGCGCGGCTTTACCGGCCGCGACCTGATCATCAAGTTCGAGGGCTGCTACCACGGCCATGCCGACAGCCTGCTGGTCAAGGCCGGCTCGGGCCTGCTGACCTTCGCCGACACCACGCAGAACGCGCCCTCCTCCGCCGGCGTGCCGGCCGACGTCACGCGCCACACCATGGTGCTGGAGTACAACAACGTCGAGCAGCTGGAACAGGCCTTCGCCCGGCACGCCGGCGAGATCGCCGCGGTGATCGTCGAGCCGGTGGCCGGCAACATGAACCTGGTGCGCGCCAGCGACGCCTTCCTGAAGGCCATGCGCGAACTGTGCAGCCGCGACGGCGCGGTGCTGATCTTCGACGAAGTGATGACTGGCTTCCGCGTGGCGCTGGGCGGCGCCCAGGCCCACTACGGCATCCGCCCGGACATGACCTGCCTGGGCAAAGTCATCGGCGGCGGCATGCCGGCGGCGGCCTTCGGCGGGCGGCGCGACATCATGGCCAAGCTGGCGCCGCTGGGCGGCGTCTACCAGGCCGGCACGCTCTCGGGCAATCCGCTGGCGGTGGCCGCCGGCCTGACCACGCTCAAGCTGATCCAGGCGCCCGGCTTCTACGACCGGCTGGCCGTGCAGACCCGCAAGCTGGCCGAGGGCCTGGCCGAAGCCGCGCGCGCGGCCGGCGTGCCGTTCGCCGCGGACGCCATCGGCGGCATGTTCGGCCTGTATTTCCGCGAAGGCGTGCCCGGCAGCTTTGCCGAAGTGACCAAAAGCGACACCGCGCGCTTCAACCGCTTCTTCCATGCGATGCTGGACAACGGCGTCTACCTGGCGCCGTCGGCGTTCGAGGCCGGCTTTGTCTCGGCGCAGCACGACGACGCCATCCTGGACGCCACCTTCGACGCCGCGCGCAAGGCGTTCGCGGCGGCCTGAGGCCCCGCCGGCGGGCGACGCGCCGGGCCTTGCCCGGGCGTCGCCTGGCCGTCGCCTGGCAGATGGGCGGTGCGCTACACTTGGGACTCGCTGATCCATGCTAACCATGCCTAACCTGCGGAGTCCCACGATGCGCGCCTCTTCCTCCCCGTCTTCGCCATCGCGCTCGCCGCTGTCCGTGCTGCGCTGGCTGCTGCTGGCGGCCATGGCCAGCCTGCTGAGCGCCTGCGGCTACAACGACTTCCAGGCCAAGGACGAGGCGGTCAAGGCGGCCTGGGGCGAGGTCATCAACCAGTACCAGCGTCGCGCCGACCTGATCCCCAACCTGGTCAACACCGTCAAGGGCTACGCCACGCACGAGCGCGAGACGCTCGAAGCGGTGACCAAGGCGCGCGCCGCCGCGACCAGCATCCAGGTCTCGCCCGAGACCCTGAACGACCCGGAAGCGTTCAAGCGCTTCCAGCAGGCGCAGGGTGAGCTGTCCAGCGCGCTGTCGCGCCTGCTGGCGGTGTCCGAGAACTACCCGCAGCTGAAGGCCGACGCCTCCTTCCGCGACCTGCAGTCGCAGCTGGAAGGCACCGAGAACCGCATCACCGTGGCGCGCCAGCGCTATATCGCCGCGGTGCAGGACTTCAACATCCTGGCGCGCAGCTTCCCCACCAACCTGACCGCGATGATCTTCAAGTACCCGGTCAAGCCATCGTTCACGGTGGACAACGAAAAGGCCATCTCGACGCCTCCGGCGGTCAAGTTCTGAGGCAGCGGCCATGGGCCTGACCGTCGGCCGTTCGCAGCAGCCGTCCTTCTGGCGCACCGGCATGGCAGCGCTGCTGCTGTGGCTGGCGGCATGGCTGTGCGCGCCGGCGCTGGCGGCCGACGGCTTCGTGCCGGTGCCGCCGCTGACCCAGCGCGTCACCGACCTGACCGGCACGCTGAGCTCGCAGCAGCGCACCGCGCTGGAAAACGTGCTTGCCGAATACGAGCAGCAGCGCGGCAGCCAGATCTTCGTGCTGATGGTGCCGACCACCGAGCCCGAGCCCATCGACGCCTACAGCATCCGCGTGGCCGATGCCTGGCGCGCCGGGCGCAAGGGCATCGACGACGGCGTGATCGTGCTGATCGCCAAGGACAATCCGCCCGGGCTGCGCAAGATGCGGCTCGAGGTCGGCCGAGGCGTGCAGGGCTCGCTGACCGATGCCATGTCCAAGCGCATCCTGCAGGACGTGATGGCGCCGCACTTCCGCCAGAACGATTTCTACGGCGGGCTGGCTGCCGGCATTTCCGCCATCCAGGCCACCATCGACAAGGAAGGCCTGGCCGGTCCGCAGCCGCGCAAGGCGCAGCAATCTTCCGCGCTGGCCGACTGGCTGCCGGTGCTGTTTCCGCTGGCGATCATCCTGTTTTTCTTTATCGGCGCGATGCGGCGCTCGCGCGGGCCGCAGATCGTCACCACCCGGCGCGGCCGTGACGTGATCGCCGGCGGCCTGGGCGGGTTGGGCGGCTACGGCATGGGGCAGGACTGGGGGCGCCGCGGCGGTGGCTTCGGAGGAGGTTTCGGCGGTGGCGGTGGTGGTGGCGGCTTCAGCGGCGGAGGCGGCGGCGGCTTCGATGGCGGCGGCGCGTCCGGCAACTGGTGACACAAGGAGCGATGACCATGCCCCATCTCCGACGTGCCCTGCACCATTTCGCCACCAGCGCCGGCTACGCACGCAGGCACTTCCCGGCCGAGGCCCAGCAGCAGCTCCATGCGGCCGTGCATGCCGGCGAGTCGCGCCATCGCGGCGAAATCCGCGTGGTGATAGAAGCCAGCCTGCCGCTGGGCCACGCGTGGGCCGACGTGACCCCGCGGGAACGCGCCCGCTTCCTGTTCGGCGCGCTTGAGGTCTGGAATACCGCCGACCATACCGGCGTGCTGCTCTATATCAACCTGGCCGACCACGCCGTCGAGCTGCTGGCCGACCGCGGCATTGATGCCAGCGTGGGTCCGGCAGTCTGGCGCGAACTGTGCGATGAACTGGCGCATGGGCTGAAGCAGGACCTGTCGGTAGCGCCGGTGCTGGTCACGGTGGCGCGCATCCATGAGTTGCTGGCCAGCCATTTTCCGTCGGATGGGGGGCACAACCCCAATGAGTTGGATGACCGGCCGGTCGTGCTCTGAGCGGGCTCCCTGTGCAGCCGTTCACAGATGAAACATCCTTTTGCCCGATATGGCGTCCGGGGCCGTGAAGTTACGCTTTGTGGACAAGCAGACATCACGGCGGGGCGAAGATTCCGCTGGAACGAACGGGGGAAACGATGTCAGAAGGCCTCATCCAAAGCGAGCCGGTTATATCGGAACCTAAGGTCGATTTTCGGGAAGTACTGCTCGAGGTGCTTTTGAGATGTTCTACCGCGCTGATACTTGGCGCGTTCGCCTATGCCGCGATCCGGCAGTGGCTGGTAGATCCGTCACGCATCACGTTGCTGTTGCTGGTGCTTGCGAACTGCCTGACAGTCGGCCTGTCTCTCTTTGCCCGGGTGCCAAAAAGGCGAGACTGGCATCCAGTCACCGTTCTCTGCTCCTTGGGCGGCACGTATTACTTCCTTGGTATTCAGTTGACCCCAGGGCAGCACCTGGCGCCGGAGCTCGTAGGCGCCATCCTGCAGATCGCGGGGATCGTGTGGCAAATCTACGCCAAGCTGACGCTGCGGTTCTCGTTCGGGATTCTGCCTGCCAACCGCGGGATCGTGTCGCACGGGGCTTACCGCTTCGTGCGGCATCCGATCTACCTTGGTTATCTCATCGCTGACGTCGGCTTCCTGCTCACAAACTTCGGACTGCAAAACCTGCTGGTCTACACGGGCCTGTATGCACTTCAGGCTGTTCGGATCAATCGGGAAGAGGCGTTGCTATCCGACGATCCCGAGTACCGCCAGTATCGCGAGAAAGTCCGGTATCGCGCCGTGCCTGGCATCTATTAAGCAGTGTGCCCTCCCGCGAAGGTTTCAGCGGGCGCCGGCATCCGCCGGCTTCCGCCGCGCGCCCATCAGGTACCACACCGCCGCCAGCACCTGCAACACCACCAGCCCGCCCCACGCCGTCATGTGCGCCGCCTTGGGGTAATGGCCGCCGCTGGACGGCCACAGGTCCAGCACGAATCCCACCCCGACCTGGCACGCAAAGGTCGCCAGGAACACCGTCAACGTCAGCGCCGTGGTCGCGCGCCCGATCAGCGCGTCGGGAAAGCTGCGCGCCAGCACCGCATAAGTCAGGATGCCGCTGGAGCCGAACACGCCGTAGGCCGCCCACAGCAGCACCGGCGGCAGCGGCACCTGCGCCATCAGCAGCGCCTGCACCACGATAAAGCCGGTCATGCCGATGCCAGCAAAGGCATAGAGGCTGACGCCGATGCGCTCGAGGTGGCGCGCCGCCCAGCCCGAGCCGACGCAGCCCGCCATCATCGCAAAGCCGATCACCGAGACCAGCCGCGCACTGGTGGCAGGATCGAAGCCGGGCACATCGCGCAGGAAGGCACCGACCCACAGCGTCTGCACCGCCAGGAACACGCCCTGGTTCAGCAGGGTCAGCGGCACCACGCGCCAGAAGCGCTCGCTGCCCAGGATCTGGCGCGTGCCGCGCAACTGCTCGCGCAGGCTTTCCTTGCCGGCGCGCGGCTTGTCGGGCACGCCGAACCACAGCAGCGCCGCCATCGCCAGCGACACAGCCGCCAGCCCGGCGCTGACCATGCGCCAGTCCGTCAGCGACAACAGCCACGACAGCGGGGTGCCGACCAGCACCGCGCCGAACCCGCCGATCGCCATCACCACGCCGTTGAGCAACGGCATGCGCGACAGCGGGAACCACATCGACAGCGCCTGGATGGCGGCGCCAAGGCACACGGAGACGCCCACGCCGATCAGCAGCCGGCCGGCGGCCAGCCCGGCCATGCCCGGCGCCAGCGCGAACACCAGCGAGCCGGCAACGGCGATCAGCAGCATCGCCGCCTCGGTGCGGCGCGGGCCGTAGCGGTCCAGCAGGATGCCGGCGGGCAGCTGGGCACAGGCAAAGCCAAGAAAGTAGAAGCTGGTGAGCAAACCCAGGTCGCCGGCATTGAGCCCCAGTTCGCGCGTCAGGTGCGGCGCGAAGCCCAGGTTGACACCGCGGAATACATAGGAAACCAGGAAGCCGAGCGAGAACACGGCCAGCACGCGCCAGCGGACGGCGGTTTGTTGCGTCGGCGCGGGGGCGGAAGACAAGGCAGAAGGAGTGGTAATCGTCATGGCCAGCATTGTCATCCCCATTCCGGTGCAAGGCCAACGAAAGATACCCGCGGCAATTGTGAGTAGAATTTGACGGCCATGGCCAACTCCCCCGGCAAACCCGCCGATCGCCCCCTCCACCTGCCGCCGCTGCAAGCGCTGCGTGCGCTGGAGGCCGCCACGCGCCACCGCAGCTTCTCGCGCGCTGCCGAAGAGCTGGCGCTTACGCACAGTGCCATCAGCCACCATATCCGCGGGCTGGAAGCCAGCCTTGGCACCAAGCTGTTCCAGCGCACCGGCAGCCAGATGACGCCGACCAGCGCGGGCACGCGGCTGGCCGAACAGTTGCGCGCCGCGCTCGACAGCATCGAAAGCGCGCTGCGCGAAGCCGGCAACAGCGCCGCGCCGCCGGTGGTGCGGCTGCAGGTCAGCGTGATGGAGGACCTGGCCAATGCCTGGCTGATCCGGCGGCTGCCCAGCCTGCACGCGCAGGTGCCGTCGCTGGACCTGCATTTGCGGCTGCACGCCGAGATCAGCCCGCCCGACCCGTACAGCGTCGACGTCGGCATCTGGCACCAGCGCGTGGACTTGCCCGGCTTCAAATGCCACAACCTGATCGAGGACCACGTCATCGCCGTGGCCAGCCCGGCGCTGCTGGCGCGCTACCCCGGCTTCACGCTGGCCGACGTGCCGCGCCTGCCGATGCTGCGCTTTGCGCTGCGCCCGTGGCGCGACTGGCTGGAAGCCGCCGGCCTGCCGGGCGACGAGCCGGAGCGCGGCCCGATCTTCCAGGATGCGGGGCTGATGCTGCAGTCGGCCGTGGCCGGCCTGGGCCTTGCCACCGCGCGCGCCCAGCTGGCGCACGACTACCTGTCCAGCGGCCAACTGGTGCAGATCGGCTCAACCCGGATTCCGTCCAGCCTGCACTACTGGGTCACCTGGCGCGAAGGCAATCCGCGGGAAAAGGCCATCCATGCCTTCCACGCCTGGCTGCAGGAGCAGGTGCGCGGCGAGGCCACGCAAGGCGCATCCACCGTTGGCGGGCAACACCAGCAGTTTCATTCATGAAATTGTTTCGTACGCAGATGTTGGCAATACGAATCATTTTCGATAACGCCTGATAATTCAACGGCTGGCAGGCGATTCCGGCGCCGGCCCAGTGCCTCTGAGCGAGTCCTGCGCACGAACCTGAGTTTCACCGATGCAACCGTTTTGCTGGCCATGCCAGCGCGCATGGATCGCCCACGCTACTCATCCAAAATGATGAGACGGCGAAGGCTGCGTCATGCGCGAAACCATGCAGATGCCTGTCAACGGCCTTCGCACAAGCCTTCCGCGATGGCTAAGCCCGGCCGCGAAGCGCTAAAAGGCTGAGACAGCAGATGTCTGGCAGGCGTGCGCGAACAGAAAAAGCTCCCGGCCGGTGTAAAGGAAATGCAACTCCCCTGAATCGGCTCCCGCGTGCAGCATCGGAGCCATGACGCCCGAACGTCCGAATTAGCGCCTCCCCTCTTTCGGATGGCGGATTAGCTATCCAGGTAGACCCAACGGCACATCGCCTTATAAAGTTGTGACGCATGTCTCACATGGTCCGCCCCGAATATGGTGCATCGCAGCATACCTACAGCCTGCGATGTATCAGGATCGGAACGTTTTTTTACGACACGTCAGCGACCGGCACTCTCGTTTTTCACGATTTTCTTTTCGAATCAAAGACTTATTCTGCACTGGCACGTTCGTCGCACTTATGTCCCCGCGAACAGAAGCCCGACACAGGGGAAGTCTGAAACGGAAGCGGCAAACATACTGGCATGCGTTCGCCGAAGGGTCAGTTTCAGATCGACTCTCGCATCCCAGGGTGGGCGTCGGGCTGGTGCTGTAAGCGTTGGGCCACGCGGCAGTCACTAGCCCGCACCGGTGCCCGCTGTTGCCTATGGCGCAGCGGTTGCCGACAAGATTAGAGGAGGTCTTTCAGGACACGGGCCGCGCGCAAGCGCGCGGCCCGTGGAACCTGGAAAGACCCCGCCAGCCCGGACCACCGGGCGGCAATGGGGACCGCGGATGCACCGGCTTGCCGGCGCGTCCGGATGAATGGGGTGCTGACCGGCCTGCCATGCAGGCGCGGCGAAATGCCGCTGCCGCGACCGATGCCATCGACATCGGCGCGGCAGCGGTTCATCGCAGCGCAACGGCGGGACGGCAAGAACAGAATTCGGGGAAGACGCCAGCGACGCATCCATGATGCATCGACGGCGCAGGCTTGAGGCCACCGAATCCGGTGCGTGGCAGCCGCCGCGGCCGGCTTCGACAGATAAGAAGAAATCCGGGGAAATCGTATGAGCGCGTATGCCAACCGCCCGCTGCTGTACCTGTCGCAGCACCACGACGCCATGCTGTGCAGGGCCCTGTCGCAAAGGGGCTGGAAGCTCAGTTTCGCGTCGAACCTGCAAGAGCTGCACGCGCTCGCCCACAGCGCCCAGCCGGCTGCCGCCCTGCTCGACGTCCACAGCGGCTTCAGCGATGCCGAGCTGGAATCGTTCGAACCCTGGCTGGCCCAGCCGCAATTCGGCTGGATCGGCATCGTCGCCAGCCGCGAGGCGCTGAGCGAAGCGGCACGCCGCCTGCTCGGGCTCTATTTCGTCGACTACTACACCTCACCATTCGAGTCCGCCGACCTGGCTCACTCGCTCGGCCATGCGCAAGGCATGGCGCAGATGCGGCCAGCCGTGCAGCGCGCCGCGGCCAGCTCGCGCCCGGACGGCATGATCGGGACCTGTTCCGCCATGCAGACGCTGTTCCGCGGCATCGAGAAGGTCTCGCGCTGGGACACCCCGGTACTGATTTCGGGCGAGTCCGGCACCGGCAAGGAACTCGCCGCGCAGGCCATCCACCGTGCCAGCGAACGCGCGCAAAAGCCCTTCGTCGCCGTCAACTGCGCCGCCATCCCGCCCACGCTGCTGATGTCCGAACTGTTCGGCTACGAGCGCGGCGCGTTTACCGGCGCCACCAAGCGCAAGCCGGGCCGCATCGAGATGGCACAGGGCGGCACGCTGTTCCTCGACGAAATCGGCGACATGCCGCTGGAAAGCCAGACCAGCCTGCTGCGCTTCCTGGAAACCGGCCGCATCGAGCGCCTCGGCGGCACCGAATCGATCGAAGTCGACGTGCGCATCATCTCGGCAACCCACGTCGATCTCGACGCCGCCATCGCCGCCGAACGCTTCCGCGGCGACCTCTACCACCGCCTGTGCGTGCTGCGAGTACGCCAGCCGCCGCTGCGCGAACGCGGCAGCGACATCATGCTGATTGCAGAGCACGTGCTCGAAAGCGTGCGCAAGCAGTCGCCGGCCCGGATCCGCGGCTTCTCGCCGACCGCGCTACGCGCGATCCAGCAGCACAACTGGCCTGGCAACGTGCGCGAGCTGATCAACCGCATCCGCCATGCGGCGGCGATGTGCGAGGAAGGGGTGATCCAGCCGGCGGACCTGGAACTGGCCGTGCCTGTGGAAGAACGGCCGAAGACGCTGGCGGCAATTCGCGAGGAAGCGGAGCAGCATGCGATTGTCGAGGCGCTGCAGCGCAATCATGAGCGGCTGATCGATGTCGCGGCGGAGCTGGGGATCTCGCGGGTGACGTTGTTCAGGCTGATGCGGGACTACAAGCTGCAGGTGAGGAAGGGGGATATGGGGATGGTTTGCGTGCAGGGAAGTTGAGGCGGGAGACCCTCCAGCACCAGCCGCAATATCAGCTTCCCTTCACGCCCGACTTATTCGTGTCTACGTCGCTGGCGGAGTCCATCGGGGCTCTCCGCCGGCGATGTGTCATTTGCGCATTGTCCGTTTCGCTTTCCTGCGAAGAATAGCCGACCGCGACGCCGGCCAGCCACACCCTGCGCAGGGCGTTTGTCAGCTGCGCTTGCCAGCCACCAATGAAATGACCTTGCCGTCCCCGCCTGCGCGCCGTTGCGGACGGCGCATATGGTAGCGGCGCTTGACCAGGTAAATCGGCCTGCCTTTTGATTCCTCGTAGATGCGCCCGATGTATTGGCCAACCAGGCCAATGCCAATCAGCTGCACGCCGCTGAAAAACAGCAGCAGCGCGATCACCGGCGCAACGCCGGGCACGTCCGCATCGCCCATTGCACTATATGCGGCGATGTACAGGCCGTAGCAGATCGAGACCAGCGCGATGCACGAACCAAGATAGGTCCAGCCGCGCAGCGGCACCGAACCAAAGCTGGCGATGTCGGCCAGCGTCGTCCTCCATCGCCCGCTTCCCTGCTCGTTCGATAGGCCTGCACGGCACTGTTCACGCTGATACGGCACGATCACGGTATGGAAGCCCACCCAGGAGAACAGGCCCTTCATGAATCGGTGCCTTTCGGGGAGCTGCTTGATGGCATTCACTACGGCACGATCCATCAGACGGAATTCACCGACATTGCTGGGCATATTCAGGTCTGACAGTGCGTTGTGCAAGCGATCGCAAACGGCTCCGGAAAACCGTTTCAGGTACGAGCCATTGCCGGGACCCGTGCATTGGGCAAGCACAACCTCCGCGCCTTGTCGCCAGCACTGGACCAGCGTCGGGATCAGTTCTGGCGGATCGCGCAGATCCGCATCGAACGGAATCACGGCGTCCCCGAGTGCCTCGTCCATGCCGGCAGTCAGGGCCGCCTGCTTGCCAAAGCAGCGCGTCAGCTCGATCACGCGAATCCGGCCATCCCGGCGCGCTGCTTCGACCAGCCTGGGCAGCGTGTCGTCCGTACTGCCGTCGTTGATGCAGACGATCTCGAACTGCGTGGCGTGCAGCGATTCCAGGATCGGCAGCACGCGCGCCAGGAAGCCATCTGTCGCAGCGCCGTTGTTGTGGAACGGCACCACTAGCGACAGGAGCTGGGTTTCATAGTTGGACATGACCTGGATCCTCCGATGCTCGCAACACCTGCATCAGGGGACGTGCGCGCGCGCAACCACGCCGGCTGTCGATGCGACATCATTCCCCCTGTCTTTTTGGTCTCGTGCGTGCGGCACCCCGTTGGGCATAGCGGGTGCGCAGCCATTCTTCCTGGCCCAGTTTTGTCGCGGACCGAACGGAAAGCAAGGCGCGCGAGCGTCGGCAACGCGTGGATCGCCATCCCGGGCGGCGCCGGAGCGGGCAACGTTTCCACCGTGAATCATGGGGCCTATCTGGTCGGATAGCCGCACAAATACAGGGGTTGCAAGGGATCTGACTGACATTTCAAGACATGCCAGGCACGCCACAGGAGGTATCAACGTTTCTATCCGGAAACGCTGGCCCGCTGGTCCGGCTTCCTCATCCATCAGACGGCTCTGGCCGCGCCGCAGTCGCCGAGCATCGCGATCACCCATCCAAGCGCGGTATGCATCGCTCTCCCCCAACCCTGCCAGATCATGCTTTTGGTTGAAGCGCTTGCCCCGGATCGAACGCCTGCGCGCGCCGGCGCGCCGCGCGTCCTCATCCGTTAGTTGGCTCATCCGAAATGGCCTGCGCGGCTTGCGTTTCCCGCCGGCAACGAAGCGCGGTGAAAGCTTCGCATAAAGCCTCGATGGCCTGCCGCCGTTTCACCGCCGCTTCCCGCAAAGCCTTATGGCACAAGGGTTTCACGCTGGCTGGCCCGCCGCTTGCCTATGTCCTGGCACCGGCACCGTCACAAAGACGAATGCCGAGATGCCGGAGCGACTGGCCGGCATCAGAACCAAAAACGATACGGGGAATCTTGCCATGCCTGCCGCACGCCATTTCGCGCTGACGCACCGGAACGCCTGCCATGCCGCATCCGCCCGCATGGGCGGCAGCGTGCCGTTCCGTTGCATGGCCCGCGCAGGCCATGCACACCACGTAGCGCGCTGCATGCACGCTTCGGCCGAGCGCCGATTGGAGGCGCGCAGCCCGCAGGCCAGTTGCGGCGGTCCTGGCCGCTGGCCCTTCCATGCATGTGCCATCTGCGCTCCGCCGTGTTTTCGTACGTGCCGGCGCTGAGACTCGCGCCGGCTTATCTCCGTCGCAAACCTGAAGTCCTGCAGTGCTTGTTGTCACCAACCAGAGGAGTTAATCATGCAAAACCTGACCACTATGTTCAAGCAATTCATCCGTGATGAAGAAGGCGTGACGGCTATCGAGTATGGCCTGATTGCCGCGCTGATTGCTGTCGTCATCATCGCGGCCGTCAAGCTCGTTGGCGTCGAATTGGACAAGACGTTCGACAAGATCGGCACCGAGCTCCAGACGGCCAACGGCTGAGCGAACAATCGCTCCGAAAGATTGCGCGCCTGTGCGGCCATCCTTCCAGGATCCGGCCCTACAGCGCGCAAGCGGATCGATCCATCATTTGTGACACCGGAGACGCCAATGTCGAAGCTCCTCACCATATCAAGGGATCTGCTGCAAGACGACAAAGGCGTCTCCTCTATCGAATACGCTCTCCTCGGCATGTTGATTGCGGTGGCCATCATCGGCTCCGTCTTCAAGGTTAGCGGCGCGGTGAAAGAGATGTACGAGCTGATCGCCTCAAGCATGCCTTGAAACATCCGCCCAGGAATTCCCTGACCCGCTCGCTCCAACCCTCAAGCCGATACGCCATGCAAGCCGCCACCACTCTCGCCTCCCTCGTAGGCCCCGCCACGATCGGCATCGTGCTGACCGCTGCGGCCATCGACCTGGACCGGCGCCGCATTCCCAACTGGCTGACCTTCGGCGCCTGGCTCGCCGCGCTGCCGGTGCAGATGACCATCCATGGCATCACCGCGGGCTCGCTGACATGGCTGTATGGCTGGCTGGTGGGCCTGGCTCTCTTCCTGCCCTTCTACCTGCTGCGCGGCATGGCCGCTGGCGATGTCAAGCTGCTGGCAGCCGTGGGGGCCTGGCTTGGCATGGCCATGGTTGTGAATGTCGCGCTAGCGACCTGCGTGATAGGCGGTGTGTGGGCGCTGGTGCAGCTTCTGATCACCAGGCAGACCCTGGTGACCCTGTCGCGAGTCAGCTACATGCTCAGCGTGGCGGTTCAACGCCGCGCGAGACCGGTGCAGCCAGAAGCGGAAGCATCCGCTGGCTCGATACCTTACGGCGTCGCCATTGCCGCCGGCACGCTTGCCATGCTCTTTGCCGGCACCTGAGAACCCAACACGACTACGCAGTCAATCGACGCGCGCCTTGAAGCACAAGAACACGCAGATCAGCAAACGGGGGATGGCAATGAACGAGTACCAAGACGCGGGACACGCTACGCGGCATCTCGAGGCGGTAGCGACGGTCAGGAGTACCCAGCCCGATCACGGCACGGTGGCTCCGTCCCCCTGGCACGTCCTGCCGCGCACCATCGCCGACACCGGGCTGGAAGTGGCACTGCTGCTGAGCCTGTTGATGAAGGCAGCCTACCAGCACCGCACCGTGACGCTGGCGGTGCTGACCGACACGCTGAAGCTGCCGGGCACCGTGGTCAACGAGGTCGCCGCCGTTGCCGTACGCGAGCGCCTGCTGGAGATCGCCCACCGCGGCGCCAGCGATCTGGACGTTCGCTTCCGGCTGACGGACGCCGGCTATGCCCGTGCGGCCGAAGCCTCGGCGCGCTGCAGCTACATCGGCGCTGCGCCGGTCACGCTGGACGCTTATGTCCAGGCCGTAAAGCGCCACTCGATCGGCCAGGCATCGGTGACCAAGGCCGACGTCACCGCGGCCTTCCATGACCTGGTGATCCCGGTCCACCTGCTGGATGCCATCGGCATGTCGCTGAATACCTGCCGGGCCCTGATGATCTACGGCCCCGCCGGCAGCGGCAAGACCTACCTGGCGCAGCGCCTGGGGATGCTGCTGCCGGGCGCGGTGCCGGTGCCGCATGCCATCACCGTGGCCGGCGAAATCATCCAGGTATTCGACCCGCTGGTCCATGTGCCCTGCGATGACAGCGAAGGCTCGCTGGCGCGCCGTTCCCTGGACCGCCGCTGGATCCTCTGCCACCGCCCGGTAGTGCTGTCCGGCGGCGAACTGACCCTGTCCATGCTGGACCTGCGCCACGACCCCGTCGCCGGCTTCTACCAGGCTCCGCCGCACATGAAGGCGAACAACGGCATCTACATCATCGACGACCTGGGCCGCCAGCTGGTTGGCGTCACCGACCTGCTGAACCGCTGGATCGTGCCGCTGGACCGCAACATCGACATGTTCACGCTGCAGACGGGCGTGCGCTTTTCGGTGCCATTCGACGTCTGGCCGGTGTTTTCCAGCAACCTTGAACCGGCGGCGCTCGGCGACGATGCCTTCCTGCGCCGGCTCGGCAGCAAGCTCTACGTGGGCCCGCTTTCGGTGGACGACTACCGCGAGGTGTACCAGCGCACCGCCGCCGAATACGGGCTCGCGACCAGTGAGGCGGTGTTCGACTTCCTTGTCGACAGCCTGCACTACGCCAGCGATACGCCCCTGTTCGCCTGCATTCCGCGCGACCTGCTGCGCCTGGTGGCCTCCGGCGTGCACTACCACGGCGCTGCGCCCCAGGTCACCGAGGAAGGTCTGGTGGCGGCCTGGCAGGGCTATTACGGGCTGCGCACTTCGCCCGAGGGAATGCCAAAGGCCGGTAGCGCCCGCCGCTGGTCAGACAACCACCACGCCGCGAGCTGAACGGTAGCAGCCAACGCGGACACCATTCGGAATTTCTGGGGAGAGTCATCATGAAAAACATGCGCGCAATCCTGATGCTGCTGATTGCCCTGGTCGCCGGCGTGGCGGCAGTGGTGTCGGCCTCGCGATGGCTGGTGCAGCAGTCATCGAGCTCGATCAGGCAAGTGGTGGTCGCCGCCAACGACCTGAACCTGGGGCAACCGCTCAACGGCAGCCAGCTGCAGCTGGTCAGCTGGCCGGCTGGCAGCGTTCCGCCCGGTTCCTTCCAGGACCTGAAGGCACTGGAGGGCCGCGTGATCCGCACCAGCCTCCAGCGCGGCGAGCCGGTTCTCGATGCCAAGCTGGCGCCGATCGGCACCAAGGGCGGATTGTCCGCGGTCATCAACGACGGCAAGCGCGCGATCACGGTTCGCGTCAACGACGTGGTCGGTGTCGCGGGCTTTGCGCTGCCGGGCAACTACGTCGACGTGATCGTCAACACGAATGAGGAAGCGCGCAATACGCAGAACAGCAACATCTCCAAGATCGTGCTGGAGAAGATCCTGGTGCTGGCGGTAGCGCAACAGGTCAGCCGCGACGACACCCAACCCAAGGTGGTGAATGCCGTCACGCTGGAAGTAACGCCGGAGCAGGCCGAGAAGCTCGACGTGGCACGCAGTGTCGGCACGCTGTCGCTGGTGCTGCGCAACCAGATGGACGTCGCGGACATCAACACTGGCGGCGCCACCAAAGGCACGCTGCTGGGCAAGGCGCCCGAAGCGCCGGCCGTCAAGGTCGTGACCCAGACTGCCACGCGCACCGTGGTGAAGACCCGCACGGTTGCAGCGCAGCCCGCGCGTGGCAACTGCATCGGTGTGCTGGCAGGCATGCAGGGCGGCGTCGAGTGCTTCTGACCGCGTCGCGCACAACGCTCAACGAATCCTGATCTGCATCACAGCTTCTCCGGGGGGAGATTCAAAATGAACCAGAAAAGATCCGACGCCGCAGGCGGCACCCGTACCCTGGTGCTTGCCGCCATCCTTTTCACTCCGCTGGCCGCCGCGGCGCAGGCCGCCATGGAGGCGGGCATCGTGACCAAAACTACGACGCCAGCAGCCGCCAAGGCACCTGCGGCACCCATGCAGATGACCATCAGCATGACGCCAGGCGCCCCGACCACGGTGGCGCAGGCCTCGGCGCAGGCGCCAGCGCCGGCCGCCGACGCGCGCGGCCCCAACTGCGTCGGTGCGATCCGCAGCGAATCCAGCGTGATGGTGCCTGTCGGCAAGTCGCAGCTGATCTCGCTGCAGGAGCCCGTGCGCAATCGCACGCTGGGCAATCCCAACGTCGTGCAGGCGACCATGGTGTCGCCCCAGACACTCTACGTGCTCGGCCGCAGCGTTGGCACCACGAACATGATCGTGCAGGGCCGCAGCGGCGCCTGCACCATCATCAACGTCGTGGTCAATGCCGATGCCGGGGGCCTGCAGACGTCGCTCGGCCAGCTCCTGCCCGGCGAGCCTGGCATCCGTGTGATGACCGCCGCCGACAACCTCGTGCTGACCGGCAGCGTCACCAATGCACAGTCCGCCCAGCAGGCCATGGACATCGCCCAGGCGTATGCCAACGCTGCGCAAGGCACCGACGGCAAGAACGGGGACAGGAAAGGCGGCGTGCTTAACATGCTGTCCGTCGACAGCCCGCAGCAGGTGATGCTGGAAGTCAAGGTGGCCGAGGTATCCAAGACACTGCTCAACCAGCTAGGTTCCGCAGTCAACCTGCAGGGCGGCTTCGGCTCCTGGACGGGTGGTGTCGTGACGTCGCTGCTGACCGGCGCTTCGGGGGCGATCTTCGGCAGCAAGGCCAACAACCTGCCGTTCGAGTTCGCCATCGACGCGCAGAAGAACGACAGCCTGGTCAAGATCCTGGCCGAGCCCAACCTGGTCACCATCAGCGGCCAGGAGGCCAGCTTCCTCGCCGGCGGCAAGATCTACATCCCGGTGGCGCAGGCCAATGTGCTGAACGGGGCCGGCACTGTCACGCTGCAGGAAGAAGAGTTCGGCGTGGGCCTGAAGTTCACGCCGACCGTGCTGGCAAACGGCCGCATCCACCTGAAGGTGTCGCCTGAAGTGTCCGAGCTGTCGCCCACGGGTGCCACCATCCGCGGCGGCACGCTGGCAGGCCAGACCATCCTGCCGGTCATCACCACCCGCCGCGCCTCCACCACCGTGCAGATGCGCGATGGCGAAAGCTTTGCTATCGGCGGCCTGCTCACCGACAGCGCGCGCGGCTCCCTCAAGGCGCTGCCGGGCGCGGGCGAGGTGCCGGTGCTGGGCACGCTGTTCCGCAGCACGCAGTACCAGCAGGACCTGACCGAACTGGTGTTCGTCATCACGCCGCGCCTGGTCAAGCCGATGCAGACCAACAACTACCCGCTGCCGACCGACAGCTTCTCCACGCCTAACCCGCTGTCGCTGTACTTCATGGGCAATATGGAAGGCAGTGGCAAGCCCGCACCGCAGCCCGCGCCGGCCCCCTCGCAGCCCGCCCCGGCCGCCGCACCTGTCACGCCGCCGACGGCGCCGCGCAGCGAGGGCGCGCCCACGTCGGTCTCGATGGTGCCGACGGGCCGCCCGCTGGATCCGCCCGCAACTGCCGGATCATCAGGAGCGCAGGCAGCCGCGACCGCGATGCCTCGGACCTCCGGCGCGCCGGACCCGGCCCAACCAGCTGCTCGCAATATCGCCGCCGCGCCACCCGCCGAGGACACTGCCGCGCGCATCGCCCGCATCGAAGCCACCGCTGCGCGCCTGGCCCAGGCACGAGCCGCCGGCACCGCCACGCGCACCGCCGCGGGCGGCAACTGAACCGCCGCGCCCACAGGAGAACGATCATGAGCAAGAAACGCAACCTTTCGCGCGGCGCCACCACGCTGATGCTCGGCGGCCTGGCCTGCCTCACGCTGTCGGCCTGCATGACCTCGACGCCGGTGTGGGACGGCCAGCGCGGCGTGGCGCTCGCCACGGTCACGCAGCTGCAGATCATCAATCCCGATGCGCCCGCAGGCCTTCCCACCGTCACGGGCGCCGACGGCAAGACCGCCGTGGCGGCGATGAGGAACTTCGACCGTTCGCTGGCCAACGGCAAGCAAGGCAGCTCGCCCTCCATGACGATCGACTTCGGCGCCGGCGGCTACGGCGGAGTGGGTATGTCAGGTGGCGGATCGCGCTGATCGGCGAAAACCACGGAGAGCCGATATGTCACGCCCTACCACTTACCGAGGCCGGCGGACCACCTGGCGCAAGCGGCAGCGTGGCGCGATCGCCATCATCGTGGGCCTGTCGCTGGCCGTACTGATTGGCTTCGTCGGGCTGGCGCTCGACCTGGGCAAGCTCTATGTGACCAAGAGCGAGCTGCAGAACAGCGTCGATGCCTGCGCGCTGTCCGCCGCGCGCGATGTCACGGGGGCCACGCCGCTGCTCGTGTCGGAGGCGGCCGGCCTCGCCACCGGCACGAGCAACGCTGCCATGTTCCAGAACGAGGCAGTGAAGATGGTCAAGGATCTCAACGTCTCGTACAGCGACACGCCTGACGGCACCTACTACACCAAGGACAACGTGCCGTACGCGCTGGACAAGGTGAAGTACGTCAAGTGCACCGCCGAGCGCACCGGTATTGCCCACTGGTTCATCCATCTCCTTAACCTGCTGCCCGGCATCGACATCCAGCCCAGTACCGTGAACGCAATGGCCGTGGCCACCACCACCAGCGCGCAGACAGCCTGTGCCATCCCGGTCTATGTCTGCACTCCGCCAACGGCGAATCCACCAAAGGCAGCGTACAACAAGGGCGACTGGATCAAATCCAAGGTCGATCCGAAGGACCCGTATGGCCCCGGCAGTTTTGGCTGGGCTGACCTGTCGCCTCCGGCCGGCGGTGCTTCCGAGCTGGCGGACCTGATTGCCGGAAGCGGACAGTGCGACCTGCCGGCAGTGGGCTCCAAAGTCGGCGAACCGGGCAATATCTCGGCGCTGATCGCGGCATGGAATACCCGCTTCGGCATCTATACCGGCTCTTACAAGGGACCGGCTGATGGGGCGCCTGACTTTACCGGCTATGCCTACAGTGTCACCACATGGAATCCGCCAAACGGTGGCAACGCCTACGCTGACTTCATCCAGAAGCGAGGCGCCAACTTGCCATACCAGACGGATGCAAATAGCGGCTTGACCACCAAGGGCACGGCATCGACACAGGCGGTGCACAAGGCTGGCGCTGACCGCAGGCTGGTGCACGTGCCGATGGTGGATTGCACCGAATTCGCCTCGACCAAGCTGGCCAAGGTGGTCTCCTGGAACTGCATGCTGATGGTGCAGCCGATGCAGGAGCCCAGCGCGAAGGATGTGGTGTACCTCGAATATCTCGGTAATTCGAAGGACGCCACCAGTCCCTGCGCGACCCAGGGTGTGCCCGGGTCCGATACGGGTGCTGGCCCCCGCGTGCCGGTGCTGGTGCAATAGGAGCGAATCATGGAGCGATGCAGACAGCGCAGGCGCAGTCAACACCATCGGCGCAATCGGCGCGGGGTGGTGGCTGTGGAATTCGCACTGGTACTGGTGCCGTTGCTTCTGCTGGTAAGCGGGGTGGCGGAGTACGGCCGCGCGATCTACCAATACAACGCCCTGACCAAGGCCACGCGCGACGCCGCACGCTTCCTGTCGCAGTACGCACCCAGCGAGCCCAACTATCCGCTGGCGCAGGCAAAGTGCATGGCCGTCTATGGCAAGACGGTCTGCGAAGGCGAAGTATTGGTGAAAGGCCTCAGCACTTCGATGATAGTCGTCTGTGACCGGGTCGACGCCAGCGGCTGTGGCGGCAAGCAGTTTGCCAACGTCCCGATCTACGAGGACGGCGACAGTTCAGGCGTGCAGGCCGGCACCATCAACCTGGTCGAAGTGAAGATAACGGGTTACGCATATTCGCCAATCCAGACCTACATCAAGGTTGGAAACCTGGCGTTCTCCGATATCGCAACCGTGATGAGACAAGTGCTATGACCCCGCTTCGTGCCATCCGTTCGCGTCGGCACCAGGCCGGCGCCACCGCGATCGAGTTTGCCATCGTCGCCAGCATTTTCTTCATGCTGCTGATCGGCATTGCCGAATTCTCGCGCGTGCTGTTCTACTGGAACACCGCTGGCGAGGCGACGCGGCTGGGCGCCCGCATCGCGGCGGTGTGCGACGTCAAAGACACGACCATCAAGGCCAGGATGACCAACCTGATGCCCAAGCTGCAGGCCGCCAACATCCAGATCGGCTACGAACCCAGCGGGTGCGACGCGGATGCCGACGCCGCCCGCAACACGTGCCGCTCGGTCACCGTCAGCGTGGCCAACGTCTCGGTCAAGACCTTTATCCCGGTCGTGCCGATCACGCTGGCCATGCCTTCGTTCACGACCACGCTGCCGCGGGAGAGCCTGAACTCTTCAACCGGCGGCAAGATCTGCAACTAGCACGCATAACCAGGAGCAACACCATGCTCAGAATTCTGATCGTTTCCGAGGATGCTGAAAGGTTGGGCGAGCTCTCGCGTCTGGCAGACGCCTCTGGAACCTTCCAGATCATGCGGCTGCAGGATGCTCCCGCCGCGCTATGCACGCATGGCAGCCACCTGCGCAGCGCGGATGCGCTCATCCTCGACCAGGACTTCCGCGGCGGAACGCAGATGCTCGGCATCGAAGCCTTGCGCCAGCAGCATCCCGACCTGCCCTGCATCCTGGTAACGTCGGCGCAGCAACCGGATGTCCTGATCCGGGCGCTGCGTGCCGGGGTGCGAGACATCCTGCCGTGGCCGCTCGACAAGGGCCAGTTGAGCGAGGCGCTCGGGCGGCTGGAGGCAAACCACGTGCCCAGGGAGCGCAACGAAGCGCGCGTGATCTCACTGGTTTCATGCAAGGGCGGCGCCGGCACCAGCTTCATCGCCGGCAACCTCGCCTACGCGCTGAGTGCCGGCGAGCGCAAGCGGGTGCTGCTGATCGACCTGAACACCCAGTTCAGCGACACAGCTTTCCTGGTCAGCGACAAGACGCCGCCGGCGACCTTGCCGGACGTGTGTTCGCAGCTGGAACGCATGGACGATACCTTCCTTGACGCCTGCATGACCCGCGTCGAGGAGGGATTCGATATCCTGGCCGGTGCGATCGACCCGATCAAGGCCAATGAGGTCCGCAAGGACAGGATCGACCACATCCTGTCCGTGGTCAGCCCGCGCTACGATTTCATCCTGATCGACATAGGGCAGTCGGTCACTCCACTGTCGCTTGCGGCCTTCGACCGCAGCCACAGCATCTGCGTAACGGTGCAGCCGAGCATCCCCTATGTCCGCACCGGCAAGCGCCTGCTGGATATCCTGCGCGCGCTGCACTACACCGAGGACAAGATCCGCATCCTGCTGAACCGGCAGGGCCGCCGCGATGAGCTGCCGCGTGCCAAGCTGGAGGAAGTGTTCGGCATGAAGGTCTTCCACGCGTTGCCCGATGATGCTGCCGTGGTGGATGAATCGATCGGCCACGGCGTCCCCGTCCTCAAGGAACAGAAGCGCAGCGCCATCGCGAAGGCGCTGCTATCGCTCGGCGCCACGCTCGCCGCGGGCACCGGGACCGAGCGGCAGGCGCAGCCGGCCAGGCCGTCGCTGGCCAGGCTGTTCCTGCGCCCCAAGTCGACCGCCGCCTGAACCGCATCACGAACCGGAGTCCATCATGTCGATCCGCGAACAGCTTTCCCTACCGGAGAACCCGCCTCTGCAAATGAACGGCCATGCTGCGCCCGCCCGCAGCCATGGCACCACGCAGGCCTACCGGAATTTCAAGAAGATCGTCCACGACGCGGTGCTGGACCGGGTAGAACTCGAGCGGCTCGCGCGCTACCCGCTGGAGCAGGTGAAGACGGAGATCGGGGTGCTGATCGACGCCATCATCGACGAAGAGCGGATCCTGATCAATGACACGGAACGCCGCCAGATGACGTCGGACATCTATGACGAGATGTTCGGCTTCGGCCCGCTCGAGCCGCTGCTGCAGGATCCGACCGTGTCCGACATCCTGGTCAACACGGCGAAGCAGACCTATGTCGAGCGGCGCGGCAAGCTGGAACTCACCGATATCGGCTTTTACGACGACGCCCATCTGATGAAGGTTATCGAGAAGATTGTGTCGCGTGTGGGGCGTCGCATCGACGAGACCAGCCCGATGGTCGACGCGCGCCTGCCCGATGGTTCCCGCGTCAACGCCATCATCCCGCCATCGGCGATCGACGGGCCGCTGCTGTCGATCCGCCGCTTCGCGGTCAATCCGCTGCAGGTATCCGACCTGGTGAACCTGAGGAGCCTGACCCCGCCGATGGCCCAGATGCTGCAGGCGCTGGCGCATGCCAAGGTCAACGTGCTGGTCTCCGGCGGCACCGGCAGCGGCAAGACCACGCTGCTGAACATCCTGTCCGGCTTCATCCCCGAGGACGAGCGCGTGGTCACCATCGAGGACGCGGCCGAACTGCAGTTGCGCCAGCCTCATGTGCTGCGCCTCGAAACCCGCCCGCCGAACATCGAAGGCAAGGGCGAGATCACGCAGCGCTCGCTGGTACGCAATTCGCTGCGCATGCGCCCGGACCGGATCATCCTGGGCGAGGTGCGCGGCGGCGAGGCGCTGGACATGCTGAACGCGATGAACACAGGCCATGAGGGGTCTCTGACGACCATCCACGCCAATACTCCGCGCGACGCGCTGACCCGTCTCGAGAACATGGTCAGCATGGCCGGCCTGACCATGCCGGCCAAGGCGATTCGCCAGCAGATCTCTTCAGCCATCACGGTAATCGTCCAGGCCGCACGCATGACCGACGGGCGACGCAAGATCATCAGCATCTCGGAGATCACCGGCATGGAAGGCGAAATCATCAACATGCAGGAAATCTTCACCTTCCAGCGCTCCGGCGTGGACACGGACGGCACCGTGCGCGGCCATTTCCGCGCCACCGGGGTGTATCCCAAGTTTGCCGAACGGCTGCGCGTGTTCGGCGTGGGCTTGCCTGATGAAACCTACGATCCGGCGCATCGCTATGAAGTGTGATCCGCGCCACGGACGCGGCACATTCTCTCGGGGGAGACGCATATGAGCACGATCTTCTATGCCTTCGGCATCATGCTATTCGCGGCGGTGGTGCTCTGCATCGAAGGCATCTATCTCTGGTGGAACAATTACCACGGCCCCGCCGCCAAGCGTATCGACGCCCGGCTGCGTGCGTTGTCCGCGGGCGGTCACATCAACGCCGAACGCCTGTCGATCCTGAAGAAGCGCCTGCTCAGCGATTCGCCGCGGATGCAGCAATGGCTGATGCGGTTGCCACGCATCGGCACGCTGGACCGCTGGCTGGAGCAGTCCGGCAGTTCCTGGTCGGTATCGCAACTACTGGGCTACTGCGCGCTTGTCGTGCTGTGCACGGTGGCACTGATCCCGCTGGTGCCGGTGCCGGCGCCGGTGGTACTGGCCATTGCCGCCGTGGCCGGGCTGTTGCCCGTGCTGCACGTGATGCACCTGCGGATCAAACGACTCAAGCAGATGGAAAAACAACTCCCGGACGCCGTCGACATGATCAGCCGTTCCCTGCGCGCCGGGCACTCGTTCAGCGGTGCGCTGGGCATGGTCGGCCAGGAGATCAAAGCCCCGATCGGCCCGGAGTTCCGCACCACGTTCGAAGAGATCAACTACGGCGTGGCGCTGGACGAGGCCATGACCAACCTGGCAATCCGGGTGCCGGTGGGCGACCTGCGCTACTTTGTCATCGCCGTGCTGATCCAGCGCGAAAGCGGCGGCAACCTGGCCGAGATCCTCGACACCATCGCCAACATGGTGCGCGAGCGGCTGAAGCTGTTCGACAAGATCCGCGTGCTTTCGGCCGAAGGGCGCCTGTCTGCATGGATCCTGGGTCTGCTGCCGTTCGCCACCGGCGGCATGATCATGGTGGTGAACCCCGGCTTCATGAAGGTGCTGTGGGAAGACCCGATCGGCTGGCGCATGATCGGCGGCGCGCTGGTGTCGATGGTGTTCGGCGTGCTATGGATGCGCAAGATCATCCGCATCCGTGTATGAGACAACAACAAGCCGCGGCGGCACAACGGTCCTGAGGGGAGTCAATCATGCAAGGCATCATCGAGGGTATTCCTGCCGAGCAGCTGGTCGTGCTTGCGCTGGTCTTCGTGGCGGCATTCGGCACAGTGCTTGCCGTGATGTACGCGTTTTCACCAAACCGCATGCATGGACGCGTCGAGCAACTCGCCGGCCAGGCAGGCACGCCTTCCGCGCCAGGCGCGCAGCAGGCCTGGGTCGAGAAGCTGGTGCGTTGGGCACAACCGGTGTCGCGGCTGTCCCTGCCCAAGGAAGGCTGGGAGAACTCACAGCTGCGCGTGCGCTTCACCAATGCCGGCTGGCGCAGCGCGAGCGCGGCACCGCTGTACTTTGGCGCCAAGACCGTGCTGGCGGTAGTGTTGCCGATGACCGGGCTGCTGGCGTTGAATGGCAATCGGGCGTTCGACGACCAGTACACGATGTTCGCCCTGCTGGCGCTGCTGGGCGCGATCGGCTACTACCTGCCCAACGTCGTGCTGGCGCGCAAGGTTGGCGAACGCCAGCGCACGGTATTCGAGGAATTCCCCGACGTCATCGACCTGCTGACCGTGTGCGTGGAAGCCGGCCTGGGCCTGGACGCCGCCCTGATGCGGGTCGCCGATGAGCTCGCGCTGCGCTGCCCGGTAATGGCCGACGAACTGAATCTGATGCTGCTCGAACTGCGCTCCGGCTTCTCCAAGGAAAAGGCGCTGTCCAACCTCTCGCTGCGCACCGGCGTGGAAGACGTCGACAAGTTCGCCTCGATGCTGATCCAGGCCGACCGCTTCGGCACCAGCCTGGGCGAATCGCTGCGGGTGCTGTCGGACATGCTGCGCACCAAGCGCCGCATGCTGGCCGAGGAACAGGCCGCCAAGATCGCGCTCAAGCTGCTGTTTCCGCTGATCTTCACCATCTTCCCCTCGCTGCTGCTGGTGCTGCTGGGGCCGGCGTTTATCCAGATCTATCGCGTCCTGTTGCCCACCATGGCGGGGCAGGGAGGATAGGACTTACGGGTAACCCTGGACGGTTCCCCCGGCTGTCTCCCGGTGCAACGCCGGCCAGACAGTCCCTTGCCCGGACCTGGTTCCGGGCTTTTTTGCTTTGCCGGCCGGCGTGCGCGCCGGGGACTTGACCGCGGCGCCAGGGTTCTTAAGAATGCCACCACTGCCCCCACCGCCGGCGCGGCGGCTGCAGCCAGACCCATCGCCCCGGAGTTCCCATGAAACTGCGTATCCTGAGCGACCTGCATATCGAGCACAACATGCCGCAGCAAGTGCCCGGCTGCGATGCCGACATCGTGGTGCTGGCCGGCGACATCGCCAATGGCCGCGACGGCATCGACTGGGCCGCGCGCACGTTCTCGCAGCCTGTGATCTATGTCCCGGGCAACCATGAGTACTACGAAGGCAGATTCGACGCCGTGGACAGGCAGATGGCCGAGGCGGCTGCGGAGCATCCCGGCATGCACATGCTCAATGGCGCCGTTGCCGAGTTCGACAGCGCCGGTGGCCGCGTGCGGATCCTGGGCACGACCTGGTGGACGGACTACACGCTGTTCGGCGTCGACCGGCGCGAGGATTCGATGCAGGCCTGCGCGGGCGTGATGCTGGACCACAGGCTGATCGAAGTCGACGGCGGCGACGGCAAGGCCCGCCATTTCACGCCGGAAGACGCGCTGGCGCGCCACGAGGCCGCTTCGGGCTGGCTGGCCGCACAGCTGGCGCAACCGTTCGAAGGCAAGACCGTGGTGGTCACCCATCATGGCCCTGACCTGGGCAGTCTTGACCCGCGCTACTCGCATGACCTGGTTTCCGGCGGATTCCTGTCACGCCGGCCCGACCTGGTGGCGCAGGCGGACCTGTGGATTCATGGCCATACCCATACCAGTTTCGACTACTGCATCGACGATTCGCGCGTGGTGTGCAATCCGCGGGGTTATGTCAGCCGGCGCACGGGCGAGCTGGAGAACAAGTGCTTCGACTGGTGCTGCGTCGTGGAGGTCTGAACGCCACCGCGCCCGATGTCAGCCAGTCATCAGTCGGTCATCCACCTGTCATTCGTCAGTCATCAATCAGGCAAGACCCCAAACAAAAACCCCCGCGGGCTCACACCCGCGGGGGTTTTTGCTGTGACAGCCTGCCAGCCATAACGGCCGGCAGTCAGTCGGCACAAATTACATCATGCCTTCCATGCCGCCCATGCCGCCCGGCATTGCCGGAGCCGACTCTTCCTTCGGCGATTCGGCAACAGCGCAGTCCGTGGTCAGCATCAGCGAAGCCACCGAAGCGGCGTTCTGCAGTGCGGTGCGGGTGACCTTGGTCGGGTCCAGCACGCCCATTTCGACCAAGTCGCCGTACTCGCCCGAAGCCGCGTTGTAGCCGTAGTTGCCCTTGCCTTCAATAACCTTGGCAACGACCACCGAAGCTTCTTCACCGGCGTTCAGCACGATCTGGCGCAGCGGCTCTTCCATGGCGCGCAGCACGATCTTGATACCGGCGTTCTGGTCGGCGTTTTCGCCGGTCAGTGCCGAGATCGCAGCGCGGGCACGCAGCAGGGCCACACCACCGCCGGGGACGATGCCTTCTTCCACCGCAGCGCGGGTGGCGTGCAGGGCGTCTTCCACGCGGGCCTTCTTTTCCTTCATTTCGACTTCGGTGGCAGCGCCAACCTTGATCACGGCAACACCGCCGGCCAGCTTGGCCACGCGCTCTTGCAGCTTTTCACGGTCGTAGTCCGAGGTCGCTTCTTCGATCTGGGCGCGGATCTGCTTCACGCGGCCTTCGATCGCAGCTGCGTCGCCGGCGCCATCGATGATGATGGTGTTTTCCTTGCCGATCTCGATGCGCTTGGCCTGGCCCAGGTCGTTCAGGGTGGCCTTTTCCAGCGTCAGGCCGATTTCTTCAGCGATGACGGTGCCGCCGGTCAGGATGGCGATGTCTTCCAGCATGGCCTTGCGGCGGTCGCCGAAGCCCGGAGCCTTGACGGCGGCGGTCTTCAGGATGCCACGGATGTTGTTGACCACCAGGGTCGCCAGGGCTTCGCCCTCGACGTCTTCAGCGATGATCAGCAGCGGGCGGCCAGCCTTGGCCACTTGCTCCAGCACCGGCAGCAGGTCGCGGATGTTCGAAACCTTCTTGTCGAACAGCAGCACGAACGGGCTGTCCAGCTGGACAACCTGCTTTTCCGGGTTGTTGATGAAGTACGGCGACAGGTAGCCGCGGTCGAACTGCATGCCTTCCACGACTTCCAGCTCGTCGGCCAGCGACTTGCCGTCTTCGACGGTGATCACGCCTTCCTTGCCGACCTTGTCCATGGCTTCGGCGATGCGCTCGCCGATCGAGGCGTCGCTGTTGGCCGAGATCGCGCCAACCTGGGCGATTTCCTTGCTGGTGGTGGTGGGCTTGCTGACCTTCTTCAGCTCTTCCACGGCGGCGCCGACAGCCTTGTCGATACCGCGCTTCAGGTCCATCGGGTTCATGCCGGCGGCAACGTACTTCATGCCTTCGCGCACGATCGACTGGGCCAGCACGGTTGCGGTGGTGGTACCGTCACCGGCGTTGTCGCTGGTCTTGGAAGCCACTTCCTTGACCATCTGGGCGCCCATGTTCTGCAGCTTGTCCTTCAGCTCGATTTCCTTGGCCACGGACACGCCGTCCTTGGTCACGGTCGGGCCGCCGAAGCTGCGCTCCAGCACCACATTGCGGCCCTTCGGGCCCAGGGTCACTTTAACGGCGTTGGCGAGGATGTTCACGCCTTCGACCATCTTGGCACGTGCGGCGTCGCCGAACACTACGTCTTTAGCTGCCATTCTTGAATCTCCTGAAATCTGTACGGGTGGGGTGTGGCAAGTAACGAATTACTTGTTGACCACGGCCATGATGTCTTCTTCGCGCATGACCAGCAGTTCCTGGCCTTCCACCTTCACGGCCTGGCCGGCATACTTGCCGAACAGCACGCGATCGCCGACCTTGACGTCCAGGGCAATGTTGTTGCCCTTGTCATCCTTCTTGCCGGGGCCGATCGCCAGCACTTCGCCTTGATCGGGCTTCTCGGCAGCGTTGTCGGGAATCACGATACCGGACGCGGTCTTGGTTTCGTTGTCCAGACGCTTCACGATCACGCGGTCGTGCAGAGGACGCAGGTTCATACGGACTCCTAGATACAAAAGTGAGTGTTTAATCACAAATCGGCCGGCTACCGAGGCGACGGCCGTCTGAAATGTTCAGGTGTCGCAAGGGGCACTACATGCTGTTAGCACTCACCCCCGACGAGTGCTAATTATAGGGACGGGGTATGGCCATTTCAAGACAGCGGCCAAATGGGGGTTTTCCCGGACGGCGGGAAATCGAGGTGGGAGCAGGCGGTACGGGCGAGCGCCCTACCGCTGCGAGGAGACGAGCCCCAGCTGTTCAGCCTGGTCCTTGACCCAGTCCCAGTCGATGCTCAGCGCGCGTTGGCAAGCCGGACAAGCCAGAGGCTGCGGCAGCTTTCCCGAGATCACATGCTGCAGGGTCTCGGAGTGAACATGGCCGCACGCCGTGCAGGTAAGGAAGAGTGGGACGGAGGGTTGCATTGTCGCCTCGACAGGTTCGGGGCCAACGATGGCATGCCTTCAGGCCGCCAGATGCTCATCCCGGGCCATGGAAGTCGGCGGAAGAAGAGATATGGCTTCCTCCAGCCTCTGGACCAGCGCGGAACTTGCCGGCCGCAACGGCAGGCGGGTTTCCGGGGAAATCGCGCCGGATAGTGCCAGGGCAGCCTTCACCGGTGCGGGATTCGGCTCCGCGAACATCAGCGAGGTCAACGGCGCGAGCCTGGCAAACAATGCGCGCGCCGCACGCAAGCGGCCGGTCTGCGCCAGATGCAGCAAGCGCACGAACAAATCCGGACGGATATGCGACGACGCGGCGATGACACCGGCGCCGCCCGCCAGCAGATGATCCAGCATGGCAGCATCCTCGCCGCACAACGCGGTGGCATAGGGATCGCCGGCAAGCGCGCGCAGATTGCCGGCATCACACTCCTTGACCGAGGAAACCCGTGGATGTGCAAGCAGCGATCGAACGAGCGCCGGCGACATCGCGCAGCCCGTTCGCTTCGGTACGTTGTAGAGCATCAGGGGTCGGGCCGTTACGCACGCCACTTCGTTGAAATGCCACACGATGCCCTCATCGGAGGGTCGCAGGTAGTAAGGCGGCGGCACCAGGTAGCCGGCAAGATCAAAGGCATCCAGTTCGGCAATTTGCGCGCACACCGCGCGCGTATCGACGGCGCCGACGCCTGCCATCACCGGCAGCTCGCCATGCACGGCTTCGAGAACCGCTGCCGTGAAGACTTGCCGCTCGTGCGACGAAAGCAGGCTGCCCTCGCCCGTCGTTCCCAGTATGATCAGGCCATTCACGCCGGCCTCGACGTAGCGTTCAGCCAGCCTGGCGGCGCCCGACAAATCCAGCGAGCCGGCACGCATCGGCGTGACCATGGGCACCCAGATGCCCCAGGGCGACGTGCGGGAACTTGCCGCGAGGCGGGTGCAGGCTGCGGTGCAGGCATCAACCGCGGCCCCGGAGAAGCTCTCTTCCTCAGTGCGCCACATGGTCGTCTCCCAGTGCAGTCGTAACCCCGAACTCCGCGGCCGGAAATGCCAGCATGATGGCGTGCATGGCCGCGTCGAGGTCGGCACGGGCGATCTCCACGTGCATCGTGGTCTCGCCGTGGCGGTAGTCGACGTTCACCACATAGACGCGAGCCAGCTCGCCGAGCGCGCTGTGCATGGCCTGCCGCAGCCCGAACACCTCGGTGGATGCCACCGCAAGGCGCATGCGGATCCAGGCCGGTGCCGGCCGGGAGACCACGCGCAGCGAGGGCATGGTGCCTTCGCCGCCGCGCAAGGCCGTACGTCGGGGAACGCCATCAACGGGCAGGCTTGACTGTCGCATATCGGATGAACCCGCGCTGGCGGGTCACGTGTTGAACATGGTTTTATGCTAGCCAGCGCCGTCTAAATTTGATGCAAGAAAATCGGGCCGGCGCATTAAATCGGCATCAAAAATATCGGCATCAAGATCAGCGGCGCCGGCCACGCGCGCTCAGAACGTCTTCGTCAGGGAAGCCCATGCGGTGCCACGGCCCATGTAGCGGCCCTTGGCATTGGTGTACACCGCCTTGTCGGCATTGGTGTCGATATAGGCCACCGCCAGCGCAAGTCCCTTGCCCAGGTCCTTCGTCAGGCCGACCTTCCAGTCCACGTAAGAGGCATTGGCGACCTGCACCTTCTGGTAACCCACATGGGCGTTCAGCGTGAGGTCCCAGACATCGAGCGGCACGTTGGCGGTCAGGTCTGCGTACCAGCTGTGCTTGCTGTCGGCGAAGCCAAAGAGATTGGTCGGGGCATACGAGTACTTGAACGTCACCGGACCGTAGCCCAGCGCCGCGTACACCTCGGTGGTGTATGGGCGCGTGTAGCCGGCCGGATAGTCGCCCGGGTAGTAGTACTGCAGCACGCCGACGTCGTAGGTCCAGTCGCCGCCGAGCGTATTCTTGTAGCCGCCGTAGAAATCCATCTCGATCGGGGCCGACACCTCGGCATTGCTGTCGCCCAGCCAGCTGATGCTCGAGTTCCAGTTGCCCAGGTAGAAGCCGCTCGAATGGCTGTAGTCGAACCCGCCCTGAATCGCCGGCCGGCGGTTCGTCTGCATCAGTCCGCGGTAACGGTAGTCGGTAGCCAGCGTGACGTTCGCCGTGAAGGTATGCGGGGACGCCTCTGCGTCAGGCTGGGATTGCGCCATGGCGGGCATGGCAGCGAAGACGAGAACGGAAGTTGCGGAACATGCGAGCAGTGCGGCCGCGGTATGGCGCAGGTCAGTCATTGTTGATGTGACGAGAGTTGAAGGAATCCCCCGTTTCCGGGAGCCTCGTCACGATATGGCCTGACGCGTAAAAACGGCATCAAAAGCCGCGGTGCCCGTGTTCAAATCCAGTTAAAGGGCCGCAATTAAAGGGCCGCAGTTAAAGGGCCGCGATGGTGCCGCGATGGCGCCGGGATTTCTCGCAGGCAAGACAGTACCGCCGCGCATCCGCGCGACATCGTCGTTGCACGCATGCGGGACGCTTCCGCGCGCGGCGGCATCGTCCCGCATCACAGGCACCGTGCTACTTGCGTGCGATGGCATCCAATGCCAGGTTCAGCTTCAATACATTGACGCCTGGGTCTCCCAGCAGCGGCAGCAGCGGCGTTTCCGTGTTGGCCGCAACCAGCTGTTTGACCTGTTCAATCGGGATCCCCCTGACGCGCGCGACGCGCGCCACCTGGTATTCCGCGGCCGCAGGGCTGATGTGCGGGTCGAGCCCGCTGCCGGACGCGGTGGCCAGATCCACGGGCACCGGCGCCTGATTGTCAGGATCCACTGCGCGCAGTGCGTCGATGCGCGCGCGCGCGGCGTCGGTCAGCGCCGGATTGGAGGGCCCGAGGTTGGACCCGACCGAAGCCGCGGCGTTATACGGCATCGGCGCCGTGGCCGACAGCCGGCCCCAGAAGTACTTGGGGTCGGAGAACGGCTGGCCGATCAGTTCCGAACCAAGGGTCCTGCCATCCATCTCGATCAGCGAGCCGCCTGCCTGATGCGGGAACACGGCCTTGGAGATTGCCGTGATCACGCCGGGATACAGCAGGCCGGTCACCAGCGACAGGCCAGCGAACACCACCAGCATGGGCCGCAACAGGCCACCTTGCGCGGGTGCCGGCGATGGCTGCAGGGACTGCACTTGCGTATTCATGAATATGCTCCGAAATTTTCCAGAAGGCAGGGGGAAATCAGACCCAGCCTAAGAGGGCCAGGATCATGTCGATCAGCTTGATGCCGGCAAACGGCACCAGGATGCCGCCAAGGCCGTAGATCAGCAGGTTGCGGCGCAGCAGGACCGCGGCGCCCAGCGGCCGGTAGACCACGCCCTTCAGCGCCAGTGGAATCAGCACGACGATGATCAGCGCGTTGAAGATCACCGCCGACATGATTGCCGACGCCGGCGTGGCCAGCCCCATCACATTGAGCAGGTTGAGCTGCGGATACGTGGTGGCAAAGGCCGCCGGGATGATCGCGAAATACTTGGCGATGTCATTGGCCACGCTGAAGGTCGTCAGCGAGCCGCGCGTCATCAGCATCTGCTTGCCGATCTCGACGATCTCGATCAGCTTGGTCGGATTGCTGTCGAGGTCCACCATGTTGCCGGCTTCCTTGGCGGCCTGCGTGCCGCTGTTCATCGCCACGGCCACGTCGGCCTGTGCGAGCGCAGGAGCGTCGTTGGTACCGTCGCCGGTCATCGCGACCAGCCGCCCTTCGGCCTGGTACTGGCGGATCAGCCTGAGCTTGGCTTCCGGCGTGGCTTCGGCCAGGAAGTCGTCTACCCCTGCTTCCGCCGCGATCGAAGCCGCCGTCAGCCGGTTATCGCCGGTGATCATCACGGTCTTGATGCCCATCTTGCGCAGCTCGCCGAAGCGCTCGCGGATGCCGGTCTTGACGATGTCCTTCAGTTCGATCACGCCAAGCACGCGCACCGAATCGCCGTTGGCGTCGGCAACCACCAGCGGCGTGCTGCCTGCGCGCGCGACCTCATCGACGGCTTGCAACAACGCGTCGGGGAACTTGCCGGCGCGCTCCGTGACGTACCGGCGCACGGCATCCGCGGCACCCTTGCGCACCTGGCGCTCGCTGCCGCCATCGCGCAGATCCACGCCGCTCATGCGCGTCTGCGCGCTGAACGGCACGAATTCCGGCTTCAGGCTTGCGATCGCGGGTGCGGTCAGCCCCGGCAGCTGTCGGGCCAAGGTGATGATGCTGCGCCCTTCTGGCGTTTCGTCCGCCAGCGACGACAGCCACGCCGCTTCCGCGAGCTGCGACGGCGACACGCCCGGCGCCGGGATAAAGCGCGAGGCCTGGCGATTGCCGTGGGTGATGGTGCCGGTCTTGTCGAGCAGCAGCACGTCCACGTCGCCGGCGGCTTCGACCGCGCGGCCCGAGGTGGCGATCACGTTCGCTTCCATCATCCGGCTCATGCCGGCCACGCCGATCGCGGAAAGCAGCCCGCCGATCGTGGTCGGGATCAGGCACACCAGCAGCGCCACCAGCACGGTGATCGTCACCGGCACGCCAGCCTTGGTCACCAGCACGCTGTAAAGCGAGAACGGCTGCAGCGTGGCCGTCGCCAGCAGAAGAACGATGGTCAGCCCGACCAGCAGGATCGTCAGCGCCAGCTCGTTCGGAGTCTTCTGCCGCTTGGCGCCTTCGACCATCGTGATCATGCGGTCGATGAAGCTTTCGCCGGGGTTGGTCGTGATGCGCGCCACGATCCAGTCGGACAGCACGCGCGTGCCGCCGGTCACCGACGAGAAGTCGCCGCCCGACTCGCGGATCACCGGCGCCGATTCGCCGGTGATGGCGCTTTCGTCGACCGAGGCCACGCCGTCGATCACTTCGCCGTCGCCGGGGATCATCTCGCCAGCCTCGACCAGCACCACGTCGCCGCGTCGCAGCGCCGTCGCGGGGCGCGCTTCCGTTGCGCCGCCGCGCCTTCCTTCCTTCAGCACACGGGCGGTCACCGTGGTCTTCAGCCCGCGCAGCGCTTCGGCCTGTTGCTTGCTGCGGCCCTCGGCAAGCGCCTCGGCAAAGTTCGCGAACAGCACCGTGAACCACAGCCATACCGATACCGCCAGGATGAAGCCGGCGGATTCGCCGCCCGCTGCCGGTGCCGCCATTGCCTTCAGGAAAAGGATGGTCGTCAGGATGCTGCCCGCGTAGACCACGAACATCACTGGGTTGCGCAGCTGGTCGCGCGGCGACAGCTTGCTGAAGGCCGCGATCAGCGCGGGCTTCACCAACTCCGGCGCGAACATGCCGCGCGCGGGCGGGCGATGATGGTGGGAACCGTGTTGCCGGTCCGATACCGGCGCGCTTTTCGCCTGAGGCAGGTTGGCGGACGATGCGCCGGTCCTGCTGGCGCTGCCCTTGGCCACTGGGGCCGTCGATTCATGTTGCATGGTTTCTCCGCAATCCGCTAGAGACAGCCGGCACCTGCATTGGCCAGGGCCTGCAGGGGCCGAACTTGTGGGAATGCTCGTTGTCTTGATCTGTGGTCGATTTACCTGGCTTCCTACTTGCCTGCGGTTGCCGTCACCGCGCCCTGCAACTGCTCGGCGACGGGACCCAGCGCCAGCGCCGGGACATAAGTCAGCGCTCCGACCAGCAGCACCGTGCCCACCAGCAGCACGACAAACAACGGGCCGTGCGTCGGCATCGTGCCGCCGCTCACGGGCACGCGCTTCTTGGCTGCCAGCGAACCCGCCAGCGCCAGGACGGGGATGATGATCCAGAACCTTCCGAACCACATCGCCGCGGCCAGCAGCGTGTTGTAGAACGGCGTATTGGCGGAGAGGCCCGCGAAGGCGCTGCCGTTGTTGTTGGCCGCCGACGAGAGCGCGTACAGGATCTCGGAGAAGCCGTGCGTGCCGGGGTTGAACACACCCGCGCGCCCCGCCTCGGCCATCACCGCCACCGACGTGCCGAGCAGCACCAGCAGCGGCGTGACCAGGATCGCCACGGCCACCATCTTCATTTCATAGGTTTCGATCTTCTTGCCGAGATACTCCGGCGTGCGGCCGATCATCAGCCCGGCGATAAACACCGCGAGCACGGCGTAGACCAGCATGCCGTACAGCCCCGAGCCCACGCCGCCGAACACGACCTCGCCCAGTTGCATCAGCAGCATCGGCACCAGCCCGCCGATGGCGGTGAAGGAGTCATGCATGGCATTGACCGCGCCGCACGATGCCGCGGTCGTGATGGTGGCGAACAACGCCGACGCAGCGATGCCGAAGCGGGTTTCCTTGCCTTCCATATTGCCGCCTGCCTGCAACAGCGAACCGGCATGGTCGAGCGGCAAGCCCGACAGCGCCGCATTGGCCATCTGCTCGGACATCGCCGCAACACAAGCCATCGCCACGAAGATGACCGTCATGGAGCCCAGCACGGCCACGCCCTGCCGCCTGTCCCCGACCATTTCGCCAAAGGTGAAGCACAGCGCCGCCGGGATCAGGAAGATCGCCAGCATCTCGATGAGATTGGCGAGCGCATTCGGGTTCTCGAACGGATGCGCCGAGTTGGCATTGAAGAAGCCACCGCCGTTGGTGCCCAGCATCTTGATGGCTTCCTGCGAGGCAACCGGCCCCATTGCCAGCGTCTGCTTGTCGGTCTTCAGGTCTTCCGTCACCGGCTTGCCCTGCGCATCGAGCACCGGCTGCCCGGCCGCGTCGACCTTCGGCTGGCTATATTCGACCGGCGTGACCAGGCTGACTTCCTTGTAGGCATCGAAGTTCTGGATCACGCCCTGGCTGACCAGCGCCAGTGCAATCACGGTCGCAATCGGCGCCAGCACGTACAGCGTGATCCGGGTCATGTCGACCCAGAAGTTGCCGATGGTGGCGGCGCTCTGGCGCGCAAAGCCGCGAATCAGCGCGAACACCACGGCGATGCCGGTTGCCGCGGACAGGAAGTTCTGCACCGTGAGCGCGAGCATCTGCGTCAGATAGCCCATGGTCGACTCGCCGGCATAGCCTTGCCAGTTCGTGTTGCTGACAAAGCTGATGGCCGTATTGAAGGCCGAGTCCGGCGTGACCGCGCCGAAGCCTTGCGGGTTCAACGGCAACATCCCTTGCACGCGCTGCAGCGCATAGACCGCCACCACGCCAAGGAGGTTGAAGGCCAGGACGGCGATGGTGTACTGCTTCCACCCCATCTCGGATTCGGCGCGCACGCCACCCAGGCGATACAGCACGCGCTCGAGCGGACGGCCCCAGACGGTCAGCGAATAGCTGCCGTCCTCGACAGCGCGCCGCATATAGCGTCCGAGAAATGGGGCGCACGCCAGCAGGACGGCGAGATAGAGGACCAGCAGGCCCACGAATTGGGAGGACATCAGAATTTCTCCGGCCGGAACAACGCAATGAGGAGGTAAACAAAAATGGCAACGGCGAGCGCGCCGCTCAACAGATCCGTCCAGCTCATCACAACCCCCTGTCCGACGCGCTGTTCTTTGCCGGCATCTGGTGATGCGGGCCGCCGTGTTCGCCGCTTGCCGAGGCGTTGGGCGCGAGCGCTGCGCAAAGCCCCAGCAGGGCTGCGCTCAGCACTGCGAAGCCGATCAATGCGATCAAGTAGATCCCGTCCATGACGAAGTACCTTTGAATGGTTTCGCCTTGCAGCTTAGCGACGGGGTCGTAAAAACCGGGTAGAAAGGTGATCGGTGCGTATAAAGAACGCATAAAGACCGCAGTTGAGGTGCGGTGCGGACGAGGTGCGGATGAGGTGCGGGCTACCGGGCGCGCTCAGGCAGCCGCGGATCGTGATGGAAGCCGCTTCGTTCGGGCCGAGGCATGTGGACAGCGGGGCCTGACCGTGAGCGCCGTCGCGCGTCACGCGCCCCGCATCTCCGTCAGCGCCGCCACTTCCCTTCGCCGATCAGCGCTTCGGCAAGCTTGGGGATCATCTGCGCCACCTGCCGCGCCGCGGCGGTGAAGGGGCGCTGGCTGCTTGTCGCCAGCACCACGCTCTGCCGCATGGCGCGGTCGGCCAGGGGCACGGCGTCATACTCTCCGCTCTCCAGCTCGGCCGCCACGGCGTGGTAGGGCAGCACGGAAAACGCGGCATGGTCTGACAGGATGCGCTTGATGACCACCGATGAGCTGGCCTCCATGCAGACATTGAGGACGATGCGGTGCGCGGCGGCAGCCTCTTCCAGCAGGTTGCGAATGGCGTTGGGGGGCACCGGCAGCACCAGCGGCACGCCGCCGATCTGCCGCAGCAGCATCGAAGCCGGCCTGCCGCCTGCGGCGCGCCAGTGGGCCTGCAAGGTCTCGCGCCGTCCAACCAGCATCAGCGGCGTATCGAGCAGCCGGCGGTAGCTGTTCCGGCCTTCGGCACGATAGCGGTTGAGCACGGCGAGATCGATGCTGCCCTGGGTCAGCCGCGTCTCGATCTCGCCGCTGTAGCCTTCCACGATGCGCAGCTTCACCGCGGGCAGCCGTTCCTGCACGGCGGCATAGAGCCGGCTCGACAGCAGCGGCGCCACCGCCGGTACCAGCCCCAGCGTGACCATGCCGCTGACGTTGCCGGCACGGCCGCGCGCCGACTCGACCAGTTGCCTGGCGCCGTCCAGCAGCGGCCCGGCATCGGCCAGCACCTGCGCAGCCAGCGTGGTCGGGCGCACGCCGCGGCCCGTGCGGTAGAACAGCGGGCCGCCAAACATCTTCTCCAGCTCGGCGACCTGCCGGCTGATTGCCGACTGGGCCAGGCCAAGCTGCGCCGCGGCGCCGGAAACGCTGCCCGTGCGCGCCACGGCGACGAACGTGGCCAACGCCTTGAGCGTCAGGTCGTGTCCCGCATCCGTTTGCATATCCCCTCCTGCTATCTCCTATGGAGATATCTGCTTTCCCATGGCGGCATTGATCCGAGGATACCGCCTCTCTATCGTTAGAGGCAATCGCACCCGACCACCAAGGAGACCCCGCCCCATGCCCCTGTCCGCCGAACACCATCCGCTGGCGCCGCTCGATGCGGCGGAGAACGACATGCTGGCCCGTGTCCAGGCACTGGTCCGCGACACCATCGGCCCCAGGGCCAACGCGGTGAACCGCAACGACGAGTTCGCCTGGGACACCTTCCGCGCGCTGGCGGAAAGCGGCGTCCTCGCCACGGCGTTTCCCGCCGCGCTCGGCGGCACCGAGGCTTCGATGCTGCTGCGCGTCAGGATCATCGAGGAGATTGCGCGGACGTGCAGCACGGCCGCGTCGCTCGTCACCGGCACCGACCTGTCCTCGCGCCCGATCGTCGCGGGCGGGTCGCCGGAGCTTTGCGCCCAGACGGTGCCGCTGCTCGCCAACGGCAGCAAGCAGTCCGCGTTCGCGCTGACCGAACCCGGCGCCGGCTCGGACCTCGCCCGGCTGCGCACTGTCGCCAGCCGGCAGCCCGGCGGCTATCGACTCTCCGGCGTAAAGAAATTCATCACCCGCGCCAACGTGGCCGACATGTTTGTCGTGGTGGCTTCGCTTGCCGACGGTCCTGGCGGCAGCAAGGGGCTGACGGCGTTCCTGGTGCCGCGCGATGCCGAAGGACTGAGTGTCTCGCCGATCATTCCCAAGCTCGGCTGGCATGGCGTGCCGATCGCCGAGGTCCGGCTCGACGATGTCTTCGTGCCGGTCTCGCATCGCCTCGGCGATGAGGGACAGGGCATGGCGCTGGCGCAGGACACGCTGGTGCGCGCACGCATCGGCCATGCCGCGATCGCGCTGGGGCGGATGACCGGCGCGCTGCAGATTGCCGCGCAATACGCCGGACACCGGCAGGTATCGGGCAAGGCGGTAGGCGAGCACCAGGGCGTCCAGTGGATGCTGGCCGACATGGCAGCGCGCATCGAAGCCGCGCGCTGTCTGGTCTACAGTTCGGCGCAGCGCTACGACCGCAAGGACCCCGAGACCTCGATCCACGCTTCAATCGCCAAGATGCACAGCACCGACCTGTGCATGCGCGTGGTGGTGGACTGCGCGCAGCTGCTGGGCGGCAACGGCTACCTGAATGCGTATCCGATCGAGCGCTTCCTGCGCGACGCCAAGATGAACCAGATCGGCGAAGGCACCAGCGAGGTCCACAAGAACCTGATCGGCCGATACGTGATGAAGACCGCTTCGGCGATGCCGCAGCACCCGTGCCTCGACTTCGAGCCGGACCTGTTCGGAGCGCAGTGATGGCAAGCACTACCGACCAGGGCCTGGCCAACGCGCTGTGCCGCCGGCTGGGGATCCGCTACCCGGTGTTCGGGCTGGCGCACAGCATTGAAGTCGCCGCGGCCATTTCCAACGCCGGCGGGCTCGGCGTGTATGCCGCGGCACGCGACGGCCCCAACGAGCTGGCGCAGAAGCTGCGCGACCTGCGCGCGCTGTGCCCGGAGGCGCCGGTCGGCGTGGACCTGCTGCTGCCTACCACGCTGCCGGGCGTCTCCACCCCCGAAGATGTCAGCGCCGCGATCCCCGAAGGACATCGCCGCTTCGTCGACGGCCTGTTCGCGCGCTTCGACGTGCCGCCGGCCACGGCGGGCAACTTCTTCTCGCAGTACGTGCGTTCGCAGGCCTTGTTCGAGGAGCAGGTCGCCGCCGTGGCGGAGAGCGAGCTGGAGGTGTTCGCCGCCGGTGTCGGCACGCCGGCCGATACCATCGCGAGGGTGCGCCGTGCCGGCAAGACCACGATGGCGCTGGTCGGCGCCGTCAAGCATGCGCGCAAGGCGATCGCGGCCGGCGTCGACGTGCTGGTCGCGCAGGGCTATGACGCCGGCGGACATACCGGCACGATCGGCACCTTCACGCTGGTGCCGCAGATCATCGCGGCTGCCGAGGGACGCCCCGTGCTTGCCGCCGGGGGCATCGGCGAAGGCAGCCAGATCGCCGCGGCGCTGGCGATGGGGGCGCAGGGCGCTTGGCTTGGCACCGTGTGGCTGGGCAGCGCCGAGCACCGGCTGCCGGCCGCGCTGACCGACCGGCTGCTGTCCGCCGGCAGCGAAGACACGGTGATCACGCGTGCGCACAGCGGCAAGCCTTGCCGCGTGGTACGCAGCGCCTTCTCCGATGCGTGGGCGGCAGCCGATGCCCCGGCGCCGCTCGACATGCCCTACCAGCAGGCGCTGACCGGCAGGCTGCTGGCGGCGGTGGAAGAGCATGAGATCGCGCCGCTGATGTACGAGGCGGCCGGCCAGAGCGTTGCCTGGGTGAAGGAAGTCGAGCCGGTGGCGCGGATCATGGACCGGCTGGTGCGGCAGACGCGCCAGTCGCTCGAATGCCTGCGCCCCTACCTGCCGGACTGACCGGCAGGCGCCAACACAGATACAAGAATGAAAGGAGACAACATGGATCGCCGAGCATTCGGAAGGACCGCGTTCCAGACCGCCCTGATGATGGCCGCGCCCGGCCTGTTGCCGGCGCTGGCCCGCGCCGGCACCGGCCCGGGCAACTTCCCCGAGCGGCCGCTGCGCGCGGTCATCCCTTACCCGGCGGGCGGTGTGGTGGATGTCACGCTGCGCGCCGCGCTCGACCGCATGTCGCTCGACCTGCCACAGCGCGTGGTCGTGGAGAACAAGCCGGGTGCCGATGGCCGCATCGGCATCGAGTTCGCCAGTCGCGCGCCGGCGGACGGCTACACGCTGCTCGGCGTCACGCCGGTGCTGGCGGTGGCGCAGACGCTCTACCCGGACTCCGGCATCCGTGTGCAGAATTTCCGGGCCATCGGCTCGGTGGCGGCGGTGCCGTCGGTGTTCGTGGTGCACAACGACGTGCCCGTGAAGACGCTGAAGGAATTCGCGGCGTGGGCCAAGGCGCGGCCCGGCGCGGTCAACGTGCCGGTGCCGGGCGCGGGCAGCTCGCTGCATCTGGCGCAGGAGCTTTTTTTCGAAGCCACCGGCGTGCGCGTGACCAATGTCGGCTACAAGGGCCAGCCGCCTTCGGTGCCGGACCTGGGACGCGGGCAGCTGCAGTTCGCGCTGGTGTCACAGAACCTGGTGCTGCCGCTGATCCAGTCGAAGCGCGTGCGCCCTCTCGCCGTCAATGCCTCGCGGCGCACGCGCTCGCTGCCGGAGGTCCCGACCATCGCCGAGGCGGGCTATCCCGATGCGCTGGTGCAGTCCTGGTATGGCCTGGCCGTTCACGCACGCACGGCGCCGGCCATCGTCGACTACCTCGGCGCCGCGCTGCAGGCGGCGATGGGCACCGCCGACGTGCGCAGCCGGCTGGCGGCGCTGGACGCGGAAGTCCTCGCGCTCGACGCCGGGCAGTTCGACCAGCTGCTGCAGGCCGAGGCAAAGCGCTGGGCAGCATTGATCAAGGCGCGCGACATCAAGGTGGACGCATGAACCAGACTTCGTTTGTGGACGGCAACGGCAAGACCGACGGCCCGCTCGCCGGCCTGCGCATCCTCGACATGGCCACGGTGCTGGCCGCCCCGCTCGCCTGCACGCTGTGCGCCGACATGGGCGCCGACGTGGTCAAGCTCGAGCTGCCCGACGGTAGCGATCCCCTGCGTGGCCTGGCCCCTGTCAAGGATGGGCTGCCGCTTTACTGGAAGGTGGCCAATCGCGGCAAGCGCGGCATCTCGCTCGACGTGCGGCAGCCGCAGGGGCGCGCGCTGTTCCTCAGGCTGCTGCCCGGATTCGACGTGCTGGTCGAGAACTTCCGCACCGGCACGCTCGATCGCTGGGGCCTCGACGCCAAGACCTTGCGCGAAGCGAACCCGCGCCTGATCGTCCTGCGCCTGACCGGCTTCGGCCAGACCGGCCCGTACGCGTCGCGCGCAGGCTTCGCGCGCGTGTTTGAAGCCATGAGCGGCTTCACCAACCTTGCCGGCGAGCCGGGCGGCCCGCCGCTGCACATGAACTATCCGGCCGGCGATGTGGTGGCGGGCTTGTTCGGCGCATTCGCCATTGCCACCGCGGCGGCGGAGCGCCGGCGCGATCCCGCGGCGCCCGGACGCGATATCGACCTGTCCGCCACCGAGGCGCTGTTCCGCCTGCTGGAGCCGCTCGCGGTGGAATACGAACAGCTCGGCCAGGTGCGCCAGCGCGCGGGCAACCTGGCCACGTACACGGCGCCGTCCAACATGTATGCGACCGCCGATGGCCATTGGGTGTCGATGGTGGCATCGTCCGACCCGATCTTCCGGCGCCTGTGCGCGGCGATCGGGCAGCCGGAACTGGCGGACGATGCGCGCTACGCCACCAACCCGGCGCGCGTTCGGCACCTCGACACGCTGGATGCCGCCATCTGCGCCTGGTTCGCGGCGCACGACTACCACGCCGTGGCGGCGGCGCTGGAGGCGCACCAGATCCCGTTCAGCAAGATCTTCACCATCCAGGACATTCTGGAGGACCCGCACTTCCGCGCGCGCGAGGCCATCGTGCGCCTGCCCGATCCGGACCTGGGCTCGGTCCCCGCGCCGTGCCACGTGCCGCGCTTTTCCGGGTACGAGCCCGCCGTGCCACGGACCGGGCCGTCAGTGGGCGAGCACAACGACGAGATCTACGCCGCGGTCGGGCTGACCCGGCAGGAGATGCAGGCGTTTCGGGCGGAGGGAGTGATCTGACGCTCACCGCTGGCGGCGGCGCTTGCCTCCGCCGCGCTTCAGCATGCTGTGAAGGGATTGCCGCACTGCCGGTATGGCGTTGTCGCCGCCTCGCTGAAATCCGCGCCGGAGGCCGCGCGATGCGGTGCGCGATCGGGTGTTGAGTGACGGTCGGCCCCCTTTACCGGAGTTTGTTGCGGCCATGCATCAATGCCGCCGTGTAAGAGTAATGGCAGCGCCGCATCAGCGTTCGACCGACAGCGCAACGCGGCCCCGGTGCCTAGACTGAGGGCTACCGCTGCATCGCCGCCTCGGTGGCGATGCGCGGTTTCAGCCGCGCCGGGCCCCTCCACTGCCGGCGCGTCCGACAACAACTCTGGAGGTTTTCCATGGATCCGAAACAGCCCGCTCGCCTTCCCAAGATCGTCGGTGCGATTGCCGCCGGCGTGGCAGGCCTCAGCTGCGCCACCGTTTTCGCCCAGACCACGGCCGCGCCCGCGGCGCCCCCGGCCGGCGCGCAGGGCGTACCGCCCGGCATGACCCAGATCGAACCGCCCAAGGACCCGCTGGTCGAGCGCCGCGAGGCACGCAAGCGCGCCTCCGACGAATACAAGACAAAGAAGAAGGCCGCCAAGGGCGAGTACAAGGAAGAAGTCGGCGAGGCCAAGCAGGAGCGCAAGGTCGAGAACCAGGCGGCGGACGCCGCGGCCCGCCAGGAAATGGCAGCGCCCAAGCAGTAGCGGCATCGCGCAGGTACAGATGCCATGGATGGCCGGCGCAAGCCGGCCATCTTCTTTTCCCGCGCTCGACGCGTTGCGCATGTCTTCGCAGCCCTTCCGCAGCCGGCGCACTGGCCCGTGCTTGCAAGGCGCCGTATCGCGCCTAGACTCGATGTGGGCAAGCCGCGCGCATGCTTGCGCGGCTTGCATTCCACGCCATGTCCGCTGCCCGCCCGTCCTTATGGTTGGCAGGCCTCCTTCTAGCCGGCCTGATGGGTTTCCTCGACCTGCGCGCGCCCTCTGCCGTCGCGCAGCAAATGCCGGCTTCGCCCAAGCCGGCGCCCGCCGCGGCGGCACCGGCAACTGCCGCGCCGGCGAGCCAGGCGGCACCCGCCAAGCCACGTGGCATGAGCCTGGCCAACAAGCCCCGCACCGGCGACTTCGACGTGATGCTCAAGAGCCGCGTCATCCGCGTGCTGGTGCCATACAGCCGCACGCTTTACTTCAGCGACAAGGGGCGCGAGCGCGGACTGACCGCGGAGCTGGTGCGCAACTTCGAGCGCTACCTGAACAAGAAGTACGCCGACCAGCTCGGCAAGCGCCCGCTGACCGTCATCATCATCCCGACCACGCGCGATCGCCTGCTGCCCGACCTGATGGCGGGGCTTGGCGATATCGCCGCCGGCAACCTGACCGAGACCGAGAGCCGGCTCAGGCAGGTCGATTTCGCCGCGCCGCGCGACCGCAAGCCGGTGCGCGAGCTGGTGGTCACCGGGCCTAAGTCGCCGGCGTTGCAGCGTCTCGACGACCTCGCCGGGAAGACCGTGCACGTACGGCGCGCCAGCAGCTACTTCGAAAGCCTGACCGTGCTGAATGACGGCCTGCGCCACGCCGGCAAGGCGCCGATCAAGCTGGTCCTGCTGCCCGACGCGCTCGAAGACGAAGACGCGCTCGAGATGCTCAACGCGGGCGTGCTGCAGATCGTGGTGGTCGACGACTGGAAGGCCGCGATGTGGGCGCAGATCCTGCCGGACATCAAGGTGCGCGAAGACCTCGCCGTGCGCGAAGGCGGCTATGTCGGCTGGGCCTTCCGCAAGAACAGCCCGCAGCTGCGGCAGGCGATCGATGACTTCTACGTCAACTACGTCAAGAAGCAGGGCGTGGCGGAGTACCTGCTCAAGCAGTACATGCAGCGCGTCAAGCAGATCAAGAACAATACCGACGATGCCGAGTACAAGCGCTTCCAGCAGACCATCGCCTTCTTCGAGAAGTACGGCAAGGACTATGGCTTCGACCCGCTGATGCTGGCCGCGCAGGGCTTCCAGGAGTCGCAGCTGAACCAGGAGGCGCGCAGCCATGTCGGCGCGGTCGGCATCATGCAGATCATGCCGGCCACCGGCAAGGAACTGAATGTCGGCAATATCAGGATGGCGGAGTCCAACGTCCATGCCGGCGCCAAATACATGGACCGGCTGATGACGAAGTACTTCCCCGACGCGCATTTCTCGGAATCGGACCGGCCGCTGTTCGCCTTTGCCAGCTATAACGCCGGGCCGGGCAATATTGCCAAGATGCGCAAGGAAGCGGCGGCGCGCGGGCTGAATCCCGACAAGTGGTTCAACAATGTCGAGATCGTGGTGGCGGAAAAGATCGGCATCGAGACCACCACCTATGTGCGCAATATCTTCAAGTACTACGCGGCGTACCGGCTGATGCAGGATCAGGAGGCCGCGCGCAAGCGGGCGCTGGAGCAGGTGCGCAAATAGGCGCCGGCATGGCGCCGGCGTGTGAGCCGCGTCGGTCAGTCAGCCAGGCCGCTGCTGTCGATATAGCCCAGCGCCTCGCGTACCGCGCGCCTGGCCTTGAGCAGGTAGCAGACCTGGCGCTCGCGGATGGCCAGCGCCACCACTTCAGCCTGCATCAGTTCCTGGAACACATGCGCGGCGCGCGGCAGGCTCAGGCCGGCCAGCCGCGCCAGCTCGGCGGCGGGCACCCCTTCCTCGCCGGCTTCCAGCAGCGCGCGGCAGATCGTGGCCCGCGCGGGTTGGGTCATCAGGGCAAGCGTCAGCGCGCTCTCTTGGGTCTCCATGGCCACACCTCGATCCTCTGGCATTGTGCGCTGCCGCGCATGGCAGGCGGCTGCGGCGCCACTGCCGGCGCCGATTCCCCTACGTTCTACGCGGCTCGCAGGGCAAAGGCAATAGGGCCGCCTGCCGCCCGCCTTGTCGGCTGCACGATTACAACATGGTGCCAGGGCGCGCCGGCGTGGCCTGCCGGCGCAATGGGGGTGACCCGCCCGGGTGATGGCGGGCTACGAGACCTCGATGACGCCGTTCATGGTTTCGTGCCCCGAGCCGCAGAAGATGTCGCACAGGAAGCCGTAGCGGCCGGCGCCACGGGCGGTCGCCGGCAGGCGCACGGTCTTGCCGGGCGGCACATCCGCCCGCACGCCGAGGTCCGGCACGCTGAAGCCCATGATCACGTCCTGCGCGGTCAGCTCGAACACCACGGCTTCGCCCGCGCGCAGCGCAATACGGTCCGGCGTGAACACGAACTTGCGCGCATGCACGCGGATCACGCGCGGCGCCGCCGCATCGCCGCGGCCGGTGCCGGCCGCCAGCGCCATCCCCAGCCCCAGCATCCGGCCCATGGCGGTGCGGCGTCCCATTGTCGATGCAGGCATGGCGGTCTCCGGCTCAGGCGGCGATCGGCCGCTCGTCCAGTGCAAACCGCGGGGGCGCGGGCCTGGCCTCGACCTGGCGCCACCCCAGCCCGCGATAGGGCCGGGCCGCGTCCCATGGCAGCGGCAGGCGTTGCGGCTGCGATCCCGGCGGCGGCAGCGGGAACATCAGCGAGCGCGCCGCGTGATGCGCGATATGGCCGGTCATGTGATGGTGCTCCTGATGGATATGGCCGTAGAACACCGTCAGGTTGGAATATGGCATCAGCGTCTCGATCACCTGCGCGCCGTCGCGCGTGGCCCAGTCCCATTGCGGATACAGGTCGAACAGCGGCCGGTGCGTGAATACCACGATGCGTGCGTCTTTTGCCTGCCGCGCCAGGTCCGCCGCCAGCCATGCGCGCTGTGCGTCCCCGACGCGCCCCGCCGGATCGGAGACGTTGTCGAGCACGATGAAGTGCACGCCCTTGTGGTCGAAGGTGTAGTGCGTCGGCCCGAACAACTCCTGGAAGGCCGCGCCGGCATCGAGGCTGGCATCGTGCTCGCCCGGCATCAGCCGCACTGTCCTGACCCCGAGGCCGCCGATCACGTCGCGGAACTCGCGCAGGCGGCGCCGGCGCTCCTGCGCATCGTCGGTGGTGTGGGTGAGATCGCCGGTGAACATGATGAAGTCCGGTGCCTGCGGCAGCGCATTGACCGCGGCGACCGCCTTGGGCAAGGTTCCGCGCGCGTCGGGATTGGCCGGGCCCTGGAAGCCCCAGTGCGAATCCGAAAGCTGCACGAAATAGAAGTCCTGGTCGCGCCCGTGCGCCCACCCCGGCAGCCCCGACGCGAATACCGCACCGCCGGCGGCCCCCGCCAGCTTGAGGAAATCACGTCGCTTCAGTGTGTCCATGGTGCCTCCTTCGCGGCGTTGCTGCATTGCCTGTCATACCGCCGCGCGCGGCCGCTTATTCCCGCTCGCGGCCAGTTGCGCGAAATCTGGCCGCGGCGGGAATAAACTGGCCGCAGTGCCGGTATTACCAGATCCGCGGGAACCTGCCGCATCGGCGCCGCAACCAACCGAGGCTCGCATGGATCACGCATCCAACGAACGCCGCCGCTTTGACGAACTGGTGCTCCCGCAGCTGGATGCCGCCTACAACCTGGCGCGCTGGCTGTCGGGCAGCGCCGTGGAAGCCGACGACGTGGTGCAGGAAGCCTTCCTGCGCGCCTGGCGGCTGTTCGGCAGCTTCCGTGGCGACCAGCCACGGCCGTGGCTGCTGGCGATCGTGCGCAACACCTGGTTCACCGCCTGCCAGAAGCGCAAGGCCGCCGGCGAAGTGTGCGGCTACGACGACCTGCACGAGGACCAGCCCCTGCCCGCCTGGCACGACGGCCCGGACAGCCCGGAGCAGTGGCTGCTGCGCCAGGAAGACGTGATGCTGGTGCACCGTGCGCTGGAGCAGCTGCCGCTGGCCTATCGCGAGGTGCTTGTGCTGCGCGAGCTGGAGGAGCTGCCTTACCGCGATATCGCCCGCGTGGCCGATATCGCCATCGGCACGGTGATGTCGCGGCTGGCGCGCGGGCGCCGGATGCTGGCGGCCACGGTCACCGCGCTGCGTCACGAGGGCAATGCCGCAACGGCTGCTCCGCGCGTAGCGGCAGTGGCGCCGGCATCGCGCCCGGCCGGGGAGACAGGCCATGGACTGCAATGAGGTTTGCGAACTCCTGCCCGCCTGCGCCGATGACGAACTCGGCGCGGCGGAAAGCCCGCGGCTGGAGCGGCACCTGGCGACGTGTCCCGCGTGCGCGGCTGAACTGCGCCGCCTGCGCGCCCTGCGCGCCGCCGTGCGGCAAGGCGCCGCCTACCACCAGGCAAGCCCGGCGCTGCGCGCGCGCATCGCCGCGGCCCTGCCGCCAGCCGGCACGACGGGGCCGATGGCGGCTCAGGCCACGCGCGCCGGCTGGCGCGGCTGGTTCTCATGGAGTCCGGCGGTCAACGCCGGGCTGGCGGCGCTGACGGTGGCATCGCTGGCCTTCGCGCTGACGCTGGTGGCGAGGCAGGAGTCGCCGCAGCAAGCCATGACGCGGGAAGTGGTCGGCAGCCACGTGCGCGCGCTGGTCACCGCGCACACCATCGACATCGCCTCGACCGACCGCCACACGATCAAGCCCTGGTTCAACGGGCGCCTCGACTATGCGCCCCCGGTGTACGACCTGGCCGCCGAGGGGTTTCCGCTTGCCGGCGGACGGCTCGACTACCTGCATGGCCAGCGCGTGGCCGTGCTGGTCTACCGGCGCAACCACCATCCGATCGACGTCTTCGTGCTGCCCGCCGCCGCTGCGGTGCATCCGGCCGACATGGATGGCGCATGGCTGCGGCAGGGCTACCGCATCGAGCGCTGGCAGGCGGGGGGCATGGACTACTGGGCAGTGACCGACGCCAGCGCGCCGGACCTGCACCGCTTCCGCCAGGCATGGCAAACGGCCGACGGCCGCGCGCCCTAGCCCCGGACGCACGCGCCGCCCGCCAGTCCCTGGCGGCCGCCTACGCCAGCACGAACGGCAATTGCCGCTGCCGCTTGCCGGTCAGCCGGAACAGCGCATTCGCCACCGCGGGCGCGATCGGCGGCACGCCCGGCTCGCCCAGGCCCGTGGGGTTGTCCTGCGACGGCACGAAGAGCACGTCCACCACCGGCGCGTCGGTGATGCGCGGCGGCGGGAAGTCGGTGAAGTTGCTGTTCTTCACGGCGCCATTCTCGATCTCGATGGCAAACCCCGGCTTCGTCATCGCCAGCCCGAACACGCAGCCGCCCTGGATCTGGGCTTCGGCCGAGAGCGGGTTGACCACGCGGTTGGCATGCACGCCGGCGGTCACGCGGTGCACGCGCGGCTCGCCCTTCACCAGCGACACGTCGACCACATAGGCCACCACGGTGCTGAACGACTCGTGCACCGCCACGCCCCACGCATGCCCCTTGGGCAGCTTGCGCTTGCCGTAGCCGGACTTGTCGACCGCCAACTGGAGCGCGGCGCGATGGCGCGCGTGCTTCTTCTCGTCGAGGCGCGCCAGCCGGAACGCCACCGGGTCCTGCTTCGCGGCGGCGGCCATTTCATCGGCCAGTGTTTCCTTGACGAAGGCGGTATGCGTGTTGCCGACCGAGCGCCACCACAGCACCGGCACGTCCACCTGCGGGTGATGCACCGACATCTGCAGCGGCAGGTCGTAGTCGTTCTCGACGATGCCCTCGGTCATGGTCGCGTCGACGCCGTTCTTGACCATGAAGGGCTCGAACGGCGTGCCCTTCAGGATCGACTGCCCGACCACGGTGTGCTGCCAGCCCACCACCTTGCCCTGCGCATCGAAGCCGATGCGCGCGCGGTGCAAATGCAGCGGACGGTAGTAGCCGCCGCGGATATCGTCCTCGCGGCTCCACACCACCTTGAGCGGCTCGGCATGCCCCGCGGCGACCCAGGCCTTGAGCACGTTGGCCGCTTCGACGAGGTAGTCGGAGGTCGGCACCGCGCGCCGGCCGAAGCCGCCGCCGGCCATCATGGTGTTGAGCACCACCTTGTCGGGCGGCAGGCCCAGCGTGCGCGCGATCGCGGCCTGGTCGACGGTCTGGAACTGCGACCCCACCCATACCTTGACCGCCTGCACCTTGCCGCCCTGCACGTCGGGCTGCAGCGTGCAGTTGAGCGGCTCCATCGGCGCGTGCGCGAGGTAGGGGAAGCGGAACTCCGCATCGACCTTGCGCGCGGCACCACTGATGGCCGCGCCAATATCACCCTCGCCTGCCCGCGCCACCATGCCGGGCTGCGCGGCCAGCCTGGCGTACTCCTCGAACAGCGCCTGCGACGAGGCCTTGGAGCCCGTGTCTTCCCACTGGATCTCCAGCGCGTCGCGGCCCATCCTGGCCGGCCAGTAGCCGCTGCCGACGACCGCCACGCCGGTGCCGCCGCGATCGACCGGCACCTGCATCACGCCGTGCACGCCCTGCACCGCGCTCGCCTTGTCGGCGTTGAACGACTTCACCTTGCCGCCAAAGCGCGGCGGCCGCGCGACCACGGCCACCACCATATTGTCGAGCCTGGTGTCGATGCCGAACGGTGTGGTCGCCGCCATCTTGCCGCGCGCGTCGAGCCGCTGCGTGGGCTTGCCGACGATGCGGAACTGCGCCGGGTCCTTCAGCGTGACCCGCTGCGGCACGGGCAGCTCCATCGCCGCCGGCGCCAGTTCGCCGAAGGTGGCGCGATGGCTGCCGGAGGTGAGCACCCCCTGCTCGACCTTGACGCTGGCCGGATCGACCTTCCACTTCTGCGCGGCGGCAGTCACCAGCATGGCGCGGGCGCGCGCGCCCAGCTCGCGGTACTGCTCGAACGAATGGTTCAGCGCGGTCGAGCCGCCGGTCATCTGCATGCCGAAGGCGGGATCCTTGTACGCGTCGCCCGCCGGCGCCAGCGTTGCGCGCACATTGCGCCAGTCGGCGTCCAGCTCTTCCGCCAGCGCCATCGGCAGCGCGGTATGCACGCCCTGGCCGAACTCGAGCCGGTTCACCGCCACGGTGACGGTGTTGTCCGGCGCGATGATCAGGAACGCCTGCGGCGGCGGTGCCTTGGACCTGCCCGCTTCCTGCGCCTGCGCCAGCGGAGCCACGCCCAGCGCCAGCCCGCCCCCGGCCAGGCCGGTGAGTTTCAGGAAGCCGCGGCGGCTGAGCGTGGCAATGCCACCGCCCTGCGCCGCGCCGTCGTTGCTACCCTGGCCACCGGCCAGTGCTTCAATGCCTCGGATTCGCATGATCGGTTCCTCCTGTTCAGGCCAACGGGGCCAGCGCGCGCGCGGCGTCCTTGATCGCCGCGCGGATGCGCTGGTACGTGCCGCAGCGGCACAGGTTGCCGGCCATGGCCTGGTCGATGTCGGCGTCAGTGGGGCGCGGCTTGCCGCGCAGCAGGCCGATGGCGCTCATCACCTGCCCGTTCTGGCAGTAGCCGCATTGCGCGACATCGTGCCTGATCCACGCGTCGAGGACGGCGCGGCCGACCTTGTCGGTGTCCACGCCTTCGATGGTGGTGATGCTGGCGCCGGCGGCGGCGGAAACCGGCGTCACGCAGCTGCGCGTCGCCTGGCCATTGACATGCACGGTGCAGGCACCGCACGCGGCGATGCCGCAGCCGAACTTGGTGCCGGTCATGTCGAGGTTGTCACGCAGCGCCCACAGCAGCGGCGTGGACGGATCCACATCGACCGTGCGGGTCTTGCCGTTGACGTTGATGTTGAGGGTGGTCATGGGGGACACTCCTTGGGTACGTTGCCCACTGGTCATGGCGTGCCCGGGCCCGCACGCGGTCAGCGCCAGCGGGGGCCGGCGTGTAGCAAACGCGTGGGGATGCGGGGGCACTGCCCGCGCGCACAGCGTGGCGCACGGGACAAGTGAGGATAGTGCAATTCCGGTCACCTTGCCGGAGGCCGTGCGCCGGGTGCGGCGCAAATGCGCGTTCAGACGGCTTTTGCACGAACTTTGTGCATCCCCCCGCTGTCCCTCATGGATTCATCGCTTGCGGATTCCTGCCGCTGAAACAGTGCCGCCGACTATTCCACAACGCCACCATCCGGTGACGGGTACGCCAGCACCGCCACGCGCCGTGCAGCCCGCGGCACGCCCGCGCGCCGCCGAAGCTCCCGCCGCCTCCCGCATCGCGCCTGCCATCTCCCCTGCCATTGCCCGGCTCGACAGCATCCAGGCGCTGCGCGGCCTGGCCGCGGCCTTCGTGGTCGTCTACCACTCCGGCCTCGCGCTGGGCGGGGCCGACGCCCCCGTGCTGGGCTGGCTGACCGCCAATGTGATCAAGCGCGGCCACGTCGGCGTCGATGTGTTCTTCGTCATCAGCGGCTTCATCATTGCCTGGGTCGCGGTGCTGGCGCGGCCGCGGCCGGAGCGCCCGTTCAGCTTCCTGGTGCGCCGCGCGTTCCGGCTGGCGCCGCCGTACTGGGCGATGTCAGTGCTCCACGCGCTGCTGCTCAATCCGGTGACGCCGGCGCTGTTCGCCGCGTCGCTGGCATTCCTGCCCACCAGCACCGCGCATGCGCCCTACTACGGCTATCCGGCGCTGTACGTCGGCTGGTCGCTCAACTACGAGATCGCGTTCTACGCAGCGTTCGCGCTCGGGCTGCTGCTGGCCGGGCGGCGCGCGCTGTGGGTGGTGCTGGCACTGTTCGCGCTGGCGACACTGGTGCTGCCGTGGTGGCGCTTCGGCACGCTGGTCGCCGATCCCGCACAGGGCCATCCGTTCGCAGCGCCATGGCTGGCGATGGCGAGCAATCCGCTGGTGCTGGAATTCCTGCTCGGCTGCCTGCTGGCCTGGGCCTATGCGCGCTGGCGCCACCTGCTGACGCCGTCGATCGCGCTGGCGATGCTGGCCGCCGGCTGCGCGGCGTTCGCGCTGTCGCTGCCGCTGGTCGGCCCGGACTTCAGCCTGGCCGGCCGCGGCGTGCCGGCGGCACTGCTGCTGGCGGGCGCGGTCGCGGCCGAGCATACCGGCATGCTGCGCGTGCCGCGCGCGCTGGTGTGGCTGGGCGAGCTGTCGTACGCGCTCTACCTGGTGCATCCCACGGTGATCGAGGGCGTCAAGCGGCTGATGCCGGAACTGACGCCCGACCAGACCGGCCTGCAGCTGCTGCGCTTTGCCATCGACGCCGCGCTGGCGCTGGGGCTGGCGCTGCTGCTGCACCGCTGGGTGGAACTGCCGGGCATCGCCGCCGGGCGCCGGCTGGCAAGGCAATGAAGCGCGGGGTGCAAGCGCGGGGTGCAGTGACAGCGCGCCGTCAGCGCCGCGGCATATCGGCGAGGAACAGGTACAGCGCGGTCAGTTCGGTATCGTTCATGCGCCCGAACGAGTCGAACGGCATCACGCGGCTGATCTTCGAGCCGTCGGGCCGCTTGCCGCTGCGCATCATCTCGATGAACGCGCCGGCCTGGCCATAGCGCGACATGGCGCCGCCCGAGACCGGGCGCAGGTCGGCCGCCGGCGGCCAGTCGGGCGGCGCGCCGGGGATCTTGCCGCCGCTGAAGTCGTGTCCGTGGCAGCCCAGGCAGGCATTGGCAACATAGCCGCCGTACTTCGCCGTCGGCGCCGGCACCTGCGCGGGCTGCACCGGCAGGCTGTGGTCAATCTTGGAAGCCGCGTCCCGCACCATGCCCACGCCGTACAGCGCCCGCACCATCCATGGCAGGTTGACTTCGGCGGGCGCGCCCATGCCTGGCGGCAGGCTGCGCAGGTAGGCCACCAGCGCGCTCAGGTCTTCGTCGCTGAGGCGGTTGTAGTCCTCGCTCGGCATGATCAGCAGCGGCCTGCCCGACGGCGCCACGCCATGGCGCACGCTGCGCACCCAGTCCTCGGCGCGGTACGCGGCGATGGCGGGATTGGCGCGGGTCAGGTCGGGCGCGCGCACGCGCAGGCCGTTGGGATCGTCGAACACCTGCTTGCCGCCGGCGCCGGCGCCGTGGCACTCCATGCAGCCGCGCGATTCGTAGAGGTACTTGCCGTGGGCGATGGCGGCGGCGTCGTCGCGCAATGGCAGCGGCGCGACCTGCACCGCCACGATCCGCGACGCCTTGCGCTCGCCGACCCAGACCGCGGCATAGGCCGCCACCGCCACGGCGGCGGCCACGCCGGCCAGCCCCCACGCCGCCACTCGCAAAACACGCGCCATCTTCGCTCCCCCGTCCGCCGCACTGGATGCAGCAGCATGCGTCCAGCGGACGGGGGGCTGTCGGTGGGCAAGGCCACACAGGCGCGCCGGGGCGCCGGGGCGCCGGGGCGCTGGAGCGCTGGAGCGCTGGAGCGCTGAGGCGCTGAGGCGCTGAGGCGCTGAGGGCGCGTGGGCACCTGGGCCCGGGGCGCTCAGGCCAGCCCGGCGGGAGCCCGGTCGATAAAGCCGGTCATGCGCGCCAGCCGGCCATCGGCGGCAACGGTGGCGAAATCGGTGCCGACCACCAACGCGGGCTCGCCCGCGGGCCCCAGCTCCCAGCTGAAGCGCAGGTGCTCGCCATGCGCGTCGACGGGGCTGACGCGGGTGAAGCGGAAGCCGGGAAACCTGCCTTGCACCGCCGCGATCATGGCGTCGATGCCGGCATGGCCGTCGCCGCGCATCAGCGGATCGACATAGCTGGCCGATTCGGTCCACGCCAGCGCGATCAGTTCGCGGCGGCGCGCGGGATCGGTTTCGTTCCAGGCGGCGAGGTAGCGGTCGGCGAGCGTGGCGGGATCGGCGGGCACGGTGGCAGCGGTGGACTGGGAAGACTGGACGGCAGCTGACATGGTGTTCTCCTGTGCTGGTTGGGGTTCCGGTCGGCCCGGCTGGCGGGCCATGGCTGCATGATGGATGCCGCGCCGGAGCGCCGCGATTACCCGCGAGGTCATCGCCGGCCTTCCCCCACCCCCGTCCCGCCGCCCTACCAAAAAACCGGCGCGAACACCAGTGGCAACAACGCCCACTGCAGCCCGCTGTCCGGCTTTTGCTCGGGTGCCCATCCCCGTTACAGTTGCCGCTACGCTGGGCGGCAGTCCGTCCGCGCCTCGACGGGCCGATACTGCCCCGTCGCCAGGCGCGCCAGGCCTGCCGCCCGGCCCCGACCGATTTGCTGCCCTTTGCACCGCACCCGTCCATGACGCCCGATACGGCCCCGCCGAGCCACCAGGCCGCCACTGTCCATTCCGCCACGCCGCGCCGCTGGCAGCCCCTGCTGCTGGCCGGTGCCGGCTATTTCGCCCTGGCAGCGGCAGGCATGTGGCTGGCGCGGCTGCCGGGCAACGTGGCCGCGGTCTGGCTGCCCAACGCCTTCGCGCTGGGGCTGCTGCTGCACCGACCCCGCCGCGAGACGCCGTGGCTGCTGGCCGGCATGCTGGGCGCGAACCTGCTGGCCAACCATGCCGCCGGCGACAGCACCACCAGCGCGCTGATGCTGGCCGGCGCCAACCTGGCCGAGATCCTGTGCGCCACCGGCCTGCTGCGGCTGCTCGACCGGCACGCCGGGCTGTTCCGCCACGGGCCGCTGGCGTCGTTCGCGGTGATGCTGGCGGTCGCCGGCATCGTCGCGCCGGCGCTGGGCGCCAGCGCGGGTGCCGCGGCCATCGCGAGCCTGCACGGCACTGCCTTTGCGTCGGTGTGGTGGACCTGGTGGCAGGCCAGCGCGCTGGGCATGGCGCTGCTGCTGCCGATGATGCTGTCGATGACGCCCGGGCGCGTGCGCGCCGCCTTCGCGCGGCCAGTATTGGTGCCACAGGCCGGCCTGCTGGCGCTGTGCCTGGCGATCGGCGCGCTCGCGCAATGGCAGGGTAACGACCCGTTTGCCGCGATGTCGCTGCCGCTGGTGCTGGTGGCGCTGGCCGGCAACCCGTTCGCCACCGCGCTGCTGACGCTGGTGGCGACACTGTCGCTGCAGGCGCTGATGCTGGCCGGGCACCGCCATGAAGCGGTACCGCTGTCGGCCGCGGTGATCATGGTGCTCCCGGTCTGCATCGCCTACCTGACCGAACAGAACCGCCATGGCCGCGCCAGCCTGCGCAGCAGCGAGCAGCGCTTCCGACAGGCCATGGAGCATTCGGCGATCGGCATGGCACTGGTTGGCATGGACGGCCGCTGGGAGACCGTCAACCGCGCCATGACCGAGCTGCTGGGCTACAGCGCCGAGGAATTGCGCGCCATCACCTTCCAGCAGCTGACCCACCCCGACGACCTGACCGACGACCTGCGCCAGGCGGCGCTGCTGATGGACGGCAAGATCGAGTCCTACCGCATGGAGAAGCGCTACCGGCACAAGGACGGCCAGTACCGCTGGGCGCTGCTGGCGGTCTCGCTGGCGCGCGACGAGCACACCGGCGCGCCGCAGCACTTTATCGCCCAGGTCGAGGACGTCCATTCGCGCAAGCTGGCGCAGGAAGAGCTGGAACGGCTGTCGCGCCGCATCCAGCTGGCGGTAGAGGCCGGCGGCGTGGGTATCTGGGAATGGGACTTCGCCAGCGCCGTCATCACCTGGGACGCGCGCATGTATGCGCTGCACGGCACCGATCCCGCGCTCGGCGCGCCACAGTCCGAGCAGTGGGTCGCCATGCTGCACCCCGAAGACGTCAGCCGCGTCAGTACCGAGATGCGCCAGGCCATCCGCGGCGCCGCGCCGTTCGACACCGAGTACCGCGTCCGGCGCCCCGACGGCGCGGTGCGCCACGTGCGCGCCATGGCCATGGTCACGCGCGGCGCCGACGGCATGGCGCATGCGCTGGTCGGCACCAACTGGGACATCACCGAACAGCGCCGCCTGACCGAGGCGCTGTTCGAAGAGAAAGAGCGCCTGCATATCACGCTGCGCTCGATCGGCGATGCGGTGATCTGCACCGACGCCAATATGCACGTCACCTTCATGAACCCGATCGCCGAGCAGCTGACCGGCTGGACCATGTGCAGCGCCTGCGGATTGCCGCTTGAGCAGGTCTTCCGCATCGTCGACGAAGCCACCGGCGAGCCGATCCCCAGCCCGGTCGAATCCTGCCTGCGCACGCTGACGCCTGCCTACCTGCAGGACGGCGCGGTGCTGCAGAGCCTGACCGGCGAACGCCACGACGTGCAGGACTCCGCCGCACCGGTGCTGACCGCCGCCGGCGAAGTACTGGGCGCGGTGCTGGTGTTCCAGGACATCACCACCGCGCGCGCGCTGCAGCGCGAGCTGGCGCGCTCGGCCATGCACGACGCGCTCACCGGCCTGCCCAACCGCACCTGGTTCGAAAAGCGCCTGCGCGAGGCCTGCGACGCCGCGCGGCTGCATGGCCACCGCGCCGCGCTGTGCTTCATCGACCTGGACCGCTTCAAGATCGTCAACGACACCGCCGGCCACGGCGCCGGCGACGTGCTGTTGCGCGAGCTGGGCTACCTGATCCGCAACCACGTGCGCCCCGAAGACTTGCTGGCGCGGCTGGGCGGCGACGAGTTCGCGCTGCTGCTCAAGGACTGCACCGTGGACCAGGCCGAGCAGGTCTGCCAGGGCGTGATCGACGCCATTCGCGGCCGGCGCTTCCCGTGGGAAGGCCGGGTCTATGACATGGGCGCCAGCATCGGCATCGCCGCGATCGACCTCGACGTGCCGCCCGTCAGCGAACTGATGAGCCGCGCCGACGTCGCCTGCTACGCCGCCAAGGCCGCCGGCCGCAGCCGGGTCTCGGTCTACCGGCGCGACGAGAGCGACGCGCGCCGCCACCATCGCGAACTGGAAGTCGCCGCGGGCATCCACTCGGCGCTGGAAGCCAACCGCTTCCGCCTGTTCGCGCAGGAAATCCGCGCGCTGCAGCCTGCCGGCACGGGCCGTGGAGAAATCCGCCACATCGAGATCCTGGTGCGCATGGTCGACGAGAGCGGCGAAATGATCCTGCCCGGCGCCTTCATTCCCGCCGCCGAGCGCTACGACCTGATGGGCCATGTCGACCGCTGGGTCATCCACAATGTGCTGCACGGCTATGGCGAGCGGCTGCGTGCGGTGCCGGGGTTGTCGGTGTCGATCAACCTGTCGGCCAACTCGCTGGGCGAACCGTTCCTGCTGCCCTTCCTGCATGCCGAGCTCGATGCCAGCGCGCTGCCCGCCAGCCGCATCCGGCTGGAGATCACCGAGACGGCGCTGATCAACAACATGGCGGCGGCCAACCGGCTGGTGTCGGAAATGCGGCGCGCGGGCTGCACCGTGTCGCTCGACGACTTCGGCTCGGGGCTGTCGTCGTTCGCCTACCTGAAGCAGTTCCCGGTCGATTTCCTGAAGATCGACGGCAGCTTTATCCGCCAGCTGGCGGACAACGCCGTCGACCGCGAGATCGTCAGCTCGATCAACGACATCGGCCACCGGCTCGGCGTGAAGACCGTGGCGGAGTGGGTGGAGGACGAACGCACGCTCGACGCGCTGCGCGCGATCGGCGTCGACTATGCGCAGGGCTATGCGATCGGGCGGCCGACGCCTCTCGATGCATTCCTGCAAGCGTGCGGGCCGCGCGGCGTCGAACAACACCAGGGCGCGTGATACATTCGGCGGCTGTCGCCACCCGGGGGAAAACGTTGCCGCTCGCATCCACGCCGGCGCCGCTCTATGCGCGCGTCAAGCAACACATCAGCAGCAGGATTGCTGACGGCAGCTGGCCGCCTCACCATCGGGTGCCCTCCGAGGCTGAACTGGTGGAAGCGCTGGGCGTCAGCCGCATGACCGTGCATCGGGCGCTGCGGGAGTTGACCGCGGAGGGGATGCTGGTGCGGCTGCAGGGGGTGGGGACGTTTGTGGCCGAGCCCAAGCTGCGGACCGCGCTTTATGCGGTCAACAATATTGCGGATGATATTGCGGCGCGGGGGCATCGGCATCATGCGCGGGTGATCAGTGTGCAGGAAGAACGCGCCGGGGCCGTGCAGGCCACGGCACTGGATGTGCCGCTGGATCAGCGCGTGTTCCATTCGGTGATCGTCCACTATGAAGACGATGTCGCGATCCAGCTGGAAGACCGCTACGTCAATGCCTCCGTCGCGCCGGATTACCTGGAGCAGGACTTTACGCGCGAAACGCCCTATCAATACCTGACGCGCGTCGCGCCGCTGACCGAAGGCGAGCACGTTGTGGAAGCCGTGCTGGCGCATCCGGAGGAATGCTCATTGCTGGACATCGACAAGGGCGAGCCGTGCCTGCTGATCCGGAGACGGACATGGTCGGCTGGAAGGGTCGTGACGTCTGTCAGGCTGGTGCATCCGGGGTCGTTGCATCGGCTTGAGGGGCGGTTTACTTCCTGATTATTTGGGCTTTGTTTGCGTGATTGGCTAGGGCTTGGCATCTGGTGGATATTTGATATGCCCGGTTCCGCCCTGAAGGGCGGGTAACTTTTTGTCCGAGCGACAAAAAGTCACCAAAAAGCGCGTTTACGGCCCTGCGGGCGGCCACTCTTATCGTAGTGGGCAAGGGCTTTCGTACGGGGCTTTGCTTCGTTGCGGAGCAGGGCTGCCTGACGCCTTGGTGCGCCAAGGTGGCTGGGATTAACGCGGTGATTGAACGAGCCCAGAGCTGTGGGTGGCCCCTGCTGCGTGGGTCAACTCAGGAACGCCTACGGCTGCGCTGCGCGCCGGCAGTATCTCAGGTCGGGGGCCCCTGGCATGGAACGCGTCGCTGCGCTCGCTTGGCGCTATCGCGGGTGCAAGCCTTTCCCTGCCCGCTTGTTCGCTCCCTCTCCCGCCTGCGGGAGAGGGCCGGGGTGAGGGCCGGAGCCCCAACGAAGTAAAGAAAGCCAAATCGCCGTGCCGCCACCATCCTTTTTGTCGCCCGGACAAAAAGTGCCTTGCCAGCTACGCCAACCATTCAAGCGAGCCTGCCAGGTCCGCAAAGCGACCCCAGTTCCACAGGAGCAATAAACGAACACCAAAACTACGGGATAACCCCTATACATCCTTACCTGTATATACAAGATTATACATGCCTATGCGTCGCCCAAAAAAGCGACACCCCAAGGCAAAGCAAAGAGACACCGAAGGAGCCCGTCCAAATGACCACCACCCGTTTCCGCGACACCGAAATCCGCGCCGCCCGCGGCACCAGGCTCACCGCCAAGAGCTGGCTGACCGAAGCCCCCCTGCGCATGCTGATGAACAACCTCGACCCCGAGGTCGCGGAGAACCCGAAGGAACTGGTGGTCTACGGCGGCATCGGCCGCGCCGCCCGCAACTGGGAGTGCTATGACCGCATCGTCGAGGCGCTGACCCGCCTGGAAGACGACCAGACCCTGCTGGTCCAGTCCGGCAAGCCGGTCGGCGTGTTCCAGACTCACCGCGACGCCCCGCGCGTGCTGATCGCCAACTCCAACCTGGTGCCCCACTGGGCCAACTGGGAACACTTCAACGAACTCGACGCCAAGGGCCTGGCCATGTACGGCCAGATGACCGCCGGCAGCTGGATCTACATCGGCAGCCAGGGCATCGTGCAGGGCACGTATGAAACCTTTGTCGAAGCCGGGCGCCAGCACTACAACGGCGACCTGAAGGGCCGCTGGGTGCTGACCGCGGGCCTGGGCGGCATGGGCGGCGCGCAGCCGCTGGCCGCGACGCTGGCCGGCGCCTGCTCGCTCAACATCGAATGCCAGCAGAGCCGCATCGATTTCCGTTTGAAGACCCGCTACGTCGACGAGCAGGCCACTGACCTGGACGACGCGCTGGCCCGCATCGACCGCTACACCTCGCAAGGCAAGGCGATCTCGATCGCGCTGTGCGCCAACGCCGCCGAAGTGCTGCCCGAACTGGTGCGCCGCGGCGTGCGCCCCGACATGGTCACCGACCAGACCAGCGCGCACGACCCGCTCAACGGCTACCTGCCCGCCGGCTGGACCTGGGACGAATACCGCGAGCGCGCGCAGCGCGAGCCGGCCGTGGTGGTGAAGGCCGCCAAGGCCTCGATGGCCGCTCACGTGCAAGCCATGCTGGCGTTCCAGAAGCTGGGCGTGCCGACCTTTGACTACGGCAACAACATCCGCCAGATGGCCAAGGAAGAAGGCGTCGCCAACGCTTTCGACTTCCCCGGCTTCGTGCCCGCCTATATCCGCCCGCTGTTCTGCCGCGGCATCGGCCCGTTCCGCTGGGCCGCGCTGTCGGGCGATCCGCAGGACATCTACAAGACCGACGCCAAGGTCAAGGAACTGATCCCCGACGACGAGCACCTGCACCGCTGGCTCGACATGGCGCGCGAGCGCATCAGCTTCCAGGGCCTGCCGGCGCGGATCTGCTGGGTCGGCCTGGGCCTGCGCGCCAAGCTGGGCCTGGCGTTCAACGAGATGGTCCGCAGCGGCGAGCTGTCGGCGCCGGTCGTGATCGGCCGCGACCACCTGGACTCGGGTTCGGTCGCCAGCCCCAACCGCGAGACCGAAGCCATGCAGGACGGTTCGGATGCCGTTTCCGACTGGCCGCTGCTGAACGCACTGCTGAACACCGCCAGCGGCGCGACCTGGGTCTCGCTGCACCATGGCGGCGGCGTGGGCATGGGCTTCTCGCAGCATTCCGGCGTCGTGATCGTCTGCGATGGCACCGATGAGGCCGCCGCGCGCATCGCCCGCGTGCTGCACAACGACCCCGCCACCGGCGTGATGCGCCATGCCGACGCCGGCTACCAGATCGCTGTCGACTGCGCACGCGAGCAGGGCCTGGACCTGCCGATGCTGAACGCGTCGCGCGACTGATCCCGGCCAACAGGCCAGCAAGAGCCGCCTTACCGGCCGGGGCGCCACGCGCGCACCCGGCCGTCGCCATACCCTTCACGGAGACACCCATGTCCATCGACACCACCGCCGGCGTGGCGGTCGCCGCGCCGCAGCCGCCGCTGTCGCGCACGCGCGCCATTGCCGCCATCACCATCGGCAATGGCCTCGAGTTCTACGATTTCGTGGTCTACAGCTTCTTTGCCACGCTGATCGGCCGGCTCTATTTCCCCGTCGACAATCCCACCGGCCAGCTGCTGATGTCGTTCGCCACCTTCGGCGTCGGCTTCCTGATGCGTCCGCTCGGCGGCCTGCTGATCGGCATGTACGCCGACCGCGCCGGCCGCAAGCCGGCAGTGGCGCTGACGCTGTGGCTGATGGGCCTGAGCTCGCTGATCTTCGTGGTCACGCCGCCGTACGCGCAGATCGGCATCCTCGCCCCGATCATGGTGGTGATCGCGCGGCTGGTGCAGGGCTTCGCCATTGGCGGCGAGATGGGCGCCTCCACCGCGCTGCTGCTGGAATACGCCGACGACCGCACGCGCGGCTTCTATACCGCATGGCAGCCGTTCAGCCAGGGCCTGGCGGCGCTGCTGGGCGCGATCACCGGCCTGGTGCTGAGCAACGTGCTCGCGCCGGCCGACCTGGAAGCGTGGGGCTGGCGCCTGGCCTTCCTGATCGGCATCCTGGTGATTCCCGTCGGCCTGCTGATCCGCCGCCGGCTGGAAGAGACCGCCGCGCCCGCGCGCCACGGCGAGCATGCCGCGCAATGGCCACTGCTGCGTGCGCACGCACATGAGGTGCTTGCCAGCATCCTGCTGATGATCGGCCTGGCCTCTTCCACCTACATCGTCGTCTACTACATCAGCAACTACGCCGTGAGCGTGCTGAAGATGCCGCTGTCGCTGAGCATCTGGGCCGCGTGCATTGCCGCGCTGGTGCAGGTGGCGCTGTCGCCGTTCGCCGGCTGGCTTGCCGACCGCATCGGCCGCAAAACCGTGGTGCTGTGGTCGCGCGTGGCGCTGCTGGCGATGATCTACCCGGCCTTCGTGCTGATCAATGCCGAGCCGTCGCTGGCGCGCCTGCTGCTGGTGGTGGGCTGCCTGTCGGTGCCGATGTCGATGACCGCGCCGGCGACGATGGTGCTGGTCAGCGAGGTGCTGCCGCAGCGCCTGCGCGCCACCGGCCTGTCCATTGCCTATTGCGTGGCGATCGCCATCTTCGGCGGCTTTGCGCAGTACTTCTCGACCCGGCTGATCCAGATCACCGGCGACGCCAACGCGCCGGCGCTGTACGTGATCGGCTGCGGCCTGGTCTCGCTGATCGGCCTGGCGATGGTGCCCGAAACCCTGGGACGACGCCTGAAATGAGCGACCTGGCCGAACTCGCGCAGTCCGGCGACACGGTCTGGCGCGGCCGGCGCGATGCCGGCGAAGCGGGCGATACCCGCCGCCTGTTCGACATCGTCGGCGGGCCGGCCACGCCGCGCACGCCCGGCGTGCCGGTGCTGCTGGGCTTCTGCTGCGATGCCGGCGTGCTGCGCAACCAGGGTCGGCCCGGCGCCGCCGGCGGCCCGCGCGAGATCCGCCGCGCACTGGCGGGCGTGCCGGCGCACGGCATCGGCCGCCTGATCGACGGCGGCGACATCCTTTGCGAAGGCGATGCGCTGGAAGACGCGCAGCAGCGGCTGGGTCAGGCCGTCGCCGCCGAACTGGCGGTGGGCGCCTGGCCGCTGGTGCTTGGCGGCGGCCACGAGGTGGCCTGGGGCACGTGGCAGGGCCTGCGCGCGCACCTGGACGCGCACGGCGACCGCGGCCGCGTGCTGGTGGTCAACCTGGATGCGCACTTCGACCTGCGTGGCAGCCGCCCCGCCAGCTCGGGCACGCCCTTCGACCAGATCGCCATCGACTGCCAGCGGCGCGGCCTGCGCTTCGACTACGCCTGCCTGGGCGTAAGCCGGCTCGGCAATACGGCCGCGCTGTTCGCGCGCGCCAGTACGTTGGGGGTGCGGTATGTGGAGGATGCGGACCTGCAGGAGCGCCACCTCGACGCTCGCCTGGCCGCGCTGGATGAATGGGTGGCAGAAGCCGACCATGTCTACCTGACCATCGACCTCGACGTGCTGCCCGCCGCGGTAATGCCGGGCGTGTCTGCGCCGGCCGCGTACGGCGTACCGCTGTCCGTGGTGGAAGCCATCGCCACGCGGCTGCGCGACAGCGGCAAGCTGCGCGTGGCGGACATCGCGGAATTCAATCCGCTGTACGACCGGGATGGGTGTGGGGCGCGGGTGGCGGCGCGGTTGTGCTACAGGCTGCTGGGTGGCTGAAGCAAGCTCGTCAAAGACAAGCGAACTGGCCCTGAGCAAAGTGCACCCAGACCGCCCGGACTAGCCTAGGCAAAGTGCGCCCAAACCGCCCGAACTAGCCTAAGCAAGGTGTTCTCCCTCTCCCCTCAGGGGAGAGGGTTGGGGTGAGGGGTGGTCTAGCTAGGCACCACATCAAGCAAGGCCTTCGGTTCTAACTCATGGGCGTCAGCCATGGCCCCTCCTGCCCTCACCCCCGGCCCCTCTCCCGCAAGCGGGTGTGGTGGTCAAGTTATTTCGGACAGGCGGATAGGTTCTTTCACTGTCGATTTCGCCTCGTGGGCAGTGGGCGACAGATACCCCAGGGTTGAGTGCAAGCGCACTGGGTTATAGAAGCCAACGATGT
>NZ_JAYMRX010000004.1:0-403098 GCF_038900635.1 Cupriavidus oxalaticus | reverse complement strand
CCGCCGGCGCTCCGGCCCCGTCAACACTTCCACCAATTCCTGCTTCGTTTTAGTCATAAACACAGTCGTATGCCTACCCGCTATTGTAAGTGGGGGACTGTGTCCGGCGATTCAGGGGGCCGCTCCAGCGGTCCACTTGCGGAAAGCCGCGCAAGTTTGCGATGTATGGCACGCGATTTCGCTCCAGATGGCGTCGCATGCAGGCGTAGCTATTCGGGCTGCACTCAATCATTTCGGCCAACTCGTCCGCGGTCAGGTATCTGCTTTGCATGTCACACCCCATACTTGAAACGATGTGGGCGGATCTTCGCTGCGATGTAGAGCGGATGCTTTGGGCTGCCGTCTCGGTTCAGACCGAGGTGGTGGAGCACATTGCCGCGTCCGCACATCATGATGATGCGCAGCACTTCCGCCGCCCGCTCCGACGCCGCTTTGTGCGCGCCCCACGCGCAGATCACCAAAGAGCAGCGGTCGATCGCGTCCATGACCGCGCCATTGGCTATGTCTTCGCGCCCGAGGGGCGCCGGATGCGTCAACAGGCAGTCGGGATCGGCCGAGCGCAGTGGGAACAAGTTCACCACCTCAATCCCGCCATAGTTGCCGGCGAACGCGCGCTGCAGACACCGCGTTATCGTCGGGTCGGTGACCAGATGGTCGGCGGTCGAGGGGTTGAGCATGATGAAGCCCAGCGCCGACCGGCTGTCGTCCCAATGGCGCCAGAGGCGATAGCGGTACTGCTCGCAATCCGACAGGATGCATCCGGCCTCGCCGTCGAGCGTGGTTTCGATCAGGCGTTTCATCGTGACGTTCTAAAGTTTCCCGGTCCGATGCCGAAAGCGTACGGAGGCGCGCCTCCGGTAACTGCGCTCACATTCACGGACGGAAAATGATCAATAGGAATACTGCTCTCTTGGTACTGCTGACCGCAGCTGGCCTTGCTGGTTGCCAAGCTGTGAACGACGGATTGACCGCAACCAACCAAGCGCTGGGTGCTTTGAATACCGCGTTGGGCACGCCAACCACCGGTCGTTCTGGCGGCGTGTCGGCTGGGACTGGTATGGTTTATGTCCCTGCTGAAATCAAGCAACGGACGTCTGCAGCAATCACCAATGCGCAGGTGCAGGAAACCAACCGGATGATCGCTGAGGCACGCCCAGCGATTGAGAACGTTGTCGGTCTGGCCGCATGTGGAGCGGACCCAAAGCGCATGGCGCAGTACACGGATCCTAGCGACACTTCGTATAGCTTCTGGTCTCCCTTGAACAGCATGAGCTATCACAAATCGGGATGCGTGAGCCCCGTACGTGTGGCCGGTTGGCAGAAGCGTTCCGCCAACGCCATTAGCTTCATAGTCGACTACGTTTCTCCCCAGAGTGAGGAGGGTACTCGTCGCAACTACACGGCCATTAAGCAGCCCAGCGGAGAATGGCTCTTCAGATGGGGAAGCTGACACCGGCGCGTCTCCGAACAAGGAGGCCGCCCTAGCGACGCTGACGAGAATGAGAGATTCTTTTGTCATGCTAGGATGTCGCGACCGAACTGTTGGAGGAAGAAAAATGGCTGACCATTTATTCCTGGAGGAAAATGGGTACTTTGCGTATGCATTTGCTTCCGAAATGGCCGACGGTAAGTGGGAGGCTTTCGTTGTTTTTGAACGGAAGGCTGACCATCAAAAGACCTTGGTCCCATGTGTGAAGCATCGCCTCGTGAAACAGTTTGAGGAGTTTGATCGGGCGATGGCGGCAGCCGGAGAGTTCGCCCTCGACCGTATGCAACGCGACGAAACCGGGCTTTAGTCACGGGACTCCGTTTGCTGCGCCACGGTCAGTGCGATCGCCACCGGCCGCACCCACACCGGCGTTGCCGAGAGTTGGAACGTCTCGCCGAACTCCGCCAGTAGCAGCGTGCTGCCCATCACGTCGGCTATTGCCTCGGCTGCATATGGCGGCACAGCGTTGCCGATGCGCATCACGCCATGCCTGGTCGCTCAAGCCGTCCAGCTCGAGGTATTCCTCGGGCTCGATCAGGGACTGGATGACGGCGAGTTCCAGCGTGGTGAATGGCCGGTGCCAAGTGCCATCCAGCGCGCGGATGATGGCGATCAGCTTGTCGTTCGCCGCCGGCAGGCGCGGATCGGCCACCGACCACTTGCCATTGTCGTAGCCAGCTGCGGGCCGAAACGGCGCCACTGTGCTGATTCCAGCTAACCACACCGTAGTGCCCGGCGGTCAGGTAGTTGTCGCCTTTCTCGCGGTGGAAGCCGGGGCGGGGGTCGGCAACGGCAAACGCGCCTTGGCCGGTGGTGCTGCCGGCGATCACCGTGCCCGTTGCTTCGTCCGATTGTGTGACGGAGTACTTTCGGTAGGTTGGTCCTTCGCGGCGGGGGTCGGCGACGCACTGTCCAGTGCCGTGCGCGCTGGTAACGGCGCCGGCGGCCTGGCTCCACGGCACGACGCGGTATTCGTTGTTGTGCTTAGCCGGGCCGATGTGGCGCGGGTCTGCCACGCTGAACGTGCCTTGCCCGGGCGACTTCACGCCGATGATCGCGCCGGACGCCTCACGCCAGCCCAGAACACCATGCTGCTGATATTGCGCGGCATTAGCGGGGGCGCGCGGATCCGCCACCGAGAATGCGCCATTAGTCGGCAGAGACTCACCCGCGGACAAATCAAGCGCGGTGGAAATGCCCATGACCGACATGCGCCGCCGCTATACCGCCGAAATCATGGAGAGCGAGGCGCGCATGAAGCTGGCGCAGGAGGGCGCGCGCATCGTCACGTGGGAATGGAACCTGATCACGGACGACGTGACCTACTCGTCCAACGTCGAAGCCGTGTACGGCTGGCGCATCGTCAGCAATGAAAGCTTCTGGAAGCATGTGCATGCCGATGACGTTCCCATGATGAACGCCGCCTACGAGGAATCGCTGCACACCGGCCGCGCGCACGAGTTCGACTTCCGTCTGTACCAGCCTGACGGCAGCATCCGCTGGATTTCGTCGCGCGCCACGCCGGTGCGGGAGCTGGACGGGCGCATCGTCAAGATCGTCGGCATCAGCATGGACAACACCGCGCGCAAGCTCGCCGAGCAGTCGCTGCGCGATCAGCAGGCGCGGTTCCAGGCTGTGTTCGCGTTGACGTCGGAAGGCATGGCGTTGATGGACGGGGAGTTGCGCTGCGAGTCGGTCAACGCGGCGCTGGTGGAGATGATCGGCTGCGATGCCGCTGCGCTGCTGGGCGATGGGCTCGCCGGACGTTTCGCCGACGCCGGGGCGCGCCTGCGCAGGATGACGCGCGCCCGGCCGAAAGCGGAGTTCGGCGCCAAGCTGCAGCGGGGGGACGGAAGTGCGCTGGCGGTGACGGTCCGCGCGATGCTGGAGCGCAGCGAGGACGGCGCGCCGTACTACGCTCTGGCGATGCGCCTGGCCTGACTGTCCAGCTGCCAGGACTTGGCTCGTTTGCAAGGCGAGGGACTGACGCGCCGGACAAAAACGCCAACCCTGAATGAACTACACCCCAAAAGCTGGACACCGGTCCAACCTTTGGGGTGCTTGGCCTGGGGTATTACCGGTATCAGAACTGGTTCATGGTGTTGTCTTTACCCGCCGCTTTCAGGGCCGCTTCGCCGCTGAAGTATTCCTTGTGGTCGTCGCCGATGTCCGAGCCCGACATGTTCTGGTGCTTGACGCAGGCGATGCCCTGACGGATTTCCTTGCGCTGCACGCCAGCCACATAACCCAGCATGCCCTGGTCGCCGAAGTATTCCTTGGCCAGGTTGTCGGTCGACAGCGCGGCGGTGTGGTACGTCGGCAGCGTGATGAGGTGGTGGAAGATACCGGCTTCGCGCGACGCGTCGGCCTGGAAGGTGCGGATCTTTTCGTCGGCGATCTTTGCCAGATCGCTATCGTCGTATTCCACGCTCATCAGCTGGGCGCGCTCATAGGCCGACACATCCTTGCCCGCGGCCTTCATCGCGTCATACGTCTGCTGGCGGAAGTTCAGGGTCCAGTTGAACGACGGGCTGTTGTTGTACACCAGCTTGGCGTTCGGGATGACCTTGCGAATCTCGCGGACCATGCCGGCGATCTGCTCGATATGCGGCTTTTCGGTTTCGATCCACAGCAGGTCGGCGCCGTTCTGCAGCGAGGTAATGCTGTCCAGCACGCAGCGCGCTTCGCCCGTACCGGCGCGGAACTGGAACAGGTTGCTGGCCAGGCGCTTCGGGCGCATCAGCTTGCCGTTCTGCTTGATGACGACATCACCGTTGCCCAGTGCGTCGGCCGAGATTTCGTCGCAATCGAGGAACGAGTTGTACTGGTCGCCCAGGTCGCCCGGCGTGTGGGTCACGGCGATCTGCTTGGTCAGGCCGGCGCCCAGCGAGTCGGTACGGGTCACGATGACGCCGTCGTCCACGCCCAGTTCCAGGAAGGCGTAGCGGATGGCGCGGACCTTGGCCAGGAAGTCCTCATGCGGCACGGTGACCTTGCCGTCCTGGTGGCCGCACTGCTTTTCGTCGGACACCTGGTTTTCGATCTGGATGCAGCACGCGCCTGCTTCGATGAACTGCTTGGCCAGCAGGTAGGTTGCCTCGGCGTTGCCGAAGCCCGCGTCGATGTCGGCGATGATGGGCACCACGTGGGTCACGTGGTTGTCGATCTTTTCCTGAATGGCGGCCTTGGCGGCAGCGTCGTTGGCGGCGTCCAGTTCGCGGAACAGGCCGCCCAGTTCGCGGGCGTCAGCCTGGCGCAGGAAGGTGTACAGCTCGCGGATCAGCGCGCTGACCGAGGTCTTCTCGTGCATCGACTGGTCCGGCAGCGGGCCGAACTCGGAGCGCAGCGCGGCGACCATCCATCCGGACAGGTACAGGTAGCGGCGGTCGGTGCTGTTGAAGTGCTTCTTGATGGAGATCATCTTCTGCTGGCCGATGAAACCGTGCCAGCAGCCCAGCGACTGGGTGTACTTCGACGGGTCCGCATCATAGGCGGCCATGTCGGCGCGCATGATCTTGGCGGTGTACTTGGCGATGTCCAGGCCCGTCTTGAACCTGTTCTGGGCACGCATGCGAGCCGCGTACTCGGGATTGATGGCGTCCCACGCGCTGCCTTGCTTCTCTTTCAAACCAGCAACTGCCTTGATGTCGTCTTGATATTGAGCCATGTGTATCTCCTGGAGCAAAGCGCGTTTGAGTAAATGATCGAGCGTGCCGCTACGTATGTCGAAGCGAACTGCATGAGTGAATAGTAGCGCCGTTTGATGCGTTGCAGCGCTAGTCTTATATAAGACATAAGACTTAATTTATCTTTATTTTTCAAATAGATAGATCTACATTTTCACGATGCGGAACGTATTTTCAGGAGACGAGAGAACGGTGTCGTGGAAGATCTGACTCGAATTCCATAATGTGAAACGCGCTTTCGACTGCTGGAGTAGAGCCCCCGGACCGCTGATCGGAGGAGGCCGCCCCACGAACGAGTTGAGAATCGCAATGGATATATCGGGCCGAGCGGCTGGAGGATCCGGCGTACCCGCCTAGCGTGCCGACGGCCGCAACGCCCGCATCCCGGCCTTGACCAGGCTCACCGCAGCCAGCACCAGCGCGCCGGCGACGATGCCGGCAATCCCGTCGAGCGCCAACGGGGTCAGCGCGGACAGGACACCGCCGATCGCCGGCACGCCTGCCGCCGCCTGTGCCGCGGCTTCCAGCACGTGGTGCATCGCCGGGATGCCGTGCATCAGGATGCCGCCGCCCACCAGGAACATTGCCACCGTGCCGGCAAGCGACAAGGCTTTCATCAGCCAGGGTGCCAGCCGCAGCAAACCTCGGCCCAGCCAGCGGAAGCCGGCCGACGATCGCCGGCTCAGATACAGGCCCGCGTCATCGAGCTTCACGATGCCGGCCACCAGGCCATAGACGCCGACCGTCATGATGGCGGCGATCGCGCATAAGACCGCGAGCCGCTGGCCGAACGGAGCGTCGGCGACGGTGCCCAGCGAGATGACGATGATTTCAGCCGAAAGGATGAAGTCCGTGCGGACCGCACCCTTGATCTTCTCTTTCTCGAACGCCACCACATCGACCACGGGGTTCGACATGGCCTGGCGTTCACGGAGGTGATGTGCCGCGTCCTCCGCATCGCTGTGCAAGAACCGGTGTGCCAGTTTTTCAAAGCCTTCATAGCAAAGAAACGCGCCGCCCACCATGAGTAGCGGCACGACGGCCCACGGCGCCCAGGCGCTGATGGCCAGCGCCGCCGGGACGAGTATCACCTTGTTGCGAAGCGACCCCAGCGCGACGGCCCATACCACCGGCAGTTCCCGGTCTGCCTTGACGCCGCTGACCTGCTGCGCGTTCAGCGCCAGGTCGTCGCCCAGTACGCCGGCGGTCTTCTTAGCCGCCACTTTGCTCATGGTGGCGACATCGTCGAGGATGGTCGCGATGTCGTCGATCAGTACCAGCAAGCTGGATCCGGCCATGTCAGGACCTCCGCGCGCGGCAGAGGCCTCGCTCATGCAGGCAATGTGTCATTGGTCTTGCTCCTCGTGTCGTTCATTCAACCAAGCAGGTTCCGTACCGCCGATGCCAGCAAATCCGGAAGGGGGCTTCCGGTGACGCAAATGGTAGTTCGCGCGTTGGCAGCGGTTCAACTGTACACGCCAGTTGCCTGCGGGTTTGGCAGTACAGCCAATGGCACGACATTTCGTCCCGCCGATACGAAAGCACCGGGGATACGAAAGTACCGAGGACACCTTCGTGCAATGGACCGGTGCAACGCCGCAACCTAAATTTGCATCGACCAGCAACGTCTCCCAGTGCTGGCGTAGACCAGCGGCGCACGATGGTATCGAACTACCTTCGCATCAAGTGGCATGGAATGCCGGGCCGTTGGCAACGGATGGCTGTGAGGCACGGCGGGGGCGTTACATACCTAAGTCTGATTGCGACAGCGCCGGGCTCGCCGTAAATTGGCTCATGGCAAGCCGCTCCGTTGCGTTGATGCCAGAAAGCGCATCCGCGGGATGACGAACCCCGCGTTCCTTCGCGGTCCCGCCGAGGGCGCCCTTGCCGGATCAGCAGCACCCCCAGGAGTGAGCTTTGGCCTGTCTTGCGCGCATGTGTTCCAGTTTTTATCGAGCTGTGCCGGCTCTGGTCTTTGCGCTTCTTGCTGCCGGGTGCGCAAGCGGTCCTCAGGCGACGCCATCCGATCCTCTCGAGCCCATGAACCGGGCGGTGTTTTCAGCCAACCAGACGATTGACCAGTACGTGGCAACGCCGGTGGCCAAAGGGTATCGGGAGGCCGTGCCCGGCCCCGTGCGAACCGCCGTCAGGAACTTCTTCTCGAACCTCGGCGATGTTTCAAACCTGGTGAACAATCTCTTGCAAGGCAGGGGCGTTGCGGCAGCGGAGACCGGCATGCGGCTGGCGGTGAATTCGGTGCTGGGGATCGGCGGGCTGATCGATATCGCCACACCCGCCGGCATCTCTACGCACCACACCGACTTCGGCCTGACCCTCGGGGCCTGGGGTATGCCGCCAGGACCCTATCTCGTCCTGCCTGTGCTGGGCCCAAGTTCGGTCCGCGATGGCGCCGGCGTGGTCGTGAACGCGGCGCTGTCGCCGGCCACGTATCTTGATCCGTCGGCCAGTTTCGGGCTGTATGGAGCGAGTTTCGTCGATACGCGGACGAACTTGCTGCCGGCCACGGACCTCATCTCGCTCGCTGCGCTGGACAAGTACAGCTTCATGCGCGATGGGTATCTGCAGCGCCGCCGCTACCTCCTCAATGAGGACCAGTCCACGTCAGACGTTGTCGCAGGAGATGGTTATTCCAACGAGGAAGCGACCAGTCCCGGTTGAGCAGGTCCCGGCCAGTCTGTGCTTGCTGCTGGCCCTGGCACTGCGGCGGTCCCCGGACTCAGACGTTCTGTCGTAGCGTTGTGTAGCCGGGGAGGAGGTTGCGCACGGTGCCGGAGAAGTGATCAGGCGCGGCACCGCCGGCCAGACGCAGCCGCGCGGCCATGGTCACCAGCTCGGGGAGCGAGCCGGCGTTCATCTTGCGCATGACCTGACCGCGGTGTGCCTTCACGGTGATCTCGCTGATGCCAAGCTCGCCGCCTACCTGCTTGTTAAGAAGGCCGGACACCACCAACGCCATGACCTCGCGCTCGCGTTGACTGAGCGAGGCGTGGCAATCCTGGATCGCTTTCATCGCAGCCTCATCGCTCAATGCCACGCGACTACGCTCGATGGCGTGCCGGATGGCTTCCAGCAAGACTTCGTCGTCGAACGGCTTGGTGAGAAATTCAACTGCTCCGGCCTTCATCGCCCGCACCGTCATCGGCACGTCGCCGTAGCCGGTGATGAAGATGATCGGCATGTCGGTGCGCTCGGATGCAACGAGGTTCTGAAGATCCAGGCCTCCTTGCGCGAGCCCCCGGGCCACGCCTTTCCAATGGCTACTTCGTGCGGCGTTTGGTCCGCGTACGCTTTTTCCTGGGCGCCACCGGCGTCAGCAATGCGATCCAGGCGTCAGTGGCGCTCTTCATCATGGCGTTGGTTGCAAGCGCGGCTTGACGCTTGCTCTCGGCGGTCGCCCGGCTCCGTGCCGCGCCAGCCACGGTGTTGGCGCCACTCAGCCACATGCTTAGCAACGGATTCTTCTTCAACCATGGATTTTTCATCGTCGGTCCAGGATTCGTAGGTCAGGAACGGCGAAAGGCCGCAGGATCCATGCCAGTGCGGTGGGCGGCGAGGGGCTTGGGGCGTCGGGGCTCACTCGGTAATTTCACGATTGCAGAATTACGCGGGTGACAGTAACTACAAGCTTTCCAGTTGAGCGCAAGGTGCAGAAGGCGAGCCGGGTGCCGTTTGCGCTGACGTTCACAAATATGTCACTCGACGTACATATCGTCCGATTTGCCCACCCAGAGCCATGGGTCAACAAGAAAAAAACGGACATGAACCGAAAGGCAAAACTGATCCCGCTCGCCAGCCTGCTTATGCTGGCCGCCTGCGGAGGAGATGACAACACCACGCCGGCCACGCCCGCGTCGCAGACGCCGACGGTCAGCGCACGCCTGCTCGACAGCGCGGTCGAGGGCGTGCAGTACGCCGCCACCCCCTCGGGCCTGGCGGGCCGGGCCGGCGCGAATGGCAAGTTCGACTGCAAGCAGGGCGACAAGGTCACGTTCAACGTGGGTGGCATCGCGCTCGGCACTGCAGACTGCAAGCCGGACATCACGCCGGCGGATATGGCGGGCACGACGTCGCTGGACGACGTGAAGCTGCAGAACCGCCTGGTGTTCCTGCAGGCGCTCGACGACGACGACAACCCCGCCAACGGCATCCGCATCGTGGCGGCGGTGGCCAGCGCCTTCGCCGGCAAGTCACTGGACTTCTCGGCCGCTGCCGATGCCTTCGACACGGCGCTGCAGGCCATGATGCCCAAGGACGAGGCCGATGCCTCCGGAGCTGCCTACAGCGAGCGCGCCTTTGGCAAGACGCGGCGCGCCGCCGCTATCGAGCATTTTGAATCGACGCTGGCGACCGAGCTGGGCCAGTCCTCCACCACCCGCATCAGCCAGGCCAGCGCCCGCGGCGAGGTGCAGATCACCAAGTACGTGCTGAACGCGCCGGATTCGCTGTACATCCCATACGAAGGCAGCAACGAGGCGGCGCGCAAGGAGTTCGCCAAGGGCTTTTTCCCGGCTATCGGCTCGGGCCTGGTATTCAAGGGCACGAAGGCCAACGGCTCACTTGAATTCTGGGGTATCACCGACCGCGGCCCGAACGGCGACTCGCCGAATGCGCCGGTGCCGGGCAACCCGACGCTGACCAGCATCACCAAGATGTTCCCGGCGCCCAGCTACACACCGTCGATCGGCGTGATCACGGTGGGCGCCAAGGGTGCGACCGTCGACAGCCTGATGCCGCTGGCCGCCGACGCCACCACGCGTATCAGCGGCCGCCCGCTGCCGTTCACCAGTGTGGGCAGCAGCCTGGAGATCCCGCTGTCGGATGCCCTGAAGTACGACGCGGCCAAGGGCGCCTTTGATCCGCAGGGCCTGGATAGCGAAAGCCTCGTGTACGACGCCGCCGCCAAGGTGTTCTGGACCTCGGACGAATACGGCCCGTTTATCGTCAAGATCGATGCGGCCACCGGCGTGATCCTCAAGCGCTATGCGCCCGGCACCACCGCCGGCAGCCTGCCCGACGTGCTCAAGCACCGCCGCGCCAACCGGGGCATGGAAGGGCTGGCCATGGACAGCGCGAGCGGCAAGCTGCACGGCTTCCTGCAAAGCCCGGTCGATCCGTTCGACGCCAATGGCAAGAGCATCGAGACCGTCGACAGCGCGGACCTGGACCAGGACGGCAAGAACACCGACAAGGTCAAGCTGAAGGACTACGCGCAGTTCGCCCGCTGGATCGAATTCGACCCGAAGACCGAGACGTCGAAGCTCTACGCCTATCCGCTCACCTACGCGCTGGCCGCCAGCGGCGAGAAGTGGGACCGCAACCGGACCGGCAGCGCCAAGCTGGGTGACCTGGTGTCGCTCGGCAACGGCAAGTTCATCGTGATCGAGCAGGGCGCCGACGCCAACGGCGCGGTGCGCAACTTCCTGATGCTGGTGGAAGTGCCGTCCAGCGCCACCGACATTGCCGCGATCGGCATCGAACTGGAGAAGAACAGCATCGATGGCACCACCGCGAGCGCGGTGTCGTGGGCCAACGTGGTCAAGCTGAAGAAGACCGTGCTTCTTGACCTGAACGCGGTCGGCTGGAGGGCCGAGAAGGCCGAGGGCCTGGCGGTGGTCGACGGACAGACGCTGGCGCTCATCAACGATAGCGACTTCGGCTTGCGCACCAGCATGGTCGACGCTTCAGGCGCGTTGATTGCCGGCGACCCCACCGAGTGCACGGTGGATGCCGACGGCGCCATCGTCAACGACGGCAAATGCGCCGCAGGTGCGGTCGGTGTGCGCGTGACGCGCGGCAACGTCGTGGATCGCAAAACGCGCCTGTGGCTGCTGAAGTTCCCGAAGGCGCTGTCCGGCTACTCGCTGCCCTGAGCCTTGGCGACTTTGAAGGAAAACCGCCGGTGCAGAACCGGCGGTTTTTTTATCCTGGGCGGTATTCTGGCGAATAGCGAGCGGGGATCGGTCAGTAGACCGTCCCCGGGGCTCAGTGTCTCCCGGCCTAGACCGCTGAGATGCCGCCGTCTTGCTGTCCCGTCCCGGCCGACGGCGGCGCCGTGACAATCGAACGCAGTGCCGGGTGGGCAGGCTGCAGCGATGCCAGGTCCGGCACCGGACGGCGCAATGCCGGCGACGCGGCGAACGCCGCTTCCATGGCCCGCGCCGCCGACAACGTTTGCAGGTCGCCACGGAAGCGGCCGGTGACCTGCAAGCCGAACGGCATGCCGGCGTCGTCGCTGCCGCAGGGCAGCGCGATGGCAGGGTGCGTGGTCAGCGTCACGACATAGGTCAGCGCCAGCCAGCGGTAGTAGTTCTCTTGCTTCTCGCCGTTGATGGTGTCGGCGTACAGGTCGGTCCAGGAGAACGGCGACACGGGCGTGGTCGGCGACAGGATCAGGTCGTATTGCTGGTAGGCCCGCTGGAAGCGCTGCAGGATCCGGTTCTGCTCGGCCTGTGCCCATGCGCTGTCGGCCAGCGACATCTTCGCGCCCATTTCATAGTTGGCGCGGGTGTTGGGCCCGAGCGCCGCGGGGTCGCGCTGGTAAGCGTCGTGCAGGCCGGCGACGAAGCTCTCGGCACGCAGCACGTCGAAGCAGCGGTGCACATCGCCAAGTTCGAAGCTGACTTCGTCGCAACGCGCGAAGAGGTGGCGCATCGCCGCGATCTTCGTGCGGAACACGCGGCGGATGCCGTCATCGACCGCGCAGCTGCCGAAGTCTTCAGTCCAGCCCACGCGCAACGTCGACAGGTCGACCGGCGGCGGCGACAGGTACGCATTGGCGTCCACCGCGTAGCTCAGTGGGTCGGTCGCTGACATGCCCGCCGAGGCCGCCAGCTGCAGGCAGGTGTCGTCGACGGTGCGCCCCATCGGTCCCACCACCGAGATCGGCGTCCAGCCCAGCAGCTTGCGCGAATTGGGCACGATGCCGGGCGACGGGCGGAACCCGACCACGCCGCACTTGGCCGCGGGAATGCGCAGCGAGCCGCCGGTGTCGGAGCCGGTGCAGACCGGCAGCAGGTCCGCAGCCAGCGCCGCCGCTGATCCGCCCGACGATCCGCCGGCATTGAGGTTCGGGTTGAACGGATTGCCGGTCGCGCCCCAGACCGCGTTGCGCGAATTCGCGCCCGCGCCCATCTCCGGAATGTTGGTCTTGCCGACCACGATGGCGCCGGCCGCGCGCAAGCGCGCCACCAGCACGTTGTCCTCGGCCGGCACATGGTTGCGGAACAGCGGCGAACCATAGGTGGTCAGCAGCCCCTGCGTCGCCTCCAGGTCCTTGACCCCGAGCGGCAGCCCGTGCAGCAGGCCGAGCGGTTCATTGCGCAGCACCGCCCGCTCGGCGGCGCGCGCTTCCTGGCGGGCACGCTCGTAGCAGGTGGCCGTGATGGCATTGATCAGCGGGTTGTAGGCCTCGATGCGCGCGATGCACGCTTCGAGCAGTTCGACCGGCGAGATTTCCCCGGAGCCGATCAGGCGGCGCAGTTCGACCGCGCTCAGTGAGGTCAGCGATGTTTGCATCGGTTGCTTGGAGCTGGAACGAAAGTCTGTGGCGCGGTGCCGCTGTCGCGGTACCGGCCGGTGTCAGGAAGGTCAGTCGAGCTTGATGCTGGCGCGCTGCGCGATCGCGCGCATCTGCGGGATTTCCTTGTCGATCATGGCGGCGACCTGCTTGCCGGGCGCGAACGAGGGCTCGATGCCGCTGTCCGCCAGCTGGCTGCGTGTGGCCGGATCGGCAATGGTGTCGGCCAGCGCCTTCTCCAGCTTCGCCCGGACCTCGGCGGGCAGGCCGCGCGGCCCGACCAGCGCGATCCAGGTGCTGGTATCCATGCCGGGATAGCCGCTTTCCGCAACGGTCGGCACATTGGGCAGCAGCGTGGAGCGCTTCGCCGTGGTGACCGCGATGGCCTTGATCTTGCCCGACTTCAGCTGCGGGATCGCCGCGGCGACGGTATCGACGCTGAACGGGATCTGGCCGCCGATCAGGTCGGTCATTGCCGGCGCGCTGCCCTTGTACGGGACATGGAGCAGCTTGGTGCCGGTGAGGTTCAGCAGTTCCTCGCCGGCGAAGTGCGCGGTGGTGCCGGCGCCGAACGAGCCATACGAGTACTTGTCCGGCTGTGCCTTGACCGCGCTGACGAACTCCTTGAGGTTGTTGACCGGCACGTCGCGGTTGGCCAGCAGCACCAGCCCGGTCGAGCCGATCAGCCCGATCGGCTCGAAGTTCTTTTGCGGGTCATATGGCAGCCTGGCGTAGACCGCGGGATTGACGGTAAAGGTGGTGCCCGAGGTGGCCATCAGCGTGTAGCCGTCGGGGGCCGACTTTGCCACGTAGCCCGCTGCCACCACCGTGCCCGCGCCGGGGCGGTTCTCCACCACCACGGTCTGGCCGAGCCGTTCGCCAAGCTTGCGCGCGATCGTGCGGCCGACCAGGTCGGTGGCGCCGCCCGGCGGGAACGGCAGCACAAGCTGGATCGGCTTGGACGGATAACCGTCCTGCGCCGCGGCCGGAGCAGGGGCCAGCACGGCGGCGGCCAGGCTGCAGGCGCACAGGAACAAGGTGGGGCGGTGAGCGGTGGATCGCATGGAGGGGCTCCGGCAGACAGGACTCGACGCTGCGCGGAGGAAGGGATCCGGCCGCGTCGAACCCATCGTACGACCGATCCGTCGTGGAATCGTGGCAATGTTTCGAACGCTTGATTGCCAAAATGGCAATCCATAGAATGGACTCCGTCGGCGCATTTAACACCCCATCACCTTCCGCCCATGTCCTACCGCATCCTGCAGGAAACTGCGGTCCGCTACTTCCTGGAAGTCGTGCGCACCGGCTCGGTCAAGGACGCCGCGCTCAAGCTCAACGTGGCGCCGTCGGCGGTAAGCCGGCAGATCGCCAAGCTGGAAAGCGAGCTGGATACGCTGCTGTTCGACCGGCGCGCCCGCGGTCTCGTGCCCAACGCCGCGGGTGAACTGCTGGCCGCACACGCCAAGCGCGCGCAGCAGGAGATCGATCGCGTCACCGGCGATATCCAGGCGCTGCGCGGCCTGCGCGTCGGCCAGGTGCGCCTGGCAAGCGTGGAGGGCATCGCCCACGATTTCATCCCGGCACTGGCCGCCAGCTTCCGGGAAAAGTATGGCGGGATCCGCTTCGACCTGGACGTCTGCTCGCAAGGCGACATCGCGCGCCGCATCCGGGACGGCGAGGCGGATATCGGCATCACGCTGAGCGGGCTGCCCGAGCCTGAGCTCGAAGTGGAGCTGCGCCATCCGGCGCCGGTGCTGGCCATCATGGCGCCGGACCACCCGCTGGCCGGACAGCGCCAGGTCTCGCTGTCGCAGCTGGTCGGCTACCCGCTGGCGCTGCCGCCGAAGGAAAGCTCGCTGCGGCAGCTGCTGGACACGAGCTGCAGCCGCCAGGGGCTGAGCTACCAGACCGTTTTCTCCAGCAATAACCTGGACTCGCTGGTCGGATTCACGACGGCCGGTGGCGGCGTCGTCGCTTTCTATGGCGAGCTGTCGGTCCGTCGACGGCTGCTGGAGGGCAGCATTGCCGCCATACCGCTGCGCGACCGCGAAATGAACGAGCGCTATATCGAGATCCAGACGCTGGCCCGCCGCAACCTGCCGCCCGCGGGACGCGCCTTTGTGCAACACCTCGTCGAGGGCATCACGAACATCAGCACCCGATGATTGCCGGAAAGGCAATCGCCGATTTCAATAATTGCTCGCGAACGATATTCCGCACGGCCCTGCCGCCGATGCAGAATCAGGCTTCGGATCCCGGGATCAAGCCTGCCGTGCGGCAGCACCGCATCAGACATCATGACAAAGGACATCGTTGTACTCGGCGCCGGCATGGTCGGCGTCTGCACCGCGCTGGCGCTGCGCCAGCGCGGCCATGCGGTCGTGCTGGTCGACCGGCGGGAGCCGGGCAGGGAAACGTCTTATGGCAACGCCGGCATCATCCAGCGTGAAGCGGTGCAGCCCTACGCCTTTCCGCGCGAGTGGATGGCCATGCTGCGCGTGGTGGCCCGGCAGGGCAACGATGTCCACTACCACCCGGGTGCGCTCGCCAGCCTGCTGCCGACGCTGGCGCGCTACTGGCGCGAATCCGCGCCCGACCGCTATGCCAGTACCGTCACGGCCTACAGCGCGCTCATCCGCCATTGCCTGGCCGAGCACGAGCGCCTCATCGCGCTGGCCGGCGCGGACGATCTCGTGCGCAAGTCGGGATGGCTCCAGGCCTATCGCAGCGCGGCAGCCTTCGACGAGGCGGCGCGTGCCGCGACCGTAACCGGGCAGCAGCACGGGCTCGACTACCGGATCCTCGATCAGGCCTGCATCACCGCAACCGACCCGGCGTGGCGCGGCCCGCTGGCCGGGGCCATCCACTGGCGCGATCCGTGGACCGTCGCGGATCCCGGCGAGCTGGTCAGCCGCTATGCCGCGTTGTACACGCAGTCTGGCGGCATCGTGCGCCGCGGCGACGCGACGACATTGAAGCAGACGGGAAGCGGCTGGACCGTGGCAACGGACGAGGGTCCGGTCAACGCCGCCAACGCCGTCATTGCGCTGGGGCCGTGGGCCTCGGCGCTGATCCGGCCGCTCGGCTACCGCTTCCCGCTGTTCGTCAAGCGCGGCTACCACCGCCACTATGCAGCCGAATCCATGCCGTCGCTGCCGCTGCTGGATGTCGAGAACGGCTTCCTCCTGGCGCCGATGAAGCGTGGCCTGCGCCTGACTACCGGCGCCGAGTTCGCCCATCACGATGCGGCGCCGACGCCGGTCCAGCTGCATAAGGCCGAGCGCCACGCGCGCGAGCTGGTGCGGATGGGCGAGCCGGTCGAGGACTCGCCGTGGCTGGGCGCGCGGCCGTGTGTCGCCGATATGTTGCCGATCGTAGGACAGGCACCGCGCCATCGCGGCCTGTGGTTCAACTTCGGGCATGGCCACCAGGGTTTCACGCTGGGACCCGTCACGGGCCGGCTGCTGGGCGAGTTGATGGACGGCGAGCAGCCGTGGGTCGATGCCCGGCCGTATGATCCCGTGCGCTTCGGCTGAACCCGAGCGCGGGCACTTCGACATCACGGGCAAGGAATGGCGACTTTGGCTGTCATCAGCCAAAGTCGCCACGCAAGCAACTATGCCTGCGCTTCCTGTTCGGTTCTGGCGGCCAGCATTTGTCCGATCCAGTAGCCACTGTTGACCTCGATATTCTCCTGCAGGGTCATCAGGTCGACCATCTGGTTGCTTGCCAGCAGCACCGCGCGGGCGAGCAGGTCGAATTCCTGCTCGACCAGCTTGGATACGGTGTTGGCACGCTTGACCTGCGCGCGCTCCTGCAGCCAGGTAGCCCAGCCGTGCAACCATTCCTGCTGCTGCGCCTGCAGGCGCTGGACGATCGCGGACTGGAACTGCAGCAACTCCGCAAGCAGTTGCGTATCCATGCTGAAAGGCGCCAGGTTCAGGGCCTTGGCTCCGGTACCGGCGGTACGCATGGCCCACCCGCTCGTCAGCGTCTGGAGCATCAAGGCCCGCTGCATCGCGGCGGGCTGGGTCATGGCGAGGGCGTGGTGCAGTGCCGGCACCGCCTCGGTCTTCGGCACGGTCAGCGCGCCGTCGTGGGGACTCATCATGGTTCCTTCCATCTTGCTCCTCCCTCAACCGCCAAGCCGGCTAAGCATGCCTTGAATGGCCTGGATCTGGATTGCATTTCGCGAGTAGTAGTCGGGCCGCTCGGCATCCGCGCAGGAATATCCCCACCAGTCCCAGCAGCCGTCCGGGTTCTGCGTCAGGCTGTCATCCGTACCCTCGGCCTGCGGGTACAGCACGATGATATTGTTGCTGTCGGCAATGCTGTTGTAGCCCGTCGTCGTGATATACCGGTTGCCATAAGGGGGCTGGCTGGCGAAGTCGGACTGGCCGAAGGTGAAGTCGATATAGTTGTAGCCTTGCTTGCAGCCGTGCAGGGCGATATGGACCCTGGCCTCGGCGCCGTCCGCTACAGCCTGCGGCACATACGCATAGCCATATTTGCTCATGCTGGCTCGCGCCTCGTTGCCAAAGAACTCGCTCTGGTCGAAGCGCAGCAGGCGTCCGCCCGGACGTGGCGAAGGCGCGTGCAGCTTGCCGTAGATATGCCGCAGGATGCTGTGGGACTGGATGAATCCGCCGTTGTTGATATATGGCGGCTGGTTGGTGGCCAGCGGCGAATCCTCGGCATTGTCGGTGATGATCGAATGGCCGGCCGGCACGCTGTCGTCATAGAGGATGTCGTCAGCGCTGACGCCAAGCAGGCGGTAGAACTCACGGGTGCGTGCCACCACGCTCGAATACACCACGCTGTCCTCGCTGCCGGTGAAAACATAGACGCGATGCCCGGCAAGATTGGAAATGGCGTCGATTTCGCCGGCGAGTGCGGTCTGATGCGCCAGCTCGGCAAGATGCCTGGCGTCGGGCGCGGTCTGCGGCACCAGCGGGTTCATGCACAGATGCAGCGCATTCAGTTCGTAGGCATCCTCCGCTACCGCCGACGCCGAACGGAAGGACTCGGCACAGCGATATGGGCCGCCCGCGATTACCCCTGCGCCGCAAAAGCTCGACGAATGGGCCAGGTGCAACTGCACGGTCATGAAGGCGCCTGACGAAAGCCCCGAAATCGAGCTCTTTCCCTTTTCAACGTTATACGCGCCGAGCTGTACGATCTGGCTGTCAAGATTATCTGCCATGTCTCCACTTCCCTTGTTGAGATTCTGTCTGGCACCGGCATGACCGCACCAACGCCCGGGCGGGTTGCGATCGGGCGGATTTTCGTCACATCAGGTCTTGGAGCGGGCGCGCAGCGGCTCGCATGGTGCAATGCACAACTGATACTAGCCGAGCGACATGGGGGTTGCCAGACAAATCTTCGGCGGCAAGTCATGATGCGGTCACGATGGGCTGGCAGCTTCGCCGCTCCCGTGTCTGGCCCTTCAAGGTTGACCGGATGCGATCGGCTGCAACTGCCGCGCGGCCCCGTCAGCCATCGCAGCCGGCCAGTCAGTTGAGCGGCTTGATCCGACGGAAGGCGAGCAGCATCGCGAGGTCGTAAGCGATCTTCAGCAGGCCGCAGGCGACCAGCGGCGCGCTTGCATAGCCATGGGCCATCAAGGTAGCGGCGAGCGCGGGACTGAGCGCGGCAGCCAGGCTGCGCGGCACCGCCGTCAGGCTTGCAGCCGCCGCCCGTTCAGGCGGCGTGACGACGGCCATCACATAGGCCGTGCGGGTTGGCACATCCATTTGCGACAGCGCGCTGCGAACCAGCAGCAAGGCCAGGCTCATCGCCATGGTGGGCGCGAAGGCGGCCGCAATCAGGCACAGGCTGGAAGGGATATGCGTAAACACCATCGTGTTGAGCAGGCCGATCTTGCGCGCCAGCGGCACTGCGGCAAGCTGCGAGAACGTGGTGAGCAGGCCTGCCAGGAAGAAGAACTGGCCGGTCGCGGCGGGACTCAGGCCGAAACGCTGCATCAGCCACAGCGACAGCAGCGAATTGACGACGAGCCCGCCCGCGAACGCGTCCACGCTGAACAGCATGGCCAGGCGCAATACGATCGGACGGGACGGGCCCAATGGCGCTGTCGCCACGGGCATTCCATGGGGCTGCGTGGCAGGCAGGCGCGCGTAGAGATGCCACAGCAGCAGGCCCGTGATCCCGTAGAAAACGAACATCAGGCGCATTGCATCGAGCGACGACAGCCAGGACTGCCCGGCCAGCCATGCGGGGATGGCCGCTGCCAGTGCGCCCAGGGCGGATGAGAATGCCCCGATCAGGCCGTAGCGGGCGAACAGCGCTGTGCGGCTGTCGGGAGAGACCGTTTCCGCCAGGCGCGCGTGTTCCAGCGGCAGGAAGACGCTGACATCGCCGGAGCCGGGGTTGAGCGTGCCGACGAAGGCGACCACCAGAAGCGGCCACAGCGTGGAGAAACCCGCAAAGCCAAGCCCGGTCGCTACCATCACGGCAGCCGCCAGCATCAGCAAGCGGCGTTGCGGGAAGCGGTGCCCGACGATGCCGACCAGGATCGTGGCGAGGGCAGAACCGATCAGGGTTGCGCTGCTGATCAGGCCGACTGTCACCGGGTCGAAGCCCAGCGCCAGCAGGTAGGCTGGCAACAGCACGGCAACATAGCCATCACAGATGCCACGCAGCGCGCGGCCGGCCAGCAGCGGCAAGGCGTCGGCGCTTGCGCCGGAGGGCAGCGCGATGCGTTGAAGCCAGTGAGCGCTGGCGCCCGAGGGTTGGTTCTTATGCATAGGTCATGGCCAGCGCCGTACCGAATTCCGCCAGCATCGTCCTGGGGGCGGGGCCGTGCGGAGCAATGGGTCGCAACACGCCAGAGCGGTCAGGCGTGATGTGCAAGGGCTGCGCACCGGCACGTTACGCCGGGTGATGCGCCATCCAGTGCCTGGCGATGTCCTCGCGGCGGCAGATCCACACGTCGTCATGCCCGCGCACGTAGTCAAGGAACCGTGCAAGCGCCATGGCGCGCCCGGGATGACCGCTGACGCGGGAATGCAGTCCGACGCTCATCATTTTCGGCGCGCGCGCACCCTCGTGCCACAACAGGTCGAACGCGTCCCGCAGCATCCGGTAGAAATCGTCTCCAGAGGCAAAGCCGCCAGGCAGCAGGTAGCGGGCGTCGTTGTTGACAAGCGTATAGGGAATCATCAGCAGCGGCGGCGAGGCTGAGAACCAGTACGGCAGGTCATCGTTGTAGGCATCCGAACTGTAAAGGAAGCCGCCTTCCTCCTGGATAAGGCGCCGCGTGCCGGCGCTGACCCGACCCGTGTACCAGCCCACCGGCCGCTTGCCGCAAATGCGTTCGATCGCCGCGATCGTCAGCTGAATCTGGCGCCGCTCTTCGTCTTCAGGCACGTCACGATAGTCGATCCAGCGATAGCCATGGCCCGCGACCTCGTGTCCCGCGGCACTGAGCGCCAGCCCGATGCGCGGATTGAGCTCCAGCGCGCGACCGACCGCGAACGCGGTCAGCGGCAGGCCGCGCTCGGCGAAGAGGTCGAGCAACCGCCAGACGCCGGCACGCGCGCCGTATTCGTACATGCTTTCGACACTCCAGTCGCGCTCGGCCTCGCGCGGCGGACGGCCGGGCAGCTCATGCAGGTACGCTTCGGATCTCGCGTCGCCATTCAGGATGCACGATTCCGCGCCTTCCTCGATGTTGAGCACAAACTGCAGCGCCACGCGCGCGCCGCCGGGCCAGCGCGGATCGGGCGGGGAGTTGCCATAGCCGGCCAGGTCGCGCGCCTGCATCATCCCAGCTCAAAGGTCGTAATGCCAAAGATGCGCTTGTGCACCAGGCCGGGCGCTGGCCCGTGATACATGCGCGCGCAGCCGAACACTTCCGCCATGCCGTGCCGATGCGCCAGCGCCATGGCCGCCGGGTGGTTTTCCGGCACATCGAGGAACAAGGGGCCGCCCGATGCAAAGGCGGCCAGGCGTGCGTAGAGGGCTTCGGCCGCGTCAGCGTCGTCAGCAAACAGCGGCCCGATCTTGCAGCCTTCCCCGCACCGGCGCACCACGCCGAATCCGGCCAGCCGGCCCTGGCGCAAGCAACCCAGCGCCAGCGCGTCCGCCTGCCGCACCCATCCGCGCAGGAAGGCCTCGCGCGCGGCGGGAAAGCATGTGCGGTCGTATGCCAGCACGTCGTCGAAGGGCACCTCGTCCAGCAGGACGATCGCATCATCCGGGCGCGGCGGCTTTGGCGAGCGGGGCTGGGGGGTGGGCTGCGAGTCGGGCTGCGAGTCGGGCTGATCAAGCGGCACCTCCACACGAAAGCGCAGGTTGCGATGGGAGAAGACGAAGCCACCCCTGGCGTAGTAGTCCTGCATCGCGAAGACGCCATCCAGCCCGATGGCGGCACCGGGCCGCAGCCGCGCAAGCAGCCGGTCGCGGCGTGCATGCCACAGCGTATTGCCCAGCCCCCGGCCACGAAACTCCGGGCGGACGATAAAGAAGCCCATAAAGCCGAACTCCCCGTGGTACGAGGTGATCGCGCCCCCGCCGATCAGCTCGCCATCCAGCTCCGCGGCGATAAAGGCGTCCGGGTCCGTGGCCCAGAACAGCGCCGCGTCGTGAAGGCCGGGGTTCCACCCCTCGCTTGCCGCCCATCCGACCAGCTGATCCAGCTCGGCGCGCGTCATGCTCCGAATCACAAGATCGTCAGGCATCGCAATCTCCTTTGGACGGCTTCAGGACTGTGCTTGCTGGGGGGAGTGCCGCCATGTCCAATCGGCGTGGTTCCCGGAGTCGCAGCTTGTGCAATGCAAACAGAACGCAACTTCAGCACGGTGTCTCCGGATGATTAGACGCTTTCTCCACTTTAGGATCAACTGGCGGACTTTCACCTAAAGTTGTCAGTGATCGACGGCGGTTCTTGTCATCCACACCGCGGTGAGCACCGTACCAGGCAAGGAGAATCGTAATGGCCCAAGGATTCGACACGATCATCATTGGCACCGGACAAGCCGGCCCCGCGCTCGCCGCGCGGCTGGCCGGCGCGGGCATGAAACTGGCCGTCATCGAGCGCGCGCGTTTTGGCGGCACCTGCGTGAACACCGGCTGCATTCCCACCAAGACCCTTATCGCCAGCGCGTACGCGGCCCAGCTGGCGCGGCGGGCTGGCGAGTACGGTGTGACCGTCGGTGGGGCGGTGGCCGTCGACATGAAGCGGGTGAAGGCACGCAAGGACGAAATCTCGGGCCGGTCCAGCAGCGGTGTGGAGAAGTGGATGCGTGGCCTGGAGAACGTCACTGTCTATCAGGGTCATGCCCGCTTCGAGAGCCCCGATAGTGTGCGAGTCAATGGCGAACTGCTGGAAGCCGACCGGATTTTCGTGAACGTCGGCGGCCGGGCCCTGGTTCCGCCCATGCCCGGGCTGGATCAGGTCTCGTACTTCACCAATTCAGGGATGATGGAGGTGGATTTCCTGCCTGAGCATCTGATCATCATCGGCGGCAGCTACATTGGCCTCGAGTTTGGCCAGATGTACCGGCGTTTCGGCGCCAGGGTGACCGTCGTCGAAAAAGGCCCGCGCCTGGTCCAGCGCGAAGACGAGGATGTGTCGCAGGCAGTGCGGGAGATACTGGAAGCCGAGGGAATCGAAGTCCGGCTCAATGCCAACTGCCTGAGTGCGCGCAGGGACGGCGATCATATTGCCGTCGGGCTCGATTGCGCGGCCGGCGCGCCCGAAGTCCACGGCTCGCACCTGCTGCTGGCGGTCGGGCGCGTGCCCAACACCGACGACTTGGGGCTCGACAAGGCAGGGGTCGAGACCGACGCCCACGGCTATATCAAGGTAGACGAACATTTGCGCACCAATGTCCCTGGCATCTGGGCGCTTGGCGATTGCAACGGCCGTGGTGCCTTTACACATACGTCGTACAACGATCATGAAATCGTTGCTGCCAACCTCCTCGACAATGACCCGCGCAAGGTGGCTGACCGAATTGCAGCCTATGCCATGTTCATCGATCCTCCGTTGGCCCGCGCCGGCATGACCGAGAGCGAGGCGCGGCAATCCGGACGGAAGGTGCTGGTCGGTACCCGCCCCATGAGCCGCGTCGGACGGGCAGTGGAGAAAGGCGAGAGCCTGGGCTTCATGAAGGTGGTGGTCGACGCAGACACGCGGATGATCCTTGGTGCCACTATCCTCGGACTGAACGGTGACGAGGTGATTCATTCGCTGCTCGACATCATGTATGCCAGGGCGCCCTATACGACGGTCAGCCGCGCGATGCACATCCATCCCACGGTGTCCGAGCTGGTGCCGACGCTGCTGCAGGACTTGAGGGATCTGCTTCCCTGAGGTCGATAGAGCCGGGTCGGCGACAGGACCGCGCAGTGCAACGGGAGTCGGCGGACGCGTGCACTGATCGGTGCTTGAGTACCTCCTGTCAGGAATTTCCTACGAACGATTCAGCGCGTCCGGATGCGTATTGTTGTCCCTCACCGAAGGCATTGGCGGTGTTCCGCACCTAGCCTTGAATCAAGGACGTGCCGATGCAGCGTGCGGTACCAGTGAGGCGTGCCTCAAGAGGAGTGACACGATGCGCAAGACAGATAATTCGTTACACGCGCTGGTAGAAAAGTGGTTGTCGCCCAGCGATGCCAGCCCGGCTCGGGTCGCCTGCTTCAGGCACCTTGCCAACCATAAGGGTTGTGTCGTGTGTGTCGAATCGGCCCAGGCGACGCGGCGCCTGTCCATTGCCTTCTTCCGCCACCGCAATGGCGGGTGGTACGTGTTTCCGCCTCTCGCCGGCTGACGGCATCCCCGAAATCAATCGGCCGGATGCTCGCCGGAAGACTCGATGACATTCGGATGGCCATGGCGCGCATGGCGTGGCTCGAGCAACCGATGCAGCAGCAGTCCGAGCGCGGCACCTGCGCATTGCGCCAGCACGAATCCCGGTACGCTGCCCGGCGCAATACCGGCGAAGCTGTCGCTGAACATCCGTCCAAATGCCGCCGCCGGATTGGCGAACGACGTGGAAGCGGTGAACCAGTAGGCTGCACCGATATACGCCGCGACCATGGCGGAGGCACGACCGTTCGGGGCGCGCAGGATAACCAGCAGGAGGCCGGCAGTTGCGACCGTTTCTGCAATCCATTGCCCCGGGCCGCTACGCACCTTGGCGGAGAATTGCAGGATCGTCATGTCGAACATGGCATGCGCCAACCATGCGCCGAGCACCGCGCCGACAAGCTGCGCGGCGATATACGGAACCAGTGCGGCGCCAGGCAGTTCTCCTTGCGCAACCATGACCGAACTGACCACCGGGTTGAAATGTGCGCCACTGATCGGGCCGAATACTTCGATCAGGATGTACAGGCCACCGACGGTTGCGGCCGTATTGGCCAGCAGCGCCACGGCGACATTGCCGCCTGCAAGCCGCTCGGCCATGATCCCCGAGCCAATCACGACGGCGAGCAGCAAGGCTGTTCCAAGCGCTTCGGCGGCCAATCTGTTGCGCAAATCAATCACGGCGCTCAACTCCTGGAGATGCGCTCAAGCTGTTCCTGCAACTCGGCGTTGCTCATCGAATCCAGCGGCAGCATCAGCAGTTGCATCATCCGATAGCCGATGGCCTGCCGGGTCAGTTCGAAGGCCTGGCGCTTCCCTTCATCACCGCCTGGCGCATTGGAGGGATCGGCATATCCCCAATGCACCTTGACCGGGCTTCCCGGCCAGTACGGGCATTCCTCGGCCGCCGCGCTGTCACAGACCGTGATGACGATGCGCATCTCCGGGGCACCGTCGCCAGTGAACTCATCCCAGCTCTTGCTGCGATAACCGCTGGCGTCGACGCCGGCGTTGGCGAGCGCCTCGATGGCAAACGGGTTGATCCGTCCGCTGGGGGAACTTCCGGCACTGTAGGCGCGTATGTCCCGGCCGAATTGCCTGGCCAGATGGTTCAACATCCCTTCGCTCAGCACGCTGCGGGCTGAATTATGGGTACAGAGGATCAATACGTTAGTCGCCATGGGGTGTGTGAAACAGAAATAAATGCGGGGAAGACTTCACCCGCTGCCTGTCACATACCGTGAAGACGAAATCGGGTTGTCGCTTATTGTCCTGATGGCGCACGCTCAGCAGCAGGAAGGTTCGGAGTTGACCGCAATACCGATCGGCTTTCCCTTCGGGGCGCGAGGCGCGCAACAAGCCGATTCCTGGCCAGACGCATCGATGTTCCGGGATTCGCCATACACCGGCACATTGCCAAGCGTGTGGAAGTGCTCCCACGCGATGCCTTGCGGATCCGTGACCCAATACTTGTCGCTTCGGGCATAGCAGCAGGTGGTCTCGCCTTCGTCGAGCAGCGCCATATCGGCGGCTTCGGCGCGCTGCTTCAGCTCGGCCAACTCGCCAGCATCGTCGGTCTGGAAGCCGAGATGGTCGACGCCGGTCTCCGCACCGCGCGTCGAAATTGCGAAATTCACGCGCGGATCCTCCAGCATCCATTTCGCGTAGTCTTCTTTCACGACAGTGGGTTCGGCGGCGAAGAGGGCCGAGTAATAACGGATGCTCGCGGTCAGGTCGGCGACGCTGACGTGGACGTGGAAGCGTTTCATGATTTCGGCTCGGAGGCGACGGAGCAGTTGGACACAGGAGAGCACGGATTGCCGCCGCAGCAGTTCTCCGTGAGGAAGCCCAGCAACGCGTTCATGGTCTCGAACCGGGCCATATAGATGATGGAGCGTCCGTCCTGGCGACTTGAAAGCAGTCCGGCGCGGTGCAATTCCTTCAGGTGGAAGGACAGCGACGACGCGGGCATTTCCATCAGCTCGGCAATGCGGCCAGCCGGCAGTCCTGGTGGACCGGCCTGAACCAGCAGCCTGAACACGGACAGCCGGATCGAATGAGCAAGCGCGGCAAGCGCTTCAAGGGCGTTATCGGCTTCCATGTTTCCAATATAGTCGAAACATGGAAACCGATAAAGTGAACTTTCTATGACACGTAGAACGGGCAGTTGGGCTGAGTTACCTGACGGTGAGTGAAGTGAATCCCGGCCGTGTCCGGAGTGCCGTGTTCCAGGCCAGCGCGCAGGCACCGAGCGCCGACGCTGCGGGAGGCGCGCGGGCCATGGCGGCGGCCAGCGACCAACTCATCGAACAGATCTTCCTTTGGGTTGCTGCCAGATAGCGCCAGACAGGGGCAGGCTGCAATCACGAGAAACGTTCGGTCAGGATCTGTGCGGAGAGCTCGCGGCTCTTCCAGAACATGTGATTAATACGGCCGACATACTTGTGCAGCGTTTCGTTGTCCACCTCATGGAAATCCAGGATGACCGACGGGCGCGTGCCGTCTCCCGGCACCTGTTCGATGGCATCGCTGGGAGGAAATCCGTATTTGTCGAGGAAGGCGCGGACTTCTTCATCCGTGGTCCCCGGTTCCACATTCGTCAATAGCAGGCGTGACATGGTTACCCCTTGCGTCAACATGGCGGCCATCAGGGCAACTTTGCCTGATTTGCCTGATTTGCCTCGTATCTGGCCACCGCCAGGTCGAGGGTGAAGAACATCCGTTCATGCGTCAGCGTGTCGCCCAGCGGCGAGCGGCGCACCATTTCCAGCACGTCGGGGTTCAGGCCGACCAGCCAGAGCAGCACGCCGTCGTCCTCGCGCAGTTTTTTCTCCGCATCCGCGAGCATATGCAAGGCCGTGTACTCCAGGTCCGAGACGCCTGACAGGTCCAGGGCCACTACGCCTGGCCTGGCTTCGGCGACCAGCGGGCGCAGCTTGTGGCCGATACGCCTGGCATTGGCGAAATAGATCCGTCCTTCCGGCCGCAGCATGAGCAGGCCCGGGATGGTTTCATCCTGGGGGTGGTTCTCGGAACGAGGCCGGAACACATTGGTACCCCGCTTGCGCGCCAGCACGTACACGGGCGGGTCGGAGGTCTGGTAGGCCAGGGCCAGCATGGACGCGATGATCGCCACGACGATGCCCTGCAGCGTGCCAAGCACCACGACGCCGGCCATGGCAATCAAGGCCCAGCTGAACTCCGTGCGCCTGACATGCAGAACGGTGCGAAACTCGGCGGGCTTGATCAAGGTGGCGGAGTAGACGATGACCACGGCGGCCAGCGTGGCTTCGGGCATCAATCCCACCAATGGCGCGAGTATCAGCATCGTGCCCAACGCCGCCAGCGCGGTAACCAGGCCGGCGAACTGCGAGCGTGCCCCGGCCATCTTGTTGACCGCGGTCTGCGTCGTCCCGCCGCCGGCTGCCATGGCGCCAAGGAAAGCGCCGGCGAGGTTGGCGATGCCTGTCGCCAACAATTCCCGGTTCGCCGCCGGCGGCGATTCTCCGCTTTGCGTGAACGCGCGTCCGGCTGCGATGCTTTCGGTAAAGCTCATCAACGCAATGCCAAGTGCCCCGGGCCATAGCCGCTGCATCAAATCCACATCGGGAAGGGTGACAGGCGGCACGCCGGTCGGCACATTGCCAACGATGGCCACGCCAAGGGCCGGGAGGTTAAGCAGGGAAACGCCGGCAATGCCGACTGCCACTGCAATCAGCGGCGCGGGCGCGCGTGGCAGCCAGTGCTCCATGGACAACAGGGTTGCGACCATCGCAATTCCCACGGCAGCGGTGGCCAGGGAGGCGTGCGGAACGCCCTGCACGATGCCAAGCAGGTTGTGGAAGAACGTTCCTTTCTGCAGATGAATCCCAAGCAGCTTCGGGATCTGGTCCACCACAATGACAATGCCAATTCCCGCCTTGAACCCGATCAGCACTGGCTCGGAGATAAAGTCGGCAATAAAGCCAAGGCGCAGCAGTCGCGCTGCGATAAGCATGGCGCCGACCAGGAACGTTATCGTGGCCGATGCGGTGACCAGGGTCGCCGTGCCGGGATTCGGCCCCAGGCTGGAGAAGGCGGCGGCAACGAGGATCGCCAGCGTCGTCGTCGTGCTGACGCTGAGCGTGCGCGAACTGCCGAGCAGCGCATAGACCAGCATGGGGACGAACGCTGTGTACAGGCCGACCTGCACCGGTAGTCCCGCAATCGTTGCATAGGCCAGCGCCTTGGGGATGACCACTGCCGCGACCGTCAGCCCGGCGATCACGTCGGGCGCCACCCATTCCTTCTGGTAGCTGCGCAGCCAGCCAGGCAGCGGCACGCTCGCGGCGCCCAACGACAGGCGGCGTGCACGAAGCATCCTGCTGCGCAGCGTGGAGCGAGAACGATGGTCCGGTGCCCGGTGCGGCATGGCTTTCTGCTGTCCGTCTTGCCTGTTTGGGGCCTGGCGTGTGCTGAGTTCGCGTGAAGTGGCGCCTACAGTTTGGTTGCCTGCCCGCTGTGAGTCAAACTGCTGTAACGGCAGCGCCCACGTGGCCAGCATGTTGCGAGCTCATCCATCCGCCCGGTGTGTCTCTTGCGTTTCTTTCCAGCGAGCGAGCTTTGTCGTGCGTCCGATGCCGGGATTGTGAATTCACAAGAACGAATCGCAAGTGGAGTTGCCATGGACGAAACCTCTGCCGGCGCAGTCGGCAAGCACATCCTGCCCCATCACGTGATCGGCGAATTCGCCAGGGTTCTCTGGTATCTCCGTACAGTGCTGTTCATCCTGTTCATCCTGTTCGGCCTGCTTGCCGCGGTCATGCACTACGCGGGCGGGGCTGTCGATGCCGCCACCCATACACCGGCATCGGCCGGGCAGGTCGCCTATTTCTGCGCCATTACCGCGTTGACGATCGGATATGGCGACGTGGTCCCCACCACCGACATTGGTCGCGTCGTCGCGGTTCTGCTTGGCATGCAGGGTGTGCTGATCACGGGCCTGGTGACTGCCGCGGCAGTCTACGGCGTTCAGGCCGCTGCCCACCGCCAGGGCATCGAGACGCGCTGATCCAGCACGCGTGACTGCAGGCACCGTCCTCCAGTTCGACTGAATGATAGGTCTGGTGAATGGAAGGAATCACTGTGCGCACGACCGTTCGATGCCAGCCGATGTGGAGCGAATTTGGCAAGTTTCGGACGATGGACTACATTGCATGCATTTCCTCGTGCCGCCGTCCCTGCATGGCACGCGGATTGTGCATGCCAGCGAACCGCCGCCTGCCCAGACCGGAGCGCTGCCCGGTGGCGGAAGGGTGGCGTGCCGCGTTTGCATGTCGTTCACCTTGCCATATCGGACTGCGCCTTCAGTAGCCACATCCGGAGCGCAGGACCGTCACAAGAGGTCCGGGCCTGGGAGGGTTTCATGAGCACAGTCGCCATACTCCTGTCGGCTTTCATCCTGTCCGTGGTCGGTCTGCTCGTGTTTATCGTCAGCGTCCGCTACGGATGGCTGGACGGGTCCCAGAAGGCCGCCGAGGTGATATTCGCGCGGGATGAGATCGGGCGGACCGAAGAACCCGCAGTCACCAGCCAGCAGCGTTCCGCGTTGCAGGCTGTCGCCGGCCCGGCCGAACCGCCGGCGCCATCGCCGACTCTCGACTCGGACCTGTTCGCACGGGCCGAAGCCGATCGTTCGTCATCGCTGGTGGTGTTTATCTTCCTGTGCAGCGCCATGGCATGGCTGCTGGTCGCCTCGCTGGCCGGCCTGACGGCTTCGCTCAAGCTGCATATGCCGGATGCGCTGGCCTCGCAGGCGTGGCTGACCTTCGGCCGCGTCCGCACGGTTCACCTCAACGCAGTGGCCTATGGCTGGGCACCGATGGCCGGCCTGGGCATCGCGCTCTTCGTGCTGCCGCGCGTGCTGAAGACACGGCTGGTCGGCGCCAACTACGCATTGCTGGGGGCGATGCTGTGGAATGCCGGCCTGGTCGCCGGCCTGGGCAGCATCGCGGTCGGCCTGACCGACGGCATGGAGTGGCTGGAGATTCCGTGGCAGGTCGGCATCTGTTTCGCGGTCGGCGGGGCCCTGATCGGCATGCCGCTGGTGCTCACGCTGCTGTCCACCCGGGTCAGCCACCTCTATGTGTCGGTCTGGTACATGGGCTGCGCGCTGTTCTGGTTTCCGGTGCTGTACCTGGTCGCCAAGTTTCCGCTCATCCATTTCGGTGTCGAGCAAGCGACCACCAACTGGTGGTTCGGGCACAGTGTGCTGGGTCTGTTCTACACGCCGCTGGCGCTGGCATCTATCTACTATTTCCTGCCGAAGATCATCGGCCGGCCAATCCAGTCGTACGGCCTGTCGTTGCTGGGCTTCTGGACGCTCGCGTTCTTCTACGGGCAGGTTGGGGGGCACCATCTGGTCGGCGGACCGGTGCCGGGGTGGATGATCACGCTCTCCATCGTACAGAGCATGATGATGATCATCCCGGTGGTCGCGTTCACGGTGAACCTGCACCAGACCATGCGTGGTCACTTCAGGGCGCTGCTGTACTCGCCCACGCTGCGTTTCGTCACGCTGGGCGGCATGATGTATACGCTGAGTTCGATCCAGGGATCGTTCGAGGCGCTGCGCAGCGTCAACGTCATCACGCACTTCACGCACTTTACGGTCGCCCATGCGCACCTGGGACTCTACGCCTTCGTCAGCTTCGTGTTCTTCGGCGCGATCTATTTCATCGTGCCGCGCATCACGCAGCGGGAATGGCCATATCCCGGCCTGATCGCCGCGCACTTCTGGTGTGCCGCGGTGGGCGTCGGCATCTACTTCGTGGCCCTGACGATCGCCGGCACCCTGCAAGGCCTGGCCATGCTCGATGCCGCCAGGCCCTTCATGGATTCGGTCACGCTGACGGTGCCTTACCTGCAGGCCCGTTCGTTCGGTGGCGGGCTGATGGTGCTCGGGCACGTGTGCTTCATCGCCAATTTCGTCTGCGTGATCCTCGGGCTCGGACCCAACCGGGACAAGCCGGCCATGTTCCCGCTGGCCGATTTGCACAAGGCAGGAGCCGGGTCATGAGCAATATCACGCTGCTGATCGGCGCGGGCATGGTCATGCTGGCGCTGGCGACCAGCGCACTGGTGGTGCTGCCCTATATGCAGTTGCATGACATCAAGCCGGCGGCAGGGCTGAAGCCCTATACCTCGGCCGAGCTGCGCGGCCGGCAGGTCTATATCAGCAACGGCTGCATCTATTGCCATTCGCAGCAGCCGCGCGACCCGTCGTTCGCGCCGGATGGCAAGCGCGGGTGGGGGCGGCCCTCGGTGGCGGCGGACTACTACTATGACCGGCCGCACCTGCTGGGCACCATGCGCACCGGGCCGGACCTCTTCAACATCGGCGCACGCCAGCCGAGCGCGGACTGGCACCTCGGCCACCTGTACCAGCCGCGTGCCTACGTGCAGCAAAGCATCATGCCGAGCTACCCGTACCTGTTCGATGTCAAGGAAGCTGCGGATCCCGGAGAACGGGCCCTGACGCTGCCTCCCGGCGCCGCGCCGCCCGGCATGGTAGTGGTGGCAACGCCCGAGGCGCTGGACCTGGTGGCCTACCTGAAGGCGCTCGACCATACCTACGCCGCGCTTGCCACGCTCGACGACACCACGGGCAAGACCGGCAGGTAGCGCCGGCACGACGACTTCCGGGATCCGAGGCCATGCCAGACCAACCGTCATCGATCCAGCCCTCGCCGCAGGAACAGCGCGAGCATGCCGACCCCCGCGAATCGCAGACGCCGATTCCCAAGAGCGTCGTAGTGCTGGTTGCCGCGCTCATCCTGTGGGGCATCTACTACATTGCGCAGGCACCGATCAACATTCCGTCCGAACTCGGGGATGGCCGCACGGTCAGTGCGCTGGCCGGCAAGAAGGCTTCGGGCAACGGCGGCAAGGCAGACGGCGCGGCCATTTATTCGGGGCAGTGTGTCGCCTGCCACCAAGCGACCGGCCAGGGCCTGCCCGGCGTGTTCCCGCCGCTGGCCGGTTCCGAGTGGGTGCAGGGCAAGCCGGAAACCGCGGTGGCGATCGTGTTGCATGGCATCACCGGGCAGCTCACGGTGAAGGGCGGTACCTTCAACGGGGCCATGCCGCCCTTCGGCGCCCAGCTCAACGACGCCGAGATAGCCGCCGTGGTGACCCACGTGCGAAGCCAGTGGGGCAACGCCGCGCCGCCCGTGTCGGCGGAGCTGGTCGGACAGGTGCGCGCCGCGACCAAGGACAAGACCAGCCCCTATGATGGCGACAAAGAACTGGCGCCGCTGAAGTAGGAAGACCGTGGACATCCAGCAATTGCCCCGTCCCATTGGCCTGCGCGCGGCAGGCGCGGCCTGCGTGGTGTTATCCATCGGCTTCGCGGCGGCGCTGGCCTGGCTCACGCAGGGATTGCAGTCGTGGACGCTCGACGAGCGCAGGATCGAGCGGGCCGCGGCAGGCAGCCTGGTGGCCGCACCGATCGCGCTGCGCGATGCGCAAGGCGATCGCTTCGCGCCGTGGGATGCCGCGTCGCCAGCGTCGCAGGTGTACCTGGTCGATTTCATCTACACGCGCTGCGAGACGGTCTGCGCCGCGCTTGGCACGCAGTTCTACCGGCTGCAGCAGCGCATCCGGGCAAGCGGGCTGGAAGGCCGGGTCCGCCTGCTGTCGATTTCCGTCGATCCCCAACACGACGACACGGCGCGCCTGGCCGCATACAGCCGGCAGCAGCGCGCCGATCCCGGCATCTGGCGCATCACTGCGCCGGTGCCACCCGCCGGGGAGCAGTCACTACTGAGCGCGCTGGATGTCGTGGCAGTTCCCGACGGCATGGGCGGCTATGTCCATAACGGGGAGATCCACCTGATCGATGGCCGCGGCGTTGTCCTCGGCCTGTACGACTACAGCCGCTTCGACCAGGCGCTCGACGCGGCGCGGCGGGCCGTGCGATGAAGCTGGCGAGGATGGAGGCCGTGCAGGCCGCCGTGCCGCAAACCGCGTGGGTGCTGTGGTGCCTGCTCGGCCTGCCAGCCATCCTGCTGATCGCGCCCGTGCGCGAAACCCTGGAAGCCAGCATGGCGTTGCAGATGCTGGTCGAGGTCCCGATCCTGTCGGCATGCGGCTTTGCCGCTTCAGCCATGCTGGCGCGCCGCCACCGCGAGCGCCCGGCCACGGAGGCGGTGATGCGCCTGGGGCTGGCGCCTTTGCTGGGCGCTTCGCTGTGCCTGATGTTCTGGATGGTGCCGCTGGCGCTCGACCTGGCCAGGCTCGATGCCGGCGTCAACGGCGCCAGGTATGTGTCGCTGATGCTCGCCGGCGTGTCGGCGGAGCACGGTTTGCGGCGCGCGCCGGCGGCCGTCCTCCTGTTCTTCGGCGGCAATCTGATCTGGACGCTGGCCACCGTCGGCATGCTTTTCCATGATGCCGACAGCCGGCTGTGCGCCAACTACCTGCTGCCTGACCAGCGCCTGGCAGGTACCGGCTTGATTGTCTATGCCGTTGCGGTCACCGTCGGACTGGCGCTGTACCTGCGCCGCCAGCCAGGCTTCGGCTTCTCGTCATCACCGCCGGGGCAGGAAGGCGACGTACGGCGATAGCGCGAACGTCCGCCTCAAGGCGCGAGCCACAGCATCGCCGCGTGAAGCAGCACGCCCACGGTACCGCCGACCAGCGTGCCGTTGATGCGGATGTACTGCAGGTCGCGGCCGATTTCCGATTCGATCTTCGCGGTGATCTCGTCCGCGTCCCAGCTCTTCACCACTTCGGCGATCAGCGCGGGCACCTGGTGGCGGTACCGGCCGACGCCTGCGTGCACGAGCTGCAGCCACCAGGCATTCAACCTGTCCTGCTGGGCCGGATCGTCGCGGATGGTGGCGCCCAGCGAGGCCAGCATGTCAGCGACCATGGCGCGCATCCAGGAGTCTTCGCGCACGGCCTCGGCGCTGAGCCACACGCGCAGGCGCTGCCACAGCACGCGATAGCTGTCCTCGCGCTTCAGGTGGCGGATGCAGTCGCGCATCCAGAGCTGGCCCGTGCGGCGGTAGCGCTCGGACGTGCGCAGCCTGGCGATCTGCTCCTGCATGGCCTCGTCGAGCTGCAGCCGCAGCGGGTGGTCGGGCGAGGAGCGGACTTCATGGAGCAGCGCGATCACGCCTTCGACGAATTTGTTGACGATATAGGCGTCGAGCTGGACCGGCGTGTAGCGCGATGCCTCGCTGAACTTGGCCTGCAGCAGGCCGGCATTCTCGGTCAGCCACTGTTCCATGGCGCGCAGGCCGCGATCGAGCAGTGGCTGGTGCCGCTGCTTGTCGGTCAGGACCTGCAGCAGGTTGCCGGCAAGCGCCGAGACATCGAGCGTGCGCAGCCAGGGCAGGGCGCTGCGCTCGAACAGGCGGGCGACGTTGTCGTCGTCGAGCACCTGCAGCAGCGCCGGAAGCGAATCGACGACGGGATCGGCCAGTGAGCGGCTGTTGGCGGGCACCGCCAGCCAGGCGGCCGCGGCCTTTGCGGTGTTGTGGGTGCGCAGGCGGTCGACAATCAGTGCCGGCGCGAGGAAATTGCGCTCGACAAAACTGCCGAGACTTTCGGCGATGCGCATCTGGTTGCGCGGAATGATTGCCGTATGCGGAATCGGCAGGCCGAGCGGGTGGCGGAACAGGGCGACCACCGCATACCAGTCGGCCACGGCGCCTACGGTAGCCGCTTCGGCAAATGCGCGCACCCAGGCGAGCCACGGCGCCAGCGAAGGGTAATGGGCCTGGCCAAGCGCGCTGAGCAGCAGCAGGCCGAGCATGACTGCCAGCATGGCCGTTGCCGCATTGCGCATGCGGCGCAGCCCGGTCTGTCCTCGCGCGACAGGCAGGTCCGGTGTGGAACGCGGCAAGCCGGCATCGCCATCGGCGGGAAAGCTCAATTTGGCTCCTCCCGCAGGAACCTGCGGATGACCGGCGCGACTTCCGCTGCACGCGCGACCAGGAACAGGTGGCCATCGTCGACCACATGGAGCCTGGCCTTGCGGATGCGTGCCGCCAGGATCTTGGCATTGGCCAGCGGCACGATCGGGTCGTCGTTGCCATGCATGACCAGCGTGGGCTGGCGCAGTGCGCCGAGCCACGGCAGGCTGCTCCAGCCCCAAGCGGCAAGCAGCTGGTAGACGTAGCCCCTGCCGCGAGGCGGCTGGATATGCCGGCTGTGTTCGCGCAGCAGGCCGGGATCGCGACGGTAGGTGCCGCCGTAGATGTCGCCGCCGACCCGCTGCAGGTAGGCCGGATCGGTGTAGCGGCGCGGCCCCAACAGCCTGGCCAGCACGGAGAGCTTGCCGGGCACCATGATCACGCCCGGCGACGTCGCGGCAAGGATCAGCCGCCGGCAGCGTTCGGGGTACAGATGGGCGAATTCCTGCGCGAGCGCGCCGCCCCACGAGACGCCAAGCACGTCGACGGGACCGTTGTAGCCCAGCCGCGTCAGCAGCTTGTCCGCCATCAGGCTCAGCGTGGTGAAGCGATACGGGATCACCGGCGTCGGCGAACCGCCCACGCCGGGGATATCGAAGATGATGATCTCGACGTCGTCGAGCGCCGCGACGAATGGCTCGACCAGCTCCAGGTTGGCGCCGATGCCGTTGAAGAGCAGCAACGGCGGCCCGGCATGGCTGCCGCGGCGGATGCCCACGCGCAATTCCCTGCCTTCCAGTTCGACGGTGCGGATTTCCATCCTGCCGCCGGTCTCGGTGTCACGCTCAGCTTGAGTCATCCGGGTGTCCTCGGCACCGGCGCCCGGGGGAGGGCGCCGGCGAATACGCATGGTAACGCGCAATTAGTGCGCGGGCTTGAACAGGGCCTTCAGTTCCTCGACGTTTTCTGCCAGGCGCTTGCTGGCGACGGCGACGCTGTCGGCCTGTGCCTTCTGGGCGATATCGGCCAGTTCGCGCAGGTTGGCCAGCGCCTTCTGCAGCGCATGCCGGGCCAGTTCCACGTTGCCGGCAACGGGCGTGCCGGCTTCGGCCTTCTGCAGGAGCCGCGTCTGCAGCTCGGACAGGGCGCCGCGCGCGATGTCCGCCTGCTTCTGGCCGAACGCCTGGACGCCGTCCAGCAGGGTCAGGTTCACGGTGGTCAGCGCGGCAAGGTCCTTGCGCCGGGATTCGCGGATGGCCGCGAAGTCGAGGCCGGGCAGCTTGAATCGCTCCAGCACCTTGGTGTACTCGGAAAAGAGTTTGGTCGGATTGGTGGTTTCCATGGTCTTCATCCTGAAGTTGACGTTGATAAGCAGGGTCGACGGGCGTACGTGACGGCTCAGGCGCCGGTTACATAGGTGCCCGGGGCGTCGGCCAGTGCCGGGTAGCGGTCGCTGCCCACCGCGGCCGGGGCCGCGCGCCGTTCGCCCGAACGCTCGGCCAGCCACTGGCTCCAGTTGTCCCACCACGAGTCGCTTTCCGTGGTGGCGCCGGCCAGCCAGGCGTCCGGGGCGGCGGGCAGTTCCGGGTTGAGGTAGTACTTCGCCTTCGGGTTGCCCGGCGGGTTGATCAGGCTCTGGATATGGCCGCTGGAGCTCAGCACGAAGCGGGTCGTGCCGCCGAACGTTCGCGCCGTGTTGTAGACGCCCTTCCACGGCGTGATGTGATCCGTGATGCCGGCAACGACATAGGTGTCGCACTTCACGGCCGACAGGTCTACCGGCGTGCCCAGCACGGTCAGCGCGCCCGGTTTGGCAAACAGGTTGCCGGCGAAGATGTCGAGCAGCTGGCCGTGGAACTTGCCCGGCAGCCGCGTGGTGTCGTTGTTCCAGTAAAGGATGTCGAACACCGGCGGCGCGTTGCCGAGCAGGTAGTTGTTGACCCAGTAGTTCCAGACCAGGTCGTTGGGCCGCATCCACGCGAACACGCGGCCCAACTCGTCTCCTCCGAGCACCCCTTTGAGAATGCTGTTCTGCTTGGCTGCTGCGATGCTCTCCGGCGTCGCGAACAGGCCGATCTGCGAGTCGGCGGTGCTGTCGAGCACGGCGACCATCAGCGTGGCGGCGTTGACCAGGCGTTCGCCGCGGGCCTCGAGGTGGCCCATCAGCGCGGACATGGTCATGGCGCCGGAGCAGGCGCCGTGCAGGTTGACGTCCTCGCTGCCGGTGATCTCGCGCACGGCGTGGATGGCCTCGATGAGCGCGCTCACGTAGGTGTCCATGTCCCAGTCGCGGTGTTCGACGGTCGGGTTGCGCCAGCTCACCACGAACACCTGGAATTCGTTCTTCAGCATGAAGTCGACGATGCTCTTGCCCCTGGACAGGTCGAACACGTAGAACTTGTTGATCTGCGGCGGCACGATCAGTTGCGGGCGGCCGTAGACCTGGCCGGTCGCGGGCGTGTACTGGATCAGCTCCAGCACTTCGTTGCGGAAGACCACGGCGCCGGGGGTGGTGCCCAGGTTCCTGCCCACCTCGAAGGCGGACATGTCCACCTGCGACGGCATGCCCTGGTTCCTCAGCAGGTCGGTCACGGCGTTCTTCAGGCCCGAGATCAGGCTGGCGCCGCCGGATTCGACGATCTTGCGCAGCGCGGCCGGGTTGCCGAGCAGCGTGTTGGTCGGCGCCAGTGCGTCCGTGATCAGCTGCAGCAGGAACTGTGCGCGCTCCTTGCTTCGGTCGTCCAGCCCGGAGCGCTCGACGTAGCCGTTCAGCGCGTTGCACCATGCCAGGTAGCTCTGCATGGCGATCCGGTAGAACGGGTTGCTCTGCCAGCCCGGGTCGGCGAAACGCTTGTCGCCCTTCTGCGGCTCGGCGGTGGAGTTGCCGGACAGCGTGGCCATCAGCTCGCGCGCCAGGGCGGCCTTCTGTTCCAGCAGCAGGGTGGGCTGGCGCACGGCCTGTGCGCCGACCTGCCGTACTGTGTCCAGCACGTCGCACGTGCGCAGGCCGATGAACGGATTGAGCCTGGGCTGGCGGATGGCCGGGTCGATGATGTTGTCTGCGGTGGCATTCATGTCAGTGCTCCTCGGTCTCTGCATCGGCCTCAGCGTGCCGCGACCAGCATCGCCAGCGATTCCGCCAGCAATGCGGGCTTGTCTTCTCCCTCGATTTCGAGGGTGTTCGCCATCCGGGCGATGACCCGGCCGCCGCCCTTGTCTTCCACGCCTAGCAGGGTCACGCGGTTGCGTACCCGTGCGCCGGCCTTCACCGGCGTGAGGAAGCGCACCTTGTCCAGGCCGTAGTTCAGGCCGGCGCTCGCGTCCGGCGGGACCAGGCCGACATCCATCGACAGCGCCGCCAGCAGCGACAGGGTCAGGTAGCCGTGGGCAATGGTTCCGCCGAAGGGGCTTTCGCGCCGGGCGCGCTCCACGTCGACGTGGATCCACTGGTGGTCGCCCGTGCATTCGGCGAAGGCGTTGATCCTGGCCTGGTCCACGACAATCCATTCCGACACGCCGAGTTCGCGGCCGACGAAGTTGCCGAGGCTTTGCATGCTGTATCCGGGGATGCTCATGATGTTGTCTCCTTCATTCGTTCAGACGGTGAACTGCTCGCGCATCAGCTTCTTGTTCATCTTGCCGATGCTGGTCTTTTCCAGGGCCTGGACGATCCGGATCACCTTTGGCACGGCGTACTTCGAGATCTGTCCCTTGTCGCTGAAGGTCATCACGTGCTGGCGGATTTCCTCCTCGATGGCGAGGATCGGCGCATCCGGCTTGAGGACGACCAGCGCGACCGGGCGTTCGCCCCACTTGTCGTCCTTGATGCCGATGACGGCGACTTCCGACACGCGCGGGTGCTGCGATATCAGGCTTTCGATTTCCAGCGACGACACCCATTCGCCGCCGGACTTGATCACGTCCTTGATACGGTCGGTGATCTGGATGTACCCGGCTTCGTCAATGTTGGCGATGTCCTGGGTATGCAGGTAGCCGCCTTCCCACAGCGTCTCGGACGCCTCCGGGTTCTTGCGGTAGCCCTGCGTGAGCCATGGGGCGCGCACCACGATCTCGCCACAGGCCTTGCCGTCGCGCGGCAGGTCCTTCATTTCCTCGTCGACGATGCGCAGGTCCACGAGCGGCACAGGGAGGCCGGTCTTGCAGCGCAGGCGCACCTCATCGTCGATATCGGCCGGCTTTTCGCCCGGGCCGAGCTGCGCCAGGCTCATCAGCGGGCAGGTCTCGGACATGCCGTAGCCCGCGAAGATGTCGATGCCGCGCTCAAGTGCGGCGCGTGCCAGGCCGTGCGGCAGCGCACCGCCGCCGATGACGATCTTCCAGTTGCTGAAGTCGGCGGTCTTCGCCGCCTCGCAGTTCAGCAGCATGTGCAGGATGGTGGCGACGCAATGCGAGAAGGTCACCCCTTCCTCACGCGCCAGCCGGACCAGCTGGTCGGGCACATAGCGTCCCGGATAGACCTGCTTGACGCCGAGCACGGTGGCAACGTACGGCATGCCCCACGCATGCACATGGAACATCGGGGTGACCGGCATGTAGACATCGCCGCGGTGAAAGCGCTGTCCAGACACCGGGCTCGCCAGCGCGGCCATCGCGGTGATGGTGTGCAGCACTAGCTGGCGGTGGGAGAAGTACACGCCCTTCGGCAGGCCGGTGGTGCCGGTCGTATAGAAGGTGGTGGCGCGGGTGTTTTCGTCGAAATCGGGGAAGTCGTATTCGCTCTGGCTGGCGGCGAGCATCATTTCGTATTCGCCCCAGAACGGAATGGTGTGCGGGGCGGCAGCGCTGCCCTGCTCGTCGATCCAGACGAAGACCCGCACCGTTTCGAGCTGGTCCTTGATCGCCTCGACGACTGGCAGGAAATCCGTGTGCACCAGCAGCACCTCGGCGCCCGCGTGGTTGATGGTGTAGGCGATCTCCGCCGGCGAGAGCCGGATGTTCACCGTCTGCAGCACGGCACCCATCATCGGCACGGCGAAGTAGCACTCAAGGTAGCGGTGGCTGTCCCAGTCCATTACGGCGACCGTGGTGCCGCGGGTAACGCCGAGCGAACCCAGGCCATTGGCCAGGCGGCCAATGCGCTCGCCCAGCTTGCGATAGGTCTGGCGGTGGTCGCCGCGATAGACGATTTCCTGGTCGGGTGCCTGCGTGAGCGGGGTATGCAGCAGATGCTTGATGAGCAGGGGGTAGGCGTAAGCCAGGGGTGATGTGTCAGACACCTGATCCAACATGAAGGTCTCCAGAACGAAGGGGCGAATCTGCCGGTGCGCTGGATCCGTCAACCCTGTCAGGCATCAGGCAGCGCCTTGTTGGAGACATATTGGCTTTGCGGGAACGAGTCAGTTATCCCCCGAAGAGGGGAGCGCCATGGGGGAGCCCCATTAGGAGCCCCGGTGGGAGCGACATTGGGAGCCACATTGGGACCCCATGTGCAGCGCTGTGTGCGGCGCTGTGGGAAGGCCTGCGGGAGAGGGCCGGGCAGGTCACTTGCCTGTCCCGGCAAACGCGTTTCAGTGACCGGCAACGAGGCCAAGCGACTGCGCGCGCGCGACGGCCTGGGCGCGCTTTTCGACCGACAGTTTGGTGAAGATGTTCTTGATGTGCGACTTGACGGTTTCCGGCGCAATGCCGAGCGTCCGCGCAATTTCCTTGTTCGACTGGCCCGCTGCAATCAGCTCGAGGATACCGCGCTCGCGGGCGCTCAGGGCTTCGCGTTCGGTCGCGGCTGGCGGCTTGTTGTGAACGGGGTAGCGGGCATTGCTGCGTTCGAGGAATTCGTCGATGCAGGCCAGGAGGGCCTGGGTCTCGTCGGTGGCCGGCGTGTCCTCGCGTACCGCCCGGAGCAGCGCGCAGACGCCCGCGCCCTGGTCGAGAATGGTCCGATATGCGCCCGCGGATTCGACCCCCGCCAGCACTTCGCGGCATTCGTCGATGGCGCGGGCGCGCTCTCCGGCTGCCATGCAGGCCAGCGCAAACATCGTGCGGGCGCGCAGCGCCAGGTAGTCCGCACGTCCCTGCGGAAAGCGCAGCAGCAGGGCTTCCAGCAGCGACATCGCGTCCGCCGCGCGCTGCTCCGCCATGGCGAGTCCGGCGGTGCCCAGGATCCGGTAGCGGTCGATCTCGCCCGCATTGGCGTGCCCGGATTCGGCACTGGCGCGAGCCAGCTCGTCGAGTTGCGCGACGCATGCCGCGGCTTCCTTCGTTCGGGCTTCGGCGAGCAGCAGTCGGATGCGTTCAAACAGGGACGCGGCAATCAGGCGGCGCCAGTTGCGCCGGTGGCCGATGCCCAGCGCCTGGTCGAGCCAGCAATGCGCCTGTTCGACGTCGCCACGTGCCGCGGCGATGCGCACGAGCAGCGTGTAGGCGATCAGCACGCCGTCGAGCAGTACCACGGCGTTGATGACCGGCATGCGGTCCAGCAGCAGCGCCTCGGCGGCGCTGAGCTCATCGCGCTCGTAGCGCAGCTGGGCCAGCAGGGGGGCGCACAGCGCCGCAGCCGGGGATTGCGGGCCCGCGGCCTGCTCGGCCATCAGCATCGACCGCGCAAAGTGCCGCTCGGCCAACGTGAAATGCATTTGCTGAAGTTCGGCAAGGCCAAGCAGGCAAAGCTTGTAGACAGAGGCGAACAGGTTCCGGTGGTCGTCCTCCGGCGCATAGGGAATCCATGGCGTCGCATACAGTTCGGCCAGGCGGCCTGCTTTCCAGTGTCCGTAGCGCACGACATTGCTGAGCGCATTCATGGCCCAGGTGTCGGCCGACGCGGGATGGTCCAGACAGGCTTGGGCAAGCCGCAGGGCTGCCGGCGGATCGTCCTGCAGGGCCGTCATCATCGCCCGGACAGCCTGGCATTCCCAGGTGCAGCGCTCCGGGTTGGCGAGTGCGCCCGCGGCAGCGTCGCGCTCGAGCGAATCGAGCATGGCCAGCGCTTCGTCGAAGCGCATGGCCAGGGCCATGCCCCGGGCCAGCGCCAGGCGGATTTCCGCCTGGCCGCGCAGGATCTCGGCAGGCAGCTGGCGTTGCCAGCCCAGCAGGGTCAGCAGGTCGCCTTTGCGCACCAGCGCCATCGCGCATTCGCCGATCATGGTCAGCGCTTCGGCGTTGTCGCCCGCCGCGAGGGCATGCCGGACCGCATCGGTCCAGAGCGCTTCCGACGCGTACCACCGGTAGGCGCGTCTATGCAGTTGCGCAACGTCGATGGCGGACTGCGCCAGCCTCTGCTGCAAATAGTCGCGCAGCAGCTGGTGATAGCGGAACCAGCGGCCTTCAAGGTCTAACGGCTGGAGCAGCAGATGGCGCGTGGCCAGCGCTTCCAGCAGGTCCTGGCTGTTTCCTGCGTCAGTGACCGCGAGGCAGAGCGGTGCCGACAGCCGCTCGAGAATGGCCGTGTGGAGCATGAATTCGACCAGTTCCGCGGACTGGCAGGCGAGCATGTCTTCCAGGTAGGCCGCGATCGGCCGTAGCGTTCCCGACGGCGCTTCCATGGACGGGCCCGCGAGCAGGTTCCCGCTTGTCAGCATGGAGACCGACAGGCGTAGCGCGGCCGCCCAGCCTTCGGTGCTCGAATGCAGCTTGGCGACCGAAGGGCAGGGCAACCCGCCATCGCATTCGCGCTGGAGGAAGCGCTGCGTTTCATCGAAGCTGAAGCGCAGGACCGAAGCATCGACTTCGAGCAGCGCATTGCGTGCGCGCAGCCGCGCCAGCGGCAACGGTGGATCCTCGCGCGTGGCCAGCACGACGTGGAGAGTGGGCGGCGCGTGCAGCAGCAGCAGGGTTACCGCATCGTGGATATCGGCCAGGCTGATCAGGTGATAGTCGTCCAGGAACAGGTAGAGATGCCTGTCGACCTGCGCAAGCTCGTTAATCAGGGTCGCGATAACAGTGCGCGGCGGCACGAGCGAGGCATCGATGGTCAGCCTGAGCGACGAGGTTCCGATATCGCCGCAGGCCAGGTGCAGCGACTCCGCAAGGTGGTTGACGAAGCGGGCTGGCTCATCGTCATCCTGGTCCAGCGACAGCCAGGCGACGCGCGCACCCTCGGCCCGCAAGTGCGTGAGCCATGCAATGGCGAGCGAGGTCTTGCCGAAGCCCGCCGGGGCCTTGATGACGGTGAGGCGCTTGTCGTCGCCATGGGCCAGCAGCTCCAGCAGGCGCGGTCGCTCGATCAGGCCGGATGGCAGCTGCGGCGGGACGATCTTTGTGGCCAGCAGCAAGGGGCGCGCGGAGGCAGCATCCGGCTTGTGCTCGTCGGCAACGCGCGGGCGGCGAGAGCGTCCACGCTCGGTCGGTCTCTGCCGAGGCGGCGCCGTTGCATGGGAGATGCCTTCGTGCATGCCATTGATTCTAGCGAGCCAACCACGTGATTCAAGCGTCAGAAGCACTTGGCCGGTGTTTCATGCAAGGGCTATTGCCTTCGGTATTGCCTTCGGTATTGGCCTTGATGGCAATCCTCCTGCTGAAGTGACGATTGATATACCGCCGCGTTGAAAAGAGGCCGTCACGACCTCCGGTGCCCGATGCTGATGAGCTTGTGCGCCGAGCCGCCACGGTTGCTCCGGAATGTCCCAAATTAGCAAATGCAAGTCCCAAAAAAGCAAACTTGGAATGCGATGGCCGTCCGATACTTCATTCACCGAGGCCGGACACTGACCTGGTCCGAGCATCACCAGACTGGAGACGACATCAAAATGAAAATCAGGCAAATTACTCCCGCCATCGGCGCCGAGATCACGGGAGTGCATCTTGGCGATGTGTCGCGCGACCCGGTGCGCTTTGCCGAGATCAGGGCGGCGCTGCTCAGGCACCGTGTCCTCTTCTTTCGCAAGCAAGACATCACGCGTGCCGAGCATGTTGCCTTCGCGAGCGGCTTCGGCAAGCTGGAAGACCATCCCGTAGTCGGCAGCGATCCCGACCATCCGGGTCTGGTGCGGGTTTACCGGAGCGACAACCCGCACAGCTACGAGAACAACTACCACTGTGACGGCCTGTGGCGTCCCAACCCGGCGATGGGTGCGGTCCTGCGCTGCATCGAATGCCCGGAGATCGGCGGCGACACCATCTGGGTGAACATGGTGAAGGCGTACGAGGAACTGCCGGAGGACATCAAGCTGAAGATCGACGGCCTGCGCGCGCGGGCCAGCATCGAGCACAGCTTCGGCGCGGTCATGACCCCGGAAGCGCGCGCGAAGCTGGTGCAGGAGCATCCGTCCGTCGAGCATCCGGTGGTGCGCACGCATCCGGAAACCGGCGAGAAGATCCTGTTCGTGGGCGCGGGGTTCTCGACGCATTTCACCAACTACAGCACGCCGGCCAACGTCCGCCACGGCATCGACAAGGCGCCGGGCGCTGCGCTGCTGTTCAACTACCTGATCAGCCGCGCCACCATTCCCGAATACCAGGTGCGCTGGTCGTGGCAGGAGGGGGACGTTGCGATCTGGGACAACCGTTCCACGCAGCACTACGCACTCAACGACTACTGGCCGGCACCTCGCAAGATGGAACGCGCCGGCATCGTGGGCGATATCCCGTATTGATCCGCACGCAATCTTCCCCCGGAGAATCACGATGAATTTTCTCGACGGTCACCTTTTTCCCGAAAACCAGCAGCCGCTGATCATTACCGCCGCCCCCTATGCCCCGGGCTGGGTGCCATCCGACTTCCCTGAGGACATTCCCGTCACGATGGAAGCGCAGATCCAGAAGGCGGTGGATTGCTATAACGCCGGCGCCACCGTGTTGCACCTGCACGTACGGGAGCTGGACGGCAAGGGCAGCAAGCGGCTTTCCAAGTTCAACGAGCTGATTGCCGGGGTGCGCAAGGCGGTGCCGGAAATGATTATCCAGGTGGGCGGCTCCATTTCCTTCGCCCCCGAGGACGAAGGGCAGGCCGCCAAGTGGTTGTCGGACGATACGCGCCACATGCTGGCCGAACTTGAGCCCACGCCGGACCAGGTGACGGTAACGGTGAACACGTCGCAAATGAACGTGACCGACCATGCGGAAGATGCGGACTTCAAGGGCACCTCCCGCGAAAATCCCGCCGTCTTCAATGCCTACAAGGAAATGACGGTGCCCGCGCAGCCGGGATGGGTGGAAGAGCACGTCCGCCGGTTGTCCGCCAAGGGCATCCAGAGCGCCTTCCAGTGCTACAACACGAACAGCTTCGAGTCAGTGGAGCGGCTGATGCGCCGCGGCTTCTACAAAGGGCCCCTGGTCATGAACTGGGTGGCAATTGGTGGCAGCATGGATACGCCCAACGTCTACAGCCTTGCCAACTTCATCCGCGGCGTGCCCGATGGCGCGGTCGTGACGGTGGAAAGCAACGTGCGCAACGTGCTGCCGGTCAATATGATGGGCATCGCCATGGGCCTGCACGTGCGCTGCGGTATCGAGGATGGACTGTGGAACCAGAAACGCACGGCGAAGCAGAGTACCGTAAAGCAGATCGAGCAACTGGTGCGCATTTCCCATGAATTCGGGCGCGAGATCGCCACCGCCAGGGAGGCGCGCGAGATCTCGAAGATCGGCGTGTTCTACGACTCGGTGGAGGAAACCCTGCAGGCCAATGGCTTCGCGCCCAACCGGAATGGCGGCACCCAGGGTTACCTGCGCAAGACGCAGTGAAGCGATCCGGCGGACGCGAAGAAATAATACAGAAAGACAGCCGGACGGCATGCCGACGATCGTCGCCCCGCGCGATGAAAGCTGCCGATCCGGCAAGACGGAGACTGCAATGAGATGCCCCCGAAAAATTGGACGCCAGACGATGGCGCTCGCATTTGCCTTAGGCGCACTGATGCCGGCCATGGACGCGGCCCGGGCTGCCGACTGGCCGGCAAAGCCCGTGCGGATACTCGTTGGCGGGCCGCCGGGAGGTACCGCGGATATCGTGGCACGGCTCTATGCGCATGAGTTGCAGGGGCCGCTCGGCCAGACTGTCATCGTCGATTACAAGACGGGCGCTGGCGGCACCATCGCCGTCCAGAGCCTGATGTCGGCGCCGCGGGACGGATACACATTCCTGCTGATCCAGAAGGGGATTGCTTCGGAAGTGCCCCACGCGGTGAAGGTGTCCTACGACCCGTTCAAGGACATCGTTCCGATTGCCCAGCTTACCCGGCAGGGCCTGATCTTTGTCGGGAATCCGGGCCTGCCCGCGAAGAATCTTTCCGATCTCGTCACGTATATCAAGGCGAACCCCGGCAAGGTCGATTACGCCAATTTCGGCATTGGCACACGTGGCCAGACGATTGGCGTGCAATTCAACCGGCTGGCGGGACTCGATACCGGCACTGTGAGCTACAAGGGCTCGCCACAGGCATTGCAGGACGTCATGGGTGGGCAGGTGCCGCTCATGTTCGATGGCCCCGCCACGTCGTTGCCGTTTATCAAGTCGGGCAAGCTCAAGGCGTTTGCCGTGGCGTTCCCCAAACGGATGGCGGCGCTTCCCAACGTTCCCACGTTTGTCGAACTGGGCTATCCGGACCTGAATGAAGTGGGCTGGATGGGGCTCTGGTCGACCCCCGGCGTACCGCCGGCAGTCATCGCCAGGATGCGCGACGCGACCCTCAAGGCAATGCAGTCGCCAAAGCTGCGGCAGAAGCTGGAAGAGCTGGGGATGGACGCCGGCTCGCCGGCAACTTCCGAAGAGCTTGCCAGGGACATACGCGAATCGCACGAGCGGCAGGGAAAGCTGCTGCGCTCCATCAACTTCACGCCGGAATGACGCCGGACCCCGGTCGCGTCCCGGTGCTGAAATCGATGAACCCGGAGATCGCCACCCCCGACGAGACGCGCGACATGCTGCAGCGCAAGAGCAGGCAAGGGGTGGCGTTCTGACGCCACCGCAAAGAATGCAACAGGAGGCAAGATGAAGGCAGTCAGGGTACTACCCGGCGCCGACGGCGGTCGGCTTGAGGTACACGACATTCCGGTGCCAAAGCCGGGGCCCAACGAGGTGCTGGTGCGGGTGCGTGCATCCGGCATCAACTTCGGCGAGATCAAGTACATGAGGGAGCATCGGACCGGGAGCCCGATGACCGCTGGCGTGGAGTTCGCCGGCGAAGTCGCCAGCGTCGGCGATCAGGTCAGCGGCTGGCGCGAAGGCGACCGTGTCATGGGCCATGGCCGTGGCTGCCATGCGCAATATGCGGTCGCGGCGCCCCTGGCGCTGATGCCGGTTCCTGAGGATGTGTCCTGGGTCGATGCGGCGGCGTTCCCCAATGTATTCATCACTGCCCATGATGCCCTGGTGAGCAACGGTGAGCTGAAACCGGGCGAGTCGGTCTTTATCAATGGCGCTTCCGGTGGTGTCGGCATGGCTGCCATCATGATCGCGTCAGCGATGGGCGCCCGGCCGGTGATCGCGTCGTCGCGGTCGGCCGGGAAGCTCCAGCGGCTGGCCGGTCATGGCGTCGATGTCGGTATCAATTCGTCCGTTGACCCGCAGGTCGAATCGATCATGGCGGCCACCGACGGGCGTGGCGTTGATGTCATCATGGATACCATCGGCGGCACGGCGTTCCCCGACCATATCAGGAGCCTCGCGGTAAAGGGACGCCTGGTGAACCTTGCCCGCCTGGGCGGGGCCGCCACGGCGGAGATCGACATCAACCTGTTGTGGCTGAACCGCCTGAAGCTCATCGGTGCCACATTCCGCACGCGCAGCGAGGCGGAACGGGTCGCCTGCATCCAGGCGTGCGCGCGTGATCTCTTGCCGTACTTCCGTGAAGGCAAGCTGCGCCTCCCGATCGATCGGACCTTCCGGATGGATGACATCGGCGAAGCCTACGCCTACATCCAGCGCAGCCAGCATATGGGCAAGCTGGTGCTTATTGCTGACTGAGGGTGGCAGCCGGGCGGCGCTCCGCCGCCTGGCTGCGCCATTGTGTAACGCTGCAGCCGAAGGTCGCGCGGAACCAGTGGCTGAAACTGCTTTGGTTGGCGAAGCCCAACAGGCCCGAGATCTCGCCGATCAGCAGGTCGCTCTCTTCCAGGTGTCGCTTCACCAGGTCTGTCCGCACCTCGTTGAGCAGGGCGGTAAAGGTCAGGTCTTCGGCGATGAGATGGCGATGCAGCGTGCGGCGATCGATACGCAGGTGCCGCGCCACCTGCTGCGCGGTGCAGCGTCCGCCGGGGAGCAGTGCCATGATGAGGTCCCGGCACGAGTCGCGGATGCCTTCGCCGCGCCGCATCAGCGCAGCGTCAAGGTAATCCCGCGCCAGTTGCGTTGCGCCCGAATTGTCCGGGGTGCGCGGCCGGTCGAGATCGGCCGCCCCGCACACGATGCCATTGAACGACTGCCCGAACTTTGGGTTGCGGCCAAAGAATGCGCGGTGGGCCGACAGGTCGGCCGGCGGCCGGTGCGTGAAGCAAACCTGCTGTGGGCGCCAATGGGATCCGATCAGTTCACCCAGGATGCGGAACATCATGGCGACAGTCAGCTCCATTGCCTGTCGAGTCGGTTGACCCGGCGTGGGCAGCAGATCCTCCCGGATGATCACCGTCTGCGCCCTGTCCTCGATCCGCATGATCAGCGAGGGGCTGATCAGTTTCAGGTAACGGCACAGGGCATCCAGTGCCAGCCGTGGCGAGGGCTCTTCCTTCAGCACCACACTGATTGGACCGAGGCTGGCAAACGTGCGGCGTGCCGCGAGCCGCAGCGCAATGTCTTCCATGCCCGTGGCGCTTGCCGTCACTTCCAGCAGCTCGCGCAGGGCATGGCTGGGAATCTGCGCCGCAGGATCCTTCAGCAGCCTTCGCGATAACCCGACCTTTCGCAGGAAGGTTCCCGGGTCGTATCCGTGCGATTCCATCAATTCAATGTAGCCAGTCAGGCTCGCGCTGCGAGCGAGTCGTCCGACGTTATGCATAACGGTGGTTCCAATGTGGCGACGCGATCCTCGTATGACACCACGATGTTACCGACCCCGCCCGCAGGCGTGGAAGGGGGAGACGCCAATGTCCCAATTTGGCAAGTGATTGTCACATATAGGCAAACGGAGGCAGCGGGGTTATCGGGAGACTGTCCGCAGTCAGCTACGCCTTCGGCGCCGTTCGATTGGCTTGCAACGCGACGGCCGGGGCGCTGAGCCATACGATTCATTGGGTGCCGAATGCCGGCGAGAATCAGGCGATTCCCTCGTCTTTCAGTGCCTGCTGCACCGATGGTCGCGCAGCGACTCTCGACCGATACGCTTGCAGCTCCGGCCAGGAATCAAGCGGCAGCTTGAAGACGTCGGTCCATCTGAGGATCGTGAACAAGTAGCAGTCAGCGATGCTGAACTGACCCATCAGATAGTCCTTGCCGTTGAACTGTTGCACCGCCCATTCAAGCCGCTGTGACAGGCGCGCCCACGCCGCGTCTTTTTGCTCCTGCGGCGTGTCCGGTTTCCAGAACGGTCCGAAGCCTTTGTGCAGCTCGCTCGAAATGAAGTTCAGCCATTCCTGCAGCCGGTACCGATCGATGGTATTGCGGTCTGGTGCAAGGCGCTTTTCCGTGGCGAGGTCGGCAATGTACTGCAAGACCACCGCGGCCTCGGTCAACACTTCGCCGTTGTCGAGCACAAGCGCCGGCACATAGCCCTTGGGGTTGACGGACTTGTAGTCTGTGCCGCTCTCGGTAGTATGCGGCTGGGCGCGCAAGTCGACGCGCTCGGTCGAGAATGGCAGGCCTGCCTCGATGAGGGCGATGTGTGGCGCCAGCGAGCACGCGCCTGGGGCGTAGAACAACTTCATGATTTGTGTCCCCTGTCATCCGGGCCCGGCTTGCACGGTGGAATCAGACATTTGACTCCTCGAAAGCCTGGGCCTGTATGCCTGTGTTGTAGGCATAGCCCCGTGAATCGGCTGTCGGCCGATGTCTGACTTTCAACGGTCGTTAGTTGTCGCTTGCGGATTGGCCCACGGAAGGGTACGAACGGCCACCCCGGCGACCTCTTTCCATCAACAAAACGGTGGTCGGCCAGACATCCTGTGCTTCAGGGAATGCACACCGGCGGCGGTGGCATGAAATGCAAAGTCGTTGGCATCCGTTGCATGGCGGGAGCTGTGGCAGTGAATCTAAGCTTGCCAGGGCGGCCATCATGGCAATCGACGCGGATCCTGCGTTCGTGTCGCGATGTTCCTGAAAGGATGAAACCCTATGACTTACTCGCTCTCACGGTCCGACGTAGACAGCATCACCGAAGCCGATGTGCAAAGCAGCACAGTCAAACTGCTGCCAGGATGGGATGACATCCCGGCGGACTTCCGCAATGGCAATCTCTACACCCAGCTGGCAGAGGCACGCCTGCTCGACTATCCGCTGCCGAGCATCTCGATCTCGTTTCTGCCCGGTTTCGACGACGCTGGCGCCTGCCAGGCGATCGATCGCTGCATCCGCGCACACCTGAACGCCTTCGCGCCACGGCACGAGCACCGGATCGCCGGCGTGGGTTACATGATCTCAAAGGTCTGCGCCGTCACGCGCGCCTGACCGCTGACGAGCAAGCACATCCCGAGTTCCTATGCCAGTAAGGTGTCGGCCCCCTTTCCGGAAGGGCCGAATCAGGACAGCCCCGGTTGCTTGCGACCAGCCTGGCCTGGTCGATCAGGAAAGTGCCCGACGCCTTCTCGCTGGTCAGCACGAGCATAGGCATCGGCAGCGGCGGCCCGCGGAAGGGTGGGTTCAAAGCTGGCTCATGCCGCCGTCAGCGATGATTTCGGTACCGACAATGAACGCCGACTCCGGTGCCGACAGATGCAGCACCGTCGACGCGATCTCCGCCGGTTCGCCGAAACGGCCCAGCGGGATCTGGCTCTGGATCTGCGCGGCCGTGGCCGACAGGGTGTCGGCATCGAGGCCCAGCTTGCCGTAGATGGGCGTGCTCACCGGGCCGGGGCTGACCACATTGACGCGGATGCCCGAGCCGATCAGTTCACCCGACAGGGTCTTGGCCAGCGAGATCAGCGCCGCCTTGCTGGCGGCGTACACCGACGACGTCGGCATGCCGATGCGCGCGTTGATCGAGCCGTTCAGCACGATCGAGGTGCCTGCGTTCAGCAGCGGCAGCAGTGCCTGGATCTGGAAGTACGCGCCCTTCACGTTGGCGTTGAAGGTGGCGTCCCACAGTGCTTCGTCCACATCGGCGAAGGCGGCAAACTTGGCGATGCCGGCGTTGATGAAGACGGCGTCCAGGCGAATGCCGGCGTCGGTCAGCTGGCGGGCCAGGTCACGCGCGGCCTGTACGGTGCCAGTTTCGTTGCGGACGGCGACGGCACCCTGGCCGAGCGTGGCACGAGCGGTTTCCAGCGCAGCGGCATCGCGACCGGTGATGATTACCCGCGCGCCCTCCCGGGCGAATGCCTGTGCAGTTGCCAGGCCGATGCCGCTATTGCCGCCAGTGACCAGGACGGTCTTGCCTTCGAAGCGATTCATGATGTACTCCAGTCGGAAAAGTTGAACTTGAACAATCGCGCCATTGCAGTATGGACGCGGGCAGGGGCTTTGCCATACGATCGTTCCGATGGAGATGTTCGAAGGAGTGGTACATGCTGTCGGACGACGAATTGGCACTGCTGGAGGCCATCCGCGCTGCCGGCAGCCTGTCGCGCGCCGCGGCCAGGCTGGGCAAGGCACCGTCCACGGTGTCGCACGCGGCGCGGCAGCTGGAACAGCGCTTCGACGCGCTGTTGTTCGACCGCCGCCGCTACCGCTTGCAGCTCACGCCCGCCGGCGAGTTGCTGACTGAGGAAGCGGCCCGGCTTGCGCAAGACGTCTCGCGCATCACGCAGCGTGTGCGACAGGTGGCCAACGGCTGGGAAGACCGGCTGTGGATCGTGACCGATGAGTTGATGGAATTCGAAACACTGATGCCCGTCGTGCATGCATTTGATGCGCTGGACTCGGGCGTCGCGCTGCGCGTCACGCATGAAGTGCTGGCCGGCACCTGGGAGGCGCTGCGGGACGGCCGCGCCGACCTGGTCATCGGTGCCACCAACGAGCCGCCCGCCATTCCGAATCTCGGGTGGTTCGAGCTGGGCGTGGTCGAGTGGGTGTTCGCCATCGCCCCCCGGCACCCGCTGGCGGCAGCGCGCAAAGTGCTTACCCGCGAGGACATCGCCCGGCACCGCGCCGTGGTGGTGGCCGATTCGTCGCGCCTGACCGGGGGGCGCGCCTATGGCATGCTGGGCGGACAACGCTCGCTGGCCGTGCCGAGCATGCGAGCCAAGATACTCGCCCAGCGTGATGGCCTGGGGACAGGATGGCTGCCGCGCCAGCGGGTCACTTCGCTGCTGCAGCGCGGTGAACTGGTGGAAATGCGCACCGCGGACCCGCGCGAGCCCAACGTGCTGTACGTGGGTTGGCGCGGCGACCACCAGGGCCGTGCGCTGCAATGGTGGCTGGACCAGTTGCGCAAGCCACGACTGGCCAGGCGCCTGGTGTCGGGTATCGACGCTTACGCGTAGCAGGCTGGGCGATGTTGAATCTTGTTCGATGCTGTCGAACGACTACATCGATCCCACCGCACGTATGTCGCGATATCGTGGACTAGATTCTAGCCAGACGTGACCGGCATTCGTGCGGGCTCCGCCAAAGACGGATGTCCGCAGTCCGCACGTTCGACTGTTGCTTCAATCAACGAACCCCCGAACCAAGCCATCATGACCCAGAATATTTCCTTCATCGTCCATCTGCCGGGCAAGCCTGAGCATCGCGAGGAGCTCGAGGCACGGCTGCTGACTGTCCTCGACGCAATGTCCGAGGAGCCCGACTTCATCAACACATACTTGCACCGCTCGGCGGAAGATGACGACACCCTGGTGTTGTACGAGACCTGGGCCTGCAGCCGCGAGCATTTCCTGTCGCATCACCTGTCGCGTCCCTACAGGCAGAGCTACGAGGCGGCGCTGCCGGGGCTTCTCAAGGCGCAGCGCACGATTGAATTTCTGACACCGGTGCGCGAGTATCTGAAACGGCCTTGAGCGTCGACGGGGCGCCCGGCGCTGCTGCAAAGGGACGCCGGCGTCCGGTCTCAGGATTTTCCATTCAATCAGAAAGAACCGGGCATGTGCCCGCTCTCACGTGCCACCTGACCATCGGGGTCGTCCGATCGGGGCTTGATGGTACGGCGGCATGCCGTCCGCTGCTGAGCCTCCCCGATTGCTACACAAAACTGCGATGAACCTGATAGACCCGGTTGCCTTCCATAAGGCATTGCTGGAAGGACTCGTGCAGGCTGCGCGCTAGCCCGCGCAGGAGCGTGAGCTTTGCATCGCATGTCGGCCCTTCGTCTCTTTGCTGCCGAGGCGATATTTCGGTGGTCCCCGGCACGCTGAATTGCGGTTGCCTTGCCAACAGCAGAGATTGCGCCTCTAATGGCTTCGTGACGTCCTGAAGGCAGTCAGGGGACGATATGCGCTGCACAAATTGCGAATCCGAGAACCCCGCTGGAGCCAGGTTCTGCGAGCAGTGTGGGCAGAGGCTTGCGCAGATCTGTCCGCAGTGCGGCCATGAGTCTGGCCCTGCCGCGAAATTCTGCGGTGGATGCGGTGCGCTATTGGCGAGCGCGGTGGCAGTGCCCCGGCCTGGTGCAACGCCGAGGCTACCCGTCCCGGCCCCGATCATTTATACACCTCCCCATCTGGCCGAGCGGATTCGCGCGGAGTGCGCCGCCATGGAAGCAAAAGGCGCGGGCGCTGCCGGCGAGCGCAAGACCATCACGGCGCTGTTTGCCGACATGGCAGGCTCCACGGCATTGATCCAGGACCTGGACCCGGAAGAAGCACGCAGCCTGATCGACCCCGTCGTGGCATTGATGATGGAGGCCGTGCACCACTATGAGGGGTATGTTGCCAAGTCTCTGGGCGACGGCATACTCGCCTTGTTCGGCGCGCCGATTGCCCACGAGGATCATGCGCTGCGAGCCCTGTTCGCGGCGCTGCACATGCAGCAGGCGATGCGCCGCCACGGTGACAGGACCCGGCAGGAGCTGGGCGTCCAGCTGGAGATCCGGGTCGGCGTCCATACCGGCGAAGTGGTGGTCCGCTCGATCCGCCAGGACGACTTGCGCACCGACTACGACCCGGTGGGCCAGACGATCCATATCGCCGCCCGGATGGAAGGGCTCGCGGCACCGTCATCCATCCTTGTCAGTGAATCTACCCACCGGCTGACCGAGGGCTACTTCGAGTTCAAGGCGCTGGGCCGTACAGAGGTCAAGGGCCTGCGCATGCCGCTTGCGGTGTATGAGGTGCTCGGGCCGGGGGCGCTGCGCACACGGCTCCAGGTGGGTGCGCACCGTGGCCTGGCCCGGTTTGTCGGGCGCAAGGCCGAACTGGCACGCCTGGGTGCGGCGCTGGAGCTGGCCAGTGCAGGCCAAGGGCAGATCGTCGGCGTCGTGGGAGAGGCGGGAGTCGGCAAATCGCGCCTGTTCCATGAATTCAAGGCACGCGCGCAGCAAGGCTGCCTGGTGCTCGAGACCTTCTCGGTGTCGCATGGCAAGGCGTTTCCCTACTTGCCCCTGATCGACCTGCTAAGGAACTACTTCCAGATCACCGCGCAGGATGATGAACGCCGCTTCCGCGAGAAGGCCACCGCCAGGCTGCTGACGCTGGATCGCTCGCTGGAAGAGCATCTGCCTTACCTGCTCTACCTGCTGGGCATCATCGAACCGGGTTCCGCGTTGCCATCGATGGATCCCGCAATCCGGCGCCAGCGCACCTTCGAGGCGATCGCGCGGCTGCTGGTGCGCGAGAGCCGGAACGAGATGCTCATGGTCCTGTTCGAAGACCTGCAATGGCTGGATAGCGAAACCGAAGCCTTTCTCGATGTCCTCATCTCGGAGGTGCCGGCAGCGAGGATATTCCTGCTTGTCAACTATCGCCCGGAGTACAGGCATGAGTGGGGCAGCACGCCTTGCTACACCCAGCTGAATCTCGAACCGTTCGGCCATGCGGAGGCGCAGGGGCTGCTCACGGTGCTGCTGGGAGACGATCCCTCGCTGGCGCCGCTCAGACAGCTGATCCTGGCCAAGACGGAGGGCAACCCGTTCTTCATGGAGGAAGTCATCCAGACGCTGGCCGAGGAACACACCCTGCTAGGGTTGCCCGGCAACTACCGGACCGACGGGGCTCCCTTGGCGCTCCATATCCCGACGACCGTGCAGGGGGTGCTGGCGGCCCGTATCGACCGGCTGCCCGTCCCGCAGAAGGAACTGCTGCAGACGCTGGCGGTGATCGGCACGGAGTTCCCTTCCAGCCTGGTCCGGCATGTCACGGGGCAGCCGCAAGCATCCTTGCAGCCGCTGCTGGCTGATCTCCAGTCGGGGAACTTCATTTACGAGCGGCCCGCCTACCCGGAGGCGGAGTACGCCTTCAGGCATGCGCTGACCCAGGAGGTGGCAGGTAACTCCTTGCTCTCGGGCCAGCGCAGCATCCTGCACGAGCGCGCGGCCCGGGCCATCGAGACACTGTTTCCGGGCCGGCTGAAGGAATACTGCAGCGAGCTGGCGCACCACTATAGCCAGAGCGGCAATGTCCTCAAGGCGGTGAGGTACCTCCATTGCGCCGGCCGGCAAGAAGTCGAGCGCTCGGCTCATCGTGACGCCATCCGGCACCTGAATATGGCCCTGGAGCTGCTGGATCGGATGCCGGAGAGCCTGGAGCGCGCACGCAAGGAGCTGCTGTTGCGCGTCACGCTGGGGCACGCATTGATTGCAGCGCAAGGTTATGCATCGAGCGAGGTGGAGGCCAACTTCACCCGTGCGCTTGCGGTGAGCGAACAGGGTGGAGAGCTGGCGTACTTCCAAGTCAGTCTGGGACTACGCAATTATTTTTCACTTCGTGCGCAGCACGAAAACGCCTATGAAGCCGGCGAGCGGCTGCTTAAGCTTGCGACGAAGAAACAAGGCAATGTACTGCTCGCTGAAGCCTGCACGGCGCTGGGAAGCTCGTCGTTCTTCATGGGCGAGTTTGAAAGGGCTCGGACCCAGTTGCATCAGGGACTCCAATCCTACAGGTCCGAACGTCGTGCCACCCATGCCGCACTGTTTGGACAGGATGTCGGCGTTCGCGCGCTTGCGTTTTCAGCGTGGGCGTCCTGGTATCTCGGATTCATAAACGAAGCGAGCGTCCGAGCCAGTGAGACAGTTGCGCTTGGACAATCGCTCTCCCATCCCTTCAGCCTGGCGCTCAGCCTGATTTTCGCGGCAAAGTTTTACCAGCTGCAGCGTGACATCCAGCACGCGCAGGAATGCGCCGAGGCTGCCATCGGACTTTCCGTCGAACAGGGGTTTCCATTCTGCCTTGCCTTTGGCGAAATCTTGCGCGGCTGGGCGTTGGTGGAGCAAGGGAGCGGCGAAGAAGGAATGGGTCAACTTCGTCAAGGCTTAAGAGACTTCGAAGCAACCGGCACCCACCTGGGTTGGCCATACTTCATGGCGCTGCTGGCGGAAGCGTCCGCAAAAACGGGAGAAATCAGCGCTGCAATCAATGCGATAGAACGCGCCCTGGGCGTGGTAAATGGCACCGGCGAACGCTATCACGAAGCTGAGCTGCACCGACTCAAAGGCGAGCTGATCCTCCAGCGCTCCAGTGGTGACCGATTCCCGCTTTCCGAGGCGAAGACGGCGCAAGCCTGCTTTCAGCAGGCGCTCGGTGTATCTCGCCGGCAAAAGGCAAGGTCTCTGGAAATTCGCGCAATCCTGAGTCTGGCGCGGCTTTATCAGCGCGAAGGAAAACCAGGGATGGCAAGCCAGATCTTGACCGAAGCTGACTGGATCTCCGCGGATCCATCCCTTGGCGTCACCATGGAGCAGGCCCGGAACGCCCTGGATTGGCCGAGATAGTTGTTGAGGATATCGACTCCGGGGTGGGCAGGAACCGGCAGAGGGCGACGCATGGCTACCATGCTTACATTGCAGTCGTGCCCGCATCCGATGACGCGGCTGTGACACTTGCCACGCGGCAGACGGATGCACTTTGACATTTCACGATCTGTGGTCAACTCCATTCCGGAGGGCATGAGCAACGCTGAAATGAGATGTACAAATCTTTCAGCGCGAGCTTTCTTGATTCAGGCCGGCGCCTAACATACGCTGACCTGCACGAGCGCCGCCAAGGGGCTTCAGACAATGCAAGCCGCAGCGCGAAACGGCGTCAGCTGAGCGGGCAGTCGCTGAGGCACGGGCCGGCAAGCATCGGGTCATGGTCGGGATGGTGACGGTGCCGGGTCGGATTTGCCGACACAACGCCTCCCTCTGAAGAAGGAAAAAACAGGAACGCGGACATTCTGTGCGAATGACCGCGGGGGCATTTTGGCTGCGCGGTTCCGTTCACCCAAACGGGCCGGGGACGCGCTGCCTTTTTCGATGACGAGGGCGGGGGCCAACTGCCGCAGCACAACAGGCAGGTCAGGCCATTCATGGCGCATGGCGCCGTTCAGCGACTGGCGGGCAGTATCCGTGACGGCTTTGCCGCCGACGGCAGGCCTCGCTTTGCCCGCGGCCGCGCAAACGAGGGGTCTCAAATGAACCTGAACGGATGGGACACGGTATTCGTGGGGGACATGGCGGTCATCAATGCTGCGATGGCGGCAAGCTCGGCGCAGTTGCTGCAGGAGTTCTCCTTTTCCCAGGACGGATTCTCGGCCAGCGGAACCTTCGGCACATGGCAGGTCGTGCCTGGCGGATCGAGCGAACTACTGCTTCTGCAGATCGCGCTGGAATCGGGCAGCATGACGATGTCCGCCGGCACGACGCCCATCGATGTCAGCGGCATGTCCGTGCAATTGCTGGTGTCGCTGCAGCTCCTTCCGACCGGCGCGGGTAGCGGCGCACTTGCGCTGCAGTTCGACTTCACCGCGGTGGGGCCAGCGAACACGTCCGGCGCTGGCGTGGTGACGCCGCACGCCGTGCTTGACAACGGCAAGCTGACGCTCGTGCAGGAAGCCGCGCTTGGCAACGCCATCGCCAATGCCCTGGTCAGGAATGCCGGGCGCATCTCATTCATGTTCGCCTCGATCAATCCCGCGCGCGCGGCGGCGGTGCCATGGATACAGCCCGTTGCCAGCCGATACTGCTACCTGGCGCCCGCGGGAATGCCGCCGGCGCTGGCGATCCTGAGCGTGAATGCCGGGCACAGTGCCGAGGGATTGCCGCTGACGGTCGATCCCGCCGTGCTGCAAGGCGATGGCAACGCGGGGCTGGCGATTTCCCCGGCGCTGTTCCTCCAGAATGTCGTGGGGCCGGCGCTGCTGCAAAGCCTGGGCAGCAGCGGCACGCTCGCTGTCAACAGCGCGGGCGTGCTGCAGAACACAGGGGCTTTGCCCTTGCGCGAGGTGGACCGTGCCGGCGAGTCGTACCATCCGCAGATCGATTCGCTGAGCGTGACGGTGGTCGACGCGCAAATCCAGATCGCAATCCAGGGCTCGTGCGACATGCATATGGGCGTCAGCATGACATTCAGCGCCACCTCGGCGCTGGCGGTTGCGCTCAGCACGGACAGAACATCGCTGCAGTTTTCCACCGTGGGAACGCCCACCTTCCACAAGGACGTCAGCATCCCCTGGTACGACCACCTGTTCGACATATTCGGCGGTATCGCCGAGATCATCCTGCAGGTCTGCGTCGCAGCCATCTCCAGCGAGCTGGGCGAGGGAATCTCGGGGCAGACCACGTCCTGCGCGCTGGTCGGCGGCGCCCCCTCGCTGGTTGGCTGGGCCAATGGCGGTGGTTTCTCGGCCGGCGAGGCAACGCTGGCCTCCGGGTTCTACATGCGCGGTGCACTTTGAAGCGGTCTGGCAGCCGGCCCGGCTGCGCTACCGCATTTTCGTCAACTCACTGGGAGAATGAAGATGACGGACACGGTCGACACCAATGGCTGGCACACGGTGGCAGCCATTACCTATGCAGATGTCAACAAGGCGATCGCCGCGGCTGGCAAGGGGCCGCAATCCTTCGACCAGGCCGCGTCGGATCACTCCGCCATGGCCAACGGCACCTTTGGCATGTGGAGCCTGGCCACGGGCGGCTCGGGCCCGGTGCTGATGATGGCGCTGCCGATCACCGGCGGCAATGTCATGGTCGGTGACACGCAGTACCCGATCACCCCATGCACGGCGACCATTCGCCTGCAGGCCACCTATGTCCCGCAGTCCAACTCCAGCGTGGTCAATCTCGTCAACGACAGCACGCAACCGGTGGCGGTGGAATCTTGCCTGCCAGCGCAATCGAACTTCCTTGCCGATGCTTCGCTGAAGGAATTGCTCGGCATCTGGCTGAACGCGAATCTCAACGCATTCAATGCGGTGTTTGCCTCGGTCGACCTGGACGGGCAGTTCACGAACCAGGGGGTGGCGTGGCTGAATCCGTCATTCAAGGGCTATGCCGTCGCCGAGCCTACGCAGGCGCCGACGCTGCAGAACAGCGTCTTTGCCGTGCTGTGCCTGATCGACGAGACTCCGGAACCCCCGGGACTGGTCTGGCAGGTGTCTCCCTATGCCATTCCGTCCGGGGCGAATGCCGCGTTCCTGATCGCGCCGGAGAAATTCCTGTCGCACATGATGCTGGCCGCGGTGCCAGCGATGTTCAATGGCATCAGCAACCAGCCGCCTGCCAACAACTTCACCATCGACAACTCCGGTACGCGCATCCGCAATACCAATGCGCTCACACTCAAGCAGGTGCAGCTTGACAACAACAACGTGGTGACGCCTACGGTGGCGGCTAGCAACTTCACGATCCAGCTCGATGCCGGAGAACTGGAGATCGCGATTCTCGACATGCAGTTCGAGTACTCGCCCGGCATCACCATCCATTTGAACTACAGCGGCCGCTCGGTGATCTCGCTGGACGCCACCCATGACATCCTGCAGATGGCCGCCACCACACAGACCGGCAGCGGCAGCGTGGAAGTCAGCAAGGGCCTTGAGATCGCGGAGATCGTGCTGGGCGTGGCCTCGATCGTGCTTGCCGTGGTTGGCGGCATCGGCGGGGCGGTAGGGCGCACCGCGAGCGCTGCCGTCGAGAGCGCCACGACGGCCAGCCTTGGCGCGGCGGAGGCCTCGGGCGAGGATGCCGCCACTGCGGCGCAGGCCACCGTGTCGGCGTGCCGGGGCCTGATCAGTGGCACCCCCGCAGAGGTCTCGCAGATCGCGGCACGCTGCTTCGCGGTGGCGAAAGTCGCCGCCATCGGGGCCTTCTGCACGACACTGATGCCGGCTATCACGATGATCATCAACGCGGTGGCGGACGGCGACTACCAGTCCATGCCGAAGATCACGGATCTGACCAGCAATGCCATCGGCAAGTCCGTGATCTGGCCGGAGGCGGTCGGCCAGTTCACCTTGTCGTCGGCCACGCTCAACGGTGCCTTCCAGTTCGGCCTGGTGCACGCCGCAAGCTGACCTTGGGGAACCTGCCATGACTGCATTCATTGCGCCGCCGACTGACACCGCCGAAACCTACGGCTGGGATACCGTGTTCGCGACCCATATCGCGGACGCCAATGCCGCCATCGTCAAGGCTGGATCATCGCCGTCGTCCTTCGCGGCGAGCGACGTGGCCGACGGCTATTCCGTCAGCGGCGGCTTCGGGCCATGGCAGATCGTGACAGGCGGGTCGGGCGACCTGATCCGCCTGTCCATCCCGTTCCAGAACGCTGTCGTACGCGGGCCAGGCAATGTCTCGCAGACCTGCGCGGGCGCCGCGCTGGTGGACGTCCGCCTGGCCTATCTCGATCATGACGAAGCGCCACCAAGCGGCACTAGCAAGGTGCTCAAGGTCCAGGCGCAATCGAGCGGGCCAGACTATCCTGCCGCATCGGTGGTGTCCGTCAGCTATGCGGGCACGGCGCCTGGCTTTCTCTTCCAGGCGGCTCTGGAGGGCATGCTTGGCAGCTGGCTGAATGAAAACCTGCAGGATTTCGACCACGTCTTTGCCACCGTCAATCTGGACCGCACGGCAGACCAGGGCGCTTTCCAATGGATGCAGCCGACCTATGTCGGCTACGCATATGCGGACATGGGCACGCCAGGCGACGGCTTGCTGAGCGTACTTTGCATGACGCAGGGGCGTGCGGATACCGGCCTGGCACAGCAGGTATCCGGCCTTGTCATTCCATCCGGGCAGCGCGCCGGCTTCCTGGTTTCCAAGGAGCGGTTGCTCGCGAACCTGCTGCTGCCTTGCATGCCGCAGGTGTTCCAGGGCACGGTTGCGTCTGATTTTGTCCTGTCCGCGTCAGGCGACGCCATCGTCAATGCGAGCGGCAGCATTGGCTTCCAGGTCACGACGCCTGCCTCCAACGGCCATGCAGCCGCGACGTACCACGCGCAGATCGTCAATCTCCAGCTGACCGTCGAGGCGCAGGAGTTGCAGATGAGCGTCACCACGGTCACGGAGGTCTCGCCGGGGATACAGGCCTACTGCCAGACGCAGAATTTCCTCGGCATCCGGCTGGTCAACAAGCAGGATGGCACGCAGACCCTCGGCTTTTTCGACAGCCGCCCCGCAGTGAAGACGCACTGGACCCAGGCCAGCCCCGGCATCGAGATCACGGAAGAAATCCTCGGCATCGTCGCGCTGCTGCTGGCAGCCGTCGCGGTGGTCGTGTCGGGCGGCGCCGCGATCGGCGCGGTGGCGCTGATCGTCGGCCTGGTGGCAGGCGTCATGACCCTCACCACGACGATCATCGAGTCGGTCGGCAACAACGACGCACCGTCGATCGACGCGCTTGTGCTCGACAGCACCGCATCGATCACGTGGCCGGATTCCAAGGATTTCCAGCTGGGCAATGCCTGCCTGAATGACTCGCTGCAACTGGGCGGAACGCTGTCGGCAGCGGTGTCGCAGCGGGCATCGATGGCAGTGGTGACGCAGGCTGCGGTCTAGGCTGGAGGTCCATCAGTGGTAGACCAGCACCGGAAGCTTGGTGTGCGTCAGCACCCTCTGCGTCTCGCTGCCGATCAGGAGCGCCTGCAACCCGCGACGCCCGTGCGATGCCATCACGATCAGGTCGCATTTCCTCGCCTCGGCCTCGTCCAGGATGACCTGGAAGATATGGTCGCCGGTGACGCAGGCGGTATTGCAGGTTACGCCTGCCGCGGCGGCTTCCTTGGCAATCGACGCCAGGTACTCCTCGGCCTGCCGGTACGCTTCCTCCATGTAGCGCGCCCGGGTTTCCTGCAGCATGGCCGTCTGCAGGCGCATCACGTCGTAGTGTGCGACGACCTGCATGGCAGTGATGCTGGCCTGAAGTGTCCGGGCCAGTTCGATGGCCTTGCGGTAGGCCGTGTCAGACAAGGTCGAGCCGTCGACGGCCACGAGCATGTGCTTGAACATTTTGGTCTCCTTGCAAGGCGGGGCCCGAGCGCGCTTGTGGAGGTCAGGCCCCGAGAAACAGCCGGCCTACCTCGGCGTCATGGCTCAGGTCGGCGCCGGTGCCGGCCATGGCGAGCTGGCCGGCCACCAGGACGTAGCCAAGGTCGGCAAAAGCGAGCCCCTTGCGGGCGTTCTGCTCGACCAGGATGATGGTCTTGCCTTCCTCTTGCTGCAGCTGCCGCAGCAGTGCGAACACCATTTCGATGTAGCGCGGCTCGAGGCCGATCGAGGGTTCGTCCACCAGCAGCACGGCAGGATCCATCATCAGCGCGCGCGAGATCTCCAGTAACCTGCGCTCGCCGCCGGAGAGCACGCTGGCGCGCTGGCTGCGCCGCCGAGCCAGCGCGCCGTGGCGCTGGAATATGCGCTCCGCCGCCGCCGCGGCGTCGCGCGGGCTACGCATCAGGTAACCGCCCATCAGAAGGTTTTCCTCGACCGTCATGTCGGGAAAGATCGAACTCTCTTGCAGCACGTAGGCCACGCCCGCCTGCCGCAGCTTCTGCTCCGCGCGCAGGTGTGTGACCGGTTTGCCGTCAATGCTGATCGTGCCCGTCATGACCCGGGCCAGGCCATAGATGGCGCGCAGCACCGTGGACTTGCCCGCGCCGTTCGGGCCGATCAGGCACAGCGAGCCGCCGCGCGCCACGCGCAGGCTGAAGCCGTGCAGGATCTCCATGCCGCCGTAGCCGGCCACGAGGTCGTCCACAGCGACCATTGGCGCGGCGCCGGCCAGCTGCTCGAGCTGCGCGACGGTTGGCGCTGGCCGGGCCAGGGCTGTGGCGCGCGTGGCGGCAGCCGCATGCGCTGGCGGCTGTGCCATCGGCGGCGCCGTGTCGCGTACCGCATTCACGGTTGCGCTCCCAGGTAGGCCTCGATCACCGCGCGGTCGGCGGCGATCTGCGCCGGCGAGCCCTGCGCCAGCACCTCGCCCTGCGCGAGGCAATAGACGTGGCTGGCCAGCTGCATCATGACCCGCATATTGTGCTCGATCACCAGCAGCGTGACGCCGAGCCGCGCATTGATGTCGCGCAGCAGCGCGATCAGGCTCTCTATCATCACGGGATTCACGCCAGCGGTGGGTTCGTCCAGCAGCAGCAGCTTCGGTTCGTTCATCACGGCCATGCCGATCTCGAGCAGCTTTTGCTGGCCGAACGACAGGTCGGCGGCGCGCTGTTCCAGGTGGTCCTGCAGGCCGACAAGGCGCAGGACCTCGCTGGCCCGCTCCATCACCGCCGGCGGCTGCCGCGCGCACATCGCGGCGAGGCCTTCGTGCACGTGAGGCACGCTCACCAGCAGATTCTGCAGGCAAGTCATCTTGCCGAATACCCGGGTCTGCTGGAACGTGCGCACCAGCCCCAGGCGCGCAATCCCGGGTACGCGCAGCCGCGAGATCTCGCGCCCGTCGAATGCGATCGAACCTGCGTCGATGGGGTGGAAGCCGACGATGGAATTGAACAGCGTCGTCTTGCCCGAGCCGTTCGGCCCGATCAGTCCCACGATGCCGCCATGCGGGACCGACAGGGACACTCCATGGTTGGCCACGACGCCGCCGAAGCGCTTGGTGACGCCGCGCACCGCAAGCAGGTCGGTCATGGCGCGGCACTCCCCGTGAGGTTGCGGCGGTTTGCCCTGGTCTCGCGCAGCCAGCCCATGATGCCGGTCGGGAACAGCACCACGATCAGCACGATCAACACGCCCAGCGCCACGCGCTGCCAGTTCAGCAGGTAGGTCCAGAACAGCTCCTGCGTGAGGTGGAAGAGGGCGGCGCCGATCACGGGCCCCCACAGCGTGCCCTTGCCGCCCAGGATCGCCATCACCACCATCCAGACGCCGAAGGTGGCCCCGGCGAAGGCCAGCTCGCGCGGATCGATGAAGCCCACCAGGTTGCCCGTCAGCGCACCCGCCATGCCGAGGAAGAGGGCACAGACGCACCAGGCCAGTATCTTGTAGCGCGTGGTATGCAGACCGAGCGCCTCGGCCTTGTCTTCGTCGTCGCGGATGGCGTTCAGCGCCAGGCCGAACGGGCGCGCATAGAGCCATCGCAGCGTCAGCAGTGTGACGGCGGCCAGCGCCAGCATCGCGTAGTAGTAGAACGGCTCGCGGCTGCCGGCCGCGCCCGGGAACAGGGGCAACGCCAGGCCCGATCCCGCGCCGATGAAATCCCAGCCGGCGGCGGCATCGGCAAAGGCGATGCCAAGGCCCAGGGTCCCGATGGCAAAGTAGTGGCCGCGCAGGGCCAGCATGGCCGGTCCCAGCGCCAGCGCCACCACGATCGCCGCCAGGGCGGCCAGCCCGGCACCCGCCGCCAGGCCGGCGAAGTATCCCAGCCCGAAGTCGCGCTGTGCCACCGCGCACACATAGGCCCCGACGCCGAAGAAGACGATGTTGCCGAACGAGTTGTAGCCCATTTGCCCGCCCATCACGTCCCACGTCAGCGCAAACAGCACCATCAGCCAGAGGAAGGTCAGCTGCGTGGTGACGCCGGGGAACAGCTGCGGCGCCGCGAGCGCGCCGGTGCAGCCCGCGAGCAGCAACAGCCAGGCGACCGCGGAGACCCGGTTCACCGCCACGTCCGCTTCGAGCCGGCGTGCGCCGCGCGGGAAGGTCTTCATCGCAGGTAGCCGCGATGGCGGCGCAGCATCAGGTTGCGGCTGACCAGGATCGCGACCAGCAGGGCATAAAGGAAGGCGGTCTGGTATTCGACGCCCAGCAGGAACCCGGCGTAGTTCTCGGCGATGCCAAGCCCGCCGGCGGCACCAAGAACCGGCAGCATGCTGCCCAGGCCGGCAACCACCACGATCATGAAGGCGCGCACGGTATAGGGCAGGCCCAGGTACGGATGGATGATCCATGTCATCGCCACCAGCCCGCCGGCCGCGCCGCAGATGGCCGCATTCAGGGCGAAGGTCGTGGCATACACGCGATCCGTATCCACACCCAGCACGCGGGCGGCGCGGGCGTTCTGCGCGGTGGCGCGGATTGCCTGGCCGCGACGGGAATGCCGCAGGAACAACATCAGCGCGGCGCCCAGCGCGAGCGCCGCGGCAAACGCCGCCAGCTTGACCTTCGGCACAACCAGTCCGCCCGGCAGGAACAGGCTGCCGAAGCCCGCATCGAGGGTGCGCACGTTCGCGCCGAAGACCAGGTTGGCAAGCTGCTGCAGCACGATGCTCAGGCCGAAGGTGGCCAGCAGCGAGACAAAGAGATCGCGCTCGACCAGCCGGAAAATGACTATGCGGTAGAGTGCCCACCCCACCGCATACATCGCCGCCGCGGCAAGCGGTACCGCCAGCGGCGCCGGCACGCCCCGCCCGACGAGCCAGATCACCATATAGCCGCCCAGCATCACCAGCTCGCCCTGCGCCACGTTGATCAGGTTCATCACGCCCCAGACCAGCGCCATGCCATAGGCGGCCAGCGCGAAGATCGCGCCGGCCAGCATGCCGTCCACCACGAGCTGTGCATTCAGCTCCGGACTCTGGAGCAGCACCGTCAGGTCTGTCATCGGCATCAGGCCGCTACGCAGCGGCTTCCTACTTGCGCTTGGCCCAGGACGGTGCCGGATAGATGACCTTCGACGAAGCCCACTTGCCCGGCGCGACCACCTTGAACTTGCCGTCCTGTACCTGGTACAACACCATCGACTTGGCGATGTTCTTGCCGCTCTGGTCAAACTTGAGCGGGCCGTAGAACGTCATCAGATCGGTCCTGGCCAGCGCCTCGCGGACCTTTTCCGTATCGAACGAGCCGGCCCGCTCGAAGGCGTCGGCGAAGGCCAGCACCGCGGCGCTGGACTCGGCCGCCTGGTAGGGCGCCTCGTAGTGGTACTCCTTTTCGAAGCGCTGCGCATACTGGTCGGCCGTGCCGAACCAGCGGTCCTTGTAGCTCAGCGTGCGGTCCCATTGCGAGCCGCACACCACGAATTCGGCGCCCTTGCCGAACTTCTCGATGATCTGTGCGGAATCGCAGTGGGTCAGTGCCAGCATCGGCACGTCGAGGCGCATTTCAGACACCTGCCGCACCGCCAGTGTCGCGCCCTTTTCATGGCCGGACACCACCAGGATGTCCGGCTTGAGCGCCTTCACCTTGGCCAGCGTGACCGACATGTCGTTCAGTTCCGGCGGCAGCTTCTCGTCGATCACCACCTTCATGCCCAGGCGCTTCGCGTCTTCGGCCACGCCGTCGCGCACGTCCTGCGAGAAGTTGTCGTTCTCGATGGCGATTGCCACCTTCAGGCTCTGCGGCGACTTGCCGGCGCGCTGCGCCTCTTCCGCGGCGAGGTTGATGGCAGCGCGCAGGTAATAGTCCGAGGTATTGAGCACCGCGAACATATAGCGGTAGCCCTGCGTGAACAGGTTGCGGTCCGCGCCGTTGCCCTCGACCATCGGAATCTTGTACTTCTCCGTGACCGGGGCGATGGCCTTGGTCAGCCCGGAGCTGTAGGGCCCCAGCACGAATTTCACCCCGTCCTGGCTGATCAGCCGCTCGGCCAGCTGCGCGCCCCGTGCCGAGGTGGATTCGTCGTCGTAGTAGAGCACCTTCAACTGGTAGGCCTTGCCGCCGACCTTGACGCCACCCATCTCATTGACGCGCTTCACGGCGAGGTTGTAGCCGTCCTGGGTGTTCTTGCCGTTGGTGGAGTACTTGCCCGTGAGCGAGACCGCGGCACCGAGGACGATGGTGTCGCCCTCGACCTTGGCTGTGGCGGGGAACGTCACCGTCAGGCCAAGCCCGGTCAGGGCAACGATGCAGGCATGGCGTAAAAGGATGGCCGGCTCGACACCGGCTGGCGGGCTTTGTGCGGATGCGTGTTTCATATCACCTCCTCGCGCTCTCAAACGTAGGACCCATTTCTGAAAGGGGAAGTGCCGTATGTCACGGGCCCATCACTACATATGAACCTGGGGCATGCGTGACCGGAGTGGGTCAGGCAAGCTGCTTCGCGATGAAGACGAGGATTGGATCATTGCAGGGGCACCGCGCATGCCAGTGGAGGTTCCCGGAACGAATCCCTTGTTGGAAGACGGGTTCTCGGGGTGGTGGACGGCACCACCTCCGGGGCGATCCGCCGGACTTGCATTTATCTGACAGATCAGTTACTGTTGGATCAATCAAATGACGAGCCTTGCCGTGGATCACTATTCGAAGGAAAACTTTCGCATCACTGATAGCGTCGGGTTTTTCCTCAACCGTGCCCGCAACACCTTGCTGATGGAAATGGACGCGGCATTAAAGGACCTGGACATCACTGGCCAGCAAATGGGGATCCTGCTGTCACTTACGCAGGGCGTGGCCGCCACCCCGTTCGAGCTCAGCAAGCTGCTCGGCATCGACACGGGCCTGATGACCCGCATGCTGGACAAGCTGGAGACCAAGGGCCTGCTATTGCGCAGCCGCAGTGTGGACGACCGTCGGGTGGTCAACCTGACACTGACCCGCAAGGGGCAGGAGGTTGCAAAGCGCGCCCCGGAAGTGGCGCCCAAGGTGCTCAATCGGCGCCTCAGGCACTTTAGCCAGGAAGAGTTTGCGGAATTCTGCCGGTTACTCGCGAAATTTGCGGACGCCTAGAGCGCGTCTTTTTTTACCCAGATAACTGACTAGTCAGATAATGCGAACTCAGAAATCCAGACTTGCACGCCGCCTTGCCGGGCCTGCCGTCTCCATACTGATGGCCGCTGTGCTGGCCGGCTGTGCCAACTATGCCGGCATCAAGAGCGACAAGCACACCGCCGACGTCAACAGCTACGCCACCACGCAGAGCATTCCTGCCGAGCAGGGCCGCTGGCCTTCCGTCGACTGGGCCGATCAGTTTGGCGACGCGCAACTCAAGACCCTGATCGGCGAAGCCCTGCAGGGCAGTCCCTCCCTCGAAAAGGCGCGGGCCCGGGTGGCCGCCGCTACGGCATTCAGCGAGGGCGCCAATGCCAACACGCTGCCGCAAGTCGGAGCCGGCTATTCGTGGACACGCCAGCGTTTTTCGGAAAGTACGTTGATTCCGCCTGCCTTTGCCGGTTCCTGGCAGTCGGAAAACAAGGCTTTCATCAACGCCTCGTATGAACTGGACCTATGGGGCAAGAACCGCGAGGCGCTCAAGTCCGCCGTGTCCTCGCTGCACGCCAGCGAGGCCGAGGCGGAGCAGGTCAAGCTGACCCTCGGCAGCGCCATTGCCCGTGCCTATAACGAACTGGCGCGCCTCTACGCACTGCATGACATCGCGCAGGATGAAGTGAAGCAGCGCCGCGAAGTGCTGCGCGTGACCGGCGGACGCGTCACCATGGGCCTGGACACCGAGGTCGAGAAGCGCACCGCGGAAGCCAACCTTGCTGCCAGCGAAGTTGCGCTGTCCTCGCTCGACGGCACCATCCAGCGCACGCGCTACCAGCTCGGTGCGCTGCTCGGCCAGGGTCCGGACCGCGGCCTGGCGATCGCCCGTCCCGCGCTGGGCGCCGGAGACGAAATCCGCCTGCCCGACAACCTGCCCGCCGACCTGGTTTCGCGCCGCCCGGATATCGTCGCCGCACGGTGGCGCGTGGACGCGACCCTGCATGACATCAAGGTGGCCAAGGCCGAGTTCTATCCGGACATCAACCTGAGCGCGATGATCGGCCTCGATGCCTTTGGCTGGGGCCGCTTCCTGCGTGCCGCCAGCCGCACCGCCTCGGTTGGTCCCGCGATCCACCTGCCGATCTTCGACGGCGGCGCGCTGCGCGCCCAGCTCAAGGGCCGCTATGCCGAATTCGACTTCGCCGTGGCCAATTACAACGAGACGCTGGTCAATGCCTTGACCGATGTTGCCACCCAGCTCTCCGACATTCGCGCCATCGATACGCAGATCGGCAACGCCGTACGCACCGATACCGCCGCGCAGCGCGCGCTGACACTGGCGCTGGCGCAATACAAGGCCGGCCTGACGACCCAGCTGACGGTGCTGAACGCGCAGACCACTGCGCTGGCCAGCAGCCAGGTGCTCGCCAACCTGCGCATGACGCGCCGTGACCGGCAGATCGCCCTGGCCGCCGCGCTGGGTGGCGGCTATTCGGATGCTTCCGACTCGACCAGAACAACGGCGCTTGTCCGCTGATTCTCCATTCAACGATCACGAACAGGTGACGCTGTGAACGAAACCACCCAGACCACCCCCGCCGCTGAACAGGCCGGCACCCCGGCAATCCTCGATGCTCAACGCGCCAGGAAGAACACCCGCAAGCGCCTGCTGGCCCTGGTGGGCCTGACCACTGCGCTCGCTGCAGCCGGCTACGGCGCGTACTACTACACCGTGGCGCGCTTCCACGAAGCAACCGAGGATGCCTATGTCAACGGCAACCTGGTCCAGCTCACGCCGCAGGTAGGCGGCACCGTGATCGCGGTCAACGCCGACGATACACAGATCGTCAAGGCCGGCGAGCCGGTGGTGACCCTTGACGCCGCAGACGCCAATATCGCGCTTGCCAATGCCGAGGCAGCCCTTGGCCAGACGGTGCGGCAAGTCAGCGCGCTCTATGCCAACAATAACGTGCTGGCAGCGACGGTACGGCAGCGGCAGGCCGATCTCGCCCGCGCACGGGACGATCTGCGCCGGCGCACCGAGGTGACGGAATCCGGCGCGGTGGCTGCGGAAGATGTTGCCCACGCCCGCGATGCGGTCAAGACCGCCGAAGCCGCGCTCGACACCGCACGCCAGCAACTGGCCTCCAACCACACGCTGACCGACCAGGCCACCGTCGCCGACCATCCCAGCGTCATGGCTGCCGCTGCCAAGGTACGGGAAGCTTACCTTGCCAATGCCCGCAACACGCTGCCCGCGCCGGTCACCGGCTACGTGGCGCGCCGCTCCGTACAGGTTGGCCAGCGTGTGGCCCCTGGCAATCCGTTGATGGCTATCGTGCCGCTCGACGGCGTGTGGGTCGACGCCAACTTCAAGGAAGTCCAGCTCAAGCACCTGCGCATCGGGCAGCCGGTTGAACTGCAAGCCGACCTCTATGGCAGCAAGGTGACCTACCACGGCAAGGTGGTGGGCTTCTCGGCCGGCACCGGCAGCGCGTTCTCGGCCTTGCCTGCGCAGAACGCCACCGGTAACTGGATCAAGGTGGTGCAGCGCCTGCCGGTGCGCATCCAGCTCGATCCGGCGGAGCTGCGCGAGCATCCGCTGCAGATCGGCCTGTCGATGCACGTCAAGGTGCAAACGCGCGAGGCAGGCGGTTCGCGCCTCGCCAGCGGCAGCCGCAGTGGCAACGAAGCGCCATACCGCACGACCTATCGCACCGACGTGTTCCAGCGCTACGGCGCGGAAGCCGATCGCGAGATCGCGCGGATCATCGCGCAGAACCGTAACGGTTCGGCCGGCACGGAGCGGGCGACCGCAGACGTGGCGCAACAGGAGCAGAAGGCGGGGCCCCAGCCAGCACAGCGCAACACGCAAGCGACTCCCGGCCGGTCGGCACATCGTGCCGGGTTGCCAGCGGCGTAAGCAGGCGCGCTGCAACAATGGCCGTCTCCGCCCAGTTGTCTGACCGATCCGTTTTTCCACGCGAGCGCGGATGCCGGGCAAGCATGAGTCGGAGCAACGCAACGACCAGGGATTTCGTGACATGGAAAGTACCAACGAAAATGCGACAGTGACCCCGGATCTCGCTTTGGCAAGCGTCCGGTGGCCGAATCCACAGCGTCTTCCTGACAATGCCACGCTGGTCAATGTCCTGGTCACGACCAGTCGCCTGAAGCGTGCCTTGCATCATGGTGCGACAGCGACGCTCCGTTCCGCCGGACTGACCATGTCGCAGTGGCTGATTCTGTGTTACCTGCAGCGGGCAGCCTCGGGCACGCTGAGTCAAATTGCGGTGGCCACCGGCCACGATGCCGGCGCCTTGTCGCGCGCGGCCCATCTGCTGCAGCAGCGCCGGCTCATCACCGCAACGAAGACCCCCGGGAACCGGCGCAGCGTCCGGTTGTCGCTGACCCAGCCTGGGAGAGCCTTGCACGAATTGCTGGACGCACACACCAGTCAGCGGCTTGACAAGGCGCTGGAGGCCGCAATGGGGCCGCCGGCTTTTCAAGGAATGTTGCAACTGATGGAACAGGCCGCCGCATCGCTCGATACAGCCCAGGAACATATCTGACCCTGCCGTCGGACCATCCGGTACCATAGCTTGCACCCACCCGCAACGACGGGACCATCAGCACGGGAGTCAGCAACATGCCGAGCGCTGTCCACGTTGAACGGCCCAACACCGCCGAATGCCCGAGTTCTCGTGCTGCCCTTTACTCCCGAAGCCTGGTAATCGCCACACCGCACCTGATCTCGGTGCCAATCCGGCGGCCCGCTGTCACGTTGCTGGTTTCCCTGAACGAGAGGCCCTTCAACGTTGCAGTGCCTCAGGTGGGAAACGTCAACACGCTGGCAGCCTTGGTCGGAGCGGGGCAGGGACGTGTGCTGCGCGCCGGCAGTTGCGACCTTCTGAGCATTAACCTCGAACCCGGCCATGTCCTGTTCCGGCCGTTGCAGCGAGCCTTGGCGGAGCGGCCGCTGCAATCATTGGCGCCAGCGGGCTGGACCGGTGTGCAGGATTTGCTGCGCCGCTGTTTTGAAGCCGATGTACCGTCCGAGCCTCATGTCGAAGCACTCGTGGAACTGTGCGGACGCGCCGGCGTTGCGCTGAATTGCTCTCTCCGGCCGAGCGACCGCGTATGGGAGCTGCTGGCCGTCATCGATGCCGGCTTTCCGGAAGGCGTCTCGTTGTCGCAACTGGCGGACAGGTTCTGCTTGTCGGAAAGCCGGCTTTCCCATCTGTTCGTCGAGGAAGTCGGCATTCCGCTGCGGACGTATTTGCTGTGGCGGCGTTACCGGCTCGCGTTCTCGCGGCTCACTGGCCAGTCCACGCTGACTCGCCTTGCAAGCGATAGCGGATTTGCCGATGCCGCACACCTGACGCGCACCTTCGTCGGGTACTTCGGGTTTTCCCCCAGGCGCATTCTTCATAGCTGTTTCATTCAAGACCTGACGCGCGGATAGCGCGAGGATCAAGGCATGCGGGCAAGCTGACCGACAGCCGCGCACCACTCAGGAGACAAGCCTTGATCCCGACTTCCACATTCGAGCCGGTAGCCACCCTGGCCGACCTTGAAACATTTGAGCGTACCTGGCGCGCCGCCACGCCCGGCATAGATGCAGGTGCAACCACAATCCATGACGCATTGCGTGCCAGTGCCCAAGCGAGACCCGAAGCGATTGCGTTGACACTCGTTACTCACGGGACGCCGGACGAGAACCCGCAACAGGCGACCTACCGGACGCTGCTTGAGGGTGTGACACGCGCGGCGAACCTGTTCGCAGGCATGGGCGGGGTTGGGGTTGGCACGGCGTTTCTTCTGCCTTCCCTGGTGGAAACCCACTATGTTCTCTGGGGCGCGGAAACGGCTGGCTATGCAGTCCCGCTCAATCCGTTCCTGACCACTGACCAGATCGTCGATCTGGTACGCGCGTCCGGAGCACGCATCCTCGTCACCGCCGGCAGCGAGTATCCGGGCATCTGGGAGCGGGCGGCCGCCGTCTCGGCGGCATTGCCCGACCTGATGCTGCTGTGTATCGGCACACCGGGAAGCCCTGTCCCTTCGGCGACAGACTTCGCGCAAGCCATGAATGAGCAGGATGCCGCGTCATTGTGTTTTCCTGCGAGCCCGGATCCCGACAGGGTTGTGGCCTATTTTCATACGGGCGGCACGACCGGCGTGCCCAAGCTCGTCGCCCATACCCATACCAACCAGCTGGCCGCCGCCTTCGGTGCCGCGCTGCTGCTGGATATTGGCGAGGAAGACTGCATTACCAACGGGATGCCGCTCTTCCACGTAGGCGGAACGATTCCATGCAGCCTTGGCTTTTTCCTGCGCGGCGCGCGGGTTCTGATGCTGTCGCCGCAGGGCTTCAGGAATCCCGCCATGATCGCCAACATCTGGCGCATCGTTGAGCGCTTCGGGGTCACCATTCTCGGCGCCGTCCCTACCGCAATGGGGGCCTTGCTTTCGGTGCCGCCGGATGCGGATCTGTCTTCCCTGCGTATCGGCGTGACAGGCGCGTCGCCGTCGCCGCCCAGCCTTGCCGAACGCTTCAGGGCGACCACCGGCAAGGCCTTGCATGACTTGCTCGGGATGACCGAAACGGGAGGCCTGACGGCAGTGTCTCCCGCGGCCGGCACGCCTGTCGCAGGCTCGGTCGGAATTCGGCTGCCGTTCACCACGCTGCGTGTCCGTCGCCGGCTGGAGGACGGGCGGCTTGGCGACGACTGCGCAACCGGGGAAATCGGCGTGCTGTTCGTCCAAGGGCCCCATGTATCGCCCGGCTACCTCGATGCGCACCAGAACGCCGGCGTGTTCCAGGAGGGCGGGCTCAACACCGGGGACCTCGCATACCTCGATGCCTGCGGTCGACTGTACATTGCCGGAAGAAGCAAGGACCTGATCATCCGGAGCGGGCACAACATCGATCCCGCGATGATCGAGCACGCATTCATGCTTCATCCTGCGGTGGAGACCGCCGCCGCCGTCGGCCAGCCCTGTCGCTATGCCGGCGAACTTCCGGTCGTCTTCGTGAGCCTGCGGCGAGGGCACGGCGACGTCAGCGTGGAGGCATTGCAGGAGTTCGCCCGTGAACGCATCGCCGAGCGGCCCGCCTGGCCGAAGCACGCGTACTTCATGGAAGCCTTGCCGACAACGGCTGTCGGCAAGGTCTACAAGCCCGCGCTGCGAGCCGAGGCCGCATTGCGCATGCTGGAGCCGAGGCTCAGGGAACTCGCCGGCGGCTATCTGGCCGATGTGCGGGCCCTGGAGGGCGGCAAGCGGGGGCTGGACATTTCCGTCACGCTGACCGAGCCGCACGAGACCATAGAAGCCGCCGTTCGCGAGGAACTGGGTGCATACGTGTTCGGCTGGTCATTGGCTTATGCCTGAAGCATCAAGAGATCGGGCGTGTGCAAGCGAGACAACGAAGCTGTGCTGGCTCGGCCAGGCGGCGCTGACGCAAGGAGCTAAGTATGAATGCGGCATTCGACTTCACCGGCAAGAAGGTCTTTGTCTTTGGCGGGACCAGCGGCATCAATCTTGGCATCGCCGAGGCGTTTGCCGAGCGCGGCGCGGTCATGGGCGTGGCCAGCCGTGATCCGGAAAAGGTGCGAGCCACCGTGGCGCGCCTGGCGGAATGCGGGCGGGTGGCGGGGCAAACGGCAGCACCACAGGGCTATAGCCTCGACGTGCGCGACCCGCAGGCGGTAGCGGATGCAATCAGTACGTTCGCCGCCAGCCGCGGAAGCATCGACGTGCTGGTGTCCGGAGCCGCCGGAAATTTTCCAGCGGCTGCCCAGGCGCTCAGCCCTAACGGCTTCAAGTCAGTGGTGGACATTGATTTGCTGGGGACCTTTCATGTCATGAGGGGCGCGCATCCTTATCTGACCTCACCGGGCGCGAGCGTCATCAACATCTCCGCACCGCAGGCGGCCATCGCCATGGCCATGCAGGTTCATGTCTGCGCGGCCAAGGCAGGTGTCGATATGGTGACGCGCACGCTAGCACTCGAGTGGGGGCCGCAAGGGGTGCGCGTGAACGGCGTCGTGCCGGGGCCGATCGATGGCACGGAAGGAATGAAGCGGCTCGCTCCCGACGAGAAATCGCGCGAAGCCGTGGTGCGGGGCGTTCCGATGCGGCGAATGGGAACGCCGCGCGATGTTGCCAATGTCTGCCTGTTCCTGGCCTCCGAGGCTGCGGCCTATGTGACCGGCGCCATCATTCCAGCCGACGGGGGATGGTCTGTAGCGGGCGCGCGACTCGACAGCTGATGGATGGGCTGGTTGCGGAAGCCAGAGTTTCGAGTTCTCGAATCCGGTTGCGAGTACGGTTGTTCCATCTTCGGCGTTTCAGAAGGGGCGCTTGAAGACCCTATAATGGCCCGAACCATTGACACAGCCAGAACAGGAGCGCCCGATGACTCCAGGCCAGGCCCCCAATCAACCCGGCTGGGAAGACCGAATCGGCAGGCGCCTGAAGCTGCGCGATCTGCATGTCCTGGCCGAGGTGGTGCGGTGCGGAAGCATGGCCAAGGCCGCAGCGCAGCTGTCCATGTCGCAACCCGCGGTCTCGGAGGCCATCTCAGGCCTGGAGCGAGCGGTGGGTATCCGCCTGCTGGATCGTCATGCCCAGGGTGTCGGTCCCACCATCTACGCGGAAGTCCTTATCCGAAGAACGCGGGCTGTCTTCGACGAGTTGCGACAGGGGGTTCGCGAGATTGAGTTCCTGTCCAATCCGACGGTTGGGGAAATACGTATCGGCTGCCCGGAGTTCGTGGCCGCAGGCATGCTGCCCCGAGCCATAGGAACATTCCTCGAAAAGTACCCCGGCGTCTCGTTCCACGTCGTTCATCAGGACACGACGTCGCTGCAGAACCAGGAGCTGCAGGATCGTGTCGTAGACATCGTGCTCAGGCGGCTTCCAGATGGTTTTCAGGATGATGACCTGATCATCGAAAGCCTTTTCCACGATCCGCATTGGATCGTGACGGGGGCGAAGAGCCCTTGGACTCGCCGCAGGAAGATTTCCCTCGACCAACTGTGCGAAGAGCCATGGATTCTGCCACCGTCGCCCATGATCTTCGACCTCCTCAACTCCGGGCTTGCATCTCGAGGCCTGAGTCTCACGAACGTGAGCGTGACCTCCGCGTCCCTGCTGCTGCGCAGCGAGCTGCTGGCATCAGGCCGGTACATCTCGATCCTGCCATCCATCCTGGTGAGGAACGCCAAGACATGGGGCTTGAAGCGCCTGGAAGTCGATGTCGACCTCCGGTCGCGCCCCATCTCTCTGATGATGCTCAGGAGGAGGACCCCCAGCCCGGTCGTCCAGCGCTTTATCGAGCATCTGCGAACAATAGTCGCCGCGCTCTGACAAGCGCGAGCGGTCGACCCAGACGCCCTGGTGCGCAGACTTGCGCGCAACGCACGCCAGCTGCGTAAACGCCCCAAACGCATCGACGCAAGCCGCAACGTCACCACGACAGCGGGCGTCAATGCACTCGCGCTGCTCATTCATTTGGGTTCGCTATATCCGTGGCCCAGCTCCCCGGGGTATCGGAATTTCCGATAGGGATAGACAAAGATCCAGCTTCTGCGCCCGGGCCGATCTACCTACGATTGCTTCGAACGCACGACGAACCGATAGCGCTGAGCAGTGGCAGCGATCAATCGTCGGCAATGCCGATTAACAATCAGACAGTGGATGGGGTATGACTGAATCAAGGGTGGTGGTGATCGGGGCGGGCCCCGTGGGCCTGACGCTGGCGATGGACCTGGCGTGGCGGGGCATTGACGTTGTTGTGATCGAGAGCCGCGCAGCAGGGGAGCCGCCCGCTGTGAAGTGCAACACGATCTCCGCGCGCTCCATGGAGGTGTACCGTCGAATGGGCATTGCGCAAAAGATCCGCGAGGTTGGCCTGCCGCCGGACCACAGCACCAATGTGTCCTCGAGGACGGCCGTGACCGGTATCGAACTCTCGTGTCTGAAGTTGCCGTCGCGCAATGGTCGCAAGGCGTGTGTTCCGTCACCGGACAGCGGTTGGCCGACCCCTGAGCCCTCGCATCGTTGCAATCAGCTCTTCTTCGAGCCGATTATCTTCGAGCACGCCGCGCAACAGCCCCGCGTCACGATCCTGAGCCGTCACGAGTTCCTGGACTATGAGCAGCACAGCGATCGCGTGATCGTCCGTGTGCGTGATCTGGAGACGAACGAGGAGAAGCCGATCGTTGGCGCCTACATGGTCGGATGCGATGGCGGCCGGTCGAATGTTCGCCAGATGATCGGCTCTGCCTTTGTTGGCACGGCGCAGATCCAACGGGTGCAGTCGAGCTTCATTCGTGCGCCGAAGCTGATGGAGCTGCTCGGGTCGAATCCCGCGTGGATGTACTTTATCCTCAATCCCCGTCGCTCCGGCACGGTGATCGCCATCGACGGCAAGGAGAGCTGGAACGTTCACAACTTCCTCTACAACGACGAGGAGTATGACGACATCGACCGGGACTGGGCTATCCGGCAAATTCTCGGCGTTGGCCCGGAGTTCGAGTACGAGATCGTCTCGCAGGAAAATTGGATGGGCCGGCGCATGGTGGCTGACAAGATGCGCGACGGCCGGGTTTTCATCGCCGGCGATGCCTGCCATCTGTGGATCCCTGCCGCCGGCTACGGCATGAACGCCGGCATCGCCGACGCGGCGGATCTGGCCTGGATGCTCGCGGCCGTCCTCCAGGGGTGGGCAAGCGAGGACATTCTTGACGCCTACGAGTCTGAGCGCAAGCCCATCACGGAGCAGATCTCGCACATCATCACCGATGTCGCGGTAGCGGTGAAGATGCAGCGCCGCAATGTCCCCGAGAACATCGAAGAAGACAGCGCGGCCGGCGTGGAGTCGCGCAGGCAGGCAGGGGACGCCTCGGAAGAGCTGGAGCTTAAGCAGCAATGCTCGGCAGGCCTCAACTTCGGCTACTTCTACGCCGACTCCCCGATCATCGCCTATGACGGAGAGGCACAGCCAGCGTACTCCATGCACGAGTTCACCTCGTCCACCGTGCCAGGCTGCCGGGCGCCGCACGTCTGGCTCGACGGAAGCCGGTCGCTCTATGACGAGCTGGGGCCCTTCTACACCGTCATCCGCCTGGATCCCTCGGTGTGCGTGGATGCGCTGCTGCAGGCAGCGCAAGAGCGGGGCGTTCCGTTCAAGTTGCTGGACGTCAGGCCATCCGAAGCAGGGAGTCCGTACAGCAGGACGCTGACGCTCGTGCGCCCCGATCAGTATGTCGCCTGGCGTGGGGACGCCGTCCCCGCCGATCCGCTCGCACTGGTCGACCTGATTCGCGGAGCCGCCCGCGTCGACGAAGTTCTGGCAGCGTGAGGGTGTGCGCAATGACTCGGACCATGCCAAAGCACGAGAAATCGGCAAACTTCTCCTTCGTTGCCCACAGCGACCAGGGGGGACGGCCGGATGGCGTACAGGTGATCGTTCACAGGGGCTATGCGTATGTGGGCCACATGTTCAATGACGGCTTCAGCGTCATTGACGTAAGGGATCCACGCAAGCCCTCGACCGTCGCCTATGTGCCGATGCCCAGGAATACCCGCTCGCACCACCTTCAGGTTGCGGACGACCTTCTCCTGGCCATCAATGGTCCGAGTGTCTGGACACTGGCGCAGTTCCAGGACCAGAGCAAGTACTTCGCGAACACGCTTACGAACGCCTTCAGCAACAGTGAGCTGCGTTTCTCTGCGGGGATTCGCATCTACGATATCAAGATACCTTCCGAGCCGCGCGAAATCGCGTTCTTCAGTATCCCGGGGCTCGGTGTGAACCGCATCTGGTGGATTGGCGGCCGGTACGCCTACGTAGCGGCTCACATGGAGGGCTACACCGACCACATCATGGTGGTCGTTGACCTTGCCAACCCGCGGCAACCCACCATTGTCAGCCAGTGGTGGCTTCCCGGGCAGTGGACAGGCGGCGGCGAGGGTTCCCAGGTACCGCAAGGCAAGCGGCACGCCGCACACCACGCGATCGTGGCGGGCGGCCTCGCCTTCGGCACCTGGCGCGATGGCGGGATCACCATCCACGACATCAGCGACCTGGCGAAGCCGAAGATGGTCAGCCACCTGAACTGGTGTCCGCCGTTTGCGGGCGGCACGCACACGGCGCTGCCGCTGCCCGAGCGCAACCTGCTCGTGGTCGCTGACGAAGCGACGACCATGGACTGTGCCAATGGCGTCCCGCGGATCTGGATCGTGGATATCAGGTCTCCGCATAACCCGGTTCCCATCTCGACCTGCCCGGTGCCTTCCGACGAGAACTATTGTCGCAAGGGCGGGAAGTTCGGCCCGCACAACCTGCATGAGAACCGGCCGGGCTCGTTCCAGAGCTCGGACCTCATTTTCGCCACCTATCTGAACGCGGGATTGCGGGTCTACGATATTCGCGACCCCTTCCAACCGCGTGAGGCGGGGTACTTCGTCCCGGCCGACCCACAGGAGATGGTTGACACGCGCCCGGGCGTGCCTGCGGTCGTCCAATCGGGCGACCTGTTTGTGGACAGCGAAGGATTGGTCTATCTGACCGACCCCAACGCCGGGCTGCACATTTTGCAATTCGAGGGTAGATAGGCAAAGGCGAAGGGATGGCATCGCCGTCTGTCAATGCCCCATCCAGCAAAAAGACAATTCGAACATCCAGGCATGAAGGAGACAAGAATGAAGCGCGCCGACTTGACGAACCCGAGACCGAGGGCCGCGGAGCTTAATGACCATGGACGCATGAGAAGGACTTGCATGGCCTGCGTGGCGGGCCTCACCATAGCCCCGCGCGGCTTCGCCGCGAACAAGTACCCGAGCGGCCCGGTGCAACTGGTCGTGCCTTTCACTGCCGGAAGCGGGTCGGACCTGGTAGCGCGAGTGTTTGGCCAAGGCCTCTCCGCAGGCCTGGGACAGCCCGTTGTGATCAACAACCGGCCAGGTGCAGGCGGCACGATCGCGGCTGGCGCAGTGGCCAAGGCCGAGCCCGATGGGCAGACGCTGGCCGTCGTGGGCATGGGGCACCTGGCAAATCCGGCGCTCTACAAGTCACTGCCTTATGACACGATGAAGGACTTCGCCGCCGTTGCGCCGCTGGCGACCTTCGCCAACGTTCTTGTCGTGCCCGCCAACGGGAACATCAAGACGGCCCAGCAGCTGATTGCTCAGGCAAAGGCCAATCCAGGGCAGCTGAACTACAGCTCCGGAGGGATCGGGAGCGCGGCCCACATCAACATGCAATTGCTGCTCGAGGCAGCCGGTATCACGGCGGAACACATTCCGCTCAAGGGAGCAAGCGAGATCGTCACGGAGATCGCCGCGGGCCGTTGCCAGGTCGGATGGGCGCCCCTGGGCGCAGCGCTCCAGATGATCCGGGTGGGCAAGGTGACCGCGCTGGCCATCAGTGCGAAGACTCGCTCCAAACTGCTTCCGGATGTCCCCACGATCGCGGAAGCCGGTTTCCCCGCCGCGGAGTTCAACGTCTGGGTCGGCGTGCTCGCTCCCGCGAAGACTCGCGCAGATGTCGTCAACCTGCTGAGCGAACAGATTCGCAAAGTGGCCACGGACCCGGCCGTGGCGGAGAAACTTGCAATGGTGGGCGCCGAGCCGATGACGCTGACCCCAGCGCAGTTTGAAGCATTGATGCGCAAGGACTACGTCATCCTTGATCGCCTGATGCGCAAAGCGAGTTGAGATGGCTCCGACAATGCTATCCAGCGCACCGCCCTGCGCTGCGCCGCTCGCCAGCGTGAAGTATCCGCGTCGCTCGCTGCCAGAGAATGCGTGCGACAGCCATCTGCACATTCTTGGTCCCGTTGGTCGGTTTCCCTACGCATCGGAACGTGTCTACACACCGCCGGACTGCCTGATGCCGGACTACGAGCGCGTACGTCGCTATCTTGGCGTGACGCGCTGCGTCCTGGTGCAGCCGAGCGTCTACGGAAGCGACAACCGCGTTCTGCTTGACGCCCTCAAGGGGCTTGGACGGGAGGCGCGTGGCGTGGTTGTGCTGCGAGGAGACGAACCGCGTGACATCCTTCACCTGATGCACGGGTTCGGCGTGCGAGGCGTGCGCGTGAATGTCGTCGACGTGCAGAGCGCGCGTGCCGAATTGCCAAGAGAGCAATTGCTGCGCCTGGCCGACCTCGTGGGGCCCCTGGGCTGGCACATCGAGCTGCTGATGCACGTCGACCGGCATCCGGACATGAAGGACGTGCTCGCGAACCTCGGCGTTCCAGTCGTCTTCGGGCACATGGGCTACCTCTCGCGTGGCGTGACCGACTATCGAGGTCCCGAAATGCAGGCGATGGTCTCGCTCATGAAGGCTGGGCTGGCGTGGGCGAAGGTGACCGCCCCGTATCGCCTGGACGACGCGCCCGCGTACCACAAGGCCCGGCAAATTGCGCGTTGGCTTGGCAGCGAGTGCATGGACCGTCTGGTGTGGGGAAGCGACTGGCCGCACGTGATGGTCAGGACAGATATGCCTCACGACGCGGATCTGGTCGACGTCGTGACGGAATGGTTCCCGGGCGCGGAACAGCAGAAAGCGCTCTTCGCGGCCAACGCCGCGCGACTCTACGGGTGGCCCTAGCACAGGGCAATCGATACAACTTTTCACTGGAAGATAATCATGGCACAAGCCTGTGGTGGGCTGTGGGTCCCTGCGTCCACGCCCTTTGCATTCGATGGTTCCGTCGACCTGAACCTGTTCCTTGCTCACTGCAAGGCGTTGCTCGACGAGGGCGCCGATGGCCTGGCGATCCTCGGCACGACAAGCGAGGCAAACTCGCTCAGCGTGTCCGAACGCGCGGCGCAACTCGACCTCCTCCTCGGGAACGACATCTCACCGTCGAAGCTGATGCCAGGCACTGGCGCATGCTCGATCGAGGACGCGGTGCATCTGACCAGCGCCGCGACCAGGGCAGGTTGCGCCGGCGTACTGCTCCTGCCGCCGTTCTACTACAAGGGGCTCTCCGAGGATGGACTGTTCGCCTTCCTCTGCGAGTTGATCGAAAGGGTCGGCACGGCGCAGCTGCGTCTGTACCTCTATCACATCCCGCCCATTGCGCAGATCGGCTACAGCCTGCCGCTCATCGAGCGCTTGCTCAAGCGGTATCCGGAGACGATTGCGGGCCTGAAGGACAGCTCGGGCGACTTCAGCAATACGTTGGCGGTGATCCGGAACTTCCCGCAGTTGCACGTGTTTCCCGGATCCGAGACGTTCCTGCTCGATGGCCTCCGTGCTGGCGCGGCCGGCTGCATCTCCGCGACGGGAAACATCAACGCGAAGGCCATCAAGGAAGTCTGCGTGCGATGGAAGGAGCCCGATGCGGACGCATTTCAGGCGGCGATCACCCGTCGCAGGAAGCTCATGGAAGCCTATCCGCTCATCCCCGCCGTCAAGGCAGTTCTGGCGGCCAGGTACGGCGATTCCGCCTGGAACAAGCTGCGTGCGCCGCTGCAGCCGCTCGATGGCGACCGGGCCTCCCAACTCATGGACCAGCTCGCACAGGATGGCCTGGCTTATGCGACCGGCGCGATGACCTGATTCCGCCAACACATCGACAGTCAGGAGGAGACCGTGAGGAGAAACGCTGCAATGGCTCGCGGCACGGCAAGCTGGCGAGGCGCGGCAGCGCAAATGAGGCACGGGGTGCATCGCCTGTGGAACCAGTATCTGCAGGGAATCTGGGTCGTCCGTCCGGCCTTGCTGAACTGCCTGCTGACCTGTCTGGGTGGCGTCATCGCGAACCTGCTGTACGAGGGCTGGCGCCACGACGGGTGGACGTCGCTGGCCCGGCGCTTCTGCGTTGGATATCTCGGCGCGGTGCTAGTCGTTCTGGTGGTGCTCCCATGGCTTGGCAGACGCACGCCTGCCAAATGAGGCACTCGCGATTGAAGAAGCGATGACCCGTTTCATCCTCCATTCAAGACGGAACTGAAAAGTGAAACGAAATACGTTGCTGCCATCGTCCCAACCGATTCCCGTACTGCGTTCTCAAGACATCATGACCATGCTTACCTCACCTACCAAAGTCATCCTCGGTACCGCCACGCCTGGCGGCGGTTTTCCGCTGTATGGCGACGCCGCTGCCGCGGCGATCAACGAGACCGACGAAACGCTGGATGTGCAGACGCGCAATACGGGCGGTAGCGCGGAGAACATCAAGCTGCTCGAGGCGGGCCAACTGGACATGGCACTGGTCGCCGGCGAGCCGGCCTACGAGGCCTTCGCCGGGATCGGCAGGCCCAAGGTTGACCTGAAGGTGATCGCTGCCATCTATTCCAACCCGGGCATGTTCGCGGTCCGGGGTGCCAGTCCGGCCCGCTGCGTGCGGGACCTGGTGGGCAAGCCCATCGCCTGGGGCACGCGGGCATCGGGCATCACCCTGCTTGGCAAGTACGTCATGGATGGCCTGGGGCTGAACCGGGGCACCGACTTTGAGCCGCACTTCCTGGACAAGGCGGGGGACGGTCCGGTCATGGTGGCCAAAGGGCTGGTGGCCGCGCAATGGGGCGCCGGCATCGGCTGGCCTGGCTTCACGGCAATCACGAAGGCAGGTGGGCGGCTGATTGGCCTGTCTGCGGCAGAGGTCGGAAAGGTCTGCGCCAGGCACAACTTCCTCACCCCGATCACGGTTCCGGCGGGCTCGTATCCCGGCCAGACCGATGCCATCCAGGCGGTTGGTTCCTGGAGCTACATCCTCGCTCGTCCAACGCTGGAAGCGGACACGGCCTATCGGATCGCCAGGGCGCTGGACCAGGGACATGGCCGACTCGTCAGCCGTGTCGAGCAAGGTGCGGAGACTCGCCCGGAAAACACGGTGGCGGCCGCGCCGGGTTTGGAGAGCATCCACAGCGGCGTGCTGCGTTACCTCGCCGAACTTGGCGTACTGGAGCAGTAGGGCCAGCGTGGACCACGACGCCGGATTGCGTCGATAGAAAAACGAAAAGGTGGAGGCAGACAAAATGAAGCCAGTCAAGCTGACAGTAGCGGTCTCTCTTGCCGCATTGATGCCAACGCTTGCATCGGCACAATCGATCACCATTTACGGTGTGGTGGACACGGGCGTTGAGTACGTGAACAACGTTGGCGCGTCGAAGGACAATCTGTTTCGCATGCCAAGTCTCAAGGGCACCGTACCTTCGCGCTGGGGGATGCGGGGCAGCGAGGATCTCGGTGGCGGACTGAAGAGCATTTTCGTTCTTGAGTCTGGATTTTCACCGGATACCGGTGTTTCCAACCAGGGTGGCCGGTTGTTCGGCCAGCAAGCGCTCGTCGGCCTGTCAGGCAAATGGGGGCAGATTTCTTTCGGGCGCCAGTACACGATGCAGTTCTGGTCGACGCTTGATGCCGATATCCTTGGCCCGAACATCTACGGATTGGGTTCCCTGGATAGCTATATCCCGAATGCCCGTGCCGATAATGCCATTGTCTACAAAGGGACGTTCGGCGGCCTGACCGTGGGCGGATCGTACAGCTTTGGCCGCGACACGGCGAATGCCGGACCAGGTCCGGCCGGCACCAACTGTGCCGGCGAAAACCCGGCGGACAAGCGTGCGTGCCGGGAGTGGTCAGTGCTGATCAGGTATGAGACAGGTTGGTGGGGAACCAGTGTTGCCTACGATTCCATCCGTGGCGGTCCCGGCGCCTTTGGCGGACTCACACGCAGTAGCCTGTCCGACGACCGGCTTTCGGTCAACGGATACATGATCCTCTCCAGGGCCAAGCTCGGGATAGGGTGGCTGCGTCGCGACAACGAGGCCACGGCACCGTCGATCAGCGATCTCTGGTTTGCTGGCCTGGCTTACGACATTACGCCCGCCTTTACGCTTGCCGGCCAGGCTTACTACCTGAAGTACCACAGCAGTTCGAACAAGGCGCCGCTGTTCGCATTGCGTGGTACCTACAATTTCTCAAAACGGACTTCGGTCTACGCCACGGGCGGCTACATCAACAACGGCGGGCAGTTGGCACTGTCCGTCAGCGGTGGCGCTCCCGGCTCCAATCCCCCACCCGGCAGTAGCCAGTTCGGCGCGATGGTTGGCGTGAAGCATATTTTTTGAAGAGGATCAGCCCTGAAGTCCGATAGCTGGCGGGTCGTTATCACGCCCATCTTCTTTCACGCTGGCGTTGGCCGACTGGCTTTGCGGAATTGCTTCCACAGCTTTCGCTGGTTGGCGCGATCGTCGACCACCCGTGCCGCCAGAAAGCCCCGCGCATAGCTGGCGCCATGGGCCGCCTTGCGATGGTGTTGTTCGAGATGCCTCAGAAGGCCGTCGGCCACGGCCATGTCGTTGCCCCATCCCAGATCATCCTGCAACTTCGCCAGCACGCGTCGGAACGGCTTCAGCGTCTTCTTCTCGAACAGGTCGGCGAAGAACTCGGCAGCATATCGCAGCTTCTTCGCCGCAATCCGTGCGCGATGGCGGTGGTGGGCGTCAAGCTTGTGCAGGCCGCGTCCCCGGCGAACCAGCCTGCGGTGCCGCTTGCGCAGCACGCGTTCGGCATGGATTCCCACACGCTTCTCCAGCAATTCTGTGCGTGTTGCGTCGGACGTGTCGCGCCATGAGGCGTTCGTGATCCAATGATCCAGCATCAGGGTCAGGCGTGCATAGCGCGGCGACTGTACCGCACGCATCGCATCGGCCTGGCGCGCTTCTTCTATTTCGGCAGCGGCTCTCTCGGCTTCCTCGACGTGGTCACGTTTGTCCTTGCCTTCATCAACCTGAGGCAGCGTGGAATGCGCCAGCACGTGCCAATCTCGCGCCTTACCCAATTCATCGGCAATCCACTTCACTTCCTCTTCGAGGTCGGTGGGCAGGGCGATTACCTCTTCGAACATGTCGAGTGCGGAGCGGAAGCGGCGCAGGCCCACCCGCATCTGATGCACGCCTTCAGGCGAATGTCCAGCGGCGACCAGGGGTGCATTGGCATAGACCTGATCCAGGCAGTTTTGCATGATCTTGCAGATTGCCTCTTCCACGGTGTCACGCTTCGTCAGCGTGACGGGGCTTGCCGTCACCGCGGAGCGCTTATGGGAAACGAGCAAATCGTAGCCGCGGTCGCTCTTGCTTTGCATGCTCAGGCGAAGCGGTACCTTGTCAACCAGTCGGAGCGCCATTTCCCCAAGGCGGCGTGGATCGCCCTGCTTGATCTCCAGTTCGACTTCAGAGAAGGGACAGTCCTGCTCGGCTGCGGTGACTTTCCCGGTATCGAGTGCGAGCTCGATCTCCTCGCCACTGGGGAGCTGCAGTGCCCAGGTCTCTCGCGTGACCGTGGTGCGAAAAATCGGTTCGAGGTGATCTGCGAGTCCAGGTTCCTTGAGAAGTTGCGAAAGCTCCGACGATTTCGGTACGGCGGCGCGCAAGGCATCGACGTCAGGCCTGCCCTGCTCCAGGGTGGACTCGTACTCTTCGCGCACGAATAACCCGCCGCGCTGCTTGCCGGAGGACTTTAGCGTCTGCACGATCTGCTCCCCATCGCGGCGAAGGCGCAATGCTGCCCCTGCCCGGCGCAGTAGAAAGTCGGGTGTATCGAAGTAGTCGCTTTCGAGAGCCTGCTTCGTGGGTGGTTGGAACTTTACATTCAGAAGCGCTGGCAGATTCTTCATGACAGCGTCCTGGCCTGCTGTCACCTCAAACTTCAGTTCCTTCTCCATGACGTCATCCTCCTGACGGGTCCGACGTGGTGATCCGTGAGCCGACCATTTCCTGCATCGCGTCGCTGCTTTTGCCTTTCGCTGCAGGACCAAAGCCTGCAATTCGGCGCGTGCAGGCACGGTTGGCGGAAAAGGCGCAAGAACTATGCCGCTCTGGGCCATGAACTCTAATGCCCAATCTACAGCATTGAGCGGGGCCCACACGGTGCAATGTGTTCGCTGCAGGCCGCTACCACCCAGGCCTATGCCGGACGCAGCATCATCTGCGATATCTCGGTACCCGCAGAACGAACTGATCCCGTCACTTGGGGAATCCCAAGAGTGGCGCATCAGGAGCGCCGGCCAACTCTCATGATCGCGCTGGCTGTGTCGACCAGGGCCGCCAGCATAAGCATGGCGATGATCACCGTGCAAGCCTGAGGCATATGGAACAGGGAGAGCTCGAAATACAGCATCTGCCCAAGCCCGCCGGCGCCGACAAAGCCAAGGATCGCCGCCACGCGGATATTCATTTCCCAGCGATACAGGATGTAGGCCAGGAACTGGGGCCATACGCAGGGCAGCGTCCCATACACGAAGACCAGCGCGGCGGGGGTGCCCTTTTCCGTCAGCGCGCGGGCGGGTGTGCGCGGCGCATTCTCCAGCGCCTCGGCGAACAGGCGGCCGAGCACGCCCGCGGTATGCAGTGCCAGGGCGAGGGTGCCGGCAAACGGTCCAAGGCCGACTGCGAGCACGGTCAGGGCAGCCCATACCAGCTCGGGAATCGAGCGCAGCAGGTTCAGCAGCAAGCGCGAGAACGCGCGCAGCGCATCGCCGTAGATCCCGCAAGCCGGTAGTGCCAGGCCAAAACCCAGCACCGCCGCACACAGCGTGCCCACGGCGGAAACCGCAAGCGTTTCGAGCATGGCGCCGCCGGTTCTGGCCAGGAACGTGGCCGACAGCTCCGGCGGGAAGAACGTCCGCAGGAAGCGCAGGATCTCGGCCGCGGCGTCAGCGGAAAAGAGCCGGCCCAGATCGAGCGAGAGATAGGCAAAACTGGCCGCAACCGCGCTTGCCAGGGCGAGCAGCGTAAGCAGGCACTTGAGGCAGAACTGGCCGGCCGTGGGCGTGCTGGTCGCCATGGTTCAATCCAGCATCTTGCGCAGCCGGGCGCTGAGCGCGTCGGCCAGCAGGACCAGCAGCAGGAACACAAGCAGGATGGTCGCGGCTTCGCCGCCGTTGAGCAGCTTCATGGCCTGGTCCATCAACTGGCCAAGCCCGCCGGCGCCAACGAAGCCCATCACCACCGACGCCCGCACGGCACATTCCCAGCGATACACGGTGTACGAGACCAGCTCCTGCGCGGCATTCGGCAGCAATCCATAGGACAGCGCCGCCAGGCGCCCGCTGCCGCCGCAGAGCAGGGCGTCCGCCGCGTGCTGGTCGCTCGATTCGAGGATTTCCGCATAGACCTTTGCCAGCATGCCGCCATAGGTGACGGCCAGCGCCAGCACGCCCGCCGCCGCGCCAAGGCCCAGGGCGCGCACGAAGACCAGCGCCCAGACCAGCTCCGGCACCCCGCGCAGCAGCAGCACCAGCGCCCGCACGGCGGTGCGCAGTGCCGACCGCGCCCGGAGTCCCGGGCCCGGACCGATGCGGGAGATGGAGAGGCTCCTGGTCATCGCCACGGCCAGCGGCGCCGCAATGACAAAGGCGAGCGCGATGCCTGCGGTCGCGATCGCCAGCGTTTCCAGCGTTGCCTTGGCCACGTAGCCGAGAAACTCGGCTGAAACCTCGGGGGGCAGGAAGTTTGCCAGGAAGCCGCCTATCACCTTCAGGTTTGCCCTGTCGAACAGCGCCGACGGGCTGAACTGGGAAAGCCTCAGCAGGGGCCACAGCAGTAGCAGCGCGAGGACCAGGCCGCTGGCCCGCCGCAGTGCCTGCGGGTCGCGTGGATGAGCGCTCATCGGCATGCCGCCCTGCGCGGGTCAACACCGCCGGAAGCGGCGGCGATGACCACGGCCCGGCTGCCCTGCACGGGTGGCGAATCGCTCTCGGCGGCGTAGAGTTCGCGCAGCAGGGCGTCGGTGACGCGCTCGGCCGGCAGGTCGAAGGCGACCTCGCCCGACTTCAGGCCGATGATGCGGGGAAACCAGCGCAGGGCAAGATCCACCGCGTGCAGGCTGGCGACCAGCGTCACCGCCCGGGTATCGGCTTCCTTGCGCAGCTCGCCCAGGGTCAGGTTGGCCAGCACGGGATCCATCGCCGAGACCGGCTCGTCGGCCAGGATCAGTTCCGGGCGCTGGTACAGCACGCGGGCCACGCCGACACGCTGCAGCTGGCCGCCCGACAACTGGTCGCAGCGATCGAACAGGCGGTCGGCCAGCTCCAGTCGCGCCAGCTGTTCGCTGGCGCCGGCGATATCCGCCGGATAGACCAGCGAGAGCATGGATTTCCAGCCGGGCCAGATACCGAGGCGGCCGGCAAGGATGGCGGTGATCACGCGCTGGCGTGGGGGCATCGGCGGTGCCTGGTGCACCATGCCGATGCGGCAGCGCAGGCGCCGCAGGCGTGCGGCGCTCAGTGCCCAGGGGCTTTGCCCCAGGATCTCGACGCGGCCTTCGCCGGGCCGCAGCGACGTTCCCAGCAGGCGCAGCAGCGAGGTCTTGCCGGCGCCCGAGGGACCGATGACGGCGATGCGCTCGCCGCTGCCCGCCGACAAGGCGATCTGGCTCAGCGCACGCTGCCCGTTGGGGTAGCTGACGCTGGCGGCGTCGAGATTGAAGCTCACTTGATCAGGCCCGCGGTGCGGGCCGCGGCCTCGATGCCGGCGTAGTTCTCCGGTTTGGTCGGGATGTACTTTACGGTCCGCTGCAGTGCCATGATCTCCTTGTGCTCGGGATTGGCCGGATCAAGGCGCAGGAACGCTTCGGTCAGCTTTTTGCGCAGGTCCGGGTCGAGCCCGCCGCGCACGGTCCAGTTGTAGTCGAAGTAGGGCGGCGTGACGGCAAACACCCGGACCTTGGCGGGGTCCACCTTGTGCTGCTCCACCAGCTTGTCCCAGACCGAGGCGTTGAGCACGCCCGCGTCGGCCTTGCCGGCCTGGACGAAGGCGGCCGTTGCATCATGGGCGCCCGAGTAGGCGACAGTCTTGAAGTCCCGGTCCGGATCGATGCCGGCCTGGTGCAGGAAATAGCGCGGCATCAGGTGTCCGGAAGTCGAGGACGGCGAGCCGAAGGCGAAGGTCTTGCCCTTGAGGTCGGCCAGGGTCTTGATATTGCTGTCGGCAGTGATGAACTTGCTGGTAAACGCGGCATCTTCCTGTCGCTGGACGATGGGGATGGTGGCGCCCTTCGTCCGGATCTTGCTTTGCACGTAGGTAAAACCGCCCAGCCATGCCATGTCGATCTTGCCTGTTGCCAGGGACTCGACCACGGCGGCGTAATCCGTCACTGGCATGAACTCCACCTTCATGCCGGTTTCCTTCTCCAGGTATTTGCCCAGCGGCGCGAACTTGCGCTGCAATTCGGTCGGTGCTTCGTCAGGGATGGCCGACACTTTCAGGACGGTCTGTGCAGCCTGGGCACCCGACAGGCCGGCGAGGCCGGACAGGGCAAGCGCGGCAAGGCATTTCGCGATACGCGGGAATATGGTTGCGGTCATGATCGAGCGTGGTCGAAGAACGGGAGTGATGGAGCGGGGACTACCCCGAAAGGGCGCTTATGCTACCGGAGGCTTGATACCTGCGTGGTCTGGCTGGTCCATGATGGGGCTCCTGGTCAGTCTGGTTTCAAGGCTTCGGCGACAAGTCTAATGACTTCGGCACGCTCCCGCTCCGGCGCGAACAGCGGCGCCCGCCGCGCGCATTGCTGCCGCAGGCGCTCGAGGAAGGCGGCGTCGCGGCTGGCGCGCTCCAGCATCACCGCCAGCTGCGGGGCATTGCCCGGGGGGAAGTAACCCTCGTAGTCGCGGCCCAGCATGCCGACGTTGCCCGGGATGCGGCTCGCCAGCACCGGCACTCCGCTGGTAACGGCCTCAATGATGACGTTGGCGCCGCCTTCCATCATGCTCGATATGACCATCGCCTGTGCTTGCCCGATGCGCCGCCGCGTCTCGGAGTGAGGCAGGTTTGCCAGCCACACATAGCGCTGGTCCGCCGGCCAGCGTTGCGCCTGCAGCGCCTCGGCTGCCTCCCGGTAGCTATCGTCCAGTGCGGCGCCGATGTGGGTCAGGCGCACGCGCGAATCGTCGGGAAGCTGCATCAGGGCCAGCATGGGCGTCGCCGGATCCTTTTCGGCCCGCATATGGCCGACCAGGACGACGTCAAACGCATCCTGGCTGGCCGCTACCGGCAGGATCGCCGGGGCGGACTGGTAGATGACCCGGCATTTGGCACGATGCCCGGGCGACAGTTCGGCTGGCCCTTCGTCCTGCAGCACCACCAGATGAGTCGCAAGGTCCAGGGAGCGCCGGGCGGATGCGTCGCTGTGGATATCGCGGTACAGGTCCGTCCCCGTCAGCACAACTATCAGTGGACGGCCGGGGCAGGCTTCGGCAAATCTGGCGATGGAATCGGCCGAGCGCCGGGCGTGCAGCGCGATCAGGCACGCAGGGGCCGCGCCGTCCGGGTGGCCCTCCGACCACTCCGCGGCCAGAGTCACACCGTAGTCCGCCTGCAGGAAGTGCGACCAGCGATGTGCGGTCTGCCAGTTGCCGTTATTGGCTTTCCGGAGTGCCGGGCTGATAATCGCGACAGTGGCCTTGGGAGGACGCATGACGATCGGCTCTGAAGGGGTGGCAGCCAGAAGCATAAACAAGTTCGGGCTCGACGCGGCATTTGCCGATGCGCATCGGCGCACCTGGGCCATCCTGCAGGACTTGTCGCCGTCCCAGTGGCAGGTTCGCTACGACCCTGGGATCAACCCGCCCTTGTGGGAATACGCGCATGTCGCGTGGTTCACCGAGCACTGGGTGTTGCGGGATCCGCGTCCCGGCCCGGACGGCCGCCTGGTCGCAAGCCTTGCGTCGATGCTCGATAACGCCGACCGCTTCTTCGACTCCTCGCGCGTTCCTCACACGGATCGCTGGAAGCTCCCGTTGCCCCCACTGGAGGAGATACGCGGCTATGTGGCCGCGGTACTGGAGCGCGTCCGGGCCAGCCTTGCCGCGGCGGACGACGCCGACCAGACGCTCTATTTTTTCCGGCTCGCCTTGTTCCACGAAGACATGCACGCGGAGGCGCTGACCTATATGCGCCAGACGCTCGACTATCCGCTGCACGCCCCGCTCGACATGCCTTCCATTACCCCAGGCGCCGGGTCGGCGGACGCAGGCGGCGATACGTTCCCGATGGGGTCGCCTGCCGGGGGTGACGGGTTCGTCTTCGACAACGAAAAGTGGGCCCACCCGGTCCGCATCGCCCCTTTCCGCATCGATCGCACTTGCGTCAGCAATGCCGCATTTGCGGAATTCGTGGCCGCCGGCGGCTACCGCGACCCGCAATGGTGGTCCGACGACGGACGCGCATGGCTGCAACAGAGCGGGCTGGCGCATCCGGTGCGCTGGCGCCGCACAGACGGCGGTACCCCGGGGCAATGGGCGTTGCGCTGGTTCGGGCAGTGGGTGCAGCTGCCGCCCGAACAGCCGGTGTGTCATATCAATGCCTACGAGGCGGAAGCCTATTGCCGCTGGGCCGGCAAGCGCTTGCCCACCGAAGCCGAATGGGAGTATGCGGCAACGCATGACCTGATCCGCTGGGGTAGCGCCGTGTGGGAATGGACGGCGGATCCTTTCGTGCCCTATGCAGGATTCTCGCCAGATCCGTACCAGGAATATTCCGCCCCCTGGTTTCACACGCATCGCTCGGTGCGCGGCGGATCGTTCGCCACCCATGCCCGCATGCAGCATCCTCGCTACCGGAACTTCTACCTGCCGCACCGCAGCGACATCTTCGTCGGATTCCGCTGCTGTGGTTGAGGGGGTTTCCGAAGTAACGTATTTCCGCCCACGGAAGCGCGCCTCTGAAGGCTTATGACATTGACATTGTGCTAACCCTTACAGACGTCTCGAAGACATACGACGGCGCCAGGCCGCGCACGGTTTTTCGCGGAGTCAGTCTTGCGCTGGGCGCCGGCGAATATGTCGCCATCATGGGTGAATCGGGCGTCGGCAAGTCAACGCTGCTCCACCTGATTGCTGGCCTCGACCGGCCCGACAGTGGCCACATCCGGTTCGACGGGCAGGATCTGGGCAAGCTGGGCGACGACGCGGCAACCTTGCTGAGGCGGCAAAAGATGGGGTTTGTATTCCAGGCCTTCCACGTGCTGCCGAATCTGAGCGCGGCGCAGAACGTGGCTCTGCCGCTGCTGTTGAACGGACTCGAGCGGGAAAAGGCGTCGGCGCGCGTTGCCGAGATGCTCGCCGCGGTCGGGCTCGAGGGGCGCGAGGACAGTCTGCCCCGCGAGCTTTCCGGTGGGGAACTGCAGCGGGTTGCGATTGCGCGTGCCCTGGTACACCGGCCGATGCTGCTGCTGGCAGATGAGCCGACTGGCAACCTGGATCACGATACGGCCGCGCATGCGCTGAGCTTGCTGCGCGAGCTGGTCAACGCAAACGGCACGGCCGCGATTATCGTCACGCACTCGGCACTGGCCGCGGCGACCGTGGATCGCGTCCTGCAATTGACGCCAGGCGGATTGACGCCGCTGGGGGCACAGCCGCAGAAGAACGCGGTCTCCTGAGCCATGCGAACGCCGCGCTCACTCGGCCTTGCACTGCTCCTCGGCGAATTGCGTGCCCATCGCGGACGTGCCATCGTAGGCATCCTCGCCGTGGCCATCGGTGTGGCAATGGGCTATGGCGTGCATCTGGTCAACCACGCTGCGCTGGCGGAGTTTTCCCAGGCGGCGCGCTCGTTGATGGGAAATGCTGACCTGGAGATCCGCGGGCCGCGCACGGGCTTCGATGAATCGCTCTATCCGCGCATCGCGCGCCTGCCGGAGGTGGCGGCGGCCAGCCCGGTGGTGGAGGTCGATGCTGGCGTGCCAGGGCGCACCGGTGCGCTGAAGCTGCTTGGCATCGATGTGTTCCGGGCAGCGTCCGTGACCCCCAATCTGATCGGGCGGCCGGTGGAAGAGCGGGCGGGCAAGCTCGACGTGCTCGATCCCGACGCCGTGTTTCTTTCGCCGGCGGCGCTGAGCTGGCTCGGCCTTAAGCCCGGCGACCCGCTCAACATACAAGTGGGGCTCACCGCGCTTACGCTGCGTATAGCCGGCACGCTGCCGGCGGCGGGCGAGGGCCAGCGACTGGGCGTGATGGATATCGGTGCGGCGCAGTGGCGCCTCGACCGGCTTGGCCTGCTGCAGCGGATCGACGTCAAGCTGAGGCCGGGAGCGGATACCGACAACGTTGCGCAAGCGCTGGCCGCGCTACTGCCGCCAGGTGTGGTGGCAGGTTCGCCGCAGGATAACGTGCGCCGGACTTCCAACCTGTCGCGCGCCTATCGGGTGAACCTGAACGTGCTTGCCATGGTGGCATTGTTCACCGGAGCCTTCCTGGTGTTCACGATGCAGGCCGTATCGATGCTGCGGCGGCGCTCCGAACTGGCACTGCTGCGCGCACTGGGGGTGACGCGCGCCGGTCTCCTGCGGCTGCTGCTGGCGGAAAGCGCGGCGCAAGGCGTATTCGGCGCGATACTCGGCCTGGCGCTTGGCTTCGTTCTCGCTGCCGCGGTGCTCGCTTACGCAGGCGGCGATCTGGGTGGTGGCTACTTTGAAGGGGTACGCCCCAGGGTCCGTTTCGATGCGCTGCCGGCACTGGCCTTTTTCGCGCTCGGACTGTCGGCGGCGGTACTGGGCAGTCTCGCGCCGGCATGGGAGGCCGCCCGCGCGCGGCCGGCGCAGGCGCTCAAGGCAGGCGACGAGGAGACACCGCTCAAGCGGCTACGCTCGCCGTGGGCGGGGCTTGCCGCGTTGGCAGCCGGGTTCGGGTTGACGCCACTGCCGCCGGTGGCGGATCTGCCGCTCTTCGGTTACGCCGCGATCGCCCTGTTATTGGTGGGCGCCATCCTGCTGATGCCACGGCTGGCGCATCTTGTGTTCGGCTTGCTGCCGTCTTCGCGACGGGCTGTGCCACAGCTTGCCCTGACCCAACTTGCCGGGGCGCCGGGCCGCGCGTCGATCGCCCTGGCCGGCATTGTCGCCAGCTTTAGCCTGATGGCCTCGATGGCGATGATGGTGTCAAGCTTCCGCATCTCGGTGGATCAATGGCTGCAGAATGTCCTTCCGGCCGACCTCTATCTGCGCGCTTCGTCTGGCGGCGATAGCGCGTATTTCTCGCTTGACGACCAGGCGGCCATCGCCAGCGTCCGTGGCGTTGCGCGCGCCGAGTTTCTGCGTTCGAGCCAGATTCTGCTTGACTCCCGGCGTCCCCCCGTAACGGTCATCGCCAGGCCGATCGATCCGCGCAATCCGGGCGCACGGTTGCCGCTGACGGGCGCACCTGTCGCGGGGCAGCCGGGTGACCCGCCGACGGTATGGATCAGCGAGGCGATGGTCGACCTCTATGGCTTCCGCCCGGGGCAACGTATCACGCTGCCGCTGCAGGGTCGGCCCCTCACCTTCCTGGTAGGCGGGGTGTGGCGCGATTACGCGCGCCAGCATGGTACGGTGGTAATCGATCAGGACGATTATCGGCGGCTCACTGACGAGCGGCGTGTCACCGACGCTGCCTTGTGGCTGGAGCAGGGCACCGGCCCGGCGCAGGTCAAGGAGAGGCTGCGCCAGCGCGTCGCCGGCGGAGAACACATTGCCTTCGCCGAGCCCGGCGAGATTCGCACCATCACTCTGAAAATCTTCGACCGCAGTTTTGCGGTGACTTACCTGCTGGAAGCCATCGCGGTTGTGATCGGCCTGTTTGGCATCGGCGCCAGCTTCAGCGCGCAGGCCCTGGCGCGTGCGCGCGAATTCGGCATGCTGCGTCATCTCGGTTTCATGCGCTGGCAGATCGGCGCGATGCTGGCGCTGGAGGGCGCGTTACTGGCCTTGCTTGGCGTGGCAGCCGGTCTTGGGTTGGGATGGGTCATCGCCCTGATCCTGGTTCATGTTGTCAACCCGCAGTCGTTCCACTGGACCATGAGCTTGCATGTGCCGTGGGCATTTCTGGCTCAGATGGCGAGCGCGGTCGTGGCGGCGGCCTCACTGGCTGCGCTGGCCAGCGGACGGCAGGCGATGTCGCGGAGCGCCGTGCGCGCGGTGCAGGAGGATTGGTGAAGCGGCGCTCATTCCTGCTGTTGTTGCCAGGTTTCGGTGTGCCGGGTGCGGCGCCAGGCGCAGTGCCCGTTTATCCTCCAGTCGAGGCGGGCCGAACCCTGGCCTTCCCGCGCGACCATGGCGCGCACCCCGACTATCGTACCGAATGGTGGTATGCGACCGGCTGGCTGCAGACACAGGCAGGCGCGCCGCTCGGCTTCCAGATTACGTTTTTCCGCTCGCGCCCGCAGTTCGACCAGGCCAACCCAAGCCGCTTCGCGCCGCGGCAGCTGCTGTCCGCCAATGTCGCACTGAGCGATCCCGTGGCCGGCAAGCTCCAGCACGACCAACGCGCGGTGCGCAGCGGCTTTGGCCTTGCGCTTGCCGACACAGCCGACACCAACGTGTACATCGACGACTGGTCGCTGCGCCGGGAGATGGCGGGGCGCTACCGGGCCAGATTTCCCGCGCGGGATTTCACGCTCGACCTGACAATGGAGCCAACCCGGCAGTTGCTGCTGCAGGGCGAACAGGGTTACAGCCGCAAGGGCCCCCTGGCGTCCCACGCAAGCTACTACTACAGCCAGCCGGGACTCAAGGTGAGCGGCACCTTGAAGCAGCGCAGCCAGCAGCAAGCCGTGCACGGCACTGCCTGGCTGGATCACGAATGGTCGTCGGCCTTGCTGGCCGACGAGGCTGTCGGCTGGGACTGGCTCGGCCTCAACCTGGATGATGGCGGCGCGTTGATGGCCTTCCGGATTCGGGACAAGGCGGGGCGCAAGTTCTGGGGAGGCGGAACGCTGCGCGGCGGCGACGGTCGCGTGCAGGTACTCGCTGCTGAAGACGTCACCTTCATGCCGGTGCGCAGTTGGCGCTCGCCGCGCACAGGCGCCAGCTATCCTGTTGCCATGCGCTTGAAAGCAGGCGATATCACGCTCGAACTGGTGCCGTTGATGGATGACCAGGAACTCGATAGCCGAGCCAGCACCGGCGCGGTTTATTGGGAGGGCGCGGTGACTGCGTTGCGGAATGGCAAGGCGGTGGGACGGGGCTATCTCGAATTGACCGGGTATTTCCAGCGCATCAATCTTTGACGCCCGTGGCCGGTGCGCCGCGCGACCTCTTTGAAGCGATGCAGCCGGCCGCGCAGACGCGCCCACGATTGATGTGGCTCCTGTACCATACGCGCCTTGCATTCCAAAGGATTCATATGTTCCTTCGAGCAGCGGTAATGGGCGCTGGCGTGGCTGCGGCCGCGATGATGGCCGGATGCGCCTCCGGCACGTCGGAGAAAGATATTCGCGCGCGTCCGCCGATGCGCATGTTTACGCCGGCAAAAATGGCTGACGTTGCCAAATGCCTGCGCAACAATCTTGGCGACGAAGCCACGGTCGTCAACCTGCCGGCAAACAAGGCGGAAATCCGGATCGGGCAGCCGAAGGGCAGCGGCGAGTTTGCGTATGCCTACCTGATCTCGCTGACCGCCACGCCGGATGGCACGGCCGTGGAGTTGCGCAAAACCGATACGTGGTTCCCGCAGATGACGCCGCAGGAACTGGAAACGGAAACCAAGGCGTGCGCGCGTGGCTGATGCAGCGCAGGCCGCTGGCCGGAAAGCCAGGCCGCTTCAGACGCCCAGCTTGTTCGTGGTTTCGAGCTCAAGCATCCTGCAGATAGCGGCCATGCTGCCTACCATGGTCCGGCGCTGCGCGCCCTGATAGACGCGTACGCCCTTGCTCTGGCGGAAGGGTACCGGCTGGACGGGGCGACGGGCGGCGACGTGGTGGGTTTGCTGCATGGTTGCACCTCTTTTTCAGGCAAAAGCGGGGTCAACACCCGGCAAGCCGGGCGGCGTCTGCAAAGCAATGGAAGCGTGTAGGTCCGCGCAGGCGAAAAGCCTGCCGTGACCGGCTAGAAGCCGGAGGATCGGATCAGGCCGACCGCGATGCCTTCCAGCGAAAACTCTTCGCGCCCGGGTTCAACGATGATGTTGGCGAAGTCCGGGTTTTCCGCGATCAACTCAATATGCCCGCCGCGCCGTTGCAGGCGCTTGACCGTGACATCGTCGCCGAGTCGCGCCACCACGATCTTGCCGTTGGGCGCTTCGCTGGCGCGGCGCACCGCGAGCAGGTCGCCGTCGAGAATGCCGGCGTCGCGCATGCTCAGGCCGCGTACGCGCAGCAGGTAGTCGGGGCGTTCATCGAAGACCGAGGCGTCGACCTGGTATTGGCGGTCGATATGCTCGGCGGCAAGAATTGGACTGCCGGCGGCAACACGGCCAACCAACGGCAGCGTCAGTTGCAGCACGCCGGGGATGGGCAGCGAGAACTGGTCCGGCATTTCCGAGTCGCTGCGCGAAACCTTCAGGCGGATGCCGCGCGAGGCGCCGGGCGTCAACTCGATCACGCCCTTGCGGGCCAGCGCGCGCAGGTGTTCTTCCGCGGCATTTGGCGAGGAGAAGCCGAACTCGGCAGCAATCTCGGCGCGCGTGGGCGGGAAGCCGGTACGGCGGATCGTATTGCGGATCAGATCGAAAATCTGCTGCTGCCGGGGTGTCAGGGTCGCCATGGGATCGCCGTTCCGTGCGGGCGCGCCGGGGCAGGGGCGGAGGGCTTCCCAACGAGCTGGGCTGTCCCCGAAATCCTGGATCCGGCGGGCCGGGCACTGTATGTTTAAACAGTATGCTGTGATTTTATACAGTATCGGCGTCAGCGCAAGCAGAATTTTTGCCGGCGCGCGTGAGCCGATCGGCCTCGGCGCGCGTCATGCCGGCGGAAGTCCGCCATTACAATCGCGATTCGATTGCCCGGCGCATGCGTTCCCTCATTCCTCCTCTTCCTGTTTCCTGAGCCCCCAGCACCCATGACCCAATTGCCTCGCATCGTTGTATTGGCTACCGGCGGCACCATTGCCGGCGCATCCGGCAACCCCGCCAGCAGCGCGCACTACCAGGCGGCCACCGTGCCCGTGTCGTCATTGCTGGCGGCGGTGCCGGCGCTGAAGTCGGTGGCGCGGATCGAAGCCGAGCAGGTGGCCCAGGTCGACAGCAAGGACATGACCTTCGCGCTGTGGGCCACGCTGGCGGCTCGCGTCGAGCACTGGTCGGCGCAGGCGGATGTGGCGGGCATCGTGATCACGCACGGCACCGATACGCTGGAAGAAACGGCGATGGCGCTGCACCTGACCCAGGCGTGCCCGATCCCGGTGGTGATGACGGCGGCGATGCGGCCGTCCACCTCGCTGTCAGCCGACGGGCCGCTCAACCTCCTTGATGCGGTACGGGTGGCGGCGCATCCGGATGCGCGCGGCACGGGCGTGCTGGTGGTGCTGAACCAGCAGATCCACGCGGCGCGCGATGTTGCCAAGGCGCATACCTCGGCGGTGGATGCCTTCGTGTCCCAATGCGGGCCGCTCGGGATGGTGCAGGACGACTACGTGCGCTTTGGCCGCACGCCCCGGCAGGCATGGGCGATCGGGCCGATGCCGCGCGCATGGCCGGCGGTCGAGATCGTGGCGAGCTACGCGCAGCCCGGTCGGATCGCCGTCGATGCACTGGTGCAGGCTGGCGTGGCGGGCCTGGTGGTAGCCGCCGCCGGCAACGGTTCCATCCATGAAGTGCTGGCGGAGGCCCTGGTCGATGCCGCCGCCGCTGGCGTGGCGGTGGTGCGCAGTTCGCGCACGGGTGCGGGCCATGTGGCGATCCCGGCTCATCCGAGCCCGTCCGATGGCGTTTTCGTCTCCGCCGCAGACCTGAATCCGTACAAGGCGAGGGTGCTGCTGACACTGGCGCTTGCGGCCGATCCCGCGCTGGCGCAGGATCCCGTGCGCCTGCAGGCAGCCTTCGCCAAGGCATGAGCCAGCCTTGCCGCTTGCGCGGCCGGCTGGCACCGGGCTATAATTTAAGGCTATTCAACCTTGCCACACCGGACTCGTGACGCCCGGGTGGCTAATCCCAAAAGGAGCGTCAATGCGTCATTACGAAATCGTCTTCATCGTCCACCCGGACCAGAGCGAACAAGTGCCGGCCATGATCGAGCGCTACAAGCAGCTCGTGACCTCGCAGAACGGCAACGTTCACCGCGTGGAAGACTGGGGCCGTCGCCAGATGGCCTACATGATCCAGAAGCTGGCCAAGGCTCACTACGTTTGCCTGAACATCGAATGCGGCAAGGACACGCTGGCTGAACTGGAACACGCGTTCAAGTTCAACGATGCCGTGCTGCGCCACCTGATCGTGCAGACCAAGAAGGCTGAAACCGCTCCTTCGCCGATGATGAAGGAAGTGCAGCGCGAAGAAGCCCGCAAGGCCGCGCAAACTACCACCGAAGGCCAGGCCGCCTGAGTGCGGACTGCGGTGCGAGCCCTGGCTGACATCGTCGGCCGCGGCAGCACGAATGGCAAACAGCAAGAGGCCCCGCGTTGAACCAGCTTCGGCTTGCCGCCACCCTGGCGGAACGCGATGCCCTGCGCTATACCCCGGCCGGGGTGCCCGTCGTGAACTGCATCTTGCAGTACAGCGGCGAGGCAGTCGAGGCGGAAACGCCGCGCCAGGTCGAGTTTGCCATTGCAGCGATGGGGATCGGGCCGGTTGGCCAGCGGCTTGAGCGATTGCCGCTCGGCACGCTGCTCGACTGCGAAGGATTCCTCGCCCGCAAGCACCGCAACAGCAAGGCTCTCGTCTTTCACATCACCGGATGTAAAGCATTCGTAAAGGATTGAATCATGGCATTCGTCAAACGTGACAACAAGAACAAGAAGCGCTTCCAGCAACAGAACCCGCTGTTCAAGCGCAAGCGCTTCTGCCGCTTCACCGTGGCTGGCGTGGAACAGATCGACTACAAGGATCTGGACACCCTGAAGGACTTCATCGGCGACAACGGCAAGATCACGCCGGCCCGCCTGACCGGTACCAAGGCTCACTATCAGCGTCAGCTGGATACGGCCATCAAGCGCGCGCGTTTCCTGGCGCTGATGCCGTACACCGACCTGCACAAGAACTGATAGGCCCTAGGTCCGTAACGGAGAGAACACGATGCAAGTCATTCTGCTGGAAAAAGTCATCAACCTGGGCAACCTGGGTGACATCGTCAAGGTGAAGGACGGTTACGCCCGTAACTTCCTGATCCCTTCGAAGAAGGCGCGCCGCGCCACGCAAACCGCGATCGGCGAATTCGAAGTCAAGCGCGCCGAGCTGGAAAAGGCCGCTGCCGAGAAGCTGGCCGCCGCGCAAGCCGAAGGCGAAAAGCTGAACGGCCTGACCGTCCAGATCAGCCAGAAGTCGGGTGTGGACGGCCGTCTGTTCGGTTCGGTCACCAACGCCGACATCGCCGTGGCCCTGGAAGGCCAAGGCTTCAAGGTCGAGAAGGCCCAGGTTCGCCTGCCGAACGGCCCGCTGAAGATGGTGGGCGACCACCCGATCAGCGTCGCGCTGCACACCGACGTTGTGGTCGACGTGACCGTGTCGGTGCTGGGCGAGCAGGTCTAAGATCTGCTGCAGCGGTGCCGCTTGCGCGGCGCCGCCCGAAGCACTGCAAGCAGAAAAGGCAGGAGCCCTGGCTCCTGCCTTTTTTGTTGCCCGGGTGCACCGGCTGGCAAATGTCCGGCAAATGTCCGGCAAATGTCCGGCAAATGTCCGGCAAATGTCAGGCGAATGTGAGGCAAATGTCCGGTGTAGTGCGTCCTCCTGCCAGCGTCCCGCCGTTATAATCCCTCCCCATGAACGCGCCCGTCGCCGACCCCCAACTCGACAACCTCAAGGTCCCGCCGCATTCCATCGAAGCCGAGCAATCGGTGCTCGGTGGCCTGCTGCTGGACAATGCCGCCTGGGACCGCATTGCGGACTTCCTTTCGGAGGCGGATTTCTATCGCTTCGACCACCGGATGATCTTCCAGAGCATCGCCCGGTTGATCTCGGCCACCAAGCCGGCCGACGTGATCACGGTCTACGAAATGCTGCAGGTTGCGGGCAAGGCCGAGGAAGTTGGCGGGCTGGCGTACCTGAATTCGCTGGCACAGAACACGCCCAGCGCGGCCAATATCCGCCGCTACGCGGAAATCGTGCGCGAGCGTTCGGTGCTGCGCAAGCTGGTCACCGTGGCCGACGACATCGCCTCGGCCGCCTTCGCGCCCAAGGGGCGGGAAGTCCGCGAGCTGCTGGACGAAGCTGAATCCAAGGTCTTTGCGATCGCCGAGGAAGGCGCGCGCGGCCAGGCCGGCTTCCAGGAAATCCAGCCGCTGCTGACGCAGGTGGTGGAGCGTATCGACGAGCTTTACCATCGCGACAGCACCAGCGACGTGACCGGCGTGCCCACGGGCTTCGTGGACCTGGATCGCATGACCAGCGGCATGCAGGGCGGTGACCTGATCATCGTTGCCGGCCGCCCGTCGATGGGCAAGACCGCGTTCTCGCTGAACATCGGCGAGCATGTGGCGGTGGAGCAGGGCCTGCCGGTGGCGGTGTTCTCGATGGAAATGGCGGGCACGCAGCTGGCCATGCGTATGCTGGGCTCGGTCGGCCGGCTGGACCAGCACCGGCTGCGTACCGGCCGCCTGCTGGACGAAGACTGGCCGCGCCTGACGCATGCCATCCAGCGCATGAACGATGCGCAGCTGTTCATCGACGAAACCCCCGCGCTGAACCCGATGGAACTGCGGGCGCGCTCGCGCCGGCTGGCGCGCCAGTGCGGGCAGCTCGGCCTGATCATCATCGATTACCTGCAGCTGATGTCAGGCTCCGGCGGCGGTGAGAACCGCGCGACCGAGATTTCGGAGATTTCCCGTTCTCTGAAGGGCCTGGCCAAGGAACTCAACTGCCCGGTGATCGCGCTGTCGCAGCTGAACCGAAGCCTGGAACAACGTCCGAACAAGCGCCCGGTGATGTCCGACCTGCGCGAATCCGGCGCTATCGAACAGGATGCCGACGTGATCCTGTTCATCTACCGCGACGAGGTCTACAACCCCGATTCGCAGGACAAGGGCACGTCCGAAATCATTATCGGCAAGCAACGTAACGGTCCGATCGGCACGGTGCGGCTGACCTTCCTGGGCCAGTTCACCAAGTTCGACAACTTCACCGGCGGCCCGGCGTTCTTCGACAACGACACCTGACGAAGTCAAGCCTGCCTGCGAGATCGCGCCGCGGGCCGTCTCGTTTGTGCCAAATCGGCGGGCAACGTCCGCGTAACCCTGTAAAATATTGCGCTTTGATGACAGCCGCCTATTCGGCGGCTGTCGTGCTTCGCGTTCAATCCCTCTGCAACACATCAGCAGCGCTACGCGCGCCGCCTTAAGGAACATCCATGTTCGGCCGATTCATGCCCACCGAGGGCAAGTTCTTCGAATATTTCAACCAGCACGCCGACTGCGCGGTGACCGCCGCCCACGAACTCCAGGCCCTGGTCAACGACCTGCCCAACGCCGAGGCGCATGCCCGCCGCGTCCAGGCCACCGAGAAGAAGGCCGACCGGATCACGCACGACACCATCGACCTGCTGCACAAGACCTTCATCACGCCGCTGGACCGCGACGAGATCCACAAGCTCATCACGACCATGGACGATATCCTGGACCTGATGGAAGACGTGGCCGAGACCATCTCGCTGTACGACGTGACCAACCTGACCGAAGAAGCGTTGCGCCTGGCCGCGATCTGCGTGCAGTGCTGCGACCAGGTCAAGATCGCGGTGGGCCTGCTCGAGGACATGGGCAACGCCAGCACCATCCTGAAGACCGCCCAGCAGATCGACCAGCTCGAGTCCGAGGCCGACCGCGTGATGCGCTCGGCGATGTCGAAGCTGTTCCGCGACGAGACCGACGTGAAGCGCCTGATCAAGCTGAAGGCCATCTACGAACAGCTCGAGACGATCACCGACAAGTGCGAGGACGTCGCCAACATCATCGAAGGCATCGTCCTGGAAAACGCCTGAGGCGGCAATCGGCATGCAGACCATTCAAATGAGCCTGTGGGTGATTGCCCTGCTGGTGGCGCTCGCGCTGCTGTTCGACTTCATGAACGGCTTCCATGACGCGGCCAACTCGATCGCCACGGTGGTGTCCACCGGCGTGCTCAAGCCGCACCATGCGGTCGCGATGGCGGCGATGTGCAACGTTGTCGCAATCTTCGTCTTTCACCTGAAGGTGGCGGCCACCGTGGGCACCGGCACCATCGATGTCAATATCGTCGACCACTACGTCATTTTCGGGGCGCTGGTGGGCGCGATCGCCTGGAACGTCATCACCTGGTACTACGGCATCCCGTCGTCCTCGTCGCACGCGCTGATCGGCGGCCTGGTGGGCGCGGCGGTGGCCAAGTCCGGCACCGGCGCGCTGGTAGGCGGCGGCTTGCTGAAGACCGTGGCCTTCATCCTGATCTCTCCGCTGCTGGGGTTCATCCTTGGTTCGCTGATGATGGTGATAGTGGGCTGGACTTTCTTCCGCACGCCGCCGTCGCGGGTGGACCGCTGGTTCCGCCGGCTGCAGCTGGTCTCGGCCTCGATGTACAGCCTGGGCCATGGCGGCAACGACGCGCAGAAGACCATCGGCATCATCTGGATGCTGCTGATCGCCAGTGGCCACGTGATGGCCGGCGGCCAGCCGCCGACCTGGGTGATCGTGAGCTGCTATGTGGCCATCGGCATGGGCACGCTGTTCGGCGGCTGGCGCATCGTGCGCACCATGGGGCAGAAGATCACCAAGCTCAAGCCGGTGGGCGGCTTCTGCGCCGAAACCGGCGGGGCGCTGACGCTGTTCTTTGCCTCGGCGCTGGGCGTGCCGGTGTCGACCACGCATACGATCACCGGTGCCATCGTCGGTGTCGGCTCGTCGCAGAAGATGTCGGCGGTGCGCTGGGGCGTGGCCGGCAATATCGTGTGGGCATGGGTGCTGACGATTCCGGCCTCGGCTTTCATGGCGGCGATCGCATGGTGGATCGGGCGCCATATCCTGTAACGCGGTATTGGACGGTCATGCAAAAAGCCAGGCAGCTGCCTGGCTTTTTGTTTGCCGCGTGCGGGCGCTCAACGGGTGGCGAAGGCGGCGATGGGATCGTCGTCGTCGGGCAGCGGGGCCGGTTCCGGTACCAGCGGCGCCGGGACCGGTGTGGCGGGGACTGGCGGGGGCAGGTTGATCGCGCCTGAAACCACGCGCCGCGCGCCGTTGTAGCGCGACGCCCAGTATGGCTTGCCCATGTCCTCCAGCCGCACGGTGCCGCCGGAGGATGGCGCATGGACAAAGCGGTTCTGGCCGACGTAGATGCCGACATGCGAGTTGGCGCGTCCGGTGGTGTTGAAGAACACCAGGTCGCCCGAAGCGACTTCGCTGCGGTCCAGCGTGGTGCCGCGGGTGCCCATGGCTTCGGTGGTGCGCGGCAGGTTCACGTTGGCGGCACGGGATACCACGTAGCGCACCAATCCGCTGCAGTCGAAGCCGGCATCCGGCGTGTTGCCGCCGTAGCGGTAAGGCGTGCCGACCAGCGACATCGCCTGGATCGAGATCTCCTCCAGCCCGGCGCTGGGATCGACCATGGGCTTGCCGGGCGTGCGCGGCAAGCTGCCATGGCGAGAGGGTGGGGAACTTGCGCACGCTGCCAGCAGAAGTGCGGCGGCGCAGAGCAGCGGCAGGCCGGCCCGGACAACCGGGCCTGGCGCTACGGGAGAACTGGAAGAACTATGGGTGCGGCGCAATGGCATCGTTGGATTCCGGTCGCCGGCCTGCCGGCGCACCGGAAACCTTGCCGCTACCAGCGTAGCTGGGCGTTGCGCGTGCCGGTGCTGACCTTGATCGACTTGGCCTGGCCCTTGTAACTGGCTTCGATATTGTAGCTGCCTTCTGGCGCACGTATCAGGCAGCGGGGGCCGGCGGCGCGGAAGGTTGCGACCTCCTGTTCGTCGCGTACCAGCTTTACCGCGACGTCGGACAGGAACTCGCCCGCGGCACCCTGCGTGAACAGGACCCCGATATTGAAATCCTTCTCGCGCGCGGCAAGCGCCTGGCGCTCGTCTTCGGCGATACCGCCGCAGACATAGCTGACCGGGCCCATGGTGCGGATCACCAGGTCGTCAGCCGCGGCGCGCGCCTGAAGCGGGCTGGCCAGGACCATGACAGCGCCAATCAGCGCGGCCAGGCGGAGATGCTGTTGGTTCATCGACGCCTCCAGTGGGGGTGCGGGACAACAAGCGGATCTGCGGACATCATAGCCGCATTGTGCTTGCCGTTCACGACAGCGGTCCGGTGCGCCTGCCCGCAAGGGAGGCGCACCGGCTGCCGCCCGCGTCAGAGTACGTCGCCGGCGTGGTCGGCCAGGCGCGAGCGCTCGCCGCGCGCCAGCGTGATATGGCCGCTGTGGCTCCAGCCCTTGAAGCGGTCCACCACATAGGTCAGGCCGGACGAGCCTTCAGTCAGGTACGGCGTGTCGATCTGCGCGATATTGCCCAGGCAGATGATCTTGGTGCCGGGGCCCGCACGCGTCACCAGCGTCTTCATCTGCTTGGGCGTCAGGTTCTGCGCCTCGTCGATGATGACGAACTTGTTGACGAAGGTGCGGCCGCGCATGAAGTTCATGCTCTTGACCTTGATGCGCGAGCGGATCAGCTCCTGCGTGGCGGCGCGGCCCCAGTCGCCGGCGCTGTCGTCGCTCTTCTGCAGCACTTCGAGGTTGTCGTCGAATGCGCCCATCCACGGCTGCATCTTCTCTTCCTCGGTGCCGGGCAGGAAGCCGATGTCCTCGCCGACCGGCACGGTGGCGCGGGTGACGATGATCTCGTTGTAGAGCTTCTGGTCGAGCACCTGCTCCAGGCCTGCCGCCAGCGCCAGCAGGGTCTTGCCGGTACCGGCCTGGCCCAGCAGCGTGACGAAGTCGATGTCCGGATTCATCAGCAGGTTCAGCGCGAAGTTCTGCTCGCGGTTGCGCGCGGTCACGCTCCACACATTGTTCTTGTGGTGCGTGTAGTCCTTGAGCGTCTGCAGCAGCGCGGTCTTGCCGTTGATCTCCTTGACCTGCGCGTACAGCGGCAGGCTGCCGTCGACCGGTTCCAGGTAGACGAACTGGTTGACCAGGAAGGACGGCACCAGCGGCCCGGTCAGGCGATAGAACATTGCGCCGGACTTGGGATCCTGCCAGCTTTCCACGCCCTTGCCATGCCTGGTCCAGAAGTCGCCGGGCAACTGCATGACGCCGGCGTAGAGCAGGTCCTTGTCTTCCAGGACCTGGTCGTTGTAGTAGTCCTCCGCCGGCAGCCCCAGTGCGCGCGCCTTGATGCGCATGTTGATGTCTTTGGACACCAGCACGACCTGGCGCTCGGGGTATTGCTGCTGCAGCGCGCTGACCACGCCCAGGATCTGGTTGTCGGCCTTGCCCTGCGGCAGGCCCTCGGGCAGCTTGATATCGTTCAGTCGGGTCTGGAAGAACAGCTTGCCCTGCGCGTCGCGGTTGCCGAGCTTTTCCAGCGGCAAGCCCTCGTCGAGTACGCCGTCGGTGCCGCCCACCAGCGAATCGAGCGTGCGGCTGACCATGCGCGCGTTGCGCGCGACTTCGCTCATGCCCTTCTTGTGGTTGTCCAGTTCTTCGAGCGTCATCATCGGCAGATAGATGTCGTGTTCCTCGAAGCGGAAGAGCGAACTCGGGTCGTGCATCAGCACGTTGGTGTCGAGCACGAACAGCTTGCTCGGCCCTTCGGCCTTGCGCGCGCGGCGCGAGGTGCCGGCCACGGGCTTGACCAGGCTGACCGGCGGGGCGCTGGCGGTCGGCGCGGGCCCCGCCGGGGTCTCGGTGCTGCGGGCGCGGGTACCACCGGCGGCGCGTGCCTTCACGGCAGGCGGCTTGGCTTCACCGGTTTCCAGCAATGCCACGCGCTCGAGTGCCGGCACAGGTTTCTTCAACTGTGTGGCGGACTTGGCCTTGGGCACCGCGGAGACCGGAGCGAATTCGCTCGGATCCAGCAATTGGGCAGGCTTGGCGGGCATGGTAGGCAGCGGCATGCTTGGCTTTCCTTTCAGGGGGACGAGAGAGGGGCTAAGACGTCCGTGCCGCGACGCGCGACTGCGTCGTGGCCAGGGACCGGGGCATGCATGCGCGAGGCACCCGGCGCGGACAGGCATGAGCGCAAACAAAAAAGCCGCCATGCCTGCATAACAGGGTTGGCGGCTACTTTGCGGACCGGCGACACGGCAGGTCCGCGACCGGCCTGTGGCGCGAACCGCCTGGGCCGGGAAGTCGAATCAGCGTGGCATCCGGAATCTGAACTCATTACGGGCCAATGTATCTGAAGGTCCCGGGTTTGGCAATTGGGTTTGCCAACCCTTTGCGGCGCCGGCTGTACGCCGTGTCGCAGACACGCAAATACGCGCAGGACCTCAGATGTCGCGCACCAGTTCCAGGATTTCGTCGACATGGTTCGGCACCTTGATGCCGCGCAGCTCGTGCCGCAGGATGCCCTTGCCGTCGATGACAAAGGTGCTGCGCTCGATGCCGCGATACTCTTTGCCATAAAGCTTTTTCATCTTGATGACATCGAACTGTGAGCACACCGCTTCGTCGGCATCGGAGATCAGTTCGAACGGCAGCTCGAGCTTGGCCTTGAAGTTCTCGTGCGAGCGGATGCTGTCGCGCGAGATGCCGAACACCTGCACGCCGGCCTTGGTGAAATCGTCGTACTGGTCGCGGAAGTTCATGGCCTCCGTGGTGCAACCCGGCGTGTTGTCCTTCGGGTAGAAGTACAGCACCACCGTCTTGCCGCGGAAGTCAGCAAGACGGAAGGCGGCGTCGCCGGTCATCGGCGCGCTGAAGTCGGGTACGGCCTTGTTGAGACTGATCGTCATTCTTGTGGCTCCTGGGCAAGGGGCAGGGGGATTCGGGAAGGGGTGCTGCCACCTTAGCGGGAGCAGATTGGGGCGCGCACCCGGACTTCAAGCGTGGCGTGGGCTCAACTTTGCGTGGGCGCCACGCGGTTCCGCTTCGGCGTCAGGCAGCGTCGGCAGCCGGCTCGATCAGCAGCACCGCAGCCACCTTGCGGCCCTCGGCCATCAGGATGTTGTAGGTGCGGCAGGCGGCCTGCATGTCCATCGCGTCGACGCCCACATGGCGGCGCGACAGCGATGCGGTCAGGCGCGGATGCGGGAAGCGCAGGCGCGAGCCGGTGCCAAGCAGCACCACTTCGGGATTGAGTTCGGCCAGTTGTTCGAAATGGACCGGTTCCAGGTCTTCGAAGCGGTTCACCGGCCAGGGCCGGATCTCGCCTTCGGGCATGACCAGGATCGAGGTGGTGTGGCGGACGAGGTTGATCTCGATATAGTCCGGCCCATAGGCCGTGACGGTATTCAGCGACTGGGGCTGGTCGGCGTGGAGTTTCACTTGGAGGCCTCTGCGGCGGCCGCCGCGGATTGCCTGGCCGGCCCGTGGGGCGGATGGCCGGCAGCGCGGGCGGTCGTGGTGTGACGGGCTGGACAGGCACAGGGTCGGGCCATGGCCCGCGGTCGCTTGCCGTACGCGCCGCTGGCGTACGCTGCAATGCAAGAATCCCTGCCGAAGTCTGTCATAATCCGATAAATTATAGCTTTTGCCTCCCTCTTTGCCACGCGTGTGTCACGCCCGCGTTGCATTGCAGCGGACGGCGCCTCCGCGTTCGTTCAGATTTAGCCAGATTTTCTGCCCGGTGCCGCCGACGCGGCACACTATCCCTGCCCGACAGCTTGCCCCGACATCGCCGTGAAACCCATCCAGAAATCCAACAAACTCAATAACGTTTGCTACGACATCCGCGGTCCGGTGCTGGAAAAGGCCAAGCAGATGGAGGAAGAAGGGCACAAGATCATCAAGCTGAATATCGGCAACCTGGCCGTATTCGGTTTTGACGCGCCGGAAGAGATTCAGCAGGACATGATGCGAAACCTGCCGAATTCGGCAGGTTATTCTGATTCCAAGGGCATTTTCGCTGCACGTAAGGCGATCATGCACTATACCCAGCAAAAAAATATCGAAGGCGTTGGCCTGGACGATATTTATGTCGGCAACGGCGCCTCCGAACTGATCGTGATGGCAGTCAACGCGCTGCTCAACACCGGCGACGAAGTGCTGGTGCCGGCGCCCGACTACCCGCTGTGGACGGCCGCGGTCAGCCTGTCGGGCGGCACGCCGGTGCACTATATCTGCGACGAGGCCAACGAGTGGATGCCCGATCCGGCCGATATCCGCGCCCGCATCACGCCGCATACCAAGGCCATCGTCATCATCAATCCGAACAACCCCACCGGGGCGCTGTATTCGGACGAACTGCTGCTCGAGATCGTCGCCATCGCGCGCGAGCACGGCCTGATCATCTTCGCCGACGAAATCTACGACAAGGTCCTGTACGACGGTGTCACCCACACCTCGATCGCGTCGCTGTCGACCGACGTGCTGACGGTGACCTTCAACGGCCTGTCCAAGAACTACCGCTCGTGCGGCTACCGCGCCGGCTGGATGGTGGTGTCGGGCGACAAGCGCCCGGCCATCGACTACATCGAAGGCCTGAACATGCTGTCGTCGATGCGCCTGTGCGCCAACGTGCCGGGCCAGTGGGCGATCCAGACCGCGCTGGGCGGCTACCAGAGCATCAACGACCTGGTCGCGGAAGGCGGGCGCCTGCGCCGCCAGCGCGACCTGGCCTACGAACTGATCACCGCGATCCCGGGCGTGACCTGCGTCAAGCCCAAGGCGGCGCTGTACCTGTTCCCGAAGCTGGACCTGTCGATGTACCCGGTGCAGGACGACCAGGAGTTCATCTATGAACTGCTGCAGGAGTCCAAGGTGCTGCTGGTGCAAGGCTCCGGCTTCAACTGGGCCAAGCCCGACCATTTCCGCATCGTGTTCCTGCCGCATGAGGAAGACCTGCGCGAGGCCATCGGCCGTATCGCGCGCTTCCTCGAGGCGTACCGAAAACGCCACGGCAAGGCAGCGGCCTGATTCCTGCGGCCGCGCCGCAACCCATCCTTAGCAACTCAGAAGATTGTCCATGAACCCCATCAAAGTTGGCCTGCTCGGCATCGGTACCGTCGGTAGCGGTACGTTCAACGTGCTCAAGCGCAATCAGGAAGAAATTCGTCGCCGCGCCGGCCGCGGCATCGAGATTGCCGTGGTGGCCGATCTCAACACCGAACGCGCGCGCGAACTGACCAACGGGGAAGTGGAGATCGTCAGCGACGCGCACCAGGTGGTGACGCGTCCCGACATCGACATCGTCATCGAACTGATCGGCGGCTACGGCGTGGCACGCGAGCTGGTGCTCAAGGCCATCGAGAACGGCAAGCACGTGGTCACCGCCAACAAGGCGCTGCTGGCCGTGCATGGCAACGAGATCTTCGAAGCCGCGCGCAAGAAGGGCGTGATCGTGGCCTTCGAAGCCGCGGTCGCCGGCGGCATTCCCATCATCAAGGCGCTGCGCGAAGGCCTGACCGCCAACCGCATCCAGTGGATCGCCGGCATCATCAACGGCACCACCAACTTCATCCTGTCCGAGATGCGCGACAAGGGCCTGGATTTCGACGTGGTCCTGAAGGAAGCGCAGCAGTTGGGCTATGCCGAGGCTGACCCGACCTTCGACATCGAGGGCGTCGATGCCGCGCACAAGGTCACGCTGATGAGCGCGATCGCCTTCGGCATGCCGGTGCAATTCGACAAGGCGCACGTGGAAGGCATCACCAGGCTTTCCGCCACCGACATCAAGTACGCCGAGGAACTGGGCTATCGCATCAAGCTGCTCGGCATCACGCGCCGCCGCGACGACGGCGTGGAGTTGCGCGTGCATCCGACGCTGGTGCCGGCCGCGCGCCTGATCGCAAACGTGGAAGGCGCCATGAACGCCGTGCTGGTGCAGGGCGACGCCGTGGGCGCCACGCTGTACTACGGCAAGGGCGCCGGCGCCGAGCCGACCGCTTCGGCCGTGATCGCCGACCTGGTCGACGTGACCCGCCTGCACACCGCCGACCCGAACCACCGCGTGCCGCACCTGGCGTTCCAGCCGGACGAGCTGTCGAGCGTGCCGGTGCTGCCGATCGAAGAGATCAACAGTTCGTACTACCTGCGCATGCGCGTGGCCGACGAGACCGGCGTGCTGGCCGAGATCACCCGCATCCTGGCCGAGGGCGGCATCTCGATCGACGCCATGCTGCAGAAGGAATCGCGCGAAGGCGAGCCGCAGACCGATATCATCATCCTCACGCACATCACGCGCGAGAAGCACGTCAACGCCGCCATCGCCAAGATCGAGGCGCTGCAGACTGTGCTGTCCGACGTGACGCGCCTGCGCATGGAAGAACTGAACTGAGCGCAGCTACCGCACCGCACACATGAAATACCAGTCGACCCGCGGCCATGACATGCCGCAATCGTTCTCCGAGATCCTGCTCGGCGGCCTGGCCCCGGATGGCGGCCTGTACCTGCCGAAGCAGTATCCGCAAGTCACGGCCGACGAGCTGGAGGCCTGGCGCAAGCTGCCATATGCCGACCTGGCTTATGAAATCCTGCGCAAGTTCTGCGACGATGTTCCCGCCGAGGACCTGCGCGCGCTGACGCGCAAGACCTACACGGCCGAGGTGTACTGCAACGCGCGCGAGGGCGACAACACCGCCGACATCACGCCGCTGCGCACGCTGGGCGAAGAGGGCGGTACGAAGCTGCAACTGCTGGGCCTGTCCAACGGTCCGACGCTGGCCTTCAAGGACATGGCGATGCAGTTGCTCGGCAACCTGTTCGAGTACGCGCTCGCCCGTGCCGGCCAGGAGCTGAACATTTTGGGCGCCACCTCCGGCGACACCGGCAGCGCCGCCGAATACGCGATGCGCGGCAAGCGCGGCATCCGCGTGTTCATGCTGAGCCCGCACCGCAAGATGAGCGCGTTCCAGACCGCGCAGATGTTCAGCCTGCAGGATCCGAACATCTTCAACCTCGCCATCGAAGGCGTGTTCGACGACGCCCAGGACATCGTCAAGGCCGTCTCCAACGACCACGATTTCAAGGCGCGCCAGAAGATCGGCACGGTCAACTCGATCAACTGGGCGCGCGTGGTGGCCCAGGTCGTGTACTACTTCAAGGGCTGGCTGCTCGCGACCGATGGCCCGGGCCAGAAGGTCTCGTTCTGCGTGCCGTCGGGCAACTTCGGCAATGTCTGCGCCGGCCATATTGCGCGCATGATGGGCCTGCCCATCGACAAGCTGGTGGTCGCCACCAACGAGAACGACGTGCTCGATGAATTCTTCCGCACCGGCGCCTACCGCGTGCGCAAGTCGGCCGAGACCTATCATACGTCCAGCCCGAGCATGGACATCTCCAAGGCCTCGAACTTCGAGCGCTTCGTGTTCGACCTGCTGGGCCAGGACGCCGGCAAGCTGGCCGCGCTGTTCCGCGACGTGGAAGAGCAGGGCGGCTTCGACCTGTCGGGCACGCCGGAATTCGACCGCATCCGCGAGTTCGGCTTTGTCTCGGGCCGCAGCACGCACGAGGACCGGGTGGCGACCATCCGCGACCTGTCGTCGCGCTATGGCATCACCATCGATACCCACACCGCCGACGGCGTCAAGGTGGCGCGCGAGCATCTCAGCGCCGGCGTGCCGATGGTGGTGCTGGAAACCGCGCTGCCGGCCAAGTTCGCCGACACCATCCGCGAGGCGCTCGGCCATGAGCCGGAGCGTCCGGCCAGGTTCGAAGGCATCGAGAGCCTGCCGCAGCGCTTTGAAGTGATGCCTGCCGACGCCGCCAGGGTCAAGGCCTATATCGCCGGCCACACCGGCCTGTAAGTACATTGGCGCATAGGCACGCTGCGGCACCGCGGCGTGCCGTGTCCGCGCCAACTCGCTACAATCAGGCTGCGGGCCCGATCCTCGGCCCCCGGATTGCTTCCTCCTGCCATGGGCCGGAAGCAATGCGCGGGCCGTTTCTCTTTGGTCAACCCGCATGGGCTAACCCTTCCCGCACATCGCACCATGACCCAAGCCGCAGCACCTTCCCGTCCCCCGATGCTGACCATGGCCCAGGCGCTCGACGCGCTGCTGTCCGCCGCGCGCCCGCTGGCGCAGGTGGAGCAGGTCGACACGCTTGACGCCAATGGCCGCGTGCTGGCCGCGCCCGTGGCCAGCACGTTGCGCGTGCCGCCGGCGGATAACACCTCGATGGATGGCTACGCCATGCGCGCCGCCGACGTCCCGGCAGCGGGCACGCGACTGCGCGTATCGCAGCGGATTCCGGCGGGGCATGTCGGCACCGAACTGCAGCCCGGCACCGCCGCGCGCATCTTTACCGGTGGCCTGATTCCGCCGGGCGCCGACGCCGTCGTGATGCAGGAGCAATGCACGGCGGAAGGCGAGGACGTGATCGTCAACCACGTGCCGCAATCCGGTGAATGGATCCGGCGCGCCGGTGAGGACATCGAGGCCGGCAGCGTGATCCTGCCCGCGGGCACGCGGCTGACGCCGCAGGCGCTGGGCCTGGCTGCGTCGGTCGGCCAGGCGAAGCTGGACGTGGTGCGCCGCGTGCGCGTCGCGGTGTTCTTCACCGGCGATGAACTGGCGATGCCGGGCGAACCGCTCAAGCCGGGCGCGATCTACAACTCGAATCGCTTCACGCTGCGCGGCCTGCTGGAAAACCTGGGCTGCGAGGTCAGCGACTTCGGCATCGTGCCCGATACGCTGGCCGCCACGCGCGAGACGCTGCGCCGCGCGGCGCAGGGGCACGACCTGATCATCACCTCGGGCGGCGTGTCGGTCGGCGAGGAAGACCATATCAAGCCCGCGGTGGAGGCGGAAGGCCGCCTCGACATGTGGCAGATCGCAATCAAGCCGGGCAAGCCGCTGGCGTTCGGCCAGGTCAACAGCCCGGGGCCCGCCCCGGCGTTTTTCCTGGGCCTGCCGGGCAATCCGGTGTCGAGCTTCGTCACCTTCCTGCTGTTCGTGCGCCCGTTCATCCTGCGCCTGCAGGGCGTGGCCGACGTGGCGCCGCGCCGCCTGCCGCTGCGCGCCGATTTCGAACTGAAGAAGGGTGACCGCCGCAACGAGTTCCTGCGCGCGCGCATCAACGGCGAAGGCGGGCTGGACCTGTTCCCCAACCAGAGCTCCGGCGTGCTCACTTCCACGGTATGGGGCGACGGGCTGATCGACAACCCGCCCAACCAGGCCATCGCGCCCGGCGATACCGTGCAATTCATTCCGTTTGACGGCCTGCTCGCATAGCCGGCCCGCATTACCAGCAAGTACACAGAGGCAGTCATGACCATCGAACTACGATTCTTCGCCAGCGTGCGCGAACAGCTCGGCGTGGCCGAGGAACGCGCCGAGGTGCCGGCCGAAGTGCGCACCGTGGGCGAGCTGCGCCAGTGGCTGCGCCAGCGCGGCGGCGCCTGGGCCGAGACCCTGGCCGAAGGCCGCGCGCTGCGAATGGCCGTCGACCATGCGGTGGCGCGCGCCGATACGGCGATCACCGATGGCTGTGAGGTGGCATTCTTCCCGCCCGTTACCGGAGGCTGAGATGAGCGTCAGGGTTCAGCGCGAGGATTTCGACCTGGGTGCCGAGGTGGCGGCACTGCGCGCCGGCAATCCGCAGGTCGGCGCCGTGGCCAGCTTTATCGGCACCGTGCGCGATGTCAGCGAGGGCAGCGCCGTCAGTGCGATGGAGCTGGAGCACTACCCGGGCATGACCGAGAAGGCGCTGGCGCAGATCGAAGCGGCGGCGTGCGCGCGCTGGGAACTGCTGGGCGTCACCGTCATCCATCGCGTCGGCCCGCTGCTGCCGCTTGACCAGATCGTGCTGGTCGCGGTGGCATCGAAACATCGGGGCAATGCGTTCGCGGCTTGCGAATTCATCATGGATTACCTCAAGTCCGAAGCGCCGTTCTGGAAAAAGGAAGAAACGCCGGAGGGCGCGCGCTGGGTCGATGCACGCGTGACTGACGAGGACGCGCTGAAGCGCTGGGGCATCCAGTCGATCAACGCCAGCGGCGAGGGCAGCGAGGATAAGCCCTGATGGGTCCGATGGGGTTTGTCGCCGTCGGCGTAGGCGCCGCGGCGGGGGCATGGCTGCGCTGGGGTTTCTCGGTGCTGTGGAATGCGCTCAACCCCGCGCTGCCGTACGGCACGCTGGCCGCCAACCTGCTGGGCGGCTACCTGATCGGACTGGCCGTCGGCTTCTTCGATACCCATGCCGGCCTGCCGCCGGAGTGGCGCCTGCTGGCCATCACCGGTTTCCTTGGCGGCCTGACCACATTCTCGACCTTTTCCAGCGAGGTGATTGCCAACCTGCTCGCCGGCGACTACGGCTGGGCAGCGATGCACCTGCTGCTGCACCTGGGCGGCTCGCTGCTGCTGACCGCGCTGGGACTCTGGACTTACCGCGTGCTGGCCTGATCGACGAGCGCGAGCAGCGCGGCGTTGAATGCCCGCGGCTGCTCCATGTGCGGACTGTGGCCGGCGCCGGCGACCACGCTCAGGCCGGCATCGGGCTGCAAGGCGCGGGTGGCGATGCCTACCGCCGGCGCATACAGCCGGCTGGCCTCGCCATACAGGTGGAATAGCGGCAGGCGCGCCTGGCGCAGCGTGTCGCGGAAATCCTGCCTTGCCATGTCTTCCCATAGTGCGGCCAGGGTGGCGGCCTCGCAGCTCTGCGCCATGCGCGCAATGCGCTGCATGGCCGCGCCGTCGGGGCGCCGTCCTGCGGCCCACAGTCCCAATGCCACCGAAGGCGCCAGCCGCGGCCAGTCGGCGCGGATGCGCGCTGCCATCTGGCGGGCCTGGGCCATGTCGTAATGGCCATGCAGGCCGTGCGGCCATTGCGGGCCGGTGACCAGCCGTGGCGTCATGTCGATGCTGCCGACCGCCGCCAGTGGACAACCCGGATGGTCCCGCAGCAGCGTCCATGCCACCATCGCGCCCATCGACCAGCCCACCACGACCATATCGGCCAGTCCGAGATGGCCGACCAGCGCCGCCGCATCGCGCGCCAGCGCCGCGATGGTGGTGCCGGTACCGTGCCGCGACAGTCCGTGGCCGGCATGGTCGGGCGCAATCACCCTGAACCCCGCCAGCGCCAGCGCGCGCTGGCCGTCGAAGGCTGCGCCGTTGACGGACCAGCCGTGCAGCAGCAGCAGCGGCCGGCCATCGCCGGCTTCGCGCCAGCCCGGCAGGGCGCCATGCGCCGGATGGGTGGCAAAGGGCGGGGCGGCGGCGCTGTCACTAGCCGAATCGGGAGCGTCCAACGACGTGTCTCTCCAGGCGGTGGGTGGGAGGCGATGCAAGGGAGGGCAGGGTGCGCCTCTATTGACATCCACGCCGGTCAATTTATACGATGAAACATGAATCAGATATCAGGTTTTGCCTGCATATCGGTTTCCGGGGTGGCGGCAGGCGCGAGGAGGTGCCTGCGGCGTGACCCGAAGCGGCTGGCATTCCCATGACAAGGCGCGCAGCGCCACCGGAGACAAGATGTCCCAGACCGAGACTGGCGAGGTCGGCGAAGCCACCGAAGCCACCGAAGCCACCGAAGCCACCGAAGCCACCGAAGCCACCGAAGCCGCCGAAGCCGCCGACATGGCCCACGCCGGCGGCATGTGCCCGCCCAAGACCGCGCGCGGGCAGAAGACCCGGGCAGCGTTGCTGCGCGCCGCGGAAAAGGTGTTCGGCGAGAAGGGCTACTACGCCGCGTCGATCTCCGAGATCACGCAGGAAGCCAAGGTCGCCATGGGCACCTTCTACCTGTACTTCAAGGACAAGGAAGACATTTTCCGCGCGCTGGTCAGCCACATGCTGGAACTGGTGCGCGCCCACCTGCGCAAGCACGTGGCCAACGCCGCCAGCCAGATGGAAGCCGAGCGGCTGGGCCTGAAGGCCTTTCTCTCATTCGTTTCGCGCCACAAGAACCTGTACCGCATCGTGCTGGACTCGTACTCGGTGGACGAAACCATCTACAGCAGCTACTTCCAGGTCTTTGCCGAGCTCTACAGCCGGCGGCTGGAGCGCGCCGAAGAGCAGGGCGAGATCGTCCCCGGCGACGCCGAGGTGCGCGCCTGGTGCCTGATCGGCATCAGCAACTTCCTGGGCATGCGCTATGCGCGCTGGAAGCGTCCGGCTTCGATGGAAAAGGTGGTCGATACCGCCTTCGACCTGATCGCCCACGGCCTGCAGCCGCGATGACCATGGCCGCGACGACCATGGCCGGGGATGCGCTGGTCTTGCTCGAACGCAGGGACGGCGTGGCGCTGCTGCGCCTGAACCGGCCGCAGCGGCACAACAGCCTCGTGCCGGCGTTGCTGGAAGCCTTGCTGGCCGCGCTGGACGAGGTCGAAGCCGACACCTCGGTCCGCGCCGTGGTGCTGACCCATGCCGGAGGCAATTTCTCGACCGGTGGCGACGTGGCGGCCTTCGCGGCGCAAGGCGATGGCATTGCCGCCTACGCCAGCGAGCTGCTCGCACTGCTGAACCGGTCGATCCTGCGCCTCGCGGCACTGCGCTGCCCGGTGGTGGCGGCCGTCGAAGGCTGGCTGACCGGCGGCTCGCTCGGGCTGGTGCTGGCCTGCGACATGGCCGTGCTGGCGCAGGATGCGTGCATCGCGCCGTTCTATACGGTGGTGGGCTTCAGCCCGGACGGCGGCTGGACGGCGATGCTGCCGCAGCTGGCCGGCCCGGCACGGGCGCGCGCCTGGCAATTGAACAACACGGTCGTGGCGGCGCCGGATGCCGTCATGCATGGCCTGGCCTGCGCGCTGTCCGCGCCCGGTGCGGCAGAAGCCGATGCCATCGCGCTGGCGCGCGGCGTGGCGGACAAGGTGCCCGGCAGCGTGGCGCGTACCCGCGCACTGCTGCGCTGGGACGCCGACGCGCTGGCAGCGGGCCTGGAACGCGAGCGCGCCGCCTTCGTCGCGCAGATTGCCAGCGCGGAGACCGCCGACGGCATGCGCCGCTTCCTTGCCGGGCGCACGCGAGAGTAGCCGGGCAGCAGGCATTCCACGCAGTTGCAGCAGGTTCCAGCCCTACCAACGCAAAAGAACCCGAACACAGGAGACAGCCATGCAATGCAACCCCTTCGCCGTACGCGCCCTGGTCATGGCCGCCGGCCTTCTTGCCACCGGCGCCGCGCTGGCCAAGGACATCCGCATCGCCCACGTCTACGACAAGACCGGCGCGCTGGAAGCGTATGCCAAGCAGACCCAGACCGGCCTGCTGATGGGCCTGGAATACGCCACCAACGGCACCATGACCGTCAACGGCAACAAGCTGGTGGTGATCGAAAAGGATACGCAGGGCAAGCCCGACGTGGCCAAGGCGCAGCTTGCCGCTGCCTACAGCGACGACCGCGCCGATATCGCCGTCGGCCCGACCTCGTCCGGCACCGCGCTGGCGATGCTGTCCGTGGCCGAGGAATACAAGAAGGTGCTGCTGGTCGAGCCCGCCGTCGCCGATTCGATCACCGGCGACAAGTGGAACCGCTACATCTTCCGCACCGGCCGCAATTCGTCGCAGGACGCAATCTCCAATGCCGTGGCGCTGGACAAGCCAGGTGTGACCATCGCCACGCTGGCGCAGGACTACGCCTTCGGCCGTGATGGCGTGAAGGCGTTCAAGGGCGCGCTCAAGAACGCGAAGATCGTCCATGAGGAATACCTGCCCACCAACACGACGGACTTCACCGCCGGAGCGCAGCGCCTGTTCGATTCGCTCAAGGACAAGCCAGGCCGCAAGGTGATCTTCATCATCTGGGCCGGTGCCGGCAACCCGTTCAAGATCGCCGATCTCGATCCCAAGCGCTACGGCATCGAGATCGCGACCGGCGGCAACATCCTGCCGGCGATGACCAGCTACAAGAACTTCCCCGGCATGGAAGGGGCCACGTACTACTACTTCGGCATCCCCAAGAACAAGGCCAACGAGTGGCTGGTGTCGAACCACTACAGCAAGTTCAAGGCGCCGCCCGATTTCTTCACCGCCGGCGGCATGACCGCGGGCATCGCGCTGGTCGAGGCGCTGAAGAAGACCAACGGCGATACCGGCACCGACAAGCTGATCATGGCGATGGAAGGCATGTCGTTCGAGACGCCCAAGGGCAAGATGACCTTCCGCAAGGAAGACCACCAGGCGATGCAGTCGATGTACCACTTCAAGATCAAGGTGGACCCGGCCTTTGCCTGGGGCGTGCCTGAGCTCGTGCGCGAGATCAAGCCCGAAGAAATGAACGTGCCCGTGCGCAACCAACGCTGATGAGCGCGCCAGCCTCTTCCGCCCCCTCCGCCCGCTCTGCCGGCCTGCCGGCGGCGCAATCGGCCGCGGCCCAGCGTGGCTCGGCCGCGGCGGCCGGCGCCCGGCCGCTGCTCGAGACGCGCGAGCTGACCATCCGCTTCGGTGGCCATGTCGCGGTCAATGCGGTGTCGTGCGGGTTCCGGCCAGGCGAGCTGACCTGCATTGTCGGCCCGAACGGCGCCGGCAAGACCACGTACTTCAACCTGGTCTCGGGACAGTTGCCGTCCACTGCCGGGCAGATCCTGCTCGACGGCGAGGACGTGACGCGCCTGCCCGTGTCGCAGCGGACCCGGCGCGGCATTGGCCGGGCCTTCCAGCTGACCAGCCTGTTCCCGCAGCTGTCCGTGCTGGAGAACGTGCGCCTGGCGGTGCAGGCGCGGCAGCAGCGCGGCATCGACCTGTTCTCGATGTGGACCAGCCACCGCGACGTGCGCGCGCAGGCGCTGGCGATCCTGGAGCGCGTGGCGCTGGCCGGCAAGCAGCACCTGACGGTGGCATCGCTGCCGCACGGCGACCAGCGCAAGCTGGAAGTCGGCATCCTGCTGGCGCTGCAGCCGCGCGTGTTCATGTTCGACGAACCCACCGCGGGCATGAGCGTGGACGAGGTGCCGGTGATCCTGGACCTGATCCGCGAGATCCGCCAGGACCGCAGCAAGACCGTGCTGCTGGTCGAGCACAAGATGGATGTGGTGCGCTCGCTGGCGGATCGCATCATCGTGCTGCACAACGGCACGCTCGTGGCTGACGGCGATCCTGCCGAGGTGATTGCGTCGCCGGTCGTGCAGCAGGCTTACCTGGGCATGGCGGAGGAAGAGCAGAAGGAGGGCCCCAACCATGGCTGACGCGCAACACGCGACGCCGATCCTGCGGCTGCAGGGCGTGCAGACCCATATCGGCCCATACCACATCCTGCACGGCGTCAGCTTCGACGTGCCGCGCGGCGGCGTGACCATGCTGCTGGGACGCAACGGCGCCGGCAAGACCACCACGCTGCGCACCATCATGGGCTTGTGGCAGGCGAGCGCGGGCACGGTGACCTTCGACGGCACGGACATCACGCGCCGCGGCACCCCGTCGATCGCGCAGGCGGGCATCGCCTACGTGCCGGAGAACATGAGCGTGTTCTCCGACCTCACCGTGGCCGAGAACATGCGCCTGGCCGCGCGCAGCGGGGCCATCGACGAGCGGCGGCTGGACTGGGTCTTTCGCATGTTCCCGGCACTGAAGACCTTCTGGCACCAGCGTGCCGGCGTGCTGTCGGGCGGGCAGAAGCAGATGCTGTCGGTGGCGCGCGCGATCATCGAACCGCGCAAGCTGCTGATCGTCGACGAGCCCACCAAGGGGCTGGCGCCCGCGATCATCCAGAACATGATCCATGTATTCCGCGAGCTGAAGCAGACCGACGTATCGATCCTGCTGGTGGAGCAGAACTTCAATATGGCGAAGTCGGTGGGAGATACGGTGGCGGTGATGGATGACGGACGCACCGTGCACGCGGGGACGATGGCGGCGCTGGCGGGTGATGACGGGCTGCAGCAGCGATTGCTGGGGCTGTCGCTGGCGGCGCACCAGTAGCCAGGACGCTTCGACGAGACTGATTGTTTGCTCCCCTCTCCCGCTTGCGGGAGAGGGGCAGGGGGTGAGGGCAGGCCCTGGCATACCGACACGCATCCCTTCGTCGATACGCCGGCCCTCACCCCAACCCTCTCCCGCAAGCGGGAGAGGGAGCACACCGAACGCGGAGAGTCAGCCGCGGCAGGACGGAGACCCATGACAACTTCAACGACCTTACCCACCGCATTGCCGGCAGCCCTGCCCAGGGTCCGGCTCGACTGGACCCCGCTGGCCCTGGCGCCGCTGCTGATGCTGCTGGCCTTCCCGCTGGTCGGCAGCCCTTCCACGTGGCTCACGCTGACCATCGCCGGCCTGGCGATGGGAATGATCATCTTCGTGGTGTCCTCCGGACTGACGCTGGTGTTCGGCCTGATGGACGTGCTCAATTTCGGCCACGGCGCCTTCATCGCCCTCGGCGCCTATGTGGCGGCATCGGTGCTGCTGCCGATGGCAGGCTGGGTGGAGGCGGACAGCCTCGCGCAGAACCTGGCGGTCTTCGCGCTGGCGATCGCCGCGGCCATGGTCGCCGCCGGCGCGGTCGGCCTGTTCTTCGAGCGCGTGGTGGTGCGTCCGGTCTACGGCCAGCACCTGAAGCAGATCCTGATCACCATGGGCGGCATGATCGTCGCCGAGCAGCTGATCAAGGCGATCTGGGGCCCGGAAACCATCGTGCTGCAGGTGCCCACCACCTTCCGTGGCGCGGTGCTGCTGGGCGATGCCGCGATCGAGAAATACCGGCTGATCGCGATGGCGCTCGGGCTGGTGATCTTCATCGCGATGCTGCTGCTGCTCAACCGTACCCGCATCGGCCTGCTGATCCGCGCGGGCGTTGAGAACCGCGAGATGGTCGAGGCGCTCGGCTACCGCATCCGCCGGCTGTTCATCGGCGTGTTCGTCGTCGGCGCCGGCCTGGCCGGGCTGGGCGGCGTGCTGTGGGGTTTGTACCAGCAGAACATCACCGCGGCGATCGGGGCGCAGGTCAATGTGCTGATCTTTATCGTCATCATCATCGGCGGGCTGGGCTCGACCACGGGCTGCTTCGTCGGCGCGCTGCTGGTCGGCCTGATGGCCAACTACACCGGCTTCCTGTTCCCGAAGGTCGCGCTGTTCTCCAACATCCTGCTGATGATGCTGATCCTGCTGTGGCGCCCGCAAGGGCTGTTCCCGGTGGCGCGGCGCTGAACGGAGCGACACGACCATGATCCGACTTCTCTCCGGCGACCTGCCGCGCAGCCGCGTGCTGGCGGTGATCCTGCTGCTGATCCTGCTGGCTCTCGCCTGCGCGCCGTTCGCCTTCCCCGGGGCGCGCGCACTGAACATGGCGGCCAAGATCTGCATCTTCGTGGTGCTGGTGGCCAGCTATGACCTGCTGCTGGGCTACACCGGCATCGTCTCGTTCGCGCATACGATGTTCTTCGGCATCGGCGGCTATGGCGTGGCCATCGCGATGTCACGCATGGAGCCGGGTTGGAGCGCGCTCGCCGTGGGCACCGTGGGCGCGCTGGCGGTCTCGGCGCTGCTGGCATTCCTGATCGGCCTGTTCTCGCTGCGCGTGCGTGCGATCTTCTTTGCGATGATCACGCTGGCGGTGGCGACCGCCTTCGCCACGCTGGTTTCGCAGTTGTCGGAGTGGACCGGCGGCGAGGACGGGCTGACCTTCAAGGTGCCCGAGGTGCTGCGACCGGGCTTTTCGATCGGCGACGCCGAACTGCTGGGCGTGCCGCTGACCGGCAAGCTGCTGAGCTACTACCTGGTGTTCGCCGGTGCGCTGGTGCTGTTCCTGGCGTTGCTGCGCGTCGTCAACTCCTCGTTCGGGCGCGTGCTGCAGGCGATCCGCGAGAACGACTTCCGCGCCGAGGCCATCGGCTACCGTACCGTGGTCTACCGCACGGTGTCGACGGTGTTGTCTGCGATGTTCGCCACGCTGGCCGGGGTGTTGATGGCGGTGTGGTTGCGCTATAACGGTCCTGATACCTCGCTGTCGTTCGAGATCATGGTCGACATCCTGCTGATCGTGGTGATAGGCGGCATGGGCACGATCTACGGCGCGGTGATCGGCACGGTGCTGTTCCTGGTGGCGCAGACCTACCTGCAGGACGTGATGAAGCTCGCCAGCGACGCCACCGCGGCGCTGCCGCTGCTGTCGTCGCTGCTGCATCCGGACCGCTGGCTATTGTGGCTGGGGCTGCTCTTTGTCCTGAGCGTCTACTATTTCCCGCAGGGCGTGGTGGGGCGGCTGCGCGGCAATCGGGCCGTGCAGGATGTGGCAACCTGAGCGGAGACCCGCGCAATGTACGTGATCGACTGGCTGCACAAGAACGCGCAGCACACTCCCGACAAGGTCGCGCTGGTGGACGTGGAAAGCGGACGCCGGGTGACCTATCGCCAGTTCGACGAACGCGCCAGCCGCTTCGCCGAATACCTGGCCGAAGGCCTGCATCTGGCACCAGGCACGCGCGTCGCCGTGCTGGCGCACAACAGTTCCGACTATTTCGAGATGCTGTATGGCTGCGCCAAGGCTGGCATGGTGATGGTGTGCCTGAACTGGCGCCTTCCCGCAGCCGAGCTGCTGCCGATCCTGCAGGACTGCACGCCCGAGGTGCTGGTCGCCGGCGACGGTTTCCTGGCGGTGGCCGCCGAGCTGGCGCGCACCGTGCCGCTGCGCGCGGTCCTGCATCTTGCCGACGACGAGGCGGCCGATGTACCCGGTGGCTGGACCGAATACGAGGCCGTGCTCGACGCCGCTTCTGGCCGCGTCATCGAGATGCCGTGCCGCGACGAGTCCGAGGTCTGGCACCTGCTATACACCTCCGGCACCACCGGCAAGCCCAAGGGCGTGATCCAGACCTTTGGCATGGTGTTCTTCAACGCCGTCAACGCCATGCTGGCCAACAAGATCACGCGCGACGACGTGTTCCTGAACGTGCTGCCGTTCTTCCATACCGGCGGCCTGAACCTGTATGCCAACCCGGTGCTGCATGCCGGCGGCACGGTGCACATCATGCGGCAGTTCGAGCCGCAGGTCGTGCTGGACCGGCTCGACCGCAAATCGGGCGAAGGCATCACAATGTTCTTCGCGGTGCCGGCGGTCTACCTGTTCCTGAGCCAGCACGCCGGTTTTGCGCAAGCGGACTTCTCCGGCGTGCGCAACATGTCGGCGGGCGGCTCGCCGGTGCCGCGGCCGCTGCTGGAAGCCTACCTGGCCAAGGGCGTGACCATCTGCTTCGGCTTCGGCATGACCGAAACCGGTCCGACGGTCTTTGTCTGCGACGAAGCCACCGCGCGCCGCAAGATCGGCACCATCGGCAAGCCGGTGGGGTCGATGCTGACCCGCATCGTCGACCCGCTGGGCCATGACGTGGCGCCCGGCGAGCGCGGCGAACTGCTGATCAGGGGGCCGGGGGTCACGCCCGGCTACTGGAACCTGCCCGAGGCGACCGCCAACGCGATCCGCGACGGCTGGCTGCATTCCGGCGACATCGCCTGGCGCGACGAGGAGGGCGACTACTACATCGTCGATCGCGCCAAGGACATGTACATCTCTGGCGGTGAGAACGTCTATCCCGCCGAAGTCGAGAATGTACTGTTCCAGCTTGCGGGCGTGGCCGAGGCCGCCGTGATCGGCACGCCGGACGAACGCTGGGGCGAGACCGGCATGGCGCTGGTGGTGCTGCGCGCGGGCGCCACGCTCGATGCAGCGCAGGTCGTCGCCCATTGCAAGGCGCAACTCGCCGGCTACAAGGTGCCGCGCCATGTGCGCTTTGTCGACGCCTTGCCGCGTACGCCGTCCGGCAAGGTAGAGAAGCACAAGCTGCGCGCCAGGTTTGCCGGCTGACGCGCCGCGCCCCGCCATACGCATTTCCCGCATTTCCCGCTGTTCCGCTGTCCGCAGTCTCCGCTGTTCTTCATTGACGTACGTCTCTACCGCCCCGACGCGGGCGACAGAAGGAGGGTGACATGCATTCCAGGCAGTTTCCGCCGCTGCAAGAAGGCCGCCTGCGCCGCACGGTGTTCGCCATCGCCGCCGCGATGCTGGCCGCAGCCTGCGGCTCAGGCGATGACAACAATGGCAACGGCAACAACCCCAACACCAAGCCTGCCTATATCGGCACGGTCACCATCAACAGCTATAACGGCAGCAGCGACGACCTGCTGACCGCGGGGCTGGGCAAGGACGGACTCGCCAGCGCCACCGCGCCGGTGCCGGCCAATGCCACCGCCCCGACCGCGGCGGAACTGCGGCGCTACGCGATCTACGCCAACTACCGCGCCATCGTCGATACCACCGCAGCTGGCGGCTACGGCTCGCTGTACGGCCCCAACGTGGACGCGCAAGGCAATGTCACCGGCTCGGAAGGCAAGATCGCGGGCGTGGAATACCTGGCGTATTCGGACGACGGCACGGGCCAGCAGAACGTGACCATGCTGGTGCAGATCCCGGCCAGCTTCGATACGGCCAAACCATGCGTGATCACCGCCACGTCGTCGGGCTCGCGCGGCGTGTACGGCGCCATTGCCACCGGCGAATGGGGGCTGAAGCGCGGCTGCGCGGTGGCTTACACCGACAAGGGCACCGGTGCCGCGCCGCACGACCTGGACACCGATACCGTGCCGCTGATCGACGGGACCCGCACCACACGCGCGGCCGCCGGCAAGAATGCGCAGTTCGCCGCGCCCGCCGGCGCCACGTCGCTGGCGGACTTCACCGCCGCCAGCCCGCATCGGCTCGCGTTCAAGCACGCGCATTCGCAGCGCAATCCGGAAAAGGACTGGGGCAAGTTCACATTGCAGGCGGTGGAGTTCGCGATCTGGGCGATCAATGACCGCTTCGGCGCGGTGTCCGCCAACGGCACGCGCCAGCACAGCATGGACAAGGGCAAGATCCTGGTGATTGCGTCGAGCGTGTCGAACGGCGGCGGCGCGGCGGTGGCCGCGGCCGAGCAGGATGCAGATGGCCTGATCGATGGCGTGGCCGTGGGCGAGCCCAACCTCAACATGCCGCCGGACACGGGTGTCGTGGTGCGCCGCGGCGGCGTGCAGGTGTCTTCCTCGGGCCGCACGCTGTATGACTACACCAGCACGGCCAACCTGCTGCAGCACTGTGCCGCGCGCACTACCGCGCTGACGCAGTCCCCGTTCTACGACAACCCGACCATGGCGCCATTCTTCGCGGCCCGCTGCACCACGCTGGCGGAAAAGGGATTGGTCAGCGGCATCAATACCAGCGAGCAGAGCGCCAGCGCGCTGCAGGCCCTGCATGACGCCGGCTGGGAGTCCGAATCCGATGACCTGCACCCGTCGCTGGCCGCCTTCGACACCGCCGCCGCGATCACCGTGACCTACGCCAACGCCTACGCGCAGGCCAGCGTGACCGACAAGCTGTGCGGCTACAGCTTCGCCAATACGCTGACCGACCTGAAGCCCGCGGCGATCGCCCCCGCCGCGCTGGCGTCGATGTTCGCCACCGGCAATGGCATCCCGCCGCAGCCGCCGTCGGTGCAGCTGATCAACGATCTCGACCCGACGCACGGCCCGTACCTGAACCTGTTTTCCGTGTCGGCATCGAACGGCCGCACCGATCTCAACTACGATGGCGCCGATTGCCTGCGCAAGCTGCTGGCAGGAACCGACGCCGCCTCGCGCGCATTGCAGGCGGGCCTGGCGCTGACGCTGCGCAATGGCAACCTGCGCGGCAAGCCGGCGGTGATCGTGCATGGCCGCAGCGACGGCCTGCTGCCGGTGAACCATACCTCGCGCCCGTACCTGGGGCTGAACCGCCAGAAAGAGGGGGTGACCAGCAAGCTGTCGTACATCGAGGTGGAGAATGCCCAGCACTTCGATGCCTTCATCGGTCTGGTGGCGGGCTACAGCAACCGCTACGTGCCGCTACATGTCTACCTGAACCGCGCGCTCGATGCCGTCTACGACAACCTGACCACCGGCAAGGCGCTGCCGCCATCGCAGGTGGTGCGCACCACGTCGCGTGGTGGCACCTTCAACACGCCGGCGCCGGCGCTGCTGCCGTCCAATGTCCCGCCGATCGCCGCCACGCCCGCGCCGGGCAATGCGATCACCGTCAACGCTTTGACCGTGGAGGTGCCCAACTGATGATCGAAGCCATGCCGCGCGTGCTGACGCAACGCGATTTCGACCGCTTCGCCGCGCTGTCGCGCGACGACAACCCGATCCACTGCGATCCGGCCTTTGCCCGCGGCACGCACTTCGGTGCCACGGTGGCGCACGGCATGTTCCTGTTTTCGCTGCTGTGCGCCCATACGTGGCGGCAGTTGGCCGCGCCCGCGCTGCCGGTGGCGCAGACGCTGATGTTCCCGACGCCGGCCTTCGTCGGCGACGGAGTGGCGTTTGCGCTGGTCCCGCAGCCACAGGCGGGGCTGACTGGTTTCGGCACCACGGTCAGCGCGGGCATCCCCCGCGCGGCGCCGCGCGTCGCGGCCGCGGGCGAGTCGTCGTGGCTGGCCGAGGCAGTTCCGGGCCGGCTGCCAGCGTGGCCGGACGCGCAACCGGATGCCGCGGGCGATCCCGCGCTCTACGGCCTGCGCCCCGGGCAGTCGGCCAGCGCCACGCGCGCCTTCACCGCGGCCGATATCGGCGAGTACGTCGCCCTGACCGGCGATGCCAATCCGTACCACGCCGACGCCGCCTTCGCCCGCGCGCGCGGGTTCGGGGAGGCGGCGGTGCCGCTGCCGCTGCTGGCCGGCATGTTCTCGGACCTGCTCGGTACTCGCCTGCCGGGTCGGGGCACCGGCTGGATGAAGCAATCGCTGCGCCTGGCCTCGGCAGCGCGGCTGGACGAGCCGCTGACGGCTCAGGTGCGCATCGTCCGGCTGCGCGCCGGCAAGGATCTGGTCAACCTGGCGAGCGTGGTGACCGGGGAGGATGGCCGCGTGGTCGTGCAGGGCGAGTCGCTGGTGCTGGTGCGCAACCTGGCGGACAAGGGTGGCGAGAGCCGGGCGGCATAGCAGGATGACGGCTGGTTCGCGTACCGTTTGCTGCACTCCACGCCATACGGCCCCGGTCCTTGAAAAGTCGCGACAAAGCCTTATCTTTCGGATATCCAGTGTCCGGCAGGGCATCCAGGCAACCCGGCGGTGAAGCCCGGAGCCAGCGCCCCCCGCATCAGGACACGACCTATCCGAGAGAGGGAATCCTATGCGTCTTGACAAGCTGACCACCCGGTTCCAGGAAGCGCTGGCTGAAGCGCAAAGCCTGGCCCTGGCCAACGACAACCAATATATCGACCCGCAGCACGTGCTGCGCGCGCTGCTGTCGCAGGACGACGGCGCCGCCCGCGCGCTGCTGGCACGCGCCGGCGTCAACGTGCCGGGCCTGCAGACGGCGCTGGACGCCGCCATCAAGCGCCTGCCGCAAGTGCAGGGCACCAACGAGGTCCAGATCGGCCGCGACCTGGTCAACCTGCTCAATGCCACCGAGAAGGAAGCGCTCAAGCGCGGTGACCAGTTCATCGCCAGCGAGCTGTTCCTGCTCGCCGTGTCCGACGACAAGGGTGACGCCGGGCGCATCGCGCGCGAGAACGGCCTGAACCGCAAGTCGCTGGAAGCGGCCATCCAGGCCGTGCGCGGCGGCGAATCCGTCAACAGCGCCGAGGCCGAGGGCCAGCGCGAGGCGCTGAAGAAGTACACCATCGACCTGACCGAGCGCGCCCGCATCGGCAAGCTCGATCCCGTGATCGGCCGCGACGACGAGATCCGCCGCGCGATCCAGATCCTGCAGCGCCGCACCAAGAACAACCCGGTGCTGATCGGCGAGCCCGGCGTGGGCAAGACCGCCATTGTGGAAGGGCTGGCGCAGCGCATCGTCAATGGCGAAGTGCCCGAGAGCCTGAAGAACAAGCGCGTGCTGGTGCTCGACATGGCCGGCCTGCTGGCCGGCGCCAAGTACCGCGGCGAGTTCGAGGAACGCCTGAAGGCCGTGCTGAACGACGTCGCCAAGGACGAGGGCCAGACCATCGTCTTCATCGACGAGATCCATACCATGGTCGGCGCGGGCAAGGCCGAGGGTGCCATCGACGCGGGCAACATGCTCAAGCCGGCGCTGGCGCGCGGCGAACTGCACTGCATCGGCGCGACCACGCTGGACGAATACCGCAAGTACATCGAGAAGGACGCCGCGCTGGAGCGCCGCTTCCAGAAGGTGCTGGTCGACGAGCCCACCGTGGAAGCGACCATCGCCATCCTGCGCGGCCTGCAGGAAAAGTATGAGCTGCACCATGGCGTCGAGATCACCGACCCGGCCATCGTCGCCGCGGCGGAGCTGTCGCATCGCTATATCACCGACCGTTTCCTGCCCGACAAGGCGATCGATTTGATCGACGAGGCGGGTGCGCGCATCAAGATGGAAATCGACTCCAAGCCGGAGTCGATGGACAAGCTCGAGCGCCGCACCATCCAGCTCAAGATCGAGCGCGAAGCGGTCAAGAAGGAGACCGACGAAGCCTCGCTCAAGCGCCTGGACCTGATCGAGCAGGAGATTGCGCGCCTGGAGAAGGAATACGCCGACCTCGACGAGATCTGGAAGGCCGAGAAGGGCGCCGCGCAGGGCACGGCCGCGCTGAAGGAAGAGATCGAGAAGATCAAGCTGGAGATTTCCAGGCTGCAGCGCGAAGGCAAGCTCGACAAGGTGGCCGAGCTGCAATACGGCAAGCTGCCGGGCCTGGAAGGCAAGCTCAAGGCCGCGACCGACGCCGAAGCCAGCGAGCAGAAGCAGCCCAACAAGCTGCTGCGCACGCAGGTGGGCGCCGAGGAAATCGCCGAAGTGGTCAGCCGCGCGACCGGCATTCCGGTGTCGAAGATGATGCAGGGCGAGCGCGAGAAGCTGCTGAAGATGGAAGAACGCCTGCATGCGCGCGTGGTGGGGCAGGACGAGGCCGTGCGGCTGGTGTCCGATGCCATCCGTCGCTCGCGTGCCGGGCTGGCCGACGAGAACAAGCCTTATGGCTCGTTCTTGTTCCTGGGCCCGACCGGCGTCGGCAAGACCGAACTGTGCAAGGCGCTGGCCGAGTTCATGTTCGATTCGGAAGAGCACCTGATCCGCATCGACATGAGCGAATTCATGGAAAAGCACAGCGTCAGCCGCCTGATCGGCGCGCCGCCGGGATACGTGGGCTACGAGGAAGGTGGCTACCTGACCGAGGCTGTGCGCCGCAAGCCGTACAGCGTGGTGCTGCTCGACGAAGTCGAGAAGGCGCACCCGGACGTCTTCAACGTGCTGCTGCAGGTGCTGGACGACGGCCGCCTGACCGATGGCCAGGGCCGCACCGTGGACTTCAAGAACACGGTGATCGTGATGACGTCCAACCTGGGTTCGCAGATCATCCAGGCCATGAGCGGCGAGCCGCAGGAAGCGATCAAGGGCGCGGTCTGGCAGGAAGTGCGCACGCATTTCCGGCCGGAGTTCCTGAACCGGATCGATGAAGTGGTGGTGTTCCACGCGCTCGACCAGAAGAATATCGAGTCGATCGCGCGCATCCAGCTGCAGCGCCTGCGGGCCCGCCTGGCCCGCATGGACATGACGCTGGAGGTCAGCGACCATGCGCTGGAGAAGATCGCCAGCGCGGGCTACGACCCGGTGTTCGGAGCGCGTCCGCTCAAGCGGGCGATCCAGCAGCAGATCGAGAACCCGGTGGCGCGCGCCATCCTGGAAGGCAAGTTCGCGGCAAAGGATGTGGTGCCGGTGGACTATGTGGATGGCGAGTTCACGTTCGGGAAGGCCGTCCAGTAAGGCCGGTTCCGAGGCGCCGGTGTCACAGCAGGCCCTTGCGGATTCCCGCAAGGGCCTTTTTTCATGGCGCGCTGTTTATGCAGCACCTGCCTCGCCATGTAAGGGAGTGCCGCGCCGTGCAATTTTTTCACGGCGATGCCTGGCTCCGCACTGCCAGCCGCCGTGCTGCATGCCGTTCTCTTAGTGGCACGTTTTTCGCGTTGCAAAAGGGTTGAGTTTCCTTACAAAGCGCTGCGCCACCACGCAGCCTGTCCCCACAGGAGCCGATCCATGACCGACAAGCCTTTCCTCACCGACGTCAAGACCCTGCGCGAACGCGCCCGCCAGCATATCGAAGAGGGCGCGGTGACCTCCGGCTACACGGCAGACCGCGAGGCCGTGCTGAAGCTGCTCAACGACGCGCTGGCGACCGAGATCGTCTGCGTGCTGCGCTATCGCCGCCACTATTTCATGGCCCAGGGCCCGAACTCGAAGAGCGTCGCCGACGAATTCCTGGCCCACTCCAATGAAGAGCAGGGCCATGCCGACCAGATCGCCGAGCGCATCGTCCAGCTTGGCGGCGAGCCCGACTTTGCGCCGGACGGCCTCACCGGCCGATCGCATGCCGAATATGTCCCGGGCAACAGCCTGACCGAGATGATCAGGGAAGACCTGGTGGCCGAGCGCATCGCCATCGACAGCTATCGCGAGATCATCCAGTTCCTGGGCGAACGGGATCCGACTTCGCGCCGCATGATGGAAGAGATCCTGGCGGTGGAAGAGGAGCACGCCGACGAGATGGCGGACCTGCTCGCGCGCCAGGGCGGCTGAAGTCTGCGATGGCGATTCGTTGCGGGTTGTTCCCGACTTGACCGCGATCAAATCGGACCCCGCGGTGAGCCGATACCATTTGTCTTGTCATGGAGATGCGGGGGCGCTCTTCATGACTTGTCTACCCGTTTCCGGAATGGAAACTTCGCCCGCGCCGGTTTGCCGGTGCGGGCGTTTTCTTTTGTGCGTGCCGCTTGCTCCACCTCACGCCGCCTGGCGCCCCGTCGTCCCCTTATGGCGGCATGCCAATATTCCCGTCCGATCTTATGCAAAAAACAGTAAAGGATCGGCGAAACCATTCGTTCCGTTCAGATAGCCCCGTCGGTAGTCTTGCTCCTGACACAAGCCCGCCCCGGACGGCGGGCAAAGCAACCAGAGGCGCATGGCGCCCATTCACGACAGACGGGAGCAACACGAATGATCCGCAAACTGGCCATCGGCCTGGCAGTCCTGGGCGCCCTGGGCGCGGCGCAGACCGCTTCGGCGACCAACCTGCTCAACGTTTCCTACGACCCGACCCGCGAACTGTACGTCGACGTCAACGCTGCCTTCGCCAAGGCCTGGAAGGCGCAGGGCGGCGATGCCGTGACCGTGCGCCAGTCGCATGGCGGATCCGGCAAGCAGGCCCGTTCGGTGATCGACGGGCTGGACGCTGACGTGGTGACGCTGGCGCTGGGGTATGACGTCGACGCCATCGCGGAGAAGGGACTGATCAAGCCGGACTGGCAAAAGCGCCTACCGCACAACGCCGCGCCGTACACCTCAACCATCGTGTTCCTGGTGCGCAAGGGCAATCCCAAGGGCATCAAGGACTGGGGCGACCTGGTCAAGCCGGGCGTACAGGTGATCACGCCGAACCCGAAGACCTCGGGCGGCGCGCGCTGGAACTACCTGGCCGCGTGGGGCTATGCGCTGCGCCAGCCGGGCGGCAATGAGACCAGGGCGCGCGAGTTCGTCGGCGAGTTGCTCAAGCACGTGCCGGTGCTGGATTCCGGCGCGCGCGGCGCCACCACCACGTTCGTCGAGCGTGGCCTGGGCGACGTGCTGCTGGCCTGGGAGAACGAAGCCATCCTGGCCATCAAGGAGCTGGGCCCGGACAAGTTCGAGATCGTCGCGCCGTCGATCTCGATCCTGGCCGAGCCGCCGGTGGCCGTGGTCGACAAGGTGGTCGACAAGAAGGGCACGCGCAAGGCCGCCGAGGCCTACCTGCAGTTCCTGTACACCGACGAAGGCCAGGAGATCGCCGCGAAGAACTACTACCGCCCGATCTCGCAGAAGGTGGCGGCCAAGTACGCGGCCAACTTCCCCAAGGTCAAGCTGTTCACCATCGATGAAGTGTTCGGCGGCTGGCAGAAGGCCCAGAAGACCCACTTCGCCGACGGCGGCTCGTTCGACCAGGTTTATCAGCCCGGCAAGAAATAACCCCGGTAACACCGATCAGGCCGGTGTGCCGGGCCGCGTAGGGCGGCCCGGCACCATGCCGGCCCACCAGAAAAAGGAAGCTCCGATGTCCATCCTGACGCTCTCCGGCAGCCCGTCGGTCCAGTCCCGCTCCGGCCTTGTGCTGGCGCACCTGCGCACCGCGCTGGAGGCCGCGGGCGAACGCACACGCCACCTGGACCTGCGCGATCTGCCGGCGGGTCCGCTGCTGGCGGCGCGCGTGGACGACGACGCCATTGCCGCCGCCAGCCGCGCGGTGGCCGAGGCCCAGGTGGTGGTGCTGGCCACGCCGGTCTACAAGGCCGCCTACAGCGGCCTGCTCAAAGCCTTCCTGGACCTGCTGCCGCAAACCGGCCTGCGCGACAAAATCGTGCTGCCGATCGCCACCGGCGGCAGCCTCGCCCATGCGCTGGTGATCGACTACGCGCTGCGCCCGGTGTTGGCCGCGCTGGGCTCGCGCCAGATACTGCCCGGCATCTTTGCCGTGGACCAGCAGATCGAAACCTCCGACTCCGGCGGCCTGCGCCAGGCGCGCTTTGACGCCGCGCTGTCCGCCCGCCTCGACGAAGGCCTGCTGCGCGTGCGCGACGCACTGGCCCGTGCCCGCATCGAGGTCCCGCTCGACGCGCTCGACGTTGTGCCTCCCGGCGCCTTCGTGCAACGCGCCGCCGCTGCCGCCGTGGTGGCGGAGCGATGTACCGCCTGATCTGAATTCCTGATGCTTTGGGCGCCGGCCAGCCCGGCGCAGCGGCAGCAACGCCGCCAACCATGCCACCGGTAACCCGGGCGGGCAGGGCGGGATGTTGCCCGCGATTCCACGCAGTCCGACTTCAGAACATGCGCCGGCTCCCTGGCCGGCCACGGAGGAACATCGCATGACCACCACCATCAAGCCGGCCGGCTCGCCGCGCCGCCGCCTGATCATTGCCGCACTGTTGACCGCCACCGGCCTGGCCTACGGCCTGCTGCCCGGCCCCGCCGAAGCGCAATCGAAGCACATCGACGCCAGGGTGCTGCGCATCGGCTACCAGAAGTACGGCACGCTGACGCTGCTGAAGGCGCGCGGCACGCTGGAAAAGCGGCTGGCGCCGCAAGGCATCACCGTCAGGTGGACAGAATTCCCGGCGGGCCCGCAGCTGCTGGAAGGCCTCAATGTGGGCGCCGTCGACTTCGGCACCGTGGGCGAGGCGCCGCCGATCTTCGCGCAGGCTGCCGGGGCGCAGCTGGTCTATGTCGGCAATGAACCGCCGGCGCCGGCCGCCGAGGCCATCGTCGTGCCGAAGTCGTCGGCGCTGCGTTCCGTGGCCGACCTGCGCGGCAAGCGCGTGGCCCTCAACAAGGGCTCGAACGTGCATTACCTGCTGGTGCGCCAGCTGGAAAAGGCGGGCCTGCAGTACAGCGACATCCAGCCGGTCTACCTGCCGCCCGCCGATGCGCGCGCTGCCTTCGAGCGCGGCTCGGTCGATGCCTGGGTGATCTGGGACCCGTTCTTCGCCGCCGCCGAGAAGCAGCTGGGCGCGCGCGTGCTGGCCGATGGCCGTGGCGCCGACGGCAAGAACGTGGTCAGCAACCATCAGTTCTACCTGGCGTCGCGTCCCTACGCACAGGCGAAGCCCGAAATCGTGCGCCTGATCCTCGATGAACTGGCCAAGCTGGGCACGTGGGCGGAAAAGAACCCCAAAGACGCGACCGCCGTGCTGACGGGCGAAGTCGGCCTGCCTGCCGACGTGCTGGAACTGGCGGTCTCGCGCTTCTCTTACGGCGCGCGCCCGGTCAGCGCCGGCGTGCTGGCCGAGCAGCAGCGCATCGCCGATGCCTTCCACGCGCTCAAGCTGATTCCGAGGCCGGTCAAGGTGGCCGATGCGCGCTGGGATGTGCCGCAGCAGCAGGCCGCAACGGCAGGCGCGGCGCTGACGCAGCGCTGATGCAGCGCAGGTGCGGCCCAAGGCGCCGCACAACAACAAGGAGCACGACATGCACGTATTCTGGTTTATCCCGACCCACGGCGACAGCCGCTACCTCGGCACCTCCGAAGGCGCGCGCGAAGTCAGTTTCGACTACATGAAGCAGGTCGCCGTGGCCGCCGACACGCTCGGCTATGAGGGGGTGCTGATCCCCACCGGCCGTTCTTGCGAAGACCCGTGGGTGGCGGCGTCGGCGCTGTCGGCCGTGACGCAGCGCCTGAAATTCCTGGTGGCTGTGCGCCCGGGCCTGATGGCGCCGACGCTGGCCGCGCGGATGGCTGCAACCTTCGACCGGCTCTCCAATGGCCGGCTGCTGATCAACCTCGTCACCGGCGGCGACTCCGCCGAGCTGGAGGGCGACGGCCTGTTCCTCGACCACGGCGAGCGCTACGAGGCCTCCGCCGAATTCCTGCGCATCTGGCGCGACGTACTGGCGGCCAGCCATGACAGCGGCCAGATCGACTACCAGGGCAAGCACCTGAGCGTGAAGGGCGCGCGCGTCCTCTATCCGCCGCTGCAGCGGCCGCACCCGCCGGTGTACTTCGGCGGCTCGTCGGCGCCGGCGCATGCGCTGGCGGGCGAGCAGGTGGATACCTACCTGACCTGGGGCGAACCGCCGGCCGACGTGGCGCAGAAGCTGGACGATGTTCGCCGTCACGCGGCGAAGCACGGCCGCACCGTGTGGTTCGGCATCCGCCTGCACGTGATCGTGCGCGAGACCGATGCCGCCGCGTGGGCCGCCGCCGAAGACCTGATCAGCCGTCTCGACGACGAGACCGTGGCGCGCGCGCAGGCGGCGTTCGCCAAAATGGATTCGGAAGGGCAGCGCCGCATGGCCGCGTTGCATGCGGGCGCTGATCGCCGCTCGCGCCGCACGCGCGAGGCGCTGGAAATCAGCCCCAACCTGTGGGCCGGTGTCGGCCTGGTGCGCGGCGGCGCGGGCACCGCCCTGGTGGGCGATCCGCACACCGTTGCCGAGCGCATGCGCGAGTACGCCGAGCTCGGCATCGACACTTTCGTGCTGTCCGGCTATCCGCATCTGGAAGAAGCCTACCGTTTTGCCGAACTGGTGTTCCCGCTGCTGCCGCGCTCGGTGCGAGAGAAGCTGCCGGGCAAGGTGCTGTCGGGCCCGTTCGGCGAAGTCATGGCGACCGGCATCGTGCCGCGCGCCGCGCACGGCCGGGGGAGGGCGGCATGAGCGCTCAGCAGCTTCCGCCGCTGCGCCGGCCTTTCGCAGCGCTGGCGCGTGCCGTGGCGCCGTGGATCGCGCCCGTGCTGCTGATCGTGGCGTGGCAGGCGGCTTCGCAGAACGGCTGGCTGTCGAACCGCGTGCTGCCGGCCCCGCTGGCCGTGCTGCAGGCCGCCTGGGGCCTGGCCGGCTCGGGCGAGTTGTGGAAACACGTGGGCGTCAGCACCTGGCGCGCGCTGGCCGGGTTTGCCATCGGCGGCGGGCTGGGCCTGCTGCTGGGGCTGCTGACCGGCACGTTCCGCAGCGCGGCCACGCTGCTCGACAGCACCCTGCAGATGGTGCGCAACATCCCGCCGCTGGCGCTGATCCCGCTGGTGATCCTGTGGTTCGGCATCGACGAATCCGCCAAGCTGTTCCTGGTGGCGCTGGGGGTGTTCTTCCCGGTGTACCTGAACACCTATCACGGCATCCGCTCGGTCGACACCGGTCTGGTGGAAATGGCGCGCAGCTACGGGCTGTCCGGCTGGCAGCTGTACCGTGAAGTGATCCTGCCCGGCGCATTGCCCGGGATCCTGGTGGGTGTGCGCTTTTCGCTCGGCCTGATGTGGGTGATCCTGATCGTCGCGGAGACCATCTCCGCGCAATCCGGCATCGGCTACATGACCATGAACGCGCGCGAATTCCTGCAAACCGACGTGGTGCTGGTGGGCATCCTGCTCTATGCATTGCTGGGCAAGCTGGCCGACCTGCTGTCACGCGGGCTGGAGCGCTACTGGCTGCGCTGGCACCCCGGCTACGCGGCCGCCTGAACCACGCAACGCCGCACGCTCGGCAAGGAGATGGACATGCAGATGTATCCGGTGGAACAGGCCGCGCTGGCCGAACTTGAAGCGGGCCTCGCGCGCCGCGAGGCAGTCACGCACGAGACGGCGGCACCGTGCCGCACGGGTGGCGTCGCGCTGCGCTTGCGCCAGGTGGTCAAGCGCTATGACGGCCGCGACGTGCTGCACGATGTGGCGCTCGACGTGGCGCCGGGAGAGTTCGTCGCCATCGTCGGGCGCAGCGGTTGCGGCAAGAGCACGCTGCTGCGGCTGGTGGCGGGGCTGGAAGGCGCCGACGGCGGCAGCATCGCCATTGACGGTGACACGCAGGAGCAGGGCAAGCGCAGCCGCAAGCGCGGCGCCGATGTGCGCGTGATGTTCCAGGACGCGCGCCTGCTGCCGTGGAAGCGCGTGCTGGACAACGTGGCGCTGGGGCTGCCGCGCGCACGCCGCGGCGAAGCGGCCGAGGTGCTGGCGCAGGTGGGCCTGGCCGACCGCGCGCAGGCGTGGCCCGCCCGGCTGTCCGGAGGCCAGCGGCAGCGCGTGGCGCTGGCGCGCGCGCTGGTGCATCACCCGCAGTTGCTGCTGCTCGATGAGCCGCTGGGCGCGCTGGATGCGCTCACACGCATCGAAATGCAGGGCCTGATCGAAGGCCTGTGGCGGCGGCTTGGCTTCACGGCGCTGCTGGTGACGCATGACGTCTCCGAGGCCGTGGCACTGGCCGACCGCGTCGTGCTGATCGAGGATGGCCACATCGCCATGGACGCGCGCGTGGCGCTGGCGCGGCCGCGCCAGCGCGGCGCCGCCGGCTTCGCGCAACTGGAAGCCGAGGTGCTGCAGCGGGTGATGCGTCAAGCGCCGGCGCCTTCTTCGCCCCGCGATGCGGGCACGAAGCGCCGTGCGCAGCGCATCGACGACGGCGTACACAGCGACAGGCCGGAATCTTCATTCGCCGCGGCCCGTTGAACTCCTATCATGAGCAGGCAGGCGCGCGCTGCGACGGCACGCCGTTGCCATCAACAACCCGACCATGGGACCTGACGCGGTCCGGTCAACCGAAGGAAACCGCCATGCCAGGCGTGCATGAACCCGCCAGCGCAGCCAATCCGCTGCAACGCTACCTGGAATCGCTGCCGCGCCAGCCGCTGGCCGACCGGCAACTGTGGCGCGACGCGCGCGGGCAGGTGCAGGGACAGTTCTTCAATTGCTCGCTGACCAGTGCCTTCGAGCCGCTGGTGACGCTGGCCGACCGCGAGGTCGTGGCGCACGAAGGCTCGATCCACACCTATGCCGACGACGGCGTCGGCCTGGCGGCGTGGAAGCTGTTCGCGATGGCCGCCGACGACACCACGCTGGTGTCGCTGGACCGCCTGTCGCGGCTGCTGCACGCGATCAATTATTTTGCCGCCGACGGCGCGCACAGGCTGGTGCTGAACGTGCACAACCGGCTGCTGGCCGCGGTCGCCGACGACCACGGCGCCGCGTTCCGGCGCGCACTGCAGTCGCTGGGCTTGCCGCTGGAGCGCTTCGTGATCCAGGTGCCGGCCAGCGCCAATGATGACCTGCCGCTGCTGCTGCACGTGGTCGGCAATTACCGCCGCAACGGCTTCGCGGTCAGCCTGCAGGCGTCGGACCCGGCCGAGGCGGGTGCGCTGATGGCGCATGCGTTGCCGGACTGGCTCAAGCTCGACATGCGCCGCACCTGGACCGACCGCCAGCTGTCGGGACTGCGCGCCAGCGCTGCCAATGCCGGCGTCACGCTGATCGGGCGGCGGCTGCAGGACGCCGAAAGCGTGGAGCGGCTGCAGGCTGCAGGCATCGGCCTGGGGCAGGGCGCTTTCGCCGGCGCGCTGGTCAGCACGGCCGCGCTGCGGGCACAGGTGGCGGCCATGGGCGCGACCGCTGCACACCAACTCAGCAAGGAGCCGGTATGACGCAAGTGATCGGATCATCGGCAGGGCCACTCCCGGCGGCGCACGGCACGCGCCTGGAAATCCCGCGGCACCTGCAGGTGCTGACCGTGCCGGGCCTGCATGGCAGCGGCCCGGGGCACTGGCAGAGCCGCTGGGAGCAGCGCTTCCCGGACTGGCAGCGCGTCGAGCAGCATGACTGGTCGCGCCCGAGCCTGCCATTATGGGCAGAGCGAGTCTCGGAATGCGTGATGCGGGCGCAGCGCGTGGCCTCGCGCGGGGCGGTGCTGGTGGCGCACAGCTTCGGCTGCCTGGCGGCACTGCGGCAGGCCTCGCTGGACCCGGCGGCCATCGCCGGCGCGCTGCTGGTGGCGCCGGCCGATCCCGACAAGTTCGGCGTCGCCGGCCTGCTGCCGACCTACCGGCTGCCGTTCCCGACCATCCTGGTGGCCAGCCGCAACGATCCGTGGATGCCACAGCGCACCGCCTTCAGCTGGGGTACGCTGTGGGGCAGCGAACTGGTCGATGCCGGTAACCTGGGGCATATCAATGCCGATTCCGGCCAGGGCGACTGGGCCGAGGGCCTGGCCCTGCTGGGCACGCTGGTGCAACGCATCGCCGATGCAGGTGATGCTGGCGTCGCTGAAGCGGCGTCCACGCCATGGGAAGCAGGCCTGGAAGTGTCTCCCGGAGCCCCATATATCTAAATCGTCTAAGAAAATTCAGAAAGATTCGTTCTGTTTATAAAGACGGATCTGCAGAATCTGTCTCGTAAGCCGGCGCAACATGCGCCGGCGTCATAAGGAACCGGCCCCCGAAGCCGGCCTCCACAGACGAGACGGACATGCCACCCTCCCTATCCCTGGCGGATGCCCCCACGCCGGGCGCCCCCGATGCGCCGGCCTCGCGTTCGCCACGCAGCCCCGCCAAGCAGCGCTTTACGGTGCTGCCCGGCTTTGGCTTGTCGCTGGGCTTCACGCTGTTCTACCTGACGCTGATTGTCCTGGTCCCGCTGTCGGCGACGTTCCTGAAGACGTTCACGATGACATGGGACGCGTTCTGGACGTCGATCACGGCGCCGCGCGTGGTGGCATCGCTGCAGCTGAGCTTCGGCGCGTCGCTGATCGCGGCCATCGTCAATTCGGTGTTCGGACTGATCGTCGCCTGGGTGCTGGTGCGCTACCGCTTCCCGGGCAAGCGTCTGATCGATGCGCTGGTCGACCTGCCGTTCGCGCTGCCAACCGCGGTGGCCGGCATCGCGCTGACCGCGCTGTTCGCCGGCAACGGCTGGATCGGCCGCTACCTTGAACCGCTCGGCATCAAGGTCGCGTTCACGCCGCTGGGCGTGGTGGTGGCGCTGACCTTTATCGGCCTGCCGTTCGTGGTGCGCACGGTGCAGCCGGTGCTCGAAGACGTGGAGCAGGAACTGGAAGAGGCCGCCGCGAGCCTGGGCGCCAACCGGCTGCAGACCTTCCGGCGCGTGATCCTGCCGGCGATCCTGCCGGCGCTGCTGACGGGTTTCGCGCTGTCCTTCGCGCGCGCCACCGGCGAGTACGGCTCGGTGGTGTTTATCTCCGGCAACATGCCGATGGTGTCGGAGATCGCGCCGCTGATGATCTATTCCAAGCTGGAGCAATACGACTATGCCGGCGCCACCGCGGTCGCGGTGGTGATGCTGGTGATCTCGTTCGGGCTGCTGCTGTTGATCAACCTGCTGCAGGCCTGGACGCGCCGCCACCAGTCGGGTGCGCGCGCCGCGCTGGCACCCGAAGCGCCCGAGACGGGCAAGGAGCTCTGACATGGCGGGCGCAGTCTCGGGACGCCTGGGCGCGCAGCGCCAGGACCGGGCCCATCACAGGTTCGACGCCACCGGCGAGGCGCCATGGGTGCGCTGCACGCTGATCACGCTGGCGGTGCTGTTCCTCACGCTGTTCCTGTTCGTGCCGCTGGCTTCAGTCTTTTATGAAGCGCTGCGCAAGGGCGTGCAGACCTACATCGAAGCGCTGGTCGAACCCGATGCCGTGGCCGCGATCCAGCTCACGCTGACGGTGGCGGCGATCGCGGTGCCGCTGAACGTGGTGTTCGGCGTGGCGGCGGCATGGGCCATCGCCAAGTTCGAGTTCCGCGGCAAGAATCTGCTGATCACGCTGATCGACCTGCCGTTCTCGGTGTCGCCGGTGATCTCCGGGCTGGTCTACGTGCTGCTGTTCGGCGCGCAGGGCTGGTTCGGTCCGTGGCTGGAAGCGCATGACATCAAGATCATGTTCGCGGTGCCGGGCATCGTGCTGGCGACGATCTTCGTGACCTTTCCCTTCGTGGCGCGCGAGCTGATCCCGCTGATGCAGGCGCAGGGCAGCGAAGAGGAAGAGGCCGCGATCGTGCTGGGTGCCTCGGGCTGGCAGACCTTCCGCCACATCACGCTGCCCAATATCCGCTGGGGCCTGCTGTACGGGGTGATCCTGTGCAATGCGCGGGCGATGGGCGAGTTCGGCGCGGTGTCGGTGGTGTCGGGCCATATCCGCGGGCTGACCAACACCATGCCGCTGCACGTAGAGATTCTCTACAACGAGTACAACTTCGCGGCGGCCTTCGCGGTGGCCTCGCTGCTGACGTTGCTGGCGCTGGTCACACTCGGCATCAAGACGCTGGTGGAGTGGCGCGCGCGCAAAGAGACGGAAGAGGCCGTGATCGAGCGGCCGGCTGGAACACTCGGAACACTCGGAACAGTTGGAACAGCGGGAACCCCCCTGCAGGCATCCGTGCAAGGAACGGCATCATGAGCATCCAGGTCAAGAACGTAGAGAAGCGCTTTGGCGATTTCGTCGCGCTGGACAATGTCTCGCTCGATTTCGACGAAGGCGAGCTGACGGCGCTGCTGGGGCCGTCCGGTTGCGGCAAGACCACGCTGCTGCGCATCATCGCCGGCCTGGAGCGCGCCGACGCTGGCCAGATCGTGCTGGCCGGGCGCGATGCGTCGAACCAGCATGTGCGCCAGCGCCAGGTGGGCTTCGTGTTCCAGCACTATGCGCTGTTCAAGCATATGAGTGTGTTCGAGAACGTGGCCTTCGGCCTGCGCGTGAAGCCGCGCGCCGAACGCCCGAGCGAAGCGCAGATCCGCGAGAAGGTGCATTCGCTGCTCGACCTGGTGCAGCTCGACTGGCTGGCTGACCGCTACCCGTCGCAGCTGTCGGGCGGCCAGCGCCAGCGTATCGCGCTGGCGCGCGCGCTGGCGGTGGAGCCGCGCGTGCTGCTGCTCGACGAACCCTTCGGCGCGCTCGACGCCAAGGTGCGCAAGGAGCTGCGCCGCTGGCTGCGCCGGCTGCACGACGAACTGCATGTGACCAGCGTGTTCGTCACGCACGACCAGGAAGAAGCGCTGGAAGTGGCCGACCAGGTGGTGCTGATGAACCGCGGCCGCGTCGAGCAGTTCGGCTCGCCCGAGGCGGTCTACAACCACCCGGCCACGCCGTTCGTGTTCGGCTTCCTCGGCAACGTGAACCTGTTCCACGGCCGGCTGGAAGTGGGCGAGAGCGGCGGCCTGCTGCATACCGGCGAAGCGGTGCTGCCGGTGGTCGGCAGCGGGCATGAAACCGCAGGCGATGCGGTCGCCTATGTCCGCCCGCACGACCTGGACCTGGAGCGCTATTCGCCCGGCGCCGACGGCATCGCCGTGACGCTGCGCCGCGCGCTGACATTGGGGCCGGTGGCCCAGCTCGAACTCGAGCGTGAAGACAACCAGGACGTGATCGAAGTGGCGCTGCCGCTCGAGCGCTTCCGCCACGCGGGCTTCCGCGAGGGCGAACTGCTCGCCGTGCGGCCGCGCCAGCTGCGCGTCTTTACGCAAGCCAATGGCACTGCCCCGAACAAAAAACAAGAGGCCGCACGATGAACTTCCAGCAACTCCGATCGATCCGCGAGGCGGTGCGCCGCCAGTTCAACCTGACCGAGGTCGCCAACGCGCTCTATACCTCGCAGCCCGGTGTGTCGCGCCAGATCCGCGAGCTGGAGGAAGAGCTGGGCGTGGAGATCTTCGAGCGCTATGGCAAGCGGCTGACGGGGCTGACCGAGCCGGGCCGCGAGATCGTGCGCATCGTCGAGCGACTGCTGCTTGAAGCAGAGAACCTGCGCCAGGCCGGCGACGAGTTCGCCGGCCGCCATACCGGGCGCCTGACCGTGGCCACCACCCACACGCAGGCCCGCTACGCGCTGCCGCGCGTGGTGCAGGCCTTCCGTCGCGAGTATCCGCACGTGACCCTCGCGCTGCAGGAAGCGTCGCCCACGCATATCGTCGAGCTGCTGCTGACCGGGCAGGCCGATATCGGCATCGCCACCGAAGCGCTGGCGACCGAAGCCGGGCTGACCTCGTTCGAGGCCTACAGCTGGCAGCACGTGCTGGTGGTCTCGCCCGATCATCCGCTGACGCGCCTGCCCGAGCCGACGCTCGAGGACGTGGCCGGCTTCCAGCTCATCACCTACGACGCCGGCTTCACCGGCCGCCGCAAGATCGACACAGCCTTCGCCGAGGCCGGGCTGCAGCCGGAGATCGTGCTGACCGCGCTGGACGCCGACGTGATCAAGACCTATGCCGAACTGGAGCTGGGCGTGGGCATCATCGCGTCGATGGCGTACGACGAGCGCAAGGACTCGGGCCTGGTGCGGATCAACGCCGACCACCTGTTCGCGCCCAACACCACCAGCGTGGCCGTGCGCCGCGGCGCCTACCTGCGCGGCTATGCGCACGACTTCATCAATAAGTTTGCGCCGCACCTGTCGCGCGACACCGTCAGCAGCGCGCTGTCGGAGCAGGACCGGCAGGCGCTGGCGGCCTGAACGCCACCCGCATCGGCCCGGCGCCGCGCAATGCCCGGCCCCGGATGGCGCCGGGGGCACCTCGCCGCCGTCCGCGCGCGCCGTCTGCCCCCGCACGGTGCCGTTCGCGCCCCGTTTCCACCGTTCGTCGCAACAGGCTTTCTTCGCGCCCGGGTGAAGGGTAAAGTCCCTGCACGTGCCGCGCATTGTCATTAGCATCCGGAGTTCGACTTGCGCGGCGCTTTTCCGCAGTGCAACAGATATTGCGCGCGGCTGCCCCTCCGCCCCTAGACCGGGCAAGGAAGGTGGGCAAGAAAGGGCAAGGGAGAGAGACGATCATGCGTGATGAACCGCTGCTGCGCTGGCAGTGGCGCGGCTATGGCCGCAACCACCAGCATCCCCGCAACCTGCTGCTGCATATCGTGGCCGTGCCGATGTTCATGGCGGGCACGGTGCTGGGCGCCTACGGCATCTTGCGGCTGAGCCTGCCCGCGGTCGCGCTGGGGCTGGTGTGCATGGGCATGTCGCTGGCGCTGCAGGGGCGAGGGCACCGGCTCGAGGCCAACGCGCCGGAGCCGTTTGCCGGGCCGGCGGACATCGCCGGACGTATCTTCGCCGAGCAATGGATCACCTTCCCGCGCTATGTGCTGTCAGGGCAATGGTGGCGTGCGCTGACCGGTGAGTGTGGCACGCGCGTCACCTCGGGGGATTGCGCCGAGACCAGCCAGCGCTAACATACCGCCATGAACCGCTGCTTCTCCACCGTCGCCACCGCGCCCCCGTCGCGGCTCACCATCCTCGGCCGTGACCTGCTGTTCGTGCTTTGCATGAACACGGTCATTGCCGTCAGCCTCAACTACGGTTTCCAGACCGGCGGCACGCTCTGGCACAACTTTGTCTACAGCCAGCTGATCGGCCTGTCGATCTGGCTGCTGATCGATATCCCCCGCGTCGGCATCTGGTGGAACGACCGGCCGCGGCGCTGGCCCTTCCTGCTGCTGGCCGCCGCCGCGGTACCGACCGGCGTGGTGATCGGCGGCTGGGCCACGCGCGTGGCGCTGGACCTGCCGCCCAAGTCAGTCGCCGAAACCGGCGACATGCTGCGCATGTGCCTGGTGGTTGGCATGCTGGCATCGGCGTCGATGATCTATTTCTACTGGTCGCGCGAGAAGCTTGCCTACCTGGAGCGCCAGGCCGCGCTCGACGCGCTGCAGCGCGAGGAAGCCGAAAAGCAGTTGGTACGCGCGCAGCTGATGGCGCTGCAGGCGCAGATCGAGCCGCACTTCCTGTTCAACTCGCTGGCCAACCTCGATGGCCTGATCGCCACCGACCCGCCCGCCGCGCGGCAGTTGCTGCAGCGCCTGATCGGCTTCCTGCGCATGTCGCTGGCCCACACCCGCGCCGAGCAATGCACGCTGCGACAGGAGTTCGAACTGCTGCGCAGCTACCTGGATATCCAGGGCATGCGCTTCGGGCAGCGGTTGTCCTATGACGTCGACCTGCCGCGCGAGCTGGCCAAGGTCGAAATTCCGCCGATGCTGATCCAGCCGCTGGTGGAAAACGCGGTGACGCACGGTATCGAGCCGTGCATGTTTGGCGGCCATATCCGCCTGTCGGCGCGCGCCGCCGGCGACGATGCGGTGCAGGTGATCATTGCCGATACCGGCGTGGGCTTCGGTCATGCCTCGGGCAAGGGCTCGGGGTTGGGCATCACCCATGTGCGCGAGCGGCTGGCGCGGATCTTCGGGGCCGCCGCCAGCATGCAGATGGAAGAGAACACGCCGCGCGGTGTGGTGGTGCGGCTGACGCTGCCGCTGGTGCGCCCGGTCGAGGCGCCGACCCTGACGCGGACGGTCACGGTGTCGGAGAGCATGCCGGTGTCGGCGCCGGCCATCCAGCGGACCTGAACGCGTTGCTGGCGAAAGCCTGCGCGAAGACAACCACCGGCGCTGCCTAGGGCGGCGCCCGCGGCATCGCCGCAAATTTCTTCACTGCCCCCAACCTCGCCCCCACCTCGCCCCCACCTCGCCCCCATGACCCCGACCCTTCTGATCGCCGACGACGAAGCGCTGCTGGCGCGCGTGCTGGAATCCGAACTGAAGTCGCTGTGGCCCGAGGCCCGTATCGTCTCGGTCGTGCACGACGGCATGGCCGCGCTGGCCGCCGCGCGCGAGCACCAGCCGCGCGTGGTCTTCCTGGATATCCGCATGCCGGGCATGAGCGGCATGGACGTCGCGCGCGAGCTGATCGAGTTCGATATCCCGCCGCTGGTGGTCTTTGTCACCGCCTATGACCAGTTCGCGCTGGAAGCCTTCGAGCGCGCGGCGGTCGACTATGTGCTCAAGCCGGTGCAGCGCGAGCGGCTGGAGGCGACCGTATGCCGCCTCAAGGAACGCCTGCAGGTGATGGCGGACACGGAAGACGACCAGGCAGGCGACGAGGCGGAGGCGGCCGCGCTGGACACCGACCGCCTTGGGCAGCTGCTGGCGCGGCTCGAATCTCTCGAGCACGCCACGCCCGGCGGCGCGGCGCAGCGCCAGTACCTGCGCTTTATCAAGGCGCTGGTCGGGCAGGAGGTCCGCATCATCCCGGTCGACGAGGTGATCTACCTGGAAGCCACCGACAAGTACGTCAACGTGGTCTCCAGCGCCGGCGAGGCGCTGATCCGCACCAGCCTGCGCGAACTGACCCAGCAACTGGACCCGGAGCGTTTCTGGCAGGTCCACCGCGGCACGGTAGTCAACATCGACTGCGTGGCCAGCGCGGTCAACCAGTCTCTGGGGCGGCTGTCGCTGCGGCTGCGCGACCGGCCCGAGCTGCTGCCGGTGGCGCGCCAGTACGCGCACCTGTTCAAGCAGATGTAGGGTTTGCGGCGAGCGGCGCAGCCGCCACCCGGCTGCAGCGTGGCGCGGTTTTCCTCTATGATGCGGGCTTCGGCCCGCATTTTTTCCGGCTTGCCGAATCTCTCCGCCGCAGCCCGCTACCGCACCTTCCGCCCGCGCCATGTCTACCGCCGCCATCGATCCCGCCCGCAATCCGCTTCGCCATGATGCCCAGGTGATCGGGCTGGTCGGGCTGGCGCATGGGGTCTCGCATTTCTATCACTTGCTGCTGGCGCCCCTGTTCCCGTGGATCAAGACCGAGTTCGGCCTGAGCTATGCGGAGCTGGGCCTGCTGATGACGGTGTTCTTCGCCGTGTCGGCGGTGGTGCAGACCGCCTCAGGCTTCGTGGTCGACCGCTTCGGCGCGCGGCCGGTGCTGTTTGCCGGGCTGGCCTTCCTGGGCAGCGCGGCGCTGCTGCTGTCGGCCAGCAACGGCTATGCCGCGCTGCTGGCTGGCGCGGCGGTGGCGGGGCTCGGCAACGGCGTGTTCCATCCGGCCGACTTCACGCTGCTGAACAAGCACGTGTCGCAGCCCCGGCTGGGCCACGCCTTCTCGGTACACGGCATTTCCGGCAACCTGGGCTGGGCGGCGGCGCCGCTGTTCCTGGTCACCATCGCCAACCTGGCCAGCTGGCGCGTGGCGCTGGCGGCGGCCTCGGTCGTGGCGTTCGCGGTGCTGGCCGTGCTGGTGGTGCTGCGCCACGTGCTGGACCCGCGCGAGATGCGCGGCGCCGTGGGCCGGCCCGCCGCCAAGGCCGCCGGCGGCAGCCTGCTGGGCTTCCTGCGGCTGCCGCAGGTGTGGGTGTGCTGGGCGTTCTTCCTGCTGACCACGTTCTCCGCAGCGGGCATCCAGAGCTTTGCGCCGACCGCGCTGACCTACCTGTACGGCATGCCGTTCACGCTGGCCACGGCTTCGTACACCATCTACATGCTGTGCAGCGCCGGCGGCATGGTCGTCGGCGGCTTTGCCGCCAGCCGCACCAGCAACCATGACCGGCTCATCGCCATCAGCTTTACTGTCTCCGGCCTGATTGCCATTCTGGTCGGCTTGAATCTCTTCCCGGCGCTGCTGGTGCCGGTGCTGATGGGGGTGATCGGGTTTGGCGCCGGCACCGCCGGCCCGTCGCGCGACATGCTGGTGCGTGCCGCTGCCCCCGCCGGCGCCACCGGCCGTGTCTATGGCGTGGTCTATTCCGGCCTCGACATCGGGCTGGCCTGCGGGCCGCTGTTCTTTGGCGCGCTGATGGACGCGCGGCTGCCTGCCTGGGTGTTCTTCATGATCGGCGGCTTCCAGCTGATCTCGATCTTTACCGCGGTGACGGTGGGCAACGGCAACCGCTCGCGCCGCGGTGCTGCGGCGACGGCAGCCTGAACCGGGCCGGCGCCGGCCGGCATTGCCTGCCTGGTTTGCCTGCTTGTTTGCCGGTCTTTTGCGCGTCCCGCATTGTTCCAGCCTGCCTCGAGGATGTTTCCATGACTGCCACGCCGGGCCATTCGAACCCTGACACTGCCCATTCGCACGAAGCCAGCGGCGCGCCGCTGTCGGGTGGCCCGCTGTTGGGCGGCCATATCCTGGTCGACGCGCTGCTGGCGCACGGCGCCGAGCTGGCCTTCGGCGTGCCGGGCGAAAGCTACCTGGCGGTGCTCGACGGCTTCCATCGCCGCCGGGACCAGTTGCGCTTTATCGTCTGCCGGCAGGAGGGCGGCGCCGCGGTCATGGCCGAAGCCTACGGCAAGCTGACCGGCCGTCCCGGGCTGGCTTTCTGCACGCGCGGCCCTGGCGCCACCAATGCCAGCATCGGCGTGCATACCGCCTTCCAGGACTCGACGCCGATGATCCTGTTCATCGGCCAGGTCGGCACCGATTTCATGGACCGCGAAGCCTTCCAGGAAATCGACTACCGCCGCATGTTCGGCCAGATGGCCAAGTGGGTGGCGCAGATCGACCGGGTCGAGCGCATCCCGGAATACATCGCGCGCGCCTACCAGACCGCCACCTCGGGCCGGCCCGGCCCGGTGGTGCTGGCGCTGCCGGAGGACATGCTGGCGCAGTCGGCGGTGGTGCCGCAGCTGCGTGGCTATGAGCGCGTGCTGAGCTGGCCGGGCGATCCCGAAATGGCGCGCCTGCAGCAAATGCTGGAAGCCGCCGAGCGGCCCTTCGTGCTGGCCGGCGGCAGCGGCTGGACGCCGCAGGCCTGCGCCGACCTGCAGGCCTTCGCCGAACGCTTCGCGCTGCCGGTCGGCTGCGCCTTCCGCGGGCAGGACCTGTTCGACAACCGCCATCCCAACTATGCCGGCGATGTCGGCATCGGCATCAATCCGGCGCTGGCCGAGCGCATCCGGCAAGCGGACCTGGTGCTGGCCATCGGCCCGCGCCTGGGCGAGATGACCACCGGCGGCTACGCGCTGATCGCCGCGCCGCGGCCCGCGCAGACGCTGGTGCATGTGCACGCCGGTGCCGAGGAGCTGGGCAGCGTCTACCAGGCCGACCTGATGATCCACGCCTCGATGCCGGCCATCGCCGCGCGGCTGGCCGCGCTGGAGCCCGCGGCAGCGCCGCGTTGGCAGGCCTGGACCGAGGCCGCCCATGCCGATTACGAGCGCTACCTGCAGCCGCCCGCGTTTGCGGGGGAGGGTGTCGACATGGCCGAAGTCATCCGCACACTCGACCAGATGCTGCCGGACGATGCGGTGGTCACCAACGGCGCCGGCAACTACGCCAGCTGGCTGCACCGCTATTTCCGCTATCGCCCGTTCCGCAATGGCGGTCGCGGCCAGTTGGCCCCGACCAGCGGCGCGATGGGCTATGGCGTGCCGGCCGCGGTCGGCGCCAAGATTGCCTTCCCGCATCGCACCGTGGTGGCGCTGGCCGGTGACGGCTGCTTCCTGATGAATGGCCAGGAACTTGCTACCGCCATGCAGTACCAGGCGCCGGTGGTGTTCATCGTCGTCAATAACGGCATGTACGGCACCATCCGGATGCACCAGGAACGCGAATACCCGACCCATGTATCGGGCACCGAGCTGCACAACCCCGACTTTGCCGCGCTGGCGCGCGCCTATGGTGCGCGCGGCGAGACCGTGACCACGACCGAGGCCTTCGCCCCCGCGCTGCGCGCCGCGCTGGAAGCGCCGGTGTCGACGCTGATCGAGATTCGCGTCGATCCTGACGTGATCACGCCGCGCACCACCCTCAGCGCGATCCGCGCGCAGGCGCTGGCCGGCGGGCAGCGCTGAGCGCGGCGCGGCCGCAACGGATTCATACCATCCATCAGGAGACCATTGATGAAGCCTGTCACCACCGACCTGTGCGACGCCCATGAAGACCGCCTCGCGGCCGGCACCCTGCGCGTGATGGCGCCGGTGTTCCGCGCCTGGGGCAAGCAGGAAGCTTTTGCCGGCCCGGCCGCGACGCTGAAGGTGTTTGAAGACAACTCGCTGGTGCGCACGGTGCTGGAAGCGCCGGGCCAGGGCCGGGTATTGGTGATCGACGGCGGCGGCTCGCTGCGCTGCGCGCTGGTCGGCGGCAACCTCGGCCTGCTGGCCGAGAAGAATGGCTGGGCCGGCATCGTCGTCAACGGCTGCGTGCGTGACAGCGCCGAGCTGGATGTGTGCGACATCGGCATCCGCGCGCTCGCCCCGCATCCTCAGAAAAGCCAGAAGCGCAACGTCGGCGAAAGCGAAGTCATGGTGCAGATGCCCGGCGCGGTCGTGCGTCCGGGCAACTGGATCTACGTGGACGCCGACGGCGTGCTGGTCTCGGACCAAAAGCTGGAGGGCTGAGCATGCCGCGCGTCTTTGTCTACGGCACACTGCGCGCCGGCGAGGTCAACGACCTGAATGCGGCCGCGCAGCGGCATGGCATTGCCGCGCCCACGCTGCTGGGCACGGCAACGGTTGCGGGCCGGCTCTATGACTTCGGCACCTACCCCGGCCTGGTGCTGGATGCCGCGGCCGGGCCGGTGGTCGGGGATATCTACGACATTGCCGAGGCGCTGCTGCCGGTCCTGGACGAGATCGAAGAGGTCTATCCGGGTCAGGCTACGCTGTTCGTGCGCGAGGAATGCGCAGTGCAGCAGGATGGCAAGCCCGTCGCGTGCCTGCTGTATCCGGTGGCGGCAGCCGCCGTGGCTACGTTGCCGCACATTGGCAGCGGTGACTGGGTAGCCTATCGCCGCGCGCGCGACCCCGCCAGTGCCTGAACACTGCCCCACGCAGCCATCCCGTAGCGGCGCCCTTGTGGCGCCGTTTTATTTTGGATCGCATGGTGGGCAGTGCATGCATGCCATCCCTGCCGAATTTTCACAATGTGGAAAGGTGTTGCGGACCGCAAAAATACATGGTTTGCGAAGCACAACACCATTTCTCATGATGAAATATTATGTCCCGTATCGTGAAATAAAGTTTTCAAGTCGTTGAATTAATTGAATAAAAAAACTAAGCGACAACTTCAGTTCAGGGTTGTTGCGACGCGGGAGCTTTCCCTACACTCTTATATAAGACACATGACATGAGACGCAGAAAACGCCTCCCACAGGCGGCGCCCCAAGGCAGGTGATCAAGAGATTCTCAGCCATCCCAGCATCTTCAGGAGAGTGACCATGAACCGCCAAGAACAGATCCAGGCTCTGCAAAAGGACTGGGATACCAATCCCCGCTGGAAGGGTATCAAGCGCAACTTCACCGCCGAAGACGTCGTGCGCCTGCGTGGTTCGGTCCAGGTCGAGCATACCCTTGCCCGCCGCGGTTCCGAGAAGCTGTGGAACCTGCTGCATACCGAGCCGTTCGTCAACTCGCTGGGCGCGCTGACCGGCAACCAGGCCATGCAGCAAGTGAAGGCCGGCCTGAAGGCCATCTACCTGTCGGGCTGGCAAGTTGCCGGCGACGCCAACCTGGCCGGCGAAATGTACCCCGACCAGTCGCTGTACCCGGCCAACTCGGTGCCGCAGGTCGTCAAGCGCATCAACAATACCTTCCAGCGCGCCGACCAGATCCAGTGGAGCGAAGGCAAGGGCGACACCGACTTCTTCGCCCCGATCGTGGCTGACGCAGAAGCCGGCTTCGGCGGCGTGCTGAATGCGTTCGAACTGATGAAGGCCATGATCGAAGCGGGCGCCGCCGGCGTTCACTTCGAAGACCAGCTCGCTTCGGTCAAGAAGTGCGGCCACATGGGCGGCAAGGTGCTGGTGCCGACCCGCGAAGCCGTCGCCAAGCTGACCGCTGCCCGCCTGGCCGCCGATGTCTCGGGCGTGCCGACCCTGGTGATCGCCCGTACCGACGCCGAGGCCGCCGACCTGCTGACCTCGGACGTGGACGACAACGACAAGCCGTTCTGCACCGGCGAGCGCACCGTGGAAGGCTTCTACCGCGTCCGCAACGGCCTGGAGCAGTCGATCTCGCGCGCCCTGGCCTACGCTGAAGTGGCTGACCTGGTGTGGTGCGAAACCGGCAAGCCGGACCTCGAGTTCGCCAAGAAGTTTGCCGAAGCGGTGCACGCCAAGTTCCCGTGCAAGATGCTGGCCTACAACTGCTCGCCCTCGTTCAACTGGAAGAAGAACCTCGACGACGCCACCATCGCCAGGTTCCAGAAGGAACTGGGCGCGATGGGCTACAAGTTCCAGTTCATCACGCTGGCCGGCTTCCACTCGCTGAACTACTCGATGTTCAACCTGGCCTACGGCTACGCCCGCAACCAGATGAGCGCCTTCGTGGAACTGCAGGAGGCCGAGTTCAAGGCGGCCGAGAAGGGCTTCACCGCGGTCAAGCACCAGCGCGAAGTCGGCACCGGTTACTTCGACGCCGTGACCCAGACCATCGAAGGCGGCCAGTCGTCGACGACCGCGCTGAAGGGTTCGACCGAAGACGAGCAGTTCTTCGAAGACAAGAAAGTGGCCTGACTCTCCTGGTCACCCGCCGGCTAGTGGGTCCGGCGGATCGGGGGGCGTGCGACCATCACGCCCTCCTTTTTAGGCGACGCGCCGTTCTTCTCTCAGGGACGGCGCGCTTTTTTTTTCAACGCCGGCGCAGACGCGGCCTAACGCCCCATGCGGCGGTCGTAGCTGCCCGAAATGCGCGCCATCAACGCTGGATCGTTTTCACCCAGGCTGTCGAATGTCACCCGCACGTGGCCGTCTGCCAGCTGATCCACGCCGGCCATCACCGCGCGGCTTTCCAGGCTGCCGACAACCACGCCCCTGACCGGATCCTCGACGCTGATCGCCAGTCCCTGGTCGTGCATGGCCCCTGCTGCAGCGGCGAAGGTGCGATCGAAGCTGGCCGGGGTCATGACCGTAAAGGCGCCGGTTCCATCCCAGGAGGCACATGCCGAAAGCGCCAGGATGCCGCCGCAGGCTACAAATGAGAGTCGCATGATGACACCTTCCGTCAGCCCCCGACCGAAAATGTAAGCGCTGCGACTTTTTGCGAATTTCCACTCGCTGATCGCCCTGCCACAAGATTAGGGCGACATTGGCGAAGATTCCACGCGAACTCGGCGGGTGCGCCGCGGAGGGTCCGGGCAGCAGTCAATGCGCGAAATGCAATAAATTGTCATATCTGACGTTTTATTGCATTTGGGTGATGCGGTCAGAAAGTGGATGCCATAAAGTGCCCCGGCCTTTGTCGGCACTTTCCGAGCTTCCACCAAGAACAACATCATGAAAGCATCACTCTCTCTCGCTACCTGCGCCGTCGCGGCCGCACTGCTGGCCGGCTGTTCCGGCGGCATGCCCACCAACATCGACGGCATGGTGTCCGCCGGCTCGTCGCTGGCCAAGGCCGCGACGCTGAGCGACGCGGACGTCAAGAGCCTGTCCGACCAGGCCTGCGCCGAATCGGACAGGACCAACAAGATCGCCGGCGCCAACACCACCTACGGCAAGCGCCTGGCCAAGATCATGAGCGGCCTGAATGGCAGCAACGTGCCCAACGTCAACGCCAAGGTGTACCTGACCAAGGACGTCAACGCGTGGGCCATGGCCAACGGCTGCGTGCGCGTCTACAGCGGCCTGATGGACATGATGACCGACGATGAAGTGCGTGGCGTGCTGGGCCACGAGCTGGGCCATGTCGCGCTGGGCCACACCAGGAAGGCCATGCAGGTTGCCTACACCGCAACCGCCGCGCGTGGCGCGGCCGCGTCGGCAGGCAACGGCGCGGTGGCTGCGCTGTCGTCGTCGCAGCTGGGCGAGCTGGGCGAGAAGCTGATCAATGCGCAGTTCTCGCAGTCGCAGGAAAGCGCGGCCGATGACTATTCGTTCGACCTGCTGACCAGGAACAAGGCCAACACGCGCGGCCTGGTGACGGCGTTCCAGAAGCTGGCCAAGCTCGATGGCGGCAAGTCGGGCATGTTCTCGTCGCACCCGGGTTCGGATGACCGCGCCAGGCATATTGAGGAGCGGATCCGCAAGGCTTCATAAGCTACCGGCAGCATCCATGACAACGCCCGCACCGGAGAGCCCGGTGCGGGCGTTGTGCTTTCTGCCACAGCAGGTCGGGGGTCAGCGATACACGATCACCGGGATATCGGTATGCGTCAGCACCTTCTGCGTTTCGCTGCCGAGCAGCAGGCCGGACAGGCCGCGCCGGCCATGCGACGCCATGAAGATCACGTCGCAGCCATGGCGCTCGGCAGCGTCGATGATGCCGAGGTAGGGCACGGCGAAGGTCGACATGTCGGCGTCGAAGGTGACGCCGGCCGCGGTCGCCAGGTTCTCGACTTCCTTCAGGTAGAGCTTGGCCTGGTTCTCGATGCGGTCCTTGAAGGCCTGCGGCGCCTCGACCACGATTTCGCTGAACGGGGTGTAGGGATACTCCTCCAGGCAGACATAGGCCGTGACGCGCGCGCCGATGGCCTTGGCGAGTTCCAGCCCGCCGTTGATGGCTTTTTTGGAGAGTTCCGAGCCGTCGGTGGGTAGCAGGATGTGTTGGAACATGCGGGGCTCCTTTTCTGACCAGGGAAGGGGGCAGGGCTGCCGCCCGGCGCCGGTGGGCGATGCCGGGCGGCTCAAAGCGCCTGTCTGAATCCATTGTAGTCAGGGGGTGCCGAGTACGGCATTGTGCAAAATCAATTGCAACAAAAGTGCCTTAGCCGGAGCCCTGGCATTGGCTGTCAGCCTGCCAGCGCCGCTGCCGCCGGCACGAATGCCGCCTGCTCCGCGCGGCGCCAGTAGGCCGGGTTGCCGTAGGTGTTCTTCAGGTGGTCGATAAACAGCCGCACCCGCAGCGGCAGGTGCTTGCGCTGCGGGAACACCGCATGGATGCCGATCGGCGGCGCCTGGAACTCGTCCAGCACCGTGACCAGCCGGCCGCTGGCGATTTCGTTGCCGACTTCCCACCATGAGCGCCACGCCAGGCCGTTGCCCTGCAGGCACCACTCGTGCAGCACCGCGCCGTCGGTGCATTCCATGGTGCCGCCCACCTTGACCGTCACCGAGCGCCCGTCTTCCGTAAATACCCAGCCGCGCTGCACGTTGGCGCTGGCGCCGAAGGCCAGGCAGTTGTGCCGCTGCAGGTCGTCCGGTGTGTTGGGGCGGCCGGCGCGGGCCAGGTAGTCGGGCGAGGCCACCACCACGCGCCGCGTTTCGGCCAGCCGGATCGACACCAGGCTGGAGTCGGGCAGGTCGCCCAGCCGGATCGCGCAGTCGAAGCCTTCATTGACGAGGTCGACCACGCGGTCGGACAGGTCCAGCGTGATCGATACGTCCGGGTGCGATTCAATGAACAGCGGCACCAGCGGCGCAACGTGCTTGCGGCCGTAGCCGGCCGGCGCGGTCACGCGCAGGTGGCCGCTGGCCTTGACGCCGCCGGCCGAGACGCTGGCCTCGGCGTTGTGCAGGTCGTTGAGGATGCGCTGGCAGTCCTCCAGGAAGGCCGAGCCTTCGAAGGTCAGGCTGATCTTGCGCGTGGTACGTACCAGCAACTTCACGCCCAGCCGCTCTTCCAGCGCATCGATGCGGCGCCCGATGATGGCCGGCGCCACGCCTTCCGCCGCTGCCGCCGCCGACAGGCTGCCGCGCGAGGCGACGGATACAAAAGTCTCCAGCTGTTTGAAATGGTCCACAAATGTTCGCCGAATAGTGCCCGCCTCGCGCGATTTGTGCCGGCCCGGTCACGCCCGATGCGTTGCAGGGTGCTGATGGCGGCGGATGCGCGAGGATTTAGTGCGGAGTATCGTTTTAGTCAGCCAAGATTAGTGGTCGAAAAGTAAAAGATCAAGTGACCCGGGGCACCTTTGCCGCAGTGCAGCGTCTCCCTACAATGCGATGCATTCATCGGTGTACAGGGCCACTCAGTTGTGGGCCGGCACCGACACACGTTGCAGAACCAGGTTGCCAGCGCCCCATGAACAAGATCCGCGCAGTCGTCTTCGATGCCTACGGCACGCTGTTCGACGTGTATTCCGTCACCGCGCGCGCGGAACAGCTGTTCCCGGGCCGCGGCGAGGCGCTGGCGCTGCTGTGGCGCGACCGCCAGATCGACTACACCCGCATCCGCACCATGGCCGCGCACGACGGCGCGCACTACAAGCCGTTCTGGGCCATCACCGTGGACGCGCTGCGCTATGCCGCCGAGCGCCTGGGCCTGCCGCTGGACGAGGCCACCGAAGCCCAGCTGCTCAAGGAATACGCCTGCCTGTCGGCCTTCCCGGAAAACCTGGGCGCGCTCAAGCGCCTGCGCAAGGCGGGGCTGCCGCTGGGCATCCTGTCCAACGGCAACGCCGAGATGCTCGATATCTCGGTCAAGAGCGCCGGCATGCATGGCCTGTTCGACCATGTGCTGTCGGTCGATGCGGTGCGCCAGTACAAGACCGCGCCCGCCGCCTATGCACTGGGGCCGCTGGCCTTCGGGCTGGAAGCGCAGGAGATGCTGTTCGTCTCGTCGAACGGCTGGGACGCCTGCGGCGCCACCTGGTATGGCTACACCACCTTCTGGATCAACCGTGCCGGCCACCCGGCGGAGCGGCTCGACGTAGCCCCCTCCGGCACCGGGCACGACATGAACGACCTGCTCGAATTCGTCCGCGCCCATGGCGTGGCGGCATAGCAGGGCGCCCAACAACCAAAGCTATCGCTATCGTTTAACAGGAGAACACTGATGGCTATCACGCTGCCCGCGGGCATGAAGATTACCGGCGAAATCCTGCCGGCCTACGAAGATATCCTCACGCCGGAAGCCCTGGCCCTGGTAGACAAGCTGCACCGCGCCTTCGAGCCGCGCCGTCAGGAACTGCTGGCCGCGCGCGTCGAGCGCGCCAAGCGGCTGGACGCCGGCGAAGTCCCCGATTTCCTGCCGGAAACCAAAAGCATCCGCGAAGGCGACTGGAAGGTGGCCCCGATCCCCAAGGCGCTGGAATGCCGCCGCGTGGAAATCACCGGCCCGGTCGAAGCCAAGATGGTGATCAACGCCTTCAACTCGGGCGCTGACAGCTACATGACCGACTTCGAGGATTCCAACACCCCCAACTGGCACAACCAGCTGCAGGGCCAGGTCAACCTGAAGGCCGCCGTGCGCCGCACGCTGACGCTGGAATCCAAGGGCAAGCAATACAAGCTGAACGACAAGATCGCCACGCTGCAAGTGCGTCCGCGCGGCTGGCACCTGGACGAGAAGCACGTCACCATCGACGGCAAGCGCGTTTCGGGCGGCATCTTCGACTTCGCGCTGTTCCTGTTCCACAACGCCCGCGAACAGATCGCCCGCGGCGCCGGCCCGTTCTTCTACCTGCCCAAGATGGAAAGCCATCTGGAAGCGCGCCTGTGGAACGACATCTTCGTGATGGCGCAGAACGAAATCGGCCTGCCGCAAGGCACCATCAAGGCCACCGTGCTGATCGAGACCATCCTCGCCGCGTTCGAGATGGACGAGATCCTGTATGAGCTGCGCGAGCACAGCGCCGGCCTGAACGCCGGCCGCTGGGACTACATCTTCTCGTGCATCAAGAAGTTCAAGAACGACAAGGACTTCTGCCTGGCCGACCGCGCCAAGGTCACCATGACCGCGCCGTTCATGCGCGCCTACGCGCTGCTGCTGCTCAAGACCTGCCACTATCGCGGCGCCCCCGCCATGGGCGGTATGAGCGCCCTGATCCCGATCAAGAACGATCCGGAGAAGAACGCCATCGCCATGGAAGGCATCATCAGCGACAAGCGCCGCGACGCCACCGACGGCTACGATGGCGGCTGGGTGGCGCACCCGGGCCTGGTCGAGCCGGCCATGAAGGAATTCGTGGCGGTGCTGGGCGACAAGCCGAACCAGTTCGAGAAGCAGCGTCCGGACGTGCAGGTGAAGGGCGCCGACCTGCTCGACTTCAAGCCGGAAACGCCGATCACCGAGCACGGCCTGCGCATGAACATCAACGTCGGCATCCACTACCTGGGCGCCTGGCTGGACGGCAACGGCTGCGTGCCGATCCACAACCTGATGGAAGATGCCGCCACCGCCGAGATCTCGCGCTCGCAGGTGTGGCAGTGGATCCGTTCGCCGAAGGGCAAGCTGGAAGACGGCACCAAGGTCACGGCCGAGCTGGTGCGCAAGCTGATCCCGGAAGAGCTGGCCAAGGTGAAGGAACTGGTTGGTGGCGACACCAAGACCTATGACCGCGCTGCCGAGATCTTCGAGCAGATGTCGACGTCGGAGGACTTCGCCGAGTTCCTGACGCTGCCGCTGTACGAAGAAGTCTGAGCGGGCCGCACTGCTCCGGCTGGACCCAAGAACCGCAGCCTGATGGCTGCGGTTTTTTATTGCCGGCTTCCTTTCACAGCGGCCCGGGCAGCGTCTTCAGCCCGACCCAGAGCACCATGATGATGACGTTGACCGGCACGCTGAGCGCGCCCGGCACATAGAACAGCGCCGACAGCACCGGCGCGCACAGCACGCCTTCCACCACGCTGCCCGCGGCATAGAAGAAGACCCCGCACCACAGCCAGCGCCGCATATAAGTGGGCAGCCAGTGCGCTCGCGTCTTGTTGAAATGCCAGGCGTGGGCCCGTTCGGCGCGGCTTCCCCGGCTGGCGTCGCGGAACAGCCAGTTAAAAAAGAAGTAGCGGTACAGCAGGGTGCGGAAGGCCAGCTCTTGCATGATCACTCCTTTGGCCGTGCCGAGCCGATAGTTTGCAATGTTCATACCAGCGCATGCATGCAGGGACGGCGGCTTACCTAGCAGCGTAGCAAGAAGTCGCGGGGACAGCCCAGTCGCCGGGCGCAATCCGGAATCGCGTCATGCTGGAAAACCCCGCATGTCCCGCGCCGCAACACTCTCTAATATGAAGTACCCGCCGCCAGCGCGGCCCACCACATCAAAGCGGAGACTTCAGAGATGGACCGTCGACAGTTCCTGGGCACCGCCGCCGTTGCCGTAGCCGTTGCCGCAACGGCCGGCGTGGCGCCGTACGCCATGGCGCAGCAGTGGCCCGCGCGGCCGATCCGGCTGGTGGTGGCATATCCGCCCGGTGGCGGTACGGACGTGGTGGCGCGGCTGTTTGCCGACTATCTTGGCCGCGTGACGGGCCAGTCGGTGGTGGTGGAGAACAAGCCTGGCGGCGCCACCATTCCCGCCACGCAGGACGTGATCCGCGCCAGGAGCGACGGCCAGACGCTGCTGGTCACGCTGGGATCGTCCGCCACCTCGGGCGCCCATATCAACCGCGTGCCCTACGATCCGCTGACCGACCTGACTGCGCTGGCCGAACTTGGCCGCGCCCCGGTGCTGCTTGCCGCCAACAAGGACGCCCCGTATTCCACGCTGAAGGAACTGATCGCCTACTCCAAAGCCAATCCGGGCAAGCCGATCCATTCCGCCTCGTACGGCCCGGGCACGTCGTCGCACTTCGGCCCGTTGCTGTTCAACCGGCTGGCAGGCACCAACCTGGAGCCGGTGCTGTACAAGGGCTCGGCGCCCGCCACGCAGGACCTGGTGGGCGGCGTGGTGCCGCTGATGATCGACGGCCTGACCACCGGCGTGCCGCTGTACCAGGCCGGCAAGACCAAGGTGCTGGCGACCACCATCCCGGAACGTTCGGAGCTGGCGCCCGGCGCGCCGACGTTCCGCGAACTGGGTTTCCCGGAGATGGAGCAACTTAGCGGCTATTTCGCCCTGTTCGGGCCCAAGGGTATGCCCAAGGCAACGGTGGATGCCGTCTCGGAAGCCGTGCGCAAGGTGCTGGCCGATCCGGCTTACCAGAAGCGGCTGGCCGGGGTTGGCGTGCTGCCGGCGCAGGCGGTCACGCCCGAGGCATTTGCCGCGCAGATCCGGACCGATCATGCGCGCTGGGGCCAGTTCATCAAGGAAATCGGCTTCAAGATCGAGAATTGAGCCCGCCAGGCCGGTCCCGGTGCCGGCCAAGGCCGCCGGAATTGAGCGCCAGGCTCTGCCGCCAGGCGATTTCTTGTCCATACTGAACTTGCCGCGGCGCCATGCCGCGGCAACCAAGAATCAGCAGCCTATGGAGGGAATCGTGTTCAAGCACATCTTGCTGGCCACCGATGGCTCGGAGCTTTCCAAGGTCGCCATGGCGGCGGCGATCAATTTCGTCAAGGCGGGCGGTGCGAAGCTGACGGCGTATACGTGCATGGAGGAGTATCCCTACCTGTCCTCGGGGGATGCCGGCCATCCGCGGCGAAAGGCGTATGAGGAACATGAGGCCGAGCGGGCCAGCACAGTGCTGGCCGCGGTTGTCGCGGCGGCCACCGAGGCTGGCGTGACCTGCCAGACCGACATGAGCACGTCGGTGCCGTACAAGGGCATCATCGATGCCGCCGCCAAGCACGGCTGTGACGTGATCTTCATGGCGTCGCACGGGCGGCGCGGGCTGGAAGGGCTGCTGGTCGGCAGCGAAACCCAGAAGGTCCTCACGCACTGCCGGATTCCCGTGCTCGTCTACCGCTGAGCTGGTGCAATCCGCCAGTCAGGATTCCTTCGACAGCTGCGCGATGCGCTTCCAGTGCGCGTCTTCCTTCGGCAACTGGCCGAGGAACTGGCGGCGGTCGGCAATATCGACGTACATTGACTGGCTCGCGCAGAACGCCTTGAACTCCGGCGACTGCGCGATCCTGACCAGTTCTTCGGAGAGGCGCTCGACCACCGGCGCGGGCGTCGATACCGGTGCCAGCGCGCCGATCCAGGAGGCCACCAGGTAGTCGGCGACGCCCGCCTGCGCCGTGGTCGGTACGTCCGGGATCTCGCCCCAGCGCCCGGCGCTGGTCACGGCCAGCCCGCGCAGCTTGCCCGCCTTGATCATCGGCACCACGCTCGGCGCGCCCTGGCAGGTGAAGTCCACCTGGCCGGCGATCACGTCGGTCACGGCGGGGCCGTTGCCCTTGTAGGGAATGTGCCTGGCACGGGTTCGGGTGAGGTCGTTCAGCATGACCGAGCACAGGTGCGAGGTGCTGCCCGCTCCGCCGGACGAGAACGTGATCTCGCCCGGCTTGCGCTTCATCGCCGCGATCAGGTCGCCGAGCGTCTTGTGCGGCGATTCGGCCTTGACCACGATGCCCAGCGCGGAACTGCTGACCCTGGCGATCGGCACAAAGTCCTTGACCGGGTCGAACGTTACCGGATTGTCGGTGAACCAGCGCGTGGTCAGGTGCGGAACGCCGGCGAACAGCAGCGTGTATCCATCGCCGGCCACCTTGGCCACCGCGTCGGTGCCGATCAGGCCGCCGGCGCCGGCGCGGTTGTCGACCACGACCGGCGTTTTCAGGCTCCTGGACAGCGCCTCGGCGACAAAGCGCGTGGTGATGTCGACCGCCGTGCCGGGAGAGGCCGGCACGATGATGCGCACCGGCCGCGACGGGTAGGGCTGCGCCAGCGCCAGCGGTACGAAAGCCGCGGCGCCCAGTGCCGCGGCGGATTGCAGGAAGTGTCGTCTGTCGATCATCTCGTCTCCTCTGTTCTGCGTCGAAGATAGGCCCGGCCGGGGAGCGCGGCAACCGGGGTGGTTGCGTCGTGCTTTCAGGACTTACTGCATGGGGCAGGGGCTCGAGGTCGATATTGCCGATGCCGCGGCGGTTCGGGCAAAGGCGCCGGAAGAACTGGAGCGGTGGAAGAAGCTGGTCGCGTTGACCGACGCGAAGTCGAAAGCGGGGTGATGTGCGGCAAGCCGGCATGCGCCGGCTTTTACAGATTGCTGTCAAAGTCAAAATCAACGAGTGTTGTCTCCCCTCTCCCATTTATGGGAGAGGGGTGGGGGAGAGGGCCGGAGTCTCCACGAAGTGGGCGTTACGCATGCTTGCCATGCGCCTGCCCTCTCCCCCAACCCCTCTCCCGCAAGCGGGCGAGGGGAGCAAGCCGGTGCAAGCTGACAGGTTGTCGCAGCCCGCCTCGCTTCATCCCTACACCAGCCGCATGATCTCCTCATCCGGCGCACGCGTGGTGCGGAAGCCGTTCGCCGCATGCGCCGGATCGGCGTAGCCGAACGAGATCGCGCAGATCATCTTGCGGTCGTCGCCGATGCCAAAGTGCGAGCGCACGAACCCCGCATGCCGCGCCAGCGCGCCCTGGGGCGTGGTGGCAACGCCGTGCGCATGCGCGGCCAGCAGGAACGAAGCGATAAACCCGCCGCAATCCACCGCCGCATACGGCCCCAGGTCTGCCGCCATGGTGACGATGGCCACATGCGGCGCGCCGAACAGCCGGAAGTTCTCGAAGCCCTGGCTGGCGCGTCGCTCGCGGTCGTGGCGCTCGATGCCCAGCGCTTCATAGAGGCGGTGGCCGGTCTCCTGCCGCCGCTGCGCATGCACGCCGCGGTATTCCTCTGGGAAGGGCAGGTCGGAATCGACCTCGGGCGAGGCGGCCGCGTGTGCCACCAGCGCGCCGCGGAATCGCTCGGTGGTCTCCGCGGTACCGATGACCAGGTGCCAGGGCTGCACGTTGCACCACGACGCGCTTTGCTTCGCCACGCTGACGATGCTGCGGATCACCGACTCCGGCACGGGCTGGTCCAGGTAGGCCCGGCATGTATAGCGCTCGGACATCAGCCGGGCGAGGGTATCGACGTCGCAGCCGGACGGCGCGCTGGCGGGGGACTGCTGCATGGGTGTTCTCCGATGATCATTGAAGCCGGTGCGTGAGCGCCATCAGGTCCGCGGCCCTGGTGCGCGGGTCCATCTGCCTGAGCGTGGCCAGCAGCGTCCGTGCCTGGTCCGCGCCCAGCACGTCGGCCGTCAGCTCCATGGACTTCGCGTCCTGCGCGGCTTCCGGCATGGGATTGGCGAGCGAACCGATCGGGTCTTCCACGAACACGTGTTCGGTGCTGCCATCGCGGAAGGCCACGGTCACGTCGGCGACGAACTTGCCGGGATAGCGCGCCTCCAGCTCCGGCGCCTCGGCGATGGCGATGCCGCGCGCGACCTCCAGCACCGGGCCCATGTCGAGCTTGCCGTCGAGGTAGTCGCGATGCACCTTGTAGCCGTTGCCCATGCCGAGCACGGCAAAGGCCATCTGCGTCGGCAGGCTGAACTGGACATGCTCGATGTTCTTCGGCTCGTAGGCATTGGCATTGGCAGTGCCGACCACGACGTTGAAGGCCGGGTGGATGCGCGCCTGGATGCTGGCGATCTGCCCGCGGCGCGCGGCGAACGGGCGCAGCGCGTCGATATACGCATGGGTGCAATAGCAGGCGCAGTACGCCTTGAGCCAGACCGTGGCGATCTCGAGCGGCTGGCCCAGCCGGAAGCGCGCCTCGGCATCTTCGCCTGGCCCGCGTTGCAGGAACGTGCGGAAGAACCCCTTGTTGCCGCTCAGGAAGGCGCGCGGCCCGGTGATGCCGGCCTGCGCCATGTCGGCGGACACCATGCCGTTGCGCGTGCCGATGCCGGCATGCACGCGCTTGACCGAGCCGCCGGTCGAGGTGTACTCGGTGGTGCCGGCGGCATGGCTCAGCGCGATCGACAGCGCGTGCAGCGTGGTCTCGTCATCGAACTTGCGCAGCTTGGCCACCACCGCGGCGGCGCCGAAGCTGGACAGCACCGCGTGCGGGTGATAGCCGCGCTTGAGCAGGTCCGGTGCGGCCAGCACGCCGATGCGGGTATAGACCTCATAGCCGGCCACGATCGCGGTGATGACGTCCTCGAGGCTGGCGCCAAGTTCTTCGCCGAGCGCCAGCGCTGCCGGGATCACGCAGCTGCCCGGATGGCTGGCGCTGGCGCCGTGCGCATCGTCGTACTCGAAGCCATGGCCGTAGGCACCGTTCACAAAGGCGGCATCGGCGGCGCTCATGGTCGCGGTGCTGGCCGCCACGCTGCTGCGGCCGGGGCGCTGCTGCGCGCTGGCGAAGGCCAGCACCTGGCGCGACCACGGCATCTGCGAGGTGCCGATCTGCAGCGCCAGCTGGTCGCGCATCAGGCGGCTCACGCCGGCGTGCGCGGGCCGAATGCTGGATGAGGCTGTCCGCCGCCGAAGCGGTGGCGCTGCGCGCCGCCACGCTATACGACAACCACCAGTCTCGCAGGAGATGGTCTGCAACTACATCTCCAACAAGGTGCTGGGGCTGCCGAAGTCGTACTGACGCGCACGGCTGCCTGCGCGGCGTCCCGGCCACCAGGCGGCCGGGACGCCCGGGCGCCGCGGATGCCTGGTGGACATGACCTTTGTAAAAAAGGGGAGACAGCCACGATGCAAACGAGAAAGTATGTCGACAAGGGCGACGTGAGAGTGGTGCCGCTGGCCCGCGGGCTGGCGGTGCTGTCCGCCTTCAGCACGGCGCAGCCGTGGATGGGCAACCAGGAGGTGGCGATCGAGACCGGCATCCCGGCACCGACGGTGTCGCGGATGCTGCATTCGCTGGCCGTGCTCGGCTACCTGCGCTACGACGAGACGCGACGCAAGTACCGGCTGGCCGCGTCGGCGCTGACGCTCGGCTATGCCGCCGTGGCCGGGGATCCCCTGCAGCGTGCCGCGCGCATCGAGATGCAGAAGTTCGCAGACGCCAGTGCGACCCATGTGGTCCTGGGCACGCGCGATCGCCTCGATGTCATCGTCAGCGAATCGCACGCGGGCCGCAACGTGCAGCCCGACCTGCATCTTGCCGCCGGCATCCGCGTGCCGATGGCCTCGACCGCGATGGGGTGGGCGCTGCTCGGCGCCTTGCCGGAGCGCGAACGCTTCTACCTGCAGAGCAACGTCGAACGCCGCAGCGGACGCGACTGGCCGTCGCTGCGCCGGCAGATGGCCGAAGGCATGTCGCAGCTGCAGCAGTTCGGCTTCTGCATGTCGATGAGCGGGCGCGAGCTGGCCGCGGTGGCGGTGCCGGTGAGCGTGCCAGGGCATCCGTCGGCGGTGCTGGCCTGCGTGGGCCGCGGCGCATGCATGCATCGCGCGCGGCTGGAGCGCGAACTCGGGCCGCGGCTGGCAGCGACCGCGCATGCGCTCGAAGAGCGGCTCGGCGTGCGGCACTGAGGCCGTGCGGCAATGCAGGAGGAAAGTGCGGGGTGAAAGTGCAGGAACGCCCGGCCTAGACCTGCGTATCGACATCCCGCAGCAGGCCGGCCAGGCCGGCTGCCGCTTCCTTCAGCGCCGGGGCCACCCGTTGCGTGATCGCGGCCATGTCGGGAGCCAGCTCCACTGCGCCGCAGCTCAGCGACATCCGCGTGGCGGAACGGCCAAGCGTCACCGGCAGCGCGATGCCATAGGCGTTGCGCTGGTATTTGCCGAGGGACGAGCACACCCCCACGCTTTCCAGTTCGCGGAACGCCGTGGCGATGCCACGGTCGAGTTCGTCGGCGCGCGGGCCCGCGGCTTGCCTGAGCGCGTCGAGGTAGCTGGCGCGCGCATCGGCCGGCAGGCCCCATAGCCAGGCACGGCCGGTTGCGGTCCAGCCCATCGGCAGCAGCGAGCCGACGCCCAGGCGCAGCGTCGCGATGCGCGCGCTGGTGCGGTGCGCGATATAGAGCATATCGAACTGGTTGGGCACCGACAGCGATACCGACACATTGAGGCGGTCCGCCAGCTCTTGCATGAAGGGATGCGCGCGCGCGGTGACGGGGTTGGTTTCGAGGTAGGTATCGCCGATGCCGAGCGACGCCGACGCCAGCTCGAACTGCGTGCTGCCGGCGACGCGGCGCAGGAAGCCCAGCGCGACCAGCGTCGTGGTCAGGCGCGAGACGGTGGCCTTGGGCAGGCCCGTGCGCCGGACCAGGTCGCTGTTGGTCAGCGGCGTGCGTTTGGAACGGAAAGCCCGCAGCACGTGCAGGCCGCGTTCCAGGGTCATTGTGACGGGCGCGGGATTTGTCATCGAAGCTCGCAGGCGTGCGCTGCGTTTTCCATACCACCGGGTCTGATGGTAGGGGCAGCCGCCGTGCGGCTCAAATGCCGATTCGCGAGCCGGCGGTTGCCGGAACGCGAACACGCCCCACGCCGGCCGTCAGAAGCGGTAGCCCCGGCTTGGATTCACTTTCCAGCCGCCGGCGCCATCGAGTTCCAGCACGTGGTGGTGGTACTTGAGCAGCGACGGACGGTGGCTGACGCTGACCAGCGTTGCGTCCATGCCGGCCAGCAACCGGTACATGCCTTCCTCGTTGGCGATATCGAGCGCGCTGGTGGCCTCGTCGAGCATCACATAGCGTGGCCGCGACAGCAGGACGCGCCCGATCGTCAGCCGCTGCTGCTCGCCCAGCGACAGCACCTTGCCCCAGTCCACTTCGGTGTCGAGGCCACCGAAGCGGTCGACGATGCTGCCAAGGTTCACCAGCTCCAGCAGCCGGATCAGCTCGTCGTCGGCGATGTGCTGCCCGATATGGTTGGGGTAGAGCAGCTGGCCGCGCAGGCTGCCGACCACCATGTACGGGTGCTGCGGCAGGAACAGCATGTCCTGCGGCCGCGGGCGCATGATGCAGCCGCTGCCACTGGTCCACAGGCCGGCAATGGCGCGCATCAGCGAGCTCTTGCCGCCGCCGCTGGCGCCGACGATCAGCAGCCCTTCGCCGGGATCGGCCGACACTGTCAGGTCGCGCACCAGTGTGCGTTCCAGGTTCGGCGTGCGCAGCGTCACGTGCAGCAGCGACAGGCGCGAGTCCTGCACCGCCTCGATCGTCGGCGCCGGCTCGGCTGGCTTGCCCGCTTTGGCCGGCGTGTCGGCCAGTGTGCTGGCGAAGGTATCCAGCCGGTCCAGCCCGGCGACAAAGCGGGCCAGCTCTTCGAAGTTGTCGACGATTACCGTCAGCGCATTCAGCACCGCGGCGAACGCCCCCGCGGCCTGGATTGCGCGCCCGACCTCCATTTCACCGGACAGCACATGCGAGGCGACGATGGCGCTGGGCAGCAGGATGGTCAGGAAGCCGTAGCCGTACTGGAACGTGTTCAGGCTCAGCTGCCACTTGATGAGCTTGTCGAAGTTGCGGAAGGCCTGCTCGAAGCGGCCGGTGACATGCGACGATTCCAGCGCCTCGCCGCGGTAGAAGGCGATCGATTCGGCGTTCTCGCGCACGCGGATCAGGCTGAAGCGGAAGTCCGCCTCGCGCTTGAGCTGGAAGAAGTTCAAGCCGATCAGCACGCGCCCGAAGAAGTACATCGAGACGAAGCTCCCGGCGATGGCGTAGACCACCAGGAAGTAGACCAGCATCTGGGAGATCGACCACAGCACGGCGCTGAAGGCGATCAGCTGCAGCAGCGCGCCGATGCCGATCGACAGGAAATACAGCGATTGCTTGGTAAAGGTGTTGATGTCTTCGGTGATGCGCTGGTCCGGATTGTCGATCGCCGCGTTGGCGTTGAGCTTGTAGTAAGTCCGGTCCTTGAAGTACCCGTCAAGGTAGTGACGGGTGAGCCATCGTCGCCACAGCAGGCCCAGCTTGTTGCGCAGGAAGTAGTAGGAGGAATAGATGGGAACGGCGCCGAGCAGGATGTAGAGGCATTTCTGGATCGAGCCCCAGAAGCGGTCGGCATCTTGCGCCGCCAGGGCCGAAGTGAATTCGCCGGTCTGTTCGTTGATCCAGACTTCGGCCTGCGTCTGGCCAAGCAGCAGCAAGATCAGCAGGAGCAGCAGGCCGGACGCCTTCCATCGCTCACGCGAAAACCAGTAGGGGCGGGCAATGGCCCAGTAACGGGTCCACACGTGGCGCGTGGGGACGCCCGGACGTTTCTTGCGGGCCGAAGTGGTGCCGGCAATCCTTGGCTCGGGCACGACGCTCATCTGACTCTCCAGCGCAGACGGATTCCCCGCCGCCACGCACATTCGTCGTGCTGCCACGAAGCGGACCAGCAGGAGAAATCTCTGGAATGAAATATAGGCCAGCAAAATCCACGCCTGGCCAGAATTCATCCACTCGGCGCCCGTTTTTTTCGCGCCGGCGCGCGGTGTGCGGAGTTGGCGGCAACGTCGAACCCGCTCGTCGCAACGGGGTGACCGAGCCGCTACAAGCGAACCCTGCAAGGCGTACCTGCAGTTTCTGCTTCAATGACCAGGGCCGGCGCGTTCCACCAGTCGGCCAAGGTTGGGGGCCCTCGGAGCGATTTGCAGGTGCGGCTGCGGCCTTGAGGCGGGGCGTGCCCGCCTGTCGCGGCCGCAGCGCCAGTCTCAGTCGAGGGTAATCTTTCCCGCCTTCACGATCTGGCCATAGCGGGCAATGTCGCGCTCGATCACCTTGCGGAATTCCTCGGAGGAACCGCCTACTGGCACGAAGCCCAGCTCGGTCAGCTTCTTTGCCACTTCGGGGCTGCGCGTTGCCGCGGCGATTTCCCTGGCCATGCGGTCAACCACGGGCGCAGGCGTGCCGGCAGGTGCCAGCAGGCCGGTCCAGGAACTCATCACGAAGCCAGGAAAGCCCGACTCTTCCATGGTCGGGATATTCGGCTCGCCAGGCCAGCGCTTGGCCGAGGCCACGGCCAGCACATTGATCTTGCCCGACTTCACGTGCGGCATCGGCACCAGCAGCGGATCGAATGCCACCGATACCTCGCCGGATACAAGCGCCGGCAGGATCGGTGCGCTGCCGTTGTACGGCACATGGGTCATCTTGACCCTGGACTCCATGGCAAATCGCTCGCCCGTCAGGTGCGCCGAGCTTCCCACGCCGCTTGAGCCGAATGTCAGCGTATCGGGATGCTTCTTGCCATAGTCGACCAGTTCGGCAACGGTCTTCGCGGGCACCTTCTTGCTCGCGAACAGGAACAACGGCAGCTCCGCCATCTCCGCCACCGGCACGAGGTCCGAAGGCTTGTAGCTCAGCTTGGAATACAGCGACATGTTGGCGCTGTAGGCCGCGAGCACCGAGACAAAGGTATAGCCGTCCGGCGCCGAACGCGCGGCAACGCCAACGCCGAGCGTACTGTTCGCGCCAGGCTTGTTCTCGATGATGATGGGCTGGCCGAGATTCTGCGAAACCTTCTCGAGCACGACCCGGGATACCGTGTCGGTGGACCCGCCGGGGGTATAGGGAACGATGACTTTGATCGGCCGGGTCGGCCAGGCGTCGGCCGCAAATGCGGCATGGCCGATCACGGCACTGGTGATGGCGAGCGTCACCAGACGTGCGCTGCGCGCCGCGCGATTCGAAATGCTCAACTACGTCTCCTGCGTTGGCAATTTTTCTTCCCGCCCTTGCGGCAGGTTCCAGCGGTGAATCCGCCGATCGATTATGCCGGAGCAGGGGAGGCAGGTACCTGCCATGAGGCTGCAGGGAACGCTTTCCGTGAAGTCAGTGTGCGATAAGCGGTCGGGGCACGGTGCGAAAATGGCCGGTCCGATCAGAAGGGTTCGTCTTGCCGACTAGCGATAGTCGCCCAGGACCGTGGCCCGTGTGAACTCTTCGATGTTGTCCAGCAGCGCATCGAGCGCATCGCCGGCGCCGTCAACCTCGCCGCGCGCAATCGCCGATGCCACAGCGGCGTGCAGCTTCGACATCATGGGCAGGTCCGCTGCTTCCTTGTAGTGCAGGTACCAGAAGCGGCGCGACAGGCCGTGCATCAGCCGCATGGCGCCGTCGGCGAATTCATTGCGCGCCGCCACCAGGCAAAGCTCGTTGAATTCGCGATCGGCACGTACGAACGCGACCTCGTCGCCGTTGCGTGACGACTGTTCGAACTCCTTGGCAAGCCGCTTGAAATGATCGCGCTGCTCGGGCGTGGCGCGCCGGGCGGCGCTGCGGCAGATCAGGCGTTCCACCTCGCGGCGTGTCTCAAGCAGGCGCAACTGCTTGCCGACGTCGATCGGCGCGATCAGCAGGCCGCGCTGCGGCAGCACCATGATCAGGTGTTCCCGCGCCAGCCTCTGGATCGCTTCGCGAATGGGCGTGCGCCCGATGCCGGTCATTTCGCTCAGTTGCAGTTCCGATACCGAGCTGCCAGGCGCCAGTTGCAGCGTCACGATGGCTTCCTCGATCTGCTCGTAGGCCCGGTCGGTCAGCTTGCCGCGCTGGCTGGCGGCCTCTTCAGGTTCTGGTACAGCCGCGGCGCGAGCGCGAGCGCGGGTAGCGGTTTTTGCGGTCATGGCCAAGTGTCTGGAAACACGGAAAGCCCATTGTATATGAGCCGTACGCATCTTTTGTACACAGCGGATGCGACCCTTGCGCATGCCCGGCTTTCTGCTACTATCCTACTAATATATTAGATGTGTGTGAGGAGGCGGCGTGGCGGACGATGACGTATTGGTCGTTGGGCAAGGTCCGGTGACGGTGGTTGCCGTGCATGGCATCCAGGGCACGCGCGGCGCGTGGATCCCGTTGGCGGGGCAACTGGCCGACCGGTGCACCTTTGTCCTGCCTAACCTGCCTGGGCGCGGGAAGGCGAGGCCGCCGGCCGGCGCGCAGGCGTGCTCGCTCGATGCCTACGCGCAAGCGCTGCGCCGCACGCTTGACGCCCATGTTCGCGGACCCTTCGTGCTGGCCGGATGGAGCATGGGCGTTTCCGTGGCGCTGGCCTATCTTGCCGCTGCCAGCAAGATGCCGCGCCTGCCGCTGCCTGCAGAACTGCTGCTGGTTTCCGGAACGCCGCAGCTGAAGGCGGTGCAATGGTTCCAGCCTTCGACACCCAAGGCGTTGCTGGAAGCCATTGCCATGCGCGAGCGGCGGCTGGGGCTGCCCGAAGCAGCGGACCATCGCACGGTGGCCTGGACCTGGGAATCGATTCGCCACACAGATCAGCGTGCCGAGCTTGGCCAGGTGCGTTGCCGCACGCTCGTCATCCACGGCAGCGACGACGACGATTGTCCCCTCGCGCACGGCGCGATGCTGGCCGACGGCATCGCCGATGCCGAACTGATCGTTCTCCAGGGCGCGGGGCATAGCGTGCTGACGCAACGCACGCCGGATATCGCCCGCCACCTGCGAGAGCGCTGGCATGCGCAGCTGGCATAGCCGCGCCATCCCCCGCCATCCCCCGCCATCCCGGAAACGACGATATCACCCCACAGGAGACAGCATGAGAGTGGAAGACCTCGTATATTTCTGCGCGCCGGCGCGTCTGGTCATGGGCGCCGGATGCCGTGCCCAGCTGCCCGCGCTGCTGCGCCGGCTCGGCTATCGGCGCGGCCTGCTGGTGACTGACACGTTCTTCACCGGCGCCACGCCGTGGGTCGAAGAACTAGTCGCGGGCGCCCGCGCGCATGACGTGGAGCTGCTGGTCTATGAGGGAGGCATGCCCGACCCCACCACCACGCTTTGCGACGCGGCCACGGTGGCAGTCCGCGAACGGCTTGGTGGCCTGCAGGTCGACCATGTGATCGCGCTGGGCGGCGGCAGCAATATCGACCTGGCCAAGGCGCTCTGCCTGACCCTGCCCGGCGGCAAGCCGGTGCGCGCCTTCCTTGGCAGCATCGATGCCGCCACACCGATCCTGCCGCTGGTCGCCATGCCCACCACGGCCGGCACGGGCTCTGAAGCGACGCCTGGCGCGATCCTGGTCGATCCGGACAACGCGACCAAGGTTGCGGTCATGGACAACCGGCTGCGCCCCGCCGTGGCCCTGGTCGACCCCGAATTCACCTACACCTGTCCGCCGCGGGTCACCGCGGATGCCGGCATCGATGCGCTGACCCATGCGATCGAGTCTTACCTGACGCTCGATTCCGCCCGCTTTGACCGCGGCGGCGAACCGGACCCGGGCTACAGCGGCCGCAACGCGCTGACGATGCTGTTCGCGCACGAATCGATCCGCTTGTGCGCCCGATATCTGTTGCGCAGCTGCCAGGACGGCGGCGACAGCGAAGCGCGCATCGGCATGAGCTACGCCAGCGTCTATGCGGCGCTGTCATACGGAAGCGCGGGACTCAACGCCGTGCATGGCATTGCCTATGCTGTCGCGGGTGTTTCGCACCTGTCGCATGGCACCACCAATGCCGTGATGCTGCCATATGTGCTCGACGCGCTCGTCGACGTGCGCCGCGAGGAGTTGCTGGCCATTGCCCGCCTGCTCGGCATCGCCGAAGGCGATCCCGATAGCGCGGTGGCACGCGTGCCTGGCGCGGTGCGCGACCTGGTGGGAGCGGTCAGCCTCCCGACCACGCTCCAGGCTTGCGGCATCGGGCAGGGCGATGTCGATACGCTGGTGCGCGATGCACTATGTGTCACCCGGCTGGCCAAGGCCTTCCCCGTGCCGGATGTGCCCGCGCGATACGCCGCCATTGTCCGCAATGCCTGGGCGGGCACGCTGTCCGCTGATGCACATGCCCTGGCGCTGCAGCGCCAGGTGGCCTAGCGCGCTGACAAGGCGCTTTTCCCACGCTTTCCCGGCTCCTTTGCCGCCAGTGCCCGGCTGGTCTGGCGGTAAACCATTACTTGAACATCAGCGATGTGCAACTAATATATTACGGAGCGCCACCACAGAGCGCGTCACATCTACACAGGAGACAACCATGGATATGTCTGCAGGCGCCCTCAAGCTGGAGGCCGGTATTGCGGCGCGGCTGGAACGATTGCCGATGACCGGCTACCAGCGCTCGCTGTTCGGCATCATCGCCACGGCGTGGTTTTTCGATTCGATGGACCTTGGCCTGATGACATTCGTGCTGGGCTCGATCAAGGCGGAGTTCGGCCTGAGCGCAGCGCAGGCCGGCCTGCTGGCCAGTTCCAGCTTCCTGGGCATGTTCCTGGGCGCGGCCATCGCCGGCCTGCTGGCAGACCGTTTCGGCCGCAAGCCGGTGTTCCAGATCAGCATGATCTTCTGGGGCGTAGGCAGTCTTATGTGCGGGCTGGCGGACAGCGTGACGTCGCTGATGATTTATCGCGTGCTGCTCGGGTTCGGCATGGGCATGGAGTTTCCCATCGGGCTGTCGATGGTGTCGGAGATCGTGCCCGCGAAGAGCCGCGGCAAGTATGTCGCGATCCTGGAAGGCTTCTGGCCGATCGGCTTTATCGCGGCCGGCGCGCTGACCTACCTGCTGTTGCCGCTCATCGGCTGGCGCGGCATCTTTATCGCGCTGGCGGTGCCGGCCGTGTTCGTCTTCGTGGTGCGCCGCATGGTGCCGGAGTCGCCGCGCTGGCTGGAGGATGTCGGCCGCAAGTCAGAGGCCGATACGGTGATGGCCGGCATCGAACAGCGTGTGGAACGCGCCTGGGGCCGTCCGCTGCCGGCGGTTTCCGCCGCGTTTGGCGGCACGCAGGCGCCGAGCCGCAAGGCGCGCTTCATGGAACTGTGGAGCGGCCCCTATGCGCGCCGCACCATCATGCTGTGGTCGGTCTGGTTCTTTGCGCTGCTGGGCTACTACGGGCTGACCACCTGGCTCGGCGCGCTGCTGCAGCAGGCCGGCTATGCCGTGACCAAGTCCGTGCTCTACACGGTCTATATCTCGCTGGCCGGCATTCCCGGGTTCATCTTCTCGGCATGGCTGCTGGAAAAGTGGGGCCGCAAGCCGACCTGCGCGCTCATGCTGATCGGCAGCGCCGTGGCCGCTTATGCCTATGGCCAGGCCGCCGTGCACAAGGTGCCGGTGGAGCAGTTGATTGCCGCCGGCCTGTGCATGCAGTTCTTCCTGTTCGGCATGTGGTCCGTGCTCTATGCCTATACGCCGGAGCTGTATCCCACGCGCTCCCGCGCGACCGGCTCCGGCTTTGCTTCGTCGATCGGCCGCGTCGGCTCGCTGGCCGGGCCTTACCTGGTTGGTGTGCTGCTGCCGGTGGCAGGGCAGGGCGGTGTCTTCACGCTTGGCGCCTTGTCCTTTGCCGTGGCTGCGGCGGTGGTCCTGCTGCTGGGCGTCGAAACCCGCGGCAAGGCGCTGGAAGAAGTGTCGCAATAACGGTTCGCCGCGCGGCGTCCAGCCGCGCCTGCATTGGCGCCCCTGGCCACCAGGGGCATTTTTTGGGTCGCCGCATTTTTATATCCAACTAATATGTTAGTGCGGCGCGTTTTTCCGGAGATGCAATCATGATGACGGAACGTCAACGCAAGTTCAGGGAGGAATACAAGGCCGATATCAGCCCGCTCTACAACGGGTTGCTGCATATCGCGGTGATCTACGGCGTGGGTATCGGCGCGCTCTGGTGGGCGATCCAGCGGCTGCACAACGTGACCTGGGAGTGGGCGCTGATCCTGCCGGTATTCCTGGCCGGCAACTTCGTGGAATGGTTCATGCACAGCTATGTCATGCACCGCCGGATCAACGTCTTCGCGCTGCGCGCCATCTACGAGCGCCACACGCGCCAGCACCACCAGTACTTCACCGACCAGGAGCCCACGATCGACACCACGCGCGAATTCCGCATCGTGTTCTTCCCGTGGCGCGTGCTGGCAACGCTTGGCGTGGGCGGCGGCGGGCTGGGCTACCTGGCATCGCTGATCTTCAATGCCAACGCCGGCCATTTTGTCTTCATCACGATGGTGGCGCAGTACCTGATCTATGAGACCTTCCACTATTGCTGCCATGTGCACGACAACTGGTTCGTGCGCAACATGCCCTTCATCAACACGATCCGGCGCCACCACACCGCGCATCACAACATGGGCATCATGATGAAGTACAACATGAACCTCACGTTCCCGATCGCCGACTACATCATGGGCACTTCCGACCTGCGCCGCGGCCTGGTCGGGCACCTGTTCAACGGATACAGCGAAGCGCACGTCAAGGAAGAGCTGAAGCCGATCATCCGGAAATTCCGCACCGACCATTCGCGCGTGACGCTGGATGGGCCCGTGCTCGATGAAGAGGAACGGCGGGCGATGGCCGCCTAGCCGGCGCGTGCATGCCGTTGCAAGAAGGGAAAGCGTCAAAGGTGCTTGCCTCTGGTTGCTGACAAAGCCTGGGTCTGCGAGGGTTGTCTCCCCTCTCCCATTTATGGGAGAGGGGAGCGAACAGTCTGGCATTTTGGCGTTGTCAGCAATCTGGGCAAGCGCCAAGGGCGCTTGCCTGCGCCGATCCGTACCGGCTGCATTCAAACAACTGTCGGGCCCACGACCTTGGCTTCGACCACAGGGCCGGCGCGGGCTACCTCCTGGTCCAGCAAGTCAATGATGCCGGCGACGCCGCGCAACTCGCCCATCCGCACGCCTGCCAGCGCGAACGCCAGCGGCATCGCGGGTGCGGCAATGTGTTGTCCCATTGCCGCCACGTGGCGGTCCTGCCGTTCGATCAGTCCTCGTTCGCCGCCGCCGCTGGCGCGCAACGCCTGGCCGAACTCCCATGCCGCGGACCGCGTCTGCACGAGCGCCGCGCCGATCAGCGTTTCGTCCAGGCGGCCGGCCATCCTGTCGGCCAGCCGGAGCAGCGGCCAGACGGCGGCAAGCCGGTCCTGTACCTCATCGACCATCAGCAACAAGAGATCATTCACGCGATCGAAATCCGCCCGTGGCAGCGGGTACTCGTCCAGCGTGCGGGCCGCGGCGATCCCCAGGTCCAGGTTGATATGCGCATTGATGCCGAGCAGGAGATGCTGCGATACCGTAGGCCGCCAGCGCCCTGCGGCATCGAAGGCAATCTGCCATGCACGGGTCACTGGCGCTGCGCCGAGGTGTGCCGCCAGCGCTTCGAAGTACCGGCCGGCGAACAGCACCACCAGTCGCTCGGCGGCCTGGGGTTGCTCGAAGGCGCCGGCCGCGAGGGCACTGCGGGCGCGCAGCGTGACGCCGCGGTAGAGGGCGGCAAAATAGCCGAGCCGGCTTGCATGCTGGCGCGACCAGGCAAGGATCGCATCGAAGCGTGCGAGGACCGCTGCGCCGTCAGGCGGCGGCACCGGATCGAGCAGGGCGCTCATTCGCCTATCGTGACGTGTTCGATCCCGCCATGCTCGTCGAGCGCAATCGTGACCGGCAGGTTGTCGTCGCGCGCCTTCTCGAGCAGGCGCCTCAGGCGCTCGTCGTGGCGCTTCACGGGAACCTCGCGCTGCTCGTCCAGCAGCGCGGCAAGCAGCCGTCCGCGCGCATCGAAGCGCAGCGCCCTGACGAAGCCTGCCAGCAAGCGGTGGCCGCTTCCCGGCAGCTTTTCCACCACGATGCCGCCGAGGGTTTCGGCATCGGGCTGGAAAGTCAGCACCTCGCGCGCACCGGGGAAGGCGTCGCCGGCGACCGCGATTTCCGCGACGCCTTCGAGCGGGCTCAGCACCGTGAAGCGCACGACTTCGATACCCGCGCCGAAAGCGATCTGGGTTGCGGCGGTGAAGGCCGCATCGTGGATCGCTACCGCTACCCTGTAGCGGCGGCCCGGCCAGAAGCGGGCGGGCTCGACCGTGAGGCGCGGGTCGCGCGGGCGTCCGACCTGGACCGAGGTGAACTCCATGCGCGCGACCTTGTGCCTGCCCTCCAGCAGCCCCTTCAGTTCGACGCGCAGCGGCGCGATGCCAGGCTGCGGAAAATCCGCCTTGGCAACGAGTGTGCCATCCTGCTGCGGATGCATCGGCCAGGTGCGGCCGGTGAAGTCGCTCAGGACGGCTTCGAACTTGCCGGCGGCGGGCTTGCCATCGAACATCGGCGTCGCGGTGACGACGCTGGTGTCCTGCGGATCGATCCGGAAGGGATCGACGCGCAGCAGGATATCGAACGACGGGCTGACCGAGCGCGCCATCAGGTTCATGCGCAGCGGCCGGAACTGCGGATCGCCGGCAACGCGCACACGCCAGGTACCGACTTCGGGCGACGGGACGTGCAGCGCGGTCATCCATCCCACGCCGATCTCGAAGGCACCGTTGATCCCGTGGCGGTACGACGTGCCCGACGGCGAGGTGGCTTCCAGCGAAGGGCTGCCGGGGTGGTGCCAGGTCAGTCCCAGCAGCAGTTCCTGCGAGATGTCGTCGACATCGACTTCGAACAGCGCCTCGTTGATGCGGTGCCGTGACCTTTCGTCGCTGCCTTCGGCCGTCAGGCCCGGCAGGCTGAACTGCTCCCACAGCAGCCTGGAGGCCGGCCATGCCAGCGGCCGCAACGGCAGGATGCCGTTGTTGTTGACGACCTTCATCGAGTTCGTCATCAGCGCTGCCGAGGTGTCCGCCGCATACGACGGCGTGGTGCTGATTGTCTTGACGGTGCTGCCGAAGGGCTCGGCTTCAGCGACCAGGTCCGTCAGCGTCGCGTTGAGCAGATCCGAGCCGATTCCCTGCGCATTGAGCGCGATGCCGTTGCCTGCCAGCAGCACGGCAAAGTCGATGCCCTGCTCGAATTCATAGCCGCCCTTGCTCAGCCGGCTGTCATGCTGGATCGTCTGGTTGCCGTCGGTGAACAGCACGATCTTCTTCTTGTACACCGCGGGGAACAGCGGTGGAGGATTGGCGACCATAAAGTCGGCGACGGTCCGCACCGCATGGAAGATGTCCGTCATGCTGCCGACCGCGCCCTGCACCGAAGGCTGGTCTTCGATGGCGCTGACCACGTTCTTCCAGACCGTGGTGTCTCCCACCGGAAAGTTTCCCTGGCCGATCAGTCCCTTGGTCTGCGTGGCGAAGTACCAGAACGAAACCGCCCAGGTCTCGCCGGACGAAAAGGTCTTGTTCTCGATTTCATCGATGATGTACTGCACCGATTCCGAGGCTTCGACGATCTTGTCCTTGGATGAGCCGTTGCCGGCGCTGTGAAACATCGAGCCCGAGGCATCGATCAGGATAGCGAGTTGCTTGGCCATGCCAGTGCTCCTGTTCGGACGAATAGCGCGTGCGCGACGGACAGGGGCATGCGTTCGAACCCCAGTTAGTTATAGTGCGTCGGGCAGTGACCGAGAGACCGGCTGTTGCTTTTTTGTCTATCCCCCTGGTGCAAGTGAAGATGGTGCAGATCTCATTTGCAGCGAATTTGCGTGGACGTTTGGACAAGCTCGCCATGGAGCCTTGTTCGGCGGCGCGATCACATGGGACTGGCGATCTTCGTGCTGGTGTGGCCGCTGGCGAGCGACCTGCGTTCCAGGGTTCGGGCAAAGGGAGTCGCCTGACGCTCGGGATGCCGTGAGCAATATGGTTTGTCCAGGCGCAGCAAACCGCGCATCGTCGTGCTGCGCGGTTTTCCTTCAGGCTCGATATCGTTCCCACAGCTGGCGCAGGACCGACTCCGGCGGCGGCGCCGGTGCGAAGCCTGCGACATTGCCGAACACGCCAAGAATGCGGCGCCTGAAGGCATCCAGGTCCGTCGTCGGTTCAGGCGAGGCATTGGCGATATCGATGATCGTATGCAGTTGCTCGGCGGAGAGGCCGGCGATTGCGGACCACAGGTCGTCGGGGCTGGCGCAGGTACACGGCTGGAATCGGGCAAGCATCGGTCCTCCTCAACGTGGATCCATGAGCGCTAGTGCACCGCCGTGCCGCGCCTGCTGCCGTCCGGGTACACGGCCGCCTGGAACGGTTCGAGCCCGATCCGCGCGACCACGTCGACGAAGCGTTCGGCTTCGCTGTCGCGGTGCGCGAGGTAGGTGCCGATCAGCCGCTCGACCACGTCCGGCACCTGCTCCTGCGCGAACGACGGGCCGATGATGCGGCCGATCGCCGCGCCGCCGCCGGCGTGGCCGCCATGGCCGCCATGGCTGTCTGCGCCGTTCTGCCGCCCCCCGATGGTGACCTGGTACCAGGCTTCGCCGGCCTTGTCGACGCCGAGGATGCCGATGTGGCCGACATGGTGGTGGCCGCAGGAATTGATGCAGCCCGAGATGTTCAGGTCGAGCTCGCCGATGTCGTGGACGTGGTCGAGGTCTTCGAACCGTTCCTGGATCGCCTGGGCCAGCGGTATCGACACCGCATTGGCGAGCGAGCAGAAGTCGCCGCCGGGGCAGGCGATGATATTGGTGATCCTGCCGACATTGGGCGTGGCGAGGCCGGCCGCATCCAGCGCGCGCCACAGCGCGGGCAGGCCGCTGCGCCGCACGTCGGCCAGGATCAGGTTCTGTTCATGCGAGACCCGCAGCTCGCCGAAGCCATGGCGCTCGGCGAGTCCGGCCATCAGCTCCATCTGGTCGGCGGTAATGTCGCCGGGCGCCTGGCCGGTTGCCTTGAGCGATGCGGTCACCGCGGCGTAGCCCGGAACGCGGTGCGAATGAACGTTGCTGCGCAGCCAGAGCCCGAACGCGCGGTCGGTCCGGGCCAACTCGCCGCTCTCGTCGGCATCGTGTTCCGCGGCGGGGTCGTATGGGGGCACCGTGAAGCGCGCCGCCACCGCCGCGACAAAGTCCTCGGTGACGGTATCCGGGCCTCCCCGGATGCGCTGCCACTGCTCCGCAACCTGCTCGCGGAAAACCTCCGGGGTGAGGTCCTTCACCAGGATCTTGATGCGCGCCTTGTACTTGTTGTCGCGCCTGCCGTGCAGGTTGTAGACGCGCAGCGTAGCCTGCAGGTAGGTCAACAGGTCCTGCCAGGCCACGAACGGATTGATCAGCTTGCCAACCATGGGCGTGCGCCCCATGCCGCCGCCGACCCATACACGAAAGCCGACCTGGCCGTCTTGCTCGACCGCCTGCAGCCCGATGTCGTGGACGCCGACCGCCGCCCGGTCGGTGGTAGCGCCGCTGATCGCGATCTTGAACTTGCGCGGCAGGTAGGCGAACTCGGGGTGCAGCATCGACCATTGCCGCACGATCTCGCACCACACCAGCGGGTTCACCAGCTCGTCGGGCGCGATGCCGGCGAAGTGGTCGGTGGTGGTGTTGCGGATGCAGTTGCCGCTGGTCTGGATGGCGTGCATCTGCACGGTGGCGAGTTCCGCGAGGATGGCGGGCGCGTCTTCCAGGCGCGGCCAGTTGAACTGCAGGTTCTGCCGCGTGCTGAAGTGCCCGTAGCCACGGTCCCAGCGGCGCGCGATTTCCGCCAGCTTGCGCAGCTGCCTCGACGCCAGCATGCCGTAGGGGATGGCCACGCGCAGCATGGGGGCGTGGCGCTGGATATACAGGCCGTTCTGCAGCCGCAGCACGCGGAATTCTTCCTCGTCGAGCTCGCCCTCCAGGAAGCGGCGGGTCTGGTCGGTGAACTGCACGACCCTTTCGTCGACCAGCCTCTGGTCGATCTCGTCATAGACATACATGGTGAAGGTCTCCTCGCGTGCGGCGCTAGTCTTTTGCCCGTGCCCGTTCGATCGACATGTCGGTCGGCATCATGTTGATGTCGGCGTTGTGCATCACCCACAACGAGCCGGCGACGACGATGACGATCAGGAAGCCGGTGCAGGCAAAGATGGCGGTATTGCCGCGCTGGCCGCGACCGGTGCCGAGGTGCAGGAAGTACACCAGCTGCACCAGCAGCTGCGCGACGCACAGGCCGACCACCAGCGCGATCGCGGCGTGGCTGCGCAGCGCGCCGGTCATCACCGTGGCAAACGATGCCACGGTAAGCGCCACCGACAGCAGCAGGCCGATGGTGTAGCTGCGCACGCTGCCGTGGATGGCGTGCTCGTCCGGATGGACGGAATGCAGATGCGACGGCTTCATGCGAACTCCCGCAGGTAGACGAAGGTAAAGACGCAGATCCAGACCAGATCCAGGAAGTGCCAGAACAGGCTCAGGCACGCCAGCCGGCGGCGCACGATGTCGTCGAGGCCGAAGCGCCGGATCTGGTGGATCATCACGGCCAGCCAGAACAGGCCAGCGGTGACGTGCAGGCCGTGCGTGCCGACCAGCGTGAAGAAGGCGGACAGGTAGGCGCTCACGCCGGGGCCGGCGCCCTGGTGCAGCAGGTGGGCGAACTCGTAGACCTCCATGGCGACGAACAGCGCGCCCAGCACGAAGGTGGCCGCGAGCCAGCGGATCATGCGCGGCGCGGCATTCGCGTCCTGCCGCAGCATGGCCAGGCCGAAGGTGTAGCTGCTGAGCAGCAGCACCATGGTTTCGGCGAACACGAACGGCAGCTCGAACAGTTGCTGGCCGCCGGGCCCGCCTGCCGTGTTGCCGGACAGCACGCCAAAGGTGGCGAACAGCACCGCGAAGATCAGGCAGTCGCTCATCAGGTAGAGCCAGAAGCCCAGCGTGGTATGGGCGCCGGCATCGTGATGGCCGTGATCGGCGGCATGTGCCGCCGCATGTGCGGCGTCCGGGCCCGGGTGGTGCAGGGTAGGGGATAGCGTCGGGTTCATGGCTCAGGCAGCTTGCTGCAGTTGGGCGTAGCGGGCGCGCTCGATGCGCTCGACTTCGGCGGCCGGGACGTAGTAGTCCACGTTGCGGTCGTAGCTGCGCAGCACGAAGGTCGCGATTGCACCGACCAGTCCGGCGATGGCCACCAGCCACATGTGCCAGACCAGCGCGAAGCAGGACACCAGCCCGAACACGGACACGAGGAAGCCGGCCGCGGTGGGGCGTGGCATGTGGATGTCCTCGTAGTGGGCCGGCTGGCGCCATGCGCGTCCGGCTTCCTTGTCGTCCCAGTGCTGTTCCAGCGAAGTGATGTGCGGCACCTTCGCGAAGTTGTAGAACGGCGCCGGCGATGCGGTCGACCATTCCAGGCTGCGGCCGTCCCACGGGTCGCCGGTCAGGTCCTGGTTCTGCTTGCGGTCGCGGATGCTGACGGCCAGCTGCACGATCATGGCCAGGATGCCGGCGCCGATGACGAAGGCGCCGATCATCGCCACCACCAGGTAGGGATGCCAGTCGACGTTGGCGTAGTGGTTCATCCGGCGCGTCATGCCCTTGAAGCCCAGCACATAGAGCGGCATGAAGGCGAGGAAGAAGCCGGACAGCCAGCACCAGAACGAGACCTTGCCCCAGAACTCGTTCAGCTTGAAGCCGAACACCTTGGGAAACCAGAAGCTGATCGCCGCCAGGCAGCCGAACAGCACGCCGCCGATGATCACGTTATGGAAGTGGGCCACCAGGAACAGGCTGTTGTGCAGCACGAAGTCGGCGCCCGGCACCGCCAGCAGCACGCCGGTCATGCCGCCGACCGCGAACGTCACCATGAAGCCGATGGTCCACATGGTCGAGGTATGGAAGCGGATCCGGCCCCGGTACATGGTGAACAGCCAGTTGAACAGCTTCACGCCGGTGGGGATCGAGATGATCGACGTCATGATGCCGAAGAAGGCGTTGACGTTGGCGCCCGAGCCCATGGTGAAGAAGTGGTGCAGCCAGACGAAGAACGACAGCACGCCGATCGACGAGGTGGCATAGACCATCGACTTGTAGCCGAACAGCGGCTTGCGCGAGAACGTGGCGATGATTTCCGAGAACGCGCCGAACGCGGGCAGGATCAGCACATAGACCTCGGGGTGCCCCCAGATCCAGATCAGGTTCACGTACATCATGGCGTTGCCGCCCAGCTCGTTGGTGAAGAAGTGCATGCCGAGGTAGCGGTCGGCGGTGAGCAGGGCCAGCGTGGCGGTCAGCACCGGGAAGATGGCGACGATCAGGATGTTGGTGATCAGCGCGGTCCAGGTGAACACCGGCATCTTCATCAGGGTCAGGCCCGGTGCGCGCATGCGCAGGATGGTGACGATGAAGTTGATGCCGGTCAGCGTGGTGCCGAGCCCCGATATCTGCAATGACCAGATGTAGTAGTCCACGCCTACGGTCGGGCTGTAGCCGAGTTCGGACAACGGCGGGTAGGCCACCCAGCCGGTCGCGGCGAAGTCGCCGACGAACATCGACAGCATCACCAGCACCGCGCCCATGGCCGACAGCCAGAAGCTCAGCGAGTTGACGAACGGGAAGGCCACGTCGCGCGCGCCGATCTGCAGCGGCACGATCACGTTCATCAGCCCCACCACCAGCGGCGTGGCCACGTAGAAGATCATGATCACGCCGTGGGCGGTGAAGATCTGGTCATAGTGGTGCGGCGGCAGGTAGCCGGCGGCGTCGCCGTAGGCGACGGCCTGCTGCGTGCGCATCATGATCGCGTCGGCGAAGCCGCGCAGCAGCATGACCAGCGCCAGGATGATGTACATCACGCCGACCTTCTTGTGGTCGACCGAGCAGATCCATTCGGTCCACAGGTACTTCCACTTGCCGAATTTCGTGATCGCGCCGAGCAGCGTCGCGCCCAGCACCAGCACCACGGCCAGCGTCACCATGATGATCGGCTCGTGGTAGGGGATGGCCTCGAGGTTGAGTTTTCCTAGCATGTCATTGCTCCATGCGGCCGGGGAGCGCCGACGGGACGCGTTGGAAGGCCTGCAGTGATTCGGGGGTGTTCGCGCGGCAGATCGCGCCGTTGGCCAGCATGTACTTGTCGACCACCTGGTCGAACAGCTTCGGCGTCACCGATGCATAGAGCGTGACGGCATCCTTGGTGCTGGGCTGCTCCAGCGCGCTGTAGGTGTTCGCGTCAAGCGCCCGGGCCGAGGCCCGGGCCTTGCCGATCCACGCGTCGAAGTCCTCGCGCGAGGTCGCCAGGGTCTTGAAATGCATGTCCGAGAAGCCCGCGCCGCTGTAGGCCGCGGACTGGCCGAGATAGACGCCCGGCGTGTCCGCGATCAGGTGCAGGCGGGTCTGCATGCCCGCCATGGTGTAGACCATGCTGCCAAGCTGCGGAATGAAGAACGCATTCATCATCGATTCCGCGGTCAGCCGGAAGTTGACCGGCGTGCCGACCGGGATGGCGAGCTGGTTCACCGACGCGACGCCGTATTCGGGGTAGATGAACAGCCATTTCCAGTTCAGCGCGATGACATCGACCTGCAGCGGCTTGACCTCGGACGCGAGCGGCCGATAGGGGTCGAGCTTGTGCGTCGAATCCCAGATCAGCACGGCCAGGCACGCCACGATCACGCACGGGATGCCCCACACGACGATCTCGATCCTGGTCGAGTGCGACCACTTGGGCGCGTAGGTCGCGCGCGTGTTGCTTTCGCGGTAGCGCCAGGCGAACCACAGCGTCAGGAAGATCACCGGGATGACGACCATCAGCATGACGAACAGCGCGATCAGGATCAGCGATTTCTCCTGCTCGCCGACGCTGCCCTTGGGATTGAGCAGTTCGAGGTTGCAGCCGCTGAGCAGCGCGCTCAGGCCGGCGGCCAGCAGCAGCGCGCCGATGCGGGGCGGCAGGGCGGGCGATGGGCTGAGGCTGGGGGAAGGGTGGGGCAGCGGGCCTTGTCGATCTTTGTTTGCCGGCCCGGCGGGAGGTTTGAGCATGTCGGACACCTTGGTTACGGATTACCGAAGGCATCCGGCCACGCGCTCCGATTCAAGTGCTGCGTCAGCCCCGTGCGAGACGGGTTTGTATGGATTCCCTCGACAATGTCTGGCATGCTAGTCGAAGACAAAGGCCATACATCGAGGAAGTTTTGGCAACAGAATCCATACAAGATGCCGAAAGCGCTGCCCGGATCGCCAGCCAATGGGATTTGCGGATCACTGCATCCGGCGGGGCCCGATATCTGCAGATCGTCGATTTCATCGAGCAGGCAATCGGCGACGGCCGGCTGATGGCTGGCGACCGCGTGCCGCCGCAGCGCAGCCTGGCGAAATCCCTCGGCGTCGACCTGACCACGGTGACGCGCGCCTATAACGAGGCCCGGCGGCGCCAGCTGATCGAAGCCAGGGGCGCGCTCGGCACCTTCATCGCCGCGCCGCGCGCGGAACTCGCGCGGGTCGTCGACATGAGCATGAACGTGCCGCCGCCGCCGGCGGGCGTGGACTTCCCGGACCTGTTGCGGCGTGGCCTGAACCAGGTCCTGCTGCGCAGCGACCCGCACCTGCTGATGACCTACCAGCTTGGCGGCGGCAGTGCTTCGGACCGGTCGGCCGGCGCGCTCTGGCTTGCGCCGATGTTCGGGCAGGTCGATACCGCGCGGCTGGTGGTGTGCCCCGGCGCGCAGGCCGCGCTGGCCGCCGTGATCCTGAGCCGCACGCGGCCCGGCGAGGCGATCGTCACCGAGCCGCTGGCCTACCCGGGCATCCGCGCCGCGGCGGCGCAACTGGGCCGGCGCGTGCTGATCGCGCCGTGCGACGCGGACGGGATGCTGCCCGACGCGCTCGCCGCGGCCCGCGCCGAAGGCGCCACGCTGGCCTACCTCAACCCCACGGCCCAGAATCCGACCACGCACACCATGCCGGCCTCGCGCCGGGCAGAGATCGCCGCGGCCGCGCATCGATGCGATATCGCCTTGCTGGAGGATGACCCGTACTGGCTGCTGACGCCATCGGCACCGCCGCCGCTCGCCACCTTTGCGCCCGAGCGTACCTACTACGTCGCGACGCTATCCAAGGCGCTCACGCCGGGCTTGCGCACCGCCTATGTCCTGTTGCCCGAGGGCAGGGGTGGCGGCGACCTGCTGGCATCGCTGCGCGCCTTCGCGCTGATGGCCGCGCCGATGACCGCGGCACTGGCCACGCAATGGATCCATGACGGCTCGGCCATGCAGCTGCTCGACGGCATCCGTACCGAAGCGCTGGCGCGGTGCGCGCTGGCAAGCCGATGGCTGAGCGGGATCGGGCAGTTGCCACCCAGCGCCATCCACGTATGGCATCGCCTGCCCGCGCAGTGGTCGGCGCAGCAGCTCACCCGGGCCGCGCTGGCGGAAGACCTGCGGGTCACGCCTTCCGACGCGTTCTGGGACGGGCCCGGCGCGCCCAATGCCATCCGCATCTCGCTGGGCGGCGTGGACAGTCACGCGCAGCTGTCGCTGGCGCTGAGGAAGCTGGCGGCATTGCTGGAGCGCCGGCCGGCGTCGGGGGTGGAGATGGTGGTGTAAGGCGGTCGGCCTCGCGCAAGCAGCGCCGATATCAGGCCTCTGAAACGAAGTTGATCACGGCGTCAGAAAACTCCGCCGGCAACTCCCAGTTCGACAGATGCGCCGCATTGAGCGCGAGGTAGTCGGCGTTGGCAATGCCATTGGCCAGCTCGCGCCCCTGTTCCGGCGTGGTGGCGGCATCCTGGACACCCGCGATCACCAGCACGCGGGCGTCGATGTCAGCCAGCAGGCCGCGCAGGTCGGCATCGCGCACCGCGGCGCAGTTGGCGATATAGCCGTCGGCATCGGTCGATGCGAGCATCGCCAGCACCGGCGCCAGGCGCGCCGGATCGCCGGCGAGCGCGGCGGGGGTGAACCAGCGGGCCAGCACGCCCTCGGCGATGGCCGCCATGCCTTCGGCCTGCACGCGCTCGATGCGCGTGTTCCAGCCGGAAGGCGGCCCGATCAGCGCCGCGGTATTGGCCAGCACGAAGTGGCCGAAGCGTTCGGGGTGATGGCGCGCCAGCCAGATGCCGGTCATGCCGCCCATCGACAGGCCACAGAAGTGCGCGCGCCCGACGCCGGCATGGTCCATCACCGCCAGCACGTCGGCGCCCAGCTCGGCCATGCCGAACGGCGCGGCCGGCACGCCGGAGGCGCCATGGCCGCGCGTGTCGTAGCGCAGCACGCGAAAGCGCTCCAGCAGCGCCGGCATCTGCGGCTCCCACATCGACAGGTTGGTGCCGAGCGAGTTGGACATCACCAGCACCGGCGCGCCGGCCGGGCCCTGGAATTCGTAGTGCAGGCGAAGCCCGTCACGGGTGGCAATGCTCATGTCGCGGTTTCGTTCAGTGGATCGTTCAGCGGATGGAAGAGGGATGCGGCGCCAGCGGCGTGACGGTGATCTTCATGTACGGGAACAGCGGCAGCGCCGACAGCAGGTTGTGCAAGGCTTCGTTCGATTCGACGTCGAATACGCTGTAGTTGGCATACTCGCCGACCACTCGGTAGAGGTGCAGCCATTTGCCCTGGCGCTGCAGGTCCTGCGCGTAGGCCTTCTCGCGCGCCTTGATGTCATCGGCCTGCGCGGCGGGCATGTCGTGCGGCAGGTTCACGTCCATTCGTACCAGGTACAGCATCGGTTTCTCCTCGTTTCGTCCGGTGGTGAAAATCAGGCGCGGCCGCTGTCGCGACGATAATGCGCCAGCTTGTCCTCGTCGAGCGCGAGCCCCAGCCCCGGCCCTTGCGGCAGGTGCAGCGCAAAGTCGCGGTACACCGGCCGCTCCAGCACGATATCGTCCTTGAGCAGCAGCGGGCCGAACAGCTCGGTGCCCCAGGCCAGCTGCGGCAGCGTGGCGAAGCCGTGGGCGGCGGCGATGGTGCCGACGCTGCCTTCCAGCATGGTGCCGCCATACAGCGCGATGCCGGCCGCGTCGCCAACCGCGGCGGTGCGCAGCATGCCGAAGATGCCGCCGGACTTGGCGATCTTCAGCGCGAACACGTCGGCGGCGCCCAGGCGCGCCAGTTCCATCGCGTCCTCGGGGCCGCACACGGCTTCGTCGGCCATGATGGGCACGACGAAGCGCGCCGCCAGCCGGGCCAGCGCGGTGCGCTGCTCGCGCGGCGTGGGCTGCTCGATCAGGTCGATGCCGGCGGCTTCGAGCATGGCGATGCCGGTGGCGGCATCCGCTTCGTTCCAGGCCTGGTTGACGTCGACGGTGACGCGGGCACGGTCGCCCAGCGCGCGCTTGATCGCGGACACGTGGGCCACGTCCTCGCGCACGCCGCGCCGGCCGATCTTGAGCTTGAAGGTGTCGTGGCGGCGCTCGGCCAGCAGGCGTTCGGCCTCGTCGATGTCGCGCGCGGTATCGCCGCTGGCCAGCGTCCACAGCACCGGCAGCGTGTCGCGCACGGCGCCGCCCAGCAGCGTCGACAGCGGCACGCCCAGGCGCTTGCCCTGCGCGTCGAGCAGCGCGGTCTCCAGCGCCGACTTGGCGAAGCGGTTGCCGCGCGCCACCTTGTTCAGCCGTGCCATGGCGGCATGCACGTTGGTGGCGTCCTGCCCGAGCAGCGCCGGCGCCAGGTACGTGTCGATGGTCAGCTTGATGCCCTCGGGGCTTTCGTCGCCATAGGACAGGCCGCCGATGGTGGTGGCCTCGCCGATGCCTTCCACGCCATCGGCGCAGCGCAGCCGGACGATCACGAGGGTCTGCCGCTGCATGGTCGCCATGGCGAGCTGGTGCGGGCGGATGGTCGGCAGGTCGACCAGGATGGCCTCGATCGACTCGATGGCCGCAGAGCTGGATTGTGTCGCCACTTTCATACCTTCCTGATGCAGTTGAATGTTGCATCAGAGTATGGATGGCTATTATTCAGCTGTCCAAGACCGTTGTCGTCTGATTCGATACTTCAAAAGTATGGATTGTCGCCGACGCCTTAGTCCTTCTGCGGGGGCAGGTAGGCCATGCCTTCTTCCTCGTAGAGCTGGTAGATCATGTCGCGCAGCGAGTGCAGGTCGGCCGACTCGTCCATCATGCGGGTGCTCATGATGATGGGCGACACCAGCTTGGGATCGTCCAGTTCCTTGTAGGTCACGTCGTCCCGCTTCAGCCCGTAGACGCTGCTGGGCACCACGGAGATGCCTTCGCCCATCGCCACCAGGCCGAGCGCGATCTGCAACTCGCGCACCTCGTGCAGCCGGCTCGGCTTCAGCGCGCGGTCATGGAAGGCGGCCAGCACCTGGTCGGCAAAACTCGGCCGCGGCGCCTTGGGGAAGATGATCAGCGGCTCGCCCACCAGGTCGTGCAGCGCTAGCTGGGGCTTGGCCGCCGCGAGCGGGTGGCCGACCGGCAGCGCCACGATCATGCGCTCCTCGCGCAGCACCACGCGCCGGACCGACGGGTCTTCATGCCGGATGCGACCGAAGCCCACGTCGATGCGGCCTTCCTTGAGCGCCTTGATCTGGTCCATGGTCGACATCTCGTGCAGGCTTAGTTCCAGGTCGGCGTGCATCTGGCGGAAGCGCCGGATGATGCGCGGCAGCATCCCGTACAGCGTGGAGCCGACAAAGCCGACCGACATCTTGTGTTCGATCTTGCCGACCCGCTTTGTCATAGCCTGCAGTTCGGCGGTCTGGGCCAGCAGTTGCAGCGCATGCGTATAGAAGTAGCGCCCGGTGTCGGTCAGCTTGAGCGGGCGCGAGTGGCGCTCGAACAGTTGCACGCCCAGGTCGTCCTCCAGCTGCTGGATCTGGCGCGACAGCGGGGGCTGCGCGATATGCAGCCGCTCGGCCGCGCGGGTGAAGTTGCGTTCCTCTGCCACGGCCACGAAGTAACGCAGGTGCCGCAATTCCAAGACTATACCTCCAGGGTATCAGGCAGATACTAAATCAGTGTTGGACTGCAAAAACAGGCGTTGACTATGCTCCATCCGTGCCCGGAATACAAGCTTGATACCTGCAAGGCATCGACCGGGAACCCCACCACAAATATGGAGACCCCCATGACTCACTCGGAAATCGACGCCCTGGTCAACAGCTTTATCGTCGCCACGGGCACGCAAGGCACGCCCGACCCGCGCGTGCAGCAGGTGGTCGTGCGCCTGACCGCGGACCTGTTCAAGGCGATCGAAGACCTCGACCTGAGCGCGAGCGAAGTCTGGAAGGGCATCGAGTACTTCGCCGAGGCGGGCGCAACCCAGGAACTGGGCCTGCTCGCCGCCGGCCTGGGACTGGAGCGCTTCCTCGACATCCGCGCCGACGAGGCCGAGGCCCGCGCCGGGCTGGCCGGCGGCACGCCGCGCACCATCGAAGGCCCGCTTTACGTGGCCGGCGCCCCGGAGAGCACCGGCTTTGCCCGCCTGGACGACGGCAGCGATGACGGCAAGGGCGAAGTGCTGTTCATGCAGGGCACGCTGTACGGCGCCGACGGCAAGCCGCTGGCGGGTGCGAAGGTCGAGGTGTGGCACGCCAACCTGATGGGCAACTACTCGTTCTTCGACAAGACCCAGTCGCACTTCAACCTGCGCCGCACCATCGTCACCGATGCCAACGGCCGCTACCAGTTCCGCAGCAACGTGCCGACCGGCTACGGCTGCCCGCCGCAAGGCACGACCCAGCGCCTGCTGGACCAGCTCGCGCGCCACGGCCAGCGGCCGGCGCATATCCACTTCTTCGTGTCGGCGGACGGCCACCGCAAGCTGACCACGCAGATCAACATCGACGGCGACAAGTTCCTGTGGGACGACTTCGCCTTCGCCAGCCGCGAAGGGCTGGTGCCGGCGGTGAACCGCATCACCGACGCGGCCGCGCTCGACCAGCAAGGCGTGGACCAGCCGTTCGCCTCGATCGACTTTGACTTCCGGCTGCTGCCCGAGAAGGAAGGCGCGCCGCCCGCCGAGGTGGAGCGCCTGCGCGCCGCCGCCTGAAGTTTCTGCAAGGCCGCCCGCGCTCGCGGGCCGGCAGATCCAGTCCGGGCGGCAGCGCCATCCGCCGCGCCGCCCCGGCAACAAGACCAGCAGGAGACAACTCCCATGATCCCGATCTATCCCGCGGGGACGGCCCCCGTTCGCCCTGAGTCCACACAACCCCGGCGACCAGACCTCGATGCCTTCCTGGTGGAAGACAAGGCCAGCGGCGACTACCGCCTGCATCGTGCGGCCTTCACCGACGAAGACCTGTTCGAACTCGAGATGAAGCACATCTTCGAGGGCAACTGGATCTACCTGGCGCACGAAAGCCAGATCCCGAACAACAACGACTACTACACCACCCATATCGGCCGCCAGCCGGTGGTGATCGCGCGCAACCGGCAAGGCGAGCTGAACGCCTTCATCAACGCGTGCAGCCATCGCGGCGCGATGCTGTGCCGCCACAAGCGCGGCAACAAGGCCACCTACACCTGCCCGTTCCACGGCTGGACCTTCAACAACAGCGGCAAGCTGCTGAAGGTGAAGGACCCCGAGAACGCGGGCTACCCCGAGTGCTTCAACAAGGAAGGCTCGCACGACCTGAAGAAGGTGGCGCGCTTCGAGAACTACCGTGGCTTCCTGTTCGGCAGCCTGAACGCCGACGTGCCGCCGCTGCAAGCGTTCCTTGGCGAGGCGGCGCGCATCATCGACATGATCGTCGACCAGTCCGCCGACGGGCTGGAAGTGCTGCGTGGCTCCTCCACCTACACCTTCGAAGGCAACTGGAAGCTGCAGGCCGAGAACGGTGCCGACGGCTACCACGTGTCGGCGGTGCACTGGAACTACGCCGCGACCACCGGCCACCGCAAGCAGAAGAACGCGCAGGGCGACCAGATCCGCGCCATGGACGCGGGCAAGTGGGGGCAGCAGGGCGGTGGCTTCTACGCGTTCGAGCATGGCCACATGCTGCTGTGGACGAAGTGGGCCAATCCGGAGGACCGTCCCAACTTCAGCCGCCGCGACGAATTCGCCGAGCGCTGCGGCGAAGAGACCGCGGACTGGATGATCCAGAACTCGCGCAACCTGTGCCTGTATCCCAACGTCTACCTGATGGACCAGTTCGGCTCGCAGATCCGCCTGCTGCGCCCGCTGGCCGTCGACAAGACCGAGGTCACGATCTACTGCATCGCGCCGAAGGGCGAATCCGACGAGGCGCGCGCGCGCCGCATCCGCCAGTACGAGGACTTCTTCAACGTCAGCGGCATGGCCACGCCGGACGACCTGGAAGAATTCCGCGCCTGCCAGCAGGGCTACGCCGGCCAGGCGCTGGCCTGGAACGACATGTGCCGCGGCGCGAAGCACTGGATCGACGGCGCCGACGAAGCCGCGCAACGCATCGGGCTGAAGCCGGTGATGAGCGGCGTGCGCACCGAGGACGAGGGCTTGTACACGGTGCAGCACCGCTACTGGCTCGACGTCATGAGAAAGGCCGTGGCGGGGCAGTCTGCCGAAGCCGCGAATGAAGCCGCGAATGAAGCCGCGAATGAAACCGCGAATGAAGGGGCGAATGAAGCGGCGAATGCAGTCACGGATGTCGCGACCAACGGCACCGAAGGGAGCGCAGCATGAGCACCGCCGACATGACGCCCGACACCGTCCTCGACAAGCAAGTCGACCTGGCCGCCATCCGGGCCTTCCTGTACCGCGAGGCGCGCCTGCTCGACGACGAAGCGTGGGACGAATGGGTCGAGTGCTACCACCCGGAGGCGAAGTTCTGGATGCCGTGCTGGGACGACGACGGCAAGCTGGTCACCGACCCGCAGCGCGAGATCTCGCTGATCTATTACCCGAGCCGCCAGGGGCTGGAAGACCGCGTGTTCCGCATCAAGACGGAGCGCTCCAGCGCCACCATGCCGGACACGCGCACCAGCCACAACCTGAGCAATGTCGAACTGCTGGAGGTGGACGGCGACAGCTGCAGCGTACGCTTCAACTGGCACACGCTGAGCCATCGCTACCAGACCACGTACAGCTACTTCGGCATGTCGCGCTACCGGCTCGACCTCTCCGGCGCGCAGCCGCGCATCCTGGACAAGTATGTCGTGCTCAAGAACGACTACATCAACCAGGTCATCGACATCTATCACATCTGATCCAGGCTGGAGGACCGCGCCATGGAACACACCATCGCCCTGCAATTCGAGGACGGCGTCACGCGCTTCATCACCTGCGGCGAGAACGAGACCCTGTCCGACGCCGCCTACCGGCAGCAGATCAATATCCCGCTGGACTGCCGCGACGGCGCCTGCGGCACCTGCCGCGGGCTGTGCGAGTCGGGCCGCTATGACCTGCCCGAGTCGAGCTATATCGAGGATGCGCTGACCGCCGAGGAAGCGGCGCAGGGCTACGTGCTGGCCTGCCAGACGCGCCCGCGCTCGGACTGCGTGATCCGCGTGCCGGCGTCGTCGTCGGCGTGCAAGACCGGCGTCACGACCTACCAGGGGACGCTGGCCGAACTGGAGTCGCTGTCCGATTCGACCATCAGCTTCGCCATCGACCTGGACGATGCCGCCGGCGTGGACTTCCTGCCGGGGCAGTACGTCAATGTCGAGATCCCGGGCACCGGCCAGGCGCGCTCGTATTCCTTCAGTTCGGCGCCCGGCAGCGCGCGCACCGGCTTTGTGGTGCGCAACGTGCCGGACGGAAGGATGAGCACGTGGCTGACCAGCGAGGCAAGGTCGGGCCAGCGCGTGGCGTTCTCCGGCCCCTATGGCAGCTTCTACCTGCGCCCCGTGACGCGTCCGGTGCTGTTCCTCGCGGGCGGTACCGGCATTGCGCCGTTCCTGTCGATGCTCGACGTAATGGCCGCCGGCGCTTGCGCGCAGCCGGTGCGCATGGTCTACGGCGTCACCAACGATATCGACCTTGTGGGCCTGCCTCGCATTGATGCCGCCCAGGCCGCCCTGAGCCGCTTCGAATACCGCACCTGCGTCGCCGACCCCGCCAGCGGCCACCCGCGCAAGGGCTATGTCACCGCGCACGTCGAGCCCGAATGGCTCAACGGCGGCGATGTCGACATCTACCTGTGCGGCCCGGTGGCGATGGTGGAAGCGGTGCGCGGCTGGCTGCAGCAGAGCGGCATCACGCCGGCGGGCTTCTACTACGAGAAGTTCTCGGCCAGCAACGCGGCGTGAAGAAGGAGAGCAACAGCATGAGAAGCTCCGCACGATTCGCCGGCAAGGCAATGATCGTCACCGGCGCCGCGCAGGGCATCGGCCGCGGCGTGGCGCTGGCCGCCGCCGCCGAGGGCGCGTCGGTGGCACTGGTCGACCGTTCGGCACTGGTCGACGAAGTCGCCGCCGAGATCGCTGGCGCCGGCGGCAAGGCCATCGCCGTGCACGCCGACCTGGAAACCCATGCCGGCGCCACGCAGATGGCGCAGGCCGCCGAGGCCGCCTTCGGCCGCGTCGACATCCTCGTCAATAACGTCGGCGGCACGATCTGGGCCAAGCCCTTCCAGTTCTATGAAGCGGACCAGATCGAGGCCGAGATCCGGCGCTCGCTGTTCCCCACGCTGTGGTGCTGCCGCGCGGTGCTGCCCGGCATGGTCGAGCGCCGGCAGGGGGTGATCGTCAACGTGTCGTCGATCGCCACGCGCAGCATCCACCGCGTGCCGTATGCGGCCGCCAAGGGCGGCGTCAATGCGCTGACCGCCAGCCTTGCCTTCGAGCACGCGCACGAAGGCATCCGCGTCAACGCCATCGCCACCGGCGGCACCGAGGCGCCGCCGCGCAGGATTCCGCGCAATACCGAAGCGCAGAGCGCGCAGGAGGCGGACTGGTACCAGGCCATCGTTGACCAGACGCGGGAGAGCAGCCTGATGCACCGCTATGGCACGATCGACGAACAGGTGCATGCGATCCTGTTCCTGGCATCGGACGAAGCGTCTTACATCACCGGCACGGTCTTGCCGGTCGGCGGCGGCGACCAGGGCTGAGCGCAAGCGGCCGGGCCCGCCAGCCGGGCGCGGCTGGATCGCACGCGCTCGCCTATAGTGAACGCAGCCATGCAGCCAGCCGGTACTCCGGGTCTGCAGCGGCCGCGGGAGGCGAGCCATGAAGATTGCGTCGATCGACACCATCGTGCTGCGCGTGCCGTTCACGGTCGGCGGGGTCTCCGCCGCCGGCGTGTGGGGCGGAGCGGGTTTGCAGGCCGCCGATTCGCTGCTGGTCCGGGTGACCACCGACGACGGCATCGTGGGCTGGGGCGAAACCTTCGGCTTTATCGGCATCCCGATGGTCAAGGCGGCGCTCGAAGAACTGCTGGCGCCCGCGTGCATCGGCATGGATGCCACGCAGCCCGAGGCGCTCGGCCTCGACCTGCAGCGCCGGTTCCACGTCTTCGGGCGCAGTGGCGCCGTGCTGTACGGGCTGTCGGCGCTCGATATCGCGCTGTGGGATATTTGCGGCAAGGCCACAGGCCTGCCGCTGTACCGGCTGCTGGGCGGAACGCGGCGGGAAACCCTGCCCGCGTATGCCAGCCTGATCCGCTACGCCGACCGCGCCACCATCGCGGCCAACACGCAGCGCGCGATCGCCGACGGCTACCGCAGCGTCAAGCTGCACGAGGTGGACCTCGCGGTCATACGGGGCGCGCGCGAGGCGGCCGGGCCGGACATTGAAATCACGCTGGATGTGAACTGTCCCTGGTCGCTGGCCGAGGCCATCGACATGGCGCGCGCCCTGGCGCCACTGTCGCTGCGCTGGCTCGAGGAGCCGCTGTGGCCGCCGGAGAACTACGCCGGGCTTGCCGCGTTGCGCCGGCAATGCGGCATTGCCGTTGCGGCGGGCGAGAATGCCTCGACACTGATGGACTTCCAGCAGATGCTCGGCGCCGGCGCGGTCGACGTCGTCCAGCCCAGCCCGGCCAAGATGGGCGGCATCAGCCCGCTGCGCAAGGTGTTCGCGCTGGCCGAGGCGCACAACACGCAGGTGATGGTCCACACCTTCTACGACGGTCCCGGGCTGCTGGCCAGCATCCATGCCACGGCGGCGCTCGGCGATGCGCGCGCCATGATCGAATGGCGCTACTTTGACATGGAGGCCCGGGTGCTCGGCGATGCGGTGCTGCCGCGGGACGGGATGATCCGGGTGCCGGACGGGCCGGGGCTGGGTATCGATCCCGATCCTGAGATGATCCGGCGCTACCAGGTCGCCTGACGCCTGATTCCGGTGACTACCGACCCTGCAGGCAAAGTTGCCTGCAGCCCGACGGTTTGCGGAAAGTGCAGGGCCGGTACCAACACCGCACCCATTCCGTCGCACCGGCAGATTCACCACGCTGTTCGATTCCTGCGCCACCCAACCCGCGTAGAACTGTCATGCGAGGCATGTACGCTGCACATCCGGCAATGCTGGCAGCAAACTTGCTTGTCAAGTGCATGTGGCCGGCAGGGACACATCCGTTGGGAGAAGCCATGCATCAAGCACGCATCACCGCGCACAAAGGAATCCTGGTTGTCGAACTGGTGCCTGACCAGGCGAACGGCGACGGCACCCTATCCAGCAAGCTGCGCAACCTGGCCACGGTCATCCATGACACAGGACGGCACCTCGGGGTTTCCGAAGAAGCCCTGGCGCTGCTGAAGATGGTGAAACGCGGGCTGGACCGCATCGGCGACTTTGCCTGGTTCAGCAGTGATGACGGCAAGGATCATTTTGCCTGGCTGGGCGGCCCGAAGCGGCTGGTAAATCCCGCCTCGGTGGCGGCTGCGCGGGACTACGAGATCCTTGCACACCGGGTGATTCCGAACCAGGTGCCGGATGGCGCCAGGAAGGCGATCGAGACGAACTTCTGAGTAAAGACCAGCCGTCGCCTTCAGCGCTTGCCGCCGGCTTGCGCCGCGAACGTCCGCCATTCCCGGAACACGGCATCGAGGCAAGCCGCGGTCCCGCAGCTGTCGCGCTTCTTGCGGAACGCGGCAACCTCGGCCTCGGTAATCGTGCCGGCCTTGAGCTGCCGCTGCTGGTCGGCATGGATGCGCTGGTAGCCCATCGAAAACAGCGCCGACTCGCAGATCAGTTGGTGCGAGGGCACGCGGCCCGCGGGCGCGGCCGACGGGTCGCAGTCGATATCGGTGGCGGCGTGGGCGGCACCGGCGAGCGCAAGGGCAACGGCGCCAACACAGCAGCGCACAAAGCGGAAGCGGAAGAATCGGGGCATGGCGAGTTATGCAGCGGCACGCCCTGACGGCGCCGTAGTGCCGAACTGCTTGCGGTAAGCGGATGGCGAAATGGCAAAGGTCTGGGCAAAGTGCTGGCGCAGCGAAACCGCCGAGCCGAACCCGACCATGCCGGCGATCACGTCGACGCTCTTGCCGGTGGTCTCCAGCAGCCGCTGCGCCGCGGTGAGCCGGTGGTTCAGCAGCCACTGCGTCACCGTGGTGCCGGTCTTGGCCTTGAAGCGCCGGGTGAAATTGCGGCGGCTCATGCCTGCCTTGTCGGCCAGCAGGTCCAGGGTCAGCGGCTGTTCCAGGTGTTCGATGGCCCAGTCGAGCGTGGTGCTCAGCTTGTCGGCGCCGGCCGTCTGCGGCAGCGGCTGCTCGATGTACTGCGCCTGTCCGCCATGCCGGTGCGGCGCGACCACCATGCGGCGGGCCACGCGGTTGGCGACGTCCGCGCCATGGTCGCGGCGCACCAGGTGCAGGCAGCAGTCCAGCGCGGCGGCGGTGCCGGCCGACGTGAGGATGCTGCCATCGTCGATATAGAGCGAGCGGCGGTCGAGCCGGACCCTGGGGTAGCGCGCGGCGAAGTCATCGGCCCAGACCCAGTGGGTGGCCGCCGGCCGGCCGTCGAGCAGGCCGGCTTCGGCGACCACGAAGGTGCCCAGGCACAGCCCGGCGATGCGCGCGCCGCGGGCGCTGGCGGCCCGCAGCGCCGCCAGCAAGGCCGGCGACGGGCGTTCCGCCGGGTCGCGCCAGGCCGGCATGATCACGGTATCGGCCTGTTCCAGCGCGGACAGGTCGTGCTCGACTTCGACGCGGAAGCCCGACATGGTCCGGATCAGGCCGGTCTGCTCGCCGCAGATCAGGAGCCGGTAGCGCGGCACGCCCAGCATGGCGAGATCGTCGCCGAACACGATGCAGGGCACGGACAGGTGGAACGGGCTGATGCCTTCGAAGGCAATCACGGCGACGGTGTGCATCGCTTCCTCGCAAGCAGGGGCATCTGAAGTTGGCCCGATTCTAGCGGATGTTGTCCATCGGGACGCTTTCGGGGCGGCGGCAGTCGTTGGAAACTGCGTGCAGCGATGAAGCCGCGGCGGCTGTCCCGCCAGGCAAGCACGCTTTCCTTCCCATCACGACGAGGACAACCATGACACACCCGACGATCCGCACCCTGGCCGGCGCCAGCGCCCCCACCGCGATCGCAGCGGCCAGCACGGCGCTGCTGGTGATCGATTTCCAGAACGAATACTTCGACGGCAAGCTGCCGATCCCGGACGGCGCGGCCGCGCTCGGCAACGCCCGGCGCCTGGTCGCGCATGCGGATGCCGCCGGCATTCCCGTTTTCCATGTCCAGCACCTCGCGCCGGCGGGCAGCCCCGTCTTTGCGGAGCAGGGCGCCAGCGCGGAATTCCACCCGGACCTGCAGCCCGCGGGCCACCACACGGTGGTGCAAAAGACTTCGGTCAGCGTGTTTTCCACCACCGACCTGGACCAGCGCCTCAAGGATGCCGGCATCAAGACGCTGGTCATCACGGGGCTGATGACGCACGCCTGTGTTGCGGGCGCCGCGCGCGATGCGGTGCCGCTGGGCTATGGCGTGATCGTGGCGGAGGACGCGTGCGGGACACGCGATCTCGACCGGCCCGGCGGCGTGGTGCGGCATCGTGACCTGCACCAGGCTGCGCTGGCGAGCATCGAAGATACCTTTGGCGATGTGCTGACAACGGAGCAGGTGCTGAAGCTGCCGGTGGTCTGAGGGCGAGGTTCCTGATCAACCATGCCGGAGTGTTTCGCCACAAGCCGTTCCTCGACTTCACGGCTCGTCGGTTCCAGCCGGGCCGGAATCGCATCGGATCGTTAAGCGAACAGGTGTTCGCGTCGTGGGGCACGAACACCTTGTCGGATCACTCCAGTCAGAGCTGGCCGAAGCCGCCGTCTACCACGAGCTCTGAGCCGAGCATGTAGCTGGAGGCGTCGCTCGCAAGGAACAGCACCGCCGATGCAATTTCGTCCGCGCGACCCAGGCGCCCGATCGGAATCAGCTTCGCTGCGCCGGCCAGGTAGTCCTTGAACTCGGCGTCGCTCTGACCCGGATGCTCCGACTGTCCCACGCCGCGCAGGATCGGTGTGTCGATCAGGCCAGGGCTTACCGCGTTGACGCGGATGCGGCGTGCCAGCAACTCGGCCGAGAAGGTTCTTGCGAAGGAACGCACTGCCGCCTTGGTGGCGGACAGGACGGCACGACCGGGGACGCCCACCTGGTTGAGCCATGCCGTGTTGAGAATGACCGAGGCGCCGTCGCGCAAGATGGGTTCCACGGCTTGCAGCGAGAAGAATACGGATTTGACATTCGTATCCATCAGCGTGTCGTACGCCTCCTCCGTGGTCGTCGCCAGCGGGGTGACATAGGCGACGCCGGCGTTGGCAAAGAACACGTCCAGGCCGCCGAACGATTCCTTGATCCTCGCAGTCATCGCCAGAAGGCTTTCGCGGGAGAGCACATCGGCTTGCAGGGCGAGCACATCCTCGCCGATTTCCTTGCGAGCGGACTCCAGCTTGCCGGGGTCGCGGCCGGTGATCACTACCTGCGCGCCGTTGGCATGCATCAGCTTCGCTGCGGCCAGTCCGATGCCGGATGCTCCGCCTGTAATGAGTGCAGTCTTACCTTTGAGCATGAAATGGGCTCCTGTCAGTGGGGTGGGTGATTAGGCTTGCTTCAGCTTGTCCATGGCATCCAGCACGTGCGTGCTGTAGACCAGGGCGGCGCCGGCGTTCAGGTTGATGGCCACGCCAAGCGCTTCGGCCATTTCTTCATCGGTCACGCCGAGTTTCACGGCCTCGGCTGCATGGAAGGCGATGCAACCGTCGCAACGCGTGGTGACCGCGACGGCCAGCGCAATGAGTTCGCGCGTCTTGGCGGTGAGGTGGTTGGTCCTTTCGCCCGCGCTGCCCAGCAGGGCAACGCCACGCAGGGTATCCGGCGAGCGCGTGGACAGTTCCCTGAGGCGGGGATTGATGTCCTGCATTGTCTTTTTCCACTCGAGCATGAAGTGACTCCGATTGAGAAAGGTGTGGCCGGGCCCGACAACCCGGGATGAATCCTCGCGTCGCGAGTGGGGTGGGCACGCTTGCCCGATGTTCCGGCCCTGGTCTGGATACAGTGCGAGATCCGTGGAGCAGATACTACCGACTAGTTGGTAGGGTGCGCAACTGCTTCGCTGAAGTTCGCAATGGAATTGCAAAACTACCAACTAGTCGGTAGAATTATTGCTTCGTAGTGAAGCATGCGGCGCGGACAGACGCGTCAAGCCAACTGGAAGAGGTGAAAATGAAAACCCCAGGAACGCGTGAAGGAACCCGGGACGCGCTGATCGATGCCGCGGAGCGCCTGATGCGCTCGAAGGGCTACGCAGCGTTCAGCTACGCAGACCTGGTTGACGAGGTCGGGATCCGGAAGCCGAGCATTCACCACCATTTCCCGACCAAGGAGGACCTTGGGGTTGCCATCGTCGAAGGCTACATCGAGCGAGTCAAGGCTGAATTCGACCGCATGGAGGCGGAAGGAGAAGACCTTGAGGCGCGCCTGGCTGGTTTTATTCGCGGCTTCCAGGATGGCCTTCTGGCCGGCAAGCTGCCTCTGTGCGGGGCCTTGGCAGCCGAGATGACCGTGCTGCCTGAGCGTCTGAAGGCGCTCACCCACCACTTTTTCGACATACAACTCAAATGGCTGGCGCGAATCCTCGACCACGCCGTTGCAAGTCATCAGATCCCCGCCAAGACAGATACCGAAGGAAAGGCCTATCAGTTGCTAAGCCTGATGGAAGGATCGAGCCTCGTCTCGTGGGTAATGCGCGATCGTCCACCCATCGATTCCTCCATGCTCATGGCGGTGGTTCGGGCGTGAGTGTTTGGGGATCCGACGACCAGACGCTTGCAGACGCCATGCCAGAGCTGAAAGTCTCGCTGCATGGGGCATGCTGGCGTTCAGGCAAGGCTATGCGGCGTTGACTTTCTACGCGCTCAGTCGGCTTTCTCGAGCGGTTCGTCGAACTGCGCAATCAGGAAGTCCTGGACAGCGCTCAGGATTTTTGCCGACAGCGCAGGATTGTCGACCGCCCGGGCCAGGCCGAGCGCGCCGACCATGGCGCTGAGGCTGACGATGGCCGCGGCGTCGTTGCCGGCGTCGCCACCCTTGCCGGTGAGCCTGCCGATGTTTGCCAGGCTCTTGCACACCTGTTCGGTGTAGAGCGCGCGCGCGTCCGGTTGCGAACGGCCCATATCATTGACCAGCGCGGCGACCGCGCAGCCGGTGCCCGGCGCGTCGCGGTGCCGCTTGCTCAGGTACGCCATCACCAATGCCTTGAACGTGGCTGACTTGCCGGTGCGCGCCTCGCTGTTGGAACTGGCGAACGCCGTGGCGAGCGCCTCGGCGACCAGGTCATCGCGGGATTCGAAATGCTTGTAGAAGCCGCCGTGCGTCTGGCCGGCCTCTTTCATCAGGTTGGCAATGCTCAGCCCGTTCAGGCCAAGCTCGCGGAAGCGCTGCGCGGCGATTTCCACGATGCGATCATGCGTCTGCTGCTTCTGTGTCTGCGAATGCCCCATTACCTTTTTGCGTCACTAACTTCGCGGGAAGGCCTGCGGCCGACGCGGCAGGCACCGAGCCGATGATAGCACCCGCTCACCGCGGCACAACTAGCACTACCACTGCTCACCGTACGGTCGCACCTCGACGTTGAACGACCACGCGCTCCGGGGCTGGTGGATCAGGTGCCAGACTTCCTCGGCGATGTCGGCGGGCCGGATAAAGTATTCGTCCGGGGCATCGGGACGCAGCTTGCGCGTCCACGGCAAATCGATCACTGCGTCGATCACCAGGTACGCCACGTGCACGCCCTTGGGCCCCAGTTCACGCGCCATCGACTCAGCCAGGATGCGTTGTGCCGCCTTGGTCGGCGCGAAGCCCGCGAAATGGCTCTTGCCACGCAGCGCCGACGTGTTGCCGGTGGCGATGATGGCGCCGTGGCCCGCTTCCACCATGGCCGGCGCCAGCCGCCGTCCAAGATGGAGCAGGGCCATCACGTTGGTCTGGAAATTGGCTTCGAGCGCCTTGGGGTCGATCTCCAGGAAGTTGCCGAAGGTACCGCCCACGGCGTTGTGTACCAATACCTGCGGCTGGCCCAGATCGGCTGCGATGCGGTCAAGCGCCCGGTCCAGCGCGGCGTGATCGGTGACATCGACGGCAAAGGGATGGCTGCCGGGCAGTTCCGCGGCAAGGCCGGCCAGGCGATCGCCGTCGCGGGCGATCATCGCCACCTGGTAGCCCCCGGCAATCAGGCGCCGTACCATGGCCTGGCCGGTACCGGGACCGACACCGGTGACGAGGGCGAGCTTGCTGTCACTCATGGAAATTCCTTAGATGGCTGAAGACTGCAGGGCAGTGCGGACAAAGTCGAGACGGTCATTGCCGAAGAACAGCTCCGTGCCGACGAAGAATGCGGGCACGCCGAACACCCCGCGGTCGGCGGCATCGCTGCTCAGTTGCGCCAGGCGATCATGGATGTCGGTGGCGCCGGCGCGATGCCAGATGTCGGCATCGATGCCGCGCTGGCGCAGAAACGCGGCGCGCCCTTCGGCGCTGAGCAGGTCTCCGCTGCTCGCCCACGCTGCCTCGAACAATGCCGGGTGGGCCATGTCGAACACGCCCAGTTCGATGGCGGCCAGGCCGGCACGGGACAGCCATGTTCCGTCGAAGTCCTTCCTTGCCATCGCTTGCAGCAGTGCAGCGTTGGGCGCCAGCGGCACGCCGTACAGGCCCGCCCAGCGGCCGGCGTCCAGCCTGGCATAACGCGCCTTGGCGGGGCATTCGGGAGAGGGTTGGTTATTGACCTGCCGCATCACCATCAGGACATCCACCGGGCGGTAGTCGATGCCGACGTCAAGGTCCGCCACGCGTGTATTGGCCAGATAGGCATACGGACTTCGATAGTCGAAGACAAATTGCAGGGCCATCCGTGAGTCTCCTCGCGTCGTTGATGTGAGCTGCCGCTGCCGCAAAGTGCAAGGCATTTTACGAATCTGGATGCTATTCATAATCCAGAGGGATGTCAATCATAATCCTGATGGCTGTCCTTCCCGGCCTTGTCGCTTCCTGGGCGAGTCATCGAATCGGCGATGAATCAAAAAAAATGCCCGCCGTGATCAACGGCGGGCATTCCCTGGCAACGAAGGCGGCGGCGACGCGCCGGGCTTTACTCCAGCGTCGCCCCCGAACGCTCGACGATATCCTTCCACTTCTTGTAGTCCGACTGCACCAGGTCGGAGAACTCCCTGGTCGTCATCAGCTTGGCTTCCGCGCCTTGCTCCTGGATCGCCTGGATCATCGCCGGCGTGGCGAGGACCTTGTTCACTTCGGCATGGATGCGGTTGACCACCTCGGGCGGCGTCCTGGCCGGGGCGAACAGGCCGTACCAGGTGCTGACGTCCACCTGCTTGTAGCCGCTTTCCGCCACGGTGGGCACGTCAGGCAGCGACGTGCTGCGCGTGGCCGAGGTCACGGCCAGCGCGCGCAGCTTGCCCGCCTTGACCTGCGCCAGCGCCGACGGCACCGATGCCACCATCAGGTCGACGTTGCCGGCCAGCGCGTCCATCATCGCCGCGTTGGAGCCCTTGTAGGGCACGTGCAGCAGCTTGATCCCCGCCGCATGGCTGAAGATCTCGGCGGCCAGGTGGATGGTGGTGCCGTTGCCCGGCGAGCCGTACTTCACCGCGCCCGGCGCGCTGCGCGCGGCGGTGACCACGTCGGCCAGCGTCTTGAAGCGCGAATTGGCCGAGGTGACGATCACGATCGGGGTGTAGGCCACATGGCTGATCGCGACCAGGTCGCGGTTCGGCACATAGCTGACCGACTTGTACAGCCACGGCGCGACCACCAGGTTGTCCTTCTGGCCCATCACCAGCTCGTAGCCGGTCGGCGCGGCCCGGACCGCCTCGGCAATGCCGAGCGTGCCGCCCGCGCCCGGCTTGTTGTCCGGCACGAAATTCCACTTGGTGGCCTGGCCGACCTGGGTCGCCACCAGCCGTGACAGGATGTCGGTGCCGCCACCGGGCGGGAACGGGATCACCAGCCGGATCGGCTTGGTGGGAAAGCTGGCCGGGGTTTGCGCGTGGGCGCTCGCCAGTCCGCATGCCACCAGCAGGGCGGCAAAGAGGGCCTTCAACATCTTGTTTCTCCTCGATCGAAATCTTGCGGGGCGGACCCTGGCTTGCTGCCTGTGAACCTGTCGGATTGCGGCGGTGTCGGGCACTGGAACGGCCCGGAGCGGATGGCGGGGAACGTCTGGATCGTGCGGTGGCGAGGCAAGCGCAGGGGGCTCGGCCCTGCTCGCGAAACGACATTTTCGCATAATAGGTATGCGTTGGCCCGATATCGCCTTCGGGCAGTAGAGTGCTGTCGCGTTGGCGTGCTCAGCCGGCCAGCGCGCGGCAGAGCGATTGCAGGTCACCGAGGATCAGGTGCGGGCGTGCGCCGCCGCGTTGCCATTGCGCGGTGTGCGGGCCGTCCGGGCGCACCAGCCAAGCGGCCTGCAGTCCCGCGCCCAGTGCGCCGACGACGTCGAGGTCGGGATCGTCGCCGACATGCAGCATCTGCTCCGGCGGCGTGTCGACTGCCGCGGCCGCCGCATGGAAGATAGCCGCCGCCGGCTTGGCCGTGCCGAAGGTCCCGGCGCTGAGCGCCGCGCGGAAGAAGTGATCGCCGCCGGTGACCTTCAGGTCGGCGTTGCCGTTGGACACCGCCACCAGCGGGAAGCGTTCGCTGAGCCATTCCAGTGCCGGCAGCGCATCGTCGAAAAATTCGACCTGCTGCCGCGCGGCAAAGAAGGCGTCGTACGCGTCTTCGGCCAGGCTGGCGTCTTCTCCGGCCATCTCCAGCGCCAGCAGGATCGAGCCCAGGCGCAGCGCGCGGTAGTCATGCGCAAGGTGCGGGTTCCCGCTTTCATAGCTCGCGCGCAGGTCGCTCAGCACCGCGGGCGAGGTCAGCACCCTGGCTGTCTTCGGTGCGTGCCGCAGCAGCCAGGCCAGCAGTGTCGCCTCGGCGCGGGCCACGGCGGGGCCGAACGGCCACAGGGTGTCATCGAGGTCGAAGGAGATGGCGGAGACCTTGGACAGGCGCATGGGGCGGGGACGCTGCGGATTGGCGAGGGGGATGGGGTCTGGTAGCTTACCACCGCGCGGCACTGTTTCCGCCGCTTCCGGGCCGCGGTTGCATGAAACGCCGGTGTGGCGACCGCGCCATATCGTCGCGCAGGCCGCATGTTGTGGCTAGAATCCGCCAAGCGATCCACCATCTCGCAGCGCAACGATGATCCGTCTCGTCCTGATCCTGTTGGGGTTCGACTACCTGCGCCAGCGTGCGCGCGGCATGTTCTGGCTCGGCGTCGGCTTCCTCGCTGCCGGCGTGGTGTTGTTCATCGACGGCCTGGACAGCGCGCATTTCTTCCCGCTGGAATGGTTCGCCGGCCTGCTTCTGGTGGGCGGGCTTGGCACGATCGTCGTCGCCATGGTGGGCGCCGGCGGGCTGCGGGCCATGAGGCTGTTCAAGGGCCTGGCATTGGTGGTGGCGGCGTCGCTGGTGCTGGCGGGGCACCATCACGGGCATTTCTGGCTGTCGATGATCTTCGGCACGCTGTTCCTGGCCGACGGACTGCTGCAATGCGTGTCGGCGTCGGTCGTGCGCTTTCCGCGCTGGCGCTGGGCCGTCGGCACCGGCGTGCTGGAAGTGCTGATCGCGATCTTCTTCTACCAGCCGTATCCCACCAACTACCAGGGCACGGTGCCCTATGCGCTGTCGCTATGGCTGCTGTTCGGCGGCTGGAGCATGGTCATGCTGGCGTATCGGGCCATCCGCGTGCCGGAGAGCGCCACGATCGAGAGCCTGATGCACGGACCGCGCCGGCGCAGAGGAGATGCCGCGCGCCACGGTGGGTCTCACTGGACGGACGCCTCGCATGCGTCCACCAAGAAGGTCACCAAGACCTTGCTGTTCGCGCAGGCCGAGCACGCGGCGCACCTGCCCGATGAGGGCGCGCCGGGCCTGACGGTACATGTCTGGACGCCATCCGGTTCCGTGCAGCAGCCGCTGCGGCGCCGCCCGGTATTCAACCGCTATATTGCCGCCGTCGACGCCAACGGTGCCATCTGGACCGGCCATGTCGCGCTGGAGGCGCCCGAAGGGGTCTATATCAGCTTCGATCCGGCCGAGCCGCTCAGCCGCACGCCGGAAAGCGTGGCGCAGGCGTTGCGCGCGACCATCGACAACGACGTGCCGGGCGTGTTCGAACCCGACTACGCGGCCGAGGCATCGCGGCGCGGCGACTCCACCGTGCGCGTGCACCTGCGCAACTACGATGCGGCGCGCCTGCAGCGCTTCTGGCATGCGTGGCGCGCCGACACCACCTACAACCTGACCTATCGGAACTGCGCCGTCAGCGTGGCGCGTGCGCTCGAAGCCGCGGTGGAAGGCGCGCTGACGCGCAGGCGCGGCCAGCGCCAGTCATGGACGCTGCTGCTGCAGACGCTGTGCACGCCGGAGCTGTGGCTCGCCGCGCAGATCCGCAAGCGCGGCAAGACCATGGCGTGGACGCCGGGGCTGGTGCGCGACTACGCGCGTGCGCTGAGCTTGCTGGTCGATCCGCATGCGCACCCGCATGCGCACCCGCGCCGGTTCTGGCGGCTCGGCATCGCTGCCATGAACCGCTGGCGCCGGCAGCGCCGGCAATGGCGCGCGGACGATCACCAGGTGCACGCGGAATAGTCCGCGTACGCTCGCCGCGAGAGCACGCGCACGCGTGGCTGTCTTCAAGGCAAACGGTGGCGCACAGGGTTTTCGTGCTTTCCCCTGAACATCTTGCCGCCAGTTGTAGATATCGAACCCGTCGAGGGGGATCAGGTAACAGGCGTGTTCTAACATCTCTGTTCCCGCGTTCCGGTGGAGTGGCGCGAGGCGAACTTCCGCACGGCCCGGGTGTCGTTAGCTCCATGGCCGTGCAACCCGCAATGAACAGGACGACGCATGAATCTTGATCTCATCCTCGACCATCCCTGGTTCGGCACGTGGACAGCCGCGCTGGTCGCTATCATCGTCGCGCTGATCGCGCATCGCCTTGGCGGCCTGCTGCTGTTGCGCATGACGCGCGCCATGCCGGTCCTGCATGCCATCGTGATCAAGTCGCGCGCGCCCGCCAAGGCAGTGCTGCCGCTGCTGGCGCTGCAGACCGTATGGCAGGCGGCGCCGGACGACCTGCGCTGGATCGACAGCGTGCGGCATCTCAACGGGCTGCTGATGATCATCGCCACGACATGGCTGGTGGCGCGCATCATCGCGGGCCTTGCGCAGGGTGTGCTGGCACGGCACCCGGTCGATGTGGCAGACAACATTGGCGCGCGGCGCATCCATACGCAGACGCGGGTGCTGTCGCGCATCGCCATGTCGCTGGTGATCGTGATTGGCGCGTCGATGGTGCTGATGACGTTCCCCGGTGCGCGGCAGGTCGGCGCCAGCCTGCTGGCGTCGGCGGGCGTGGTCGGCCTGATCGCCGGTTTTGCCGCCAAGCCGGTGTTCAGCAACCTGATTGCCGGCCTGCAGCTGGCACTGACCCAGCCGCTCCGGCTGGACGATGTGCTGATCGTCGAGGGCGAGTGGGGCCGCGTGGAGGAGATCACCGGCACTTACGTGGTGCTGCGTATCTGGGATGATCGCCGCCTCATCATTCCGCTGCAGTATTTCATCGAGAAGCCGTTCCAGAACTGGACCCGCAGCAGCGCGGAGCTGTTGGGTTCAGTGTTCTTCCACGTGGACTACGGCATGCCGCTGGCACCGCTGCGCAAGGAGCTGGAACGTATCGTCCATGCCGCGCCCGAGTGGGACCGGCGCTTCTTCAACCTGGTGGTGACCGATGCCACCGAGCGCACCATGCAGCTGCGCGTGCTGTGCACCGCGGCGTCATCCGGCCTGGCCTGGGACCTGCGCTGCGTCGTGCGCGAAGGGCTGATCGACTTCATGCAGCGCGAATATCCGCAGTTCCTGCCGCGCCTGCGCATTGAAGGGGAGGGTGAGGGCAAGGGCAATGCCGTACAGCGCGGCGCCGCCGTGCACGCAGCATGATGAGGCTGCATGCCCGGCATCGCCCCTTGCCGCGCGAATCAGAAATCTACCTTCTCTCCCGGCTGCGGCACGATCACGCGCGTGGCCGCGCCGGCGCCCAGCGCGGCGGTGAATTCCTCCGGCGTGCCGCGCAGTTGCGGTGAAGTCTGGTAGTGGATCGGGATCGCGAAGCGCGGCCGGATCATGTCGCGCACCGCGATCGCCGCGTCCTGCGGCCCCATGGTGAAGTGGTCGCCGATCGGGATCAGCACCAGGTCGGGCCGGTAGCGATCGCCGATCAGCCGCATGTCGCCGAACAGGCCGGTATCGCCCATGTGCCAGACGCGGAAGCCGTTCTCCATCTCGATGATGTAGCCAACCGGTTCGCCGCCGTAGTGCGTTTCGTCCTTGCCGGTGGTCGGGTTCTTCATTACCAGTTCGGATGCGTGCTCGGCATGCACCCCGGTGATCTTCGGCCCGGTCGGCCCGAACGGCATCACGGTGCCGCTCTTGCCGAAGCGCTGCACCAGCGCGGCCGGGACCATGCCAAGGTTGATCAGTGCCGTGCCCATCCCGCCGGCGTTGTAGATCGGCGCGTTGTTGAGCTGCGCGAGCGCTGGGGCGTCGCCGAGGTGGTCGTTATGCGCGTGGGTCACCAGGATCAGGTCGACCTTGCCGAGCGAAGACAGCTGCTTGAAGCCGGCAGGCGTCTTCGGGTTGGTGGTCAGCCACGGATCGATGACGATGACCTTGCCGCCTGGCGAGGTGATGCGGATCGCTGCCTGGCCCAGCCACAACACTTCAGTCTTGCCGGCGGCGGCGGCGGCGGCGGTGGTGGCGGTGGAAGCCTGCGTGACCGCGGTGGGTGTCGGCGCGGGCGTGCCGCAGGCGGCAAGCGTGGCGACAGCAGCGGCAGCGGCGGTGAGTACGACTGCGCGGAATCTGATCATGGTCATTCCTTCCGTGGCTGAGTCATGGGTCGAGCCGTTCCACCCAAAGGGTTGCGGCACCGCTGCGTTGGTGCCGCAGGCGGGTGGCCGCATGGCGGGCGAGGGCGGGGGGCGTGTTGCAGTATCGGCACCGGGTTGGGGAGTGTCAATGCGGCGTGGCCCTGCCACTCCCGCTGTGGCGTCGCTTAGCGGACGAAGACGCCCAGCCCTTCATGGTCGTAGTACTCGAGCCATACCCGGTCGCTGGCAAATGCCGCCCTGGAGATCGTGCCGGGGGCGGCGTTCTCGTTATGGAGCGTGAATGTAAAGACATCTCCGTCCCAGTGCGTCAGCGGCAGGACCAGAGGCTTCGCGCCCAGCGTCATCACCAGCGCGCCGGCCTGTTCGGCGACCAGCAGCGGGCCGTAATAGTCGTTGCGATAGGTGCCGGCATAGGTGGACAACGCCCGCGCGGGCAATGGGCTTGCAGGTGGCGACTGCCCGACCAGCCTGCCTTCGGGCTGCAGCAAGGGCGCGAAGGCGTCGGCAAAGATCGCGCCCCAGTCGCGGCGGAAGGCGCCGTACTGGACCAGGTCGAAGAACTGCGCGTTCAGCGTTTCCGGGATGCCGATGGGGTAGCCGTTGGTCAGCGTGACGATGGCCAGGTTCAGCGACGGCACCGCGGTGAAGCTCGTAGCCGCGCCGACCGCGAAGCCGCCGGAATGGTTGTAGTTGATCAGCCCCAGCTCGGTCGTGCCGACATTGAAGCCGTAGCCGTAGTAGCTGGCGGGGCGGCCCTGGACGGGCGGGCTGCTCTGCATCTGCTGGGACAGCGCAGGGGCGAGTGCCAAGGCGTCGACGATGCGCTGGCCGGCGAACTCGCCCTGGGCCAGCACCATGATGAGCCATTTCGCCAGGTCGTTGACCGAGGCGCTGACGCCGCCCGCGGGCGATTGCGCATCGGGCATGGTGCCCATGCCCTGCACCCAGCTGCCGTTGACCTTGACGTGGCCGAGCGCGCGGTTGTCGCGCGCGGCAAAGTCGGCGTAGCGCGAGCTGGTGCGGGCCATGCCCAGCGGCTGGTAGATGGCCTGCTCGGACAGCGTGGCCCAGTCGATGCCGGCGGCGTTCGCCACCGCCTCGGCCGCCGCGGTCATGCCGAAGTTGGTGTACTCGTAGACCGCGCGCAGCGGATGCAGCGGCAGGAAGCGCAGGCGCGTCAGCACCTCGCGGCGGTCGTAGCCCATGTCTTCGAGCCGGTCGCCGGCGTGGTCGGGCAGGCCGGAACGATGCGCATACAGGTCGCCGATGGTGACCGCTTCGGTGGTTTCCGCATCGGACAGCGCGAACCATGGCAGGTGCTGGATGACCGGGGTGTCCCAGCCGATGCTGCCGCGTCCCACTTGCCGTGCCACTACCGTGGCGCCGATGGACTTTGACACCGAGGCCAGCTGGAACACGGTGTCGGCGTCGACCGATGCGGGATCGGTCACCAATCGACGGCCAAAGCCCCTGGCGTAAACGGTTTGATTACCGCGCACCACTGCGATGGCCATGCCGGGCACGCCCGAGCTTGCCATCAGGTTGGTGGCCAGCGTATCGACCTGGGCGATGGCGGCGGTGATCTGCGCTTCGGGCACCGTGTCCGGCGGCGGCGCAGGATCGTCATCGCCGCCGCAGGCGGGCAGGGCTGGCATTAGCAGGCCGCTCAGCGCGGCTCCCAGGAAGCGGCGACGCTCTTGCAGGTTGCTCACGACAGGTCTCCCGATGGCGGCGCTACGGCGCCTTTGGGATTTACTGTAGGCGATGGGCGCGGGCGGTGAATGCGAAGCGTCTTATGTACGCGTTGGCGGCAGGGCGGGAGACTGGATGCCTCACCGAGGGGTTCGGTGAGCGGGCGTGACAACCCATAACTGACGCAGCAATGATTACTTTCCGTTCAGGATTGCGCACGCGCATGCCGTTTCTTTGGCGGGCCGGGCGGGGCAGCCTATGGCTGGCCGGGTTTTGCTGCGTTTGCCCCGGTTGTCACCTCCGCTGTCAGGCCCGCCACCTCCATTCTGTAGATCCCGGGGGCTGGCGGGCAGTCTCTAGTCGGAGAAAAGCAAAATGCAAATGCGCACCTTTAACGCGGAAGTTCTGAACATCGTCCCGCCTGGCGCCGTGGAAGCGCTTGAGCGAATCAGTGCCGGGCTGAGCGCAATCCTCTCGTTGCTTGAAATCGAAAGCGAGCGCTCCGAATCCTGTCATGCCATGCATTCCCTACTTGCAATGGTCAAGCAGCAGTTGGATGAAACAACGGGAGAGTTCTGCCCGGCGGATTGATTGGCCGGTTTGGAAAAACAAAAAGCCCGCACTGACGTGCGGGCTTCTCGCTTGAAACCTTGGTGCCCAGGAGAGGACTCGGTCACGCCAGCGCGACCCCGGCTGCGCTTGCAAGCGCAGCCCTTCTCGTCCTCCCGAAAAGCGCTCAAGCGCTTTTTTTCCTGGGCGGAAATGAAGAAGGCCTGCTTGCGCAGGCCTTCTTTGAATGCTGGTGCCCAGGAGAGGACTCGAACCTCCACAGTGTTGCCACCGCTAGGACCTGAACCTAGTGCGTCTACCAATTCCGCCACCTGGGCAAGGTGAGCGCCGCATTCTACCGAAGGCGGCGGAATTTGCAAGCACGAGTTTGCAGTGGCCAGGCGCGTCCGGTCAGAACGACGGCACCATCGCGCCCTTGAACTGGGCCTTCATGAACTGGCGCACGTCTTCCGACTGGTACGCAGCAACCAGCTTCTTGACCCACGGCTTGTCCTTGTCCTGCGTGCGCACCACGATGATGTTGGCGTACGGGCTGTGGATGTCTTCCAGTGCGATCGCATCCTTGGTCGGCTGCAGGCCGGCGGCCAGCGCGTAGTTGGTGTTGATCACGGCGGCGCCGACATCGGGCAGCGCGCGCGCCAGTTGCGCGGCGTCCAGTTCCACGATCTTCAGCTTTTTGGGATTCTCGGCCACGTCCAGCGGCGTGGCGTTGTTGCCATTGGTGCCGGCACCGGCCTTGAGCTTGATCACGCCCTGCGACTGCAGCAGCAGCAGCGCGCGATTTTCATTGGACGGGTCGTTGGGCACCGCCACCTTGGCGCCTTGCGGCAGGTCCTTGGGCGACTTCAGGTTCTTCGAGTAAATGCCCAGCGGCGAGATATACGTGTAGCCGACGCTCTGCATCTTGTAGCCACGCTGTTTGACCTGGCTGTCCAGGTAGGGCTGGTGCTGGAAGCTGTTGGCATCCAGGTCGCCGGCATCCAGCGCGGCGTTCGGCTGCACGTAGTCGTTGAACTCCACGACCTTGACGTTCAGGCCGTTGCGCTTGGCAACCTTCTGGACGACTTGCCAGACTTCGGCGTCCGGACCGCTGACGGTGCCGACGCGAATGGTCTGTTCCTGGGCCGAGGCGCTGCCGGCGGTGATAAGGCCGATTGCGGAGACGGCAACCGCCAGGCGCTTGATAAGGGAGGTGCTGCGCATAGAGTTCTGTGGTCTTTTGATTATGTGGCGAGTGAGACAGTTTGGCCGTGGCAGGGATCGCCTGCGCAGGCGAGGCCACAGATTAACGCAATTGCGTGCAAACTGCGCAACAGGAACAGATCTGGCGTCTATTTGTTTCTCATATGCTTATGAAACCCTGTCGACCTGAATTGATGGCATAAATTGCCGCCTCATTCTTTAGTCGGCGAAGCACTCGCGCAAGACGCGAAGGGTTTCCTTCAGCGTGGTTTCATTCAGCTCGCCGGCGCGCTTGAGCAGTCGGGATTTGTCGACGGCACGGATCTGGTCCAGGAGAATCAACCCGTGTCTGCGCTGGAATGTCACGCCGACACGGAAGGGTGCCGGCCGGCTGCCAGAAGTCATGGGTGCCACGGTGACCGTCCGCAGGTAGTCATGCATCTCCGGCGGCGAGACGACTACGCACGGGCGCGTCTTCATGATTTCGCTGCCAACAGCAGGGTCAAGTGCGACGAGCCAGATCTCGCCCCGCACTACCATTTCAACTCCGCGTCATCCGCGTTGGGAAAATCGCCAAGGACCAGCACATCGTCGCCGGCTTCGGCAATGGCGCGGCTGGCATCGGCCCAGCCTTCACGCGGCGAATTCTTCGGGCGCCGGATCACCAGCGTGTCATTCACGATATCCATTTCCACTTCACCCTCCAGACCCAATTGCGCCAGCATTGCCTTGGGGATCAGGATCCCCTGCGAGTTGCCCATTTTTCGAATCGTCGCTTTCATTGCCTGTCCTTGTTGCCATCGCCCCGGCGATGAGTAGCACAATGTTATAACGTCGCGGAGTTCAAGGACAGGGCCGGGCTAGGCCCGACAGGAAATGTGACATCCTGGTCCGGTCTCGGACAGGAGAATTTTCCGAAACGCGGCAGGCCGCTCAGCCCGCTACCGTCGCATACCCCTCACCCCTCCACTCAATAAAACAAAGCCCGTGCCCAAACGGATCCGACAACGTAGCCTGCCTGCCCCAGTCAAAATCCTGCGGCCAGTCTTCGATCTCGGCGCCGGCTTCCAGTGCGCGTTCGATCGCGGTTTCCAGGTTGGCCACGACAAAGTCGAGATGCACCGGCGTCCAGTGCCGTCGGTAGTCGCGCCGGGTATCCGAACGACTGGTAGGGCGGGTGCCAGCGGGTTTGGCGAGCAGGTAAATCGGCGTGTTGCCGCCCAGCATTTCGGCGACGGTGCCATCGAACAGGCGGCGCCGCAGTTTCAGCCCGAGGCCTTGCTCGTAGAAGGCGATGCCGCGCGCGAGGTCGTCGACATCGATATTGATCAGCAACTCCATGACAGCCTCCTTGCGGCGTTCTGTGTGAGAGCGGCCGCATTGTGCGCCGGCCCTCCTGACAACTGCTGTCAGGAGTGATGTTTCGGCCGGCCGCTGCAGGAGTGCCGATACGCTTGTGTCAGCGCGGCAGCCGTTCGCGAACGACCGGGCACAACGCGTCGCCAAGCGCCAGGTGGGCATCCGCGTCAAGATGTACGCCGTCGACGGCGCTGCTCTGGATGATCGTGCCGGCATCGAACATCGGACACTCCAGCTGCGCGCAAACCTCGGCAACCGCCTGCGGCAGGCCGGTCCATTTATGTTCGCCACCGGCAAACTTGGGCGCCAGCGGCCCCCGCGGCGTGCGGATCGGCGGCGGCACCACCACCAGCACGGGCGGCACCGGCATTGTCCGGTTCGATCGGCGCGGTGCGAATGGCCTGGACCAGGGCGCCGACACCCTGGGCGGCATGCCAGGCATTGTGCGGATGCATCGACTGGAAATCGTTGTTGCCCAGCATCAAGACCACCAGCGCCAGCGGCGAGTGGATCTCGATACGCTGCGCCAGCCCCTGCAGCCCGTTGCGCCCGGGCTTGAAGGGATCGTCCCAGACCGTGCGGCGGCCGTTCAGGCAGTCTTCGATGATGCGCACCGGCGTGCCGCCGTCGGCATTCAGCGCCAGCTCCAGGCGGCCCGGCCAGCGCACCGGGAATGGCAGCCGCTGGCGTGTGCCGGGGACGATCCCCCAGGACAGTGAATCGGCATAGACAAGGACTTGCAGCGGGACTTGCAGCGGGACTTGCAGCGGATCGGGTTCGGCCAGCGGCGCGGCAGGCATGCGCGGTACTCCAGTCAATGTGATGGTCGGTCGATATCCGGTGTGAGGGCTGTCTCGGCAATGTTGCACCGCGCAGACAAAAACGTCTCCCGAACACGCGGAGACTTCATAATATCGACTTATTGAAGACAGGGAGAGCGAAGTTGCGTTTCGAGCACTTGGTGGAAATCAATGATCCAGGCAACCCCCAGCTGGATCCGCTGACACCTGACCAGCTTTGGCAAGGCCTGGTGTTGCGCGCCGAGTCGCCCGAACTGTTCGTGCTGGGTCTGGACAGCGCCGAAGTGGTGGCGCGGGGCGACAACTGGATCGACCGCGTGCTGCATTTCGGCGAGACGTCCATCCATGACCGCGTCGTGTTCGAGCCGCGGCGCCAGGTGCGCTACGAGACCGCCGCCACCGCCGAGCATGCCGGCGGCACGCTGACCATGGTGATCGAGACCCCGGGCCCGGGCGCGCTGCTGCTGCGCTTCACCTATGACACCACCATGCCGGCCGTCGATGCCAGCGGCGACGACCGCTACGCCGAGATCGTCAAGTCCGCCTATCACGAGGCCGACATCGATACCGTCCGCAAGATCCGCGAGATCGCCGACACCGGGCGGCTGGGGTGAGCGAAGGCCCCGTCGCGCCGGAGACGACCGGCAAGCAGCCGGGCCCGACCCGGGCGGCGCTGCGCGAGCGCTACGGCGACCGCCTGCGCTGGCTGGTTCTGATGACACTGATGCTGGGCACGGTCTCGTCGATCGTCTCGTCCACCATCATCAACGTTGCCATCCCCGACCTTAGCCGGCACTTCGTGCTGGGACAGGAACGCGCGCAATGGGTCGCGGCCAGCTTCATGATTGCGATGACGCTGTCGATGCTGCTGACGCCGTGGCTGCTCAACCGCTACGGGCTGCGCCGCACCTTCCTGGGGTCGCTGCTGCTGCTGGGCGCGGGCGGACTGTTCGGCGGGTTCTCGCCGACCTACGGCGTGATGATCGCCATGCGCGTGGCCGAAGGCGCCGCCGCCGGCATCATGCAGCCGCTGCCCAATATCCTGATCCTGCGCGTGTTCGAGGAGCGCGAGCAGGGCAAGGCCATCAGCATGTTCGGTTTCGGCGTGGTGCTGGCGCCGGCGCTGGGGCCCAGCCTGGGCGGCTTCCTGGTCGAGGCATTCGGCTGGCGCTCGATCTTCTTCGTGGTGGTGCCGCTGACGCTGCTCGGCGCGTTCATGGCGCGGCGCTTCATGGCGGTGGATTCGATCATGATGGGCGAGCGCGAGCCGCTGGACTGGCGCGGCCTGGCGCTGGCCGGCGTGGCCACCGTGAGCCTGCTCAACGGCGTGGTCGAGATGCGCGAAAGCGTGGCCGCGGGCCTGGCGCTGGCCGGCTTCGGGGTGCTGATGCTGGCGGCGTTCGTGCTGTGGCAGCTGCGCGCGCCCCATCCGCTGATGAACATGCGGCTGTACAGCTACCGGCAGTTCTCGGCGGGCGCGGTGGTGGCATTCATCTACGGTGCGGGCCTGTTCGGCTCGACCTACCTGTTGCCGGTCTACATGCAGATGGCGCTGGAATACACGCCCTCGCGCGCGGGCCTGGTGCTGCTGCCGGCGGGCGTGATGCTGGCGCTGACGATCGCCGTGGCCGGCCGCTTCACGCACCGGATCGCGCCGCATGTCCAGGTGTCGTTCGGGCTGGCGCTGCTGGCGCTGTCGTTCCTGCTGATGGCGTTGGGGTCGCGCGCTACGCCATATCTGCTGCTGGTGGCGCTGGCGGTGCTGGGGCGGATCGGGCTCGGTTGCATCTTGCCGTCGCTGACGCTGGGCTCGATGCGGGGCGTGGATTTTTCGCTGATCGCGCAGGGATCGAGCTGCATCAACTTTATCCGGCAGCTGGGTGGCGCGATCGGCGTGAGCCTGGCCGGGGTGGGGCTGCAGTGGCGGCTGACCCAGCACGGCGCGGTGCTGGGCCAGGCGGGCGACGCCGCGCTGCAGGCGGCGCGCATCCGCGCCTTCGACGAGACCTTCCTGGCGGTCGGGGTGGTGATCGCCAGCGCCATCTTCGCGGCCTGGCGTATCCGGCCAAGGCCGCTGCCGGCGGGCTGAGGCCGCCGGCTGGCGTGGCCGGGATTGGCTGGGCGGGCTTAGCTGGCCGCGCCGCTGCGCAGTTCTTCCACCAGCGCGATGTACTGCTCCATCGCCTGCTCGCGCGCGGTGCCGCGCAGCGCTTCCCAGGCTTCGAACTTGTAGCGGCCGACAAAGTCGGTCATGCCCGGCTTGTCGCCGTGGGCGTCGCCTTCGCTGCCTTGCTTGAACAGTGCGTACAGGCGCAGCAGGGTCATGTTGCTGGGGCGCTCGCTCAGTTGCTTGACGTCGATCTGGGCCTGGTCGAAGCGTGCCGGCAGGTCGCTCATGGGTTTCTCCGTGGGAGTTTGTGAAAGTGCTGCCGATGATAGCCGCGCCGGTGCGCCAGGCCGCGCGTCTAAAACCGAAGAAGCCCTCGGTTCCGGGCGCCAGCGGCTACAATCGCGCCATGTCCTGGATTCTTGCTGTTGAAACTTCTACGGAGTGGTGCTCGGTCGCGCTCGGACGTGCCGTGGCCGGCGCCGGCATCGAGTGCATGGTGCGCCATGAGCACACCGGCGCACGCTCCTCCGCACGCGTGCTGCCCGCCGCCGGAGAACTGCTGGCCGAGGCCGGCATCGCACTGGCCGATTGCGCCGCGATCGCCTTCGGCGCCGGTCCCGGCTCTTTCACCGGCCTGCGAACCGCCTGTGGCGTGGCGCAAGGACTGGCTTTCGGTGCCGGCCTGCCGGTGGTGCCGGTCAATACCTTGCTGGCTTGCGCCGAGCGCGTGCGCGCCGCCGAGCCGCCGCTGCCCGCGGGCAGCGCAGTGCTGGTCGCGCTCGACGCGCGCATGGACGAGGCCTATGCCGGCGCCTTCGGCTGGGATGACGCAGCGCAGGAGTGGGTGGAGCGCACGCCGATGCAAGTAGGCGCGCCGGAAACCGTGCAATTGCCCGACGGCGAATTCTGGCTCGCGGGCAATGCCGTTACCGTCTTCGGCGAACGCCTCGCCGGCCTGGCGCGTGCGCAACGCGTGCTGCCGGAGGCGATGCCCCATGCCCGGCCGATGGTCGCCATCGCACTGCGCGCGCTGGCGCGTGGCGAGGCCATCGACGCCGACCACGCCATGCCGATCTACCTGCGCGACAAGGTGGCGCAAACCATCGCCGAACGCGAAGCCGTCGCCGCCGCGCGCGCCGCGAGCACGGCAGGGAGCGCATCGTGAGTGCCGCGTATCCGCTGGAGGAGCGTGCCGACTGGCCGGCCGTGCCCGCCATGCCGCCGCTGCCCCCCGGCTTTGCGCTGGGCCGGATGAGCGCGCTCGACCTGGAAGCGGTTGCCGGCATCGAGGCACGCGCATACAGCCATCCATGGACGCGCGGCAATTTCGAGAACTCGGTCAAGGCCGGGCATCTCGGCCTGACGCTGCGCGATCCCGTCGGCACGCTGGTGGCCTATGCCGTGCTGATGCCGGTGGTCGACGAGATGCACCTGCTCAATATCACCGTCGACCCGCCGCGCCAGCGCCAGGGACTGGGGCGGCTGATGCTGTCGATCGTGCTGGCGACCTCGCACGCGCATCGCATCCATACCATGCTGCTGGAGGTGCGCCCCTCCAATACCGGCGCGATCGCGCTGTACCAGGCCGCCGGGTTTGCCGAGATCGGCCGACGCAAGGGTTATTACCCGGCGTCGGGCCGGACCCGCGAAGACGCGCTGGTGCTGCGCCGGAGCTGGCTTGACGATGTGGGCAGGGAAGGCGGGGAGGGCCGCGCATGAGCCGCCGCGCGCGATTCCTCGAGGCGCTGGGCATCACGGCCGAATGGCTGCCGCGGACGCGCGCTGATGCGCCGCAGGCGCAGGCGGTGTCCGAAGCCGTTGCGGTCGGCGCGCCCGTTGCGGAGGTTGCTGCCGCGGTGATTGACGATGCCATTGCCGATGGCATTGCCGAACCCGTCACGGTAGCCGCGCAAGCGGCTGCGCCAGTCGCGCAAGCCGCGCCGGCGCTCGAAACCGCCATCCCGGTGGTGCCGGCCGCTGCTGCGGCGATGCCTGTCTCGCGTGCGCCGGTCGAGCCCCCGCTGCTACCGGCCGGCCCCGAACCCGACTCGGCGCAGGCCGGGCGCGAGGCTGCCATCGCCGCCATGGCATGGCCCGCGCTGGATGCCGCGGTGGCCGGCTGCACCGCTTGCGGACTGTGCCAGACCCGCACCAATACCGTCTTCGGCGTCGGCGACCGGCAGGCGGAATGGATGCTGGTCGGCGAGGCCCCGGGCGAGAACGAAGACCTGCAAGGCGAGCCCTTCGTCGGCCAGGCCGGCAAGCTGCTCGACAATATGCTGGGCGCGCTCGGCCTGGCGCGCGGGCGCAACGTCTTTATCGCCAACGTGCTCAAGTGCCGCCCGCCGGGCAACCGCAATCCCGAGCCGGCCGAGGTGGCGCAGTGCGAGCCATTCCTGCGCCGCCAGATTGCGCTGGTGCGCCCCCGGGTGATCGTGGTGCTCGGCCGCTTCGCCGCGCAGTCGCTGCTGCGCACCACCACGCCGATCGGCAAGCTGCGTGGCACCGTGCACACCTATGAAGGCATCCCGGTGGTGGTGACCTACCACCCGGCCTACCTGCTGCGTACGCTGACCGACAAGGCGCGCGCATGGGAAGACCTGTGCCTGGCCCGCGAGGTACATGACCGTGCGGGAGCTGGGGCCTGATCTCTCGCTGCATCGCGGCGGCGACGGCAACCTGCCGCCGGAGCCGCCGCTGTGGCGCCGCGCCTTGTCGCCACGCACGCGCGACCTGGCCTGGACCACGCTGTCGCCGCCGCTGCTGTCCGCGGTAGCGGGCGCCGCCGCGGCGCACTGGCCCGCCGGTACGCTGGCGGCGTGGCAGCACTGGCTGGAAGCCGCCGACCCTGCCGTGCTGCCAGCCACCATCGACGAGCTGGCCGGCGGCCATGCCGCCTTTCCTTCCGATCCCGCTTACGATCCCGCTTCCGGCCCGCCCGCCGCCGCGCAGCATGCGCAGGACCCCGCCAGCCGCAGCCTGCGGCTGGGCCGCCATGCGGAACGGCTGCTGCATTTCGCGCTGCTCCGGATGGAGGGGCTGACGCTGCTGGCGGCCAACGTCCCGGTACGGCGCGCCGGCGCGCATGGCATCCGCACGCTGGGCGAACTGGATTTCGTCTGGCGCGAGCAGGCCTCCGGCGACGTGGTCCATTGGGAAATGGCCGCCAAGTTCTACCTGATGGCCGCAACCGTTGCGGTGCCGACCCTGCACGATTTCGTCGGGCCGAACATGGTTGACCGGCTGGGCGACAAGCTCGGGCACGTGGTCGGGCGCCAGCTGCCGCTGGGGCGCACGCCGGAAGCGCGCGCGCTGCTCGGCCATGTCGTCGAGCGTAGCGAGGTTTACCTGCTGGGCTGGCTGTTCTACCGGGACGGGCAAGTGCCAGCGGGACTCGACGGGCTTGGCATCGCCCCGGACCACCTGCAAGGCTGGTGGTCGACGCTGGACGGCTGGCGTGCGCGCGCGGCGGCGCGGCCAGGCCTGCGCTGGTGCCGGCTGCCGCGTTCGGGATGGTTGTCGGGGGCGCTGGTGCCTGCCAGCGGCACGGAGGAGGTCGATGCACTGCACGCCACGCTGGCGCAGCGCTTTGCCGACCCGCGCCACGACCACGGCTGGCGCCGCGAAGCGCCGGTGATGCTGTGCGAGCTGGAGCCGGCCGGCCACGGCTGGTGGCGCGAATGCTCGCGCGGGTTCGTGGTGCCGCCGGGATGGGAGGCGCGCGCCATGGCGCGGGCGGCGGAGCCGCCGCGGCAGGCTGCGCAGGAGCTGGCCGACGGACCCTGAGCGGGGCGCCGCCGGTCCAGGGCGTCGATCAGTGGTGCTTGTCCTCGCCGATCATCGCCAGCGAGTTGAAGGTGCGCATGTTGTACTTGTGCAGCTTGATCACCAGCATCATGGTCAGGCAGATGAACAGGCCCAGCGCGACGATGACCACGCCGATCGGCACGTTCAGCTTGATCAGCAGCGCGTACAGGCACAGCATCAGCAGCACCGATACGTTCTCATTGAAGTTCTGCACCGCGATCGAGTGGCCGGCCGACAGCAGCACGTGCCCGCGGTGCTGCAGCAGCGCGTTCATCGGCACCACGAAGTAGCCCGACATCGCGCCCACCAGCATCAGGAACACATAGGCGATGGCCATGTACAGCGGCATGCTCATGCCCAGGATGTTCAGCGTCACCTGGGGCATGGCGTCCTTGGTATAGAAGGCCATGATCATCACGGTCACGCCCATTGCCACGCCGAAGGGCAGCACCGACAGCGACTTGCGCAGCGGAATGCGCGCGGCGGCGGCGATCGCGCCCACGGCCACGCCGACGGCCACCACCGCCTGCAGCAGCGCGCCTTGCGACAGGTTCAGTCCCAGGGACTTCTCCGCCCACTTCAGCACGATGAACTGCAGCGTCGCGCCGACGCCCCAGAACAGCGTCGTCACCGCCAGCGAGATCTGGCCCAGCTTGTCGCGCCACAGCGCCAGGAAGCAGTCGCCGAATTCGGCGATCAGCTTGATCGGGTTCTTTTCCTGCTGCGGGTAGCGGGCGCCGGTATCGGGAATGAACAGGTTGAACACTGACGCGATCACGTAGAACAGCATGATCACGACCATCGCGGCCTCGGCCGGCGTGTCGATGCCGGTGTCGATCAAGGGCAGGTCGAGCCGCATCAGGATGTCCGACACGTGCACCGAAATCAGCGCGCCCCCCACCACGGTGCCCAGGATGATCGAGCCCACGGTCAGCCCCTCGATCCAGCCATTGGCCAGCACCAGCTTCTCCGGCGGCAGCAGCTCGGTCAGGATGCCGTACTTGGCCGGCGAGTAAGCTGCCGCGCCGAAGCCCACCACGCCATAGGCCAGCAGCGGGTGCAAGCCGAACATCATGATCGCGCAGCCGACCACCTTGATGGCATTGGTGATGAGCATCACCCGCCCCTTGGGCATCGAGTCGGCAAAGGCGCCGACGAAGGCGGCGAGGATGACGTAGGAGAGAACGAAGAACAGCTTGAGCAGCGGAGTCATCCACTGCGGTGAATGCAATTCGGTGAGAAGGGCGATGGCGGCGATCAGCAACGCATTGTCGGCCAGCGACGAAAAAAATTGCGCGGCCATGATGGTGTAAAAACCCTTCTTCATGCTTTCGACTTTGTCTCCATCGCGGACTTCCACGCCGGTCAGGGCGGCACCGGTCGGTGAGGCTATGGTTTGCAGGGAACCTTGCGCCGCGGCCGTGTCGAATTGTCTCGGTTGCACTGCGCTGCGTCGTCGTGCGGCTTGCCTGACAGTCATTGACATAATGCTTCGCTTTTAGAACATGGCCGGAGCGTCCGGCTTTATATCACGAAAACATGACATTCCCGAACCCCGGCAAGGTGCCTTTTTGACTGCAAATTGCCGCGCCGATTCCGCAAAGACCCCGGGCAGCGGCATCCGGATGTGTTCAAATAACGGCTGCGATCCCGCCCAGAGGACCGGGTCTTCCCTGATCTGGTGCAACGGCTCGACCATATCTCCGCCAGGCGACATTCGCGTGACCCGGCGCACCCAAATACCCATGGCCGATCACCTTAGCGTGACCTGCCCGCAATATGAAGCACTCCGCATGCATCTACGTGCCATCGCCCACTGACAGGTGACGCTTGCGCCCTTGAGAGTGAGACAGAGCTGTCCTTCCAGTTTCCGCAGTAGCGAGCGTGGCGTGCCCGATGCGTCACTGCGCCGCCGGAACGCCTCGCGCTGCCCGATTTCAGAGATGTGACTCCATGCCAAGACCCATCCACGCCGTCATCCACCAGCCCGCGCTGGCCAACAACCTCGACATCGTCCGCCGCAGCGCGCCGAACTCACGCATCTGGGCCGTGGTCAAGGCCAACGCCTACGGCCACGGCATCCGCCGCGCCTTTGCCGCGCTGCGCGGCACCGACGGCTTCGGCCTGCTGGACCTGAACGAAGCCGTGCTGCTGCGCGACCTGGGCTGGCAGGGCCCGATCCTGCTGCTGGAGGGCTTCTTCCAGCCGCAGGACATTGCCCTGATCGAGCAATACCGGCTGACCACCGCGATCCACTGCGACGAACAACTGCGCATGCTGGAAAGCGCACGCCCCAAGGGCCCGCTGGCGATCCAGCTCAAGCTGAACACCGGCATGAACCGGCTCGGCTTCCATCCGGCCCAGTACCGCGCCGCCTGGGAGCGCGCCCGCGCCATGCCCTGTGTGGGCAGTATCGTCCACATGACGCATTTTTCCGATGCGGATAGTCCCCGAGGCATCGCCCACCAGATCGACGCCTTCGACGCCGCCACGGCCAATCTGCCGGGCGAGGCGAGCCTGTCGAACTCGGCCGCGGTACTGTGGCACCCGCAGGCGCACCGCGCCTGGGTGCGTCCCGGCATCATCCTGTACGGCGCCTCGCCGACCGGCCGCGATGCCGATATTGCCGGCACCGGCCTGCAGCCGGCCATGTCGCTGCACAGTGAGCTGATCTCGGTGCAGGACCTGCAGCCGGGCGATACGGTCGGCTACGGCTCGCTGTTTACCACGGACCGCCCGATGCGCATCGGCGTGGTCGCCTGCGGCTATGCCGACGGCTACCCGCGCCATGCCTCCGGCTGGGGCGAGCAGCACGCGCCGGTGCTGGTCGACGGCGTGCGCACCGAACTGGTCGGCCGCGTGTCGATGGACATGCTGTGCGTGGACCTGACGCCGTGCCCGAAGGCGCGCGTCGGCAGCCCGGTGACGCTGTGGGGCCAGGGCTTGCCGATCGACGAGGTGGCACAGGCCAGCGGCACGGTCGGCTACGAGCTGATGTGCGCGCTGGCGCCGCGCGTGCCGGCCACGGTGGCGACCATCACGGCATCCGACAGCGCGGCGCCGGCCGTGGTGTAAAGGGTTGCAACCGAGACCTGGCGGCAGCGGCTGCCGCCGGCTAGTGTGATGGCCGGGCCACTTATGCGCCCGGCCTGTTCTTTCCCGCAAGGATTTTCCGTTGGCCAAGACCAAGACCGTCTACACCTGTACCGAATGCGGCGGCACCGTGCCGCGCTGGGCCGGCCAGTGCCCGCATTGCCAGCAATGGAACACGCTGGTGGAATCGGTGGCCGAGACGGCCGCGTCCAAGCGCTTCCAGCCGCTGGCGGCATCGGCCATGGTGCGCAAGCTGTCCGAGATCGAGGCCGCCGACGTGCCGCGCTTTTCCAGCGGCATCGACGAATTCGACCGCGTGCTGGGCGGCGGCCTGGTGTCGGGCGGCGTGGTGCTGATCGGCGGCGATCCCGGCATCGGCAAGTCCACGCTGCTGCTGCAGGCGCTCGCCAACCTGGCCGGGCAGCGCCGCGTGCTCTATGTCAGCGGCGAAGAATCGGGCGCGCAGATCGCCTTGCGCGCGCAGCGGCTGGGCGTGGAAAGCCCGGCGCTGGGGCTGCTCGCCGAAATCCAGCTCGAGAAGATCCAGGCCACGCTCGAAGCCGAGAAGCCGGAAGTGGCGGTGATCGACTCGATCCAGACGCTGTACTCCGAGGCGCTGACCTCGGCGCCGGGCTCGGTCGCGCAGGTGCGCGAGTGCGCGGCGCAGCTGACGCGCATCGCCAAGAGCAGCGGCATCACCATCATCCTGGTCGGCCACGTGACCAAGGAAGGCAGCCTGGCCGGGCCGCGCGTGCTGGAGCATATCGTCGACACGGTGCTGTACTTCGAGGGCGATACGCATTCTTCGCACCGGCTGATCCGCGCGTTCAAGAACCGCTTCGGCGCGGTCAACGAACTGGGCGTGTTCGCCATGACCGAGCGCGGGCTGCGCGGCATCAGCAACCCGTCGGCGCTGTTCCTGTCGCAGCATGAAGAGACCGTGCCCGGCTCCTGCGTGCTGGTGACGCAGGAGGGCACGCGTCCGCTGCTGGTGGAGATCCAGGCGCTGGTCGACACCGCCCACGTGCCCAACCCGCGCCGGCTGGCGGTGGGCCTGGAGCAGAACCGGCTGGCGCTGCTGCTGGCGGTGCTGCACCGGCACGCGGGCATTGCCTGCTTCGACCAGGATGTGTTCCTGAACGCGGTGGGCGGGGTCAAGATCACCGAGCCGGCCGCCGACCTGGCGGTGCTGCTGTCGATCCATTCATCGATGCGAAACAAGCCGCTGCCGCGCGGACTGGTGGTCTTTGGCGAAGTCGGCCTGGCCGGCGAAATCCGTCCCAGCCCGCGGGGCCAGGAGCGGCTGAAGGAAGCTGCCAAGCTGGGTTTCACGCTAGCCGTGATCCCCAAGGCCAATGCGCCCAAGCAGAAGATCGACGGCCTTGAAGTGATCGCGGTGGAGCGCATCGAGCAGGCGATCGATCGCGTGCGCCACCTGGACTGAGGCATGGACACCGGCTGCCTGCCCATCGAAACCCCGCGGCTGCGGCTGCGCCAGTGGCGCGATGCCGACTACGAGCCATTCGCAGCGCTGAATGCCGATGCGGAAGTGATGCGCTATTTCCCCGCGCCGCTGACGCGGGCCGAAAGCGATGCGATGGCAAACCGTTGCCGGGCACTGATTGCCGGGCGCGGATGGGGGCTGTGGGCGGTCGAGCGCAAGCCGGACGGCGTCTTCATCGGCTTTGTCGGCTTGCACGAGCCCGCCGCCGCGCTGCCGTTCTCGCCTTGTGTCGAAATCGGCTGGCGCCTGGCACGCGCTGCCTGGGGCAGCGGCCTGGCCACCGAGGCGGCGCGCGCTGCGCTGGCATACGGCTTCGGCACGCTCGGGCTGGACGAGATCGTTTCGTTCACCACGCTGGCCAACCGCCGCTCGCGCGCCGTGATGGAACGTCTTGGCATGCGCGAGGATGCGCCGGGGTTCGACCATCCGGCGTTGCCGGCGGGGCATCCGCTGCGGCCCCATTGCCTTTATCGTTTGCCGCGCGCGGCGTGGAGGGAAAGCGTGGCATAGTGCCCTGCGTCAATCCACCACAGGGTGGGGGCTGCGCAGCCGATGTGGCGTCCAAGGCGGGCGCGGAAAAATCGGTAATAATGCGCAGCAATGCCGCGCCCCCGAACTGATTACACCTGACGGCACCGCTGATGGCACCGTTTACCGGATCCCCCTTTATTACCGCTATGCAAGCCAATTCCCGCGCCTATTTCCTGCTGATCGCCCTGGTTTCCTTCGGCCTGGTCGGCGTTGCGCTCTACCTGCAGTTTGAGAAGGGCTACCAGCCCTGTCCGCTTTGCGTGATGCAGCGCTTTGCGTTTATCGGCATCGGCATCTTCTCGCTGCTCGCCGTGGTGGCGCAGAATACCCGTTCGTTGTGGCAGGGCCTGGGTATGCTGTCCGGCATCGCCGGCATTGCTGTAGCTGTCTACCATGTTTCGCTGCTGCTTAACCCCAAGGCAAGCTGCGGCATCGACCCGCTGGAGAACTGGGTCAACGCGCTGCCGACCGCCAAGGTGCTGCCGCAGGTGTTCTATGCCGATGGCCTGTGCGCGGCGCCGCTGCCGCCCGTGCTGGGCCTGTCGGTGCCGGCGTGGTCGCTGATCTGGCTGTTTATCCTGACGCTGACGCTGGCGGTGGGGCTGATCCGGCGGGAGAAGAATTTCCGTTGAGAATTGCGGACTGCAATGAAAAACCGGCGCACGTGGCGCCGGTTTTTCATTGAGAAAAGATCTCTCACGCAATCTGCTCGATCTGCTCCTGCAGCTCCAGCCACTTCTCCTCCAGCGTCTCCAGCTCGCCATTGACCTCGCCCTGGCGCTTCAGCATCTCCATCAGCTTCGCCTTGTTGGCTTCGGCATAGCTGGATTCATCGGCCATGAACCGGTCGATCTCCTCCTTGGCGGTTTGCAGCACTGCCATCCGCTTCTCGACCTTCTCCAGCTCCTTCGTCAGCGGCTTGCGCAACGCCGACAGGCGCTGGCGCTCGTCGGCCTCGGCGCGGCGCTGGTCCTTGCGGTTGACCGCAGCCGCGGCGTCGGCGTTCTCGGCTAGGTGCGCAGCCGTGGCGGCGTTGCGCTTGGCGGCGGCCTGCTGCAGCAGCCAGTCGCGGTAGTCGTCAAGGTCCCCGTCGAAAGGCCTGATGGTGCCGTCGGCGACCAGCATGAACTGGTCGGCGGTGGCGCGCAGCAGGTGGCGGTCGTGCGAGACCAGGATCAGCGTGCCCTCGAACTGCGCCAGCGCCATGGTCAGCGCTTCGCGGGTATCGAGGTCGAGGTGGTTGGTCGGTTCGTCGAGCAGCAGCAGGTTGGGCTTCTGCCAGACGATCAGCGACAGCGCCAGGCGTGCCTTTTCGCCGCCGGAGAACGGCTCGATCGGTGACGTGGCCATGTCGCCGCGGAAATTGAAGCTGCCGAGGAAATCGCGCAGCTCCTGTTCACGCACGTCGGGCGCCAGGCGGGCGAGGTGCTGCAGCGGCGAATCGTGGTCGCGCAGCGTCTCGAGCTGGTGCTGCGCGAAGTAGCCGATCTGCAGTCCCTTGCCCAGGCGCAGCGTGCCGGTCATCGGATCCTGCGTGCCGGCCAGCGTCTTGACCAGCGTTGACTTGCCCTGGCCGTTGGCGCCGAGCAGGCCGATGCGCTGGCCGTTCTGGATCGACAGCGCCAGCTTGTGCAGGATGGTGACCGGCGGCTCGGCCTCGGCGTAGCCGCAATCGACGCCGTCGAGCACCATCATCGGATTGGGCGCGGCGTCGGGCTCGCGGAATTCAAAGGCAAAGCCGGCGGCGACGTGCACCGGCGCGAGTCGCTCCATCTTCTCCAGCGCCTTGACCCGGCTCTGCGCCTGGCGCGCCTTGGTCGCCTTGGCCTTGAAGCGCGTGATGAACGACTCCAGGTGCGCGATTTCCTTCTGCTGGCGCACGTAGGCGGCCTGCTGCTGTGCCATCTGCTGCAGCCGCAGGGTCTCGAACAGAGTGTAGTTGCCGCCGTAGCGGCGCAGCTGCTGGTTCTCGATATGCACGGTGACGTTGCAGATCGCGTCGAGGAATTCGCGATCGTGCGAAATCATCACCAGCGTGCCCGGGTAGCGCGCCAGCCAGTCTTCCAGCCAGACGATGGCGTCGAGGTCCAGGTGGTTGGTCGGTTCGTCGAGCAGCAGCAGGTCCGACGGGCACATCAGCGCCTGCGCCAGGTTCAGGCGCATGCGCCAGCCGCCGGAGAACGACGATACCGGCTGCGTTACCTGGGACAGGGTAAAGCCCAGGCCCAGCAGCAGTGCCTCGGCGCGCGCGGGGGCGGTGTAGCCGTCGGCATCGGCATAGGCGGCGTGGGCTTCGCCTTCGGCGGTGCCGTCGCCGCTGGCCTGCGCGGCCGCGATGGCGGCTTCGATCTCGCGCAGGCGGGTGTCACCGTCGATCACGTACTCGACGGCGCTGCGGCTGACCGCGGGCGTTTCCTGCGCCACATGGGCGACGCGCCATTGCGCCGGCACGCTGACATCGCCGCCGTCCGGATGCAGTTCGCCTCGCAGCAGCGCGAACAGCGTCGACTTGCCGCTGCCATTGGCGCCGACTAGGCCCACACGCTCGCCTGGGTTGAGCGTCACGCTGGTGTGGTCGAACAGCACCTTGGTGCCGCGCTGGAGGACAAGCTGGTCGATTCGGATCACGTGCGGGGAAACTTCTGAGCGGGAACTGGCAACTACGCGGAAAAGCCGGCCAAGGCGGGTTGGCGGCGCTGGCCGGCATTGTAGCGTTTCCGGTGCGAGGCATGCCCGCGAATGGCGAAATGCCAGAAATGCCGGCGGTATTGCGCACCTCGCCGGTGCAACGCCCAATCGCCGGCCCTAGGGATTACCCTCGAACTGCGAAAACTCTATTTTCTTTGTTGGTGGGTTACGTGTAAATTCATTTTCATTCGTTTTTCAGGATGTAACCGGCAGCGTCGCGCATGCGAACGCCGTCCCCACCCGACATGACCCAAGGCCATTCGATCTCCGACCGCATCGCGCGCAGCCTGCCCACGCTGACGCCGGCGCACCGCCGCATGGCGGAATACGTGCTGGCCAACCTGTTCCGCGCGGCCACGATGCGCATCGATGAGTTTGCCGCGGCGGTGGACGTGTCGGTGGCCACCGCCAACCGCTTCGCGCGGGCGCTGGGCTTCGACGGCTATCCGCAGTTCCGTACCGAGCTGGTGCGCGGCTTCGAGGCCACGCTGGCGCCGGTCGAGCGGCTGCGCAGCGAGCTGGAACGGCCCGCGACCGTGGCCGAAGTGTTCGCCGCTTCGCTCGAGGATGCGGCCGCCAATGCCGAAGCCACGCGGCGCGGCATCGACGCGCAGGCATGCGAGCGCGCGGTCTCGGCGATCCTGGGTGCGCAGCGCGTCTACGTGGCGGGTTTCGGCGCCAGCGGCTTCCTCGCCGGCCTGCTGCAGCACGGCCTGGAAATGCATTGCCGCATGGTCACCTCGGTCGCCGGCGCAGGCGGCGCCTCGCACGCTGCGCGCCAGCTGTTCAAGCTGCAGCCGAACGACCTGCTGATCGTGATCGCCTTCCCGCGCTACGTGACCGACACCATCGAACTGGCGCAGCGCGTCAGGGCGCATGGCGGCAAGGTGCTGGCGCTGACCGACGGGCCGACCTCGCCGCTGGCGCCGCTGGCCGATATCGCGCTGTACGCGCAGGCCGCCAACCGGCTCTCGGCCAACTCCGATGCGACCGTGCTGGCGCTGATCGAAGCGCTGTGCGGCGCGGTCGCGCACCGCGCCGAGCGGCCGGTCAAGGCCGCCGCCGAAATGACCGAATTCCTGCTGCCGTGGCTCTATGGCACGCCGGGCGCGGACCGCGCGGACCGCGCCGGCCGTGCCGGGCCAGCCGGGCCAACCGGACCGCAGCCTACAGAAGAGCAGGCGGCGGGCACCACGCACCGCCGCGCGTCCAACCTCAAGAAGTCCTGAGCCATCCCATGCAACAAGCAGTCATTGCCATCCACGGCGGCGCCGGCACCATCACCCGCGAGGCGATGGACCCCGCGCGCGAACGCGAATACACCGAAGCGCTGCAGCGGGTGCTGCAGGCCGGCCAGCGCATCCTGGCCGACGGCGGCACGGCGCTCGACGCCGTGACCGAGGCCGTGCGCCTGCTGGAGGAATGCCCGCTGTTCAACGCGGGCAAGGGCGCCGTGCTGACCCACGCCGGCACCTATGAACTCGACGCGGCGGTGATGGACGGTGCCACCCGCGATGCTGGCGCGGTCGCCTGCGTGACGCGGCTGCGCAACCCGGTGCTGGCGGCGCGCGCGGTGCTCGACCACAGCGAGCATGTGCTGTTTGCGGGCGCCGGCGCCGAGGCTTTCGCCGCCGCGCAGGGGCTGGAGCTGGTGGCGCAGGACTACTACTTCACGCAGGCACGCCATGAGCAATGGCAGCGCGCCCGCGGTACCGCCGGCATGGCGCTGCTCGACCATGATGCCGCCGCACTGGCGGCGCGCGAGAACCCAGCCGTGCCGGCCGACCCGATCGATCCCGACAGCAAGTTCGGCACCGTCGGCGCGGTGGCATGCGACAGCCGTGGCAACCTCGCCGCAGCGACCTCCACCGGCGGCGTGACCAACAAGCGGGTGGGGCGCGTCGGCGATACCCCCGTCATCGGCGCGGGTTGCTATGCCGACGACGTGGTGGCGGTGTCGGCCACCGGCACCGGCGAGATGTTTATCCGCACCGTGGCCGCGCATGATGTCTCGGCGCAGATGCGCTATGCCGGCCTGCCGCTGGAAGAATCGGCACGGCGCGTGGTGATGGAAAAACTGGTCGCCATCGAAGGCCGCGGCGGGCTGATCGCGGTCGACCGCGCCGGCAACGTCACGCTGCCGTTCAACACCGAAGGCATGTACCGCGGCTTTGCCCGCGTGGGCGAGGCGGTGAACGTCTCGATCTACGGCTGACCACGCCGCACCGGCACTTTCCCGCACCGTCCGGCACCTTCCGGCATCTTGCAGCAAACAAGGAGTACCCAGTGGCCAATATCCCCGCGCAATCGCATGCATCCGCCTCCGGCATCGTCCTGCCGCCCGAGCGCGTGGTCTCGGTCGACGGCCTGAGCGTGCGCTTTGCCACGTCCGAACGTACCGTCGAGGCTGTGCGCAATCTGTCGTTCCATGTCGACCGCGGCGAGACGCTGGCGGTGGTGGGCGAGTCGGGCTCGGGCAAGTCGGTCACTTCGCTGGCGCTGATGCGGCTGGTCGAGCATGGCGGCGGCAAGATCGCCAGCGGCAGCATGCTGCTGCGCCGGCGCGGCGGCGAGGTGATCGACCTGGCGCGCGCGGATAACGCGACGCTGCGCAGCGTGCGCGGCGCCGACGTGGCGATGATCTTCCAGGAGCCGATGACCTCGCTCAACCCGGTGTTCCCGGTAGGCGAGCAGATCGCCGAATCGATCCGGCTGCACCAGGGCAAGGGCCGCGCCGCGGCGCGCGCCGAGGCGCTGCGCATGCTGGAACTGGTGCGCATCCCCGAGGCGCGCCGCGTGCTGGAGCGCTATCCGCACCAGCTCTCCGGCGGCATGCGCCAGCGCGTGATGATCGCGATGGCGCTGTCGTGCAAGCCCGCGCTGCTGATCGCCGACGAGCCGACCACCGCGCTCGACGTGACCATCCAGGCCGAGATCCTGCAACTGGTGCGCAGCCTGCAGGCCGAGATGCACATGGGCGTGGTCTTCATCACCCATGACATGGGCGTGGTGGCCGAGGTGGCCGACCGCGTGCTGGTGATGTACCGCGGCGAGAAGGTGGAAGAGGGCAGCTCCGACGACGTGTTCCGCGCGCCCGCCCATCCGTACACGCGCGCGCTGCTGTCGGCCGTGCCGCGCCTGGGCGCGATGAGCGGCACCGACCTGCCGGCCAAGTTCCCGCTGCTGCGCCTGGACAGCGCCAAGGCGGAGCAGGTCGCGCCGCAGGACACGGTGCAGCCCGGCGTCGCGCCGATCCTGCGCGTGCAGGACCTGGTCACGCGCTTCGACGTGCCCGGCGGCCTGTTCGGCCGCGTCACGCGCCGCGTGCATGCGGTGGAGAAGGTCAGCTTCGATCTCTATCCCGGCGAAACGCTGGCACTGGTGGGCGAGTCCGGCTGCGGCAAGTCCACCACGGGCCGCTCGCTGCTGCGGCTGGTGGAAAGCCAGAGCGGCACCATCGAGTTCAACGGCCAGAACATCAGCAAGCTGGAAGGCCCGGCGCTGCAGACCCTGCGCCGCAATATCCAGTTCATCTTCCAGGACCCGTTCGCGTCGCTCGATCCGCGCGTCCCGGTGGGCTATTCGATCATGGAGCCGCTGCTGGTGCACAAGGCCGCCAGCGGCAAGGAGGCCGAGCAGCGCGTGGCCTGGCTGCTCGACAAGGTGGGGCTGGACGCGTCGCACGCGGCGCGCTATCCGCACGAGTTCTCCGGCGGCCAGCGCCAGCGCATCTGCATTGCGCGCGCGCTGGCGCTGAACCCCAAGGTGGTGGTGGCCGACGAGTCGGTGTCCGCGCTGGACGTATCGATCCAGGCGCAGATCGTCAACCTGATGCTGGACCTGCAGCGCGAGCTGGGCATCGCCTTCCTGTTTATCTCGCACGACATGGCGGTGGTGGAGCGCGTCAGCCACCGCGTGGCGGTGATGTACCTGGGACAGATCGTCGAGATCGGCCCGCGCCGCGCCATCTTCGAGAACCCGCAGCACCCGTACACGCGCAAGCTGATGTCGGCGGTGCCGATCGCGGATCCGGCGCGGCGCCACCTGCGGCGCGAGCCGCTGAACGATGAGATTCCCAGCCCGATCCGCGCGGTCGGCGACGAACCGGTGGTGCAGCCGCTGGTGCAGGTCGCCGGCAGCGGCGCGCTTGGCCACTATGTCGCCCGGCATGCCGTCGGCGGCGCTTATTGAAGTCCTGGAAATAACGAAGCTACCAAGGAGATTCGACGATGTCTGCACGTATGGTTTCGCCCCGATGGATGGCCGGCGCCTTTGCCGCCGGCGCGCTCGGCATGCTGTCCGCTGCCCCGGCCTTCGCGGCCAAGGATGCGGTGATGGCGGTGGCTTCCACCTTCACCTCGCTCGATCCGTACGACTCGAACGACACGCTGTCGCAGGCAGTCGGCAAGACTTTCTACCAAGGCCTGTTCGGGCTGGACAAGGACATGAAGCTGGTCAACGTCCTGGCCGACAGCTACGAGGTCAGCAAGGACGGCCTGACGTATACGATCAAGCTGAAGAAGGGCGTCAAGTTCCACGACGGCACGACCTTCGACGCCGCCGCTGTCAAGGCCAACCTGGACCGTGTCACCAACCCGGCCAACAAGCTCAAGCGCTACACGTTGTTCAACCGCGTTGCCAAGACCGACATGGTCGATGCCAGCACCGTCAAGGTCACGCTGAAAGAGCCGTTCTCGCCGTTCATCAACGTGATGGCGCATCCTTCGGCAGTCATGATCTCGCCGACGGCGTTGCAGAAATACGGCAAGGAGATTGCCTTTCATCCGGTCGGCACCGGCCCGTTCGAGTTCGTCGAATGGAAGCAGCCTGATCACCTGAAGGGCAAGAAATTCGCCGGCTACTGGAAAACCGGCTACCCGAAGATCGACACCATCACCTGGAAGCCGGTGGTGGACAACAATACCCGCGCCGCGATCATGCAGACCGGCGAGGCTGACTTTGCCTTCAGCATTCCGTTCGAACAGGCCGCGGTGCTGAAGACCAGCACGAAAGTCGATCTGATTGCGTCCCCGTCGATCATCCAGCGCTACCTGAGCCTGAACACCACGGTCAAGCCGTTCAACGACCCCAAGGTGCGCCAGGCCATCAACTACGCGATCAACAAGGAGGCGCTGGCCAAGGTGGCCTTCGCCGGCTATGCCGTGCCGGCAGAAGGCGTGGTGCCCCCGGGCGTGGACTATGCCGAGAAGCTGGGCCCGTGGCCGTATGACCCGGCCAAGGCGCGCGCGCTGCTGAAGGAAGCCGGCTACCCGAACGGCTTCGAGACCACGCTGTGGTCGGCGTACAACCACACCACCGCGCAGAAGGTGATCCAGTTCGTGCAGCAGCAGCTGCAGCAGGTCGGCATCAAGGCGCAGGTGCAGGCGCTGGAAGCCGGCCAGCGCGTGGAGAAGGTCGAAAGCGTGCAGAAGCCGGAAGACGCCGGCGTGCGCATCTACTACGTGGGCTGGTCGTCGTCGACCGGCGAATCGGACTGGGCGCTGCGTCCGTTGCTGGCGTCCGAGTCGATGCCGCCCAAGCTGCTGAACACCGCCTACTACAAGAACGACCAGGTCGATGCGGATATCGCCGGCGCGCTGCGCACCACCGACCGCAACGAGAAGGCCCGCCTGTACAAGGACGCGCAGGAACGCATCTGGAAGGATGCGCCGTGGGCCTTCCTGGTGACGGAGAAGGTGCTGTTCGCACGCAGCAAGCGGATGACCGGGGCGTATGTGATGCCGGACGGGTCGTTCAATTTTGATGAGATCGATATCAAGCAGTAAGGGGTGACGTGAAGGGCGGGACTTCGTTGACGCTCCGCCCTCTCCCCCGGCCCCTCTCCCGCAAGCGGGAGAGGGGAGCAAACAGCGGGCGATGTTGGGTCCCGAGGGTTTTCTCCCCTCTCCCTCCGGGAGAGGGGCGGGGGAGAGGGCAGGCGCTTGCAGCAGCGATGCCGTCCGATCCGCGCAACCGCGCAATCCCATCCAACGAGCAGTAAGCAGTAAAGCAGTAAGCCGATGGTGGCCGCCTGCCCGCGTCGCGGGGTCGCAGGCGGGCGGCCTGCGGCCTTTCTTCATGGTGTGTGATGCTGAACTACTTCCTCAAACGAGTGCTGGGCGTGATCCCCACGCTGCTGATCGTGGCAGTGCTGGTGTTCCTGTTCGTCCACCTGCTGCCGGGCGATCCCGCGCGGCTGGCGGCGGGCCCCGAGGCCGACTCGGCCACGGTCGAACTGGTGCGCAAGGACCTGGGCCTGGACCGGCCGCTGCCCGAGCAGTTCGTCAATTTCTTCTCCAATGCGGTCCGCGGCGAGTTCGGCAATTCGCTGCGCACCAAGCGTCCGGTGAGCGAAGAGATCGGCGACCGCTTCATGCCTACGCTGCTGCTGACGGTGGCGTCGATGGCGTGGGCAGTGGTGTTCGGCATGGCGATCGGCATCGGCTCGGCGGTGTGGCGCAACCGCTGGCCGGATCGGCTGGGCATGACGCTGGCGGTCTCGGGCATCTCCTTCCCGGCCTTTGCGCTCGGCATGCTGCTGATGGAGGTGTTTTCCGTGCAGCTGGGCTGGCTGCCGTCGATCGGCGCCGAGAGCTGGAAACACTACGTGCTGCCGTCGATCACGCTCGGCGCCGCGGTGGCGGCGGTGATGGCGCGCTTTACCCGCGCCTCGTTCGTCGAGGTGCTGCAGGAAGACTTCATCCGCACCGCGCGCGCCAAGGGCGTGCGCGAGACAGTGGTGGTCGCCAAGCATGGCCTGCGCAACGCAATGATCCCGGTGGTGACGATGATGGGCCTGCAGTTCGGCTTCCTGCTGGGCGGCTCGATCGTGGTGGAGAAGGTGTTCAACTGGCCGGGCCTCGGCCGCCTGCTGGTCGATGCCGTCGAGATGCGCGACTACCCGGTGATCCAGGCCGAAGTGCTGCTGTTCTCGCTCGAATTCATCCTGATCAACCTGGTGGTGGACATGCTATACACCGTGATCAATCCCACCATCCGCTACAAGTGAGGCCGGCATGACTGAGCTATCCACGCCCGCCGCAAGCGAAGCGGCACCCGCAACCGCCCCCGTGCCGGAGGCCGTGCGCACGCCCTGGACCGAGTTCTGGCGCAAATTCCGCAAGCAGCACCTGGCGCTGGGCGCCGGCGTGTTCGTGCTGCTGCTGGTGCTGGTCGCCATCCTGGCGCCGCATATCGTGCCGTACGACCCCGAGAATTTCTTCGACTACGACGCGCTCAACGCCGGCCCGTCGGCCGCGCACTGGATGGGCGTCGATTCGCTCGGCCGCGACATCTTCAGCCGCATCCTGGCCGGGGCGCGCATCTCGCTGGCGGCGGGTTTCCTGTCGGTGATCATCGGCGCGGTGATCGGCACCGTGCTCGGGCTGCTGGCCGGCTACTACGAGGGCTGGTGGGACCGCATCGTGATGCGGATCTCCGACGTGCTCTTCGCCTTTCCGGGCATCCTGCTGGCGATCGGCATCGTCGCCATCCTCGGCAACGGCATGACCAACGTGATCTTTGCGGTGGCGATCTTCAGCATCCCGGCGTTCGCGCGGCTGGTGCGCGGCAATACGCTGATGCTGAAGCGGCTGACCTACGTCGAGGCCGCGCGCAGCATCGGCGCGTCGGACTGGACCATCCTGGTGCGCCATATCCTGCCGGGCACGGTGTCGTCGATCGTGGTGTATTTCTCGATGCGGATCGGCACGTCGATCATCACTGCGGCCAGCCTGTCGTTCCTGGGGCTGGGCGCGCAGCCGCCCACGCCGGAGTGGGGCGCGATGCTGAACGAGGCCCGCGCTGACATGGTGACCGCGCCGCACGTGGCGATCTTCCCGAGCCTGGCGATCTTCCTGACCGTGCTCGCGTTCAACCTGCTTGGCGACGGCCTGCGCGACGCGCTGGATCCCAAGATCGACCGCCGCTGAGCCATGCAGACATCGACGCAGGGCGTGCCGCGCATCGGCAACCTGCCGGCGGGGCCGCGCGACAGCATCGCCGACGTGCCGGGCGTGAGCGTGGGGCACTGCACGCTGGCGCAGGGGGCGGTGCAGACCGGCGTCACCGTGATCCGCCCGCACGCGGGCGACATGTATCGCGACAAGGTGCCCGCGGCGGCTACCGTGCTCAACGGTTTCGGCAAGAGCGTGGGACTGGTGCAGGTGGACGAACTGGGCGTGCTGGAAACGCCGGTCGCGCTGACCAACACCTTCTCGGTCGGCGCCGTGGCGCAGGCGCAGATCCGCGCCGCCGTCGCCGCCAACCCGGAGATCGGACGCGCGTGGCCGACCGTCAATCCGCTGGTGTTCGAATGCAATGACGGCTACCTGAACGATATCCAGCGCATGGCCGTGGACGGCAGCCACTATGACGCGGCGCTGGCCGCTGCCGCCCAGGACGTCGCGCAGGGCGCGATCGGTGCCGGACGCGGCATGTCGTCGTTCTGCGTCAAAGGCGGCATCGGCACGGCGTCGCGCATGGCGCAGGGCTATTGCGTCGGCGCGCTGGTACTGGCCAACTTCGGCACGCCGGAGTCGCTGACGCTGGCGGGCAAGCTGGTCGGGCCGCAACTGGTGCAGCGGCTGCAGCAGCCCGACGCGGTGGTGCAGCCTGAGAAGGGCTCGATCATCATGGTCGTGGCCACCGACGTGCCGCTGGACGCGCGCCAGCTGCGCCGGCTGTCGCTGCGCGCCGGCGCGGGGCTGGCGCGCACCGGCTCGGTGTTCGGGCACGGCTCGGGCGATATCGCGCTCGCGTTCTCGACCGCCTATACCGTCCCGCACCAGGCCGACCGCGCCATGCCCGCCGTCGCCATGCTCCACGAAACGCTGCTCGACCCGCTGTTCCGCGCCGCCGCGGACGGTGTCGAGCAGGCCATCGTCCATGCGCTCTGGCATGCGGCGACGGTGCAGGGCCGCGACGGCCATGCCCGCCGCGCCTTGCTGGATGCCATGCCAGAACTGCGCCAGTCCGCCTGATGAAGATCCTGATTTCCACCGATATCGAAGGCGTCGCCGGCGTCTTCCACGCCGAGCAGACCCGTCCCGGCAACGGCGAATACGAACGCGCCCGCGCCTGGATGACCGCCGAGGCCAATGCCGCCGTCGCCGGCGCCTTTGCCGGGGGCGCCACCGACGTGCTGGTCAACGACTCGCATGGCGGCTTCCGCAACCTGCTGCCGGACCAGCTCGACCCGCGCGCGCGGCTGGTGCTCGGCAAGCCGCGCTACCTTGGCATGATGGCCGGCATCGAGGACGGCGCCGACGGCGTGCTGATGATCGGCTACCACGGCCGCGCGCAGAGCCGCGGCGTGCTGGCGCACACCATCAATAGCGGCGCCTTCGCCCGGGTCTGGCTCAACGGCATGGAGCTGGGCGAGGCCGGCCTCTACGGCGCGCTGGCCGGAGAGTCGGGGGTGCCGGTGCTGATGGCCAGCGGCGACGATGTCTTTGTGCAGGAAACCCGGGCGCTGATGCCGTGGGTGCGCTTTGCCGAGACCAAGCGTGCCGGCGGCTTCGGCAGCGGCACCACGCTGTCGCCGGCGGCAGCGCGCGAGGCGATCCAGGCGGCCGCGGCCGACGGCGTGCGCGCCGCGGCGCAGGCGCAATGCCTGCGGCTCGACACGCCGGTGAGCGCCAGGCTGCAGACCCTGACGCCGGCGCATGCCGACCTGTTCTGCCAGTGGCCGACGCTGGAGCGACTGGATGGCGTGACCCTGGGCTTCCAGGCGGATTCCGTGCAGGCCGCGGTGCGCATGCTCAACTGCCTGTCGGCGATGTCATTCATGCTGAAGTAGCGCCGCCGGGCAGCGGATCGTGCGGATAGGCGACAATACCGGGTCCGCAGCCAACCCAGCCAACCCGGCATTACGCATTCGCATGACCCAGGCACACGACGGGGGCTGGATCCCCGTACGCAAGGACTTCGTCGACTTGGACACCCGCTGCCATGCGCGCGGCAACAGCCGCCGGCACCACGGTTTCCCGCACGGGCAGGCCTATATCCTGCGCGACGCCGCCGGGCATGAGTACCCGTTCGGCGAAGATTGCGCCCGCGCCGCCGTGGCGCATCCGGGGTTGCTGCTGCAGGTGCCGGATTACACCGAGCGCGACGTGGTGCCGCGCACGGCCTTGCCCGATCCCTTGCCCGATCCGATACCCGCCGGCGCGCGGCGCGGACGGCGCGGCGCGGCGGAGACCGCGGCCGCCGAGCGCCTCGCCGCCGTCCGTTACCTGGTGCTGCGCATGGAAAAAGTGGCCGCCGTGCCGCGCGTGCAGCCCACCGTGCGTTTTCCCGCGCTGGACCCGGTCTACGAGCAATACCTGCGCACCGGCGAAGTCGCCACCGCGCAGGTGCGCCGGATCCTGGCGATCGAGCGTGCGCCGGGCACGCCACCGCGGCTGCGCGCCACCAACCTGCTCGACGTCTATACCGCCCATGTCAAGCTGGAGCGGCTGATCGCCGCGTCCAACAGCGTCGACAACATCCGCTTCCTGCGCGGCCTGCACGACTGGCTGGCGCGCCACCTGGTGCTGACCGCCAGCCAGCTGGCCGCGGCAGGGATCGAAATGCATCCGCAGGCCTTTACCTCGCCCGGCATCTGGGGCGCCGGGACCGAATCGGCAAGCCCCGCAGTCCCGGCGGCCCCGGCGCCGGCCGACCCGAACGGCTCGCTGTTCTAGCCGCCACGCTCGGCAGCGCTGGCAGGACTGGCAGCGCTGGCAGAACCGGCTGAAAAGGCGTCTAATGGCCTGCATCGCCATCCGCCGGTGACGCCATGAGCCCTTTTTCGCGCAGCTACGCCGAAGCCCGCCAGAAATTCCTCGATGCCGCGCGCGCGGCCGGGGCCGACCTGGCGCAGTTCCCGCATCCGACCCGCCGCGGCAGCGCCGGCGAGGACCTGGCCATCGACGTGGCGCAGGTGGGGCCGTCCGGCGCGCGGCAGTGCCTGATGGTGACTTCCGGCACCCATGGCGCCGAGGGCTTTGCCGGCTCCGGCGCGCAGATTGCGATGCTGAACGACACCGCGCTGCTGGCCGATTGCGCCGCCGCCGGCACCAGCCTGCTGCTGGTCCATGCCATCAATCCTTACGGTTTCTCGCACCTGCGCCGGGTCAACGAAGACAATGTCGACCTGAATCGCAACTTCATGGATTTCTCGCAGCCGCTGCCGCACAACGGGCCCTATGCGGAGATCGCGCCGCTGCTGCTGCCAGCGCAATGGCCGCCGTCCGACGCCGACCAGGCGCAGCTGATGAAGACCGTGGCCGAGCGCGGCATGGCGTGGTACCAGGCCGCGCTGAGCGGCGGCCAGTACCAGGAGCCGGACGGCATGTTCTTCGGCGGCATCACGGCGACCTGGAGCAACTACACGCTGTGCCGCATCCTGGCGCGCTTTGGCGCCGGGCGCGAGACGCTGCGCTGGATCGACGTGCACACCGGCCTGGGGCCGTGGGGCTATGGCGAGCCGATCCACATGGGCCCGGACACGCCCGAGTCGCTGACGCGCACGCGCGCAATCTGGGGCAGCCGGGTGACGTCGATCTATGACGGCTCGTCGACCTCGGCCAACCTGTCCGGGCTGGCCTGGCATGCGGTGCCGCAGACGCTGCCGGGGATCGACTATGCCGGCATCGCGCTGGAATTCGGCACGCTGCCGGTGGGCGAAGTGCTGGACGCGCTGCGCGGCGACCACTGGCTGCACCAGCACCCCGAGGCGGACGAGAACCAGCGCGCGCTGGTGCGCCACGCGATGTGGCAGGCCTTCTATGGCGATGCCGACGACTGGCGCGAAGGCGTGGTGACGCAGGTGACCGACGCCGTGCGCAGCACGCTGGCCGCGGCCTGATCGTGACCTGAGCGCGGACTGATCGCGCCTGACCGGGCCTGACCGGGCCTGACCGGGCGTCTGAGCGGGACTAAATGCGCTCCCTCAGATTTCCATCTCCCCGCACCACTTGACCACCGCGTCGCGGAAGTCCTGGCAGATCGGCGACAGGTAGCCGCCGGCGCGCCACAGCACCGCCAGCTCGTGCTGCCATGACATGCCCGGCCCGGCGATCGCCTGCAATCCCTGTCCCTCCGCCTGCTTCAGGATGCGCGGCGGCATGATGCCGAGCAGGTCTGAGTGCCGCAGCAACTCGCCGAACGCGACCGGCGAGGCCGTGCTTTCCACCGCCACGCGCGGCGGCGGCAGGCCCACCGAGGTGAATCGTTCTTCCAGCCACTGGCGCAGGTACAGCGAACTGGCCGGCACGGCCCAGCGCTCTTCGGTCAGGTCGGCCAGCGCACGGAAGCTGTCGCGGCGCGGATGCGCGCTGCGGCAGACGATCTGCATGGTCAGCGGTCCAAGCGGCAGCCAGTCGATGTCTTCCGGCACGCTGGCCGGACGCGCCGCCAGGATCAGGTCGGCGTCGCCGCTTTGCAGCACCGCCATCAGGCGCGCGCTCAGGTGCGTTTCGATCGAGAACACTGCCAGCGGGCGGCTGACGAAGAACTGCGCCAGCAGCGGCGACAGCAGCGACGGCACCAGGTAAGGGATGGCGCCGAGCCGCACGGTGCCGGCGCGCGCCAGCCGCTGCTCGGCCAGTTCATTGCGCAGGTCGGTTGCCGCCAGCGAGATCTTGCGCGCATGCGCCAGCAGCGTCTTGCCGACGCTGGTCGGCACCAGCCCGCGCGGGGTGCGCTCGAACAGCGGCATGCCGGCCTCGGCCTCCAGCCTCGCCAGCGTCTTGGACAGGCCGGACTGGGTCATGCCGAGCATGTCGGCGGCGCGATGCAGGTTGCCGTGTTCGCTGACTACCAGGAAGGCTTCAAGATCCTCGAAACGCATGGGGTAGGTGCCGGCCTGGCAGCGTGCGAATAGTGCCGGCCATTGTAGCGTGGCGTGCGGAGCGCGCCGCGGCCTTGACGTCCGCCCCGCACTGCGCCATGCCCGGCAGGACTCGGAATGTGCCGTGCAGGAATCGATGGTGCCGCGAGTGTGCCCTAGACTGCGCTGGCATCCCTCGCATCGCCACAGGCTGGCGGGCATCACAGAAGGGAGCCAGCACAGGAGACACCAACCATGCCGACCCTCCGCTCGCGGCTGCGCGCCGCCATACCCGCCATCATGCTGGCGGCTCTTGCCACCACAACCGCCGCCACAACCGCAGCCACGGCGCACGCCGCCGACGCCGCCACCGACGCCGAAGCGTATCCATCGCGCCCGCTGACCATCGTGGTGCCTTCGGTGGCCGGCAATGTCAATGACGCAGTCGCCCGGCTGATCGGACAGGAACTGACCAGGACCTGGGGCCAGCCGGTGATCGTCGACAACAAGCCCGGCGCAGGGACCACCACCGGCACCAAGCACGTCGCGCGCGCTGCGAAGGACGGCTATACCGCGCTGCTGACCTTCACCGCGCACGTGCAGAACCCGTCGCTGTACCCGCGCATCGGCTACGACCCGATCGCCGATTTTGCGCCGGTCAGCGAGGTCGCGATCTCGTCGACCATCCTGGCCGTGTCGCCGGACTTCCCCGCGCGCACGCTGCCGGAGCTGGTGGCGCTGGTCAAGGCCAATCCCGGCAAGTATCCGTACGGCTCCTATGGCGCCGGCACGACCGGCCATATCCTTGGCGAACTGCTCAAGCGCGAGGCCGGCCTGCAGATGGAGCACGTGGCCTACAAGGGCGGTGCGCCGCTGGCGACCGACCTGGCCGCGGGACACGTGAAGATCGGCTTCATCGCGGTGGGCACGGCCATGCCGCTGCTGCAGGGCGGCAAGCTGATCCCGGTGGCGATGGCCGGCGCCGAACGCTCGGCGCTGCTGCCCAGGGTGCCGACCTTCCGTGAGGCCGGCTTCAAGGGCTTCGAGCCGGATGCGTGGATGGGCCTGCTGTTCCCGGCCGGCGTGCCGAAGGCGCGGGTCGAGGCGCTGTCGCGCGAAGTGGCGCGCATCGTGCGCATGCCGGAGATCGCGAAGAAAATGCAGGACCTGAACCTGGTGCCGGTGGGCGGCACGCCGGAAGCCTTCGCCGCGGTGCTCAAGAGCGACCGCGACAAATGGAGCCGCATCATCCGCGATGTCGGCATCACGCTCGAGTAAAGGATTGGCGATGCAAGACAACGATTACCTGGGGCTGGTCTGCTCGCGCTGGTGCCACTGGAGCGAACTGGAACTGCAGCGCATCCCGCGCCGGCCGCTCGGACCGGGACAGGTGCGCATCCGCGTGCGGCATGCGGGCGTCGGCTTTGCGCTGAGCCTGTTCGTGTCGGGCAAGTACCAGCGCAAGCCGCCGCTGCCGTTCACGCCCGGCACTGAAGCGGCCGGGGAGATCCTCGAGGTCGCGCCGGACGTGACACGGCTGCGCGTGGGGCAGCGCGTGGCGGCGGCGCTGGACTGGGGCGGCTTTGCCGAAGAGGTCGTGACGACCGCCGACACGGTCTATCCGGTGCCGGATGGGCTGGCACTGGCTCACGCCGCGGCGCTGCCGGTTACCTACGGCACCGTATGGGCCGCGCTGGCGTGGCGCGCCGCGCTGCAGCCCGGCGAGACCATGCTGGTGCATGGCGCCAGCGGCGCGCTCGGCACGGCGGCGGTGCAGGTAGGCAAGCTGATGGGGGCGCGCGTGATCGCCACCGCCAGCACCGATGCCAAGCGCGAGGCGGCACTGGGCAATGGCGCGGCGCATGCGCTGCCTGCCGACGCGGCCGCGCTGGCGGCATCGGTGAAGGCGCTGTGCCCGGCGGGCGGGGTCGACGTGGTGTTCGATCCGGTCGGCGGCGACCTGTTCGATGCCTCGCTGCGCTGCGCGGCGCCGGGCGCTCGGCTGCTGTCGATCGGCTATGCCAGCGGCCGCATTCCGGAAGTGCCTGCGAACCTGCTGCTGGTCAAGAACCTGTCGATGATCGGCTTCAACTACGGCTACTACATCGGCTGGGGACTGACCGATGAACGCCAGCGCTTCGCGCCGCGCGTGCAACAGGTGGTCGAACAGATCATGCAGGCGGTGGCGGGCGGCAAGCTGGCGCCGCCCGTGCTGCAGCACTTCCCGCTGCGCGACTGGCTGGCGGCGGTCGACACCACGATGTCGCGCCGCGCCATCGGCAAGGTCATGCTGGATATCTGAAACGTGGAGAACGAGATGCAATCCGGACAAGACGCTGCGCTGCTCGACGGCCTGACGGTGCTCGACCTGAGCCAGGGGATCGCCGGCCCTTACTGCGGGCTGGTGCTGCGCCAGCAGGGCGCGCGCGTGATCAAGGTGGAACCGCCCGGCGGCGACTGGTCGCGCAACATGGGCCGCATCCGCGCCGGCCAGACCGCGATCGCGGTGGCGTGCAACGCCGGCAAGGAAAGCGTGCTGCTGGATGCGCGCACCGACAGCGGCCGCGCCGCCATGGCACGGCTGGCCGCGCGTGCCGACGTGGTGATCCAGAACTTCCGTCCCGGCGTGGCCGAGCGCATGGGCGTGGGCTACGAGACGCTGGCGGCGCGCAACCCGACGCTGGTCTATGTGTCGATCACCGGCTACGGCCATGCCGGCCCGATGGCGGCGCTGCCGGCAGTCGACACCACGGTGCAGGCGGTCAGCGGGCTGATGCACCTGAACCGCGACGGCGCGGGCCAGCCGCGGCGCATCCCGTTCTTCCTGATCGATCTCAGCACCGGGCTCTATGCCGCCCAGCATGCGTGCGCGGCGTTGTTCAGGGCCGCGCGCCATGGCAAGGGGCGCCACGTGAAGCTGTCGCTGCTGGAAACCAGCGCGGCGCTGCAGTCGTACCTGCTGGTGGACGATGCCATGTTCCCCGACGCCGAAATGGCGGCGGCCAATGCGCCGACGGGGTTGTTCGCGGCAGCGGACGGCATGCTCTACATCAGCATGCTCAACGACGCGATGTTCGTGCGGCTGGCGCGCGTGCTGGGCTTTGACGACTGGCTCGACGATGCCGCGCTGCGCAACAGTGCTGGCCGGCTGCCACGCGCGGCGGAACTGAACCGGCGCGTGGCGCAGGCAGTGGCCGCGCAGCCGCTCGCACACTGGGAAGCGCTGCTGACCGACCATGATGTGCTGTTCGGCCGCGTCAGCCACGCAAGCGATTTCCTGCGAAGCGCGCAATGCCGGCAGGCGGGGGTTTTCGGCCGCCTGAGGCTGGATGGAATTGGCGAGGTGCCGTGGGCCAACCTGCCGGGGATGGCAGGCATGATGCGGCCCGAGGGCGATGCGCCCACGCTGGGACAGCACACCGAAGCGGTGATGGCGGAGTTCGGCATCACTGCATGACATTGCCGCGCGACATTGCCGCGGGAAAAGAAAAACGGACGGTGCGCATATGCGTACCGTCCGTTTCCTTTGTGCGTTGGTAGGCTCGATTGGACTCGAACCAACGACCCCCACCATGTCAAGGTGGTGCTCTAACCAGCTGAGCTACGAGCCTAGCGAAGCCGCGAATTATAGGGATGCGTTCGCGATTGCGCAAGCACCCTGGCAAACTTTCTGCGATTGTGCTGCGCGCACCGCGCGAGCGGGCTTTGCGTCAGGGGCTCAGGCCTGCGTCAGCCGGTCGCGCAATTCGCGCTTGAGTACCTTGCCGATGGCGCTGCGCGGCAGGCTGTCGACCACATGCAACCCGGCCAACCGCTGGGTCTTGCCCAGGCGCTCGTTGGCCCAGGCGAGCACGTCCTGCGCCGTGGCGCCGCTGCCCGCGCGCAGCGCGACGAAGCCCACCGGCGTCTCGCCCCAGCGCTCCGACGGCACGCCGACCACCGACACCTCGGCGACCGCCGGGTGCTCGCGCACCACCGCCTCGATATCGCTCGGATAGATGTTGAAGCCGCCCGAGATGATCATGTCCTTCTTGCGGTCGAGCAGCACCAGGAAGCCGTCTTCATCGAAGCGGCCGATATCGCCGGTGCGGATGAAGCGGTTGCCCTGCGCATCGTGCCATTCGGTCTCGGCGGTCTTTTCCGGCTGGTTGTGGTAGCCGTTCATCATCGCCGGCGAACGGCCGACCACTTCGCCGGTGCTGCCCGGCGGCAACTCGCGGCCTTCGTCGTCGATGACGCGGATGTCGGCATTCGGCGCGGGGCGGCCGACCGTGTGCAGCTTGTCGGGAAACTGGTGCGCGTGCAGCAGGCAGCTGCCGCCGCCTTCGGTCATGCCGTACAGCTCGGTGAGCCCGCCCGGCCAGCGGCGCAGCACCTCGGCCTTCAGCGCCGGGCTGAACGGCGCGCTGGTGCAGAACTTCTGCCGGAAGGAAGACAGATCGTGGCGGTCGAAGTCCGGATGCGCGAGCAGGCGCTGGTATTGCACCGGCACCAGCATGGTGTGCGTGACGCGGTGCTGCTGCGCCAGCGCCAGGTACTTGCCCGCGTCGAACTTGGCCATCAGGATCGCCGTGCCGCCCAGGCCGATGGTCGGGAAGAAACTGGCCAGCGTGGTGTTGGAGTACAGCGGCGTCGACAGCAGCGTGATGGCATCGGTGCCGTAGCCCGTGGCCGCGCCGCGCGACACGTGTGCCCAGCGCATGCCGTGCGACTGCACGATGCCCTTGGGCTTGCCGGTGGTGCCGGACGAATAGATGATGTTCAGCGGCATTTCCGGGAGGATTTCGGGCTCCTGCACCGGCGTGCCGGGGGGGGCGAGCCAGTCCGCATAGGGCTGGGCGCCATCCCAACCTGCGCTGCCATCGAGCATGACCAGGGGCGTGCCGGCCAGCTGGTCACGCACCGGCTGCAAGGCGGCGGCAACGGCGGCATCGGTGCACAGGATGCGCGCGCCGGCGTCGGCCACCATGCCGGCCAGGCTTTCCGGCGTCGACGACGGTGCCAGCGGCGCCACCACTACGCCCGCGCGCACCGCGCCCAGGTAGACCGCGGCGTATTCGATCGACGAGTTGGCGCAGATCGCGATGGCCTCGCCGGGGCGCACGTTGTCGCGCGCCAGCGCGGCGGCGATGCGGTCCATGGCGGCGTCCAGCCCGGCGTAGTCGAGCACGCGCCCGTCATGCATCAGCGCGCGCTGCGTGGGGCGTTCGGTGGCATGCTCGCGCACGAGCACGGACATGGTGGTGAAAGGGCGGGTAAGCGGCGCGGGCTGGGTGGGCTGGGTGGGCTGGTTGGGCTGGTTCGGCGTCTTGGTCATGTCAGCAAGTTCATGTCGCAAAAACGGAGCGGGCGCCGGCATGGCGGCGCCCGCTGGAAAGCGGTTACTGTATCTGCGCGCCGGAGTCCTTGACCACCTTGCTCCAGCGGTTGATCTCGGCATCGATATGCGTGCGCAGCGCGGCGGGCGTGGAGCCGACCGGTTCATAACCATTGGTTGCCAGTGTGGCCTTCAGGTCTGGCTGGCGCAGCACCGTGGCGATCTCGGTGCTGAGGCGGTCGACCACCGGCTGCGGCGTGCCGGCCGGGGCCAGCACCGCATACCAGCCAGTGATGCTGATGCCCGGCACGCCGGCTTCGGCCAGCGTCGGCACGTCGGGCGCGACCGCGGCGCGCTGGCTGCCGGTCACCGCCAGCGCGCGCAGCTTGCCGCTCTTCACGTGCGGCAGCGTGGTGGAGATGCTGTCGAAGGTCAGCTGGACCTCGCCCGACAGCATCGCCGTCACCACTTGCGCGCTGCCCTTGTACGGGACGTGGGTCATCCTGACGCCGGCCACGGAATCGAACAATTCGCCCGCCAGGTGGCCGGTGTTGCCGTTGCCGGCCGAGGCAAAGGTCAGCTTGCCGGGATTGGCCTTCGCCTCCGCGATCAGCTCCTGCACGTTGTTCGCACGCAGCGACGAGCTGCCGGCCAGGATCATCGGCAGGTTGGCCACAAGCGAGACCGGCGCGAAGTCCTTGCGGGTGTCGTACGGCAGTTTGGGATAGAGGCTCGCATTGATGGCATGCGCGGCCAGCACCATGATCAGCGTGTACCCGTCCGGCTTGGCGCGCGCCAGCGCCTGCGTGGCGATGGTGCCGCCGGCGCCGGGGCGGTAGTCGAGCACCACCGGCTGGCCCAGCTTTTCCTGCAGCTTGGCGGCCACCGGCCGCGCCAGCAGGTCGGCGCTGCCGCCGGGCGGGTAGGGGATCAGCAACTGGATCGGTCGCGCGGGCCAGGTCTCGGCGCCGGCGGTGAGCGGCACGGCCAGCGAGCCGGCGGCCAGCATGCCGGCCAGGCCGCGTACGAGCCATGCGCGGCGGCCCCGGACGGGGCGCAGGGATGATGCCATCGATGTGTCTCCTTGTTATGCGGCCGCGGGCGCGTCCGCCGTCCCATATTGCGGGCTGGGACGTTGGTGTCACAAACGGTAAAGCGGGATCGGCGGCAGGGGAATTCTTAAATCGATAAGTCTGGCTTTTTGTGGGCGAAGCCCAGGGCGATCGTCCCGGTGATCCGAACGCCGCGCGGCTGCATGAGGGATGCCGTCCTCAATGGCGCTCAGTTGGTCGGATGCGGCGGACTGAAGAAATACGGGACCAGCGACACCGCGACCAGCACCGCCGCGGACACAAAGATTGCCGCATAAGTCGACGCTACCGGCCACTGCCGCACATGCCCCGCGTTGGCGATCAGGCCGAACGCCCACGACGTCAGCGCCGAGCCGAGGAACACGAAGGTATTGAGCAGCCCCAGCCCGCGGCCGCGCTGCGACGGCGGGATCAGGCCGCGGCCCTGTGCCATCACCAGCGGGTGCAGCATGCCGATGGTCGACAGCAGCGCCATCATCGCCACGGCGTAGCCGATGCCGGTGTCCGGCCACAGCGCCAGCAGGATCGCCCCCGACATGGCAAAGCACGACCAGCCGGCGATGGCGGTCTTGAGCGTGCTGCGCCGGACCAGCACCGGCAGCAGGAATGCCGTCAGGAAGCCGGCCAGGCTCAGCAGCGTCAGCGCCACGCCGCGCGGTGCCGAGCCCAGGCCGAATACCTCGGCCAGGTAGGGGCCGCTCCAGGCATTGCGGAAGGCAGTCCCGGCAGCCATGGCCACGCACAGCGGGATCAGCGTCCACAGCGGCGCCAGCTTCAGCAACTGCACGCTTTCCGACAGCATCGCCGGCCACGAGGCGCCGCGGGCCTCGGCATGGCCATGGTCGCGCACGAAGCGCCACACGCCATAGCAGGCCGCCACCATGCCCAGTGCCGACACCGCCATCGATGGCCGCCAGCCGATCAGCGAGATGGCCCAGCCAAGCGGCGCAGTCGCGCACAGCGAGCCGATCATGCCGGTGGCGTTGGAGCGGCTGACCACGCGGGTGTAATCGCGTTCGGAAAGTTGTTCCGAGGCGAAATGCAGCAGGCCCATGAACACGGGGGCGCACGCCAGTCCCAGCCCCACCTGCGCCAGCGTGGCCGCGGTGCCGTTGGGCGCCAGCACGAATACGATCGACGACAGCGCGCCCACGGCCAGCAGCAGCGCGGTCGGGCGGCCGACCCCATAGCGGTCGAACGCAATGCCCACTGGGATCTGCGCCACGGCAAAGGCCAGGAAGAATGACGACGAGAGCGCGCCATACCCTGCCGGCGACAGCCCGAAATCGTGCTGCAGCTCGGGTGCCATCACTGCCAGGCAGGAGCGGAAGAACTGGCTGAGCGCGAACGCGAAGGTCAGGATGGCGATGCCGCGCACGGCGCGCGTGGTTGCGGCTTGGGCAGGCAGGGCGTTGGAACCGGGAGGGGATCCGGGGAGAGGGGAGTTGCTGGCGGTCACGGCGTCAGTGGCGCGATATCTGCAGCGAGTGTAGAGCCTGCGCGCGTTGCGTGATCAACGGTTGGCCGGTGTTCGCCCAGATTGCGCGGGCGTACCCTGTGCCGATGGTGTGCTCCCTCTCCCGCTTGCGGGAGAGGGTTGGGGTGAGGGCGGGAGTATCGACGGAGTCGGGCCGTTGCAGTACGCTAGCGCCTGCCCTCTCCCCCCGCCCCTCTCCCGCGGGCGGGAGAGGGGAGCAAACCGTCGGCGGGTTTAGCGCATCAGCCCGGCAGAGCGTCGTACGTCAGCAGGAAGACCTGCTCCTCGCCCGCGCTGACCGGCAGCCAGACGATCTCCAGGTCGGGGAAGGCCGCCTCCACATTGGCATGCTCGTTGCCGATCTCGACCACCAGCACGCCACCCGGATTCAATCGCGCCTTGGCCCCGGCAATGATCCGCCGCACCACGTCCATGCCATCGTCCCCGCCGGCCAGCGCGATGCGCGGTTCAGCCTGGTATTCCGCCGGCAGTGCCTGCATCGAGGCCTCATTGACGTACGGCGGGTTGGTCAGGATCACATCGTAGGTCGCGCCATGCGGCAGCGGCGCGTACAGGTCGCCTTCGTAGAGACGGATGCGGTCGTCCATCTTGTAGTCGGCGACGTTGCGGCGGGCCACGGCCAGCGCATCGGGCGAAATGTCGACCGTATCGATCTTCGCGTTCGGCCACACATGCGCGGCCAGGATCGGCAGGCAGCCCGAGCCGGTGCACAGCTCCAGCACCGGGCCGATCTGTCCGGTCTCGCCGATCCACGGCTCCAGCCCTTCCTGCAGCAGCTCGCCGATGAAGCTGCGCGGCACGATCACGCGCGAGTCCACGTAGAAGCGCAGGCCATGCATATAGGCCTCGTGCGTGATGTAGGCGGCCGGTACGCGCTCGTTGACGCGGCGCTCGATCACTTTCAGCACGGCGTCGATTTCCTCGGGCAGCAGGCGCGCATCGAGGAACGGGTCGAGCGTGTCGAGCGGCAGGTTCAGCGTGTGCAGTACCAGGTAGGCCGCCTCGTCATAGGCGTTGGCGCTGCCGTGGCCGAAGGACAGGCGCGCGGCGGTAAAGCGCGAGACTGCGAGACGCAGCAGGTCGCGCACGGTGCACAGGGGAGAAGGTGTTGCCATGTCGGTGTCTTTCGGCGAAAAAAATCAGGCGATCAGGCGTTCCAGCACGCCGCGGTAAACGTTCTTCAGCGGGTCGATGAAGCGCACCTCGACGTGCTCGTCGATCTTGTGGATGCTGGCGTTGGGCGGGCCGAACTCGATCACCTGCGGGCAGATCTTGGCGATGAAGCGGCCGTCGGAGGTGCCGCCGGTGGTCGACAGCTCGGTGTCGAACCCGGTTTCGGCCTTGATCGCGGACGACAGCGCGTCCGACAGATCGCCGCGCGGCGTCAGGAAGGGCTCGCCGCCCAGGGTCCAGTCCAGCGAGTATTCGAGGCTGTGGCGGTCCAGGATCGCATGCACGCGCGCCTTCAGGCCTTCGGGCGTGCTGGCGGTCGAGAAGCGGAAATTGAAGTCGATGGTGACGTGGCCCGGGATCACGTTGGTGGCGCCGGTGCCGCCGTGGATATTCGACATCTGCCAGCTGGTCGGCGGAAAGTACTCGTTGCCTTCGTCCCAGACCTCGGCGGCCAGCGCGGCCAGCGCCGGGGCGGCGTCATGGATCGGGTTGCGGCCCAGGTGCGGGTAGGCGATATGGCACTGGATGCCCTTGACCGTCAGCTTGCCCGACAGCGAGCCGCGGCGGCCGTTCTTGACCATGTCGCCGAGCGCGTTGACCGAGGTCGGCTCGCCGATCACGCAGTAGTCCAGGCGCTCGCCGCGCGCGCTCAGCGCTTCGACGACCTTGATGGTGCCGTCATGCGCCGGGCCTTCCTCGTCGCTGGTGATCAGGAAACCGATCGAGCCGGCATGCGCGGGATGCGCCTTGACGAATTCCTCCACCGCCACCACGAAGCCGGCGATCGAGGTCTTCATGTCTGCCGCGCCGCGGCCGTACAGCTTGCCGTCGCGATGGGTCGGCTCGAACGGGTCGGAGTGCCACTGCTCCAGCGGGCCGGTCGGCACCACGTCGGTATGGCCGGCGAACACCAGCAGCTTGCCCGCCGTGCCCTGCGTGCCGCGCCTGACCGCCCACAGGTTGGTCACGCGGAAATCGTCCGGACCGCTGACGATGGCTTCGCAGTCGAAGCCGAGCGCCTTCAGGCGGGTTTCCAGGATGGCCTGGCAGCCTTCGTCGGCGGGCGTGACGGAGCGGCGGCGGATCAGGTCTTCGGTGAGGGCGAGGGTGGCGGTCATGTGACGGCGGCGTAAATCAGAGGAGTCAGCGGGTGAATCAGCAGGGAAATCAGAACTGGCTGGCGTACTGGTCGGCGGAGAAGCCCACCATCACCTTGCCAGCGTGGGCGAGCACCGGGCGCTTGATCAGCGACGGGCTCTGCTGCATCAGCGCGATCGCGCCGGCTTCTTCCTCGGCGCGTACCTTGTCGGCGTCCGACAGCGCGCGCCAGGTGGTGCCCTTGCGGTTCAGCAGCGTGGCCAGCGGCACGTGCCTGAGCCAGCCGCGCAGCACGGCTTCATCCACGCCTTGCTTCTTGAAGTCGTGGAAGGTGTAGGCCACGCCGTTGGCATCCAGCCAGGTGCGGGCTTTCTTGACGGTGTCGCAGTTGGGAATGCCGTAGAGCAGGACGGTCATGGCTTGTTCTTTGTGAAATTCGGGCTCAGCGGAACAGCAGGTTCAGCGCAATCACCAGGCTGCCCAGCCCCAGCGCCACGCCACCCATGGCAACCGCGGTCATCAGGCGCAGGCGGCGGTCCAGCCGCGCGGCTTCCTTGCGCAGCGCTTCGATGGTGATGGCGTGCTGCTCGGCCAGCAGCTTGACCGCCTCGGCCTGCTGCACGGCGGCGGCTTCCAGTTCGGCAATGCGGGCGGCAGGATCGCGTGTTTCGGCCACGGCGCCTTCCGGCGCATCGTCCTTGCGCTTGCCTTTCTTGATCTTCTCGATGGTCTTGTTGGCCTGCTCGAGAATGGTGGGCAACAGGGAGAGCACGGTACTGACGGTTGCGGGATCCAGGGCCATGAGTCGCTTGCGGAGGGAAGGCATGTTCAGCCTGGCCAGGCGGGAGGTGCCAGCGGTAACAGCGGTGACAGCGGTAATGCTGTCCCGGGGGCCAGCCCCGGGACGGGGTGGCGCAGCGGGGCTGCGCCAGCGCGATCAGGCGCGATCAGGCGCGATCAGTCACGCAGCAGGTCGTTCAGGCTGGTCTTGGCGCGGGTCTGCGCGTCGACCTTCTTCACGATCACGGCGCAGTACAGGCTGTACTTGCCATCCTTGGACGGCAGGTTGCCCGCCACCACCACCGAACCGGCCGGCACGCGGCCATAGTGGATCTCGCCGGTTTCGCGGTCGTAGATCTTGGTCGACTGGCCCAGGTACACACCCATCGAGATCACCGAGTTCTCTTCCACGATCACGCCTTCGACCACTTCCGAGCGGGCGCCGATGAAGCAGTTGTCTTCGATGATGACCGGGTTGGCCTGCAGCGGCTCCAGCACGCCGCCGATGCCCACGCCGCCCGACAGGTGCACGTTCTTGCCGATCTGCGCGCACGAACCGACGGTGGCCCAGGTGTCGACCATGGTGCCTTCATCGACATAGGCGCCGATATTGACGTACGACGGCATCAGCACCGCGTTCCTGGCGATGAACGAACCACGGCGGGCCACGGCGGGCGGCACCACGCGGAAGCCAGCCTTGGCGAAGTCGTCGCCGCTCCAGTTGGCGAACTTGGTCGGCACCTTGTCGTAGAACTGGGCGAAGCCGCCGGCGCTCATCGGCGCGTTGTCTTCCAGGCGGAACGACAGCAGCACGGCCTTCTTGACCCACTGGTTGACGATCCAGTCCTTGCCTTGCTTCTCGGCCACGCGCAGCGCGCCGGCATCCAGCTGGCCGATGACGTTGGCCACGGCTTCGCGGATGTCGTTGGGGGCGGACTTGGGCGACAGGCTGGTGCGGTCTTCCCAGGCCTGGTCGATCAGGGCTTGCAGTGCTTGCGTCATGTCAGGTTTCTCAGGTGTTGAATGTTGATGCTCGGGTGTCGAGTCTCAGCCTCGACCTCTTGTTTGCTCCCCTCTCCCGCTTGCGGGAGAGGGGCCGGGGGTGAGGGCGGGCGGTGGCATGCCGACACACGCAACTTCGTTGACGCGCCGGCCCTCACCCCAGCCCTCTCCCGCAAGCGGGAGAGGGGGAACACAATCGGACAAGCCAGGCCGCTCAGCCCAGCCCCTTGCAGAATTCGACGATGCGGCGCGCGCCTTCCAGGCATTCCTCCGGCGTCGCCACCAGCGCCATGCGCACGCGGTTGGCGCCCGGGTTGATGCCGTCGGCTTCGCGCGCCAGGTAGCTGCCCGGCAGCACGGTCACGTTCTGCTCGGCCAGCAGCCGCGCGGCGAACCCGGTGTCGCTCAGGCCGGTGCGCGAGACATCGGCCCACAGGTAGAAGCCGGCGTCGGGCAGCGCCACGTCCAGCACCTCGGCCAGCATCGGCGTCACTTCGCTGAACTTGCGCACGTAGGCGGCGCGGTTCTCGCGCACGTGGTCCTCGTCGTTCCAGGCGGCGATGCTGGCGCTCTGCACCGCCGGGTTCATCGCGCCGCCATGGTAGGTACGGTATAGCAGGAATTTCTTCAGCAGCGCGGCGTCGCCGGCGACAAAGCCCGAGCGCAGGCCCGGCACGTTGGAGCGCTTGGACAGGCTGGAGAACATGACCAGCCGCTCGAAGGGGTTGGCCCCATTCGTGCGGCCGAGCTTGTGCGCGGCTTCCAGCGCACCCAGCGGCGCGCGGCCTTCGTCGAAATAGATTTCCGAGTAGCACTCGTCCGACGCGATCACGAAGCCGTAGCGGTCCGACAGCGCGAACAGCTGCTTCCAGTCGTCCAGCGACAGCACCGCGCCGGTTGGGTTGCCCGGGGTGCAGACGAACAGCAGCTGGACCTTTTGCCAGACCTCTTCGCCGATACGGTCGAAGGCCGGGGCGAAGTTGCGCGCCGGGTCGCTGTTGGCGAACACGGGCGTGGCGCCGGCCAGCAGCGCGCCGCCTTCATAGATCTGGTAGAACGGGTTGGGGCACATCACCAGCGCGCCAGGCCTGGTGCCGTCGACCACGGTCTGGGCGAAGGCGAACAGCGCCTCGCGCGAGCCGGTCACCGGCAGCACTTCGGTCGCGGCATTGACCTTGGGCAGGCCGTAGCGGCGTTCCAGCCAGCCGGCGATGCACTGTCGTAGTGCATCGGAGCCAGCGGTTGTGGGATAATTCGCCAGTCCCGAAAGCGACTCGGCCAGCGCTTGCTTGATGAATTCGGGCGTCGGGTGCTTGGGTTCGCCGATGCCGAAGCTGATCGCAGGCTTGTCGGCAGGCTTGACCTGCGAAAAGAGTACCCGCAGTTTCTCGAACGGGTAGGGCTGGAGCAGGTCGAGGCGCGGATTCACGGTAGCAGTCGGGGCCGGTTAAAACGACGCATTATAGAGGAACGGCGCGGGTTACCGTGCACCGGGGCCGCCCGCGCGGCCGGCCGGGGCCCGGATGGCGGGCATCACATCGCGGTGATGCCGCCGGCGCTGTCCGGACTTGCCTGCCAGCCCATGGCAGCAAGCGCCGGCTCGCCTCAGACAGATTCCCTTCATGAACACGAAACCCGTTACGGCGCTGGCTGCGCCGGCCGATCGCCATGCGATCAAGGCATCACTTTCAATCCTGCTGGGGGCCTCGGTCTGGGGCATCGCCTGGTTTCCGTACCGCGTGCTGGCAGGCTGGGGGCTGGGCGGCATGCACGCCGCCGCGCTGGTCAGCGCGGTTGCCGCGGTGCTCTCGCTGCTGGCATTCCGCCGCCAGCTGGCTGGCATGCCCCCGCACTGGCTGTTCGTCGCGATCGGGCTGGCTGCCGGGGTGACCAATGCCGGCTTTGTCTGGGGCAGCGTCAATGGCCATGTCATGCGCGTACTGTTGCTGTTCTACCTGACGCCAGTCTGGACGGCGCTGTTCGCCCGGCTGTTCCTGGGCGAGCGGCTGTCGCCGTCGGGGCTGGGCCTGGTGGCGCTGGCCTTGTTCGGTGCCGGGCTGATGTTGTGGACGCCAGAAGTCGGCGTGCCGCTGCCGGGCAACGCGGCGGAATGGTCGGGGCTGGTCGGCGGCATGGGCTTTGCCGTCAACAACGTGCTGTCGCGCCGGGCCGGCCAGCGCTTTCCCGACATGGATGCGCGCGTGCGTACCGTGGTGGTGTACCTCGGCTGCACCGTGGTCGGCGTGCCGGCGGCACTGCTGCTGGATGGCACCTCGGTGGTGGTCGTTCCAGGCGCGCAGGTCAGCGTCGCCATGCTGGTGCTGGGCCTGGCCGCGGTGCTGGTGGTCAGCAATTCAGTTGTGCAGTACGGCCTGCAGCGGCTGCCCGCTAACCGGGTGTCGCTGCTGATGCTGTTCGAGATCGTGATCGCGGCGGTTTCGGCGTGGTGGCTGGCGACCGAGGTGCTGAGCTGGAAGGAAGCTGCCGGCGGGCTGTGCATTGTCGCGGCCGGGGCCTTGTCGGGGCTGGTGCACCGGAGCCGGCCGGCGCGTACGTTGGCAGTGCCTGACCCCGAACCGGCAGCTTGAGACGTCGCTTTTGCGGCGTATGTGTCACTTTCGCACGCGTGCTTTCAGGTAGGCGGCGGTGAGCAGCGGCACGTCGAACGGCGGCAGGAACTGCTCGCGCACCGTGGCATCGGGCCCGACCAGGATCAGCGAGCCAGGGTAGGCTGCGTTGGGGGCGGGTGGCAAGCCCGGTCTGGCGCCGAGATCGTCGATCATTCGCGCCAGCGTCTCCGGGCTGCCGGTGGCACCCATGAAGCGGGCGTCATATGGGGCAAGGTAGCGCCGCAGCGCGTCCGGCGTATCGCGCTGCGGGTCCAGCGAGATGAACAGTACCTGCGTGGTGGCAAGCTTCTGCGTCGTGCTGATGCGCTGGTACAAGCCCGTCAGGGCCGTCAGCGCTGCGCCGCACGGCGCTCCGCAATGGGTGTCGCCCAACAGCACAAGGGTCCAGCGGTCTTGCAGCTGCGCCTGGGTAAATGCGCGGCCATGCTGGTCGGTGAGGCTGAAATCGCCCACCGGCCAGCCGCGCGAAGACAGGTCGGTGTGCTGGGTCTCGTTGTGCGTGGCCGGCGCAAGGCCCGGCAGCGCGACGGCGAAGACGCAGGCGGCCAGGCTGGCCAGCCATCGGTTCATGGTGAAACTCCGTGACCAGATCGCAATGCAGCGGGATGGCCCGGCGCCGTGGCGCCTGCCCGTTCGGCGGGGTTGGCATTCGCTTCGGCAGTTGCGCTGGCGCGCCACGAGCGCATCGCCACGAGCACGCTGGAACCGGCCATCAGCACCGCCGCGAGTACCGGTTGCAGCAGCCCGCTGGCGGCCAGCGCCAGCGCGATGGCGTTGTAGCCGAAGGCCCAGGCCAGGTTGGCCCGAACCGTGCGCCGCACCTGGCGCGCTTGCTGCAACAGCCACGGCAGGCTGGCCAGGCCCGAGCGCGGCAGCACGACGTCCGCGCTTTCGCGCGCCAGGTCCGAGGCATTGCCCACGGCGATGCCGACCGAGGCGGCCGCCAGCACCGGGCCGTCGTTGAGGCCATCGCCGACCATGGCGACCAGCCCTGTGCCGGCGGCCCAGTCGCGCAGGGCACGCACCTTGTCGTGCGGCAGCAGCCTGGCCCGCCACGCATCGATATGCAAATCGCCCGCCATTGCCGCCACCGCATGCGGATTGTCGCCGCTTAGCAGCAGGGTGCGCAGGCCCTGGCGCTGCATCTGCGCGATCACGTCGCCAACATGCGGCATCGGCAGGGTGCGCAGCGCGATCAGTCCGTGCGCCTGGCCCTCCCAGCCGACCAGTACCAGTGTGCATCCCAGTGGCGCCGTAGCCAGCAGGGCGGGTGGCACGTGCCACCCGAGCGCGCCGAAGAACGCAGACGATCCCAGCGCACAATGCATGCCGTCGAATCGACCAGACAGGCCCTCGCCGGCATTGGCCTCGACTTCGTTGGAGGCTGCCGGCGGCGATGCCGCAGCGCGCGCCATGGCGGCAATCGAGCGGGCTATCGGATGATCCGAAGCCTGCGCCAGCGCAGCCGCCACGCGCAGGACTTCCGCGTGGCTGGCGCCTTCGGTCTGCATGCCGACGGGGTGCAGCGTGTCCGCCGTCAGCGTGCCGGTCTTGTCGAAAGCGATGCCCTTGAGCCGTGCCAGCCTTTCGAGCACGTCGCCGCCGCGTACGAGAATGCCGCGTTGCGCCGCCAGTCCGATCGCCAATGCATGCGTGAGCGGGGCCGCCAGGCCCAGCGCGCACGGGCATGCCACGACCAGCACGGCCAGTCCGGCCAGCATCGCGGCATCCGCCGCCTGCACCGGAGCGCCTGCCCGGCTGCCCCAGAACCACGCGCTGGCCGCGGCCAGCGCCAGTACGCCGGGGATGAACACGGCAATGATGCGGTCGACGGTGTCGCCCGCCATCGATTTGCGCGCCAGCGCTTCGCGCACCTGCCGGCCGATCTGCTGCCACCGGGTTTGCGAGCCGGGCACCGTGGCACGGACCAGCAGCGGGCGGCTGCCGTTGATGCTGCCGGCGTGCACCAGCGCGCCCGGCGGCTTGAACTGCGGCTCGCTCTGCCCGGTCAGGACGGCTTCGTCGCACTCCGAGCGGCCATCGACGACGATGCCGTCGACTGGCACGCGCTCGCCGGGAAGTATCCGCACCATCTCGCCCGGCCGGATGTCGATGACGGCGCGCCAGTCTTCGGTGCCGCCGTCGACCACGCGCGCCTCGGCGCGTTCAGCCGCCAGCATTGGCGCGAGCCGGCGCGCGGTGCGTACGCGCACCTGTGCCTCAAGCAGGCGGCCCAGCGTGAACAGCAGCAGCACCATGGCGGCGGTGTCGAAATAGACCAGGCTCGAACCCAGCAATACCTGCCAACCTGAGTAGCAGTAGGCGGCGAGCACGCCGATGCAGACCAGGGTGTCGGTCGACAGCCGTCCCTGCCGCATGGCCTGCCACGCGCCTTCGGCAAATGGCCGCCCCAGCAGTAGTACCAGAGGCGTCGCCAGCACCCACAGCAGCCAGTGAACCGGGCCGCGCAGCCACGCTTCGTCGCCCGTAAACGCGTCTGCGTAGAGCAGCCAGCTGAACAGCATGACGTTCATCGCGAGAAACCCGCCGACGCCGAGCCGGATCAGCGCGGCGGCAGCCTGCGGTTCCTCGTGCTCGCCATGGTGCACCTGATAGGCCAGGCAGCAGCCATAGCAGCAGAACCAGTGCGCTTCGCCGTCCAGCTCGCGCTGCTGGCCCAGCCGTCCGACCGGCAACTGGCAGTGACTGCAGGCGTGTGTGTTTTCGAGGGGCATGGACGGCCTGGCTAATGCAGGTGGGCGCTCATCGGAACCACGCCGCGCGCGAGCGTGATCAGGCCGAGCAGGAAGATGAACGCGCCGGCGGCGCGCACGCCCTGCCTGCGCCAGCCCACGCGCGCCGCTGGCGCAGGCAGGAAGCTGGCCACGACCGGCTGAACCGGGATGGCGCCGGACCGATGCCGCGCGCGCCACCAGAGCCCAAGTCCGCCCATTGCCAGCATGGTGGGCAAGGTGCCGAGCCCGAACGCGAGCATGACCTGCAGGCCGCCCAGCGCCGTGCCGCTGGCTGCTGCCTGCGCGGCGAAGGCGTAGACCAGCGGGCAGGGCAGGAAGCCGTTCAGCACGCCAAATGCCAGCGGCGCGGCAGGTCCGGGCTGGCGTAGCAAGGTGCGCAGCGATTGCGCCAGCCACTGCGCGCCCGCGCCGCCCAGCGCATGACCGCCTCGGCCAGCGAACCCGGCCAGGTTCAGCCCGATCAGCAGCATCAGCAGGCCGGACAGGATGGCCAGTCCGCGCTGCACCATGCTGGCCATGCTGCTTTCACCGGCGTGCCCCACCAACAGCATGCCGAGATAGCCGGCCAGCGTGCCAAGGAAGGCATAGCTGCAGATCCGGCCGAGGTTATAGCTCAGGTGCCGCAACCAGGAGGCAACGCGTCCGCCGGGCGCGGGGCCCAGGCCACAGGCAAAGCCGCCGCACATGCCGACACAGTGCATGCTGCCGGCAGCGCCTGCCAGAAAGACCAGCCACAGGTTGCTCATGGCCTCTCCCGCTACTTGCGTATCGCCAGATAGGCCACCCAGGCAAAGAAGCCAACCGTCATGATGACGAAGATCCAGAAGGCGATCGCTTCGGCAAGGGTCATGACCGGCTCCGCTATAACAGTTGCAGGCCGAGCACGTTCAGCGCGAGTTCGCCGAACAGGAAGGCCAGGTTCAGCAGGGCCAGCGCCAGCAGCAGTCTCGGTATCATGGTCGGCTCCGATGGTGTGGCGGACGGTTGGCGGACGGTCAACTCAGCGCGTCAGGTCCAGCCCTGGCCCGAGCCCGCCCCAGTAGGCGTGGCCGTAGTACAACGCCCAGATGAACAGCACCAGGTAGACAACCAGCAGCCACACATTGATGCGGCCATGCCGCGCCTGGATATGGCCGCCGCCGTAGCCTTCGGTCTGCTGGTGATGCGGCGTTTCCGGCCCGGCGGGCGGGGTGTCGGGTTCATCATTCATGGCCGGATGCCTCCGCTTCGTCATCCTTGACTTCGGCCCGGTAGGCCTTGTACTTGATGGCCTCGACGTCTTCGAACAGCCCCGACAGCACGGCCCAGATAAACACGCAGACCGCGCCGAGGCTCATGAAGAAGGCCACCACGAATTGGAGGAAGGTGAGTTCAGCCATGCTCGCTCCTAGCGCTCGTCGGCAAATGCGAAGCCGTGCCGCCTGGCCCACGCCTCGCCGGCATAGGTGCTTGGCTGGCCGGGTGGTCCCGGCTCGCCGGGCGCCGGGTGACGATAGGCCTGCCGCGATTCCTCCGCGCGCAGGCCGGGGTCGTTCAGCGCGGCCTTCTGCTCGGGCGGAATCGGCAGCGGCTGGCCAGTCAGCGGATCGGTGTAGGCTGACAGGGACAGAACGAAGTAGGCCAGCGCCCAGCGGTCGTCCTCGGACACCGTGTCGCTGAACGATGGCATCGGCGTGCCGGACAGCCCCGTGCTCACGGTACGGAAGATGTCCTTCACCGATGCCCCGGACTTGAACTGTCCGGTGGTCAGGTTGGCCGGCGGGATCGGGAAGCCGAAATCGTCCTCGAGCCCGGCCGCTTTTTCGCCGTCGCCCTTGCCGGTGCGCCCGTGGCATTCCCAGCATTTAGCGCGGTCCCACGCCTGCTTGCCGCGCTGGACGAGTTCGGCCGAGGGCTTGGGCGGCACGCCGATAAAGATCGGCGCGAGCGGGGGTTCTTCGAGGAAGTAGAAGTAGGGCTTGTCGGGCTTGCTGCGGTCGGCCGCCAGCACGTACTTGATGTACTGGATCACGGCCAGCCGGTCTTTTTCCGGCAGTTCGTGCCAGCTTGGCATCGCCGTGCCGCGCACGCCGCGCGTGATGGTGCGCAGCAGGTCGCCATCATCCGGCATGGAGCCCGATGGCGTGAGCCGGAACTTGAACACGCCCAGCGTGAAATTGCGCGGGCGGTCCTTCTGCATGAACGCCGCGGCCGGTCCGTTGCCGTCGCCCTTGACGCCATGGCAACCAAGGCAGCGCCGCTCATACACGTTCTTGCCGTGCGCGATCCACTCCTCCGAACGCGGGATGCTGGTTTGCGAGGCCTCCATCTGCTGCGGTTCGAAGCGGTCGCGCCACTTGCCCCGGTTGGTGCCGAGCTTTTGCAGGTAGGCCACCAGCGCGCGCAGGTCTTCGGTGTCGGCAATCAGGATCACGGTCTCGCCGGTGAATTCCTTGTTCGGGGTCAGGATCACGGGGTACTTCCCGCGCTCCGGGACATAGAGCAGGCCGGCCTGATTGGGTGTCAGCGCGATGGTCTCGCTGCTGCCGAAATCGAACAACTGCCGGGTCGCGGGCGTGTTCTCGATGGTGCGGCGGCCCTGCTGGTCGGTCACCAGCCTTGCGGTGTGCGGCTCGGAAAACAGCGCGGAGAAGCGCGGCATGATCGAGTCGGGCGTCAGCATGCGTGGGTCCCAGAAATGCGCCAGGTGCCAGGCATCGCTGTACTTCAGGCCGACGCGCGAGAGATCCGGGCCAATGCGCCGCGTCGAGAACAGGTGCGGCAGGTCGAACGCGTATTCGCCGGCCTGGGCGACCGGGCCCCAGCGCCGGGTCTCGCCGGTGACCGGGCGCACGAACTGCGAGTGGCAGTACCAGCAGCCTTCGCGCGTATAGACCTCGCGGCCGCGCAGCTGCAGCGGTGTGTAGTCGGTGGCGCGCGCTTCCATCCACTTGAGTTCGCCCAGGTCGGTGCGCACCACCTGGGTGACCTTGTCGGTGCGCGACTGCGGCTCCAGCATCGGCAGCACGCCCTGCACGAAGGCGGCCAGCGAGATGCAGCCGAACCCCGCGATCAGCGCATAGAAACGCAGGCCGTAGCGGCCATCGGGGCGGCGCGGGCTCATGTGGACGCTCCGCGTACGGCGCCCGCGGCGCTCGGTGCCGTGGCGGGCTCGGCCGACAGCACGGTGCGCATCAGGTTATAGACCAGCAGCGACATGCCGATGTCCATCGAGATGCCGGCCGTGGTGCGCACCAGCCAGTAGGGCCGGATCGCCACCAGCGAATCCACCCATTCCACGCCGGCCATCAGCATGTAGCCCTGCTGCAGCCCGGCCATGGTCAGGTCCAGCCCCATCAAGCTGATGCCGAAGGTGATCAGCCAGAACGACCAGTTGCCGAGCCGCGGCGACCACAGCGGCCGCGCCACCAGCCTGGGTATCACATAGACAGTGCCGCCGATGGCCCACACCACGAAGGTGCCGAACACCGTCAGGTGCGAGTGCGAGATGACGAAGTCGCTGAAATGCGTAGGTTGCTGGATCGCGCGCAGGGCCTCGGTCGAGCCCTGGAAGCACCCCGCCAGATACATCAGCGAACCCATGATCAGGAATTTGGCGGTCAGGTTCTGGGTAAAGGTGTGCCAGCGGCCCATCATGGTGCCGAAGAAGTTCTGCAATACCGTCCAGACCGGCACGATCAGCAGCATCGAGGTGATGATCGCGAGCGTCTCGGCCCAGTCGGCAATGGGGCTGTACAGGTAATGGTGGATGCCGACGAAGGGGTAGAAGAGCGCCAGCGACCAGAACCCCACCAGCGACAGCTTGTGGCTGTAGACCGGGTTCTGCACGCTTGCCGGCAGGAAGTAGTAGATCAGCACGTAGCCGGCAGGCGTGATCCACAGTCCCACGATGTAGTGGATGAACAGGCCGTGGAAGGCGGCGCTGTTGATGCCGGTGATGGTGTAGGGCAGGATAAAGCTGCCCAGTACCAGGTTCATCACGGTCCAGACAAAGGCGCCAATCAGGTACCACACCGCCACGTAGAGCTGCGGCTCGCGCCGGTGCGCGATTGTCATCAGGAACTGCACGGTGGTGACCGTCACCACGAAGAAGATGACGGCGTCGATCGCCAGCGGGAATTCGCCGGCTTCCAGGCCCTGGTTATAGCCCAGCATCAGCGACACCATGCCGGCAACCAGGCCCAGGTTCCACACCCACACCAGCCAGTGTCCCCACCGGCCTTTCCAGACCGGTACGCCGCACAGGCGCGGCAGCAGGTAGTGGCAAAGGCCGATGAACAGCGTGGAGAAGGCGCCGAAGATCACGCCATTGACATGCATCGGCCGCAAGCGGCCGAAGGTCAGGTATTGCGAGGTCCCGAGGTAGTCGGGGTAGTTGAACAGGCTTGAGATGGTCACGCCGATGCTGGGCGTGAACATCAGCCAGAACAATCCCCAGTAGAGCCACTTGAGAATAAGCCCGCGGTCGATCAGCGAATCCAGGTCGGGAAATGCTTCGGATGGGTCCGATGTCGCGCGGGCGGCAGTCATATGCTTTCAGCTCCCTTCGTAGTCGCAGCCTGCCAGACGCTCAGTGCCTGCCCGGATCGAGCTTGCTGTTTCGGTTCGAGTAGTAGATGTAGGCTTCCAGCGCTTTCATGGCGGGCCCGTTGGGGTCGATCTTCTCGCCTTCGTTGGGTTTCTCGATGCACCAGTTGATCATGTCGCGCAGCGTGGCGAACTCGTTCATCTGCTCCTGGAACTTGGGAAACTCATGCGGGTGGGTGTCCGACGCGTACGGGTGGCACATGGCGCAGGCCACACCGGTGTTCGACAGCTTGACGTTCAGCCGCTGCTGCGCGCCGGGATCGCCGTGGAACAGCTGGTCGCCGACCTTCACCTGTTCCATGAACACCTCTTCAAACGCCTTCAACTGATCTGCGGTGTGGGGTTCCTTGTGTGCCATCGGCCGGTCGCTGTCGTAGCCGAGCAGCAGCAACACGGCTACGCCCGCCGTCAGCGCACGGGCATGCCAAATCTCGTTCTTCATCATTCGCTCCTCACGCATTGCTGCGCCGGATCAGGGGTGCTGGCCGGTCTAGATCCGGTCGGCGATGCGCGGGCTGAGAACCTGGTTGCGGTTGTCCTCAGTGCCGGAATCCGCCGGCTGATCTGCAAAGACCGTCTTGCGCCACATCTTGTATTCGTTTTCCACCCGTCCCTGCGGGGTCATGGTCAGCGTGCTCCAGCCCACGCCGTCGAAGTGATCGCCCGGGTCGGCGCGAATCATCGGCTTGGTCAGAAGCGGCACGCCTTCCGGCGCGTAGGGCCATGGCCACGACGTGGCCAGCATGCCGATCGAGCGCACCTTGCCGATCTCGTTGTAGAGCACCTGGTGCGTATGGCCGTGGACATTGGTGACGTTGGCGTAGGGCTTGAGGATTTCATGCGCCTCGCGCCAGTCGCGGATCCAGAAATTCCACGGCGGGTAGTACTCGTACAGCGGCGTATGCGTGAACAGGATGACCGGGCTGCTCTTGGGCCAGTTCGACAGCGTGCTGTTGAGCCAGCGCAATTGCTTCTCGCCGATGACCGACCAGGCACCGCCCAGCGTGCCGTCAAGCGTGGCCATATGGCCCATGCGCTCTTTCGGCGTCATCTTGCGTGCCGTCCAGAAGTCCGGTGCGCCGGCGATCGTGTTCAGGCCGATCACGCGCACGCCTTTATGGTCGAAAGTCCAGGGCGTGTTGCCGAAGGTCTTGTTCCACGTCGACCCCATGTCGAGGTACCAGTCGTGCTCGCCGGGTATGAAGACCTTGCGGATCTTCACTTCCTTGAGCAGTTCGGCGCCGAGCTGCAACTCGACGGGTTCGCCCAGCTGCGCCAGATCGCCGCCGAAGATCATGAAGTCGGCGGGCGGATTCATCGCCTGCACTTCCTTGAAGGCGCGCACCGTCTTTTCCACAAAGCGGGAGTTGAGCTCCCTGGGGTAGAGGTGCGTGTCGGAGACCCAGGCAAAGCGGAAGCTCTCACCGGCCTGCCCGTAGGCTACGTCAAGGGTATTCAGGAGCGGGAAGAATCCGCATGCGGCGGCGCCCGCAACGCCTTTGAGCAGCGCCTGATGCAGGAATGTGCGGCGCGTCCATACTGCTGCGCCTTCCGGGCGATCGCCCGGACCGGCCATGGTCCGGTGCAACTCGCGTCGTTCGAGTTCGAATGAGTTCATCTGGCGGTCCTCCGCCCCCGGGGGATGATGAAATTGGCAACGGCGAAACTGAACGCTCTATTTCTTCTTGAGTTCGATCGAGAGTTTCGCGGTCTGGCCGCCGGCTACCGTGACTGGCGTCTCGGTGTCGCCGGTGTAGTACTGCGTGGCAACCAGGGTGTAATTGCCTGGTGGAACGTCGTCGATGCGGAAGCTGCCGTCTTCGCCGGTCAGCGCGTAGTACGGGCTATCGGCGACATAGATGTGGGCCAGCATCCATCCGTGCGCGTCGCACTCGACCCGGACCAGCCCGGGCCGCGGCAGTTCGCGCGTGATCTTGACCCCTTTCTCGGGTAGCGCAAGGTTGAATGCCGTGCGCTGTCCGTAGAAGCCGTGGGTGTTGTGCAGTATCGGATCGGAACTGGTCACTTCAAGCTTGCCGGGGCGGACCACCTGCACGGCAGGCTTGAAAATGCAGTGTTCCTGGTCGAGTACCGGGATCTTGTCGGGCGCACCCCAGGCCTTGCCTTTGGGCACTTCCTTCAGGTACACGACGGCATCCTGCACGCCCTTGCCGGCGCCTACGCGGATCTGTGGTTCATCGCGCGGGCCGCCGCAGACTTCGCGGTCCTTGGTGGGGATGATCTTGCGGATCGGGACGGTGCCCTGGAAGGTGACCTTGCCTTCGATCTTGCCGCCGCCGCTGACCGGGGCGACTTCATAGGCAAAGGTGGAGACGCTGAACAGGCCGAGCACTGCCAGCTGCATGCAGCAAGCTTTGCGAAGAAAGAAACACATGATGTTTCCCCGCCTTCGAGCGCCATGCGGTGCGCTCACACTTGTCACCCCGGACATGCAAGGCGCAGCAGGACACTATTGGTTTTCGCTGAAGCATAGTACGCAGGCTGCCCAATGCAAAGCGCAACGGACATTTGGTGCGGCAGCACGTGATGGGACGGACGCAGCCGGCAAGCATGCGGTGGACTGTGTGGACTACCGTGCATGCGTGGTACATCGGGCAACAGGGCGGCGCCGGGGTGCGATGCCTGGCAAGGATTCTTGCTAGAGTCCATCCATCATGTGCGCAGGATGCACTGGCGGCATCACGCAAGCCGAGGGGGAGACACCATGCGAATTCTGATTGTCGGAGCAGGGGCGGTAGGCGGCTATTTCGGCGGGCGGCTTGCCGCGGCCGGACGCGACGTGACGTTCCTGGTCAGGCCGCACCGTGCCCGAGCGCTGCAGAGCAAAGGGCTGGTCATCAGGAGCCCCCGCGGCGATCTCGTCCTGAGAGAGGTCAGGACTGTCCTCTCCAATGGGATTGCGCAACCCTTCGATGTGGTCGTGCTGAGCTGCAAGGCCTACAGCCTGGACGAGGCCGTTGCGTCGTTGGCGCCCGCCGTCGGCACATCGACGGCGATCGTGCCGTTGCTGAACGGCATGCGCCATATCGATGTGCTGCAGCAGCGATTTGGCAGCGATAAGGTGCTGGGCGGTCTGTGCATGATCGCCGCCACGCTGAATCCGGAAGGCGAAATCGTCCATCTCAACGACACGCACGGCCTGGCCTTTGGTGAACTCGGGGGAGGTTTGTCGCCGCGCATGCAGGCCATTGCGCAGACGCTCGGCGGTGCCGGCTTCGATGCCTCGACCAGCATCCAGATCATGCAGCGCATGTGGGAGAAGTGGGTCTTCCTGGCCACGCTGGCGGGTAGCACCTGCCTGATGCGCGCGGCCATCGGCGACATCCTTGGCACGCCGGACGGCAGGCGCGTCATTGAAGGCATTCTGGCTGACTGCCGTGCCGTGGCGCAGTACAACGGTTTCGCGATGTCGCCGGATTTCGATGCGCGCGCCGGCCAGATGCTCTTGACGCCGTCGCCGCTGACTGCCTCGATGCTGCGTGACGTCGAAAATCGCTCCCGGACGGAGGCCGACCACATCCTCGGCGACCTGATCGCGCGCGGGGCGCCGCACCAGGGCGGCCCACTGTCATTGCTGCAAGTCGCGTACAGCCACCTGCAAGCCTACGAGGCCCGGCAGGCACGCGGCGGCTGACGGCCGGAGCGTCGGTCAGTGCAGCATCACCCGCGACACCACCGCCACCAGCGGCTTGCAGACCGCCCGTTCCACGCCGCTGCGCAGGTGTAGCGGGCGCAGCAGCATTTTTACCGTCATCTCGATCGGCAGGTTCTTGCGGATTACGGCGCTGACGCGGGAATTCAGCGCCTTCACTTCCTGGTCGGGGATCTCTTCGACGCCGCGCTCCATGCGCAGCACGTTGCGCAGCGCGATGGCGGCGTCTTCGTTCTTGATCTCCAGCAGCCGGCGCGCCAGCGCGCGGAACACGCGCATCCGGCCGAGCCGTTCCGACCCGGCGAAGCGGTTGAAGAACTGGTAGAAGTGCTTGTAATGCCGCACCTCGTCGTTGGAGATGCGGCGGGTCAGGTCGCGCAGCACCGGCTCGTCGCTGGCCTGTTCCAGCGCGCGGTAATAGGCGGCGGTGCCGGTTTCGACCACGCAGCGGGCCGCCATTTCGAGGGCCTCGGTCGGCTCGAACTGGTCGATCGAGCAGGTCTGGCTGTACTCGTCGAAGAAGCGCGCATAGCCTGCTTCCCAGTCGAATTCCGGCCAGACATGCTCGATATAGCGGCGCAGTGCCAGGCCATGCTGCAGTTCCTCGGCCTCCCAGTGCTCTGAAAGCCAGCTGGCGGCGTCCGGCACGCGGGCGTAGTAAGCGGCGAGATTGCCGGCATAGGTGTCGGAGCCGCTTTCGATAAACGATGCCGACACCAGCAGGTAGAACAGGTCGCGGTCGCCGCGGACGCGCTCTACCTCGATTGCCTGGTAATTGATGTCGCTGACAGACCACGGCCGGGCGGCCGCCGACAGTTCATGCATGCTTGGTCCTCCTGGAAATTGCCGCAAAGGCAGGGCTTCGGGGGGCGTTCATGGTGCGCGGCTCCCGGAGCCAGTCCGGAATCACGCCGACAGAGCAAAGACTAGCATTTACCCTGATTAGTTTCCGGCCGAGTCACGTGCGAGCCGCCTGAGCGCGCAGCGGATGGATGCCAAAGTGCTTGCGGAATCCCCTGTAAGGGACGGAAAAGCAAGGGAAAACGGCAGGGGGAATATACCGCCGGGGCAACCGCCAAACGGGCCGGGGAAGGCATCTGCGATGGTATGATTAGCCCCAATTCTCGGGCCCGGGGGGTATTTTGAGGCGCAGGCGGCACGCCGCGCCCGCCCCCGCGCAGTCCGGCTTCTGAACATTGCCATAGCCCCGATACCAGGCTGCGGGCGGTACCGCCACACCGGTACCGCCGGCTGCCGATACCACACGAGAAACCGTGCGACTATCCTCGATCAAGCTGGCGGGCTTCAAGTCATTTGTCGATCCCACCAATTTCCAGGTGCCGGGCCAACTGGTCGGCATCGTCGGTCCCAACGGCTGCGGCAAATCCAACATCATCGACGCGGTGCGCTGGGTGCTGGGCGAGTCACGCGCTTCCGAGTTGCGCGGCGAGTCCATGCAGGACGTGATCTTCAACGGTTCCACGGCGCGCAAGCAGGCCGGCCGCGCCAGCGTCGAACTGGTGTTCGACAACGCCGAGGGCCGCGCCGCCGGCCAGTGGAGCCAGTACGCCGAAGTGGCGGTCAAGCGCGTGCTGACCCGCGACGGCACGTCTTCCTACTACATCAACAACCAGCCGGTGCGCCGGCGCGACATCCAGGACATCTTCCTGGGCACGGGCCTGGGCCCGCGCGCCTACGCCATCATCGGGCAGGGCATGATCTCGCGCATCATCGAGGCCAAGCCCGATGACATGCGCATCTTCCTGGAAGAAGCCGCGGGGGTGTCCAAGTACAAGGAACGGCGCCGCGAGACCGAGAACCGCCTGTCCGACACGCGCGAGAACCTGACCCGCGTCGAGGACATCCTGCGCGAGCTCGGCACCAACCTGGAAAAGCTGGAAGGCCAGGCCGAAGTCGCCCAGCGCTTCAAGACGCTGCAGTCCGACGGAGAAGAAAAGCAGCATCTGCTGTGGCTGCTGCGCAAGCGCGAGGCGCAGGTCGAGCAGGAACGCCACCAGCGCGCGATCGAGCAGGCCCAGATCGACCTGGAAGCACAGACCGCGCAGCTGCGCCATGTCGAGGCCGAGCTGGAAACCATGCGCGCCGCGCACTATGCCGCATCGGATGGCATGCACGCGGCGCAGGGTGCGCTGTACGAAGCCAATGCCGAGGTCAGCAAGCTCGAGGCCGAGATCCGCTACGTGGTGGAGTCGCGCAACCGCGTGCAGGCCCAGATCGCCGCGCTGACGGCGCAACGCGAGCAGTGGCAGGGCAAGGCCGAGCAGGCCACCGACGAACTGGCGCAGGCCGAGGAAAACCTGGCGGTGGCCGAAGGCCGCACGGTCGAGGCGCAGGAGGCCGTCGCGCACAAGAACGACGAGCTGCCGACGCTGGAAGCGCAGTGGCGCGATGCCCAGCAGCTGCTCAACGAGCAGCGTGCCGGCATCATGCAGGCCGAGCAGGCGCTCAAGCTCGAGGCCGCGCAGCAGCGCAGCGCCGACCAGATGCTGCAGCAGCTGGAGCAGCGCCGCGAACGCCTGTCGGCCGAGGAAAAGGGGCTGGACCGTCCGGACGAAACCCGGCTGGAACAGGGGCGCGCCGAGCTGGCCGAACAGGAGGCGCTGGTCGAGGAAGCCCAGGCCGTGCTGGCCGACGCCGAAGAGAGCGTGCCGCGCCTGGATGAAGAGCGCCGCGCCGCGCAGGCTCGCGTGCATGGCGAAGCCGCCGCGATTGCCTCGCTGGACGCGCGCCTGCATGCCCTGCGCCAGCTGCAGGAAAACGTGCAGACCGACGGCAAGGTGCAGCCCTGGCTGGCCAGGCATGAGCTGGCCGAGCTGCCGCGCCTGTGGAAGAAGGTCCATATCGAGCCGGGCTGGGAAAACGCGCTTGAATCGGTGCTGCGCGAGAAGCTGAACGCGCTGGAAGTCTCCAACCTGGACTGGGTCAAGGCCTTCCTGACGGACGCGCCGCCGGCCAAGCTGGCGTTCTATTCGCCGCCGGCCGCGGCCCGCCCGCTGGAAGCGCCGGCGGGGCTGCGCCCGCTGATGTCGCTGGTGCAGATCACCGAGCCGGGCATCCGCGCGGTGATGCAGGACTGGCTGGCCGATATCTTTGTCGCCACCGACATGGCGCAGGCGCTGGCCGCGCGCGGCACGTTGCCCGAAGGCGCGTCGTTCGTGGTGGCCGAGGGCCACGTGGTCGGCCGCAATGCGATCCAGATCTACGCCGCCGATTCCGAGCAGGCCGGCATGCTGGCACGCGAGCAGGAAATCGAAAACCTGCAGAAGCAGGTGCGCGCGCAGGCGCTGCTGTCGGACGAAGCCAAGACCCAGGCGGTGCGCGCCGAGGCCGCGTACACGCAGGCCAGCCAGGCGCTGGGCGAGGCCCGCACGCGCGCCGAGCAGGCCACGCGCCGCGTGCATGCGCTGCAGATGGACGTGCTCAAGCTGTCGCAGGCGATGGAGCGCTATTCCGCGCGCAGCGGCCAGATCCGCGAGGAGCTGGAAGAAATCCACGCGCAGATCGAAGAGCAGCGCGCGATCCGCGCCGAATCCGAGGCCAGCTTCGAGCAGCACGACGCCGCGCTGGCGGAGATGCAGGCCTCGCACGAAGACCAGCAGATGGCCTTCGAGGCGCTGGACAGCAAGCTGTCGGGCGCGCGCCACCAGCTGCGCGACTTCGAGCGCGCCGCGCAGGAAGCGCTCTTCGCCGAGCGCAACCTGGCGAGCCGCATCGACGAACTGCGCCGCAATATCCAGGTGGCCGCCGACCAGGCCGAGCGCATTGCCGAATCGCTGGAGAACGCCCGCGCCGAGCTCGAAACCATCAACGAGCAGACCGCGCATACCGGCCTGCAGGACGCGCTGGAACTGCGCGCCGAGAAGGAAGAAAAGCTCACCGTCGCGCGCACCGAACTCGATGCGCTGTCGGCGCAGCTGCGCCAGTTCGACGAACAGCGCCTGGCCGCCGAGCGCAGCCTGCAGCCGCTGCGCGACCGCATCACGGAGCTGCAGCTCAAGGAGCAGGCCGCGCGCCTGAACCAGGAGCAGTTCAGCGAGCAGCTGACTTCGGCGCAGGTCGACGAGGAAGGGCTGGCGCACAAGCTCACCGGCGACCTGAAGCCATCGTACCTGCAGGGCGAAGTCACGCGCATCAACAACGCCATCAACGCGCTGGGCCCGGTCAACATGGCCGCGCTCGAGGAACTGGCGGCGGCGCGCGAGCGCAAGACCTTCCTGGACGCGCAGTCGGCCGACCTGAACGACGCCATCAACACGCTGGAAGACGCGATCGCCAAGATCGACCAGGAGACCCGTGCGCTGCTGCAGGGCACCTTCGACCAGGTCAACCACCATTTCGGCGAACTGTTCCCGTCGCTGTTCGGCGGCGGCCAGGCGCGCCTGATCATGACCGGCGAGGAAATCCTCGACGCCGGCGTGCAGGTGATGGCGCAGCCCCCGGGCAAGAAGAACTCGACCATCCACCTGCTGTCGGGCGGCGAGAAGGCGCTGACCGCGATCGCGCTGGTGTTTGCGATGTTCCAGCTCAACCCGGCACCGTTCTGCCTGCTGGACGAGGTGGACGCGCCGCTGGACGACGCGAACACCGAGCGCTACGCCAACATGGTGGCGCGCATGTCGGACAAGACTCAATTCGTTTTCATCTCACATAACAAGATCGCCATGGAAATGGCTCATCAACTCATTGGCGTAACCATGCAGGAGCAAGGCGTTTCGCGGATCGTGGCCGTGGATATGGACGCGGCGGTTTCGATGGCGGAGGCAGCATGAGCAGTAAGCAGGGGCCCCGCGCAGTGGGGCGGCGCACGTCCGCGAATGCTGCGCGCAACCGACACCACCGTGCTGTGACCAACCTGGGCGCTTTGGAGATTGCAGCATGAGCAGTAAGCAGGGGCCCCGCGCAGCGGGGCGGTCCGCGAATGCTGCGGGCAACCGACATCACCGTGCTGTGACCAACCTGGGCGCTTTGGAGATTCCAGCATGAAGCTGAACATGGACCTGCAGACCGCGCTGATCATCGCGGGTTTGGTATTCCTGGCGCTGCTGTTTGGCTACAACCAGTGGCAGATCCGCAAGGCGCGCCGTCCCCGCGAGCTGAGCCCCGAAGACGACCTGCCGCCGATGCGCGAGCCGGTGGTCGGCCAGACGACTGCGCCGGAGACCGCGACGCGGCTGCACGAGGCCGGCGCCGAGTCGGTGCAGCGGCGCGAGCCGACGCTGGCGCCGGGCACGCCGGCAGCACCGTCGCAGCCGAACCACGTGGCCGCCGCTGCCGCGGCTGCAGCCAGCACCGCCGATGCCGACGAGGCCGTGGCGGAAGAAGTCGCGGTGGCTGCGGGCGTGGTACAGGCCGAGTCCAGTGCGCAGGACGGCGACGCCGAGGCCGTATCCGCTGCGGCAACGGGCCCCGCGGTGGCTGCCGCGCCGGCGCCCGCTCCAGCGCCCGCACCGGCGCCGGTATCGGTCCCCGCCCCGGTCGCCGCCGTTCCCGACGGCCAGCCCGCACCGGCCATGATCGATCCCCTGATCGATTGCATCGTGCCGCTGCACCTGGAGCGCAAGGCCTCCGGCGACCGCATCCTGCCGCTGACCGGCCGGCTGCGCCGTGCCGGCACCAAGCAGGTCCATATCGAGGGCTTGCGCGCCGAAGCCAATGCATGGGAACCGGTCACCGCCGGCCACCAGTACGAAGACCTGCAGGTCGGCGTGCAGCTGGCCAACCGCAGCGGCCCGCTCAATGCGCTGGAGTTCTCCGAGTTCATCACCGCGGTAGAGTCGCTGGCCGAGGCGCTCGACGCCTCCGCCGACCTGCCCGACATGAGCGAGACCGTGGCCAACGCGCGCGAGCTCGATGGCTTTGCCGCCGGCAGCGACGTGCAGTTGGGCGTCAACGTGATTTCCGACGGCGCGCCGTGGTCGGCCGCCTACGTGCAGAACGTGGCCACCCAGGACGGTCTGGTGCTGTCGCGCGACGGCACGCGTTTTATCCGCTACCAGGCCAATGCCGAAGGCGTGCAGCGCCCGCTGTTCACGCTGCAGTTCGGCGATACCAACTTCCTGCGCGATGACCTGACGGTCAAGTCCGGGCGCAAGATCACGCTGCTGCTCGACGTGCCGCTGGCCGATCAGGGCGCCAAGCCGTTCAAGACGGTTTGCGAATATGGCAATACGCTGGCCCAGCGCATGGGCGCGCAGCTGGTCGACGACAATATGCGTCCGCTGACCGAAGCCTCGTTCATTGCCATCTTCAGCCAGCTGGAAACGCTGTACCAGAAGCTGGAAGCGCGCGGCATGCCAGCCGGCTCGCCGGTGGCACTGCGGTTGTTCAGCGTCTAGCCGGAGCCTGCCATGACCGCAAAACCACGCGGCGCGCAGGCTGAAGCCTCCGCGCCCGCCGGCGGCTTGCCGCCCGACGCTGCGGCCAGGCGCGTTGCCTGGCTGCACGACGAGCTCAACCGTCACAGCTACCAGTACTACGTGCTGGATGCGCCCACCATCCCGGATGCCGAGTACGACGCGCTGTTCAGCGAACTGATGGCGCTCGAGCTGGAGCATCCCGAGCTGCAGTCGCCGGATTCGCCCACGCAGCGCGTCGGCGGCGAGGCGCTGGCCGCCTTCGACACGGTGCGCCATCGCGTGCCGATGCTGTCGCTGAACAACGGCTTCGCCGACGACGATGTGCTCAGCTTCGACCGCCGCTGCGCGCAGGGCCTGGGCCGCACCGCACCGGCGGCGGGCGAGGCCGACCTGTTCAGCGCGGCTGACGCGGTCGAGTATTCCTGCGAGCTGAAGTTCGACGGACTGGCCATGTCGCTGCGCTATGAAGACGGGCGGCTGGTGCAGGCAGCCACCCGCGGCGACGGCGAGACCGGCGAGGACGTGACCGTCAACGTGCGCACCATCAAGGCGATCCCGCTGAAGCTGCGCGGCCAGGCGCCCGCGGTGCTGGAGGTGCGCGGCGAAGTCTTCATGTATCGCCGTGACTTCGACAAGCTCAACGCACGCCAGGCGGAAGCCGGCGAAAAGACCTTCGTCAATCCGCGCAACGCCGCTGCCGGCAGCCTGCGCCAGCTCGATCCGCGCATCACGGCGAAGCGGCCGCTGTCGTTCTTCGCCTATGGCCTGGGCGAGCTGCAGGGCGTGGATCGTCCGCCCACGCACAGCGCCATGCTCGACGGCTTCGATGCGCTGGGCCTGCCGGTGTGCAAGGAGCGCGCCGTGGTCAAAGGTGCGCAGGGATTGCTCGATTTCTACCGCGATATCGGCAAGCGCCGCGACGACCTGCCATACGACATCGACGGCGTGGTCTACAAGGTCAATGCGCTGGCCGAGCAGGACCGGCTGGGTTTTGTCTCGCGCGCGCCGCGCTTTGCGCTGGCGCACAAGTTCCCGGCGCAGGAAATGACCACCATCGTCGAGGACATCGAGGTGCAGGTCGGCCGTACCGGCGCGATCACGCCGGTGGCGCGGCTGCAGCCGGTGTTCGTCGGCGGCGTGACCGTGACCAATGCCACGCTGCATAACGAGGACGAAATCCGCCGCAAGGACGTCCATATCGGCGACACCGTGATCGTGCGCCGCGCCGGCGACGTGATCCCTGAGGTGGTGGCGGTGGTGGCAGAACGGCGGCCGGCGGATGCGCGTGCCTTCGTGATGCCGACGGCCTGCCCGGTGTGCGGTTCGCATATCGAGCGGCTGGACGACGAGGCGATCGCACGCTGCACCGGCGGCCTGATCTGCGCGGCGCAGCGCAAGCAGGCGCTGCTGCACTTTGCGCAGCGCCGTGCCATGGATATCGAAGGGCTGGGCGACAAGGTCGTCGAGCAACTGGTCGACCAGGGCATCGTGCGTACGCCGGCGGACCTGTACAAGCTTGGCGTGGCCAAGCTGGCGGCGCTGGAGCGAATGGCCGACAAGTCGGCGACCAACCTCGTCGCGGCGATCGAGGCATCGCGCGAGACGACGATGAACCGCTTTATCTTCGCGCTTGGCATCCGCCATGTGGGCGAGGCCACCGCCAAGGACCTCGCCAGGCATTTCGGCAAGCTCGACGGGCTGATGGCCGCCGATGAAGCCGCATTGCTCGAGGTCAACGACGTCGGCCCGGTAGTGGCGCAGTCGATCGCGCACTTCTTTGGCGAGCCGCATAACGTCGAGGTCATCGAACAACTGCGCGCCGCAGGCGTACACTGGCCGGAAAGCGAGCCGGCCGCCAGGGCACCGGCACCGCTGTCGGGCAAGACCTTCGTGCTGACCGGCACGCTGCCGACTCTGTCGCGCGAGGACGCCAAGGAAATGCTCGAGGCCGCGGGTGCCAAGGTGGCGGGCTCGGTGTCGAAAAAGACCGACTACGTGGTCGCCGGCGCCGAAGCCGGCAGCAAGCTGGACAAGGCCGAGGCGCTGGGCGTGCCGGTGCTGGACGAGGCAGGCATGCTCGCGTTGCTGGCAGAAGCGGGCGCGGCGCCCGCGCAGGAATAAACCGGGGAAACAGCCATGATTCGCGAGATTCTCAAGATGGGCGATCCGCGCCTGCTGCAGGTGGCGCGGAAGGTGGAGCGTTTCAATACGCCGGAACTGCGCACGCTGATCGAAGACATGTTCGACACCATGGATCACGCCAACGGTGCGGGGCTGGCCGCGCCGCAGATCGGCGTGGACCTGCAGGTGGTGATCTTCGGCTTCGACCGCAACCCGCGCTATCCGGATGCGCCGATGGTGCCCAAGACCGTGCTGGTGAATCCTGTGCTGGAGATGCTGTCGGAGGAGCTGGAAGACGGCTGGGAAGGGTGCCTGTCGGTGCCCGGCCTGCGCGGGGTGGTGCCGCGGCATGTGCGGCTGAAATACAGCGGGTATGACCTGATGGGCAACCGCATCGAGCGGGTTGCCGAGGGTTTCCATGCGCGCGTGGTGCAGCATGAGTGCGACCACCTGCAGGGCATTCTCTACCCGATGCGGATCGAGGATTTTTCGAAGTTCGGGTTTACCGAAATCCTGTTTCCGGATTTGCCGGCAAATAGCGATGATTGATCGCTGGCGGTGGGTTGCTCCCCTCTCCCGCGCGCGGGAGAGGGGCAGGGGGTGAGGGCAGGCGCTGGCATACCGACGGCTTGACTTCGTCGATGCTCCGGCCCTCACCCCAACCCTCTCCCGCAAGCGGGAGAGGGAGCACGCAATCGGTAAAGATATGAGGCTGTGGCAACTTGCCAGAATCCCTCAAAAAAAGCGGCCATCGCGGCCGCTTTTTTCACATCAGAACTTCTCGAACTGCCCCAGGAACCGCCACTTCCCCGGCGGCAGGTCGCCCAGCACCACGCGGCCCATGCGCACGCGTTTCAGGCCGACGACTTCCAGCCCGACCTGTTCGCACATCCGGCGGATCTGGCGCTTGCGGCCCTCGCGCAGCACGAAGCGCAGCTGCTCTTCGTTCTGCCAGCTGACCTTGGCCGGCTTGAGCAGCACGCCGTCCAGCGACAGGCCATGGCGTAGCAGTTCCAGCTGGTCGGCGGGGAATACCTCGCTGACATTGCGCTCGACCGCGCCCTGCGGGCCATGCCAGACCACGCGCACCAGGTACTCCTTCTCGACGTTCGAATCCTCGCCGATCAGCGCGCGCGCGACGCGGCCATCCTGCGTCAGCACCAGCAGGCCGGTGGAGTCGATATCGAGGCGGCCGGCGGGCGCCAGGCTCCTGCGTTGCCACGGCGCGAAGCGCTTGCGCGAGGGGTCGCCTTCCCACTGGTTCTCGGCGGTAAACAGCACCGCGGCCGGCTCGTAGCCGTCTTCGGCCTGGCCGGAGACGTATCCCACCGGCTTGTGCAGCAGCACGGTGACGCGCTCGCCCTGTTCGGAGCGCGCTTCCTGCAGGATCTCGATCTCGGCATCCGGGCGGATGCGGCTGCCCAGTTCTGTCACCGGCTTGCCGTCGACCAGCACCCAGCCGCGCGGAATCCATTCATCGGCTTCGCGGCGCGAACACAGGCCGAGTTCGGACATGCGCTTGGAAAGGCGCACCAGGCCGTCGTCATGGGTGGCCTCGGGCGCGGCATCGTCGCGTGCCGGCCGCTGCGGGCGCGGTGCCGGTGCCTGCGGTCGGGATGTGCCGGCGGTGCGGATACGGTCCGCGGCATCGCTGAAACGGCGCGCCGGCGCCGAGTCCTCGCGGCGGCGTTCGCCGGTGGGGGCAGGGCGACGGGGACGGTTTTCGTCGTCGCCGTAACGCCTCGGGCGGTTGTCGTCATCGCCATAGCGCCGCGGCGGACGCGAGTCATTGCCTTCGAAGCGGCGCGGGCGGGCTTCGCCACGGTCGTCGCCATAGCGGCGCGGACGGTTGTCGTCATCACCAAAGCGCCGCGGCGGCCGCGAGTCATTGCCTTCGAAGCGGCGCGGGCGGGCTTCGCCACGATCGTCGCCATAACGGCGCGGACGGTTGTCGTCATCGCCAAAGCGCCGCGGCGGCCGCGAGTCATTGCCCTCGAAGCGGCGCGGACGCGCTTCGCCACGGTCGTCGCCATAACGGCGCGGACGGTTGTCGTCATCGCCAAGGCGCCGCGGCGGCCGCGAATCATTGCCTTCGAAGCGGCGCGGACGCGCTTCGCCACGGTCGTCGCCATAGCGGCGCGGGCGGTTGTCGTCATCGCCAAAGCGTCGAGGCGGCCGCGAATCATTGCCTTCGAAGCGGCGCGGGCGCGCTTCGCCGCGATCGTCGCCATAACGCCGCGGACGGTTGTCGTCATCGCCAAAGCGCCGCGGCGGCCGCGAATCATTGCCTTCGAAGCGGCGCGGGCGGGCTTCGCCGCGATCGTCGCCATATCGGCGCGGACGATTGTCGTCGTCGCCAAAGCGTCGAGGCGGCCGCGCTTCGCCTTCGGCACGGCGCGGCCGGGCCTGGCGCTCGCCATCGGCAGGGCGCGGCGGACGCGGCTTGCGCACATCGCCACCGGTTTGCGCTTCGCCTGGCGCGCGGCGGCCGGCGCTCTTGCCGCCGTCATTCTGCTGCGCGCGCTTGATGCCTTCGGTCACGGCCCGCACGCGGTTCCGGTTCAGGTCCGAAACCCGCACCGGGCGGTTGCCGGTCTTGCGCGCGGCCGTGCCCGTATCGCTTGCGGCCTTGATGCCTAGCGTCTTGCGCTTCGGCGAATTGCTGTCGGTCATATCGTTGATGCTGTTCGCCGCCTCAGATCGCGAGGGCGGCGAGCAAGTCCTGTTCAAGCTGAATCTGCAATCGGTTGTCGGCGGCCAGGCGGCTGCCGTCTACCAGGAACACGTCTTCGACGCGTTCGCCCAGGGTGTTGATGCGTGCCGAATGCACGGACACGCGATGCCGTGCCAGTACGCGGGCGATGGCGTACAGCAGGCCGGTGCGGTCGTTGGCGGACAGCGACAGCAGGTAATACTGGCCGCGCTCGTCCGCGCGCAGGTCCACGCGCGGTTTGATCGGGAAGCTGCGCGACTGGCGCGACAGGCGTCCTTGCGTGGGCTCGGGCAGGGCGTCCTGCTGGCGCAGCTTTTCGCAAAGCTCGTGTTCGACCAGCGCGATGATGTCGCGGTAGTTGCCGCGTTCGTTGCCATTCCCTGCCATGCCGGGGTCGGTGACCTGGAACGTGTCCAGCGCGTAGCCGTGCCGGGTGGTGTGGATCTTGGCGTCCTGGATCGAGAACGCCTTGCGCTCGAAATAGCCGCAGATGCGCGCGAACAGGTCGGGCTGGTCCTGCACATAGACCGCCACCTGCAGGCCTTCGCCCGCGGGCGAGATGCGTGCCTTCACCACCGGCGCGGGGCTGTCGACCTTGTCGTACAGGTGCCGCGTGAGCCAGGCGATATCGCGCGCATCGTGGCGCAGGAAGAAGGCCACGTCGAGCTGCGCCCACAGCGGCTTGCCCAGCTCCGGGTCGAATGCCTTGAGCCGCAGCGTTGAAATGGTTTCTTCCTTGCGCTGCGACCACAGCGAGTGCGAGTCGACCTTGGCGCCGCCGAGCACGCGCAGCGTGATCCGGTACAGGTCTTCCAGCAGCTTGCCCTTCCACGCATTCCAGACCTTGGGGCTGGTGCCGCGGATATCTGCCACCGTCAGCAGGTACAGCGCGGTCAGGTAGCGTTCGCTGCCGACCACGCGTGCAAAGGCATGCACCACTTCCGGATCGGTCAGGTCCTGCTTCTGCGCCACGTGGCTCATGGTCAGGTGGTGCTCGACCAGCCAGCTGATCAGGTCGGCATCTTCGCGCGCGATGCCATGCTGCTTGCAGAAGCGGCGCGCGTCCTGCGTGCCGAGCTTGGAATGGTCGCCACCGCGGCCCTTGGCGATGTCATGGAACAGCGCCGCCACCCACAGTACCCACGGCTTGTCGAAGCTCGCCATCAGCTGGCTGCAGAACGGGAACTCGTGCGTGTGCTCGACGATGGAGAAGCGGCGCATGTTGCGCACCACCATCAGGATGTGCTGGTCCACGGTGTACACATGGAACAGGTCGTGCTGCATCTGCCCGACGATGCGGCGGAAGTTGATCAGGTAGCGCCCCAGCACGCTGGTCTGGTTCATCAGCCGCAGCGCGTGAGTGATGCCCTGGGGTTCCTGCATGATGGCGAGGAACAGGCGGCGGTTTTCCGGGTCGTTGCGCCAGCTTGCGGTCATCACGGTACGCGCGTTGTACAACCCGCGCAGCGTGCGCGGCGACAGGCCCTTCACGCCGGGCGTGCGCTGGTACAGCATGAAGGTTTCCAGGATCGCGTGCGGATCGCGCTCGTAGACGTCGTCGCTGGTGATTTCCAGCATGCCCTGGCGCTCGACAAAGCGTTCGTTGAGCACGCGCGTGACCTGCGACTCGCTCGGGAACAGCATTGCCTCGATGTTCAGCAGCAGCACGCTGTTGAGCTGCGTGACCGCCTTCGCCGCCCAGTAGTAGCGCCGCATCAACTGCTCGCTGGCGCGCTTGTTGGTGGTCTGGCGGTAGCCGAAGGATTCCGCCAGCGCGGTCTGCAGGTCGAAGACCAGCACGTCCTGGCGCCGGCCCGCCACCAGGTGCAGGCGCGCGCGGATGGTCTTGAGCAGGCGCTCGTTGCGCGCCAGCTCCTGCGCTTCGCGCTGCGTCAGCAGGCCGCGCTCGAACAGTTCTTTCCAGCTGTCGCCCAGGCCAGCGGCCTTGGTCATCCACAGGATCACCTGCAGGTCGCGCAGGCCGCCAGGGCTTTCCTTGCAGTTGGGCTCAAGCGCGTAGGGCGTGTCCTGGTACTTGGCGTGGCGCTGGCGCATTTCGAGCAGCTTGGCCTGGAAGAACGCGGCCGGGTCCAGGTCGGCGAGGTAGCGCGTGCGCATCGACTCGAACAGCTTGCGGCTGCCGGTCACCAGCCGCGCCTCCAGCAGCGAGGTCTGGATGGTGATGTCCTGGCGCGATTCGCGGATGCAATCGTCCAGGGTGCGTACCGACGAGCCGATCTCCAGCCCCAAGTCCCAGCACAGGCCGATAAAGCGCTCCAGCCGCCCGGTGGTGTCCTGGCCGGGCTCGGCGGGCAGCAGCAGCAGTACGTCGACGTCCGAATAGGGCAGCAGCTCTCCGCGGCCGTAGCCGCCCACCGCCACCAGCGCCGCACTCGCGGGCATCTCCAGGCCGCGCCAGGCTTCCACCAGCGCGGCGTCGACGGCGCGGCGCAGCCGCGTGATCAGCGTACCGACATTGGTGCTGGTATTGAAGTCGGCAAACAGGGCCTGCTTGGCGGCTTTGAGCTGGTCGCGCACGCGCGTGGCCAGCAGCAGTTCCGGCGTGGTGTCCATGGAGAGGGCGGGGTGGTTCGTGGGCACGGCTGGAAAAATAAGGGCGCCGGTCAGGCGCCCTGGCTGGTGTGCGACCTCAGGCCGCGACGGACTCCGTAATGAAGGCCGGCGGCGCCGGAGTGCCGGCGGATACCGTCAGCACCTCATATCCGGTCTCGGTGACCAGCACGGTGTGCTCCCACTGCGCCGACAGGCTGCGGTCGCGGGTCTTGACCGTCCACTGGTCGGGCATGGTGCGGATATCGCGCTTGCCGGCGTTGATCATCGGCTCCACGGTGAAGATCATGCCGGCCTTGATCTCGGCGCCGGTGCCGGCGCGGCCGTAATGCAGGATCTGCGGGTCTTCGTGGAAGTTCTTGCCGATGCCGTGGCCGCAGTATTCGCGCACCACGCTGTAGCCGGCGGCTTCGGCGTGCACCTGGATGGCATGGCCGATATCGCCGAGGCGCGCGCCGTGGCGTACCTGGGCGATGCCCTTCCACATGCATTCGTATGTCACCTGCGCCAGGCGCTTGGCCAGGATCGAACCCTCGCCGGCGTTGAACATGCGGCTGGTGTCGCCGTAATAGCCTTCCTTGGTGATGACGGTGATGTCCAGGTTGACCGCGTCACCGCTCTTGAGCACGCGCTCGCCCGGGATGCCGTGGCAGATCACGTCGTTGACGGAGGTGCAGATCGCGCCGGGGAAGGGCGGGTAGCCGGGGGGCGCATAGTTCAGCGGCGCCGGCACGGTGCCTTGCACCTCACGCATATAGGCGTGGCACAGGCGATCAAGCTCGCCGGTGGTGACGCCCGGCTGGACGAAGGGCGTGATGTAGTCGAGGACTTCGGAGGCAAGGCGGCAAGCCACGCGCATCTGGGCGATGTCTTCGGCGGTGTTCAGGTAAATGCTCATGCTGCGTCGCCAAAAGTGATGGCGGGGCCACTGGCCGCGCCGAATTCGAAAGGTCAATGTGGGATTATCGCACCATCGGAGCCCGATCGCAGCCTGTCCCGAGGCCCTTTCGGGCGGTGCCTCTCCAATGTGTGTTCTGCCGCGGGGTGGCGGGCGGCTTGAGCGCCCGCTGCTTTTCTTGCTAGAATAGCGGGCTGACTTGGTTGCGGCGCAACATTGCATCCGCCAGGCCGGTATTTTGCAGCATCTGCTGCGATGTTTTTGGAAATCGCTGGCCCGCCTATCCGGGGTGTTCCTTTTCAGGAATGTCGGGGCGGGCTTCAGACCTAACCCTATGGAGAATCACATGTCCGTTACCATGCGCGAAATGCTGGAAGCCGGTTGCCACTTTGGCCACCAGACCCGCTTCTGGAACCCGAAGATGGCCCCCTTCATCTTCGGCCACCGCAACAAGATCCACATCATCAACCTCGAAAAGACGTTGCCGATGTTCCAGGACGCCATGAAGTACGTGCGTCAGCTGGCAGCCAATCGCGGCACCATCCTTTTCGTGGGCACCAAGCGCCAGTCGCGCGAAATCCTGGCTGAAGAAGCAGGCCGCGCCGGCATGCCTTACGTCGACGCCCGCTGGCTCGGTGGCATGCTGACCAACTTCAAGACGGTCAAGATCTCGATCAAGCGCCTGAAGGACATGGAAGCCGCCAAGGAAGCCGGCGCGCTGGAAACCATGAGCAAGAAGGAAGCGCTGATGTTCGAGCGCGAGATGATCAAGCTGGAAAAGTCGATCGGCGGCATCAAGGACATGGGCGGCGTGCCTGACGCCATCTTCGTGGTCGACGTCGGCTACCACAAGATTGCCGTGACCGAAGCCAACAAGCTGGGCATCCCCGTGATCGGCGTGGTCGATACCAACCACTCGCCGGACGGCATCGACTACGTGATCCCGGGCAACGACGACTCGAGCAAGGCTGTGGCCCTGTACGTGCGCGGCGTGGCCGACGCGATCCTGGAAGGCCGTGCCAACGCGGTGCAGGAAGTCGTTGAAGCCGCCCGCGGCGACGATGAATTCGTCGAAGTGCAGGAAGGCTGATAGCCTCCGGCCTGCTGCCTGAAAGGAACCCGATAGCGCGCACGTCAACAAACGACAGGCAGGCATCGCCTGCCGCCCGGCACGCCGGGCAGCGCGCAGGGCGCAAGCCGGGGTACGCCGGCAGCAGGGGAAAAAAAGGGGGCACATCTGGCGCCCCCTTTTTTCGAATTTGAATTGTTGTCATCCGCCGCAGGCAATATCTGCCGCGGGTGCGCTGTAGACCCACCGACCGGGTGCCGCGGGCGACTGCCGGGGCCCGGCGCGAACCATTCAAGGAGTGACAAATGGCGGCAATTACCGCAAGCATGGTTGCAGAACTGCGCGCGAAGACCGACGCGCCGATGATGGAGTGCAAGAAGGCCCTGACCGAGGCCGACGGCGACCTGAACAAGGCCGAAGAGCTGCTGCGCGTCAAGCTGGGCAACAAGGCCAGCAAGGCCGCATCGCGCGTGACCGCTGAAGGCGTGGTCGGTTCGTTCATCGACGGCACCACCGGTGCGCTGGTCGAACTGAACTGCGAGACCGATTTTGTCTCCAAGAACGACGACTTCCTGGCGTTCACGGCCAAGATTGCCGAGCTGATCGCCAAGCAGAACCCGGCCGACGTGGCTGCCCTGTCGGCGCTGGAAATCGACGGCGTGAGCGTGGAAGCCACCCGTGCGGCCCTGATCGGCAAGATCGGCGAGAACATGACGATCCGCCGCTTTGTCCGTTACGCCAACGGCGGCAAGCTGGTTTCGTACCTGCACGGCACCCGTATCGGCGTGATGGTCGAATTCGACGGCGACGAAGCCGCCGCCAAGGACGTCGCCATGCACGTGGCCGCCATGAAGCCGGTGTCGCTGTCGGCCGAGCAGGTCCCCGCCGACCTGATCGCCAAGGAGCGCAGCATCGCCGAGCAGAAGGCTGCCGAATCGGGCAAGCCGGCCGAGATCGTCGCCAAGATGGTCGAGGGTTCGGTACAGAAGTACCTGAAGGAAGTGTCGCTGTTCAACCAGCCGTTCGTGAAGAACGACAAGCAGACCGTCGAGCAGATGCTCAAGGCTGCCAACACGACCGTGAAGGGCTTCACCCTGTATGTCGTGGGCGAAGGCATCGAGAAGAAGCAGGACGACTTCGCCGCTGAAGTGGCCGCCCAGGTGGCCGCTGCCCAGAAGGGCTGATGTCAGGGGCGCGCCGGCCGGCCCTTGCGGGCGGGCCGGGCGCCTATAATGCCGCAGGGGCGCCGCAAGGTGCCCCTCTGCATAAGTAGTGCAGTGATGTATATTGCACGTTGCACTGCAGCAGTCAGCGCTGCAACAGTCAGTTTTCGCGGTCGCCTTCCTGTCGCCTGCCGACAGCGTGGGGCGACCCCGAAAACCGGCTTTCTCCCGCCGGCGGCGCGCCGATCCGCGCCGCCGGTGTCAAAAAATCAATCGTCTCATTTGTGTTCAGTCCCAAACGAGCGACTTGCTCCTGTCCGAGGGTAAACATGCCAGCCTACAAGCGCGTCCTTCTGAAACTGTCCGGTGAAGCCCTGATGGGCGACGATGCCTTCGGCATCAACCGCTCCACCATCGAGGCGATGGTGAACGACATTGCCGAGATCGTGAAGCTCGGCGTCCAGGTCGCGGTGGTCATCGGCGGCGGCAATATCTTCCGCGGCGTTGCGGGCGGCGCGGCCGGCATGGATCGCGCCACGGCCGACTACATGGGCATGCTGGCCACCATGATGAACGCGCTGGCCCTGCAGGACGCGATGCGCCACGCCAATATCGAAGGCCGCGTGCAGTCCGCGCTGCGCATGGACCAGGTGGTCGAGCCCTATATCCGCCCGCGTGCGATCCGCCAGCTCGAAGAGGGCAAGGTGGTGATCTTCGCCGCCGGCACCGGCAACCCGTTCTTCACCACCGACACCGCAGCCGCGCTGCGCGGCGCGGAAATCGGGGCCGAGGTCGTGCTCAAGGCGACCAAGGTGGATGGTGTCTACACCGCCGACCCCAAGAAGGATCCCAGCGCCACGCGCTACAGCACCATCACCTTCGACGAGGCCATCTCGCGCAACCTGCAGGTGATGGATGCCACCGCCTTCGCGCTGTGCCGCGACCAGAAGCTGCCGATCCGGGTGTTCTCTATCACCAAGCCGGGCGCGCTCAAGCGCGTGATCCTGGGCGAAGACGAGGGTACCCTGGTCCACGTCTGAGTCCGGCGCCCCACGATGCCGCGCCACGGCGCTGGTGTCTGGCCGGGCAAAGAGTAGAATGGTTCATTTTCGATCCCGCCCGGCGGGATCATGGTTGGCTGATTTCCGGAGGTTAACATGAGCGTCGCCGACACAAAGAAGAGCGTCGAGCAGAAAATGCAGAAGTCGATCGAAGCCTTCAAGGCCGATCTGGCGAAGATCCGCACTGGCCGTGCCCACACCGGCCTGCTCGACCACGTTCAGGTGGATTACTACGGTTCGATGGTGCCGATCAGCCAGGTCGCCAGCGTCGGCCTGGCCGACGCGCGTACCATCACGGTGCAGCCGTGGGAAAAGAAGATGGTGGGCGCGGTCGAGAAGGCCATCCGCGACTGCGACCTGGGCCTGAACCCGGCCACCATGGGCGACGTCATCCGCGTGCCGATGCCCGCGCTGACCGAAGAGCGCCGCAAGGAGCTGACCAAGGTCGTCAAGGGCGAGGCCGAGGGTGCCAAGATCGCGGTGCGCAACCTGCGCCGCGATGCCAACGAGCAGTTCAAGAAGCTGGTCAAGGACAAGGCCATTTCCGAGGACGACGAGCGCCGCGGCCAGGACGAGGTGCAGAAGCTGACCGACAAGTATGTCGCCGAGATCGACAAGATGGTCGCCGAAAAAGAGAAGGAGATCATGACGGTCTGACGCCGTCCCGGCATTTGCCGGGGCTGCCCGCGACCGTCTGCCATCATGCAGCACATCAGTTCAACGCTCGCCGTACCCGATACCTCCTACGTGCCCCGCCACGTTGCCATCATCATGGACGGCAACGGCCGCTGGGCGACCCAGCGGCATCTGCCGCGTGTTGCCGGGCACTCCCGGGGGCTGGACGCAGTGCGCGCGGTGGTCGAGGCCTGCGCCGCGCGGGGCGTGCAGTACCTGACGCTGTTCGCGTTCAGTTCCGAGAACTGGCGCCGGCCGGCGGACGAGGTCTCGTTCCTGATGCGGCTGTTCATGATGTCGCTGCGGCGCGAAGTCGTGAAGATGCACGCCAACAACATCCGCTTGCGGGTGGTTGGCGATCTCGCCCGCTTCAGCCCGCGCATCCAGAAGTTGATCAAGGATGCCGAGGCGCGCACTGCCGCCAACACCGGCCTGACCGTGACCATCGCCGCCAATTATGGTGGCCGCTGGGACCTGCTGCAGGCCATGCGCAAGATGCTGGCGCGCTCGCCGATGCTCGATCCGGAGTCGATCGACGAATCGATGCTCGCGCCGCACCTGGCCATGGCCTACGCGCCGGAGCCCGACCTGTTCATCCGCACCGGCGGCGAACAGCGCATCAGCAACTTTCTGTTGTGGCAGCTCGCCTATTCGGAGCTGTATTTCACCGACGTGTACTGGCCGGATTTCGACGCTGGCGAGCTGGACAAGGCCTTTGCCTCGTACCGCCAGCGCGAACGCCGTTTCGGCCGCACCAGCGCGCAACTGGTTGCGCCGGGACTATCGGGCACGGCCTGACACCCTGGCCGAGCCAGGCTATTCCAATAATTACCACGGGACCGCAGCGCATGCTCCTCACCCGCGTCATCACCGCCCTGTGCCTGTTGCTGCTGATCCTTCCGATCCTGTTCCTGGCGCCGCCGGCCGGCCTGGCGGGTCTGCTCGGGGTGATCGTGCTGCTGGCGGGCTGGGAATTCGGTCGCCTGATCGGGCTGCGCGGGCCCTGGCCTTATGTCTATGCGCTGGCCTGCCTGATCGCCACCATTACTTGGCATGACATGCCGCTGCGGCACGCCACCACCTGGCTGCTGGAAGCGGCGGTGGTGTGCTGGGGTGTGGCGCTGGTCTTGCTGGCGCGCGGTGTGCGCACCGCGACGCCGGGCTTTGCCGTGCTGGGGGCCATACTAGGCCTGGTCATGCTGCCCGCGTTTGCCCATGCCACAATGATCCTGCGCGGCGCCGGCATCGGCGTGCTGCTGACCGCGGCCGTGCTGGTGTGGGCGGCCGACATCGGCGCCTACTTCACCGGCAAGGCCATCGGCCGGCGCAAGCTGGCACCGTCCATCAGCCCGGGCAAGTCCTGGGAGGGTGCCATCGGCGGCTGGCTGCTGGCGCTCGTCATCGGCCTGGTGTTGGCCGCCACCCATGCCTTCGCGCCCACGTGGTTCTCGGTGCTGGGCGACCGCGGCGGCCTGGGCTATGTGGCCGCGCTGACCACGCTGCTGGTGGCGGCTAGTGTGATCGGCGACCTGTTCGAGTCGCTGCTCAAGCGGCAGGTCGGCATGAAGGACAGCAGCCGGCTGCTGCCGGGCCATGGCGGCGTGCTGGACCGGATCGATGCCTTGCTGCCGGTGTTCCCGCTGGCGGCACTGATGCTGATTTTTCTCTGAAGCCTTCTTTGAAGCGGTCTGATATGCAGCGCATTACCATCCTGGGCGCCACCGGCTCGATCGGCGAAAGCACGCTCGATGTCGTCCGCCGCCATCCCGACCGCTACACCGTGCACGCGCTGACGGCGCATCGGCAAGTGCGCAAGCTGGCCGAGCAATGCAAGGCGTTCCGCCCGGCCCGCGCCGTGGTAGGCAGCGCCGAGGCGGCCGGGGAGCTGCAGGCGCTGCTGCGCGACGCCGGTGTCGATACCCAAGTCGGCCACGGCGAGGCCGAGCTGGAATCGGTTGCCGCCGACGCGCAGACCGACGCCGTGATGGCTGCGATCGTCGGCGCCGCCGGGCTGCGCCCGACGCTGGCCGCTGCGCGCGCCGGCAAGCGTGTATTGCTCGCCAACAAGGAAGCGCTGGTGATGTCCGGCCGCATCTTCATGGATGCGGTGCGCGAACATGGCGCCACGCTGCTGCCGATCGACAGCGAGCACAACGCCATCTTCCAGTGCCTGCCTGCCGACGACCCGCGCTATGGCCGCGGGGTGGCCAGGGTGCTGCTGACCGCGTCGGGCGGGCCGTTCCGCACGCGCGATCCCGACACGCTGCATGACATTTCGCCCGACGAGGCCTGCGCCCACCCGAACTGGGTCATGGGCCGCAAGATCTCGGTCGACTCCGCCACCATGATGAACAAGGGCCTCGAGGTCATCGAGGCGCACTGGCTGTTCGGCGCGCCGGCCGAGCGCATCGAGGTGCTGATCCACCCGCAGAGCATCGTGCATTCGATGGTGGCCTACCACGACGGCTCGGTGCTGGCGCAGCTGGGCAACCCGGACATGCGCACGCCGATCGCCTACGGCCTGGCTTATCCCGAGCGCATCGATGCCGGCGTGACGCCGCTCGACCTGACGCTGGCCGGCGGGCTGCATTTCGAGAAGCCGGATCTGCAGCGCTTCCCGTGCCTGGGGCTGGCCTTCGACGCCCTGCGCGCCGGCGGCGTGGCCCCGGCCGTGCTCAACGCCGCCAACGAGGTGGCGGTCGAGGCATTCCTGGGCGGAAAAGTGCGCTTCACCGATATCTCGCGGCTGGTGGCGCAGGTGCTCCAGGCAGCACCTGTCGGCACGGCGGACACGCTTGACGCCATCCTCGATGCCGACCGCATGGCGCGCGCAGCCGCGCGCGCGGCCGTTGCAGGACTGGCGTTGCGCCACTGATCCGACGGGCCGGCCTGCCGCATCTGCGACAATAGCGGCTGCGGCGGCCCCGGACATGCCGGTACTCCCGGATCCGAGCGCGCCAGTCCAGACACTGTTACTGACGTCCCGACGCCATGCAAACCGTACTCGCTTTCATTGTTGCCCTGTGCGTGCTCATCTACGTGCACGAGATGGGGCATTACCTCGCCGCGCGCGCCTGCGGCGTGAAGGTGTTGCGCTTTTCGATCGGTTTCGGGCGGCCACTGCTGCGCTGGATCTCGAAAAGCCGCGACCGCACCGAATGGACGGTGGCGGCCATCCCGCTGGGCGGCTACGTGAAGATGCTGGACGAGCGCGAGTTCGACCCCGAGCGCGACGTCCGGATCGATCCGGCCGACCTGCCGCGCGCGTTCAACCGCCAGCCGGTCGGCAAGCGCTTCATCATTGTCGCGGCCGGGCCGCTGGCCAATTTCCTGCTGGCGATCGTGCTGTACTTCGCGCTGTTCGCCGGCGGCATGCGCGAGCCCGCGCCCATCGTCGCCGCACCGGCGGCCGGCACCATGGCGCAGCAGGCCGGCGTGCGCGAAGGCGACCGGGTGCTGTCGCTGACCGCCAACGGCCATACCGAAGCGGTGCGTTCCTGGAACGACCTGCGCATGGCGGTCTTCGCCGAGGGCTTCGGCGATGCGCGCGCCGTGCTGCGCGTGCGCGGCGCCGATGGCGCTGAGCGGGACGTCGCGCTGGCGCGCCTGCCCAATACCGGCGGCAACCCGGAGCAGGATCCGCTCAGCACGCTGGGCCTGAATCTGAAAGGCGGGCCGGTCACGATCACCGAAGTATTGTCGGACTCGGCCGCCGAGCGCGCCGGGCTGAAGAAGGGCGACCGCGTCGTCGCCTGGCAGGGCACCCCGCTGACCCAGGCCAGCGCGTTGATCAAGGCGGTGCGCAGCCAGCCGGGACAGACCGTCACGCTCGGCATCGAGCGCGACGGCAAGCGGCTGGACGTGCCGGTGACGCTGGACGCCGCCGCCCCGCGCGACGGCGAGAAGGATGCCAGCGGCGCGCCGGCGCCGCCCGCAGGCAAGCTGGGCGCGGCGCTCAGCCAGGCGGTGGAGATGGAGACGGTGCGCTACCGTCCGGACGAGGCGATGGCGCGCGCGGTTGGCCAGGTGTGGGACACCAGCGCGCTGTCGCTGAAGCTGCTGGGCAAAATGCTGGTGGGTCAGGCGTCGCTGCAGAACCTGAGCGGTCCGCTGACCGTGGCCGACTACGCCGGGCGTGCCGCAAACCTCGGCCTGCAGGCCTTTGTCAGCTTCCTGGCGCTGGTCAGCGTCAGCCTCGGTGTACTGAATTTGTTACCTATTCCGGTTCTGGATGGGGGGCATTTGCTGTATTATTGCGTGGAATTTTTGACTGGCCGGCCCGTACCAGACCACTGGCAGGCAATGCTGCAGAAGGTTGGCATTGCCTGCATCCTGCTCCTGACCTCGCTCGCTTTGTTCAATGACGTCAGCCGAATGTTTCTGGCGAACGGCTAGAAACGCATGTCGGCAAGGGGGCGGTCGTGTCGTCGGACACCGTCGCCAGGGGGCGCCATTGCCATGCGCAGTCCCACGAAGCATGGAAAATCCTGGATGGAATCAAAGAGGGGATCAACATTGATCAGACATAAGCGCATTTCGCTGGGTTTGCTGGCGAGTGCCGTTATTGCAGCCTGGAGCCCGGCGGGCTGGGCTGCCGATCCGTTCGTCGTCAGGGACATCCGCGTTGAGGGCCTGCAACGCGTCGAGCCGGGTACGGTGTTTGGCTACCTCCCTGTGCGCGTCGGCGAAACCTTCACCGACGACAAGGGCGCCGACGCGATCCGTGCCCTCTACAATACCGGCTTCTTCAAGGACGTGCAGATCCGCGCCGAAGACGGCGTGCTGGTCGTGCAGGTGGAAGAACGCCCGGCGATCTCGCAGCTGGAATTCGTTGGCATCAAGGAATTCGACAAGGACACGCTGCGCCGCTCGCTGCGCGCGGTCGGCGTCGCCGAAGCGCGTTACTACGACAAGGCGCTGATCGACAAGGCGGAGCAGGAGCTCAAGCGCCAGTACGTCGCGCGCGGCTACTATGCCGCCGACGTGCAGACCACGGTCACGCCGGTGGACCGCAACCGCGTCTCGGTCGTGTTCAACGTCGAGGAAGGCCCGGTCGCCAAGATCCGCCAGATCAATATCGTCGGCAACAAGGCGTTCAAGGAAAGCACGCTGCGCGACGAGATGCAGCTGTCCACGCCGAACTGGCTGTCGTGGTACACCAAGAATGACCTGTACTCGAAGCAGAAGCTGACGGCCGACCTGGAGGCGCTGCGCTCCTACTACCTGAACCGCGGCTATCTCGAGTTCGCGATCGAATCGACCCAGGTGTCGATCACGCCGGACAAGAAGGACATCTACCTGACCTTGAACATCAAGGAAGGCGAGCAGTACAAGGTGTCCGATATCCGCCTGGCCGGCGAACTGCTGGGCAAGCAGGAGGAAATGGAAAAGCTGCTGCAGCTGAAGAAGGGCGACATCTTCTCGTCCGAAAAGCTCACTGCCAGCACCAAGGCCATTACCGATCTGCTGGGCACCTATGGCTACGCCTTCACCACGATCAACCCGCAGCCCAACATCGACCAGGAAAAGCGTGAGGTCGCGCTGACGCTGATGGTCGACCCGGGACGGCGCGTCTACGTGCGCCGCGTCAACGTGGTGGGCAACAGCAAGACCCGCGACGAAGTGGTGCGCCGCGAGATGCGCCAGATGGAAAGCTCGTGGTTCGACAGCGAGAAGCTGCAGCAGTCGCAGGCGCGTATCAACCGGACCGGCTACTTCACCGACACCAACATCACCACCGAGGACGTGGCCGGCGCGCCCGACCAGGTCGATGTGAACGTCAACGTGACCGAAAAGCCGACCGGCCAGATCAGCCTGGGCGTGGGCTTCTCGTCCACCGACAAGCTGGTGCTGCAGGCCGGCCTGCGCCAGGACAACGTGTTCGGCTCCGGTACCAGCCTGGGCCTGGACGTGAACACCGCCAAGTCGTTCCGTACCATCGCGCTGACGCAGTACGACCCGTACTTCACGGTGGACGGCATCAGCCGCTCGACCGATATCTACTACCGTACCTCGCGTCCGCTGTACTACACCGGCGACCAGGACTACAAGATCGTCTCCGCCGGCGGCGGCTTCAAGTTCGGCGTGCCGTTCTCGGAAGTCGACACCGTGTTCTTCGGTATCGGTTACGAGCGGACCCAGGTCTATACCTCGGTCAACACGCCGAGCCAGTACACGGCGTGGCTGAATGCGATCGGCAAGAACAGCGGCGACGGCATCAACAACTTCCCGTTCACCATCGGCTGGGCACGCGACCGCCGCGACAGCGCGCTGGTCCCGACCAAGGGCCCGTACACCCAGGCCAACCTGGAAGTGGGCCTGCCGGGTGGCGATACGCAGTACTACCGCGCCAGCGTGCAGCAGCAGTACTTCTACCCGATCTCGAAGTCGTTCACGCTGGCGCTGAACGGTGAAGTCGCCTACGGCCACGGCTACGGCAACACGCCGTTCCCGGTGTTCAAGTACTTCTACGCCGGTGGTATCGGCTCGGTGCGCGGCTACCAGACCAGCACTCTGGGCCCGAAGGACCAGAACGGCAACCCGGTGGGTGGTGCGTCCAAGATGATCGGCAACGTGGAATTCATCTTCCCGCTGCCGGGCTCGGGCGTCGACCGCACGCTGCGCCTGTTCACGTTCTTCGACTTCGGTAACGTCTACCAGGAAGGCGCACCGATTTCGTTCAGCGACCTCAAGTACTCGACCGGCTTCGGCATGTCGTGGCTGTCGCCGATCGGCCCGCTGAAGATCAGCATGGGCTTCCCGCTCAACCGGGACGAGACCGACAAGACGCAGCGCTTCCAGTTCCAGATCGGGACGGCATTCTGATTCTGTAAAAGGATCTGTTTTCATGATGACAACATCCAAACTGGTCAAATCCCTGGGCGCCGCCGCATTCGCCACCGCCGCGCTCTGCGCCGCGATGCCGGCCCTGGCCCAGGAGGCGCGCATTGCCGCCGTCAATTCCGAGCGTATCCTGCGCGATTCGCAGCCGGCCAAGCTGGCCCAGGTCAAGCTGGAGCAGGAGTTCTCCAAGCGCGACCGCGAGCTGCAGGACATGGCCCAGAAGATCAAGGGCATGGCCGACAAGCTCGACAAGGACACCGCCGTGCTGGCCGATTCCGACCGCCAGCGCCGCCAGCGCGAGGTGGCCGACCTCGATCGCGAGTTCCAGCGCAAGCAGCGCGAGTTCCGCGAGGACCTGAACCAGCGCCGCAATGAAGAACTGGCGCAGGTGCTCGAGCGCGCCAACCGCGTGATCCGCCAGCTGGCGGAACAGCGCAAGTACGACCTCATCGTGCAGGAAGCGGTGTACGTCAACCCGCGCATCGATATCACCGATGAGGTGATGAAGGCGCTGAACACCGGCAGCAAGTAAGCCGCTGCTGTTCTTTCGTAGCGTTTTTTTCAGGAAGTACCGCCATGAAGACACCCACACTGGGTCAGCTCGCCACCGAGAACGGCGCGCAGGTTGTGGGTGATCCCGACCTGGCGATCGTTGGCCTGGCTCCCCTTGACCAGGCTTCGGCAGGCGAACTCTCGTTCCTGTCCAATCCGCTCTACCTGCAGCAGGCGCTGGATTCGCAAGCCGGCGCCGTGATCGTGTCGCAGGCCGACCTCGAGCGCATCCGCGCCGATGGCCGTGCCGACGGCCGCAACTGGCTGGTGGCGCGCAATCCCTACGTCTGCTTTGCGCGCGTGGCGCAGCGCTTCGATCGTGAAGCCAACCAAGATCCGCGCGTCGGTATCGACCCGCGCGCCAGCGTGTCGCCGGATGCGGTGGTGCCGGCGTCGTGCTTCATCGGCCCGAACGTGGTCATCGAGCGCGGCGCGCGGCTGGGCGAGCGCGTCCGCATCCTGGCCAACGGCTACGTCGGTGCCGGGGCCGAGATCGGCGACGATTCGCTGCTGTACGCCAACGTTTCGGTCTACCACCACTGCGTGGTCGGCGCGCGCGCCATCCTGCACAGCGGCGTGGTGATCGGCGCCGATGGCTTCGGTTTCGCGCCGGATATCAGCGCGACGGGCGTCGAATACGTGAAGATCCCGCAGACGGGGCGGGCGGTGCTGGGCAATGACGTGGAGGTCGGCGCCAATACGGCGATCGACCGCGGCGCCATGGCCGACACCGTGGTCGAGGACGGCTGCAAGATCGACAACCAGGTCCAGATCGCGCACAACGTGCGGGTCGGCGCCCATACGGTCATCGCAGGCTGCGCCGCGGTATCGGGCAGCACGCGCATCGGCCGCTTCTGCGTGATCGGGGGCGCGGCCAACTTTGCCGGCCACCTGACCATTGCCGACCGCACCACAGTGTCCGGCGGTACCTCCATCACCAAATCCATTACCAAGCCCGGGGGCCATTTCACCAGCGTCTTCCCGTTCCTGCCGCACGGCGAGTGGGAACGCAACGCAGCCATCGTGCGCGGCCTGAGCAAGCTGCGCGAACGGGTGGTGGCGCTGGAACGTCGCCTGCGCGGACAAACCGCCGGCTCCCAAACCTCACAAGACTAAGAGAAATCATCATGACCGCAGCCGACATTGACATTCGGAAGATCCTCAAGCTGCTGCCGCATCGATATCCGATGCTGCTGGTCGACCGCGTGCTGGAGTTCGATCCGCAGAAGCGCATCAAGACGCTGAAGAACGTCACCATTAATGAGCCGTTTTTCCAGGGCCATTTCCCGGGCCATCCGGTGATGCCTGGCGTGATGATCCTGGAGGCGCTGGCGCAGTCTGCCGGCCTGCTGACCTTCGGCGCCGACATGGAGCGCAAGGAAGACGCGCTGTACTACTTCGTCGGCATTGACGGGGCCCGCTTCAAGCAGGTGGTGTACCCCGGCGACCAGCTGCACATGAATGTGACGGTCGAGCGCTACATCCGCGGCATCTGGAAATTCAAGGCATTCGCCACCGTGGACGACAAGGTCGCCTGCGAGGCGGAGCTGATGTGCACCGTGAAGCAGGCCGAGTGAGGCCGGCTGCCGCGCTCCCGCACGGGCGCGCGGCGCGGACGGGAACCTTTGCCGCGCGCAGGGGCCCACTCTTCACCAGACACACCACAGGACAGGACGTATGACGCAAATCCACCCCACCGCCCTGGTTGACCCGAAGGCAGAACTGGCAGCCGACGTGACCGTCGGGCCGTTCTCTATCGTCGGCCCCAATGTGCGGATCGGCAGCGGCACCCGGATCGGCTCGCATACGACGGTCGAGGGCCATACCACGATCGGCGAGGGCAACAACATCGGTCCCTATGCCTCGGTCGGCGGCGTGCCGCAGGACATGAAGTACCGCAACGAGCCGACCCGGCTCGAAATCGGCGACCGCAACACCATCCGCGAATTCACCACGATCCACACCGGCACGATGCAGGACCGCGGCCTGACCAGCATCGGCAGCGACAACTGGATCATGGCCTATGTGCATATCGCGCATGACTGCTCGGTCGGCAACCACACCGTGTTTTCCAGCAACGCGCAGATCGCCGGCCACGTCGACGTGGGCGACTGGGCCATCCTGGGCGGCATGAGCGGCGTGCACCAGTTCGTGCGCATCGGCGCCCACGCGATGCTGGGCGGTGCCTCGGCGCTGGTGCAGGACGTGCCGCCATTCGTGATCGCCGCCAGCGACAAGGGCGGCAACAAGGCGACGCCGCACGGCGTCAACGTCGAGGGACTGCGCCGCCGCGGCTTCGACGCGGGGCAGATTGCCGCGCTGCGACAGGCCTACAAGCTGCTCTACAAGTCCGACCTCAGCTTTGACGAGGCCCGCAACGAGATCGCCGCCTTGCTGGCCCAGTCAGATGCCGGTACCGCGGCGCCGCTGCAGGCGTTCGTCGACTTCCTTGCCGCCACCCAGCGCGGCATCGTGCGCTGAGCCCGGGCCGCACATGGTCGACGCCGCGATTCGGGGTGGCTTGCCCACGGGCAACGGTTCTGCCGCCGCCGGGCGCGGCACCATCGCCATGGTGGCCGGAGAGGCCTCCGGCGACCTGCTGGCATCGCTGATGATGGGCGGGCTCAAGGCCCGCCTGGGCGATACCATGGCGTACGCCGGCATCGGCGGCAAGCGCATGATGGCGCAGGGCTTTGTCTCGCGCTGGCCGATGGAAACGCTGTCGGTCAATGGCTATGTCGAGGTGCTGGGCTCGCTGCGCGAGATCCTGCGGACCCGGCGCGAGGTGCGTGACTGGCTGCTGGCCGAGCCGCCGCAGTGTTTTATCGGGGTTGATGCACCGGATTTCAATTTCGGCCTGGAAGTGCCGCTGCGCCGCGCCGGGATCCCGGTGGTGCATTTCGTCAGCCCGTCGATCTGGGCCTGGCGCGGTGGGCGCATCCGCACCATCGCGCGCGCGGTGGACCACATCCTGTGCCTGTTCCCGTTCGAGCCCGAGATCTACGCCAAGGCCGGCATTCCCGCCACCTACGTCGGGCACCCGCTGGCCGACGTGATCCCGATGGTGCCTGACGTCGCCGGGGCGCGCGCCGCGCTGGGCCTGCCTGCCGGCCATCGCGTGGTCGCGGTGCTGCCCGGCAGCCGGCAGTCCGAGGTGCGCAACCTTGGCGCCACCTTTTTTGCCGCGATGGCGCAGATGCAGCGCATGGACCCGAACCTGGCGTTCGTGCTGCCGGCGGCAAGCGCGCCGCTGCGCGCCATCGTCGAAGACCTGCACCAGCAGTATCCGGAACTGCGCCTGACCATTGTCGACGGCAAGTCGCACCAGGCCATGGAAGCCGCTGACGTGGTGCTGCTGGCCAGCGGTACCGCGACGCTGGAGGCGGCGCTGTACAAGAAGCCGATGGTGATCTCGTACAAGGTGCCCTGGCTGACCGCGCAGATCATGAAGCGGCAGGGTTACCTGCCGTACGTGGGATTGCCTAATATCCTTTCAGGGCGCTTTGTCGTGCCCGAGCTGCTGCAGGACGACGCCACGCCCGAGGCGCTGGCCCGCGAAACGCTGCTGCAGCTCAACGACGAGGGCAATACCGCCTTCCTGTATGAGCATTTCACCCGCATGCACGAGACCCTCAAGTGCAATACCGCGCAACTGGCCGCCGATGTGGTGGTGGACCTGATGCACAGCCGGGGGACCGTCTGATGGCACGTCGCAACGAGGCTTCACCGCAGATGGGCCTGGATCTGGCGCCGGCCGCCGCTGCAATCCAGCGGCTGTGCGGCGTTGACGAAGCGGGCCGGGGCCCGTTGGCGGGGCCGGTGTATGCCGCCGCGGTGGTGCTCGATCCGAAACGCCCGATCCGCGGCCTGGCCGACTCCAAAATACTGACCGCCGCCAGGCGTGAGGCGCTGTACGAGAAGATCTGCGAACGCGCTCTTGGCTGGCATATTGCCTTCGCCACGGTCGAGGAAATCGACACGATCAACATCCTGCACGCCAGCATGCTGGCGATGCAGCGCGCGGTGCAGGGGCTGGCCGCCAGCGGCGTGGTGCCGGACCTGGTGCAGGTCGATGGCAACCGTTGCCCGCAGGTGCCGTTCCCTGTCGAAGCCATCGTCAAGGGTGACGCGCTGGTCCGGGCAATCTCGGCCGCGTCGATCCTGGCCAAGGTGGCGCGGGACCGCGAACTGATGGCGCTGCACGAGCGCTACCCGCAATACGGCTTCGATTCGCATGTCGGCTATGGCACGCCGCAGCATCTGGCCGCGCTGGCCGAATTCGGCGCCACGCCGCATCACCGCCGCTCGTTCGCGCCGGTGCGCGAGGCGCTGGCGCAGCGTCCGATGTTTACCGCGGTGACGGCGGTTGCCGGGGCCATCGAAGGTCTCGCAGCCAGCGAAATCAGCGAAATCACCGGAATCACCACCCCCATCCAGGCCGCGCCGTCAGGCACCCTGCAGACCGACGCACCGTGAAGCACGTCACCTCGCGCGACAACGCGCTGTTCAAGCACCTGAAGGCGCTGGCAACCTCCACCCACCAGCGCCGCAAGGCCGGGCAGTCGCTGCTCGACGGGGTGCACCTGGCCCAGGCCTATGTGGACGCACTGGGCCAGCCGGTCACCTGCGTGGTGTCCGAGCGTCACTATGACCATGCCGAGGTTGCGCCATTTCTGGCGCGCATCGACGCGGAGCGGCTGGTAGTGCTGGCCGATACGCTGTTCACGCAGATTTCCGGCGTGGTCAACGGGATCGATCTGATGCTGGTGATCGAGACGCCCGCCGGCCACCTGCCGGCGCGCATCGAAGAGGACTGCATCATCCTCGACGGCGTGCAGGATGCCGGCAATGTCGGCTCGATCCTGCGCAGTGCTGCCGCGGCGGGCATCCGCCATGCGTTCCTGGCGACGGGATGCGCGTTCGCCTGGTCGGTGAAGACGCTGCGCGCCAGCATGGGCGCCAACTTCCACCTGAACATCGTCGAGCACTGCACCGTGGAGTCGCTGGCGCCGCGGCTGGCGCTGCCGTTGCTGGCGACGTCCTCGCATGCCGACGCCGCGGTGTTCGATACCGACCTGCGCGCGCCGGTGGCCTGGGTGGTCGGCAATGAAGGCGCCGGCGTCAGCGACGCATGGATGCAGCACGTCAAGCGCAAGGTCGGCATTCCGCAGCCGGGCGGGCTGGAATCGCTGAACGTGGCGGCTGCTACCGCGATCTGCCTGTTCGAGGCGGTGCGGCAGCGGCGATAAAAAAAGCGGCCAGGTGGCCGCTTTCTTGTTTAGTAATTGTCGCGATCGACCTTGATCTCCTGCAGGATCGTGGTCGCGATTTCTTCGATCGACTTGTGCGTCGACGACAGCCACTTGATGCCTTCGCGCCGCATCATCGCCTCGGCCTCATTGACCTCATAGCGGCAGTTTTCCACCGCCGCGTACTTGCTGCCGGGGCGGCGCTCGTTGCGGATCTCGGTCAGGCGCTGGGGGTCGATCGACAGCCCGAAGATCTTGCTCTTGAACGCGTAGAGCGCCGACGGCAGCTTGCCGCGCTCGAAATCGTCCGGGATCAGCGGGTAATTGGCCGCCTTCAGCCCGTATTGCATGGCCAGATAAAGGCTGGTCGGGGTCTTGCCGCTGCGCGACACGCCCACCAGGATCACATCGGCTTCCTCGAGGTTCTTGTGTGACTGGCCATCATCGTGCGCCAGCGAGAAGTTGATGGCCTCGATCCGGTTCTTGTACGCCTCGGTGTCAGCATTCTGGTGGAAGCGGCCGATGGCGTGGGTGGACTTCAGCCCCAGCTCCTTCTCGAGCGGTTCGATGAAGGTCTGGAACATGTCCAGGATCATTGCCTTGGCCCGGCGCAGGGCCTTGTTCGCTTCCTGGTTGACCAGCGTGGTGAAGACGATGGGCGGCACGCCTTCGTTATGGAAGGCCTCGTTGATCTTGCCGACCGCGATATGTGCCTTTTCCGGGGTATCGACAAACGGCATCCGCACCTTGCGGAAGCGCATTTCGAACTGCGCCAGGATCGAGTGGCTGAAGGTTTCCGCAGTGATCCCGGTGCCATCCGAGACGATAAAGACGGTACGCACCGGCGGGCGATCGCCGGCCTGGACCGCTGCGGCGGGCGCCGCCGCGGTCGCTGGATTGGACGGGGAGGCAGGCTGCGTTCCAGGCTGGGTCCCGGAATTCGCTGTACCGGGCGCTTCTGGCTGGGACATGGGTTGCGCAAATAAATAGATTCAATCTTCCGCAGAAAAGTGCGGCGCAGCACGGTAGAATAGCGGCGATCTTTTCGCTAAGCAATTCCGCGAGGGGCCTGCTTTGCATCAATCCAGGCCCGGAATTGTCGACAATGTGCGCTGCGCGATGAGAGCCGTAGCGCCGCGTCCGCAACATTGCAGCACCACAAGCATGGGGTTGCTTAGCCAAGCGATCGGTCCGGGAACAGAACAAGAACAACATACCGGGCATGCGCAACAAGTTTTCTACTTTGTTTTGAGGCTCTCATGACTAACCAGGCAGATAACGGCGCCTACGTGTTGCCGTTCGAGCAGTTGCGCATGGCTGACGTGGAAATCGTCGGCGGCAAGAATTCGTCGCTGGGCGAGATGATCTCCCAGCTGGCGGAAGCCGGCGTGCGCGTTCCCGGCGGTTTTGCCACTACCGCGCTTGCCTTCCGCGATTTCCTCGCCCACAACAACCTGACCGAGCGCATCTCCCAGCGCCTGAAGACGCTCGACGTCGACGACGTCAAGGCCCTGGCCGAGGCCGGTGCCGAGATCCGCGGCTGGGTCGCCACCGCTCCGTTCCAGCCGCGCCTGGAACAGGAAATCCGTGAGTTCTATGCCCGCGTGTCCGAACGCGAAGGCGCCGAGGCTTCGTTCGCGGTGCGCTCTTCGGCCACGGCGGAAGACCTGCCCGACGCCTCGTTCGCCGGCCAGCAGGAGTCCTACCTGAACGTCAGCGGCATCGACGACGTGCTGGACAAGATCAAGCACGTATTCGCTTCGCTGTACAACGACCGCGCCATCTCCTACCGCGTGCACAAGGGCTTTGCCCATGACGTGGTGGCGCTGTCCGCCGGTATCCAGCGCATGGTCCGCTCGGACCTGGCCGCTTCCGGCGTGATGTTCACCATCGACACCGAATCCGGCTTCCCCGACGTGGTCTTCATCACCTCCAGCTACGGCCTGGGCGAAACGGTGGTGCAGGGCGCGGTCAATCCGGACGAGTTCTACGTCTTCAAGCCGACGCTGCAAGGCGGCCAGTACCCGATCATCCGCCGCTCGATCGGCTCCAAGCTGATCAAGATGGAATTCACCAAGCCGGGCGAAGCCGGCCGCGTGAAGACCGTCGACGTGCCGGGCGAACTGCGCAACCGCTACTCGATCACCGACGAAGACGTGACCGAGCTGGCCAAGTACGCGATGATCATCGAGAAGCACTATGGCCGCCCGATGGACATCGAGTGGGGCAAGGACGGCAAGGACGGCAAGATCTACATCCTGCAGGCCCGCCCGGAAACGGTGAAGAGCCAGTCGGCCGGCAAGGCCGAGCAGCGCTTCAAGCTCAAGGGCACCGCCCCCGTGCTGACCAGCGGCCGCGCCATCGGCCAGAAGATCGGCACCGGTCCGGTCCGCGTCATCAACGACCCGTCCGAGATGGAACGCGTGCAGCCCGGCGACGTGCTGGTGGCCGACATGACCGACCCGAACTGGGAGCCGGTGATGAAGCGCGCTTCGGCCATCGTCACCAACCGTGGCGGCCGTACCTGCCATGCGGCGATCATCGCGCGTGAACTGGGCGTGCCGGCCGTGGTCGGCTGCGGCGACGCCACCGACATCCTGAAGGATGGCACGCTGGTGACCGTGTCGTGCGCCGAAGGCGACGAAGGCCGGATCTACGACGGCCTGCTCGAAACCGAAGTGACCGAAGTCCAGCGTGGCGACATGCCGGAAATCGACGTCAAGCTGATGATGAACGTCGGCAATCCGCAGCTGGCCTTCGACTTCGCGCAGATCCCGAACTGCGGCGTTGGCCTGGCCCGCCTGGAATTCATCATCAACAACAACATCGGCGTTCACCCGAAGGCCATTCTCGACTACCCGCAGGTCGATGCCGACCTCAAGAAGGCCGTGGAAAGCGTGGCCCGCGGCCACGCCAGCCCGCGCGCGTTCTACGTCGACAAGCTGGCCGAAGGCATCGCCACCATCGGCGCGGCCTTCTACCCGAAGCCCGTGATCGTGCGCCTGTCGGACTTCAAGTCCAACGAGTACAAGAAGCTGATCGGCGGTTCGCGCTACGAGCCGGACGAGGAAAACCCGATGCTGGGCTTCCGCGGCGCCTCGCGCTACATCGCCGAAGACTTCTCCGAAGCCTTCGAGATGGAATGCAAGGCCATGAAGCGCGTGCGCGATGAAATGGGCCTGACCAACGTCGAGATCATGGTGCCGTTCGTGCGTACGCTGGGCCAGGCAGAGAAGGTCATCGAGCTGCTGGCCAAGCACGGCCTGAAGCGCGGCGAGAACGGCCTGCGCATCATCATGATGTGCGAAGTGCCGTCCAACGCCATCCTCGCCGAAGAGTTCCTGCAGTACTTCGATGGCTTCTCGATCGGCTCGAACGACCTGACGCAGCTGACGCTGGGCCTGGACCGCGACTCGGGCATGGAACTGCTGGCCAAGGACTTCGACGAGCGCGATCCGGCGGTGTGCTTCATGCTGTCGCGTGCGATTTCGGCGTGCATCCGCCTGGACAAGTACGTCGGCATCTGCGGCCAGGGTCCTTCGGACCACCCGGACTTTGCCGCCTGGCTGGCCAAGGAAGGCATCAAGTCGATCTCGCTGAATCCGGATTCGGTGGTCGACACCTGGCAGAAGCTGGCTTCCTGAGGCTTTTGACGTCACAATAACGATATTAGCCGGCGCCTTCGGGCAGCCGGCTGGCACCGGCCCTGCGTCAGGTGTTGATTCGGCCCCGCAGGCGCCTCTGGCGCTGCGGGGTTTTTGCTTTTCGGGAATCGCTTTCAGAAATCGATCGGACGGGGAGGTCGGATGGCGTATTACATCTGGTTCGTGGCGGCGGTCGCGCTGGTGATCGTCGAGCTGAATACCGGCACGTTTTACCTGCTGATGGTGGCCGTGGGGCTGGCCGCAGGCGGCGTCGCGGCCTTGCTCGGCCTGTCGCCCGCCGCGCAGACGGTGACCGCGGCGCTGGTCGCCGCGGTGCTGATCGCTGGACTGCGTCGTACCCGTTTCGGCAAGCTGCGGCGCGGCAATGCCGCCGCCGATCCCAACGTCAATCTCGACATCGGCCAGGAACTCGACGTCTCCGCCTGGGACGCCAACGGCCGCGCACGCGTGCCGTACCGCGGCGCCGACTGGACCGTCGAGCTCGCGCCGAACTGCGCCGCCGCACCGGGCCGCTACCGCATCGTCGAAGTGCGCGGCAGCACGCTGGTGGTTTCGCCGCGCTGAGCCGTATCCAGGGGTTGCCCGGCGCCAGCCGTGCAGCCATCCGCCTGCCGCCGTTCCGGCGGCGCCGTACCGCTTTTTCCTGACCGGAGGGTTGTTACATGCTCGCTTTTCAGCTTGGCCTGTTGCCGCTGATCATCCTTATTGCCGTGATCGTGCTGATCGCCAAGGGCATCAAGATCGTGCCGCAGCAGCACGCCTGGGTGCTGGAGCGCCTGGGCCGCTACCATGCGACACTGACGCCGGGGCTGTCGATCGTGGTGCCGTTCGTCGACCGTGTTGCCTACAAGCACGTGCTCAAGGAAATCCCGCTGGATGTGCCCAGCCAGGTCTGCATCACCAAGGACAATACGCAGTTGCAGGTGGATGGCGTGCTGTACTTCCAGGTGACCGACCCGATGAAGGCGTCCTACGGCTCGAGCAATTTCGTGGTCGCGATCACGCAGCTGTCGCAGACTACGCTGCGCTCGGTGATCGGCAAGCTTGAACTGGACAAGACCTTCGAGGAGCGCGAGTTCATCAACCACAGCGTGGTCAACGCCCTTGATGAAGCCGCCGCCAACTGGGGCGTCAAGGTGCTGCGCTACGAGATCAAGGACCTGACGCCGCCGAAGGAGATCCTGCATGCGATGCAGGCGCAGATCACCGCCGAGCGCGAGAAGCGGGCGCTGATCGCCGCGTCCGAGGGCAAGCGCCAGGAACAGATCAACCTGGCCACGGGTGCGCGCGAAGCGGCAATCCAGAAGTCGGAGGGCGAGAAGCAGGCCGCCATCAACAAGGCGCAGGGCGAGGCGGCGGCGATCCTGGCAGTGGCGGACGCCAATGCCCAGGCGATCCAGAAGGTGGGCAACGCCATCCGCACCGAAGGCGGCATGGACGCAGTCAACCTGAAGGTGGCCGAGGAATACGTTGCTGCCTTCGGCAACCTGGCCAAGCAGGGCAATACGCTGATCGTGCCCGGGAATATGAGCGAGATGAGCAGCATGATCGCGTCAGCGCTGCAAATCGTGAAGGGGCAGAAGGCCGGCGCCTGAACACGCAGGCGCGGGCGGGCGGCGCCTTATTCCTTGGTGTCGCCCTTCATGATGCGCGCCTTCTCGCGCTGCCAGTCGCGCTGCTTCTCGGTCTCGCGCTTGTCGAACTGCTTCTTGCCCTTGGCCAGGCCGATCTCGCATTTCACGCGGCCGCGCGTGTAGTGCAGGTTCAGCGGCACCAGCGTGTAGCCGCGCTGCTCGACCTTGCCGATCAGCTTCTTGATCTCGTCGGCCTTGAGCAGCAGCTTGCGGGTGCGCACCGGGTCGGGCTTGACGTGGGTGGAAGCGCTCTGCAGCGGGCTGATATGGGCGCCGATCAGGAACATCTCGGCGTCGCGCACGACCACGTAGCCTTCCTTGATCTGTACGCGGTTCGCGCGGATCGCCTTCACTTCCCAGCCTTCCAGCACGATCCCGGCCTCATATCGCTCTTCGATGAAGTAGTCGAAAAAGGCCTTCTTGTTGTCTGCGATGGTCATGCGTGCGGGTAGGGGAGCAAAGGGTGAAAGCGGGCCGGATCGCTGCAGTGCCGCATGGCGAGGTGCCGCCAGCGACCAGCGTCGGCTAAAATTGTCATTTTAGCAAACCAGCCCCGGTACCTGCTTGTGTCCTGGCGCAATGCGCCTGGCATGGCGGGGAGCCAGATTTTCCAATACATGGCAGACGTCCATAAATCCGTGCTGCTCGGCTATTCCGCCGCGCAGATGTACGACCTGGTCACGCGCGTGGAGGACTATCCCAAGTTCCTGCCATGGTGCGGTGGCGTGGAGGTGTTCGAGCAGACTGAAACCATGCTTGACGCCAAGATCCATATCCATTTCAAGGGAATCCAGCAGTTCTTCCACACCCGCAATACGCAGGAGCGCCCGACCCGCATCGACATGACCTTCGCGGATGGCCCCTTCAAGACCTTCAATGGCGCGTGGCGCTTTACGCCACTGCGCGAGGACGCCTGCAAGATCGAATTCCACCTGCACTATGAGTTTTCGAGCCTGCTGCTGGAAAAGCTTATCGGCCCGGTGTTCAGCATGATCGCGAATACCTTTGTCGATGCCTTCGTCAAGCGCGCCGAGGTGGTATATGGCGCCAGTTGAAGGCGCGGGCACCGTGCATGTCACGGTGTGCTACGCGCGGCCCGATGCGGTATTCCTGAAGGAGCTCGACGTGCCCGCGGGGACCACGATCGCCGCGGCCATCGTCAGCTCGGGGCTGCAGCAGGCGTGTCCGGAAGTGGATCCGTCGACCATGCGGGTGGGCATCTTCGGCAAGCTCAAGACGCCCGATACCGTGGTGCGCGAGGGCGACCGCGTGGAGGTGTACCGGCCGCTGACGGCCGACCCCAAGCAGGCGCGGCGCAAGCGCGTGCAGAAGCTGCGCGAGGGCGGGGCGCGGGAAGGCCAGAAATGGCTGCGCGGCAACGGATGAGCCGGAAGGCTTGCGCCAGCGGCAGCAGCACTGACAGCAAAACGGGGCATGATGCCCCGTTTTGCTTATGATCAGTTGCAGTTCTTCTCGAGGCTGGCGCTGGTCCTGACCAGTTCGGCCTGGCGCTGCTCGCTGTTCAGGTGCTGCAGCGAGCCGTCCGGACCCGCCACCGCCGCGCGCATCCCTTGCTGCAGGCCGGAGGCATAGTTTCGCAGCTGGGCGCAGCGGGCCTCGTGGTCGGCAGCCTCGGTTTCCTTGCGCGCCTCTTCCGCGGCGGCTTTCAGGCGGGATTCGCGGCGCTTCTGGAAGGCCTCTTCGGCCGTGGGCGGCGGGGCATCCTTGGCCTTGCCCGCAGCCTTGGCGGGGGTTGGCGCGGCCGCGGGGGCGTTGGCGCTTTCCGCGTTGGCAGCCTCTACCGGCTGGTATTCGCCGGCAAGGCGGCCAGGGGCGCGCAGCACCCTGGCGGCAGCGCCGGACGGCGGCACGTCGCTGTAGACCATGCGGCCGTTGGCGTCGCGCCATTGCCAGTAGGCATTGGCGTGGACCGAGGCGGTCATGGCGACGGCGGCGGCAAGCAGGCACAGCACGGACGATCGTTTCATGGCGCGGCGTCTCAAAGTGGCTGGTAAATGACGGATGCGGCTGGAAGACTGCTGGGCCGCCGGCTGCGCGCGAGGCAATGCCGCGGCAGGCCTGCCGCGGGCGATGGCTTGGCGCCGAGGCATGGCGCCGGTTTGACCCTGGTACTTCCGTTCTGATGTGGCGCGTGTGACCTCCGCGCCATCGTCCGCTAGTCTACGCAGACTTGTCGTTGGCGTGCAAGCGCACCGACCAGGCCACGCCGACCATCAGCAACACGATGGCGGCGATTTCCAGCGGCCGCGGCCAGCGGTGGTCGAAGACAAAGCCGTATGCCAGCGCGAACAGCGTCTCGAACACGATCATCTGGCCCGACAGCGTCAGCGGCAGGCGCCGGCTGGCGATATTCCACAGGTTGTTGCCGATCAGCGACGCGCCCAGCGCCACCGCGGCGTTGACCATCCAGAACCACTGCCAGTCGCGGCCGCTGTCGCCGGAAGTGAGGGCGTCGCCCGCCAACAGCCAGCCGATGACGGCCAGCACGGCCGATACCGCGCCGGTCGACAGCCCGTAGAGCGCCGACCATTCATTGCCGCTGTAGTGCGGGTTGCGCTGCAGGTAGCGCGCGTTGTCGACCGCGTAGAGCGTCCAGCAGACCAGCGCCCCGACCGCACAGCAGACACCGGCAAGCTTCTGCCAGACCGGCCGCACGGCGTCGCCGGCCGCGGCGGCATGTGCGCTCTGGCCGCCGCCGAACAGGTCGATGTTGATGCAGGCGATGCCCGCGGCCACCACCAGCAGCGGCCACAGCAGGCGCGCCAGCGGCACCGCGCCGTGGTCGCGCCGGCCCATGATGGTGACAGTGATCGGCAGGATGCCGATGATCAGCGAAGTCGGTCCGACCCCGGCCAGCTGCACGCCGAAGGCCAGCAGCACGTAGTAGAGCAGGTTGCCGGTAAAGGCCTGGCGCAGCAGCGCCACGCAATCGGCGCGGGTCAGCTTGCGGGCGATGCGCTGCATCAGCGGCAGGGCCGCAACGAGCGCCACCAGGCCATACGCCAGGTAGCGACCGATCGCCAGCTCCCACGGCGAGAACGCCGGCAGCAGCTTGGGCGCGATAAAGACCATGCCCCAGAACGCACCCGCCAGCAGCCCGCACAATACGCCGATTCCCATGCTTTTCAACGCCCGGTTAAAAGGACGACGAGCATAGCAGACGACTCCCCGCAAAACCCGTTGCCGTGCATCAGTCAGGCGCGCATTCCTGTATAATTCGCTTTTGCGCCTAGAGGATTTGCTATGCGTCTTGTCCAGAAAGCACTCACATTCGATGACGTGCTGCTCGTCCCGGCCTATTCGGCCGTCCTTCCCCGGGATGTTTCCCTCCGCACTCGCCTGTCCCGTTCGATCGAACTGAACATTCCGCTGGTGTCCGCTGCCATGGACACGGTGACGGAGGCACGCCTGGCGATCTCCATGGCGCAAGCCGGTGGCATCGGTATCGTCCACAAGAACCTGAAGCCCGCCGACCAGGCCCGCGAAGTGTCGCGCGTCAAGCGCTACGAGTCGGGCGTGCTGCGTGATCCGATCACCATTTCGCCGGACATGAAGGTCCGCGATGTGATCGCGCTGTCGCAGCAGCATGGCATTTCGGGCTTCCCGGTGCTGGAAGGCAAGACCGTCGTCGGCATCATCACCAACCGTGACCTGCGCTTCGAGGAAGAGCTCGACGCGCCGGTGCGCGTCAAGATGACCCCGCGCGAGAAGCTGGTGACCGTGGCCGAAGGCGCGCCGCTGGAAGAAGCCAAGCGCCTGATGAACCGCCACCGCCTGGAGCGCGTGCTGGTGGTCAACCAGGCCTTCGAGCTGCGCGGCCTGATCACGGTGAAGGACATCCAGAAGGCGGTCGAGAACCCGCTGGCGAGCAAGGATGACCACGGCCAGCTGCGCGTAGGCGCCGCGGTCGGCGTGGGTCCGGACAACGACGAGCGTGTCGAACTGCTGGTCAAGGCCGGCGTCGATGTGATTGTGGTGGACACGGCACACGGCCACAGCCAGGGCGTGCTGGACCGCGTGCGCTGGGTCAAGCAGAACTTCCCGCAAGTGCAGGTGATCGGCGGCAATATCGCTACCGGCGACGCCGCCCGTGCCCTGGTCGAGCATGGCGCCGATGGCGTCAAGGTCGGCATCGGCCCCGGCTCGATCTGCACCACCCGTATCGTGGCTGGCGTCGGCGTGCCCCAGATCACCGCCGTTTCCAACGTGGCCGAGGCGCTCAAGGGCACCGGCGTGCCGCTGATCGCCGACGGCGGTATCCGCTACTCGGGTGACGTGGCCAAGGCCCTGGCGGCCGGCGCCCACACCGTGATGATGGGCGGCATGTTCTCCGGCACCGAGGAAGCGCCGGGCGAAGTGTTCCTGTACCAGGGCCGCTCGTTCAAGAGCTACCGCGGCATGGGTTCGGTGGGCGCGATGAAGGACGGCGCGGCTGACCGCTACTTCCAGGAAGACAACACCGCCAATGTCGACAAGCTGGTCCCCGAGGGGATTGAAGGCCGCGTGCCGTACAAGGGCTCGGTGATGGCCATCATCCACCAGCTGACCGGCGGCGTGCGTGCCTCGATGGGCTACTGCGGCAGCAAGTCGATCGCCGACTGGCACGAGAGCGCCCAGTTCGTCCAGATCACGGCAGCCGGCATGCGTGAATCGCACGTGCACGACGTGCAGATCACCAAGGAAGCGCCGAACTACCATATCGACTGACGCGCAGTGGTTGCGCCCGCCGTCCGTCGCGGCGGCGGTGCGGCAGTGCGCTAGCCGCGATCATCGGGACGAGGGCGTGCAAGGTCTGGTGCCAGGTGCGCAGCGCCGCCCTGGTCTGACCGGAATCCAACCCGGCCCCGAGCATGGCCCCGGCCGTGCGCCACGCCGGCGTTGCCTTGACGCCAGCCGCATCACCGGCGGGGCCCAGACGAGGAGCGCCAATGAAGGTGTTGCTGCGAGCCGTGCTGTTTTTCGATGCCCTGGTGGACCTGCTGCTGGGCATTCTGCTGTTGATGTCCCCGTTCACCACGCTGTACGCGGCGCTGCAATTGCCGCAGCCGCAACCCGCGCTGTTCGGGCAGCTGCTGGGCGTGGCGCTGGTCGGCCTGTCGGTCCTGCTGTGGCAGGCCGCGTTCAACGGCCAGCTGACGGTGCCGGTGGCACGCACGGCCGGCTACGTGAACCTGGCCAGCGCGATGCTGATCATTGCCTGGATGGTGTTCCTGGAGCTGCCGCTCGAAGGCGCCGGCAAGATCTGGCTGCCGACCATGGCCGTGGTACTGCTGTTTTTTGCCGCGGTGCAGATTCCCGCGGCCAAACGCGTGCGCGTGCGCGAGCAGCAGCTGAAGATGGATCGCGCGCTGAAGGAACAGGAAACCCGGAAGGAACCCGGCGCTGCCCCCGCGGCGCGCCCAACGAATACCCCAGAATACCGGCGCGAGCCGGTCATCACGCCGCCGCCGGGCTATGGCCCCGGCACGGAAGTCGTGACCGAGCCCGCAACGGAAGACACGCCATCGGCCCATCATGCACGACAAAATCCTCATTCTTGATTTCGGCTCGCAGGTCACGCAGCTGATCGCCCGCCGCGTCCGCGAGGCGCACGTCTACTGCGAAATCCACCCGAACGACGTCTCCGACGACTTCGTGCGCGAGTACGCGCCCAAGGCCATCATCCTGTCGGGCAGCCACGCCAGCACCTATGAAGACCACCAGCTGCGCGCGCCGCAGGCGGTTTGGGACCTGGGCGTGCCGGTGCTCGGCATCTGCTACGGCATGCAGACCATGGCCGCGCAGCTTGGCGGCAAGGTCGAGTGGAGCGACCAGCGCGAGTTCGGCTACGCCGAAATGCGCGCCCACGGCCACACCGCGCTGCTCAAGGACATCGAGGATTTCCGCACGGCGGAAGGCCACGGCATGCTCAAGGTCTGGATGAGCCACGGCGACAAGGTCACCGGCCTGCCGCCGGGCTTCAAGCTGATGGCTTCGACCCCGAGCTGCCCGATCGCCGGCATGGCCGACGAAGCGCGCGGCTACTATGCCGTGCAGTTTCACCCCGAGGTCACGCATACCGTCAAGGGCCGCCAGATGCTCGAGCGCTTCGTGCTCGGGATCGCCGGCTGCAAGGCTGACTGGGTCATGCGCGACCACATCGAAGAAGCCGTCGCGAAGATCCGCGAACAGGTCGGCGACGAAGAGGTGATCCTGGGCCTGTCCGGCGGCGTCGATTCGTCGGTGGCCGCGGCGCTGATCCACCGCGCCATCGGCGACCAGCTCACCTGCGTGTTCGTCGACCACGGCCTGCTGCGCCTGGACGAAGGCAAGATGGTGATGGAGATGTTCGCCGGCCGCCTGCACGCCAAGGTCGTGCACATCGATGCGTCCGAGCAGTTCCTCGGCCACCTGGCCGGCGTGACCGACCCCGAGCAGAAGCGCAAGATCATCGGCCGGGAGTTCGTCGAGGTGTTCCAGGCCGAGGCGAAGAAGCTGAGCAAGGCCAAGTGGCTGGCGCAGGGCACGATCTACCCCGACGTGGTGGAATCGGGCGGCACCAAGACCAAGAAGGCCACCACCATCAAGAGCCACCACAACGTCGGCGGCCTGCCCGAAACGCTGGGCCTGAAGCTGCTCGAACCGCTGCGCGACCTGTTCAAGGACGAAGTGCGCGAGCTGGGCGTGGAACTGGGCCTGCCGCCGGAAATGGTCTACCGCCATCCGTTCCCGGGCCCCGGCCTGGGCGTGCGCATCCTCGGTGAAGTCAAGCACGACTACGCCGACCTGCTGCGCCGCGCCGATGCCATCTTCATCGAAGAGCTGCGCAAGACCATCGCCACCGAGCAGGACGCCGCCGCGGGCCTGTGCGAGCCGCACCAGGTCGGCAAGAGCTGGTACGACCTGACCAGCCAGGCGTTCGCCGTGTTCCTGCCGGTCAAGTCGGTGGGCGTGATGGGCGACGGCCGCACCTACGACTATGTCGTCGCGCTGCGCGCCGTGCAGACCACCGACTTCATGACGGCGCATTGGGCGCACCTGCCGTATGCGTTGCTGGGCCGCTGCTCGAACCGGATCATCAACGAAGTGCGCGGGTTGAACCGGGTGGTGTACGACGTGTCGGGCAAGCCGCCGGCAACGATCGAGTGGGAGTGAATTGACGTCCTTCGAGGACTATCGCCAGTTATCGAGAAGTCGCCGTAACGCATTGATTTGCAAAGAAATACGTTGCGGCACCTATCGGTGGCTATCGCCGGCCAGCGGAACAAGTTGGCGGTAGAAATGGCGGTAGAACTCGGAGGCCGGGAGATTCCGCAGTGCGGAGTCGGTAAGCATCGAGGTTTTTCCTCCTGTTCATGACGGCTTTTACCGTCAGGGGTCAGGAGACCTGCTGATGCCCGGAAAGCCGCATAAATCAAGCTTTCCTCAGGAGACTTTTACCGTCAAAGACCTGAGCCCAAGACGTATAAGGCTTTTGACCGCGACGGCATGTACGTGACGGTATCGCCCACCGGTACCGTCACCTTCCGCTACGATTACCGTCTCAACGGGCGGCGGGAAACGCTGACCATCGGCCGCTATGGGCCGGCCGGCATCTCGCTGGCCCTGGCCCGGGAAAAGCTGCTCGACGCCAAGAAGGCCGTCACCCTGGGCAAGTCCCCGGCGCAGGAGAAGCAGCGTGAGAAACGCCGACTGACCGCTGCCAAGAGCTTCGGCGACATGACCGCCCGGTGGCTCGCCGACGCCCGGATGGCCGACAGCACACGGGCGATGCGCAAGAGCATCGTCGATCGGGACATCCTCGCGGCCTTCCAGAACCGGCTGCTCAATGAAATCACCGCTGATGACCTGCGTGCCTTGTGCAACAAGGTGAAGGCGCGCGGTGCGCCCGCCACCGCGGTGCATGTCCGCGACATCGTGAAACAGGTCTATGCCTTCGCCATCCTGCACGGCGAGAAGGTGGATAACCCGGCTGACGACGTGGGTGCAGCCTCGATCGCGACGTTCATGCCGAAGGATCGTGCCTTGTCGCCGCTGGAGATCCGGTTGATGGCGCGGCAGGTGGAGTCGGTCGCCACCTATCCGACCATCCGGCTGGCGCTGCGCCTGGTCCTGCTGACGTTGGTGCGCAAGAGTGAGCTGATCGAGGCGACCTGGAACGAAGTCGATTTCGAGAATGCGATTTGGACGATTCCGAAGCAGCGGATGAAGGGGCGCAACTCGCACGTCGTCTACCTCTCACGCCAGGCGCTCGACATCTTCGTGGCGCTGCATACCTGCGCAGCCGGTTCCAAATTCGTCTTGCCGTCGCGCTACGACGCCGACCGCTGCATGTCGAAGGCAACCTTGAATCGAGTGACACAGATCGTGGCCGAGCGGGCCAAGGCCGCCGGATTGCCGCTGGAGCCGTTCACCGTCCACGACCTGCGGCGTACCGGCTCGACGCTGCTGAATGAGGTCGGCTTCAACCGCGACTGGATCGAGAAGTGCCTGGCGCATGAGGAGGGACGTTCCTCGCGCTCCGTCTACAACAAGGCCGAGTACGCAGACCAGCGGCGTCACATGCTGCAGGAGTGGGCCGACATGGTCGATGCCTGGATCGATGGCCGGACGCACGTGCCGACGCTGATGCCCGAAAACGTGTCGGTGCCGGTGCTGAGCGCGACGTTGTGAAGGTGTCCCTATGGCTCTGATACTCGGGCGTGCCGCAGATCGCTTGCCAGCGGTTCATGATCGTGGAAAAAACAGCACTTTGAGTGAACTAATTTTCGATTTTTTAAACCAAAGTAGGTTGGCCGAGGTTTATGAATGGTGTATTTTGAGCACCATGAGTGATCAAAATACTGGAAAGCTAAACCGCCTCCTGACCCAACTGGGCGACACCACCCTGGTTTCCAGCCGGTGGCTGCGGGCACAGGGCTATTCCAACAGCCTCGTCGCACGCTACGTGGCCAGTGGCTGGCTGGTGTCGCCGGCGCGTGGCGTGTATTTGAGGACGGGCGGACGCTTGCAATGGGAGGGCGCGGTCCGCAGCCTCCAAGTCGGCGAGGCGTTGTCGCTGCATGTCGGGGGGCGTTTCGCGCTCACCTTACAGGGGCACGAGCACTACCTGCGCCTGGGCGAAGCCGGGACGATCACGCTCTATGGGCCAGACCGGCTTCCAGGGTGGGTGAGCAAGCTGCCGTTGAGCGAGCGCTTCGAATTGCGAGGCAAGGGGCCATTCGACCTGCCTGCATTGCGCTTCACGCCCCAAATGCCGGAGAACGCGTTGCTCGATCAGGGATTGGCATGGCATGAGACCAACGCCGGGACGGATGCGCTGGCTTGCTCCACCCCGGAACGGGCCATGCTGGAGTTGTGTGATGGCGTGACGGATGCGGCGTTGGTCTATGAGGCCGATGCCTTGATGCAGGCAATGACCACGCTGCGACCGCAACGGGTCGGCATGCTGCTGCGCCATTGCCGCAGCATCAAAGCCAAGCGTCTGTTCCTGGCCCTGGCCGAACGGCATCGGCATGCGTGGTTGTCGCATGTGCCGCTCCAAGGTGTCGATCTGGGCAGGGGCAAGCGCGCGCTTGTGCCCGGCGGCCGGTTGCACCCGACCTATCAGATCACCTTGCCTGGAGACCTGGATGAACACCTGGCTTGATCAATGGGACAGGCGCTACACCGACCGGGTGCAATTGCTGGTCGACATCCTGCCGGTGCTCGCACAGGAGCCGCGCTTCGCGCTCAAGGGCGGCACGGCGATCAACCTGTTCGAGCACGATCTGCCGCGGCTGTCCGTGGATATCGACCTGGCCTGGTTGCCGATGCAGGACTATGCCGTCGACTCGGTCCAGATCGACGCGGCAATGGCGCGAATGGCCGACGTGCTGCGCGCGCGGCCGTGGCAACTGCAGGTCCAATTGTCAGCGGGCGAGGGCGGCCGCGTGGCGACCCGGCTGGTGGTCAGCCGTGGCCGGTCGCGCGTGCAGATCGAGACCACGCCGGTGATGCGTGGCACCGTCCATCCGGTACGGCAGATGGTGGTCAGGCCCAAAGTGGAGGAGGCATTCGGATTCGCGTCCGTGCAGGTGCTCGACTTTGCGGACCTCTATGCAGGCAAGCTGGCTGCAGCGCTTTCGCGCCAGCATCCTCGCGACCTGTTCGATGTCAGCCTGCTGCTTGAGGATGAGAGGACAGGCGGAGCGCTCTGGCGGACCTTCCTCGTCTATCTGACCTGCAGTCCCAAGCCGGCTTGGGAGATGCTGGCGCCAAGGGAGCCTGCGGACTTCGAGGCGACGTTCAACGCGCACTTTCGCGGAATGACGTCTGAGGCGGTGAGCGTCGAGCAACTGCTGCAGAGTCGCGCGCGTTTGCTGGAACGGGTCGCGGCCTGGCTGGACCAAACTTCTCGGGCGTTTCTGCGTTCGGTAGAGGCCGAGCAGCCGGACTTCGGGTTGATCGACCTGCATCATGCGCTGGACCTCCCGGGTGTACGACGCAAGCTGTACAACTTGGCTCAGCGCTCGGAGGTGAAGCGGCAGGCCGATCGCTTGCAGTTGGAGCAGGCGCTAGCGCGGATCGCGGGGCGCGCAGGCTAAGATGCCTCAGCGTGCGACGCTGAAGGCTCGGACGGGGCGGCTTTTCCGCTGCCGGACGTCCGGGCCGGAAGCCTTATCCTCGGTATTGGCGCGCGAGACCTGTTTGCGGGTCTCGACCCAGGCTTCGACCTCCTCCAGATCCCAGACGACGCAGCGGGCCGTTAGCCGGAAGCGTCGCGGGAATTCGCCACGCTGTTCCATCTCATAGATCGTGGTCTCGGCCAAAGGCAGGATCTGGTGCAACTCATGGCGACGGATGGTGCGTCGAAAGGGAAGGGGAGCCTTCGGCAGAAATTGGGGCAGATCGGCTTAGCCCTCGATTCTGGGATGAGGCAGACGGGGCAAGGCGGGCGAGGCTTGTTCCAAGTTGTCGCGCATCGTCGAGTGTCCATGGCGAGAGTTGTTGCTTGCCATGTTGGCTATCGCGGGCAATCGGCACAACATGCTGCAGCGAAACTAGGCGTAGGATCGCTTGGATTCCTGACATCTCAACAGCGGTATCCGCCCAATCGACCAGCAGCTCCTCGTCCCTGACGGGGGTTATTTTGAGAGGGGCGTCTATTGTGATGTTCCCCGCCTTATCGCAACGGCAACGATGGGGGAGAAACAAGCCGATGACCGATGTGTGGGTACGATTTGGTCAAGTTGATTGTCTAGTTGTGTAGAGCGTCAACTACTATTGCCGGGGAAGGGACAATCCAATCGGATTAGTAAGGTATCCTGCCGCAGAATGTCGTCGACACGCGTGCCCCTCCTATGTCAAATCGAGATCCATCGCCACCCCGTCGCCACTATTACTCCGTCCGAGCCGGCAGGCGGGCCCCCGACGAGGGCTTTACGCTCGATGAATTCAAGCGGTTCTTTCTCGCGACCTATGTAAGGCTGGAAGAGAACGGGATCTTTCAGGAGTGGTTTGGGTATGGCTGCGTGGACCAGGGGGATGTCGCGGGAAAGGCTGGCGCTGATCCGGGCTTGTACGTATTTCGGAAGTTGCGTCGTAACGGGCTGTGGCCGGTGGGCGAGCACATTTCCGACTACTCCGAAGACGATCTATTCGATGTCATCGAGTTTCTGTATGACCATGCCTCGGAGGGTGTCGAAGGCTATTATCATCAGTTCGCAGACTGTGGCTGGCACTATAGGACGTTCGATGCGCGGGCAGGACGGGAGACGTTTCGGCGCGAGATTAACGACATCCTGGGGGACTACGGCCGTGGCTACGAGCTAACGCCAAGCGGAGAGATTCTCGCGCTGGTCGAAGATGTTTTCGCCCCCCTCCTGGCCGCAGAGCTGCCGCATGCAGATGCGAGCAACATTCGTGAAAGGGTCGAGGCCGCAAAGCTGAAGTACCGGCGGAGGGCCTTGTCCGAGCGAAGGGATGCGGTCCGGGACCTAGCCGACGTACTGGAATTCCTGCGGGGCGAGGCGAGGGCCGTCCTGCATGCCAAGGACGAAGCCGATCTCTTCAATCTCGCGAACAATTTTGGTATCCGGCACCATAACAAGGAGCAGAAGACAGACTACGATGCTTCGATTTGGCTGAGTTGGGCCTTCTACTACTATCTGTCCACCATCCATGCCTGCGTACGCCTGATCGAACGATCGAAACAATAGGTTGCAAGTGCGCAAGCGTCCACGGCCCCGATGTCCTAGGGGGGCGCAAGTAGCCAGCCGGTGCGAGCTTGCGTTGCCGGCTGGCTGTCGCACCACGATAGCAGCTTACTGGCCGTTGCTCACGGCGAGGACAGGTCCGACAGCGTGTTCTGGTAGGCGAGTTCCCCCAAGTGTGTACGCCATGCGTCCGCGTGGGCCCGGAGTGAAGCCAGCGCATCGGTCCTGACTTGCGTGGGGCTGACAACGGGCTGGGCCTGCAGTGCAATGCCCAGTTGGGTGCACGCACGGCGGTGCCGCAGTCCACTGGCGGCTAGGAGACGAGCGGCGGCATTGGGGACGCCGAAGCGCAAATGCTCGGGAAAGCTCCGGACGCCTTCGGCCAGAACGTTGCCGTCTCGCTCCAGTTTCTTCTCCAACAGACTCACGCCTTGCTCGACAATTGTCTGCAGCGAATAACTGATGCCTTGCGTGCAAACGCCAAGCAAGTCATCCATCGGCATGCCGACACGATCGGCAATCTCGCGATATTGCGATCCGCGCATCCACAGCATCGCAATCTCGAAGAACGGCGTGATGATGCATGTCACCATCTCCTGTGCCACGGGGCCTTGGCGTGCGGTTGGAGTTTTTGCTTGTACCGATCGTGTTTGGATTCGGCGCGGGCACCTTCCGCTACGATCCCCGTCTCAACGGGCGGCGGGAAACGCTGACCATCGGCCGCTAAGGGCCGGCCGGTATCTCGCTGGCCCTTGCCCGCCAAAAGCTGCTCGACGCCAAGAAGGCCGTTGCCAAGGGCAAGTCCCCGGCGCAAGAAAAGCAGCGTGAGAAACACCAACTGACCGCCACCAGGAGCTTCGGCGACATGACCGCCCGTTGCTCGCCGACGCCCGGATGGCCGACGGCACACGGGCGATGCGCACGAGCATCGTCGATCGGGACATCCGCGCGGCCTTCCAGAACCGGCTGCTCAATGAAATCACCGCTGATGACCTACGTGCCTTGTGCAACAAGGTGAAGGCGCGCGGTGCGCCCGCCACGGCAGTGCGCATGTTCGCGACGCGACTTGGACGATCCCGAAGCAACGGATGAAGGGGCGCAATCCGCAAGTCGTCTTTCTATCGCGCCAAGCGCTCGACATCTTCGTGGCGCTGCACACCTGCGCGCCGGGCCACGTCGCTGCCGTTCCTGAAGACCAACCGGCTGAAGGCCCTCGCGACCACTGTGCCCCAGCGTCTTTCCAGTCTTCCAAACGTTCCTACCTTCGCGGAGTTGGACTATCCGAAGTTGACGCAAGTCGTATGGATCGGACTATGGGTTGCCTTCGGCACGTCGCACGATGTCAGCGCCCAGCTACGTAAGTCGGCCATCGCCATCGTACAGTCGCCTGCTTTTCGTAAGAAGATTGCGGAGATCGGGATGGATCCCCCGCTGGGCGTGCCGATGGAGGAAATGGCGGCTCAGTTGAGTGAGTCGTCCCGGCGCCATGCCCAGAAGCTAAAGGAAATCGGCAATGTTCCGGACCAGGGCGGGCTCGATTGTCTGGGCACGTCTCTATGGGGGAAAGCTGGTCATCCGTCACAGTGGTGGTTTCGGCATCGACTTACAATTGCAATTGAGTTGCGTTAATATGGCGGCACTCGACACATCCACCGCTGCCACGAATGCGCAAGCATGCGAACTTCGTTCGTCTGATCTGGGCCATGCTCCTGCTCGTTCTCGTGCAGGCGTGGAGCGCGGCGACGCACGTGCATGCGATGCCAGAAGCGAGGGACGCGGCTGTCAGGCCGGAGGCAGTAGCCGCAGCCACGATCCCTGAGACGGACGAGGCGCCTGACGCCGGTACGACGGATTGCCATTGCCTGTGGTGCTCGCCGCGGCTGCATCTCTTCGTCAGCATTGCCTTCGTCGCGCAGCTTCTCTGCGCCGTCCTCCGGCTGCTGTCGCGGGTACGGGTCGATGCTCCCGTGCCGACATGGCGCACCCGCTTCCTCTCTCCACCAGCCTTACGCGGGCCACCATCGCTCTTCCGCGCCGCGGCTTAACTTTCCCGCGCCGAGCCTTCTGCCTTTCCGCCTGATCTCGCTCCCGTTGCGTCACGCAAACCGGGCAGCTTTCTCACGTCTGTAGATTTTGTACGGCAAGCCCGGTGCCCGTAGCGGCTACGGCCGGCTGCCGTGAGCCTCATGAAGATGAATGAAAACATTCGCGCCGCGCGTCCCGTCGCCTGCGCGCTGATCTCGCTGTCGTCGGGCGCCCTGAGCCAGGGTGCATGGGCCGAAAGCGAGCACGCGGTGCTGCCCGAAGTCAGTGTCGTGGCGGCCCAGGACACAAGTCTGCAGGGCAAGCGCACGCTCGTCACCACGGACAGCACTGGCCTGCCGGCCGCAGTCTCAGTGGTCACGGCCGACGAGCTGGGCACGATCAACATCGGCCGGGACATTTCCAACATGTTTCGCCGTGTCCCCGGCGTGGTCGCCAACAACATCGACCAGGGCGATACCGGCAACGGCTTCCGCATGCGCGGGTTCGCTACGCAAGGCACGCATGGCGCGGACACCGCGGTCTATGTGGATGGGGTGCCGCAGAACATGCCGTCCAGCCAGGCCGGCGCCGGGCATGGGCCAGCGTTTCTCGAATGGCTCACTCCGGACATGATCGGCCAGATCGAGGTCATCAAGGGCCCGGTCTCCGCGTTGTATGGCGACCAGAACCGGGCGGGCGCCGTGCCGATCAGCACGCAAGCGGGCGACGTCCCCTCCAGCATCGGCATCGCGCTCGACCGGTACGAGGGCCGGCGTGCGTCGCTGGTGCTGTCGGGCAGCTATGCGTTCAGGCCCGAATCGTCACCGATCCAGTCGTTGTTCGTGGCCGACATCTACCGCACGCACAGTTATCGATACGACGGCAGCACCGACCGCGACAACTTCTTCTGGAAACTGTCGACCAGGATCGGTGACGGCGTCTACAGCCTGCGGCTGAACCACTATCGCTCCGAATCGACAGCCGCTGGCTACTTGCTGCTGAGCGACCTGCAATCGGGCAAGGTAGATCCGCGCTCCACGCAGTATGGCCTGCCGGGCTTCGGCAGCGGCAAGCGCTCGATGTTCGCACTGAACCGAGCGCCCGCGAATGGCCAGGACGGCTGGTATGCCACGCTGTACGGCGAGACCTTCGAGCGCGAGCGTGGCATCGCCACCAGCAGCGTGCAGCAGACCGTGGGGTCGGATGATCGAAACATCTTCGGCGGCCGGCTGGCCAACAACTTCACGTTCGGGGATCGGGCCTCGATCATGGTCGGCGCCGAAGTGCGCCGTGACCGCGGCGACGCGCAGCGCCAGATCTGGGTCCGTGGCGTGCCCACGGCGAACTACATCAATGCGCAGGGGCTGGACCTGCTGACCTACGGGCTGTTCGTCCAGGGCCAAATCAGGCCCGTGGATACGGTCAAGCTGACCGGGGGGCTGCGGCGCGACTGGTTCGACTACGACATCGTCAACCGCAAGCTGCCGGCGGCGAGCACCGACTATTACGCCGGCGTGACCACACCAAAGATCGGCGCGGTCTGGTCGGTGCTGCCTCGTCTTGACCTGTTCGCCAACGTCGCGCAGGGCTTCCGCTCGCCGGCCGCGGAGCAGATCAGCAGCAGCGGGGCCATCGGCCCGCTGGGTGCGCCCGGCGGGTCGATCTACGACGTGTCGCCGTCGAAGGTGAAATCCTACGATGTCGGCTTCACCGCCACGCCGGCCACCGACCTCACCATCACCGCCGCGGCCTACTACACGTTGAACCAGGACGAGATCGTGGCGCAGCCGGACGGATCGTACAAATCTGTCGGCGATACCACGCGCAAGGGGTACGAGCTGGAAGCCCGCTGGCGCCCGCTGCGCGCAGTCTCCGTTTACGCCAGCTACGGGCACATCATCCAGGCCGAGGCGAACAACCCGCTGCCCAACACCGGGGCGCGGCTGTCGGTCCCGCGGCACCAGGTCAAGCTGGGTGCGGAGTACCGCCAGCGGCTGCAAGGCGCGCAACTGACCGTCAATGCTGATGCCTACCTGACCTCGGGCATTCCTTACTACATGGGGACGCCGCAGACGCAACTGCGCTTCATGCCGGCCTACACGCGGTATGACCTGCGTGCGGTGCTGGACTGGAAGCAATACCAGCTATCGCTGTTCGCCGTGTTGCAGCCACACCGGTTCTCGACCGAGGCCGCGTATGGATCGCCGGCAGGGCTGCTGGTCTCGCCACAGCCGAAATGGCAGTTCGGCATGGCGGCACGCTATTTCTTCTGATCAAGGGAGACGCGACGATGCTCGAAATTCGTGACGTGGTCGTCCATCGCGACGGGCGCCCGGTGGTGAACCGCCTCAGTCTCGCAGTACCGAAAGGCTGCGTCTACGCCTTGCTGGGCGGCAACGGTGCCGGCAAGACCACGACGATCGATGCGACGCTGGGATTCGTCACGCCGGCCGAAGGCACGGTGCTGGTCGACGGTCTGTCGCCAGCCACCGATCCCGCGGGCGTCAGGCGCCGTGTCGCCTATCTGCCCGAGAACGTCGCGCTGTATCCCTACCTGTCCGGCCTGGAGAACCTGCACTATTTCTGCGCCATCGGCGGAATCAGGCTGTTGCGTGGCGAAGCTTCGGCGCTGCTGGACCGCGTCGGACTGACCCGCGACGCGCACGGGCGGCGCGTGGCGAAATACTCCAAGGGCATGCGGCAGAAGGTAGGCCTGGCCATCGCCCAGGCCAAATCGGCTTCGCTGATGCTGCTGGACGAGCCGACCTCTGGGCTGGATCCTGCCGCGGCCGATGACATGGCACGCCGTGTCCGCCAGGCGGCGGATGCCGGCATGGCGGTGCTGATGGCCACGCATGACCTGTTCAATGCGAAGCAGCTCGCCGACCGGATCGGTATCCTGCGCGCCGGCGTGCTGGTGGCGGAGTTCGACGCGCACACGGTCGATCACGAGGCCCTGGCGCTTACCTACCTGGCCTATGCGCGCGGGGAGGGCGTGCCGTCATGATCGGGACTGTCGTCATAAAGGAAATCCGCTCGATGGTCAGGGACGGGCGCTATCTGGTGCTGCTGATCGTCGGCGCGGCAGTATTGGCCGTTGCCCTCATTGCGTCCTTGCAGAAGCAGGCTGCCGTTGCGCGCGAGGTGGCGCAGGTCGCCGCTGCGACACGGCAGCAGTGGGACGACCAGGGCGACAAGCACCCCCATCGCGGCGCGCACTTCGGCCTGTACGTGTTTCGGCCGACTTCGGCGCTGACCGCCATTGAGCCGGGGCTGGGCGACTACTTCGGCCAGGCGCTCTGGCTGGAACCCCATCGGCGCAATATCGCGCGCTTCGAGCCGGCGCAGGATGCGCTGCCGTCTACCCGCTTCGGCGACCTGAGCGCAGGGTTCGTGTTTGCCACGCTGTTGCCGCTGTTGGTAATCGCCGTCACGTTCGATGCGATCAGTGGCGAGCGCCAGCGGGGCGCACTGCGCATGATGCACAGCGTCGGACTCGCGCCAGGCCATCTCGTCGCCGGCAAGTTCCTGGCGCTGGCCGCGAGCTTTGCCGTGTTTGCACTGAGCCTGCCCATGGTGGCGGTCATCGTGGCATACGCTGGTGGCGAACCGGAGCACGGCTTCCTGTGGCGGGCGCTGGGGCTGGGTGGAGGATATTTGCTGTACACGGCGATCCTGGTCGGGATCGGACTGATGGTATCGGCCTGGGCTGCCGACAGCAGGAGCGCGTTGCTCGGGCTCGTGGGGCTCTGGCTTGCCTTCGTGTTCGTGATTCCGGGGATCGGCGCAGCCGCAGCGCGACATGCTGTGCCGCTGCCGTCGGCGCAGGCGTTCTGGGCGGCGATCCAGCGCGACTATACGGAGGGCTTGCCGGGCGACGGCAACCTGGCTGCACGCCAGCAGCGCCATGACGCGGCACTGCTGGCCCGCTACGGCGCGAGCCGCCTCGAGGACCTGCCGGTGGGCGCGGCCCCGCTGCGACGGTTGGCCCGCGACGCCTATGCCGACCGCGTCCATGCATTGCATTTCGACAGGCTTTGGCAAAGCTACGCGGCACAGGAGAACGTGATGCGCGCCGCCGCGTTGCTGAGTCCCGCGCTGGCGATCCGCAACTTCTCCATGAAGGTGGCCGGCACCGATCTAGCGCACCAGCACGACTACGAAGACGCCGCTGAGCGCTATCGCCGCGGGGTCAACACGGCCATCGATCAATGGGATGCCAGCCATACGCGCGGGCTGACCTCGTTCGAGGACAAGTACGCGGGCGCGGCGCTGTGGCGCGCCATCGGGCCCTTTGCCTACACGATGCCGCCGGCGTACTTCGCGCTGCGTGCCGCGCTGCCGGAGATCGCAATCCTGATCTTGTGGTGCGCGCTGGTCTTGGCCGGCTTGTCTTTCTCCCTCCGAAAAATGCAGCCATGAGTCATATGCAACAGACCTTCATCGCGGAATGGCGTCGCTTCATTGCGGCAGGCAATGCGCGTTGGGCCATGCTGCTGTTCGCTGCCGCCCTGTGCGCATGTGCCGTCGCGTCGGGCCTTGGTGCTCGGGCATGGCACGCGAGGTTCCAGCAACTGGAGGCAAGCGGCCACGCCGCGCTGCGGCTTGCCGGGGCCAAGGCAGCGCCGGTGGCGCCTGACGAGGCTGCCATGGCGGCGTTCCGCTTCGCCAGGTCGGAAGCGCCCGCGGCGTTACTGCCGCCGGTCGGTGGCCTGGCACTTGGCAGTGGCTTGTTCGATCTGCTGCCGCCGGCGATCCGCGTCACCGTGGAAAGCCGCCACACGGATGCGCGCAACGAGGAGAAGCTGGCCAATCCGCTGTTGCAGCGCTACGGTACCTTCGATTTGGCAACCGCCATCGCCCTGCTGGTGCCGCTCGTACTGGTGTGCCTGTGCGCGGGAATCGTCCAGGGCGAGCGCGAACGCGGCACGTGGCGGATGTCCGTGGCCAACGGTGCAGCGGCCGGGCGCGTGCTGGCTGCCGCCATTGCGGTGCGGGCGGGCGCGGTCTGGCTGATTGCCGCGCTCGCGTCTGCGCTGGCATTCCTGCTGGACCCGGCCGCCACACTCGTCGCCTATCTCGCATGGATGTTCTGCGTCACCGCGTTTATTGCATGCTGGAGCGCGGCCAGCGCTGCGCTCAACCTGCTGCCCGGCTCCAGCGCCACGGCGGTACTGGCGGGGCTGGGCCTCTGGGCCGTCGCAACGTTCGGCACGCCGGCCATGATCTCTGCGCTGGCCGACCGCTCGGCAACGATGCCATCACGGCTGGCTGCGATCGTCCAGATGCGCACGGCACAGCAGCATGCCGAAACCAGCATGCCGAAGCTGGTGGAGGACTGGTATCGGGCCCATTCTGGCTGGCTGCCCGCGACAGCGCGCCAGCACACATGGCCGGTCACCTATATGCCGCGCTACCTCGACCAGCAGGCGCAGATCCAGCCCGTCGTGTCCGCGTTCGACCGCGTGCGCGCGACGCGCTTCGAGCAGGCGCAGCGCTGGGCCTGGCTCTCGCCGTCGCTCTCGCTGCTGCTTGCCGCCGACCGGCTGGCGGGCAGCGACGCGCCACGCTATGCCAGCTTCATGGCACAGGTGGACCGCTTCGAAGCGCAGTGGCGTGCCTTCTTCGTGCCCCGCATCATGAGCTATCGTGGCGTTGCGCCGGGCGAATACCGGGACGCTCCCCGCTTTGCATGGACCGAAGACGCGCGCGTGCCGGCGTGGCACGGCGGGCTGCAGCAACTGGCGCAGGCTGCGGCGATACTCGGCCTGATCTTTCTGTTCCGGGCGCGCTTGGCGCGTCCGTAAGTCGATAGCCTCACTCGATCATGGAAACAAGACAACATGCAGCCACCGCGATGCTGACCGGCATCGCGTTCACTTGGCCGGGGCAGGACGCCGCCTGCCTGCGGCTGGACCGGTTCCACGTGGCCGCCGGCGAGCATGTGTTCGTCTCGGGCGCCAGCGGCAGCGGCAAGAGCACGCTGCTGGGGCTACTGGCGGGTGTGCTGGTGCCTGCGCAGGGGCGGGTCATGCTGAACGGTACGGCGTTGAACCGCCTGACCGGTACGCAACGCGACCGCTTTCGCGCGGACCATATCGGCATCATTTTCCAGCAGCTCAACCTGCTGCCGTACCTGTCGGTGCTCGATAACGTGCTGCTTGGCTGCAAGTTCTCGGCCCGTCGCCGGCAACGGACAGCGGAGCAGGGAGGCGGTCCCGCCGCCGCTGCCGGGATGTTGCTGGCACGGCTGGATTTGCCGGAACCGATCTGGAGCCGGCCGGCGGCGCAGCTCTCGGTGGGACAGCAGCAGCGCGTGGCCGCCGCGCGCGCACTGCTGGGCCGGCCCGAACTGGTGCTGGCCGACGAACCCACCTCGGCGCTCGATGCCGACCGGCAAGCCGCATTCATGGACCTGCTGCGGCACGAGTGCGGGGCGGCTGGCGCGAGCCTTGTATTCGTCAGCCATGATGCCAGCCTGATGCCGTCGTTCGACCGGCATGTTGGGCTGCCGGCCGGCACCGTCACGGAGGCGGCATGATGACCCTGACAGGCCTGGCGGCGCGCAGCGCCTGGAGCCGGCGCTACAACCTGTTGCTGATGGTGCTGGCCATTGCGCTGTCGACCGCACTGCTGCTTGGGGTGGAGCGAGTCAGGCATCAGCTTCGCGTCAGCTTTTCGCAGTCCGTTTCGGGTACCGATCTCGTCGTCGGGGCGCGGGCCAGCCCGGTGCAACTGGTGCTTGCCACGGTGTTCCGCCTCGGTGGCGTGCAGCACGACATGAGCTGGGACAGCGCGCAACGGATTGCCGCGCACCCGCTGGTGGCGTGGACCATACCGGTCTCGCTTGGCGATTCCCATCGCGGCTTTCCGGTGCTCGCCACCTCGGCGGAGTATTTCCGCCATTTTCGCTATGGCGACCGGCGCGCGCTGGAACTGGCCCAGGGCAAGCCGTTCCAGGCGGTGTTCGATGCCGTGCTGGGTGCCGAGGTGGCCAGACGCCTGCACTATCGCGTTGGCGACCACATCGTGCTCAGCCACGGCGATTCCGAAGGCCCGTTGGCCGGCCATCATGACCATGCCGACAAGCCGTTCGTGGTCACCGGGATCCTGGCGCCCACGGGGACGCCGGTCGACCGCACCGTGCATATCCGGCTCGATGGCATGGAAGCGATCCACCTGAACTGGCAGGCGGGCACGCCGATGCCGGGGCTGTCGATTCCGCCGGACCAGGTCGGCAAGTTCTCGCTGGTGCCCGAGCACATCACCGGCATCCTCGTCGGGCTGAAGCTGCGTTCGCGCGTGTTTGCGTTGCAACGCCACGTCGCCGACGATGCGCGCGAGCCGCTGATGGCGGTGCTGCCCGGCGTGGCCCTGGACGAGCTTTGGCGGATTGTCAGTATCGGTGAGAAGGGCATGCTGCTGATGTCCGCGTTGATCGTGGTAGCAGGGCTTGCGGGGCTGGCATCGTCGATCCTGGCTGCGCTGGGAGAACGGCGGCGCGAGCTGGCTGTGCTGCGCGCGGTGGGCGCGCGGCCGGTGGACCTGCTGGTCCTGCTGGCGATGGAAGGAATCCTGCTGATGCTGGCAGGTGCACTTGCTGGTTACCTGCTGCTGACGGCGCTGAGCATTGCGCTGGCGCCGTGGCTCGAAGCCAGCCTCGGCATGGCGCTGCCCGTGGCATGGCCGCACGCGAGCGAGTTGCCGTTGCTGGCGGCGATCATTGCCGCCGGCGCCATCGCCTCGCTGTTGCCTGCGTGGCGGGCATACCGGCTCAGCCTGCACGACGGGCTGACGCCATCTACCTGAGGGTCTTATGAGAAGACAAGCGGGGCGCGTATCGGCACCGGTGCTGGCCACGATCGGCATTGTCGGGGTGGTGCTGTGCGCCGGCCTAGCGCACTGGCTGCTGTCGCGGGGCGAACTGGTAAAGGAAAAGACCGTGCCGAACACGTACGCGGTCGGCCAGACACTGACGCCTCCACCAGCGTCTTCGCCAGCGGCCGGCGCAGATGCCACATATCGCGAAATCGTCTGGCAAGACTTGCTGCCGAAAGCGTGGGATCCGATGGCGCCGTTCAAGGGCCTTCGGCTCCAGGATTTGGCGGACGATGATCCCCGCGCCCGGGCCGCCCTCGACAAGGCGCGGCAATACTGGCGTGATGCGCCGGTCGAGCCGGCAATGGACGGCGTGGCGGTGCGCCTGCCGGGCTTCGTGGTGTCGCTGGACGGGGAGGGCGAAGCCATTCGGGAGTTCCTGCTGGTGCCGTACTTTGGCGCCTGCATCCATGTCCCGCCACCGCCGTCAAACCAGGTCGTCCACGTACGCACCGGCAAGCCGCTGGAGGGATTGCGGACGATGGATACCGTCTGGATCAGCGGCATCATGCGCGTGGAGCATGCCGAAACCGGTATGGGTGACGCAGGATATGCCATCAACGCTGTCCGCGTCGAACCCTATCAGCCCGCACCATGATCTGTATGCCGTGGCGCGAGACGTCAGCGCCCGGCATTTGACCGCGTCAGGCATTTGTGTGCATCTGGCGATACCCTCCGGGAGCTTGCCGGGGCCAGCGATAGCGCATGCCAGCCACCTGCTCATGGATGCGGGCTTCAGGCCCTCTGCGAACTCAATGGAGGGGAAAGGCCACCCGGGCTCTTTCCTTGCATACGGCAATACCAGCTTCTAGGATCCAACAAGTAGGTTGCCGGCCGACAATTTTTCCTTCCCGGCCTGCGCAACCGTGTCCACCGGGTTCCGAACCCGGAAATCAATCAAGGAGTTGGCGCCATGGCTGACTGCCCTTTGGAACACCCCATCAATCACCCTCACCAGCACGGGCCCAATTGCGGACACCTCGCCGTGCGTCATGAGGGACACGTTGACTATCTGCATGACGGGCACATTCATAACATGCACGGCGATCACATCGATGAGCACGTGCTTGCAATCAGCGATACCAATCCTGATCGGTGTACCCCCAACCATCAGTGCGGCGGCCATGACCCGAACCACAAGCACGGCCCTGGCTGCGGCCATGAGGCCGTACCGCACGGCGACCATGTAGATTATTTGGTTGGCAATCATCTGCATCACCCCCATGGGGATCATTGCGATGACCATGGCCCATTGTTGCTCGCCTGACATCACTGCATTGAAATAACCTTGGCAAGCAACAAACCGTAGTGGGCCGGCAAAACGATGGCGCAACAGGTGCCAGTTGGCACTGCATCGGATTCAGTGCTTCGGTTCGGTTATGAAACCGATCTTGCCGAGACCGCCATGATGCGCGGCGGCCATCACCTGGGCCACGCGCTCGTAGCGCACATTGCGATCCGCGCGCAGATGCAACTCAGGCTGCAGTTGCTGGCGCGCTGCTTCCGCGATGCGCTGCTCCAGCGTTGCCATGTCGACCTCCTGCTGGTTCCAGTACACTTTGCCTTGTGCATCGATCGATATGTGGATGTCCTGCGGCTTGGAGTCGTTGGGCTGATTCGTCGCACGCGGCAGGTCGATCTTTACCGCTTGGTTGATGACGGGAATCGTGATGATGAAGATGATCAGCAGCACCAGCATAACGTCGACCAGCGGCGTCATGTTGATCTGGCTAATCACCTCTTCATCGTCTCCGTCGACCTGTCCAAATGCCATGATGCTTTCCGACCAGCGTTAGCTAGCGACGCCGAGTTCTTGACGGCGAGCAGCATCGATGCGTCGTTTACGCGGGTGGCGCCAGTAAGGCAGAAGGGCATCACGCTGTGAGCAACCTCCTGCTACGGCCCACCTCATTGTGTCGATGGACAAACTCAAGGGGCAAAGCCCGCTTCAGCTCGGTGAGCGATCAAGGACCATCGGACCGGAACGCCAGGCGATACTGCTTGCTGAGATGGCCGAGACGCATCCGCGTCTGTGGCGTCGCTTGCGATTCGAGCTGGCCACCCCACGAAGCGATATGATAGTCGCAGCTATTCGTGAATGGTTTAGCGAGCTCAGCGCAAACCTCATTTCTTGGCACGGAACAAATCAGCGAATTATCCAGAGAATTCGACGCCCTGCGGGTGGCCATCGCCTCTTCCGTTGCCCAAGCCGTTCGCGACCTTGCTCCCGATCTGATGTGGGATTTTGTCGCGCTAGTCGAGATAGTGCTACGAACGCACAACGGAAGAGGGCTGGGAAATCAGCGTGATTTTTGACGTCGCCTGCTCCGATCTTTTCAAGTTCAGCATGCACGGAGGGGTCGAGCCTACAGGATTCGCCCGGGTGCGAAGGCCGCGGAAGGTTCCTGGTAGATCTTCTGGTCGCGGACGGGATCGATGTCGGATTGCCGGCGCACGCCGCCTTCGTCAGACGACAGCAGACCCAGCAGCACGTTGCCAAGCGTCGATTTCCCGCTGCCGCTCGGGCCGGTGACAGCGATGCGCTCGCCGGCGCGCAGCGCAAGATCCAGGCCTCGAAACAGTTCGCGAGAGCCGAAGCGCTTGCTCAGGCCGGCAGCGGCAATCACCTCTCGCCCCGTTTGCCCGCGTGGGCGCGTGGGCCACGCCGCGGGGTCCGCGGCGATCAGCGCGCGGGTGTACTTGTGCCGGGGTGTCGCCAGCACGGCATGGGCGGCTCCGTCTTCCACGATCCTGCCGCCGAGCATCACGGCAACGTCGCCGCCGAGCGCCCGCGCTACGGCGATGTCATGCGTGATGGAGCTCGAGCAGCGAGGCTTACTTCTCTTCACGACCATTGGCAGAATTAGCGATCTGCAAACCAATCCTGTCCGTCGCCATTTCGGTGTCGTAGGGGATGCAGGTTCAGAACTTCGTGATTTCCCTAGCCGCCCCGAAATGTCAAACTGGTGCCCCAGATTGTCAAAACGCTCGGCCTTGTTGCTAGATACTTGCAGAGATCGGCTGCTACGGCCCACGGTATCGACATCCGACACAAGATCGCAAGGAGATGAGCATGGAGCTAAAGGACAAGGTTGCAATCATTACGGGCGGCGGGCAGGGCGGCGGCGAAGGCATCGCGCGAGTGCTGGCGCGTGAAGGGGCCAGGATCGCCGTGGTGGACCTGAACCTTGACGCCGCCGCGCGCGTAGCTTCCAGCATCGATCCGGACGGCAAGCGTGCCATTGCCATCCGCGCCGACATCAGCAAGAAGGCCGACACGGAGGCCATGGCCCGCCAGGCGCTGGAGGCGTTTGGCGCCATCGACATCCTGGTCAACAACGCCGGCGTCGGCGGGGCTTCCGCCTTGGTGTGCGACGTCACGGAAGAGAACTGGGACCGCGTGATGGGGGTGAACGCCAAGGGCATCCTGTTCTGCTGCCAGGCGGTCATCCCTGCCATGAGGGCGCAGGGCAAGGGCAAGATCGTCAATATCGACTCCATCGCCGGCATTCGCATGGCTTACTTCAGCAGTGTGGATTACACCGCATCCAAGCATGCGGTCACGGGACTGACGCAGCATCTCGCATGGGAGCTTGCGGACCAGCGCATCAACGTCAATGCGGTGTGCCCCGGCGGCATTCTGACTCCCGCCATTGAAGCGTATGCCAGTTCGGAAAAGCGCGAGGCGCTGATCAGGCGGACGGTACCGCTGGGCAGGTTCTGCAAGCCCGAGGAGATTGGCGAAGCGGTATCTTTCCTCGCCAGCGACCGTGCCGACATGATCACGGGCCAGATGCTGGCGGTGGATGGCGGCACCCTCACGGGCTACGGCGAGGATCTGCGCGCGGTATTGCGCCAGCGGCTCCAGGAAGAACAGGGCCACTGACTTCAGCGCCATTGACTTCAGCGCAACCGGCAGCCTGTCGGCCTGACCCCATCTGAAGCGGGCCAGCGCGGCCAGGCTGCCGTCGGCAGTTCAGGGTGAATTCAATAATGGATGATGCCGGGGGTTCCTCCGCCGACCGGGATGGCTTCGCCGTTGATCGCCACGCTCAGTGGCGACGCGAGGAAGGTCACCACGCAGGCGACCTCACTGGCATCGACCATGCGGCCGAGGCTGCTCGTGCTCGCCGCCCACGCCTCGGTTGCCGCGTCGGTCTTCTCGGTGCGCGTCGGGCCGGGATGGACCGCCGTGACATTGATGCCCTTCGGCCCGAGTTCATCGGCGAGATTCTTTGTGATTGCCGCCACGCCGACGTTACGCAGCGTGGCGACGGGTCGGCCCGTATGGTAGATGGCCAGGCCGCCGATATTGATGATACGTCCCCAGCCATTTGCGGCCAGATGCGGTGCCAATGCCCGTGCGGTGCGCAGATAGCCGATGACCTTGATGTCGATATCCTCGAGGGCTTGCGCATCGACGATCTGGTCCAGTTGCGTGGCCGGCGAGATGCCGCCCGGCAATGCCGCGGCATTGACCAGGATATCGATGCCACCCATGGCTTCGATCGCTTGCTCCACCATGGCGTCGACAGAAGCCTTGTCGGCGGTGTCTACCGTGAGCGGCACGATGCGGCGGCCGGTCAGCGCCGCAAGCTCCGCGGCTGTCGCATCCAGCGCTTCCTTCCCGCGTGCGGCAAGCACGAGGTCCACCCCTTCCTGTGCGAGCTGCAGGGCAATCGTCTTGCCAATGCCGCGGCTGCCGCCAGTCACGATTGCACGCTTGCCTTCTAACTTCAGGTCCATGATTTCTCCGATTTCCAGCAATGGCTTCGGGGCGATCGTGCCAGGAGTACGTCGCCCCGTTGATCATTTTGCGTAAAGCGTACAAGGCGATGATGCCCGCGCGCCAGTACGCAACGGTTACGGCACCAGTACGGTGGCGCCGCTGGTCTTCCTCGATTCGAGCGCGCGATGCGCCTCGGCGGCATCGGCCAGCGCGAAGCTCTGCCTGGGCTCGCTCGTGATCTTGCCGGCGAGCACCATGTCGAACACTTCCTTCGCCATATCAAGCATGTGCGAGCGCGGCGTGGCGTAGTGCACCATGGCCGGACGCGTGACCCACAGTGAACCCTTGGCGGCGAGCGTGCGGCTGTCGATCTCCACCGGCCCGGAAGTCGTGCCGTTGCTGACGAGGGTGCCGCGCACCTGCAGGCAGGACAGCGATGCATCCAGCGTCGATTTGCCGATCGAGTCGAACACGACCGGTACCTTCTTGCCGTCGGTGATCTCCATCACGCGCTCGACGATGTCTTCGCGCGACGTGACGATGGTGTGCGTGCAGCCATTGGCCCTGGCGATCTCGGCCTTTTCGTCGGAGCTGACCGTGCCGATCATGGTCACGCCAAGCGCGCGTGCCCACTGGCAGGCGATCAGGCCTACGCCACCCGCCGCGGCGTGATAGAGGATGGTCTCGCCACCCTTGAGCGGGTAGACCTGGCGGAACAGGTACTGGGCAGTCATGCCCTTCATGATGAGCGTTGAGGCCGTCCGGTCGGAGACGCCATCGGGCAGCGGGATCAGAACTTCCGCTGGCATCACGCGCACGTCCGAGTAGGCGCCTTGCGGCCCGAGCAGATAGCCGACGCGGTCGCCGACGCGGATGTCGGTCACGCCCGGGCCGACGGCCTCGACCACACCAACCGCATCCGAGCCCAGGCCGTTGGGCAGTTGAAGCGGATAGTGGCCGGTGCGAAAGTAGATGTCGATGAAGTTGACGGCGATATAGGTGTGGCGGACGCGGGCCTGGCCCGGGCCGGGATCACCGACTTCGACGGTCTCAAGCTTGAGGACGTCGGCGCCACCGGTTTCGTAGAAGCGGATTGCTTTTGCCATTCAGGTCTCCTGGAGAAGAAAGTCCGTGCCGGTCCGGTGCCCGGGAAGGGGCACGGATTCATGGCTGGATGTGGTAGGTTTTGACGATGCCGGCATTGCGTTCGTATTCCGTACGCAGCGCCTGGCTGAGTTCCGGCAGGCCCTGGTCCGGCACCGGCTCCATGCCGAGCGCCGCGAACCGTTCCCGCACGTGGGGATGGCAGCGGGCATTGCTGCGGCCAGGATGACTGCGGTGGCCACCTTGCGGAATTCGAAGAGGGCGGGGCGATGGGACATGTTGGAGTCCGTCAAGGACGGGATGGCCGGCCGCCCTGGCCGCAATCGAGTCGCTGCGTCCGGGCGGCCTTGCGCATCAGGCGGCGCGCAGCGGCAGGTTCCTGATGCCGGCCTGGCGGTTGGGCGCCATGCCATGGGCGGCCAGCGTTTCTTCCACGCTGTCGTACCACGTGCCGATGCGGTAGATTTCGCGCGCTTCCTTGCCCGAGGCAATCTCGCGGCCCAGTTCCTTCGCCACGCGCACGCACTGTTCGATCTGCTGCACCGAAGTCATGCGGTTGCCGTGCTGGTCGATGATGGTGTCCTCGATGCCGCAGCGCGGGTGCAGGCCCATGGACATGGCCATCATGTTGAACGGCAGCACGTTCTTGAGCAGCGACTCGGCGGTCAGCGTGCAGCCGTCCGGCGCGCGATGCACGAAGTTGAAGAAGTTGAACGGGTTGGGACCGTCGAAGCCGCCGCCGATGCCGATCCACGTCAGGTTCAGCGGACCCTTGTAGTGGCCCGCCCGCACCAGGCGCTCCAGCGTTTCCATCGCGTGGATGCCGGTGAGCTGGAAGTGCGGCTGGATACCGGCGTTGCTGAGGCGGCGCAGGTGCTCTTCGACCCAGCCCGGGCCGGCCGGCACGGTCATTTCGCGGTAGGCTGCCTGGTAGGCAGGATGCTCCAGCGAGGTACCCTTCAGGTACTCGGGATAGAGCAGCTCCATGATGTTCATCTGCGTGGTGTTGATCGCCACCGTCACCTGGTCGGGCTTCGGGGTGAGTTCGGCCAGCATGTGGCGGGTATCGTCGGACAGCCACTTGGCGGCTTCGCCTTCGTCTTCCGGCGCGAACGAGATCGAACCGCCGACCTGGATGATCATGTCGGGCACGGCGGCGCGCACGCCGGCGATCAGTTCGTTGAACTTGGACAGGCGCTTGGAGCCCTTGCCGTCCAGTTCGCGCACGTGCAGGTGCAGCACGGTAGCGCCGGCGTCATAGCAATCTACGGCTTTCTGCACCTGCTCTTCCATGGTCACCGGGATATCTTCCGGGAAGTCCTGCGGCATCCACTCGGGGCCATACGGGGCCACGGTGATCACCACCTTGTCCTGGTTCTCCGGGTGCAGGGAATCGTCGAGAAATTGCATGGTCTCCATCCTGATGGTGAATGGCGCGTCCAGAAGCGCCCGTTTGACGGTCTTGGTTCGGTGGCCACGATTCAAGCGCGTGGCCGCGCTTTTTCACGTGGTGAACTGCATGGATCCGTCTGGCGCGTGCGAGCAAATGCGGGCCACGCAACCGACATCAGGAAGGTCGGCGAGCCACGCAAGCAGCATGTCGAAAGGGCGCTCGTCATGCCCCCCGCCGCGAGTGCCGGGCTCGGTCTTCGAGGTACGGGTATCCCTGGTGCAGTATGCGGCGTTGACCTTGTCCCAGTCCGCGTCGGTCAGGTAGCGCTGCGCCGCCGGCAGGATCACCCCTTCTTCGCGCCCCATGAACGCCCAGGCGAACTGCGCATAGTGATCGACCCGGTCCAGCAACTCGGTCAGCGGGCCGCCCTTGGCAAAACGCTCAACGGCTACGGCGAGTACGCCGACCCATTGCGCATCGCGGTCGTGCTGGCGCTCAAGCTCGTCGAGTTCGGCGTCGACCCTGGCCGTGCGCCGGCGCAGCCTGCCATAGAGGACGGCCTGCTTGCGTGGGTGGTGGCGCGCGACCGGAAATGTCTCGATAAACCGGATCATGCTCCGCATCACCGGCACGTCCGCGGTGGCGCCGTGGTCGTTCGCGGCCATCAGCATGTCCAGCCAGGCGCGCAATATGGCACTGAGGGCGCGGTGCTCGTCACGGATGGCGCGGATGGCTGGCGCTGGCGCCGGCGCTGCCGACGCGGGGTTCGGCATGGCGAATACCGGCAGGCCCGCGGCGAGCACGTCCAGGACCAGCGGTCCTGTCATCGTGCCGTGCCCGTGGGCGCCGACAAAGACCAGATCGCAGCCAGCCTCGCGCGCAATTGCGGGGATGGCCGCTTGCACGTCGTCCCCGACTGCGCCAGCCGATGCACATGGCACGCCTTGCGCCCGCGCCACCGATTCCGCCTTGCCGAGCCGTTCGCGGCTGCGGTTCCCGTGGCCGTGCGGCATGGGGGCCAGAGCCGGCGCATAGACGAACGTAATCCGTGCGGCGGCGATACGTGCCAGCTCGATGGCCCCGATGACGGTGGCCATGGATTCATCCGCTTCCTCGACCGGGACCAGCAGGTGGCGGCACGTGACGGTGTCGGCATCGGAACAAGGGCGGCTCATGTCGGCACCCCGACCAGTACGCGCCCCTGGTCAATCTTCACCGCAAACGTTGCGACGGACAGCGACGGCGCCACGACCAGCGCGCCGGTGGTCACGTCGTAGCGCCAGCCGTGCGCACGGCACTGGACGATGCGTCCGCACAAGGTGCCGCCGGCGAGCGCGGCGCCGGCATGCAGGCACGCGTTCTCGATCGCATGGACGGTGCCGTCGATATTGAACAGCGCAATGTCCTTGCCGCCGGCACGCACCGCCATCGATGCACCCGGTCTGACCTGCTCCAGCGCGCACACGTCCCTGAATTGCATCGAATGCCCTTGCGTTCCGTTTCGACCTGGACGCATGCTAGCCGCGGCACACCTTATACGCCCCCTCCGCGGAGGAGGGGGCGATTGTCCGCCAGGCCCGCCGTGTGCCTATAATGAGACACCAGATTTCGAGCCAGGCGAGCCGCCCCCAACGGCAGCGCGAAGCCACGGACACTGCATTGCCGCGCACGCAGTCCGGCATGCAGGCCCCGGCGAGTGTCGCATCCAAGCCAACAAGTACCTGCCAGATGACCCCCGTGAACGGCGGCGCCGGTGCCGCGTTTTCCGAGCTTGCGCTCAAGACCATGCCGCCGCGCGCGCCGCGGCACCTGCTTGCCCGTGCGCGCCTCAGCCTCGACAGCGAAGCGCTGCGCGACCGGCCGGCGATTGTGGTACAGGCGCCGCCAGGCTTCGGCAAGACGCTGCTGCTTGCGCAATGGCGCCGCGAGTATCTGGCGCGTGGTACTGCCGTCGCCTGGATTTCCGCGGACACGCACGACGATCCGCTGCATTTCCTGCAGTGCCTTGTGCTGGCCGTTCGTGCCGGCTGCGCGCGGCCCGGCTTTGGCCGCACCCTGCTCGAAGGCGCGGCCGCGGCGCCGGGCAGCACCGAAGGGCTGACGGCCTGGCTTGCCGAGGTGGCCCAGACATCGCTGGATCTCGTGCTGATCGTCGATGAAGCCGAACGTCTTTCGCAGGATGGGACTGCGGCATTGCTTTACCTGCTGCACAACGTGCCGCCCAATCTGCGCATCGTGGTCGCGGCGCGCGCCGGGTTCGACACCGCCGTCATTGACCTGACGGCATACGGCCAATGCACCGGCATCGGCGCGGAAGCGCTGCGTTTCCGTTTCGATGAAACCATGACCCTTGTGCGCAGCCGCTTCGGCGACCGCGTCGATGCCGACAGTTGCGCGCGCCTGTATGAGTTGACAGACGGTTGGCCGCTCGGCCTGCAACTGCTCCTGGCGGCCATGGAGCGCGGTGCCGATCCACGCAGCGTCGTCGATGCCATGGCAGCCCGCCCGGCTGATCAAGGCGAGCATCTGGTCGGTGGCCTGATTGCCAAGCTCGTCCCCGACGACGTCGCTTTCCTGACGCGCATCGCCGTTGTGGATCACGTTCATCCAGACCTGTGCCGGGCGCTGACAGGCTCTGAGCGGGCGCCTGAGCAGCTGGCGCGGCTGATCCGCGAGACACCGATCTTCGTGTCTGGCGACGACAGCGATTGGTGCCGGCTGCACGCGCTCGCACGTAGTGCCCTGCAGACTCGCCTGACCGAACTGCCACGCGCGGAGCAGGCCGAACTGCATACGCGAGCACTGCGGTGGCTCGCCGCGCGCGGCATCACCGAGGAAGCCGCGCGTCACGCACACGCGGCGGGCCAGCATGCGCTCGCCTACGAACTGGCAGGGCGCTCGCTATACGACGCCGTGATGCAGGGTCGTCTGGGTACCGTGCTCGAATGGCTGGAACGCCTGCCTGATGCGGAACTGGACCGCTATCCGGGCCTGCGCCTGGCTGCTGCCTGGGTACTCGCGCTGGGCGACCGCCACGCGGAGGCCGAGGCCCTGGTCGCGCGCATGCTCGAAGGGGCAGGTGACGATGCCGTTCTGCGCTATGAATGCGCACTGATCCTGAGCATCGCGGCCTACTACGCGGACCAGCCGGACCGTTGCCTTGCGCTGCTGGAGCCATGGCTCCAGCAGCCCGCCGTGCACGACCCGCGCCTGGCCCAGATGCATGCCAACCGCCTGGCAATGGCTGCGATCCTGCAGGGGCAGACAGGGAATGCGCGGCGCCATTTGCAGCTCGCGCCCCGCGGCGACCTGGGCGAGGGGCATCGCTACGCGGCACGCTGGGGAGAGTTCGTGTCCGGACTGAGCTATCTCCGCGAAGGGCAGGTGATGTTGAGCGAAGCGATCCTGCGGCCTGCCCTGGCAAGCGCGGAAGCCGATCTCGGCCGCCGTCATCCGCTCGCCTGCATGCTGGCGTCGCTGTTGGCCGCGGCGGTCTACGAGTGCGGCCGGGTCGACGAAGCGGGTGCGCTGCTCGCCAACCGGCTGGACGTATTGGAGCGGTCGGGCACGGCCGAGACGTCGTTGCTGGCCTACCTGAGCGCGGCGCGCGTGGCCGCCGTGCAGGGCGTCGAGCACCGCGCGCTCGATCTGCTCGAAGCCCTGTACGCGGTGGGCGTGGCGCGCGGGACGCCGCGGCTTTGCATTGCGAGCGTGGCGGACCAGGTGCGCATGCACGCCGGGCGCTTCCGTGCCGAGACCTGCAGGGCCCTGATCGTCCGCCTTGACGAACTGGTCGCCGGGGCCGAGGCGGGCCACGGCCCGCTGTGGTGCCGCGACGTGGCGCTGACGCAGGCCATGGCGCACGCCAACGCGGCGATCGCCGCCCAGGACTGGCCGTCTGCGCTGGCTGCGCTGCACCGCGCGGCGCCTGTGGCCGAGGCCATGAAGCTCGGGCGCAAGCGTATCGAGATCATTGCGCTGGAGGCGTTCGTGCGCCATCGCGGCGGAGAGGACAGTAGCCGGCTCATGCAGGAAGCCATGAACCTTGCGCAGACCTATGGCCTGGCCCGCACCTTCCCTGACGCGCATCCCGCGCTGGCCGACTGGGCCAGCCGCCTGGTGGAGGAGGGGGGCGCGGAAGCGGGCGCCGGCCAATCCCTGCCAGTGGCGCGCATGCCGCGCCGTGCGGAACGCCCGGTGACGGAGCCGCGTGCCGTGGCCACCACGGTGCTGACGCCGAAGGAACGCGAAGTCCTTGAACTGCTGGCGCGCAATCTCTCCAACAAGGAGATCGCGCAGGCCATCGGCGTGGGCGAGGTCACGGCAAAGTGGCATGTGAAGAACCTGTTCGGCAAGCTCAGCGCCGGCACGCGCAAGCACGCCGTACGGCGCGCCCAGATGCTGGGGCTGCTGGAAGGTCTCGAGTAGTCCCGTCCTTTCGTGTCTGTTTCTCCCCCCTCCTTCGCGCAGGGGGCGCATCTGGCCGCCTGCTTCGGATAATCGGAAAGCCCCGACCACGGTGCTCCAACCGAACCTGACTCGTGCCCATGACACTGAAACGCAGACTCTATAGCGGCCGCGAGGTGCGGCGTGCCCAGAACATTGCCGAGCTGCGCGCGATGGCGGCCGCACGGCTGCCCAACTTCTGCCTGGAATACCTGGAGGGCGGCGCGGACGATGAGTTGACCCTGCATCGCAACCGCGCCAGTTATGACGCCATCGCTTTCACGCCGCGCACACTGGTCGACGTCTCGGTGCGCGATCCCGGGTGCACGCTGTTCGGCGAGCGCATTGAAATGCCCGCGGTGATTGCGCCAACCGGCTTCAACGGACTGCTCGCGCACGAGGGCGACCTGGCGCTCGCCGAGGCCGCGCGGGAAGCCGGTATCCCGATGTGCCAGAGCATGGTCTCGACCGTCGCACTCGAGCGCGTTGCCGAAACCGGCGTACGGCACTGGATGCAGATTTATCCGTTCAAGGACCGCGAGAATCTCGCCGGGATTGTCAGGCGTGCCGAGGCGGCGGGTTCGGAAGCCATCGTCGTGACCACCGACGTGCCCCTGCTCGGCAACCGCGAATGGGACCGCCGCAACTATCGCGCGCCGATGAAGCTGGATGTCGCCAACCTGGTCAATGTTGCCATGCGGCCCAAGTGGTGGTGGGACGTGCTGGTGCCGCACGGTATGCCGCGCTTCTGCAATCTCGGCGACATCCTTCCACCGGGCCAGGACGATGCGCGCAATGCGGCGACTTTCCTGTCAAGGCAGATGGATCCCTCGCTGAGCTGGCAGGACGTGCAGTGGCTGCGCGACCTGTGGCCGCGCAAGCTCATCATCAAGGGCATCGTGCGGCCCGACGATGCTTTGCGGGCCCGTGCGCTTGGTGCCGACGCGCTGGTCATCACCAACCACGGCGGCCGCCAGCTTGACAGTTGCGTGGCGCCGATCGAGGTGCTCCCCGAGATCCGGGCGGCGGTTGGCCCCGGCATGACGCTGATCGTCGACAGCGGCCTGCGGCGCGGCGGCGATTTCGTCAAGGCTCGTGCGCTCGGGGCCGATGCGGCGATGTCGGGCCGCGCCACGCTGTATGGCCTTGCGGCTGGCGGCAGGGCCGGGGTCGCGCATGCGCTGGCGATCCTGCGCGCCGAGATCGACCGCACGCTGGGACTGCTGGGCTGCCCGGCGCTTACGGATCTGGGGCCGGACTGGGTCAGCGGGGCCGCCGCGATGCGCGGCGCCGCCTAGCGCGTACTTTCCGGCACCGGTTGCTGACGGCGCCACGCCGACACGCTGCAGCCGAAGCGCGTGGAAAACCACCTGGAGAAGGCGCTGGGCGAGGAAAAGCCCATCAGGATCGCAACGTCCGACAACGGTCGTTCGTTGTGCTTCAGGTATCTCGTGACGAGTTCGACCCTGACTGCATCGACGACGGACAGGTAGTTCTGCCCATAGGAAGCCAGATGGCGGTGCATCGTCTTGCGGTCGATGCCAAGCTGCCGGGCCACCTGTTCGGCCCCGCACTCGCCAGTGGGCAGCAACGCGAATACCAGCTTCCGCACTTTGTCCGGCATGGTGTAATCGGATTGTGCCAGCTTGGTATCCAGGTATTCGCGCGCATGACGCCCCAGCGCCGCATCCGACGCCCCGCCGGCCACGTCGAGATCCTTGGCGGACAGCAGGATGCCATCGAAGTCCTGGCGGAATCGCACCGGCACACCGAACAGGCGCCGATGCGTGGCAAGGCTGGCTGGCGCAGCATGGGTGAAGCAGACGCTGTGCGGCCTCCATGTCGTTCCCGCAAGCAGCTTGAACAACCGGAACCAGAGGCAGATGACGAACTCCGTCGATTGCCGCATGGAACCTTCCACGGACACCAGTAATTCAAGCCTGACAACCGCGCTGTCTCCGACCTCCTCGATGCGCAAATCGAGCGCTTCATTGAGCAAATGCAGATAGCGCGCCATGGCAACCAGTGCGTTGCGCAGGGTGGCGCCCTCGCGCATCACCACCCACAGGGGCCCCAGCGTTGTCAGTTGCCGGGCTTCTGCCACGCGCAGCCCAATGTCTTCCAGGCCGGCAAGCTGTGCCGAATCTTCCAGCAGTTGCATGACCGACTTCGCCGGCACCCGCATTTCCGGGTCCACCAGGGCCGTGGGGCTGATACCTGCTTGTCGCAGTTGCCGGTAGGGATCCTGGCCGAGCTGGCGGACCACGTCGACAAACTCCGTCAGGTTCACATGTTGCAGTAGCGACGACATAGGAGTTCCCCCAAGGTGCCCCAAAATGTAAAGTCGCTGCCCCGGAATGTCAACGCATCGCTCGCCAGTTCTTCAATACTCTGCAGCGATGCTTTTGCTTCGCCTCTACCTACAATCTTCCGGAGTCGGCCATGCGAGTCGAGCCACTTACCTGTTCCATCGGCGCCGAACTGGTCGGCGTCAGCCTCGCCGACGCGATCCATGATGAGGGCGTATTCGCCGGCATTCGTGAAGCGCTGCTCAGGCACCGTGTCCTGTTCTTGCGCGATCAAGACATCACAGCCGGCGAGCACGTCGCCTTTGCCCGCCGCTTTGGCGAACTTGAAGACCATCCGGTAGCGGGCAGCGATCCCGAGCACCCGGGCCTGGTCCGCATCTACAAGAGTCCCGACGAGCCCACTCCGCGATACGAGAATTCCTGGCACACGGATGCCACCTGGCGCGAGGCTCCGCCGCTTGCCAGCATCCTTCGCTGCCGGGAGTGCCCGCCTGTCGGCGGCGACACCATGTGGACCAATATGGTGCTGGCCTACGAGAGCCTGCCGCAACATATCAAGGACCAGATTGCCGAACTGCGCGCACGCCACAGCATCGAAGCAAGTTTCGGCGCGGCCATGCCGATCGAAAAGCGCCTCGCGCTGAAGGCCCAGTTTCCGGACGCTGAGCATCCCGTCGTACGGACACATCCCGAGACCGGCGAGAAGGTGCTGTTCGTGAACGGCTTTACCACCCACTTTACGAACTTCCATACGCCCGAGCGCGTGCGCTTCGGGCAGGACTTCAACCCGGGCGCCGCTGACTTGCTGCGTTACCTGATTACGCAAGCCTACATTCCCGAGTACCAGGTGCGCTGGCGTTGGACCCGTAACAGCGTGGCGATCTGGGACAACCGCTCGACCCAGCATTACGCGGTCATGGATTACCCGCCGTGCCATCGCAGGATGGACCGGGCCACGGTGATCGGGGACCGCCCGTTCTGAGCGACACGCCCGGGCATAGTGCCCTGATTCCTTCCCCCCATTGCAACGCAAAGCGAGACTGAGAGACCGACAATGAGCCAGATCGACCCCAACATGCTCAAGGACAAGGTGGCCGTGATCACCGGCGCGGGCCGCGGCATCGGACGCACCATTGCACTGGCGTATGCCAGCGCCGGTGCTGCGGTGGTATGCAGCGCCCGCAGCGAGGCCGACATCGCGCAGACAGCCGCGCTGATCCGCGAAGCGGGCGGCCGGGCCATTGCCCAGACCGCCGACGTGGCGGACTACGAGACCGTCGCGACGCTGTTCCAGCGCGCCAGCGATACCTTCGGCGGTGTCGATATCGTGGTGGCCAATGCCGGTGTCGCGCTCGAGCAGCGCAAGATCGCTGACGGCGATCCCGCGCTCTGGCGCAAGACCATCGATATCAACCTGACCGGTGCCTACCACACCGCCCATGCAGCCATTCCCCATCTGCGCCGTCGTGGGGCCGGCAAGATCATCATGATCGGCTCGGGCCAGCGCAAGCGGCCGGCCGCGGGCTTTTCGGCGTACTCATGCTCCAAGAGCGGCCTGTGGATGCTGACCCAGTCGCTGGCGACGGAGCTGCAGGAAGACAACATCAGCGTCAATGAGCTGATACCGGGGCCGGTCAGGACCGACATGACGCGCGATGTTCCCGTGCCGCCCGGCGAATGGTTCAAGGATCCCGCGGATGTTGTCCCGCTTGCCCTGTTCCTGGCCGGCATGCCTGATTTCGGGCCCAGCGCGCAGAGCTATAGCCTGATGCGCCGCGCCTGACGCCAGACGAGAGTTAGACACCGTTCCCGGGACAACCAAAGGCTGCAATGGCCTTGCAGCCGCTGCCCGCGTAAGGAGGCCCATGAGCCGTTTAGTCCGTAGTGCCACGCTGTCACGCTATACCGAGGTGGCCCGCTCGGTTGGACTGGATCCATTGCGGATCCTGGCGGAAGTGGGGCTCCCCAAGACCTGCTTGGACGCCGGCGACAACCTGGTCTCCGCCAGCGCAGTCTGCCGGCTTCTCGAAAAGTCCGCGGCAACTTCCGATGCCGAAGACTTCGGCCTGCGCCTGGGGGAAGGCCGTCAACTATCGGTACTCGGGGCCCTCGGCATGGCCGTGCGAGATTCGCGGACGCTGCGCGATGCGCTTCGTGCGATGATGCGCTACATCACGCTGCACAGCGAGGCTCTGTTTCTCGACGTGGAAGAACGGGAGGGCGCCCTTGTCATCCGCGTGTCGCTGATGGTCGAGCATTCCGGATCGACACGCCAGGCTGATGAAATGGTAGTGGTTTCGCTTTACCGGATGATTCAGGAACTGATTGGTCCAGGGTGGCGCGCGCGGCGTATCTGCTTTTCGCATGGCGCCCCAAGAAATCTGGCATCCCACGTGCGCGTGTTCGGCAAGTCCGTGGATTTCGGTTGCGACTTCAACGGCATTGTCGGCGAGCTGAGGGACATGGACGCAGTGCCGCGCTCCGCGCGCCCGGAGCTGGCGCAGTACGCGCATGCCTATCTCGACTCACTGACTGCGCGTGCGACCCCGTCCATGACCGAAAAAGTCCGGCGCATAATGCTGTCCTTGCTCTCCTCGGGAAACTGCAACGTGGAACGGGTTGCCAGCCAACTCGGCGTCGACCGGCGCACGGTCCACCGTAAGCTGCTGCGGGAAGGCACGACCTTCAGCAGCATTCTCGACGAGGTCCGTACCTCGCTGGCGGTTCAGTATCTCCGGCATTCGGAACGCCCGGTCAGCTACGTGGCCGTGTTGCTCGGGTTTTCGGTGCAAAGCGCGTTTTCGCGCTGGTTCCGCGACCATTTTGGCTGCAGCCCCAGTGCATGGCGCAGCGATGGCATGCGGCCGGCGGCGCCCGTTCCACGGCAACAGCTGGTAGCGGCGGGCCCTGAGCAGCGCGTGTAGCACGGCGTTGCTCACGCCGCCCGCTCAGGAGGATGAGATGGATCACGTCGTGGGCACTCCGGTGGTGATGGCGGGCGCGCGTTCCAGTGCATCGAGAATCCGCGCGAAGCGCGCTTCCAGGCGCGGCCGCATGCGCGTTGGCGTGAAGATGTAAAACTCGCCTGCCTCAATCGCCGCCAGCGCCTGGCTGGCCACCAACTCCGGCGCCGTACCAGCGGCAACGGTGGCCCTGAACGATTCGCTGGCATGGCTCGAGCGTTGGGCGATCGGGGTCTTCACTGGGCCAGGACAAAGCACGGATACGCCAATGCCGGTGCCGCGAAGCTCCTGCTCGAGTGCCTCGGAGAGGGCCACCACGCTGTATTTCGTCGCCGCGTAGGCCCCCATGGGAAAGTCGCCGTTCACCCAGAAGCCCGCGCCTGACGCCGTGTTGACGAAGTGCGCGGGCTCGCCGTGCCGGCGCAGCAGCGGCAGGAAATGACGGATGCCGTGAATCACGCCAAACACGTTAATGCCGAACGCTCGGGTCCAGTCCTGCTCGGACAGCCACGCCAGTTCACCGCTCATGTCGATGCCGGCATTGTTGAAGACCAGATGGATGCGTCCCAGCTTCGCTTCGAACTCTGCTGCCGCATCGCGCACGTCCGCATCGGAGGAAACATCCAGTACGCGCGTGCAGATGCGCCTGCCGGTCGGCGCGAGGCGCTCGCGTGCAGCGTCAAGCCCGTGCGCGTCGATGTCGGCCAGCGCAAGGTCGGCACCGCGCGCCGCCAGTGCCTCGGCCAATGCCAGGCCGATGCCGGACGCGGCACCGGTGATGATTGCCGTCGTGCCCTGAAAGTCTTGCAGGCGAGGGCGGGCGTCCGCCCGGGAATCGTTGCTGTCTATGTCTGGATGAATCATGGGATATTGGCGGTGAAGCGGTGCGGGGCTGCGCGGCTGCGGCCCTCAGCCGATTGCGGATTCCGGAGCAAGGCGGACAAGCTGCTTGCCGATGTTCTTGCCGGTAAACAGGCGGTTCAGGGCGGCGGGCGCCTGCTCGATGCCGTCAACGATGTCGACGCGGTACTTGAGCAGGCCGTCCCTGACCCATTGCGCCATGACTTCCACGGCTTCATGGAACCTCGAACGGTAGTCGGCAATGAGGAAGCCTTCGATGCGGGCGCGTTTCATGATGACGTTGCGGAACATCTTCGGGCTCCACCAGTCACCGCTCGCGTTGTAGGTCGAGATCATCCCGCAAAGGGCGATGCGAGCACCGGGATTGATCAGCGCCAGCACGGCATCCATGGTGTCGCCGCCCACGTTCTCGAAATCGACGTCGATGCCGTCCGGACAGGCGGCGCGAAGATCGGCAAGCACGTTGCCCGCCTTGTAGTCGACACAGGCATCCAGGCCAAACTCTTCCCTGACGAGCTCGCATTTGCCCTGGCCGCCCGCAACGCCCACCACCCGGCAGCCGAGTATCTTGCCGATCTGGCCGGCGATCGAGCCGACGCCGCCTGCTGCGGCCGACACCACAATGGTCTCGCCAGCCTTGGGCCTGGCAATGTCTAGCATGCCGAAATAGGCGGTCATGCCGGAGTTGCCCAGCACGCTCGCATAGGCATGAAGGGGCAAGCCATATTCCACCGGGACGCGCCGGGCAGTCCTCGTTACCGAATACTCTTCCCAGGCCATGCCGCCTTCGACAAAGTCGCCAGGCTTGAAGTCGGGGTGATGGGACTCGACGACCACGCCCATGGTGACGCCGCGCATCACCTCGCCAAGCGAAACCGGGGCCATGTACTGGTCGATCTCGCTCATCCAGACGCGGTTGGTCGGCGCCACCATGAGATAGATGTTGCGCACCAGGATCTCGCCATCCCCCGGTCGTGGCAGCGCTGCCTCCACGAGCTGCAGATCGTTGTCGCCGATATCGCCGACGGGGCGCTGCCTGAGGATCCAGCGCCGGTTCATTGTCTTCATGCTTGCTCCTCCAAAATCTTGTGCCTGGCTCCGTGGGCGCGTGCCGCACTGCCAGTCGCCGCAATGCTCCCGGCGCTCAGTTTTCCAGCGCGCCATATACGATGTTGCGTAACAGGGACCGGTATCCGACGCGCGTCACCAGGTCGTTTTCCTGAAGCATCAGGATCGCGACCAGCTGCTCTTGCGGATCCGCCCAGAAATAGGTCCCGAGCGCGCCGCCCCAGTAGAAATCGCCGACGGAACCGGGCACCGGGCTCAAGCCCCGTGCGGTGCGTACGCCCACTGTCAGGCCATGGCCCTGGCCGAGATCGGGCAATGGCGCGTTGATGCCGAGCCCTGTTGTTGAACCGCCATAGCGCGTGGACCGGGGCAGGTGGTTGCCAAGCATCAGGTCGACGGTCTTTCGCGAGAGCAGGCGCACGCCATCGAGCTCACCGCCGTTGAGCAGCATCTGGCAGAAGCGCGTGTAGTCGCCGGCCGTGGACAGCAGGCCGGCGCCACCGGAATGCCAGCGGGGCGGGTTGTGCTCGTCGTAGTCGAACAGGGCCGTGGATTTGCCGGATGCGCCCGCTGGCAGCGCCAGGCCGGCGCTGTCCTGCCTGATCAAGTGGAAGCCGGTTGCATGCATGCGCAGCGGCCGCGTCACGCGCTCCGCGACAAAGCGAGCGAGGTCCATGCCCGAGGAAATTTCCACGATGCGGCCAAGCACGTCGGTGGACATGCCATATTCGAACACCTCGCCCGGCTGGCATTGCAGCGGGATGGCCGCCAGCTTTGCGACCATCTCGGCATTGGTCTGTCCGGGATCCATCAGGCCGCTTTCGCGATACTGGCGCTGCACCAGCGAATTGCCGAACTGCCCGTAAGTCAGGCCGGACGTGTGCCGGAACAGGTCGTGAACGGTCATGGCGCGGCGCGCAGGTTCGAGTGCAAGGCGGCGTTCGCCGGTATTCGCATCGACCGACTCGACGCCGACCTGGAGGCGCCCGAACTCGGGGATGTAGCGTTCGACCGGGTCATTCAGGGCCAGCCGGCCTTCTTCCATCAATGTCAGCGCCGCCACGCCGACGATGGGCCGCGTCATCGCGGCAATGCGGAACACCGAATGGCGCTGCATCGGACGCGACGGGGTATCCGCATGCTCGAAGCCGAAGGCCTCGAACCAGGCGATCCGGCCCTTGCGCGCAACCAGCACGACAGCGCCCGGGATCTTGCGCCGGTCGACATCGGCATGGAGCACCGATGAGATCGACTGCAGCCGCCGCGCGGACAGTCCCACCGCTTCGGGAGAATCAGCATGTTCGAGGGCACGGGTGAGAGGCAAAGCAGACTCCTGCAAGTTTCGGCGGATCGGGGTATCGGCGCGGTGCGCTGTGCCGTGAGGTAGGTGTGCCGATTCTAGGCAGACGGCAGGCTTGGCGATTGATGGTAGGGGTCTTTGCCGTGACCGCCGGGGACACTGCGCCATCGGGTGGCGACGGCAAGCGGGGAGGAGGGGGGAGCGGCCGGTAAAGGTTGAAGAATCGCGCCGATCGTCGCAATGGCCTGAAGCAAGCTCCGGCGGGAAGGCAACAGTCGACGCCGCCGGAGCCGCGGACCATCAGGGCTGGATGTTATAGGTCTTCACGATGGCGGCATTGCGATCGTATTCGGCGCGCAAGGCCTGGCCAAGCTGAGCAGGGGTTTGCGCTGGCACGGTCTCGAAGCCAAGCCCTAGAATCCGTTCCTGCACCTTGGGCGTCGAGGCAGCCTTGTAGACGGCAGCCTGGATTTTCTGAACCACGTCTGCCGGCACCTTGGACGATACGAACACGCCGGCCCAATTGTTGAAGTCAATGTCCGGATAGCCCAGCTCGGCAAACGTCGGGACCTGCGGCAGCAGCGGCGAACGCTGTTTCGCGGCCAGGGCATAGGCCTGCAGCTTGCCGGCCTTGATCATCGGCAGCGAGGTAACCATGCCGTCGTACATCACCGCGATCTGTCCGCCCATGACCTGCGTCAGCGCCGGCGGAGAGCCGGCAAACGGCACGTGCTGCAGATCCATGCCGGCTTTCTGGTTCATGATCAGGCCGGCATAGTGGGCGACCGTGCCCGCGCTGTAGGAGGCAAAGCTGAGCTGGCCCGAATGGGCCTTCGCATGGCTGACCAGGCCCGGCAGGTCCTTGGCCGGCAGGCTCGGCGACCCGACCAGCACAAGGGTCGACCTGGCCACCGCGGCCACGGGCTTCACATCCTTCATCGGATCGAAGGAGACCTTCATCACATGCGGGATCTCCGTGAGCACGTTGGTGGTCGACACCAGGATGGTCTGCCCGTCGGCGGGCGCTGCCAGCAACGTGTTGATCGCAATGCCGCCGCCGGCGCCCGGCTTGTTGTCGACCACCACGGGCTGGCCCAGTTCGGTGGTGAGCGCGTCGGACAGCACGCGTGCCAGCACATCCATGGTGCCGCCGGCAGGCGCAGGGATCAGTACCCGGACCGGCTTGTTGGTCCATGCCATGGCGACCGGCATGGACAGGGCCAGGACAGCGCAGACGGCGGCGCGGTGCACGCGGGTCAGGGCAGGGCGGATTGGCATAGTTGTCTCCCCGTTTATGGGTGTTGGCTGGAAATAAGTTGGGTGCCATTTGACGACGGAAGTCGTGCCAGAAGTATGCGCGGTCGAGGCAAAGCGCCTTAACAATCGGGGGCAAAAATTTGACATTTCGGGACAGGTAGGGAAAGCCTAATGCGTGCGCTGATCATTCAGGCAAGGCCTGAGGCCCGCACCCATGGTTGCAGGTGCGTGGCAGTCGGCTTTCCGTTTCCCGGTTTGCTGTTCGTCAGAACTTGTGGCGGATGCCCAGTGCCACGCCAAGCATATTGCTCTGGCCATTGGCCAGCGTATAGCTGCGGTAGACGTCGTTGGATGGGCCGCGGTTGAACTGGTTGGCGGCACTCGGAATGGCGCCGACGTGGTTGACATATTCCAGGATGATGTCGGCAACGCCGTACAGCGTGACGCTCGACTGCGCGAAGGCGCCGCCCGAACAGGCGAGCAATGCGGCCACGGCCATGCTCCTGAGCTTCATGGACAAATCTCCTCCTTATAGTTTTGTGGTCTGTGACGCGGGTGTTTCGTTGAAAGGGGTACCTGGGGTCTGCCGGAGTATCCGGGATGGGCAGTAGCAAGGCGTGACCATTCGGGACAACCTTGATGTCCTTCGGGACAGTGAGGGAAAACGAGGAAATGCGTCCGGAAATGCGCAGTTCCGCAGCGCTACGGCACTGCAGCAACACCTGGATCAGATATCGGGGATTTCACCGTTGGCGATCCTGCTGCGAAAAAGCCTGAAGGTGTCGCCTACTGCTTCGCGCAGCGGTGTGCGGGGCAGGGGACCAATCACGTCCTCCAGCGCGGTTGCGTCGTAGTCTTCCGGAAGCCCTAGCGGTGCCCCGGCGAACGTAATCGTTCCGCGCGCTTCGGGTATGACCGACTCGATCGTCTCGACGACTTCGCGCATGTCCACGACGCTGCCATGCATATTGAAGACGTCCGCACCGCGATAGCCGGAACGTGCGCACGCGATGAACATGCGCGCAAGGTCGTCGGCATAGTGAATCTGACTGCGGCCGCTGTAAGGAATATGGAAAGGGCGCCCCAGCGCTGCCGCCAGGACCGCCTGGGTCGGCGCCGCAGTGAGGCCATAGTCTCTTCCGGCGCCGAATACCGTTGCCGGGCGAAGGCCGATGCTGGAAACCCCTCTGTCCTGATAATACACGCGCGCCATGCCCTCTTCAGCTTGCTTGAACACACCGTAAAGAGTCGTCGGATGGGCGGAGGTATGATGCTGGATGGCTGCATTGCCCGGCGCGTCGCAGTTGTCGTACACCGCAATCGATGACGCATACACGATGCGAGGGATCCGCTCCACGCGCCGAGCAACTGCCTCGAACAGGTTCACGCCGTCCAGCACGTTGACGCGGGCTCCAAGCGGAGGATCGCTCTTGAACCTTGGATGAATCAGCGCGGCCAGGTGAATGACATGCGTGATGCGATGGCGCTCCAGCGTTGCCTCGAGCAAGCTCAGGTCCGTGATGTCGCCGCGAACCATCTCCACGCGCGACAGTTGCGTGTCGTCCATCAGCAGGCGCAGGCGCTGCACATCACTGCCTGCATCGAAGGCAATGACTGGCACGCCTTCCTGTACGAGCTTGCGCACCGTCCATGCGCCGATACATCCCAGTGCCCCAGTTACCAGAAATCGTTCAGAGTCCGCCATAGCTGCCAGTCACCGTTGGCGGGCACCGCCGCGTGCCCGGATTAACCTGTCAAAATTCTAGGCAGGCCATCCGCGTCGGGCTTGACGTGAGGGGGCGCTGTCGTGACAGTTGGTGACATCACGTGGCCGCTTTCTACAAGCGTAGAACAAAGTGATTCTGGGTCTCCCGCAATCCACGGCAGCTATGTGCGCAGGCTGGAAGAACGTCCGATGCTCGAGCAGCGGGTTGTTCTTGCCGTCGAGGTGCGTCGCTTCAAGTGTGCGAACGCACGTTTTCTACTTGGCCTGTGCAGCGTCGGTGTCCGCGTCGGCTTCGCCCCCGGCGCCTTCGAGGTGCACATCGGCCATGCCCCCATTGAGCTGGTTCAGAAAGTGCACCAGCGAAACCTTGTCGTCGAACCGGAAGCTCGCCAGGGCCTGGCGATAGAACTCATAGATCCGGGGCTGCAGGCTGGACCAGAACGCGCGTCCCTTTGGGGTCAGCACCACGTTCTTGGCGCGCCGGTCCACGGTGTCAGCCACCCGCACCACGTGTTCGTCGCGCTCCAGGCGCTTGAGCACGCCATCCAGGCTTTGCCGGCTGACCACCAGATATTCGGCCAGCTCCGAGAACGACATGCCTTGCGCGGCTTGCGGCCGCGTCAGCGCGCCCAGCACTGACCACTGCACCGTCGTGATGCCCAGGTACTTGATGGTCTGCCGGTCCAGCGTGTTGCCCGCCTGAAACAGCCGGAAGAACAGGCGGTTGTGGACGGACGAGACGGACTGGTCATAGGAGGGGGCGGAATCGGTCATGGCTCGGATTGCGGGTAGCGCGGCTGGGGCGGGCGCGATGGCGACATTCTACGGCTGGGGTGCCGCCCGCGCCGGAATACTGGATGCGCCGGATAAGTGATTCTTCAGCAATGTATGACATGTAGATTGCATGATTGTTCGTATTTGACGCGTTTCGCTCGCAAAAATATATCAAGTACTTGACGTATATTCACGGGGTGCCTAGTATGTGTTCACGCAACCACCAGAACAAACGAGGACCCCATGGAGACACTCGACAAGATCCTGACGCCGCTGAGGATCGGTAGCCACGTCATTCCCAACCGGATGGTGATGGGCGCGATGCATACGCGGCTGGAGACGCTTGACCGGCCGCGCGAGCGCCTTGCCGCCTTCTATGCGGCGCGCGCCGAGGGCGAGATCGGGCTGATCCTGAGCGGCGGCTTCTCGCCGAATCCGGAAGGGGTCATGGAGGCGGGCGGGCCGCTGTTCAACAGCGCCGATCAGCTCGACGAGCATCGCGCCGTGACCAGCGCCGTGCACGAGGCCGGCGGCAAGATCGTGCTGCAGATCCTGCATGCCGGCCGCTATGCCAAGGTGGCGGAGTGCGTCGCCCCGTCCTCCGGCAAGGCGCGCATCAACACTTTCTCGCCTCACGAGCTGACCACCGAAGAGGTCTGGAAGACGATCTCTGATTTTGCCCATACCGCGGCGCTGGCCATCGAAGCCGGCTATGACGGTATCGAGGTCATGGGGTCGGAGGGTTACCTGATCAATGAATTCACCGCCGCGCCGACCAACCGGCGTACCGATGAATTCGGTGGCAGTTTTGACGCGCGCATCCGCTTCCCGCTCGAGGTAGTAAGGGCGGTACGCGCGCGCATCGGTCGCGATCCAATGCTCGTCTACCGGATTTCCGCGATCGACCTGGTCGAAGGCGGCATGACTGGTGAAGAGGTGGCCGCCTTCGCCAGGCAGGTCGAAGCCGCCGGTGCGGACATGATCAATACTGGGGTGGGTTGGCACGAATCGGCAGTGCCGACGATCGCCGCCACCGTGCCGCGGGCGGCTTGGAGCGAGGCGGTAAAGAACGTCAAGCAGGCGGTACGCATTCCGGTCATGGCGTCGAATCGGATCAACGCACCCGACGCCGCGGAACAAGTGATCGCCACCGGCGTTGCCGATCTGGTGTCCATGGCGCGTCCAATGCTGGCAGACCCAGATTTCGCCCGCAAAGCTCGGCTAGGCCTTGCCGAAGAGATCAATACCTGTATCGCGTGCAACCAGGCCTGCCTGGACCGCATTTTCACGGAGCGCACGGCGACCTGCCTCGTCAACCCGCGCGCCGGCAGGGAAATCGAATTTCCGATTGGGTTTGTGTCCATGCCGAAGCGGATCGCGGTCGTGGGCGGCGGCCCGGCCGGGATGGCGTTCGCTATCAACGCCACGGAGCGCGGCCACCGTGTCACGCTGTTCGAAGCAGGTGCCCAACTCGGCGGCCAGCTCAACTTGGCCAAGATGGTGCCCGGCAAGGCCGAGTTCTACGAAATGCTGCGCTATTTCCGCGTCAGGCTGGACAAGCTGAAGGTCACGCTGCGAATTGGCGAGGCCGCCACGCCCGAGGCGCTTGCCACCGGCGAATTCGATGAAATCGTGCTGGCCACGGGCGTGTCGCCGCGGGTGCCGGACTTCGCCGGCGTGGATCACCCCAAGGCCGTGTCCTATATCGATGTGCTGAGCGGCAGGGTCACGCCCGGCCAGCGCGTGGCAATTATCGGCGCAGGTGGAATCGGCTTCGACGTTGCCGAATTCCTGCTCGGCGATGCCGAAGAGTCCCTCGATCCACAGGCCTTCTTCCGCGCTTGGGGCGTGGATCCGGTCAGCGCCACTCCGGGGGGGCTGACCGATGCCGCTGAAGCTGAAGCGCCGCGCCGCAGCGTATTCATGTTCCAGCGCAAGGACGAGCCCCTCGGCAAGCGCCTGGGCAAGTCCACCGGGTGGATTTTGAAGGCCAAGCTGCGCAAGGCCAATGTCGCCATGACGGCAGGCGCGACCTATGACGCGATCGACGACGAGGGCTTGCACTACACGGTCCAGGGCAAGCGCCATGTGCTTGCCGTCGACCACGTGGTCCTGTGCGCCGGCCAGAACTCAAACCGCACGCTGTACGACCAACTCGTGGCACGCGGTTTCAAGCCCCGCCTGATCGGCGGCGCTGATGTCGCCAGTGAGCTCGACGCGCTGCGCGCCATTGACCAGGCTACCCGACTCGCTGTCACCCTCTGAACCTGCCAGCCTCCCACAGGAGCACTCGTGCTGACCAAATACGACCAAGGCCTGGACAAGTGTCCGGCCAATTTCCAACCGCTGACGCCGCTGCATCTGCTGCAACGCGCGGCGGAGGTGTTCCCGGAGCGCCCCGCCGTGATCTATCGGGACCGGCGCTACACCTGGAGGCAGTACGCGGAGCGCTGCTACGCTCTGGCCAGGGCCCTGATCGCTGCCGGCATCGAGCGGGGCGATACGGTATCGGTCATTGCACCAAATGTACCGGAAATGCTCGAGGCGCACTTTGGCGTGCCGCTGTCCGGCGCCGTGCTGAACAGCATCAATATCCGCCTCGATGCACCGGCCATCGCCTTCATTCTCCAGCACTCCGAGACCCGCCTGCTGTTAGTTGACAGCCAGTTTGCCGGGGTCGCGCGCGAGGCCGTCAGCCAGTCTGGGCGCGACATCCAGGTGGTCGACATTATCGACCCCGCTTCCGGGTGCAACGAGCGTTTTGGCACGGTCGACTACGACACCTTTCTGACGACCGCGGCGCCGGATGTGGCGCTGCGCTATCCGGCCGACGAGTGGGATGCCATTGCCCTGAACTACACATCCGGAACCACCGGGAACCCCAAGGGGGTGGTCTACCACCATCGCGGCGCTTACCTGAACGCATTGGGCCAGTCCATCAATGCCGAGATGGTGGGCAGTAACCCCGTCTATCTGTGGACGCTGCCGCTGTTCCATTGCAACGGCTGGTGCTTTGCGTGGGCCATGGCGGCAATGGGCGGCACCAACATCTGCCTGCGCAAGGTGGTGGCTGACGACATCTATGAAGCCATCGGAGCGCACGGCGTGACGCACTTCGGCTGCGCGCCGACCGTGCTGGATTTCCTGGTGGACGGCACGCCGGCCAGCTGGGTCAAGCCCACACGGCCGATCCGGATCATGTGTGCGGGCGCATCGCCGCCGACGGCGGTGTTGCGCAAGGTGTCAGCCCTCGGTTTTTCCTTGCTGCATGTGTATGGCATGACCGAGATGCACGGCGTCAACACGCTGTGCCAGCTGCAGCCGGAGTGGCGCGAAGAAGGCGAGGATGGCTTCTTCTCCCATCTGTCTCGCCAAGGCGTACGCAGCGTGGTGATGGAGGACATGGTAGTGGTCGACTCGTCTTTCGCACCGGTTCCCCGTGACGGCCTGACCATGGGGGAAGTGATGTTCCGCGGCAACCTGGCGATGAAAGGGTACCTGAAGAATCCGGAGGCGACGGCGGAAGCGTTCGCCGGTGGCTGGTACCACAGCGGCGACCTGGCCGTGGTGCATGGCGATGGATACATCGAGATCAAGGACCGCGCCAAGGACATCATCATCTCCGGCGGCGAGAACATTTCCTCGCTCGAAGTTGAAGAGGTGCTGTACACGCACCCGGCAATCCAGAGTGCGGCCGTGGTGGCGGTGCCCGATGCTAAATGGGGTGAAGTCCCGTGTGCGCTGCTAGAGCTGAAGCCGCAATTTGCGGGAACGCTGAGCGCGGAAGAGGTAATCGGATATTGCCGCGAGCGGCTGCCCGGCTTCAAGACGCCGCGCCACATCGTATTTGAAACGCTGCCGCGCACGGCGACTGGCAAGCTTCAGAAATTTGTCCTCCGCAAGCTGGCTGCCGCAGCGGTATCCAGCCGGACTTAGTCACGAATTTATTCAGGAGATAACAGTATGCGAGGTCTTAACGACAAGGTGGTGGTTATCACCGGCGCCGCCGGCGGGATTGGCAAGGCGCTATGCCAGCGGTTCTGCGAGGAAGGTGCGCGCGTGGTCGCCGTTGATGTCAACGCCGACGCGCTGGAGCAGCTTAGTTCGTCGCTCACGCAAGCCGGTTCCAGCGTCACGGCGGTCAAGGTCGATATTACCGACCACGGCGCGGTGAAGAAGGCAATCGACACTGTTGCGGAAGAGCTGGGTGGCATTGATGCGCTAGTCAACAACGCAGGCTGGGATATGGCGGCGCAGTTTCTCGAAACGACGCCGGAGTTCTGGAGCAAGGTGATCGCCATCAACCTGGTCGGGCCGCTGAACCTGCATCACGCCGTGCTGCCATGGATGGTGAAGGCCAAGCAGGGCAAGATCGTCAATATCTCGTCGGATGCCGGACGGGTAGGCTCGTCGGGGGAATCGGTCTACTCGGCGTGCAAGGGCGGCGTCATTGCCTTTAGCAAGACCATTGCGCGTGAATGCGCGCGCAATAATATCAATGTCAACGTGGTGTGCCCCGGCCCCACCGACACGGCGCTGTTGCAGTCGTTCCTCGGAGAGGGCGAATACGGCCAGAAGATCTACGAAGGCCTGAAGCGTGCCATCCCGCTCAAACGGCTCGGCCAACCGGCTGACATTCCGGGCATCGTCAGCTTCCTCGCGAGCGACGACGCGAACTTCATCACCGGCCAGGTCATCAGCGTGTCCGGTGGCCTGACTATGCACGGCTGAGGCAAGCACTCACCATGAGCCAATATACCGATATCCTCTATGAAGTGCGTGCCGGCGTGGCGCGCATCACGATCAACCGCCCGGAGAAGTACAACGCGTTCCGTGGCAAGACCTGCGACGAGCTGATTGACGCCCTGAACGCCGCGTCGTGGGACAAATCCGTTGGCGTGGTCGTGCTGACGGGCGCCGGCGACAAGGCATTCTGCACCGGCGGCGACCAGTCGGCGCATGATGGCGGCTACGATGGGCGGGGCGTGATCGGCCTGCCGGTCGAGGAGTTGCAGGGCATGATCCGCGAATGTCCCAAGCCGGTGATCGCGCGCGTCAACGGTTTCGCCATTGGCGGCGGCAATGTGCTGGTCACATGCTGCGACTTGGCAATTGCGTCGGAGACCGCGCAGCTTGGCCAGGTGGGGCCGAAGGTAGGCTCGGTAGACCCTGGGTTTGGCACGGCGCTGCTGGCGCGTGTCGTGGGTGAGAAGCGGGCGCGCGAAATCTGGTTCATGTGCCGGCGCTACACTGCGGCGGAGGCACTGAACATGGGTCTGGTGAATGCCGTCGTGCCGCCCGACCTGCTCGACGCGGAAGTCGGCAAATGGTGCGAGGAAATCCTGGCCATGAGTCCCACGGCCCTGGCCATCGCCAAGCGCTCGTTCAACGCCGATACCGATTCGATCCGCGGCATCGGCGGACTAGGCATGCAGGCACTTGCTCTGTACTACGGGACTGACGAATCGCAGGAGGGCGTACGTGCGTTCCTCGAAAAGCGCAAGCCACGCTTTCGGGAAGTCTATGAAGGCAAGCGCAAGCAGCCTGAAGGAGATCAGGCATGACCATCCAACTATGCTATGACGGTGAGTTGGCCGTGTTGACCATCGACCGTCCAGCTGCGCTCAACGCCCTGAACGTCGACATGCTAAAGGCGTTGACCGGCCACGTCGATGACATTGAACGGTCTGGCGTGCGCGGCCTGGTCGTGGTCGGCGCTGGCGATCGCGCCTTCTGCGCCGGTGCGGACATCGCGGAGCTGCAGGACCGGTCGCCGCAACAGCATCTGGAAGGTTCGTTGTCCGGGCAGGCGGTGTTTTCCAGGCTTGCCGCGCTGAGCATGCCCAGCGTTGCGGTCATTCGGGGCGCGGCCTTGGGTGGCGGCTTGGAACTGGCCATGGCATGCAGCTACCGCGTGGCACTGGCTGGCGCGAAGCTTGGGCTTCCAGAGATCAAGCTGGGCCTGATCCCGGGCTATGGCGGTACGCAGCGCCTGCCCAGGCTGGTTGGCACGGCCCGTGCGCTTGACCTGATTACGACCGGGCGCGTGGTGGGTGCGGACGAGGCGCTCGAGATTGGCCTGATCGACCGGCTGCTCGAGCAAGGCGACCCAGTCGCTGTCGGCAAGGCTTACCTTGCCGAAGTTTCGGCAGGCCGGCCAATGGCGCTGCACTTCGCCCGCGAGGCGGTGCTGACTGCGGCACGGCTGGACCTGGATGCCGGCCTGCGCGCGGAAGCGGAACTTTTTACGCGCGCCACCTGCACCGCCGATGCGCGGGAAGGCATCGACGCCTTCCTAGCCAAACGCGCGCCGCAGTTCACAGGCCAATAACGTATCACCTGAAGGTGCGTAGCGCAGGATGGCCCCGACACCGCGCTCTCCTTCATTCTTCCCGGGCTTCGATCATGACATTGCGCCTGGCCGCTTAGTGGAAAACCGGGAAGGAACACTATGTTCGCTCTGGAGCAGTATCGCTGGAGGCCCGACTGCCAAAAATGCGCTTGCGCATTCGGTGAATAGCGTCTGCTCCTGGTCGGTCTTCGGACTGACCTTGGGCGGTAGTTCTCTCCTCTACCTCATGATCCAGCGAGCGGCGGCCACGTCAGTGACCAGTCTGTTCTATCTGGTGCCCCCGACGACAGCTCTGCTCGCGTGGCTCCTCTTCTCCGAGCCACTGTCCACCTCTGTGGTCGCGGGCCTAACGCTGAGCGCAATTGGCGTGTCGCTCGCCGTCAGACGTAGTTAAGGGATTGGCGCTTGAACCGGTCAGCATCTGGGCAATGGAGACGCCGTGAAACTCCCGCCGCCGAAGGTAATCCAGACGCGCGCTTCCGATTCGCCTTTTCTCTATCTAACCCGAGATATCCATGACATACGCTGCACCGCTCGACGACATGATGTTCAATCTACGGCATTTGGTCCAGCTCGACGACGAACTGACCGCCCTCGACGGCTTTGAGGATGCCGGCATGGCAACGGCAGCAGCCGTACTGGCGGAGTGCGACCGCTTCAACTCGGAGGCGATCGCACCCCTCAACCAGTTGGGGGACCGCGAGCCGGCCGTCCTTACAGATGGCAAGGTGATGACAACACCAGGCTTCAAAGAGGCGTTCCGGCGCTATGCCGAAGGCGGATGGCTTGGCGTCCAGCATCCCGCGCAGTACGGTGGCCAGGGATTGCCCCGCGTGATTGCCGCCGCGTGTTCCGAAATCGTCAATGCGGCCAACCTCAGCTTTGCGCTTTGCGACCTGCTCAGCAACAGCGCCATTGCGGCGCTGGTATCGGTGGGATCCGAGGCGATGCGCGATACGTACTTGCCAAAGCTGATCTCCGGCCAATGGACCGGTACCATGAATCTGACCGAACCGCAGGCTGGCAGCGACCTGGGGCTGGTGCGCACGCGTGCGGAGCGCCAGCCGGATGGTACCTACAAGCTCTTCGGTACCAAGATCTTCATCACGTATGGCGAGCATGACCTGACGGAAAATATCGTGCACTTGATCCTGGCGCGGGTCGCGGGTGCGCCAGCCGGCGTGAAAGGCATCAGCATGTTCCTGGTGCCCAAGGTGCTGGTGAACGCGGACGGTTCGCTGGGCGCGCGCAACGATGTGCATGCCGTCAGCCTCGAACACAAGCTGGGCATCAAGGCAAGTCCGACCGCCGTCATGCAATATGGCGAGAACGGCGGGGCTACCGGATACCTGATTGGTGAAGAAAACCGGGGACTGGAATACATGTTCCAGATGATGAACTCTGCCCGTTTCGCGGTTGGCGTTCAGGGCGTCGCCGTAGCGGATCGTGCCTATCAGTTGGCTGTCGCGTATGCACGCGAGCGCGTACAGGGTCGTAGTGTGGGTGCGGCGGCAGCCGGTAGCGTGCCGATCATTGCGCATCCGGACGTGCGACGCATGTTGATGGAGATGCGCAGCAAGATTGAAGGCTGTCGCGCCATGATTCTTGCCGGCGCTGCGGCGGCCGACCTTGCCGATCGGCACCCCGACGCCGAAGTGCGGCAGTCCGAGCACGACTTCTACGAGTTCCTCTTGCCCCTGATCAAGGGCTATTGCACGGAAATGAGCCTGCTCGTGACCTCGCTGGGGATCCAGGTGCATGGCGGTATGGGATTCATCGAGGAGACCGGGGCTGCCCAGTATTACCGCGACGCACGGATCCTGCCGATTTACGAGGGCACGACCGCAATCCAGGCCAACGACTTGGTCGGACGGAAGACCCTGCGTGACGGCGGCGCCGTCGCGCGCGATGTGGCCGCCCGGATCGAACGCACCGAGGCGCAGCTTGCGCAATCCGGTAGTCCGGCTGCGAGCGCGGTACGCCACGCGCTGGGGCATGCCCGTCGGGCGTTTCTCGCGGTTGTGGATTACGTTGTGAGCCATGGCGGCGCCTCTCCCGAGGCTGTCTATGCGGGGAGTGTGCCCTACCTGATGCTGGCGGGCGAACTGGTTGCGGGATGGCAGTTGGGGCGGGCCCTGCTCGCCGCCGAGCAGGCGGCCGTCGCGGGCGAATCGGCGCAGTTCATGGCGGCGAAAGCGACCATAGCCCAGTTCTTTGCCGAGCATGTCCTCGTTCAGGCACCTGTCTACCGGGATCGCGTCCTTGCCGGCGCCGGAAGTGTCCTTGCAATGTCCGCCGACCAGTTTTGAAGGCGTCTGGCAATCAGAGCGAGCTTGGGAACTAGAACACTCAGTTCCCGCAGACGTGCGATGTCGATTTCGCGGATGCGCCTAGAACTTAGAGCGTCGCGTCAAGCGAGCGCCGGAGCTGTTCATCGTTCCACTCCAGCCCCGCTGCCATCGACAGCAGGCTGCGGAAACTGCCATCGACAAGTTGATCCCGAGCCAGTTTGGCCATGGTGCTCAGTGGGTTGTTCCGAAGGCCGGGAAATTATCCTCGTGCTCCCGATAAGTGACAACATCATGTCGATAAGAGCCGACTTGTATCGAATTTTATGCATGAAAAGCCCATCATTATTCTGTAAATACGTAATGATCTGGACATAAATGCTCGGGCCTCCTACGATGCCCTTGTTCCAGCCGAGCGCCTGTCGAGCGACGACCTGAGCGACGCGAGCGGCAAATCGACGAAGCACTCCCACAGGTACCCCATCATGACCTTCACCAACATCGAGTTGACCCTGAAAGAGGGCGTGGCGACGCTCACGCTGAACCGGCCGGACAAGCTGAACAGTCTCAATGAAGCCACCATGGTCGAGCTTGGCCAGGCGCTGGCGCTCGTGGAAGGAAATCCTGAAGTGCGCGTCCTGGTTTTGACCGGAGCTGGCCGGGCCTTCTGTGCTGGCCAGGATCTCGCCGATCCCGCCATGCAGGTGGTAGATGGCAAGCTGCCGGATATCGGGGCGCTGGTGGAGCGACATTTCAAGCCGACGGTGATGCGCCTGCAGAATCTCCAGGTCCCCACCATTGCCGCCGTCAATGGGCTTGCGGCCGGCGGCGGCGCATCGCTGGCGCTGGCCTGCGACCTCGTCGTGGCGGCGAAGTCGGCTTATTTCCTGCAGGCGTTTTCGCGGATCGGACTCACGCCGGATACTGGCAGTACCTGGTTTCTGGTGCACAAAGTGGGTATGTCGCGCGCCATCGGTCTCACTTACCTGGCCGACAAGCTGCCCGCGGAGAAAGCTGCCGATTGGGGCCTGATCTGGCAAGTGTTTGACGACGTTGAGTTCGGGGTGCAGGTGGATCGCCTTGCCACTCAGGTGGCCGCTATGCCCACCAAGGCACTGGTGCGCACGCGCCAGCTACTGCACGCTGCCCGTGGCCACACCCTGGAACAACAGCTCTCGATGGAAGCCACCTTCATTCGTGAAATGGGCTGGGGCGAGGACTACCAGGAAGGCGTAAGCGCTTTTACCGAGAAGCGCCCCGCCAAGTTCACCGGCCGCTGAGCCGGTTCATTCAGTGACGCGTTTTTCCTGGCCGTCCGGATGGCATCCGCACGGCCGGGAGGCATTCGCCCACACGGCGCGGGCGCCGAACAGTCTTTCTCCGCTACTCTCTTCGTCAAGATTGCCGTGCGTCATCCCAGCATTGAGTTGGTTCAGGAAGTGAACCAGTGACACCGGCGCTTTGTCGTCGAGTCCTGAGCTCTTGTTGCGACCTCCGGGAACATCAGGACTGTAGTTGCCGAGGACATGTGTGTAGGCACGAATGTCCTCGTCACGTCAGCGAAGACACAGAAATCGCCGATTTCTGCCGGTTTTCCGGCGCTCCAGGGCTGGCATTGTTGTTGCAGAGAAAGTAGAAGGCTGTCCTCTCCGCAGCGGCAGCCCACGACGATAACGTACGACTGGAGACATTCAATGAAGACTACGGTGCTGCGCACATGTACGCTGGCTTGCCTGGCAACGCTCTGCCATCCGGCGCTGGCGGAGGAGCCTTTCCGGATCGGCGCCCTCGTAGATATGACGGGCGTGTACTCAGGCATTGGCGGTCCGGGCGGTGTCGCCGCGGTCAAGATGGCGGTCCAGGATTTCGGCGGCAAGGTCCTCGGCAGGACTATCGAAGTCCTGAGCGCGGACTACCAGAACAAGGTCGATGTGTCCGCGACCCGGGCGCGGGAGTGGTATGACCGTAACAATGTCGAGATGATCATCGAATCCACCGACTCGGCGTCGGCGCTGGCGCTGCAGAAACTCGGCGCCAGCAAGAAGAAGATCACCATCTTCGCCGGTTCCGCCACTACCGAACTCACGGGCAAGCAGTGCTCGCCTTATGGCGTGCACTACGTCTACAACACCTATGCGCTGGCCAATGGCACGGCGCGGGCTATCGTCGAGGAAGGGAAGAAGGATTGGTTCTTCGTGACCGCTGACTATGCCTTCGGCCATTCCCTGGAAGCGAATGCCGTCGCGGTGGTCGAACAATCCGGCGGCAAGGTGAGCGGGAAAGTCCGGCATCCGCTCGCGGCATCGGATTTTGCGTCGTTTCTGCTACAGGCGCAGTCGTCCAAGTCCCAGGTCATCGCGCTGGCGAATGCCGGCCGCGATACCCAGAACGCGGTGCGCCAAGCAGCGGAATTTGGCCTGGGAACGGGAAAGCAAGTGGTTGCGCCCCTGCTGATCTTCGATAGCGACCTGAAGGGGATGGGCCTGAAGGCGTCGCAGGGACTTCAGTTCACCACAGCCTTCTACTGGGATTACAACGACGAGACCCGGGCCTTCGGCAAGAAGTACTTTGCCCAGACCAAGGCGATGCCGACCATGGTCCAGGCCGGCATGTACTCCGCCGTCATCCACTACCTCAAGGCCGTGCAGGCCGTAGGCAGCGCCGATCCCGACAAGGTCATGGCGAAGATGCGCGAGACCCCGGTCAACGACTTCTTTGCCAAGGGCGGCCGTATCCAGGCCAACGGGCAGATGGTCCATGACATGTACCTCGCCGAAGCCAAGGGACCGGCGGAGTCGAAGGGCGAGTGGGACCTGATGAAGATCCGGAAAGTGATCCCTAAGGACAAGGCGTTCGAACCGCTGGCACAGAGCGCCTGCCCGCTGAAGGGCTGAGGCCAAGTCCCATCCAGAACCCGCTGAAAGGAGCCCCGGTGGCCAAGGCCACCGGAGGCTCTTGCTTTGTCCTTCACCCGAGCGCTTCCAATTCCCATGTCAGATCTCATCCTGCAGACAACGCAGCTATCGAAGGCCTTCAGGGGCTTTTCGGCGGTGAGCGACGTCAACCTGCAAGTCCGTCGCGGCTCGATCCATGCATTGATCGGCCCCAACGGCGCAGGCAAGACCACTTGCTTCAACCTGCTTACCAAATTCCTGGAGCCGACCACCGGCACCATCGTATTCAACGGCATCGACATCACCCGCGAAAAGCCCGCGCAGATCGCGCGCCGCGGCGTGATCCGTTCGTTCCAGATCTCGGCGGTGTTCCCGCACCTGACGGTGATGGAGAACGTGCGCATCGGGCTGCAGCGACAGCTCGGCACCGCTTACCAGTTTTGGCGCAGCGAGCGCTCGCTCGATGTGCTCAACGACCGCGCCATGGAACTGCTCGAGCAGGTGGGGCTGACCGAGTTCGCGCAGACGCTGACGGTGAACCTGCCGTACGGGCGCAAGCGTGCGCTGGAGATCGCCACCACGCTGGCGATGGAGCCTGAACTGATGCTGCTCGACGAGCCCACGCAGGGCATGGGCCACGAAGACGTGGACCGCGTCACACAGCTGATCAAGAAGGTCTCCGCCGGCCGCACCATCCTGATGGTCGAGCACAACATGAGCGTGGTCTCGTCGATCGCCGACAAGATCACCGTGCTGCAGCGGGGCGCGATCCTGGCCGAGGGGCCCTACGCCGAGGTGTCGAAGGACCCGCGCGTGATGGAGGCCTACATGGGCACGGCCGAAGCCGAGCTGCAGGGCGCGCACTGAAGCGGGGGACGATACGATGAGCACGAACAACACTCCCGCCCTCGAAATCAAGGGCCTGCAGGCCTGGTACGGCGAATCGCACATCCTGCACGGCGTTGACCTCACGGTGAACCGCGGCGAAGTGGTGACGCTGCTGGGCCGCAACGGCGCCGGGCGCACCACCACGCTGCGCGCGATCATGGGCCTGACCGGCGCGCGCAAGGGCTCGATCAAGGTCAACGGCAACGAGACCATCGGCCTGCCGACGCACAAGATCGCGCACTACGGCATCGGCTACTGCCCCGAAGAGCGCGCGATCTTCTCCAGCCTGTCATGCGAGGAAAACCTGCTGCTGCCGCCGCAGCTCAAGGGAACGGATTCCGGCATGAGCGAGGCCGAGATCTACGACATGTTCCCCAACCTGAAGGAGCGCCGCCAGAGCCAGGGCACGCGCCTGTCGGGCGGCGAGCAGCAGATGCTGGCGGTGGCGCGCATCCTGCGCACCGGCGCCAACCTGCTGCTGCTCGACGAAATCTCGGAAGGGCTGGCGCCGGTGATCGTGCAGGCGCTGGCGCGCATGATCCGGATGCTCAAGCAGAAGGGGTACACGGTGGTGATGGTGGAGCAGAACTTCCGCTTCGCCGCGCCGCTGGCCGACCGCTTCTACGTGATGGAGCACGGCAGCATCGTCGAACGCTTCGATGCCGGCGAACTGCAGGCAAAGATGCCGGTGCTGCATGAACTTCTTGGAGTGTGAGGCTGACGATGTCCATTGAAATCTTGGGAATACCTTTGCCGGCGTTGCTCTCGCAGCTTTTGCTCGGCCTGGTCAACGGCGCGTTCTACGCCATGCTCAGCCTCGGCCTGGCCATCATCTTCGGACTGCTGAACGTCATCAACTTCGCCCACGGTGCCTTGTTCATGCTGGGCGCGGTGCTGGCGTGGATGGGAACGACCTACCTGGGATTGTCCTACTGGGCGATGCTGCTGCTGGCCCCCCTTGCCGTTGGCATCCTGGGCGTGGTGCTGGAGCGTCTGCTGCTGCGGCGTATCTATAAGCTGGACCATATCTACGGCTTGCTGCTGACGCTCGGCGTGACGCTGGTGGTGGAAGGCGTGTTGCGCTCGGCCTATGGGGTTTCCGGTCTGCCGTACTCGACTCCGGATGCGCTCTCGGGCGGGACAAACCTGGGCTTCATGATTTTGCCCAATTACCGGGCGTGGGTCGTCGGTGCATCCCTGTCCGTGTGCCTGGGCTCCTGGTTCCTGATCGAGAAGACCAGGCTCGGCTCCGTGCTCCGCGCGGGAACCGAGAACCCGAAAATCGTGGAGGCGTTCGGCGTCAACGTGCCGTTGCTGATTACGGCCATCTATGGCTTTGGGGTGGCGCTGGCCGGCCTCGCCGGCGTGCTCGCCGCGCCAGTCACGCAGGTGTCCCCGCTGATGGGGCAAAACCTGATCATCCTGGTGTTTGCCGTGGTGGTGATTGGCGGCATGGGTTCGATCCTCGGCGCCGTGCTGACGGGGCTCGGCTTGGGTGTCGTCGAGGGCTTAACCAGGGTGTTCTACCCGGAAGCTTCCTCAACTGTGGTGTTTCTCGTGATGGTCATCGTCTTGCTGTTTAGGCCTGCAGGACTGTTTGGTAAGGAAAAATGATGAGCGGATACTTCTCTACCTCCCGTTTCGCAGTGCCGGCAGGGTCCGCAACGGCCGCCACAACGCGCACGTCCAGGTATCTTGGCGTGGTGCTGCTGGCAATGCTGGTGTTGGCGCCACAGGCGGGCGTCTACCCGGTGTTCGTGATGAAGATCCTTTGCTTCGCACTGTTCGCCGCGGCTTTCAACCTGCTGCTTGGCTTCACCGGCCTGTTGTCGTTCGGGCATGCCGCGTTCTTTGGCGGTGCCGGCTATGTCACCGGGTATGCAATGAAGACCCTGGGCGTTACCGCTGAGGTCGGTCTGCTGGCCGGCGTGGCGACGGCTTCGGTGGTGGGCCTGCTGATGGGCATGCTTGCCATTCGCAGGCAGGGCATCTATTTCTCGATGATCACGCTGGCATTAGCCCAGATGTTCTTCTTCGTCTGCCTGCAGGCGCCGGCTACCGGCGGAGAAGACGGCATGCAAGGGATCCCGCGAGGCAGCCTTTTCGGCGCGCTGCCGCTGTCCTCCGACATGACGTTCTATTACGTCGTCGTCGCAATCTTCGTGGCGGCCTTCGCATTGATCGTCCGCGTCGTCCATTCGCCGTTCGGGCAACTGCTCAAGGCGATCAAGGAGAATGAGGCGCGCGCGGTGTCGCTGGGCTTCGATGCCAACCGCTTTAAGCTGCTGGCTTTTGTGCTGTCGGCAGCGCTGGCTGGTCTGGCGGGCTCGATGAAGGCGCTGGTCCTCGGCTTTGAGACGCTAACCGATGTCCACTGGACCATGTCGGGCACGGTGATTCTGATGACGCTGGTCGGAGGCATGGGAACGCTCACCGGACCGGTGCTCGGCGCATTGGTCATTGTTGTGCTCGAGAACAAGCTTGGCGATATCGGCGCCGGGCTCGCCAGCCTGACGGGGGTGGAGTGGTTCGCGACCCTGGGTGAGTCCGTGACGCTGGTGACCGGCGTAATCTTCATCCTGTGTGTGCTCACGTTCCGACGTGGCGTCATGGGGGAAGTGCAAGCGCGGATGAAACGCGGGCCGGGCCAGGCCTAACTCTTCGGTAGAGCGCGCCTGGACCAGGTGCCGATAGCGATACAAGAAAATGGCGCTGCCAGTAGTCTGAGCAGCGCCATTCTAGTTGGCGGAAGGGCTCGCGTCAGCCGCCTTCGGCCAGCAGCGACAGGCCGAGGCCGGCGCGGCGCCACAGCCACGGGCTCGGGCGGTAGCGCATGTCGCCAGTCAGCGATTCCATATTGCGCAGCGTCTCGAGCACCAGTTGCGGGCCGACCGCGTCGCCCAGCGCCAGCGGGCCCTTCGGGTAGCCGAGGCCGAGGTTCACGGCAAGGTCGATGTCCCCCGGCGTGGCGATGCGCTGCTGCGCGATATCGCTGGCGATATTGATGATGCAGCAGAGCACGCGCTGCGCGACAAAGCCGGCCGAGTCGCGGATCAGCGTGACCGGCACCCCGTCGCTGGCAAAGAGGCCATGCGCGGCGTCACGCGCGGCGGCAGTGGTGGCCGGCGTGGTCATCAGCGTGCGGCGCCTGGTGGCCTCGAACGGCAGCAGCGTGTCGATGGCGACGGTGCGGGCCGGGTCCAGGCCCTGCTGCAGCGCGCTGGTGGTGGCGTCCAGGCCCAGCGGCGTGACGATGATGAGCGCATCGGCCGACGGCTGGTTGCCGCCTTCCGGGGTCACGCCCAGCGCGCCCAGCAGCTTGGTCACCATGGCGTGACCGCGCTCGCTGGCGTGGCTGACCCACACGCTCGACGGGCGCGCGGCCGGCACCACGGCGGCGGCCGGCACCTGCTTCTGGCCATCGGCATAGCGGTAGAAGCCGGCGCTGGCCTTGCGGCCGATCAGGCCGCCGACCGCGCGGATCGCGGTGATCGGCGACGGACGATAGCGCGGCTCCTGGTAGAACTGGTTGTAGATCGACTCCATCACCGGATGCGACACGTCCAGCCCGGTCAGGTCCATCAGCTCGAAGGGGCCCATGCGGAAGCCGGCCTGCTCGCGCATGATGTTGTCGATATCGGCAAACTCGGCCACGCCTTCCTGCGCGACCTTCAGGCCTTCGATGTTCATGCCGCGGCCGGCATGGTTGACGATAAAGCCCGGCATGTCCTTGCAGCGCACCGGCGTATGGCCCATGCGGCGCGACAGCGCCATCAGCGCGTCGCCCACGGCGGGGTCGCCCGACAGGCCGTCGATGACCTCGACCACCTTCATCAGCGGCACCGGGTTGAAGAAGTGGTAGCCGGCGATGCGGCCGGGGTGCTTCGCCCCGACGGCGATCGCCGTGATCGACAGCGAGGACGTGTTCGAGGCGATGATGGCGTCCTCGCGCAGGATCGCTTCCAGCCTGGCGATCAGGTCGCGCTTGACTTCCAGCTTCTCGACAATGGCTTCCAGCACCATGTCGCAGCCGGCCAGGTCTTCCAGCGCGCCGCAGGGCTTGACGCGGGCCAGCGTGGCCTCGGCGTCGGCGGCGCTGATCTTGCCCTTGTCGGCGAGCTTGGCCAGCGTGTCCTGCAGGTACTGGCGGGCGGCGGCCACAGCTTGCGGGTTGGCGTCGTACAGGTTGACGGTCAGGCCCGCCTGGGCGGCGATCTGCGCAATGCCGCGGCCCATGGCGCCGGTGCCGACGATGCCGACGGTTTCGATGTGCAAGGCTGGAGTGGAAGTGGCGTGTATTGTTTGGTTCATGTCGAAGTGTCAGGACGTCCTGCTACTGAGAAACCGGATAGTAATCGGGGCCGCCATGCGACGCAGGCGGCCCCGGATCTTGAAAAGCTTGAGATCAATCGAGCGTGAGAACGTACTTGCCGGCGCCTTGACCGGAAGCCAGTTTGGCAAGTGCCTCACCGGCGCGGGCTAGTGGCAACACGTCGGCAATCGGCGGCCGTATAGCCCCCTGCTCATACAGGTTAAAGAGCTTTTCCTGTACTGCCTGGACTTTCGCGGGCTGCCGTTCCCGATAGTCGCTCCACTGCAGCCCGCCTACGCTGATGTTCTTGACGAGCAGATAGTTGGCCTTGACCTCCGGGATACGGCCGGCGGCAAAGCCAATGACCACCGCACGACCGCACCATGCCATCGCGCGCAAGGCGGCATCAAAGACGTCGCCGCCAAGCGTGTCGAGCAGAACGTCCGCACCGTGGCCTCCTGTTGCGGCGCGGACCTGGTCGCGCAGGGAATCCCGCAGGTTCGGCGCCGCAAGGTCGATGACAGCGTCCGCGCCCATCTCAGTTACGGCCTTCGCATGTTCGGCGCCGCTGACCCCGGCGAGCGCGGTACCACCAAGTCCCTTCACGATCTGGAGCGCTGCAGACCCGACGCCACCGGCAGCGCCGGTCACCAGTACCGTTTCACCTTCCTGGTATCCCCCTCGTTTGACAAGAGCGAAGTAAGCAGTCTGGTAGACCAGTCCCATCGCCGCGGCATCCTCGAACGACATGCTGTCCGGGATCCGGAAACAAGCGTTCTCGCTGGCACTGACCAGCTCGGCGTATGCACCATACTCGAGCTGCGCAACCACGCGGTCGCCGGGGCGCAGCTTCCTGACATCGCTGCCAACCGCGCGCACGACCCCAGCGGCGTCCTTGCCGGGTGCGAACGGGCGCTCGGGCAAGATTTGGTATTTCCCGCGCACCACCAGCAGGTCGGGATAGTTGACCGCGGCGGCGCGGACCTCAATCAGGACACCATCAGCAGGTAGCACCGGATCCGACAGCTCGCCAATTGACAGATGCTCGGGTTCATTGAACTCTTTGATAACGATAGCTTTCATTGTCGAATCGCTCTTATGGTTCGAGAAGATGGTTGTCGGCGCCAAGGGCGGGCGAGGTCTGCTCGGGGGGCACGCTGCGGAATGCCGCGTCCACCGGAACGGGTAAGGCGGGCAATATGGTGCCGGCCGCGGTCTTCACTGTGCGGTCAAACAGATGCCGTGCAGCGAAATGCGGGTCCGCGGTCGCCTCCTCCAGGCTGACCACGCGGCTGGTGCAAACGTCCTGCCCAGCGAAGCGATCCATCCAGTAGTCAGCCGTATGCTTTGCCATCGCGGCGGCGACAGCCTCGGTCGCCTCTGCTGGCGGGATCCGGTCGAGTGCCGCCGCGTCCAGTCCGACCAGCGTGGTGAAGTTGCCCCAGAACTTTTCTTCGATTGGTGCCACGGCGAGGAAAGCGCCATCGGCGGTCCGGTACACCTGATAGCGCGGCGACCCCCCGGTCACCAGGTCCGAGGCAGGGCGCGGCCACTGGCCCCGTGCACCAGCGCCGATTCCCCAGTACTGGAACGCGAACAGGTTGTCGGCCATGGCGATGTCCAGATGGATGCCTTTGCCGCTCTGGTCGCGCTGGCGCAGGGCAAGCAGGATATTGATCATGGCCGGATACGCGCCGCCGGCGATATCTGCGATCAGCGCGGGCGGCAGCCCTGGCTTGCCGTCAGCGCCGGCGGTCAGCGACAGCATGCCGGCAGCGGCGACGTAATTCAGGTCATGCGCGGCCTCGTTCGCCCTCGGGCCGTGCTGCCCAAAGCCGGTGATCGAGCAATACACCAGCCGCGGATTGATCTTCGCGACATCCGCATAGCCAAGCCCCAGCCGGTCCATCACACCCGGCCGGAATTGCTCGAGCAGGACGTCGGCTTCCTGAATCAGCGTCACAAGGCTGTCGATCGCTGCCGGTGATTTCAGGTCGATGGCGACGGACTTCTTGCCGCGATTGAGCAGCACGAAGTTGGTGCTATCCGCATCCGCCTTGGGCTCGTAGGACCGCATTTCGTCGCCGCGGCCGGGTCGCTCGAACTTGATGACCTCGGCGCCGGCCTCGGCCAGCAGCAGGGAACACAGCGGCCCGGGTAGCAGGGTGCTGAAGTCCAATACCTTCACGCCGGTCAAGGGTTGTGTCATGGCGTCCCTGCCTTGGCGCGTTCGGCAGCGACGCGCGCGCGGCGTGCAGGGGCATAAGGTTCCTGACCCAGCGCCTCGTACAGAGCCTGTGTGACAGCGTAGTGTTGTGCCAGCCCGGTGCGCTCGAGCAGCGAGATTGGGCCTTCCGGATAGCCGAGGCCCAGGCACAGCGTCTTGTCCAAGTCTGTGGCGCTGGCCAGTTTTTCGTCCAGGCGCCGCAAGGCCGCATTGAAGTAGGGCCGGATCAGCCGGTCGACGATGCGCCCGGGAAAGTCATTGCAAACCGCCACCACCAGCCCGCTGGCCTGGAATGCCGCTTTAGCAGCCTCGATCGCCGCGGGATCCGTGCCCGGTTGCCGAACCAGTTCGACCAGCGGGCTGGGATCGGCATTGCCCAGCCGGAAGCGCGCAAAGCCAACGACATTCGACCCTTCCAGGCCGCGGCTCTCGCCAGTATGCAAGCCCAGGCACTCCGTATCGAGCTCAATGGCTACAAAGGTCCGGGCCTCGTGGCCGGCGCCGCTGGCAAAGGCCGCGCCGGCGTTGGCGCCGAGGTAGACCAGGCCCTCGCCGTCCGCGGCAGCCTGTTCCAGGAAGGCATGCGGGGCAGGGAAGGAGCGGCTCTCGCCGGCACGAACAATCTCGTATCGCATATCAGGCTCCAAACATCTTGGAATCGCCGTAGACGTGAAAACCTCGGCCGGCTTTCTTGCCAAGGCGGTTGGCGGCGATCATGCGCCGTACCAGCGGTGGGCAGGCGGCGCGCGGCTCATGGGTCAGGCCATGCATCGCTTCGCACAGCAGCTTCTGGGTATCCATGCCGACCAGGTCGAGCAGCTCAAGCGGACCCATCGGATAGCCGAGCGCCGTCTTGATCGCCAGGTCGATATCGGCGGGCTCGGCCACACCTTGCTCGACCAGCCTGATGGCGTCGTTGTTGAACGGGATCAGGAAGTAGTTGAGGATGAACCCCGGCGTATCCTGCGTGGTCACAGGCTTCTGTCCCATGGCTTCCGCAAAGGCCCAGGCACGCTGGAAGGTCTCGTCGGACGTGGCCAGCCCGGGGGACATCTCGATCAGCTTCATCAGTTGCGCCGGCAGGCAAAAGTGCATGCCCACAAAGCGGTCCGGCCGGCCGGAGCCGCCGGCGATCTCGGTAATGGAGATCGTCGAGGTGTTCGACGCAAAGATCGTGCGCTCAGAGCAGACCTGGTCGAGCGCCTGGAACAACTGGTGCTTCACGGCGAGATCCTCGAACACGGCCTCGATGACGATGTCGCACGCCGCAAGGGTGGACAGGTCCGTGGTGCCTTGCCACCGGTCGAGCGCGGCGGCGGCAGCGCCCGGCGACAGCTTGCCGCGTTCCTCCGATTTCTTCAGGAAAGCCGCGGTCTGGCCTCTGGCGCGGTCAAGCGCCTCTTGCCTGGCATCGAACACGATGGTCCGGAATCCCGCACGGGCCGCCACGATGGCGATCCCGGCCCCCATGGTGCCGGCGCCGGCTACGCCGACGGTTTGGATAGTTGTCACCGTTGTCTCCTACTTCTTCAAGAAACTGCGTCCGATCAGCTGGCGATGCACCTGGTTCGTGCCCTCCCAGATCTGCGTGATCTTGGCGTCGCGCATCAGCCGCTCGACGCGATAGTCATTGCAGTAGCCGTAGCCACCCAGCAGCTGGACCGCGTCGGTCGTAATCCGCATGGCGGCATCCGAGGCGCGCTGCTTCAGCATCGACGCCTCCACGCCGAAGTCCTTCTCGCCCGCGTCGACCATCTCGCCAACGCGCCATAGCCACGATTCGCACAGCGCCAGTTCCGAGGCGAGGTCGGCCAGCATGAACTGGATGCCTTGGAATTCCAGGATCCGTTTGCCCGATTGCCGGCGCTCGTTGATATAGGCCACAGCATCCTCGAAAGCCGCGCGGGCGATGCCCAGCGCATGCGCCGCGACGCTGGGGCGCGAGCGGTTCAGCGAGCCGAACAGGATCCGCAGGCCATCCCCGGGATTGCCGATCAAGTTGGCGCGCGGCACGCGGCAGCCATCGAACGCCAGGCTGGCAGTGCTGGAGGCGCGGGTACCCATCTTGTGCTCAGTGCCCAGCACGCGCAGGCCTTCGGTGCCTTTCTCCAGGATCAGCACCGAAATCGCCGCTTTCGGATCGCTGATCTCCGACCATTTGCCGAACAGCAGATACTGGTCGGCCACGTCGCCGTTGGTGATAAAGGTCTTGCCACCGTCGATGACGATGTCATCGCCGTCCGGGGTAAAGCTGGTGCGCATGCCAGTCGCGTCGGAGCCGGCCGATGGCTCGGTGATCGCCAGCGAAGCGAGACCGCCCTCGGCAATCCGCGGCAGCAGGCGTGCCTTCTGCTCCTCGCTGCCGTATTCGATCAGCGGCTTGATGGCATGGAAGTTCGTCGCCCAGACGATGCCGGTCGAGGCGCACGCCTTGGAGATCTCCCGCACGCAAGCGAGGTAGCAGAGATAGGAGAGTTGTGCGCCGCCATAGGCGTCGGGAATGAACATCGCGTTCAGCCCCAGCGCGTTGATCGCTTGCACGTTTTCCCACGGGAAGGCGCCGGTACGGTCATATTCGGCGGCGCGCGGTGCAATCTGCGTTTCACAGAGATCCCTGACGCTGTCCAGGATCATCCTCTCTTCCTCAGAGAGGCGCAGGCGGGCGTCCAGTCGTTCCAGAATGTTCATGTGTGCATCCTCGATTAAAGTGCCATGCCCTGGCCGCCGTCGACATAGAGCGTTTCGCCGGTCAGGAAGCGTCCGGGCAGCTGGAACAGCATGGCGACGAGCCGGCCAATATCGGCGGCTTGCCCCGGGCCGCCCGCAGGGATGCGCTTTTTCAGGAACGCTTGCAGCGCTTCGCCATTCAGCTCCTCGCGATTCAGGTCCGTCTCGATATATCCGGGTGCGATATTGAGCACGCGGATGCCGTTGCGGGCCCATTCCACGGCAAGGCAGCGCGAGATTGCGCCCACCGCGGCCTTGGACGCGCAGTAGGCGGCGTTGCCCTTGACGCCCAGCTTGTCGTAGAACGAGCCGATATTGACGATGAGCGCTGAACCGCTGTCGCACAGGTAGGGATAGGCCGCCTGGCTGGCAAGCAGCACCGAGGTGGCGTTAGTCGTCATTACCCGCTCGAAATCGGCAATCGGGAACGTTGCCGACGCGCCTTGAAGATGGATGCCGGCGTTGTTGACCAGGCCGACCACCGGCTTGCCGAACATCCCCGGCACCGCAGCGAACGCAACTTGGACCGAGCCTGGGTCAGTGATATCGCAGCGCATGGCGCGCAACCGAGTTTGCGCTGCTTCGTCCAGTCCCTGCAGATCGGGAAGCTCGCCGGAGCGAGACAGGCACGCCACGTGCAAACCGGCGCTGGCAAGCTCAATCGAGATGGATGCACCGATACCGCGGCTGCCGCCCGTCACGATGACCGTACCGTTGATCTCAGGCATCTTTGAACTCCGGAGTGCGTTTTTGCAGAAAGGCGCGCATGCCTTCCGCGGCATCGGCGGTCTGGTAGGCAAGCGTGGACAGGTCGGCTTCGATGTCCAGGCCCTCGTCCAGCGTGGTCGCCATGCCGCGTGAGACGGCCTCGCGGGCAAACAGCGATGCGCACCGGCTGTAGCCGATGAAGTCGGCCATAAAGCCCTTGCCAAGTTCCTCCGGCTCGCCTTCCGGCACGACACGGTTGACCAGGCCCCAGCGCTCGGCCTCGATCGCATCGACTGTGCGCCCCGACATCACTAGCTCGGTGGCGCGCGCTTCCCCCACCAGGCGCGGCAGCCGCTGGGTGCCGCCGTAGCCCGGAATCAGGCCCAGCTTGATCTCGGGCAGCCCCATGCGCGCCTTGACGGTGGCGATGCGGAAGGTGCAGGCCATGGCCAGTTCGAGGCCGCCGCCGAAGGCGTAGCCATGCAGCACCGCCACGGATGGGATCCGTAGCGCGGCCAGCTTGGCGAAGCTGCGCTGGCCCAGTTGGGCGCCGATGCGCTGCGCCATCAGGTCCCTGTCCATCAGTTCCTTGATGTCGGCGCCGGCACAGAAGGCTTTGGGGCCGGCGCCGGTGACGATCAGCGCGCGCGCGTCGGATGCGGCCACCTGGTCCAAGGTGTCCGACAGGGCCTGGATCATCGTGAACTGCAAAGCGTTCAGTGCGTCCGGCCGATTCAGGGTCAGGACCGCGTACGGGCCGGCATACTTGATATCAATCGCCATGGTTACGCTCCCACGACGGCGCGTGCCCGATACCGGACCGCCGTCGGCTTCAGTTGTCCGCGCAGGGTCATCTCGACCAGTTCTCGTTTGAGGATCTTTCCGCTGGCAGTCAGCGGGAAGCTGTCGAGTCCGAGGAAATACTCCGGCATGTCGTATTTGGACAATCCGCAGCTCGCGAGGTGTTCCAGCATGTCGTTCGGGGCGAGCTCCTGGCCGGCGCGCACGATGACCGCCAGGCAGACCTTTTCACCCAGTCGCTCGTCCTGCACTGGGTAGGCCGCGGCGCGTTCCACCTTGGGGTGGCGCATGGCGAGCTCCTCGATGCGTGCCGGATGGATGTTGTGCCCGCCGCGGATAATCAGGTCCTTTTTACGCCCCACGATCACCACGCAGCCGTTCTCGTCGACGATGCCGAGATCGCCGCTCATGAACCAGCCATGGATGTTGAAAGAGGTCTCGGTCGCGACTTGGTTGCTGAAGTATCCGAGCATCAGCAGTCCGCCGCGCCCCCCGATCTCGCCGACTTCGCCGACCTCGGCTTCTTCGTCGATGTTGTCCTGCTTCCAGAGCTTCACCTCGTAGCCCCGGCATGCGCGTCCGCAGGTGGATACGATGGTGTCTTGCGTGTCGGTCGGAACGGTGTAGTTGTGCGAACCGTTCTCGGTCATGCCATATACATTCTGGGGCGTCACGCCCAGGCTGACGAACTTCTGCGCAACTTCGCGAGGGATGGCCGCGCCGGCCATGTAGAAGGTGCGGACCTCGCCCAGCGACGTCATGTTGCGATCGCGTACTGCCTGGAGGATGTCCATCGCATGGGTCGGTACGCCCATCACGTAGGTAGCGCCCGTTTCCAGAATCCAGTCGAGCGCGTGCTTGCCGACGCGCAGGTTGGTCATCACCATCTCCAGCCCGGCCACCAGCATCTGCTCCATTGCGACCGTCGCAATATGGTGGCTCATCGGGCTGAGCGTCAGCAGCGTGGTATCGGCCGTGTGACCCCAGTCCTCTACCAAGGCACGGCCATTCGCCAGCAGCGTGTTATCGCTGTGCATGACGCCCTTGGGCAGGCCCGTGGTGCCCGATGTGAAGGCGAGATAGACAATCTTGTCCGGGTTAAGGTCCGGGGTGGAAAGGGCAGAAGGAGGCTGTCTGTCCGGGAACGGCAGGGCCCCATCCGGCAGCGCGGCATCGCCGGCAGCTGGATTGGGCAGCGCAAACACACACGCCAGCGTCGGGAGATCCGCCACCTTGGCGAAGATGGAGTTGCGGTCCGAGTCGGCGCCATAGCCCGGCATCGCAAACAGCGCGCGGCACTGGATGCGATTCAGCAGCGTGCAGATCTCATCGACGGTGTAGTTCTGGTGCAGCGACGGGCAGCAGACGTAGCCGTTGCGCGAGCACGCCAGGAAAATGATGGTTGCCTGCACGACGTTGGGCAGCCAGATGCCGACGCGGTCGCCGGGTTTCATGCCCTGGCGGTGGAGCGCTTCGGCGACGCTGTCGACCCAGTCGACCACCTCGCGCCAGGTCAGCCTGAAATCGGCATCGCGCAGTGCGCAGGAGGTGGGACGCTCGCGTGCATGGCGCCGGGCCAGCGTGTACAGCGTCTCCTGCTGCCAGATCCCAGACAGGTAGTAGTCCCTCGCATTCTGGGGGTTGTGAAGGGTCAGGATGTTCTGCATGATGGTCACCCGTACTTCAATGTCCGAACTTCGACGAATCGGGCTTGCGGCGCTCGGCGAAGGCGGCTGCCAGCTCGTCGTGCTCGTCCGATTCGAGGTAGCCGCGCAGCAGCAGGTCATGCGCCATCCGCGACAGGCCGCTCACGCCGCCGTGGCGTGCATTGAAGGCGCTCTTCAGCGATGCCAGCGCGAATGCGCCGCGCTCGGCGACCTCCAGGGCATACTCGCGCGTGGCGGCACGAAGCTGGTCATCCGGTACGACCCTGTTGATCAGGCCGATCTCAAGCGCCTCTTTTGCGCTGATCTTGGGATTGCGGTACCAGATATCCTTGGCGCGCTTCTTTCCGACGAGATCCTCCAGGTACCACGTGCCATAGCCGGCGTCGAAGCTGCCAACCATCGGTCCCACCTGGCGGAAAATCGCCGACTCCTTCGCGATGGTCAGATCGCAGACGACCTGCAGCACATTGCCCCCGCCAACTGCGAAGCCATTGACCGACGCAATCACGGGCTTTTGCAGCCGGTCGATGCTCTCGTACATCTCCAGCGTCGGCAGCACCCCGGCATAGAGCGTGGTGTCCTGCATGCCATCCTTGCGGCCGCCGGTGCAGAAGAACTTGTCGCCGGCGCCAGTGATCACGATCACGCGGGTACGGGTTTCACGGCGGATCGCGTTGATGCAGTCGCGGATCTCGTGACACATGGTTTCCGTGAACATATTGCCGTCTTCCGGCCGGTTCAGCGTGATCGTGCCGATGGGACCATCTTCTTCGTAGAGGATTTCCGAGTAGCTCATTGTGTCTCCTGGTTAGACGATTTCTGAGTCGATGAGGCCTGCGATACAAGTCGCGGACATGGAAAGACGTTCCGCGAGAATGCGTTCCGTGTCCTGCCCGAGGGCAGGGGGAGGGGCGCGATAGACGTCGCTGGTGCCATCAAAGGCGATGCCGAGGCCAACCTGGGGGATGCGGCCCGCGACACCCTTGCAGGCAAAGAACATTCCGGCGTCGCGTAACGGCGCGTCTTGCGCCAGTTGGTCGATGCTGTTGATCGGCCCGGCCGGGATCCGGTGCCTGGTGAACAGGCGATGCCGCGGCCCTCGGCCCGGGTCAGGTCGACCGTCATGCTCTGCTTATTGCGGTTCATGCTCAGGAACCACAGCGACTCGCCATCCAGGAAGGGCGGCCCCCAGCTTCGCGTATCGTCGCCGCCCGCGCGCTTCTCGATCTTGATGACTTCCGCGCCAAGGTCGGCGAGCAGCAAGGTGCCGTAGGGACCGGCGACTGAGGTGGTGAAGTCCAGCACGCGTACGCCTTCCAGGCAGCGCATGCCAGGGCCCGAGGGCATCAGCGGGAGTGTATTCAGGGCGTTCATTTCGGCTCGGTTGAACAGGTCGCACCGATAACCGCAAAGGACGTGCCAATGATTTGGCATGCGGCTTGCAGTGACCCCTATGGAAGTTCCCGGGGCCCAATTCCCGCTTGGCCTGGAAGCCGCGAAAGGCCCGCACGGGCGGGGCAGACAAGCGCAGCAGGTCTTAGAATCAGACTGTATTCGGCTTGTATTCGAGCGTAGTCGAAAAGGCACTTGTGTCTTCGGCGAGGACACTCAACCCAGGCCACGCTCACCCTTTGGTGGAGACATGAAACGAGAATCGGAAGGCATCCTCGTCCTGGACAACGAGGGCAAGACGACATTTGCAAGCGGCCTGGGCCGCGACACGCTGGTCTCCGGTTCGCTGAGCCGCATATGGCAGAACCGTGCCCGCGTTCCTGTCAAGCGGCTTTCCGCCATGACGGAATTGGAACGCCCGCTGACGGTAGCGGCCATTCCTACGCGCGATGCCGTCTGCTTCCTGATCTTTGCCGTGCAGGAAGCCGACGAACTGACGGAATTCCTGGCCAGCGTGGATTCGGCCGAGGACATCCTCAGGCACTTTGTGACCGACCCCTACAAGGCCATGGTGGTGGTCGATACCGCGGGCAAGATTACCTACATGAGCCCCGTCCATGAGCGCTTCTTCCGGCTCAAGCATGGCGAGGCAATCGGCCGCCCGGTGACCGAGGTCATCGAGAACACCAAGCTCCAGGAGGTAGTGAAGACTGGCAAGGCGCAGGTCGCACAGCTGCAGGAGATGAATGGCGTCACGCGCGTCGTATCCCGCCTGCCGATCTTCGACAGCAAAAAACGGGTGGTGGCCGCCATCGGACAGGTGATGTTCAAAGGGCCGGAGGCGATGCGGGAGCTGACCGGCGAGCTGGCGCGCGTCAAGCAGGAGCTGGATTTCTACAAGCGCGAGCTCTCCGGCATCCGCAATCGCAGTTACGGCTTGGACCAGATTGTGGGCAGCAGCGATGCGGTCCGCAGGCTCAAGGAGGACATCCTGCGGGTCGCGCCGCTTGACGTGCCGGTACTGCTAGCCGGCGAGAGCGGCACAGGCAAGGAGATGGTCGCCCATGCCATCCATATGCTGAGCCCCCGCAGTGACAAGCCGCTCATCCTGGTCAATGCGGCGGCGATGCCCCCGAATCTGGTGGAAAGCGAGTTGTTCGGCTATGAGCCCGGCGCGTTTACGGGAGCGGACCGGAAGGGACGGAAGGGCAAGTTCGAGGCGGCGGATACCGGCACCATGTTCCTGGATGAGATCGGCGACATGCCGATCGACATGCAGGTGAAGCTGCTGCGCGTCCTGCAAGACGGCCAGTTTGAGCGCATCGGCGGCGAACGGGCCCGGCACTCGGACTTCCGCCTCATCTCCGCCAGCAATCGTGACTTCAAGTCCATGATCGGCAGCTCTACTTTCCGACTGGACCTGTTTTATCGGATCAGTGCGGTCACCTTGCGCCTGCCCGCGCTGCGCGATCGCCTCGAGGACATACCGGAGCTCGCCGACACGTTCCTGGAGGCATTTGCGTCGCGGCACGGTGCCCCCAAGAAGGCCATTTCCGAGTCGGCCATCCGCTACCTGCAGTCTTGCGCGTGGCCGGGCAACATCCGGCAGTTGCAGCACGCGATCGAGCGCGCGGCGATCTTCTGCGATGGTCCTGCGTTGTCCATCGCTGACTTCGGCAGCCTCGAAGGTGCCGACCAGCCGCCGGCCAGGCGCCCGGAAGGCCCAGACAGCGTGGCCGGAAAAGGAAAGGCGGACGTCCGGGAGGCCAAGGAAAGGGTGGAATGCGAACTGATCCTCGACGCCATGCGGCGCACGGGAGGAAACAAGAAGCGCGTGGCAGAAGAGCTAGGTATCTCCCGCTCGTACCTCTACAAGCGGTTGAGCATGATGGAGGAGGCTCGCGATGACGAGCCGGCCTCCCGTTGACTGCTCATCCGACTAAAGCATCGGAGACGTACGGTTCAGCACGGCCTTGAGGGCAAAGCTCGACCGTATGTGCTCGACACCCTTGATGCGCGTCAGCGTCCGCGTCAGGAAGTTCTGATATGAGCCCATATCCGGCACCACCACACGCAAAATGAAGTCCGCATCGCCGGTCATGGTGAAGCAGCTCATGACCTCCGGTGCGACCACAATCTCCTTCTCGAAGCGGGCGATTGCGGCCTCCGACTGGTTCTCCAACGTGACGGATACGAAGACATTGAGTTCGCCGATCAGCTTGCCTTCGTCCAGCCGGGCAACGTAGCCGCGGATATAGCCCTGTTCCTCGAGCCTGTGTACGCGCTTTAGCGTAGGCGTCAGCGACAGCCCGATCCTTTCCGACAGTTCCCGCCAGCTCAGTCGGCCGTCGCGCGCCAGTTCCCGCAGGATCTGCAGGTCGGGTTTGTCGAGATTATGGACATAGTTCATTTGCTCTCTGCGTTCATCTTTCGGTAGTTCAAACGTACTACAAAACGACTCAAATGTAATTCACTTTGGCGCAGATCGCCCGGGGCCGAAACCTAAACTAACTCATCCATTTTCAAGATGAAATCGCCCCGGAGGCCCGTGTGGTTAATCAAGCGACGTCGCGCAGCGCATCGGGTTCGGCAGCAGCCGAGCAACGAACATTCCTGACCGGCATACAGGCACTCGTTCGCCTGCCGATGATACAGCGCGAGCTCGACCGTGCGCGCGGCCTCAGCACAGCCGGCCTGGTATCCGGCTACCGCGGATCGCCGCTCGGCGCATATGACCAGCAACTGTGGAAGGCGTCGAAGCAACTCGCTGCCCATGACGTGGTGTTCCAGCCGGGGCTCAATGAGGATCTCGCCGCCACTGCATTGTGGGGGGCGCAGATGCACCGGGCGTTCGGGGACACCAAGGTCGATGGCGTCTTCGGCATCTGGTACGGGAAAGGGCCGGGCGTGGATCGCACGGGCGACGTCTTCCGCTGCGCCAACATGCTTGGCACGTCGAATCTGGGTGGCGTGCTCGCCGTTTCCGGGGATGACCACGCCGCGCAGTCGTCCACATTTCCGCACCAGACCGACGGCATCTTCCATTCGGCATCGATTCCCGTGCTGCAGCCGGGCAATGTACGCGAGGTCATCGAACTCGGTCTGGCCGGCATCGCGATGTCGCGCTTCTCCGGGCTGTGGGTGTCGCTGAAGACGATCGCAGAGGTGGTGGAAACCGCCGCCACCGTCGAGCTGGGTGCGTGGCCGGCCTTTGTCGAACCTGCCGACTTCACTGTGCCCGCTCACGGACTCAACTGGGATCCGAGCGTGGCATGGCCGGGTCAGCGCGCAGAACTCGAGCGCCGCCTCATCGACGAACGCCTTCCCGCCGCGAGGGCGTGGGCAAGGGCGAATCGGCTCGACCGCATTGTGGTCGAGGCGCCCGCCAGGCGGCTCGGGATCATCACCGTCGGCAAGGCGCACCAGGACCTGATGCAGGCGTGCCGCGACCTTGGCTTGGCCGATGCCGACCTGCGCGCCATGGGAGTCTCCGTCTACAAGGTGGCAATGAGCTGGCCGCTGGAAACGGAGGGCGCTTGCGCCTTCGCGGCGGGACACCGGGAAGTACTCGTGGTCGAAGAGAAGCGTGCCAACGTCGAGGCCCAGCTCAAGCAGGCGCTGTTCCACCGGCCGGCGTCGGACCGCCCCGTCGTGACCGGCAAGACCGACCAGGATGGCGCGGCGCTGCTTCCAGAGATATCAGAGTTGAGCGCCCACGTGGTTGCCGGCGTACTGGTGCGGCGGGTGCTGGCTGACGGCATCGACGCGCCCTGGATGCAGGATCGCCTTGCCGTCCTCGACGCCGCAGCGAGGAAGCCTTCCGCCGCCGTCATCCCCATTCGCCGGCCGTACTTTTGCTCTGGCTGCCCGCACAACACCTCGACTCGCACGCCGGACGGCTCGATCAGCAGCGGCGGGATCGGCTGCCACGTGATGGCGATCTCCCAGCCGGAACTGAAGACCAAGGTGATGAGCCACATGGGCGGGGAGGGTGCACAGTGGGTTGGCGCTGCACCGTTCTCCAGGACGGCGCATGTGTTCCAGAACCTCGGCGACGGCACCTACCAGCATTCCGGCCTGCTTGCCATTCGTGCAGCCGTTGCCGCGAAGACCAACATCACCTACAAGATCCTGTACAACGACGCGGTCGCGATGACCGGCGGACAGCCCGCGGAGGGTGTGAACGATCCCGCCCGCATCACGCGGCAACTCGCCGCAGAAGGGGTGGGACGGATTGCGCTGGTCACCGATGATCCTGCGCGATGGCAGGGCAATAAGGCGCTGGCGCCAGGGGTGGAGGTCTTCCATCGCGACCAGCTCGATGTGGTCCAGCGCCAGCTCAGGGAGATCGCCGGCGTCACGGCGATCGTCTACGAACAGACCTGTGCGGCCGAGAAGCGGCGGCGCCGCAAGCGCAAGGAAATGCCGGACCCGGACAGGCGCCTGTTTATTAATCACCAGGTCTGCGAGGGATGCGGCGATTGCTCGGTGCAGTCGAACTGCATCTCCATCGAGCCGCTCGAAACCGAGCTTGGACGCAAGCGCACCATCAATCAGAGCGCTTGCAACAAGGACTTCTCCTGCGTCAAAGGCTTCTGCCCCAGCTTCGTCGAAGTGGAAGGTGTCGCGCTGCGCAAGCCGGACAAGCGGCGGCTCGCTGCCATGGAGGCGGAACTGGTTGCGAAATTGGCTGCACCGGCACTCCCCGCGCTGGACGAGTCATTCAATATCTACATCACCGGCATCGGCGGCTCCGGCGTCCTGACGATGGGCGCCTTGCTCGGCGCGGCGGCAAGCTTCGACGACCTGGCGGCGACGGTGCTCGACTTCACTGGCATGGCGCAGAAGAACGGTGCCGTGGTCAGCCAGGTGCGTATCGCCATGGCCGACTTCCAGATCCCGGCGTCGCGCATTGGCGAAGGCAAGGCCGACCTGTTGCTGGGCGCCGACCTGGTGGTGTCCGCGGCGGTTGATTCGCTGACCCGGCTGGCGCCGGGCCGCACCGCCGCGGTCCTCAATCTGGCGGAAACGCCCACGCCGGATGTGATCCGCAACCGGGATGCCGCATTGCCGGTCAGGCTGATGCATGACCGGATCCGCAGCCGGTGCCACAGCGCATCGTTCCATGCCCTGGATGCAGGCGCGCTGGCGCAGCGCATTTTCGGCGATACGTTGCCGACGCATACCATGATGCTCGGCTATGCGTGGCAGCAGGGGTTAGTACCGTTGAGCCGCGAAGCGATCGAGCAAGCGATCGAGCGCAATGGTGCCGCCGTCGAGATGAACAAGTCGGCGTTCAACTGGGGACGCATCGCCGCGGCCAGGCCGGATGCACTGGATTCCATTGAGCAACAGCAGGCTGCATTGAAGCCGAAAGCGAACTCGCTGGACGCCCTGATTGATCTGCATCGACGCCAGCTCGTCGAATACCAGGGCAACGACTATGCAAAGAAGTATCTCGATCTGATCGCCATGGTGAGGGCCGCCGAGACCCAGGCGAAGCCGGGCAGCGATGCATTCACGACAACCGTGGCCCGCAGCGCCTACAAGCTGATGGCCTACAAGGACGAGTATGAGGTGGCCCGGCTGTACACCGCACCGGCATTCCGGGAAGGGCTGCAGAACCAGTTCTCGCAGGCAGATAAGGTATCGATCTGGCTCGCACCGCCGCTGCTGTCGCGTACCGACCCGAAGACCGGCCGGCCGCAGAAGCGCAAGTTCGGGCCGTGGATCTTTCCTGTGCTTAAGGCGGTATCCGGTCTTCGCGGGCTGCGGGGCACACCGCTGGATCTCTTCGGCTACACCGCTGAGCGACGCGCGGAGCGACGCCTCATCGCGGAATATTTTCACGATATCCGGAAGGTTTGCTCCCGGCTCACCCCGGCGACTCTCAATCAGGCGGTTGAATTTTCGGCGATGCCTATGGAGATTCGCGGCTTCGGCCCGGTGAAGGCGCAGGCCATGGAGGCCCATGCCACGCGGCGCGCCGCAGCGATGGCGAAGCTGATGAATGGTGTCGGCAGTGAAAGCGGCAGGAAACAACTCGGCAGCGTCAATGCTGCATGACCAAGGCTGCCAAGGAAAAAAGGGAAAACCACGACATGAAAACCAACGACATCCAATTCTCGCGGCGGGCGCAGGCCCTGACCAGTTCTGTCATCCGCGAAGTCCTGAAGCTTACCGAAAAGCCGGAAATTATTTCCTTTGCCGGCGGTCTCCCGTCCGCGCAGACCTTCCCGGTGGAGGCGCTCCAGGCCGCCTGTGGGCGCCTGTTTTCCGAGGCTCCCGCAGCGTCACTGCAGTATGCGCCGACCGAGGGGTTGCAGCCGCTGCGCCAGTGGGTGGCAGAGAAACACGGCGTAGATGTTGCCGGTGTGTTGATTACCACGGGCTCGCAGCAGGCCCTGGACCTGCTAGCGAAGGTCTTCATCGACCCCGGCAGCAAGGTGCTGGTGGAAGCGCCGACCTACCTTGGCGCATTGCAGGCGTTCTCGCTTTCCGAGCCGGGCTACGTTGAGGTGCCCACCGACGACCAAGGCCTCCAGCCGGAGGCATTGACCGACGCGCTCGCAGCGGCCGCCAGGTTCCTGTACACGATCCCGAACTTCCAGAATCCGACGGGGCGCAGGCTGCCGCTCGAACGCCGCCAGGAACTCGTGGCGCGAGCCAGGGCGCTCGGTGTCCTGCTGGTCGAGGACAACCCATATGGCGAGTTGCGCTACAGCGGTACGCCGCTTCCGTCGCTGCATTCGCTGAACCCGGAAGGCGTAATCTACATGGGGTCGTTCTCCAAGGTCCTGGCGCCGGGCCTGCGCCTTGGCTACATGCTGGCGCCGCCAGCGATTCACGCCAAGCTGGTGCAGGCAAAGCAGGCATCCGACCTGCACACGCCCAGCTTCACGCAGCGCGTGGCCTATGAAGTCCTGAAGACCGGCATGCTCGACAGCCATATCGCTTCGGTCTGCGATCTCTATGGCAAGCACTGCGCAGCCATGCTCGGCGCACTTTCGCGACACATGCCAGAGGGGGTGCGGTGGAGCACGCCAGAAGGTGGCATGTTTATCTGGGTCGAACTGCCGGCGGCAATAGACACCATGGCTTTGCTTGAAGAAGCGGTAGCCAGGAACGTCGCCTTCGTTCCCGGCGCGCCGTTCTATGCCATCACGCCACGCAACAACACCCTACGGCTCGCCTTCGTCACGGTGCCGCCGCAGCGGATCGAAGAGGGCATCGCCAAGCTCGGCGAGCTGGTCGCGAGCCATCTGCGGGCGTTGCAGCCGGCCGACCCGGTCGCGGCAGGCCAGTGAGGAGAATTCATGCGTAAAGGCTACTGGATCGCATTGGTCGACGTCACCGATGTCGAGGGTTACAAAGGCTATATCGCGGCCAACAAGGCCGTGTTCGAAAAATTCGGCGGGCGTTTCATCATCCGCAACGGCGAGAAGGAGGTCGTGGAAGGAACGTTGCGTTCGCGTGTGGTGGTGATCGAATTCAGGGACTATCAGACCGCCCTGACATGCTATCGGTCGCCCGAGTATCGGGCAGCGATGGCTCTGCGCGAGCCCTATTCGCAGGGAGATATCGTGGTGATCGAAGGATATGAGGGGCTGCCCACATGAGTAAAACAAAGGCAATCAAAATCCGCGAGACCGGCGGACCGGAAGTCATGGAGTGGGTAGACGTTGACCCTGGCGAGCCACGCGCGGGCGAGGTCCAGGTGAGGCATCACGCCGTGGGGGTCAACTTCATCGACGTATATTTCCGCACGGGGTTGTATCCGATGCCGCTTCCCGGTGGCATCGGCATGGAGGCCTCGGGCGTGGTCACCGCCGTCGGCGACGGCGTGACCAGCTTCCGGGTTGGCGATCGGGTGGCCTATGCGGGAAGCGTGCCGGGCTCCTATGCGCTGGAACGCGCGGTTCCGGAGCGCGAGCTGATCCATATTCCGGACGGCGTGGGCTTCGAAGAGGCTGCCGCGGTGACGTTGCAGGGTCTGACGACGCAATACCTGCTGCGCAAGGCATATCGCGTGAAGGCCGGCGACACAATACTTATACATGCTGCCGCAGGAGGGGTGGGTTTGCTGGTCTGCCAGTGGGCCAGGGCGCTGGGCGCGCGGGTCATCGGAACGGTCAGCTCCGATGAAAAGGCGGAACTTGCCCGCGCAAATGGGTGCGACTTTCCCATCATCTATTCCCGCGAAGACTTCACCAGCCGCGTGCGTGAGATCACCAGGGGGGAAGGGGTGCCGGTGGTCTATGACTCCATTGGCAAGGACACCTATGTCGGATCGCTCGACTGCCTGGCCCCGCTCGGCACGTTCGTCAGCTTCGGGAATTCGTCAGGGCCGTTGCCCCCGATTGAGGCATTCGAGTTTACAAAACGCGGGTCGCTCTTCTTCACGCGGCCGCAATTGTTTCACTATGCCGCCCGCCGATGCGACCTCGACGAGATGGCTGCCGACCTGTTCTCCATGATGCAAAGCGGAACGGTAAAGGCGAATATCGGCAATCGCTATGCACTCGCCGATGCCGTGAAGGCCCACGTCGCCCTCGAGGGCAGGAAGACTACCGGATCCAGCATATTGATTCCGTAGACACCAGCAAGATCCAAACGAAGACAGTCAGGAGAAAAAGATGCCCAAGGGGTATTGGATCGGCCAGGTAGAGATTACCGACCCGCAGAAGTTCGCGGCGTATAGCGAGGCCAATCAGATCGCCTATCGGAAGTATGGAGGCCGGTATCTGATCAGGGGTGGCAATGCCGATGTGGTGGAGGGCAGTTTCCGGTCGCGCCTGGTGGTGATCGAGTTCAAGGACTACGAAACCGCGCTCGCCTGCTACCGGTCACCGGAGTATCAGATCGCAGCCAGCCTGCGCAAGGCCGGATCGACCGGGGACGTCGTGGTGGTCGAAGGCTACGCTGGCGTGCAGCCTGAGGACGTGGGCCTGTAAAGCGTGAAAGCTATGTAGATGTTTTCCTTCCGCGTCACTCGCTTACGCGAGGTGACACGGCAGCCAGGGGGCCGCTTCCGATTCGGAAGCGGTGCGGGCCTCAAGCTTGCTTTCGCGATTCTGACGCAAGGCGCGTTGCCCCTGGCGTTTTTTCCAATCCCGTCGGCTATGCCTTTAAGAGCGAAAACGACTGACGTGCAGCCTAAGAGAAGTTTCCGTCCAATTGAAGCTGGCGGCTTAACTCTTGACCTCGAATCGCAGCTGCTAGCACGGCGTTAGAGAACGCTTCTTTCAGACCGAGTCTGTCCATCAGGAAGATTGCTGCCTCCGTTGTGCCGCCTGGCGATGTAACGCGCTGTCGCAGTTCTTCGATAGGAATTTCTGTACGACGAGCAAGCTCGGCTGAGCCCAAAAATGTTTCGATGGCCAATCGCCGTCCTTGTTCAACGCTTAATCCTAGTTGCTCCGCCGCACGTTCCGGGCCTCAGCAGGTCTCCTGTTCATGACGACAGAAGCCGTCATGAACAGGAGGAAAAACCTCGATGCTTAACGACACCGCACTGCGGAATCTCAAGCCTATGTTCAAGACTTATCAGGCTTTTGACCGCGACGGCATTTCCGTGACGGTATCACCCACCGGTACCGTCACCTTCCGCTACGATCGCCGTCTCAACGGGCGGCGGGGAGTGCGGACCATCGGCCGCTAAGGGCTGGCCGATATCTCGCTGGCCCTTGCCCGCCAAAAGCTGCTCGATGCCAGGAAAACCGTTGCCCAGGGCAAGTCCCCGGAACAACAAAAGCAGCGTGAGAAACGCCGGCTGACCGCCACCAGGAGCTTCGGCGACATGACCGCCCGTTGCTCGCCGACACCCGGATGGCCGACAGCACACGGGCGATGCGCAAGAGCATCGTCGATCGGGACATCCTCGCGGCCTTCCAGAAGCGGCTGCTTAACGAAATCACCGCTGATGACCTGCGTGCCTTGTGCAGTGAGGTGAAGGCGCGCGATGCGCCCGCCACTGCAGTGCATGTTCGCGACATCGTGAAACAGGTTTATGCCTTCGCCATCCTGCATGGAGAGAAGGTTCTACCGCGCCAGGCGCTCGACATCTTCGTGGCGCTCCACACCCGCGCAGCAAGCTCCAAGTTTGTACTGCCCTCGCGCTACGACTCCGACCGCTGCATGTCGAAGGCAACCTTGAGGCGAGTGACACAGATCGTGGCCGAGCGGGCCAAAGCCGCCGGATTGCCACTGGAGCTATTCTCCGTCCCGTGCGGGCAGACACCGGTTCGTCTTTTTAATATTGACTAAAACGTCAAGATGACGATAATGTCGTCATAACATCGAGTGCCCCACCTATGGCGGCGCCCGGTAATTCAGGAGACGCCATGACCCGCCCGCCCCGCAGCGTGCTGCGCACGCCGCCGGCTTTCCCCGAAAGTGCGCTGCCTGCCTTCGTCAATAAGCTCGACCGGCCCGAAGCCATGGTCAAGGCACAGGCGCTTGCCTTTTTGATGTTCGAGAAGCGCGACCTGCGCGCGACGGAGACGTTCCTGACGGATTTCGGCATGCGCTGCGTGTCGCGTACCGGCAGCCGGCTGTTGATGCGCGGCGCTGGCCCCGAGCCGTGCCTGATCGTGGCGAAGCATGGCCAGCGCTCGCGCTATGTCGGCGCGGCCTTTTCGGTGCGCAGCGAGGCAGACCTGGCCCACCTCGAGGCCAACGCGAATGCGCGCCGCCTGCAGGCCGACGAGATTCCGGGCGGCGGCGCCGGCGTCGAACTGACCGACCCCGCCGGAAACATGCTGTGGCTGGTGACCGGCCAGCAGCCGGTCGACCCGCTTCCATTGCGGGATCCGCTGCATCCACTCATCAACGACCCGGGACAGCTTCGGCGGGTGAATGCTACGGTCCGGCCGCCGCTGGAGCCGGCGGCCGTGGTCAAGCTCGGCCACGTCGTGCTCCAGACCGTCGACTTTGCGGGCATGGCGCGCTGGTATATGCGTCATCTCGGCCTGATCCCTACAGATGTCCAGTATCTGGAGGACGGTTCCCCCAATCTTTGCTTCTTCCGCCTGGACCTCGGCAGCACGCCCGCGGACCATCACGCGCTGGTGCTTGCCGGCGGCATCGAGGAGAAATACGAGCACAGCGCATACGAAGTGCTTGACCTCGACGCGCTCGGCCAGGGCCACAACGTGCTGCGCGCGAACGGCCACCGGCATATGTGGGGTATTGGCCGTCATGTGCTCGGCAGCCAGTTGTTCGATTACTGGCTCGATCCGGACGGCATGGAATTCGAGCACTACGCCGATGGCGATGTCTTTACCGCTGACCGGGAAACCCACTACGTGCCGCTGGAAATGTCCGGCATCTGGGCATGGGGCGACGACGTCCCCGCCAGCATGGGTGTCAAGCGCAATCTTGCCACGGTGTTCCGGGTTGCGCGCCTGCTGCGCGCCGGCCGGCTCTCGCCCGCGAGGCTGAAGCTGCTTGCGCGCGCGATGACCCAGCCGCGGCCCTGGCTCTGAGCCTGCGCTTCCGCTCCCAAACAAACCTCCTCACGTCAAGGAAAGCAAATGTCCGTCAAAGTCGTCCGATATATCCACGGCGGCGAGCCCGGCTGGGGCGTGGTCCACGACCGCTGCATCGCGCCCCTGCATTGCGGTGCCATCAGCACCGCCGAATTTGTCGCAAACAGCCTCGAAGCCGCGTGGCGCAGCACACCCGACCAGGCCACCGTGCCGCTCGACGCCGTCACGCTGCTGCCGCCGGTCACGTCTGACCGCCAGTTCCTGTGCCAGGGCATCAATTACGCCAGCCATGTGCGTGAGTCCGGCATGGACCCCGACAAGATCGGCTTTAACACCCTGTTCACCAAGGCCCCGTCCTGCCTTGCGCCCGCCGACGCCGACGTGGTGCGGCCGGCGCATGTGCGCCTGCTCGACTATGAAATCGAGCTCGGCCTGGTGGTGCGCAAGCCGCTGAGCGGCGCGGTCGAGGTCGGGGCCGACCAGCTGCACGAGTTCCTCGCTGGCGTGACCATCGTCAACGACATTTCGGCGCGCGACGTCCAGCTGCCGCAGGCCCAGTTCTACAAGGGCAAGAGCTACCGCAGCTTCGGCCCGGTGGGGCCCTTCCTGGTGCTGTTGAACGCAGAGGAATGGCGGCGCTGGCCCGAGTTCCGCATGCAGTTGCATGTCAACGGGCAGCCCCGCCAGGACGCCTATTGCGGCGACATGATTTTCAAGCCGCACCAGACGCTTACCGAGATGTCCGCGCTGCACGATCTGCAAGCCGGCGATCTGATCGCCACCGGCACGCCGGCCGGCTGCGCCGCCCGTGCGCCTGGCAAGCTGGCGATGTGGGTGTTCCGGCATGTGCTGTCCGAGAGCGCGAAGTGGCGCCTCTTCATCAAGAAAGGCTTGTCCAACCCGGCTTACCTGAGCCCGGGCGACATCATGACCGCTTCGATCCGCACCGATGACGGCGTCATCGACCTGGGCGAGCAGCGCAATCGGGTGGTGGCGGCATGAGCGACAGCTATATCGCCGCCATCGACGGCTTTGGCGATGCCTTCGCGTTGCGGTTGCGCCCGGCGCCCCGCCCGCAGCCGCGCCAGGGCGAGATCGTGGTGCAAGTGGAGGCCGCGGCGGTCAATCCCATCGATGTGCGCCGCCGCGGCGGCTACGGCAGCAGGCTTTTCTCACTCATGGGCGCGGCGCGCATGCCGCTCGTGCTCGGTAACGATTTTGTCGGGACGGTCTGCGCAGTGGGTCGGGGTGTGAGCGGGCTGCGCGAAGGCGATGCCGTATTCGGCGCCAAGCCGCCGTCGAGTGCGGGCACGCATGCCACCCATGTCGCCATGCGCGCCGAACACGCTCGACTGAGGCCGTCGTCCATCCCGGCCGCCGCCCTGGCGACGCTACCGTACAACTTCCTGACCGTGACGCGCGCGTTCGCCGACGCCGGGATCTGCCGCGAGACCGTGAACGGGCGTCCCGTGCTCGTGCACGGCGCGACCGGCGGCCTGGGCCAGATCGCGGTCTGGTTGCTGCGCAGGCTGGGAGCGAGCGTTACCGCCGTCGGCGGCGGTAAAGGGCTCGATGCCTGCCTGGCCGCTGGCGCTGACATACTCGTCGATCGCCACCGCAAGTCGCTCGCGAGCCTGCCGCGGCATTTCGCCGCCACCCTGAATTTCGCCAGCTGGGACGACGAGGCGGACCTGCTGTACCGGCTGGCGCCTGACGCGGCCGGTCACGCGACCGCGGTCCATCCGCTGCTCGGCAACTTCGACCAGTTGGGACTGCTCAGAGGCGGCGTGGCCACGCTGGTCGGCAAGCGTCGCAAACGCGGCCTGATACCGAAGGGCGCGCGCTATGGGTGGACGACCTTCCGCCCGAACCCTTCGGCCTTGCAGGCACTGGCCGATTGCGCGGCGGCGCTCGCGCCCGCCGAGGTTAAGACTTTTCCGCTCAGCCAGGCCGGGCAGGCGTTCCTGCACGTCGGGCAAGGCCAACCCCGGCGGGCCGTCCTGCTGCCAGGGGAACTGTAGAAAAAGACAGGCCACAACAAGGAGACAAGCATGCCCGATAACACAAACGACCGGGGGACGCGTACCGGCGGCATCCAGAACCAGGCTGATATCGACGAATTCGAACGCACGCCCTGGCAGGAAAAGCTGCCCGCGCAGAACACTTACGAGCTGCTGTGCCGTGCCTGCGACAGCCAGCCGGACAAGACCGCGTTGCGCTTCGTCATGACCGGGGAGGCGGACGCGCCAGAATTCGTCGTCGATTACGCAACCCTCAAGGCGCGCGTGACGCAAGCGGCCAACGCCTTCCATTGCGCCGGCATTACTACCGGCACGGCGGTGGCGTTGCTGCTGCCCAATCTGCCCCAGACTCATTACGCCTTGATGGGCGCGCAGGCTGCCGGCATCGCCAGTCCGATCAACCCGATGCTGGAGGTCGACTATATCGCCGCCATCGTCAATGAGACCGGGGCGCAAGCGCTGGTCGCCTGCGCCCCGGTCTCTGACAGCACGCTGTGGGACAAAGCCGTCGCCGTGGCCGACCGTTGTCCTTCGGTCCGGACCCTGTTCGTCGTCAGCGCTGCGCCGTACCTTCCTGCCGCGGCGCGTGCGCGGGTTGACGCGGCCTTCGACGCAGCGTCAAGGCCATGCCGCGCGGACGTGAAGATGGTCGACTTCGACCAGGCGCTCGCGGCGGAGCCGTCGGACACGCTGGTTTCGAAGCGCCGCATCCTGGCGACCGACATCTGCTCGTATTTCCATACCGGCGGCACAACCGGCCTGCCCAAGGTCGCGACGCACACGCATCTCAATGAAGCCTTCGTGGCGTCGATGCTTGAGGCGCTGATCCCGTCGCCAAACACGATCCTGTGCGGGCTGCCGCTGTTCCATGTGAACGGCGCGATGATCACCGGCCTTGCCGCGTTCCATGGCGGCTGGGAGGTGGTGATGCTGACGCCCGCCGGCTATCGGGGCCAGGGCGTGATGCCCAACTTCTGGAAGCTGGTCGAACGGTTCCGCGCCACCAGCTTCAGCGGCGTGCCGACGATCTACGCCGCGCTGGCCGATCTGCCGCGGGACGGCGCCGACATTGCGTCGCTGCGCTTCGCCTTTTGCGGCGCCGCGCCGCTGCCGGCCGAGGTCGCGCGGCGCTTCGAAGCCGCCGCCGGCATTCCGCTGTACGAGGGCTACGGTCTGACCGAAGGCGCGTGCGTCTCGGCCCTCAATCCGCCGCAGGGCGAACGTCGCCTCGGCACGGTCGGCCTGCGCCTGCCGCACCAGGCAATCGGCGTCTGGAAGGTCGACGGTTCCGGCCACGCCATCGAGCCGTGCGCGCCGGGCGAAACCGGCGTCATCGGCATCAACGGTCCCAATGTGTTTCCCGGCTATCTGCGCGAGCAAGACAATGGCGGCATCTGGCTCAAACCGGGATGGCTCAATACCGGCGACCTCGGCCATCTCGATGCCGGCGGCTATCTGCATCTGACCGGCCGCGCCAAGGAGCTGATCATTCGCGGCGGCCACAACATCGATCCGGCGCTGATCGAGGACGCGCTGCTGCAGCATCCGGCCGTGGCGATGGCGGCCGCGGTCGGCCAGCCGGATGCGCACACCGGGGAACTGCCAGTCGCCTACGTCACGCTCAAGCCAGGCTTCACCCCGGCTGCCGATGAACTGCTGGCGGCCGCGCGCAACCTCGTGCCGGAACGCGCTGCAGCGCCGGTGCGCATCGACATCCTGCAGGAGATGCCGCTGACCTCCGTCGGCAAGGTGGCCCGGGCGGAGCTACGCATGCGCGCTGCCGAGCATGTGTTACGAGAGATTCTGGCGCAGGCCGGCACGGCCGCCAGCGTGCGCGTGGGGCCGGATATCCGGCGTGGCACCGTCGCCTTCGTCCAATGCCCCGCCGCGATCGTGGCGCGTGTGCAGGATCTGCTCGGACGGTTTCCGTTCCCGCTCGACTTCAACTGCCCGGTGTGAACGCGCCGATTCCCCTCCCGTAGAGAAACCGCTCATGAATACCACATTGCCCGAGCAGGTCGACGTCCTGCTGGTGGGCCTGGGCCCGGTCGGCGCCACCGCAGCCAACCTGCTGGGACGCTACGGCGTCCGTACCCTGGCCATCGACAAGGCCGAGGATATCTTCACCGCGCCCCGTGCCATCGTGCTCGATAACGAAGCGCTGCGCATCCTGCAGATGGCAGGGCTCGAGGAAGGCGCGTTCGAAACGCTGGCCATTGCCAAGGTGCAGATGCATTCGCCGCTGTTCGGCAGATACGCGCGTGCCAACACAGCCGGCACCATGGACTGCCACCCGCGACTGGTCACGTTCTATCAGCCAGATCTCGAACGCGCCTTGCGCGCACGCTTGAGCCGCTATCCCTGCGTGAGCATCGCGCTTGGCGCCGATCTCACCGGTTTCGACGATGACGGCGAAACGGTGCGCGCCACGGTGTGCCTTCCCGGCGGTGACACCGCCACCGTGCGCGCGCGCTATATCGTGGGCGCGGACGGCGCCAATTCTTTCGTGCGGCGCCACACCGGCCTTGCCTTCGAAGGCAAGACCTTCACGCAGGACTGGCTGGTCATCGACGCCCTGAACGTGCCCAACCCGATCGACCATGTCGAATTCCTGTGCGACCCCCGCCGGCCCACGCCGCACATGGTTGCCCCCGGCGGCAGGCAACGCTGGGAGTTCATGCTCCAGCCCGGCGAGACGCGTGAACAGATGGAATCGCCGGACAAGATCCGCGAACTGCTTGCCCCCTGGTGCAAGCCGGAGGACATCGCGATCGAGCGCACAGCGGTCTACCGGTTCCATGCGCGCATCGTCGATCGCTTTTCCAGAGGCCGCGCCTTCCTGGTGGGCGACGCCGCGCATATCACGCCGCCCTTCGTCGGCCAGGGGCTCGTTGCCGGCCTGCGCGACGTGGGCAACCTGTGCTGGAAGCTCGCCTGGGTCGTGCAGGGAAGGGCGACGCCGGCCATTCTCGATACCTACGACACCGAGCGGCGCCCACACGCCCGCTCCATCATCAACCTTGCGCTCCTGATGGGCCGGCTGGTGATGCCGCGCAACAGGCTGGCGGCATTCGCCGTCCATGGCGCGATGGCGCTGATGCAGCGCATGCCCTGGGCGCGAGCCTTCTTCGAGGACCTGAAGATCAAGCCGCCCGCGCGTTTCAGGCGCGGCCTGTTCCAGCGCGGCAAGACGCGCGCGAGGCTGGTGCGCGGCGGTCTGCTGCCGCAAGGGCTGGTGCGCCGCGGGCCGGGCGCGCCGATCGTGCCGAGCGACGATGCGCTCGGGGCGCGGCTCGTGCTGGCGGGATTCGGCTGCGATCCCGCGCCGCGGCTGAGCCGCAACCTTCTGGCCGCGTGGCAGCAGGCGGGCGGCGACATCATGCAGCTGCGCCATTGCGGACAAGGCGGGCGCGGAGCGCTCGAGGCGCACGAAGTGCAGGGCGGACCTTCCTGGGAGGACATGTCGGACCAGCTCGTGCCCGGGGCCGCACCCGTCGGCTGGATCGCGGTCGTGCGCCCCGATCGTACCGTGCTGCACGATGGCCCGCTCGAGGCCATCGACGACATCGTGCGCGAATCGCTTGCGATGCTCGGCGCGGACAGCCCGTTGCCCGAAGGCTTGCCTCGCACTTTGCAGGCCGCCGGCTGAGACCGGCTTGCCCTGATCGCTCTGGCGTGCGCCCCCGCGCGCCAGCGATGTGCTGGCGAAGTGCGCCGCCCGGCCAGAGGCATCCCGCGATAACCGCGGGCGAAGGCACCGGCCCCGGTCGCGCAAGCGTCGGTCCCGGGGTCGTCAAAAAAAATCAAAACGGCTTTGACACCGGAGGAGACAAAAATGGCAAGGAGAACAGCGCACGCGCTTCGCTCCGTCGTTTCATGGACCATGCTTGCGTGGTCTTGCACTGGATGGGGCGCGGAGGGCTTCGAGCCGCGCTACAACCTCGCCGGAAGCCTGGGCGGCGAGATGTTTGCGCCGCCCAACCAGACCGGATTTATCAGCGCCGTCGCTGCCACCTACGTCAGTGTCAGCAAGGTGACCGGGGATGATGGTGGGCAGCTGACCCAGAGCATTCCCGGCGGCACGGTTGCCTTGCCCAAGCCGACGCCTTCGGCCCTCTATCCGACCTATTCGCGCGGCACGGCAGAGATTCCAGCCTCCGGCACCATGACGCGCTGGGACCTCGTGCTCGGCTATATCACCAGCGAGCAGTTTGGCGGCGGGCGGCTGGCGTTCGCCGTCGACGTTCCGTTCGCCAGGAAATCGCAATCGATCAGCACAAGCGGCGCCACACCGGTGCTCAACTGGAATCCCGCGGTGCCGGCCGACGTGCAGAGCGCCGTGCAAGGGCAATTCAGCAGCCAGTACCAGGGCGCGCTCAAGGCGCAGGGCGCGAGCGAAAGCGGCGACGTCAGCGGTATCGGGGACGTCGAGCTCATCGCCGGCTGGCACTACGTGGGCGACAAGCTGCGGGTGCTGGGCAGCGCTGCGCTGGTGGTGCCGACGGGGAAGTACAGCGCCGGCGCCGGCCCGGATATCGGCAACGGCAACTTCTACACGGTGCGCCCCGCCATCCAGGTGGCCTATCTGCCCACCTCGAACCTGGCCTTCGCGGCCAAGGTCTCCGTGGGCCTGAACAGCCGCAACCGGGACAACGATCTGCGCAGCGGCAACTGGTTCGGCGTGGAACTCGCCGCGGGGTATAAAACCCCGATCGGGGTGGTGGGCGTGCATGCGATACGGGTCCAGCAGTACCAGGACGACGAGAACAATCCGCTGGGCGCAAGCCGTTTCCGTTCCAACAATCTTGGGGCGTTCTTCACGACGATGATCCCGGTAGTCGATGTGGCATTGACCGTGCAGTACATGGCGACGACATCGTCGCGCAATGCCAAGCACGGAAACTTCACCCAGGTCCGGCTGATCCGGATGTTCTGAGTGCCGCGAGGGGGCGCCGAGTATTCTTGGCGCCTCCCGACGGCGCGGGTCATTCCGGCCGGATACCGGCGGCCTTGATCACCTCAGCCCATTTCACGGTCTCGCCGCGCACGAACGCTGCCAGCTCTTCTGGCGTCGATGGAGAGGGCTGGCCTCCTGTCCGGTTGAAGTATTCGGTAGCCGCCGGGCTCGTCAGCCCCTGTCGAATCAGCTCGCTCATCCGCGCGACGACCGGTTTCGGCGTATTGGCAGGGAAGAAGGCAGCCACCCAGGCCGTCATCTCATACCCTGGCAGGCCGCTTTCCGCCATGGTCGGGACAGAGCCGAGCAGGGGATGGCGCCGGGACGTGGTCACGGCGACCGCGCGCAGCTTGCCGTTCTGGATCAGGGGCAGGGCAGGATTGATGTCCGAAATCATGAAGTCCACCTGGTGCCCCATCAAGTCGGTCAGAGCCTGAGGCACGCCTTTGTAAGGCACATTAAGTGCCTGTGCGCCGCTCATCATCTTGTAGAGCTCACTGGCGACCCGGGTGGAGGAACTGCCGCTGGAAAATGTCAGCTTGCCCTGGCGGCTTTTTGCCAGTGTGGTCAGGTCTGCCACCTTCTGCACCGGGCTGTCGGATGGCACCACCAGGACCAATCCGCTCCTGGCGATCAACGACACCGGCGCGTAGTCCTTGATGGGATCATAGGGCAGCTTCCTGAACAGGGACGCATTGGCCGCGTGGGTGGTATTTGTCGTGATGAGCATCGTGTAGCCATCGCCGGGCGCGGTCGCGACCGCCGTGGCCGCGATGAACCCATTGGCACCGGGCCGGTTTTCGACGACGACGGACTGTCCGGTCTGGGCCGTGATCGTCCGCGCGATGTAGCGCGCCATGTTGTCCGTGCCACTGCCTGCGGGGAACGGCACCACGACACGGATCGGCTTGTCCGGATAGTCGTTCAGGCCCGCTGCCCACACCCATTGCGGGGCCGCGGAAGCAGCGGCCAGACCGGACAGCAGGGCGAGCATGCGTCGCCGGGGAAATCGATGGATCATCTTGTCTCCTCCCGCATCTCGGGATCTGATTGATTCTTAGTTGGCCGAGCTTGCGTCAGGACAACGGATCATGTGCGCGAATGACAATCAGCTCGCACTTCCCGTCCGCCGAATTGAAGTTGAGCTCCGCGCCTTCCGGAACGTAGAGCCACTCCCCAGTCCCGGCGGCGAAATCTTCCCCTTCGATGCGACCGTGGATCGTGCCGCCACGCACGAAGAGCACCTGCTCGGTCTCGCCAAGCCTGTGCGGCTCGGCGCCGCCCTCGGGATCGAGGTCGACCATGTAGATGTCGAGAAAGCGGGAATCTACGGTCTGGCGCGTGATGACCGGCCTGGCGAGCGCGCCACGGTAGTGCGGCAGCGCGATCGGTTCGGTGCTGGCGGGAACGTCGCGGACCTCGGCGGCACCGGCCTGAAGACGCGGGTCGTCCGGGCCGGTCGCGGTCACTGCTGCGTTCGGGTTTTCGCTGTACGGCGGCGCGTAGACCACCATCACCCGTACCGGTTCGTCGCTGATGACCTCGAAGCGATGGAAGACGCCGGCCGCATTGAAGCTCCAGTCCCCTGCGCGCAAGATGCGCTGCTTTCCGGGCAGTTCGCCTAGACCCTCGCCGGCGAGCAGGAACGACGCCTGCTCGAGGTCCGGGTGTGCATGCGGCAATGCGCCGTGGCCGCGGGAAATCGTGCCGAGCAGGACCTCGAGCCGGCGCGCGCCGACAGTCTCCCTGCCGATGATGCGCTGGTTCGCCGTTCCCGTATGGTTGGCCGGTGCGTACGCGGGCACGTCGGTGGCCCTCCGTACAAAGGATGATGTCATGCGGATGTCTCCTCGCTTGAATGGTGAAGTCTGTCGCTCAGCGGCGGCTGTCGGGGATGGCGAGCGCGGGGTAGTGCTCGGTCAGCTTGGCTGGCATCTCCACATCCAGGATGAAGCGGTCGCCGCGATACCAGAACTCCCCTGCCAGCAGCACATTGCCGTCGACATCCAGTGTCGACCGGACGATCCTGGCGATTGGCGCCCCGAAGCCATAAGCGAGGTCGCGTGCCAGGATATAGTCGGCCGGCTCAACCGTCATGGTCTGCTGCATCATGCCAAGGCGATCGCCTTCGACCTGGCGCAGCATGTGACCGAGCTTGTGGTGCTTTTCGCCACCGGGGGGAAAGCGGGCAAAGACTGACGAGGCCACGTACACCTCGATCAGGCAGAATGGCGTGCCGCCATGCAAATGCAGTTTGCGGACCATCACATAGCTGTCCAGCGGCGTGCCGCGGCGGGCCAGCCCCGGCCGCAGCGCCACGCCCTCGCGCATTTCCAGGATGCGGATTTCCAGCTCGCTGCCATCGGCCGATTCGTCATTGATGGCGGAGCGCAGGCCTTCTCCGGGTGCTGGCGGCTGCTTCAGAACGTGGGTGCCACGACCGCGCTGGCTGCTGACCAGCCCCTCATCCGTCAGCGCGGCAAAGGCCTGGCGCACGGTGACCTTGGCGATCCCGTAGGTTTGCGCGAGGCTGTCCACGGTTGGCAGCTGCATGCCCACCGGGTACTCGCCCGAAACGATCTTGTGCCGGATGACGCTGGCCAGTTGTCGATATCGCGTCACGCCGCCGATGCCGTCGTCGGCGAGGATGACGCCCTCGTTGGCAGCGGCGTTGGACGCATTGCTCGTCATGACAATAACCCCCGCGGCACGCGCACCGGCATGGTCAGCAGGATCTGCGCCATGCCCTTGCCGAGCGGATCATTGCGCAGCGACGCCATGCCACCGCCATCCAGTGCCGACTCGCAGACGAAGTTCATGGCGTCGAATCCGGGCAGGTCGTAGCGGGTCACCGGCCCCTTTACCAGGTACCCAAGCCAGTCCGCCACGCGTGCCACCGTCACTTCAGCTCGCAACAAAGGCAGGTACGCCGGCCGGCGGGCGATTAGCCCGATGTTGGAGGTATCCCCCTTGTCGCCGCTACGGCCATAGGCGAGCCGGATCAGCGGAACTTCGACGGTATCGTGTTCCGCAGGGCCGGCGCCCGGTTGTGCAGCGACTGCAGCTGCCGCGGGCGCGAGCGGTGCCGCCGGGCTTCCCGAAGGAACGGCCACGCCGGTGCGTACGCCATCCATCACCACCGTCGGGGTGAGGGCAGCCTTGTCGAGCAGGAATGCATACTGGCAAATCGAGGGCGAGGGGCTGGAACGCCCACCAGCCGAGCCCGTGGTGCCCGGCGCCCAGCTGGTCCCCGCCGCGGCAATTTCCCGTGCGAACAGTTCCAGCGCTGCCTTCTCGGGATGCATCACCGCCAGCCGCATCACCGCCTCGCGGGTGTGGCGCGCGGCGGCATGCGGCCCAAAGCAGGACTCGGCTCCCAGCACCTCTATGTGGGTGCGATCGTAGTCTCCCCACCCGTTCTCCCCGAACAGCCTGCGCGTGCGGGCAAGGATCGCCTGCGCCGTGCGTTCCGCCTTGGCGACCGCGTCGACGCCGACGATGGATAGCTGCGCGTTGCATCGAAATCCGTCGACATAGGTGGCACAGACCTTGTAGGCATTGCCCGGGGCACGCCCGCGTGCGCCGCTGACTTCCACCAGGTCCGCTGCGGCCTGCCGAAGGGTTACCTGCGTGAAGTCGCAGGTGACGTCTGGCAGCAGGTAGGTGGCCGGGTCGCCGATCTCGTACAGGACCTGCTCGCCGACCGTGGCGGTATTGACCAGTCCGCCGGTGGCGGGCGGCTTGCCGACAAGGAAGGTGCCGTCGGCACGGCACTCGACCACCGGATAGCCGATGTCGTGCCAGTCCGGGACACTTTCCCAATCGGTATGCAAGCCGCCAGTCGCCTGGCACCCGCACTCGATGATGTGGCCGGCCAGGCTGCCTTGCGCCAGGCGGTCATAGTCGTCCGTCTGCCAACCGAACTCGTGCATCAGCACGCCGAGCGTCACGGCACTGTCCACGCAGCGTCCCGTGATGACGAGCTGGGCGCCCTGGTCCAGCGCCTGTTTGATCGGCAAGGCCCCCAGGTACGCGTTGGCGCTGACCACCTTCTCCGGCAGGGGGCGGCCTTTCTGCATGTCCTGCACACCGGCTTCGCGCAGCCGGGGAAGCAGGGGCATCACGTCATCGCCTTCCACCACGGCGATGCGCAGCGTCAGGCCCTGTTCCGCGGCCAGCGCGGCGATGGCCTGCGCACACCCGTGCGGGTTCATGCCACCGGCATTGCTGACCACGCGAATCCCGCGCGCGGCGATCTCTCCGAGCAGGGCCTTCATTGTCACCGTCACGAAATCGGTGGCGTAGCCCAGTTCCGGCTTGCGCAATCGGGCGGCGGCCAGAATCGACATGGTCAGTTCGGCCAGGTAGTCGAACACCAGGTAATCGATATCGCCGTGGCGCACAAGCTGTGGCGCGCCAACGCTGCTGTCGCCCCAGAACCCGGAAGCCCCGCCAATGCGTACCGTTTTCACGTCCATTCCCATCTCCCTATCTGCCAGTCCATCCGGGCTGGCGCTTCTCGCGGAATGCCAGCTGGCCTTCGCGCGCGTCCTCGGTCAGTGCAAACAGCCCGATCTGGCTTTCCGTGAACGCCATGGACTGCTCGAACGGCATGGTTTCCATATGCTTGAGCGTGTACAGCCCCCGCCGGATGGCGGCGGGCGAATTGTTCAGCAGGCGGGTCAGCAGCAAGTCCAGCCTGGCGTCGAGATCGTCGCTGACATCGTTCACGAGTCCTGCGGCCAGCGCCTGCCTCGCGGACAGTGGCTCCCCGCACAGGCACAGTTCGGCGAGCGTCCGACGTGGCACCAGGTGCTGCAGCACGCTCAGGACCTGCGCCGGGAACAAGCCCAGCTTGACCTCCGGCAGGCCGAAGCGGGCGTCTTCGCTGGCGATCGCCAGATCGCACATCGCCATCAGCCCCATGCCGCCCGCCATGCAGGCGCCGTTGACACGGGCGACCAGCGGCACCGTCGACTGCCTGGCGCAGCGGAAAAGGTCCGCCATCCCCAGGTAGGGCTCGGCGTAATCGAAGGCAAAGGATTTGCCGGTCTGCAGATCGGCGCCGGCGCAGAACGCCTGCTCGCCCGTTCCGGTAATGACCACGGCGCGGATGTCGGCATCGCGATCGGCGCGCACGATGCCGTCGCGAAGTCCCTGCACCACGCCCGGCGTGATGGCATTGCGGCGCTCCGGCCGGTTGATGGTCAGGTAGAGCACCGCGCCCCGCACCTCGCTCAGCAATTCTTCACTCATCGCTGGTTTCTCCCCTGGCGTGCCGCGCTTTCGGCCCATCCCCCAAGATGCCCGACGCGTACAGCGCATCGATGGCGGCGTCGTCGTAGCCGGCCTCACGCAGTACCTCACGGCTGTGCTCACCCAGGCCGGGTGCATGGCGGCGGCTTGTGGGTGGGGTGCCATGCCATTCGCTGGGCACGGCCATCTCCCGGATTCGCCCGACGGCCGGATGCTCCGATTCGCTGAAGAAACCTATGTCCTGCAAATGGGGATCGTCCAGCAGCGACTCGAACGTGTGCATCGGAAAGACCGGAACATCGGCCTCCTTGAGCAAGGTGCGCCATTCCTCGGTGCTGCGCCTGGCCATTTCGTCGCTGACCAATGCATACAGCTCGGTGATGTTGGCAGTGCGGGTGTTGATGTTAGCGAAGCGCGGATCGGTGTCGTACAACTCCGGCTTGCCAATGACCCGGAGGAAGGCTCGCCAATGATGATCGTGATAGATCAGGCAGCAGACATGTCCGTCCTTCGTCTTGTACGGTCGCCGCTCGGGCGAGAGCAGGCGCGGATAGCCGAAGCCGCCCTTGGGCGGGACGAAGGTCTCGCCATACAGGTGGTCTCCCATCACATAGGGAACCATGGTCTCGAACATCGGGACATCAACGCGCTGGCCCTTGCCGGTGCTCATGCGCGAATACAGGGCGGCACAGATCACGCCGAACGCATAGAGCCCCACCGAGCGATCCGCGATGGTGATGGGCAGGTACCGGGGACTGTCGCCGCTGCCCAGCGAAACGGCCAGCGGCAGGCCGGTTGCGGCCTGGATCAGGTCGTCGAAGGCAGCCTGCGGCGCGTAGCGTCCCCGCTGCGAAAAGCCGAACATGCCGACATAGACCAGACGCGGATTGATAGCCGAAAGCGTTTCATAATCCAGCCCCAGCCGCTGCATTGCCTGCGGGCGCACGTTGTAGGCCAGCACGTCGGTATCCCTTACCAGGCAAAGCAGGGCCTCCCGCCCCTCGGGCGCTTTCAGGTCAAGCACGATGCTGCGCTTGTTGCGGTTCAGGCCCAGGAACAGCGGGCCCATCTTTTCATCGCCGCAGGGACCGATGCCGCGCGTACTGTCTCCGCCCGGAGCCTCGACTTTGATCACGTCGGCGCCCAGGTCAGCCAGCATCTGGGTGGCAGAAGGCCCCATGAATACTGACGTGATGTCGACGACTTTGACGCCGGCCAGCGGCCCTGTTGTCTCCTCTTTCTTCATATCCTTTTCATCCCGTTGGGGCAATGTATGTCGGCTGGCCCGGAGGCCGCCGTTTCCGGCCGATCGGCCGCGACATCGGGCTTGCAACAACGCATCGGTCATCGGTCGGCTCCGGCTGGATTCGCTACAGTTGAGTTCGTAGACGTTCCGGGATCGGCCTCTTGATTTTCGAGATGGTGTGGGTCTTCACCTGGCGCGCCCACGGCCCATCGATGGTGCGCAGATTCTTGCCCACAAGATGGGCCAGGCCAAGCTCGTCACTGAGCTGCGAAATGGCCGTCTCGACATCGAGCGAGAGGTTGGTGACAAGAATATCGTTGCCATGGAAGACGAGGCTGTTCGACCAGAGGAAGCCGATCGGCGTCCCGTTGCGATCGATGCCACCGAAATCGCCGAGCTTGGCAATCACCCGACCCTGCGTCGGCTCGAGCACGAGAATCTCGTTGGACTGGTTGCACGCGATCCAGAGGTTGTCGTGCTCGTCGATGATCAGGCCGTCGGGTCCGCCGCCGATCCGGTTGACGAAGACTTCAGGCGTGCCGGGCTCGAACGTCGGGCCGGTCACCGGTATCCTGACAACGATGTCGTTCGCCGTATTGGCAACGAACAAGGCCGTCTTCTTGTTGTTGAACGCCAGGCCATTGGCGCCGATGGTCGGTGGTATCCGCGTGGGCTTCAGCAGCGGGGTGGTGACCCATGCCGATGCTTCGCCGCCATCGGGTCCGACTTTCCAGATGATGCCCTGGTGGGCGTCGGTCACGTAGACGTTTCCGGCGGGATCGAACGTCAACCCGTCGAGGCCGGGGTTCTTGCCGGTGACCGTCATGAACACGGACGAGGCACCCGTCCTGGGATCGACGCTCAGGACCTTCGCGCCCTTGTAGTCGACGACGAGCAACTGGCCCGTCTGGGGATGGAAGCCCAGGTCAAGCAACAATCTGCTCGAGCCCTTGATGGTGACAGTGCGCAGGTGCTTGCCCCGCGGGTCGAACACAAGCAGCGTGCCCTCGCTCGTCCTGGGTTTGTTCGCCGCCACCGTGACGACGTAGACGTTGCCCTCGCGGTCCACGGTGATCCCCTCGGGATGCGCCTCACCCGCGGGCAACGTGGCGAATGTCTCAACCTTGCCGCGCTCCCAGGCTCGTGCAGCTAGCGGAGTCGCCAGCAACACGAGCAAAATCAGCATCGGCAGTATCGACATCCTCTCGGCTTTGATCATTCTCATCTTGCACTCTCTCAATCTCGCGGATTGATGGATCGTCACTGATTGATCTGACCGGTGTCGTACACGCTGGCCTGTAAGGAGCAGGAGAACGGCACCGCGCAGGCCGGCGAGCGGCCTGCCTTGGTGTCAGTCGCTGTTTATCCCTCGATAACGTCGGCGCCGTTGCCGCGGACGTAGGGCACCGGACCGATGCCGCGCGCCGCTGCGAGCGCCTGGATCGCGTACTGGATCGAGAGCGCGTCATTGAGCGAGTGGAACGTGCCGTCCTCGTTGAAGCTCACTTGCGCGCCTTCGATCCAGGCGATGGTGATGGTGTCCTCGGTGTTGTCCTCGGGGGTGTAGAAGGTATGCACCGAGCCGCCGGGCTCGAACAGGTAGGAGCCGGCCGTCTGCGGCTGGTCAGGGTACTCGCGATACTTCCAGCAGCCCTGGATCGTCCATACCTGGGCCGTACCGGTGTGGTAGTGAATCGGCAGGGAACAACCGGGTTCGACGATGGCCATGAAGACCCACTCTCCGCGCTCCGGGTCCAGGCGCAGCGGCTTGATGTGGATGCCCGGAAAGACGTCCCTGATCAGCGGAATCTGCTCGATGTTGACGGTCAGGAGCTTGTCCTGCGGCAGGGCGGGCAGCGGCAGCGTGGCGCCGGTGGACGTGGTGGGCTGCGTAAGAATTTTTGCAGTCATGGGTTGTCTCCGTTTGCTAGAGGATATGAATCGGTGGAAGGAAGCTGAGGCCTGGCTAATCGCTGCCGGGACTGCATGTCATCACATACTTCTAAAGTTCTAATGTTGGAAGTTTAGGGGGTGAGGAAGGTTTTTGCTGCCCCTTGTTTACCCTAGTGGCTGAGCGACGGGGGCCTTTAGCCTGGCTTGCGCTCGCCGGTGGTCCGGCGTTGGGGCTCGGTAATGGCGGGAACCGCCTTCAATGCGGACGCGGGAATGTCGATTTCGGAGACGTAGCGATCACCCCGATACCATGTAACGCCGGCGTAGAGCACGCTGCCTTTGCCATCAAGAAGACGTCGCGACATCTTGGCGACGGGTGTGGCGAACGGGATTTTCAGCATGTCGCACAGGGGAAAATCCGCCGGCATCACGGTCATGCGTTGTCGCACACGTTTGCCCCGCGAGCCCAGTTCATCGAGCAGCGCGGCGAGAAGCTTTTTGGTCCTGGCGGTGTCCTTGGGCAAGGCGTCGAAGACCGGGGTCAACACATAGATTTCCGCGTAGCAGAACGGCTCGCCGGAATAGGTGTGCAGCTTGCGGACACAGACGTACTCGCCATCCGACCGGTCGCCCGGTCCGAGCAGTTCCTGCGGCACCCGGGTGCCGCGCCGGACTTCGAGTACCTCAAAGGCGAGCGCCGCTGGCGCGGCGAACGGATCGTTGATCGCCAGTTCGAGGTCGCCCGTGGCAGCGGGCAGGGCAGCCACGTGGGTCCCGATGCCTCGCTGGCTACGAATCAGCCCTTCCTTGGAAAGCAGCTCGTACGCCTGCCGGACAGTAACCACGGCCACACCCAGGTCAGCCGCGAGCTGCGTGATCGGCGGCAGCAGCATGCCGAGCGGATACTCGCCCTTTGCAATCCGGTGCCTCAGCAAGGAAGCCAGCCGCTGATATTGCGCAACGCCCCGCTCAGCGGACAGCTCCGCCCGCTCCATCCCCGTAGTTCGATCGTCCGTCATTCCAGTTGCCTGACATTCAGAACCCTGGAGTATGCACCAGAAAAACGGGTGGCCCCTTAGGGATGGTGTTCAAAACAACGTCCGCAGCGCCGAGTTGACCGTGAGAGCGTGGCCAAGTGAGTTCAATGAGCGATTCCCCTCGACTTCGATGCGAGATTCGGTGCGCGCTTGGGCGTTATCGCCCGCG
>NZ_JAYMRX010000003.1:0-406867 GCF_038900635.1 Cupriavidus oxalaticus | reverse complement strand
ATGAACCAGTTTGCGATCCTCTATGAGGAACGCTTCACTCATCCACATCGTTGAGATAATGCTGGCTCAGCAGTCGAAAAGATGGTGAGCCTTTAACTGCCCTGCACACAAAAAAACTGACAGGCCCCGATGACCGGAATGCCTTATCGCTAGGCACACGCCTGCCCTCTCCCCCAACCCCTCTCCCGCACGCGGGAGAGGGGAGCAAACCGGCGGTCGGACTATAGTTGACCGGCAATATCACCCCGCCGGCTTCACCACCTCATACCCCTCGATAATCTCCCGCACCACCCCCGGGATCGGCGCCGACTTCTGCGTCGCCGGATCCGCGCACACATAGACGATTTCACCGGTGATCAGGTGCTCGTCGCCCCGGTACATCTCCACCCGGAACAACATGCTGGACCGCCCCAGCCGCGCCATGCGCCCGCGCAGTTCCAACTCATCGTCAAAGCGCGCCGAGGCGTGATACTCCAGCGTGGACTTGACCACGAAGATATCGACGCCGTGCGCGTGCAGTACATCTTCCGGATAGCGGATTCCCAGCGCACGCCAGTATTCGGTCACGCAGATATCGCAATACGTCAGGTAGTGCGCATTGAAGACGATCGATTGCGGATCGACTTCGGACCAGCGCACGCGCAGCGGGATGGTATGGCGGAACTCCTCTTTGGCCATTGATGTGGTCTCCTTGCTTGTTTGTCGGAGCGATGCAAAGCATCAGGCCGCCGTCCCGCCAGCACAGGGCCGGCAGGCGCGGCGGCCTGATGGAACGCAACTGGCGCTGGCTTATTGCGGCTTGGCCAGGCCCAGCTTTTCGATGATCGCCTTTTCCTTCTTGACGGTTTCGGCGGCGAACTGTGCGTACTGCTGGCTGTTCATGTAGAACGGCTCCATGTCGAACTTGGCCAGCGATTCGCGGTAGTTGGGCATTTCCATCGCCTTCTTGAAGGCGTCATGCAGCTTCTGCACGATCTTCGGGTCGGTGCCCTTGGGCGCGACCACGCCGAACGGCGAGGTCTGCACGATGCCCATGCCCAGTTCCTTCAGCGTCGGCACATTGGGGAAGCGCGCCGAGCGCTTTTCGCCCCAGGTCGACAGCAGGCGCAGCTTGCCCTGCTCCACGTACGGCGCCCAGGCCGGCGTGTCGGCCACCGACATCACGTGGCCGCCCAGCAGCGCCTGCATCGACTCGGCATTGCCCTTGTACGGGATGTGCGAGAACTGCACACCCTGCTTCTGCGCCAGTTCTTCCATGGTCAAGTGCAGCGTGGTCATGCTGCCCGGCGAGCCATAGGTCAGCTTGCCCGGATTGGCCTTGGCGTAGGCGATGTACTCCTGCATGGTCTTGATCGGCGAATCGGCCGGCACCACCAGGCCGAACGAATAGCCGGCCAGGTTGATGATGTAGCTCAGGTCCTTGACCGGGTCCCAGTTGATCTTGGTGGTGTACGGCAGGCGGTAGACCGGCATGGCGACCTGCGCCAGCGTGTAGCCGTCGGGCGCGGTGGTCTGCATCAGCTGCGCGGGCAGCACGCCGCCGGCGCCGGGCTTGTTCTCGACGATCACCGGCTGGCCCAGGATCTTGGACGCGTTCTCGGCCAGGACGCGGAACGGGATGTCGGTGGAGCCGCCGGCGGTATAGCCGATCACCAGGCGGATCGGGCGCTGCGGGAACTTGTCGGCCTGTGCCTGGGCAGGCATGGCGGCCAGGCCGATGGCTGCGGTGGCGGCGGCGAGGCCCGCGCGGGCGATAAATTGGCGGCGTTGCATTTGACTAGGTCTCCTTGTGCTGCAAGTCACTGCTGAAAAGGTCGGTGCTGCGTTGTTATCAGGATTGGCCGAAGGCGGCACGCAGCGCGGCGACGGCATCGGCATGCGCCTGCGCCACCGCCGGCACGAACCGGCCCAGCTTGAAGAAATCATGGATCATGCCCGGGTAGTCCGCCAGCGCGGCCTGCACGCCGGCGGCGCGCAGCTTGGCGGCGTAGGCGACGCCTTCGTCATGCAGCGGGTCGTAGCCCGCCACGGCGATCCAGGCGGGGCACACATTGCGCACGTCGGCGCCGGTGCCGCCGCCGTCCAGCGGGGCGAAGCGCCAGTCGTCGCGGCTCGCTTCCTGATCCAGGTACAGCGCGAAGAACCAGCGGATCATGTCGGCGGTCAGCAGGTAGCCCTCTGCCAGTGCGCGGTGCGATGGCGTGTCCTGGCGCGCGCAGGTGCCGGGGTACAGCAGCATCTGCAGCACGGGGGCGAGGCCCGCGTTGCGCGCCTCCACGGCGCTGGCCGCGGCCAGCGTGCCGCCGGCGCTGTCGCCGCCCAGCGCGATGCGGGTCGGGTCGGCACCCAGCCGCCCGGCCTCGGCAAAGATCCAGTGCAGCGCGTCGAACGCGTCGTTGACCGCGGTCGGAAAGCGCCATTGCGGCCCGAGGCGGTAATCCACCGACAGCACCATGCAATCGGCCTGGCCGCACAGCAGCCGGCACAGCGCATCGTGAGAATTGACGCTGCCGACCGTAAAGCCGCCGCCGTGGAAGTACACCAGCAGCGGCAGCGGCTCGGCCCAGCTGGCCTCGCGCGGCGTGTACAGCCGCGTCGGGATGGCATGGCCGTCACGCGCGGGCACGTGCAGGTCTTCGGTCGCGTGCACGGCGGGCGGGCTGATGTCGAGGATCGGCGCGCTTTTCGCGTAGGCGATCTTGGCGTCCTCCGGATCCAGTGCGTTGATCGGCGGCCGCTTGGCGCGGGCGATCAGTTCCAGCAGCTGCGCCACCTGCGGGTCGAGCGGAGCCGATGGCAGGCCGGGCGTTTGGTTGACGGAGGATGGTACGGCGGACATGAGAAATCAGTTAAATCCGAGCTTCGATGCCAACGGACAGCGTGTCGCAGCGTGTCGTATACGCCGCCAGCAGCCGCCAGCATCGGTGGAAGTTCGAATAGTGAACGATCGTTCGATTTTAGTATGATGCCAGATGTTTCTGAAACGAGGCAGTACGAGATAACCCCAAAAGCCTCACGCCGGCCTGCCACGCGAGCCAGTTTTTGCGCGATGATCGGCTGGACGACGCGGCGCGGGACACAGCAATCCATTGAAACCGAAGGCGGCGCGCCTGGCCAGTGCCTTACCCTGACCCCGGTTCGCGGCAGATCCCTGCAGGAGACAAGCAAATATGGCGTTTATCTACTATCTGACCCACATCCACCTGGACTTTGGCGCGGTCAAACTGCTCAAGTCGGAATGCGAGCGCATCGGCATCCGCCGTCCGCTGCTGGTCACCGACAAGGGCGTGGTTGCCGCCGGCGTGGCGCAGCGCGCCATCGACGCCATGCAGGGCCTGCAGGTCGCGTTATTCGACGAGACCCCGTCGAACCCGACAGAGGCGATGGTGCGCAAGGCCGCCGAGCAATACCGCGAAGCCAACTGCGACGGGCTGGTGGCGGTGGGCGGGGGATCTTCGATCGACCTGGCCAAGGGCATCGCCATCCTCGCCACGCATCCGGGCGAGTTGACCACATACGCAACGATCGAAGGCGGCAGCGGCAAGATCACCGACCAGGCCGCGCCGCTGATCGCCGTGCCGACCACCTCGGGCACCGGCAGCGAAGTGGCGCGCGGCGCGATCATCATCCTGGACGACGGGCGCAAGCTCGGCTTCCATTCGTGGCACCTGCTGCCCAAGTCGGCCATCTGCGATCCGGAGCTGACGCTGGGCCTGCCTGCCGGATTGACCGCGGCCACCGGCATGGACGCGATCGCGCACTGCATCGAGACCTACCTGGCCCCCGCCTTCAACCCGCCCGCCGACGGCATCGCGCTGGACGGCCTGGAGCGAGGCTGGACCCATATCGAGCGCGCCACCCGCGACGGCCAGGATCGCGATGCGCGGCTGAACATGATGAGCGCATCGATGCAGGGCGCGATGGCGTTCCAGAAAGGGCTGGGCTGCGTGCATTCGCTGTCGCACCCGCTGGGCGGACTGAAGATCGACGGCCGCACCGGCCTGCATCACGGCACGCTCAACGCGGTGGTGATGCCGGCGGTGCTGCGCTTCAACGCCGACGCGCCCACGGTGGTGCGCGACGACCGCTACGCGCGCCTGCGCCGCGCCATGCATCTGCCCGACGGCGCCGATATCGCGCAGGCCGTGCACGACATGACCGCACGCCTGGGCCTGCCCACCGGCCTGCGCCAGATGGGCGTCACCGAGGACATGTTCGACAAGGTGATCGCCGGCGCGCTGGCCGACCATTGCCACAAGACCAACCCGAAAGAAGCCAGCGCGGAGGATTATCGGCGTATGCTTGAGCAATCCATGTAGTGCATAGCAGCAAGGTGGCCCGCCGGCACCGCGGCGGGCGCGCTCTCAAACCAGGAGACGACATGACCGGCGAGCACCTGCAGGTAGTCCATGGCGACATCACCCGGATGGAAGTCGATGCTATCGTCAACGCAGCCAACAGCGGGCTGCTGGGCGGCGGCGGCGTCGACGGCGCCATCCACGGGGCCGGCGGCCCCGCCATCATGGAGGCCTGCCGCGCGATCCGCGACGCGCAGGGCGGCTGCCCCACCGGCGAGGCGGTCATCACCACGGGCGGACGCCTGCCGGCGCCGTACGTGATCCACGCGGTCGGCCCGGTCTGGCATGGCGGCGGCCAGGGCGAGGACGAACAACTCGCCGATGCCTACCGCAACAGCATCCGCGTTGCCGCGCAGCACCACCTGCGCACGCTCGCCTTCCCCAACATCAGCACGGGCATCTACGGCTTCCCGCGCGAGCGCGCGGCGGATATCGCCATCGCCGCGGTGCGCGAAGCGCTGGCGGCAGCGCCCGAGATCGAGCAGGTGACCTTCGTCTGCTTCGACGACGAGAACTACCGCCTGTACCGCGAGCGCCTGGCCTGACGCTGGTAGCCGGGGCCGGCGTCTGACGTGATGGCGCGCAGTCCAGATGCGCGCCATGTCTTCGGCCATGCGCGGCTAGCCCGCTGGCAGTGCGCTGCGGATCAGCAGATTGACGTGCTCCGGCTGCTCGTGGACAACCCAGTGGGTGCCGTCCGGGATGCGCTCCAGGCGCAGGTCCGTGACAAAGTCCTCCAGGCCATTGAGCAGGGATTTCGGCAAGGCGCGGTCGCGTTCGCCCCAGATCACCAGCGTCGGCACGCGGATGACGAACCTGGACGGATCGAGCTGTGACAGGTCCGGCCCCGCCTCGCCATCGGCCGGCGGCCGCATCGGCGAGGCGCGGTAGAAGTTGACGCCGCCGGTCAGCGGATGCACGCCCTCTTCACCAGGCTGGGACCACGCGGCGTGGTAGCGCTCGCGTGTCTCCGGCGTGTACCACGCGGCCGGCTTGCCGTCGGCGTCGGCCAGCATGCGGTCCAGCAGCGCAAAGTCGTTGGCAGCCAATGCTTTCTCCGAACCGGACTTGCGCAGCCAGTTCATGTAGGCGGAGGCGGCCTGCTGCTCCGGATCGGTGGCCAGCGCGCGCGCGAACAGGTACGGGTGCGGCGAGTTGATGATGACGAGCTGGCGCACGAGTTGCGGGAACTGGATCGCCAGGTTCCAGCAGATCGCGCCGCCCCAGTCGTGCGCCACCACGATTGCCTGGTCATAGCCCAGCGCACCGATGAACTGCACCAGGTCTTCGACGATATGGCGCGGCCGGTAGGCCTCTACGTCGCCCGGCTTGCTCGACAGGTTGTAGCCGCGCAGGTCGGGCGCGACGGCGAAATGCGTGTGCCCGAACTCGGCCAGCTGGGCTTCCCATTCGTACCAGAACTCGGGGAATCCGTGCACGAACAGCATCAGCGGCTTGCCGCGCTCGCCCGCGCTGGCGTAGTGCAGCCGGGTGCCGTTCGACAGGCTGGCGTATTGCAGGTGCCGGATAACGGCGGGGGCGGCCATGGTGGTCTCCATGTGCGTGGCTCCTCGTTGGTGGCGTTGGCGAGTCAGCCGCGCAGCGCGGCCACGAGGCCCGCACGGACTTCGGGCTTGTCGGCAAAGGGATCGCCGGGGTTGCGCGGCCCGACGATGTCCTCGAAGCGCTGGCGCACCGGCGCCAGTGCCTGGGGATGCGAATAAATATAGAAGCTATCGGCGCGGATGGCATCGAAGGTTTTCTGCGCGACCTCGGCCGCGGTCACCTTGCCCGAGCCGACGGCCTTGTCCGACAGCGCCTGCGACACCAGCTGCGAGCGCGTCGGCGGCGCCTGGTTGGCCAGCTCCGCGGGCCGGTTGCGCTGCGACTGGTTGATGCCGGTGGGCACGAAGTACGGGCACAGTACCGAGCAGCGCACCTGTTCGGTGACGAGGCCCAGGTCCTGGTACAGCGTCTCCGACAGCGACACCACGGCATGCTTGGACACGTTGTACACGCCCATCGCGGGCGGATTCAGCAGGCCCGCCATCGACGCGGTGTTGACGATATGGCCCTGGTACGACGGGTCCTTCTCCGCGGCGGCCAGCATCAGCGGCGTGAAGATGCGCACACCGTGGATCACGCCGTAGAGATTGACGCCGAGCACCCACTCCCAGTCCTGCAGCGAGTTTTCCCAGAGCAGTCCGCCGGCGCCCACGCCGGCATTGTTGAACAGCAGGTTGACCTGCCCGAATGCCTCCACAGCCGCGTCGGCCAGCGCCTGCACCTGCTCGGCGCGCGACACGTCGGTGCGCAGCCCGATCACCGGCACGTTGCGCGCCTTGAATTCGGCCACGGTCGCGTCTAGCGCGTCTTCCTGCACGTCGGCCAGCACCAGCTTCATGCCGAGATCCGCCCCGATGCGGGCGAACTCCTTGCCGAAGCCCGAAGCACCGCCGGTGATGACGGCTACCTTGTTGGAAAAATCCTTCATGTCGTCTGTCCTGTCGCGTGAAATCAATAGGGGGATGGCCGCGCGCAGCGCCGCAGCGCCGGTTCAGGCGGCGCGCTGCACCTGGTAGCCCTGCCGCGGGAAATGCACGTTGAGCGCGCCCGCGCGCGGGTCCTGCCGGCGCAGCGTGACGCGGTGCGGGCCCAGCGCCAGCAGCACGCCGGCGACGGGATCGCGCGCGTAGTCGGTGGGAGTGACCGTGACCGGATCGCCCGGCTGCAGCCCTTCGCCCTCGCGCACGCCTTCATCGAGCGCCACCGGGTCGGCGCTGCGCGCCATGCCGATGGCCTGCTCGCCATCGATCACGTGCGGACGCCCGTGGCCGAAGGTATTCATGCGCGCATACCAGGCCTGCAGCCTGGGATAGGCCTCCAGCATCTGCGCCAGCGCGCCGGCGCGGCGGATAAACCAGAGGTTGTGGTACAGCGAAAAGTCCGCCACGGACAGCAACGGCCCGGCAACATGCTCCACGCCCGCGGCGAACTGCGCCTCGATCCTGCCAAAGGTTTCGTGCAGTTGCGCGATGGCCTCGGGCAGCGGCATGCGCAGCGCGCTGGTGTCGCCACGCATGGCCTTGCGGTCGGCGACAAACGCCTGGATCTGCGCCGGCGACAGATGGCCCAGCATGCTGGCGACGCCGGCCGGCTGGAACACGTAAGTCACGGCGGCGGTAAACAGCGCGCTGTCCAACCATGCCGCCGTCATGCACGCCGCCGCGGCCTGCGCGGGCGGATATAGGGGCGTGGCCGGCGCCATCGTGTCGATGATTTCGCAGATCAGCGCCGTGTCGCAATAGATATCGGCACCGACCTGCATCACCGGCGTGCGACGGTAGCCGCCGGTCAGCGCCAGCAGGTCGGGCTTGGGCAGGATGGCGGGGATTTCCACCGCCTGCCACGCGAGTCCCTTGGCGCCAAGGATCAGCCGTACCTTTTCCGAGAACGGCGAGGTTGCGTACTGGTGAAGGATGATGTCTGCCATGCGTGCCACCTCACGGTTGTGGTTCGACTGCGTTCGACTGCAGGGATGCCGCCATGCGGCGGCGGCATTGCAACGCTTTGCGGCGGCCGCTCAGTCCAGCAGGTCGGGCTGTTCCCTGACGATGCGCGCATACAGCGGCTGGAACTGGAACCAGCCCGCCTGCGCGGTGCCGACGATCGAATACGCCTGCCCTGCGGCAGCGTCGGCGATCACCTTCAGCGGCGCCTGCGTGCGCGCCGCGGCGGCTTCGGCCAGCAGCTGCACCTGGCAGGAGCGTTCCATGGTGATGAACCACCACGCCGCTTCGTCCACGGTCTTGCCGACCGTCAGCAGGCCGTGGTTCTGCAGGATCGCAGCCTTGTTCTGTCCGAGCGCATTGGCGATGCGCTGGCCCTCGTCCAGCTCAACCACCACGCCGCCAAAATCGTCATAGACCGCATGGTCGTTGTAGAAGGCGCACACGTCCTGCGTCAGCGCATCGAGCGGGCGGCCGAGCGTTGACCAGGCGCGGCCATAGGTGCTGTGCGAGTGCGCGGCGGCGACCGCGTCGGGACGGGTCTGATGCACCCGCGAATGGATGGCAAAGGCCGCGGCATTGACGGGGTAGTCGCCCTCCACCACGTCGCCGTGGTGGTCGCAGCGGATCAGGTTCGAGACCTTGACCTGGCTGAAATGCACGCCGAACGGATTGACCCAGAAGGTGTCGGGAAACTCGGGGTCGCGCGCGGTGATGTGTCCGGCCACGCCTTCGTCGAAGCCGAATTTCGAGAACAGCCGGAAGGCGGCGGCCAGGCGCTGCTTGCGATGCAGGCGCTCCTCGCCCACTGTGGCGAACTGCGGCGGCCGGGGCAGGTTGCGGTAGCGGGCCTTGACCTCTTCAGGCAGGCCGGCTCCTATATCATCGCTTGTGTCTTGCTGGACTTGCGGAGCTTGCGGGGCATTCATGGGTGTCTCCTCCTCTTGTCTTGCCTGCGTTGTCTTGCCTGCGTTGCCCTGCCCGGCACGCCCATGGGGACGCGGCGTGCCGGTGCTGCGCTCAGACCAGCTTGACCAGCTGCTTGCCGAAGTTCTTGCCCTTGAGCAGGCCCATAAAGGCTTCCGGCGCGCTGGCCAGGCCATCGGCAATGCTTTCGCGGAACTTCAGCTTGCCTTGCGCGACCGCAGTGCCCAGTTCCTTCAGCGCCTGCGGCCACACGTCCATGTGCTCAGAAACGATAAAGCCCTCGATGGTCAGGCGCGAGACCAGGATCAGCTGCGGGTTCTTCAGCGGCAGCGGCTGGCCGTCATAGCCGGCGATCATGCCGCACATGGCGATGCGACCGAAGGCGTTCATGCGCGACAGCACCGCGTCGAAGATCTCGCCGCCGACGTTCTCGAAATAGCCGTCGATCCCGTCGGGCGTGGCCTCCTTGAGCATGGTGTAGAGCTCTTTCGGGTCTTTCGCCGCCTTGTAGTCGATGCAGGCGTCGAAGCCCAGCTCATTGACCACGTAGTCGCACTTGTCCTTGCCGCCGGCAAAGCCCACCGCGCGGCAGCCCGCCAGCTTGGCCAGCTGGCCCACCACGCTGCCGACCGCGCCCGACGCGGCGCTGACCGCAATGGTCTTGCCCGCCTTGGGCTGGATGATCTTGTTCAGGCCATACCATGCGGTCACGCCCGGCATGCCGACCGAGCCCAGGTAGGCCGACAGCGGGATATGCGTGGTATCGACCGGCTGCAGGCCGGTGCCGTCGCTGACGCCCATTTCCTGCCAGCCGAACATGCCGACCACCTTGTCGCCCGGCTTGAACTTGCTGTTCTTGCTTTCCACCACTTCACCGACGGTGCCGCCGATCATCACCTCATTGAGCGGCTGCGGCGCGGCATACGACTTGCTGTCATTCATGCGGCCGCGCATGTACGGGTCGAGCGACAGGTAGTGGTTGCGCACCAGCACCTGCCCGTCGGCGATCTGCGGCACGGGCACTTCTTCCAGCCGGAAATTGGCCGGCGTCACCGCGCCCTCGGGACGCGAGGCCAGGACGATGCGCTTGAACGTGTTGGACATGATCGGGTTCCTTCCAATGGGAGATGGAAACTGCATGGAAACTGCAAGGAGTTGCTATGTGGGGCACCTGCCGCCCCGCGCTGTCCTGGCGCCGGCGCTCAGCCGTCGGCGCCGGTATCGGTTTCGCCCGGGCGCTGCGGCGGCATGCGCCGGATGTACTTGAACGTGCCCGAGCCGCGCGCCACGCTCTTGCCGTCGGCATCGACGATCTCGGCCTCGCAGAACACCATGGTGGTGGTGCGGTGCACCGTGGTGCCGCGCGCGGTCAGGTGGCCGCGGCCCGGCGCCATGAAGCTGCTCTTCATCTCGATGGTGACCACGCCGCGGCCATCGGCATCGCTGCTGCGGCCGGCCACCGCCATGGCCACGTCGAGCAGCGTCATGATCACGCCGCCGTGGGCCATGTCCCAGCTGTTCTGGTGGCGCTTCTCGACCGGCAGCGAGATCTCGCTGCGCCCGCCCTCGGCCAGGCTGCAGGTCACGCCGAGGTCGGCAAGGAACGGGATATGGCTCAGGGAGCCGGTGTACTGGGTCATGGCAATGCGAGTCGGAATGCGAGTCGGTTGGAGGGTTGGAGAGGCGCCGGCGGCAGCTTGCCTCCGGCGCCGATCCCGCATTATTGCCGCAAACGCCGGCAGTCGCTCACACCGCGCTCAGACCGCGCTGACGCCGCCGTCGACTGCCAGGATCTGCCCGGTGATGTGCTTGCCGGCATCGCTGGCAAACAGCAGCGCCGCGCCCTTCAGATCTTCGTCGTCGCCCAGGCGGTGCAGCGGCACGCCGGCGCACATCGCCTCTACGCCCATGCGCTCGAGCGAGCCCTTGGTCATCCTGGACGGGAAGAAGCCCGGCGCCAGCGCGTTGACGGTGATGTTGTGCTCGCCCCACTCTGCCGCCAGCGTGCGCGTGAAGTTGACCACCGCACCCTTCGAGGTGTTGTAGGCGATGGTCTCCATGGTGCCCGGCGGATTGCCGGCCAGGCCCGCGATCGAGGCCACGTTGATGATGCGGCCGTAGCGGCGCGGGATCATCGACAGCTTGCCGATGCGCTGGCTCAGCAGGAACAGGCCGCGGATATTCAGGTTCATCACCTTGTCCCACGCTTCCACCGGATGGTCCTCGGCCGGCGCGCCCCAGGTGGCGCCGGCGTTGTTGACCAGGATGTCGACGTGGCCGAGCCTGGCGATGGCCTCGTCGGCCAGCCGGGCGATCTCGGACTCCTGCGAGCCGTCGGCGGCGATCCAGTCGGCGTCGATGCCGAGCGACTTCAGGTGCGCCTGCGCGGCCTGCAGTTCATCGGCCTTGCGCGCCGACAGCACCAGGCGCGCGCCCTGCTCGCCCAGTGCCTCGGCAATCTGCAGGCCAAGGCCGCGCGAGCCGCCGGTGATCAGCGCGGTCTTGCCCTTCAGGTCAAACAGTTGCTGGATGGTGCGCATGTGTCTCTTCCTTCGTTGTCTTTGAATGATGCAGCAGGAGATCAGAACCGGCGGTCAGAACCAGGCGTCCTGCATGTCCAGCGTGGTGCGGTCCAGCGATGCCAGCAGGTCCAGCTGAGGGCCAACCCTGGGCAGCTCGAAGCGGAAGAAGTACGCCGCCGCGGCCAGCTTGCCGCGATAGAAGTCCTGGTCTTCCTTGCCGCTCGCCTGCGCCAGCGCGGCCTGCGCCAGCAGTGCCTGCTCCAGCCAGATCCACGCGACCACCACGTGGCCGAAGGCCTCCAGGTAGACCGACGCATTGGCCAGCGTCACGTTGGCATCGCCGGCGCTCCACAGCGTCTGGGTCACTCCGGCCAGGCGCCTGGTTGCGGCACCAAGCGCGCCCGCCTGCCGCGCCAGTTCGGCATCGTCCGCGGCCAGCGCGCGGCCAATGGTGGCCTGCACGCGCTCGCCCAGCAGCCTGAACGCGGCACCGTCCTTCATCACCACCTTGCGGCCCAGCAGGTCCAGTCCCTGGATGCCGTGCGTGCCTTCGTGGATCGGGTTCAGGCGGTTGTCGCGGTAGAACTGCTCGACGTTGTATTCGCGGGTGTAGCCGTAGCCGCCATGCACCTGGATCGCCAGGTTGTTGGCCTCCAGGCACCATTGCGACGGCCAGCTCTTGGCGATCGGGGTCAGGATGTCGAGCAGCAGCGCCAGGCGCGCGTGCGTTTCCTGGTCGCCGGCGGCGGCAGCGGCCTCTTCCTCGTCCACCAGCCGCGCACAGTACAGGTTCAGCGCCAGGCCGCCCTCCACATAGCTCTTCTGTGCCAGCAGCATGCGGCGGATATCGGCGTGCTCGACCAGCTTCACCTGCGGGCTGGCGGCATCCTTGCCGCCGGGGCCGACAGGGCGGCCTTGCGGACGGTTGCGCGCGTAGTCCAGCGCATGCAGGTAGCCGGTGTAGCCCAGCATCACCGCGCCCAGGCCCACGCCGATGCGCGCTTCATTCATCATGTGGAACATGCAAGCCAGGCCCTTGTGCGGCTCGCCCACCAGGTAGCCGATCGCACCGGCCTTGCCGCCCGGCTTGTACTTCATGCCTTCGCCGAAGTTCAGCAGGCAATTGGTGGTGCCGCGGTAGCCCATCTTGTGGTTCAGGCCGGCCAGCACCACGTCGTTGTGCTCGCCCAGCGAGCCGTCCTCGTTGACCAGGTACTTGGGCACGATGAACAGCGAGATGCCCTTCACGCCTGGGATCAGCTTGCCGTCCGGGCCGGGGATCTTGGCCAGCACCAGGTGGACGATGTTGTCCGACAGCTCGTGCTCGCCGGCGGAAATCCACATCTTGTTGCCGCGCAGGCGGTATTGCGCGCCCAGCGGCGATTCGCCTTCATACTCGGCGCGCGTCGTGATGTCCGACAGCGACGAGCCGGCCTGCGGCTCCGACAGGCACATGGTGCCGAAGAAGCGTCCTTCCATCTCCGGCTTGACAAAGGTCTCGACCTGCGCCGGCGTGCCGTGCGTCAGCAGCAGGTTGGCGTTGCCGATGGTCAGGAACGGGTAGGAGCTGGTGCCGACGTTGGCGCCCTTGAAGTAGGCGAAGCCGGCCTTTTCCACTACGACCGGCAGCTGCATGCCGCCCAGTTCGTAATCCTGGCCCGCGGCCATCAGGCCGGCCTCGCAGAAGGCTTTCAGCGCGGTGCTGACCTCGGGGATGATGCTGACGGTCTCGCCGTCGAACTCGGGTTCGTGCTGGTCGTTCTTCTTGTTGTGCGGCGCGAACAGGTCGGTGGCGATCTTCTCGCAGGTGTCCAGCGCGGCATCGAAGGTCTCGCGCGAGTGGTCGGCGTAGCGCGGAATGCGGGTCAGCTCGTCGACCTTGAGCCATTCGTACAGAATGAAGTTCAGGTCGCGACGGGAAAGGATTATCGACATGGTGTCTCCATGCGGAGCGCTGCGTGGGGCGCTCGCGAATTCATGTAGCTCTCTTGCACGAACCGCCGGAACCCTGGAATACACCGCGTGGATGCTCCCTCTCCCGCTTGCGGGAGAGGGTTGGGGTGAGGGCCGGGCGGTACTACGAAGTCCGGGCCGGCGGCATGCCACCGCCTGCCCTCACCCCCTGCCCCTCTCCCGCGAGCGGGAGAGGGGAGCAAACCGGCAGCGCGCCGGCGTTGCTGGCGATTACAGGACTTCAAACAACCCAGCCGCGCCCTGCCCACCACCGATGCACATGGTCACCACCACATACTTCACGCCGCGGCGCTTGCCTTCGATCAGCGCATGGCCGACCAGGCGCGCACCCGACACGCCGTACGGGTGGCCCACCGCGATGGCGCCGCCGTTGACGTTGAGGCGGTCCATCGGGATGCCCAGCTTGTCGGCGCAGTACAGCACCTGCACCGCAAAGGCTTCGTTCAGCTCCCACAGGCCGATGTCCTCGACCTTCAGGCCGGCCTTCTTCAGCAGCTTGGGCACCGCGAAGACGGGACCGATGCCCATCTCGTCCGGCTCGCAACCGGCCACGGCAAAGCCGCGGAACACGCCCAGCGGCTGCAGGCCGCGAGCTTCAGCCACGCGTGCGTTCATCACCACGGCCGCCGAGGCGCCGTCCGAGAACTGCGAGGCATTGCCGGCAGTGATCACGCCGCCCGGCACCGCGCTGCGGATCTTGGCCACGCCTTCCAGCGTGGTGTCGGCGCGGATGCCTTCGTCGCGGTCGATGGTCACTTCCTTCGTCACCAGCTGGCCGGTGGACTTGTCGGCGACGCCGGCAAGCACCGTCATCGGCACGATCTCGTCCTTGAACTTGCCGGCTTCCTGCGCGGCGGCGGCACGTTGCTGGCTGCGCACGCCGTACTCGTCCTGGCGATCCTTCGAGATGTTGTAGCGCTTGGCCACGTTCTCGGCGGTCTGCAGCATGTTCCAGTAGATTTCCGGCTTGTTCTTGACCAGCCAGCTTTCCTGGACCATGTGGCGGTTCATTTCCTGCTGCACGCAGGAGATGCTCTCCACGCCGCCGGCGACGAAGATGTCGCCCTCATCAGCGATCACGCGCTGCGCGGCCATGGCGATGGTCTGCAGGCCCGATGAGCAGAAGCGGTTGACGGTGGCACCGGGCACGGTGACCGGGCAGCCGGCGCGCAGGGCGATCTGGCGCGCGATATTGGCACCGGTGGCGCCTTCCGGGTTGGCGCAGCCCATCAGCACGTCTTCCACTTCCGCGGCGTCGATCTTGGCGCGGGCGATGGCGTGCTGGACGGCGTGGCCACCCAGCGTGGCGCCGTGGGTCATGTTGAAGGCACCCTTCCAGCTCTTGGCCAGAGCGGTCCGTGCGGTGGATACGATGACTGCTTCGTTCATGTGTTGCTCCTCGGAATCTTGTGTCGTTCAGTTCGGTGGTTGGGTTCAGCCCTGGCCCTTGAGCACATCCGCGGACATCACGCGCGCGACGCCGGCGGCGCCGAGGTCCTGCCATGCCTTGGCCAGCGACCCTTGCAGGTCGATGGCGCGGCATGCATCCTCGATCACCGCGGCCTCGAAGCCCGCGGCGCGGGCATCGAGCGCGCTCCATGCCACGCAATAGTCCGTCGCCAGACCCGCGCAGAACACGCGCTTCACGCCATGCTCGCGCAGGTAGCCTGCCAGCCCGGTGTGCGTGGTGCGGTCCGCCTCAAGGAAGGCGGAGTAGCTGTCCACGTCGGCATGGTGGCCCTTGCGGATCACCAGCCGCGCATGCGGCACGTGCAGGCCCGCATGCAGCGCGGCGCCCGGTGTGTCCTGCACGCAGTGCACCGGCCACAGCACCTGCTCGCCGTACGGCAGTGTGAGCACCTGGAACGGCTGCGTGCCGGCATGGTTGGCCGCGAACGAAACGTGCGCGGCCGGATGCCAGTCCTGCGTCACCACCACATGCCCGAACGCGCGCGCCAGCCGGTTGATGACGGGCACCACCTCATCGCCGTTGGGCACGGCAAGCGCGCCGCCCGGCATGAAGTCGTTCTGCACGTCGATCACCAGCAGGCAATCGTCCGGTCCGATGATGGTGTTCATGGCCGCTCCTGGCTGAACCATCGTGGCGTATTAGCCGTTGAAACCCTTGCCTTCGTCCGCCAGCTTCTGCAGCAGCGGCGCGACTTGCCAGGCTTCGCCGTGATAGCCCTTGGCGTAGCGCTTCATTGCCAGCGCCACGTTGTACAGGCCGACCTGGTCCGCATACAGCATCGGGCCGCCGCGGAACAGCGGGAAGCCGTAGCCGGTCAGGTACACCATGTCGATATCCGAGGCCTTGGAAGCAATGCCTTCTTCCAGGATCTTGGCGCCTTCGTTGACCAGCGCGAACACCAGGCGCTCGACGATCTCTTCGTCAGAGATCTTGCGGCGCGTGATGCCCAGGTCCTTGGAGTGCTGCACGATCATGTCGTTGACCTGCTGGTTCGGGTACGGCTTGCGGTCGCCCGCCTTGTAGTCGTACCAGCCCGCGCCGGTCTTCTGGCCGTAACGGCCCATTTCGCACAGCAGGTCGGCGGTCCTGGAGTACTGGATTTCCGGCTTGTCCACCGCGCGGCGCTTGCGGATGGCCCAGCCGATGTCGTTGCCGGCCAGGTCGCCCATGCGGAACGGGCCCATGGCAAAGCCGAACTTCTCGATGGCCTTGTCGACCTGTTCCGGCAGCGCGCCTTCGTCCAGCAGGTAGCCAGCCTGGCGGCTGTACTGCTCGATCATGCGGTTGCCGATAAAGCCGTCGCACACGCCCGACACCACCGCGGTCTTCTTGATCTTCTTGCCGATCTGCATGACGGTGGCCAGCACGTCCTTGCCGGTCTTCTCGCCGCGCACCACTTCCAGCAGCTTCATCACGTTGGCCGGGCTGAAGAAGTGCATGCCGACCACGTCCTGCGGACGCTTGGTGAACGAGGCGATCTTGTTCACGTCCAGCGTGGAGGTGTTCGAAGCCAGGATGGCGCCCTGCTTCATCACTTCGTCCAGCTTCTTGAACACGATTTCCTTGACGCCCATTTCCTCGAACACGGCCTCGATGACCATGTCGGCGTCCTTGATGTCGTCATAGGACAGCGTGGTGCTCAGCAGGCCCATGCGCTGCTCGACCTTCTCTTGCGTGAGCTTGCCCTTCTTGGCGCTGTTCTCGTAGTTCTTGCGGATGATGCCGACGCCGCGGTCCAGCGCTTCCTGCTTGGTTTCCAGGATCGTGACCGGGATGCCCGCGTTCAGGAAGTTCATGCTGATGCCGCCGCCCATCGTGCCGGCGCCGATCACGGCAACCTTCTCGATCTTGCGCACGGGGGTGCCTTCGGGCACGTCGGGGATCTTGCTGGCGGCACGCTCGCCGAAGAAGGCGTGGCGCAGCGCGCGCGATTCCGGCGTGGTCACCAGGTACAGGAAACCCTCGCGCTCTTCCTTCAGGCCTTGCTCGAACGGCTTGAGCGAGCCGGCCACCGCTTCCAGGCACTTCAGCGGCGCCGGGAAGTTCTTGGCCATCGCGGCCACGGTGTTGCGGGCGAAGCCGAGATAGCCTTCGGGGTTCTCGTGGCGCACCTTCAGGTCGCGCACCTTCGGGTGCGGGCCGCTGGCGGCGCCAGCGTTCTGCGCGAACTTGACCGCTGCGGGCAGCACGTCGCCCTCGACGATTTCATCGAACAGCTTGGTGCCGGCGAACTTCTCGGACAGCACCGGGGTGCCGGACACGATCATGTTGGCGGCGGCCTCGAGGCCGATCACGCGCGGCAGGCGCTGCGTGCCGCCGGCGCCGGGCAGCAGGCCCAGTTTCACTTCCGGCAGCGCGATCTGCGCGCCCTTGGAGGCCACGCGGTAGTTGCAGCCCAGCGCCAGTTCCAGGCCGCCACCCATGGCGACCGAATGCACGGCGGCGACCACCGGCTTGGACGAAGCTTCCAGTACGCGGATCACCGAGTGCAGCGTCGGCTCCTGCATGGCCTTGGGGGTATTGAATTCACGGATATCGGCGCCGCCCGAGAATGCCTTGCCGGCGCCGGTGATGACGATCGCCTTGACGGCGGCATCGTCCAGCGCACGGGTCATGCCTTCGACGATGCCAAGACGGGTGCTGTGACCCAGGCCGTTGACAGGGGGATTGTCGAGCGTGATGACGGCTACGCCGTCCTGAACCTGATACTGCGCTGTCATGCTGGTTCCTTTTGCTAAAGGTTGTCTCGGGATTCGAATTCTCGAATTATTTTTTTGCTGCCAGGTGCGGGGGCGCGGTTGGCAGAGGGTAAACCCGCCGCAATTCCCACTTGCCACAAGCCGTCAGGGGCTTGGGCGAAACAAGCATACACAAAATAGCACGGTCGTTCAATTTTAATTTCGGGGGTTTTGGGGTGGCATGCGCGGGGTGAATTTCGGCCTTTATCACGGTGCATGGACGACGGGCCTGGGCGTATGAGCAATCGTTGGTCGATGACCTATCAGACACATGCGAATGTATTGAGCGCTGGCTCTAGAATCAGTATGGGATTTAAATTCGTTCTGATGCGGGGGAATTTGGAATGGCGTCGGGGGTGCCGGGGCCCGGGTTACCATGGGCGCTATTGATGACATGCCGTCGGGTGTTGAAGCTGGGTTGTCGCTGTTGATGACATGCTGTCGGCCGTTGAACCGCCTGGTTCCGCCCTCCTGGGCGGGTAACTTTTTGTCCGAGCGACAAAAAGTCACCAAAAAGCGCGTTTACGGCCCTGCGGGCGGCCACTCTTATCGTAGTGGGCCGCGGCTTTCGTACGGGGCCTGGCTTCGTCGCAGAGCAAGACCGCTGACGCCCTGGTGCGCCGCGGTGGCCGGGATTGACGCGGTGTTTGAACGAGCCCAGAGCTGTGGGTGGCTCCTGCTACGGGCGTCAACGTAGGGACGCCTTCGGCTGCGCTGCGCGCGGGTCCTAACGTGGCGGAGTTGGATTCCATGTCCTGGATTGCGCTTTGGGCTCGGCCTCGCGCGCTGGCGAGATGGCTGTGCATACGAGGTCTGGCGCGGCGACGGGGAAATTGACCGGCATTACTTCGTGGGGGCTCCGGCCCTCACCCCCGGCCCCTCTCCCGCAAGCGGGAGAGGGGAGCAAACAAGCGGCAGGGAAAGGCTTGCGACTCACCAGCGAAAGCGCCAAGCGAGCGCAGCGACGCGTTCCGTGCCCGGGCCCCTGACCTGAGATACTGCCGGCGCGCAGCGCAGCCGTAGGCGTTCCTGCGTTGACGCCGGCAGCAGGCCGCCTACGCCCTGCATGGGGATCGTTCAATAGTGGGCCGACGCAGCCACTGTCCCAAACTCACTTGGCGTAGCAGGTTTGAACCACTAGCCACATCGAACGGAAATCGCCACCGTCCGAACCACCCACGCCGCCAAATTGATAGCCAGCCGCTCAGGCGACGCGTTTTTTGGTTACTTTTTGTCGCTCGGACAAAAAGTGACCCGCCCAGCAGGGCGGAACCAGGCGGTTCAAGGGCCGACAGCATGTCACCAACAGCGACCACCGCGCTTCAACGCCCGACACTATGTCACCAAGCGCGCCCCAAAAAAACAAAAACGGCCCGCCTCCCGCCAATCGCGAGAGCCGGGCCGCAGGCCAATCCCAAAAAAAACAGCTTAGAACTTGAAGTTAGCCGTCAGCATCCCAAACCGCCCAGCCCCCAGCGCACCATAGTGGTTATGCGCCTTGGTGTAGTAGGTCTTGTCAAACAGGTTCTGCACATTCAACTGCAACGACAGGTTCTTGTTGACACGATAAGCCGCCATCAGGTCAAACCGCCAGTACGACGGCACATACAGCGAGTTAGCCGGGTTGGCGTAGACCTTGTCGACATAGTACGCACCACCGCCCACCGTCAGCGCCGGCAGCACCTGATAGGTGGTCCACAGGCTGAAGCTGTTCTTGGGCGTATTGGGGAACTGGTTCCCATTGTTGGCCGCATTGACAGCCTGCGGGCCGTTATCGATCAGTTCGCTGTTCAGGTACGTATAGCCGCCGAACAGACCCCACTTGTCCGTCAGGTTTCCGGCAAAGCCCAGCTCGAAGCCCTTCACGCGCTGCTTGCCGGCATTCACCGTGGTGTTGGCATCCACCGCCACGCGCGCATTGTTCTTTTCGATCTGGAAGATCGCACCCGTCAGCGACAGGCGCTTGGCCAGCAGATCCCACTTGGTGCCGATTTCCACCGAGCGCGCGGTTTCCGGCTCCAGGTTGCGCTGTGCCGCCGTGATGTTGTCGGCGCCGTCACCGTTGGTCGAACCCGGCGGCGTCGACGAGGTGCCGTACGACACGTAGATGCTGCCGTATTCGACCGGCTTGTAGACCACGCCGGCCTGGTAGTTGAAGAAGTTCGACTTGTTGCGGATGTCCACCTGCGCCACTGCCGCGCCGGTGTTCGGGTTGGTGTAGGCGTTGGTGAAGGCGTGCGTGTCGTAGCTGTCGTAGCGAACGCCACCGTTGACCATCCACTGCTTGGTGATCTCGACCGTATCGAACAGGTAGACCGAGCGCGTGTTGGTGGTGGTGTTGGTGGTGAATGGCATCTTGGTGATATTGCCGCGCCACGGGTCATTCGGGTTCGGGTTGGCCAGCGGCGTGCAGTCGAAGCTGGCTACCAGCGATGCGTTACAGGTGCCGGCGGCGGCCGCGGGATTGGCCGAGACGACGTTGTAAGGCGTGTTGTTGGTATCGTCGCGGCTGAATTCGAAGCCGAACAGCACGCTGTGCTTGAGGCTGCCGGTATCGAACTTGGCAGTCAGGTCAGTCTGGTTGGTCAGCGTTTCGGTGGCCGAGTCACGACTCTTGAAGTTGCGCCAGACAAAGCCGCGCGGCACGTTGCCGCGGCTGTCGTCAGGGTTGGTGACGATGTAGTTGTTGCTGGCGCGGCCCCAGCGCGTGGTGTTGCTGAACACCAGGCCGTTGCGGAAATCATGCTGGACCGTGGCCGTCGCGATATCCGACTGCGTCTTCTGGAAATCGCGATCGGTCAGGCCATAGAAGTTGTTGCGGTCGACGGCAACCGGCTGCGACGGATTTGCCTTGGTCGACTGGCTGGCCGGGCGCGAGTACGGAATGCTGTAGTCCGGCATGCCGTTGCCCTGCAGGTGGTAGTACGACAGTGTGACCTTCGTGTCGGACTTCAGGCCGAACGTCACCGACGGCGCGAAGCCCCAGGAATTCTGGTCGACCTCGTCGCGGCCCGGTACGTTGGCGGTATAGCCCAGCGCGTTCAGGCGCACGGCGGTGTTGTCGTTGACCACGTAGTTGCCGTCGGCCGTGGCGCGGAAGTAAGAATCCGTGCCCACGCCGATCGAGCCCTGCGTGAAGTTCTCCGCCTGGGGAAGTTTCGACACGATATTGATCATGCCGCCGGCCGAGCCCTTGCCGCCGAAGGCCGAGCTGGGGCCCTTGATGACTTCGATGCTTTCGATGTTGAAGGTGTCGCGGGTCTGCGAAGCGGTGTCGCGCACGCCGTCGACATAGATGCTCGACATCGAGTCAAAACCGCGGATGAAAGGACGGTCGCCGATCGGGTTGCCGCCTTCGCCGGCGCCGAAGGTGATACCGGGCGTGGTGCGCAGCGCGTCCTGGAGCGAGTTCGAGCCCGACTGCTGGATCACCTCGGCGGGCACCACGGTCACGGACTTGGGCGTATCAAGCAGCGGCGCGGTGAACTTGGGCGACTGCGCCTCTTCCACCTTGTAGACGTCCTCGCGTTTGCCAGTGACGGTGACCCGTTCCAGCGTCACCGGCGCAGCCTGGCCGGTGGTGGTGGCGGCGGCAGGCTGGCTCTCCTGCGCCGATGCACCCTGCATGGCAAACGCTGCGACGGCACCTGCCAGTGCAGCGGCGAGCGGGGTCAATTCAAACGACTTCTGATTTCCTTTCACGGTCTTGCCTTCCCTGTGTTGTCTTGTAGTTCTTGACGCGAACAAGCGTGGTCATGAAGACAAGCCCAAGGAAGCGCTACCACCATCGCCCGTGAATCAAGTCATCCATCCCCGGCGGGCGATTATAGGGATGCCGGAATCGAAGTACAAATGCGAATCATTCCCAATGCAGAATTAAGACAAATTTACAACAGTGTTACAAAGACGCTTGTTACCAACAGGAAACTTGAGTAGTCAACAGGAACGGGAGAACCCGGCGGCGGCGGGTGGTGAAGGAGCCGCTTTGAACGAAGGCGCGGGTGGAGCGTCAAGTTGCGCCGACGCTACGTGGGACGCAGCGCCGGCGGAACGCTCAAACCTCCAGCCACTCCTTCCGGATCTGCGAGTTCGCCTTGAGCTCGCCAGGCGTGCCCTCGAACACGATATGCCCGTGTCCCATGACATAGACCCGCTGCGAGATATCCAGCGCGATCGCCAGCTTCTGCTCGATCAGCAGTACGGAGACGCCCCGCTCCTTCAGCGTCTTCAGATAGTCCCCCACCAGCGCCACGATCATCGGCGCCAGCCCTTCGGTGGGCTCGTCGATAAGGACCAGGTCGGGATCGCCCATCAACGTCCGGCACAGCGTCAGCATCTGCTGCTCGCCGCCGGACAATACGCCCGCGGCGGTGTTCTCGCGCTCCCTGAGGCGGGGGAACATATTGAACATGTCCTCCACCGACCAACGCGGCCTGGGCTGCCGCGGATTGCGCTTTTCGCCCAGCAGCAGGTTCTGCCGCACCGTCAGCGTCGGGAAGATATCCCGGTTCTCCGGCACATAGCCGATGCCGAGGTGCGCGATCTCGAACGTCCGCCGCCCCAGGATCTCCTCGCCGCGGAACTTCACCGAGCCCTCGGCCTTGACCATGCCGAGGATGGCCTTGGCCATGGTCGAGCGTCCGACGCCATTGCGCCCGAGCAGCGCGACGATCTCGCCTTCGTCGATATGCGCATCGACGCCATGCAGGATATGGCTCTTGCCGTAGTAGGCATGCAGGCCCGTGACTTCCAGCATCCGCTTGCCCATCAGTGCGCTCCTTCGGTGGCGTCTTCGTCCAGCGTGGTCCCCAGGTAGGCTTCCTTGACCTTGCGGTTGCTGCGGATCGCCTGAGGGGTATCGGTGGCGATCACTTCTCCGTAGACCAGCACGGAAATGCGGTCGGCCAGTCCGAACACTACGCTCATGTCGTGCTCCACCATCACCAGCGTCTTGCCGACGGTGACCTTGCGGATCAGCTCGACCGCATGGTCGGACTCGGAGCGGCTCATGCCCGCGGTAGGCTCATCCAGCAGGATCACCTCGGCCCCGCCGGCGATGGTGATGCCGATCTCCAGCGCGCGCTGCTCGGCGTAGGTCAGCAGGCCCGCCTGGGTATTGCGCCGGTGCTGCATGCCGATCAGCTCCAGCACCTCATCGGCCCGCTCGCGCGCATCGCGCAAACCCGTCAGCCGGTGCCAGAATGAGTACTTGTAGCCAAGCGACCACAGCACCGCGCAGCGCAGGTTCTCGAACACCGACAGCCGGTGGAAGATATTGGTGATCTGGAAGCTGCGCGACAGCCCCATGCGGTTGATCACGAACGGCTGCAGCCCGCCGATCTCCTGCCCGTTCAGGCGCACCGTACCGCTGGTGGGCGCAAAGCGGCCCGAGATCAGGTTGAAGGTGGTGGACTTGCCCGCTCCGTTGGGACCGATCAGCGCATGGCGCTCGCCCTTCGGGATGCTCAGGTTCACGCCGCGGATGATGTCCGTCTGGCCGAACTTCTTGCGTACCTCGGTCAGTTCCAGTGCCGCCGTCATGCCGTGCCTCCCGCGATCTCCGCCTGCACCTTGTCCCATTCCGCGCGCGACGCGCGCACCGTCAGCCGCCACGCTGCCAGCCCCACGGCCCACAGCACCGCCGCCACCGCCCATGGCGTCCACGTCGCGGCATCGAAGCCGAAGCCGAACAGCTTCATGGCGGTGCCATTGGCGCTGTCGACCTGCACCTTGTAGACCAGCTCGACCGTCACGATCATCGCCAGCAGCAGCACCACGCCGGCCGCGCCGGCCCTGGCGTAGGACGGCAGCATGCGGCGCAGCTTGCCCTTCGCCGCCAGCGGCAATTGCATCAGCAGCAGGCTGGCCAGGCCGCCCGGCACGAACATCACCATCAGCACGAAGAACAGGCCCAGGTACAGCAGCCACGCCTTGGTCAGGTCCGACAGCGCCACGGCGAACAGCACGAACACCACCGCGCCGATGATCGGCCCGAAGAACACGCCCGCGCCGCCGATGAACACCGCCAGCAGCACGCCGCCGGAGCGCACCGCGCTGACGTTCTCGGCCGAGACGATCTCGAAGTTGATCGCCGCGAGCGCACCGGAAATCCCGGCGAAGAACGCCGACAGCACCAGCACCAGGTAGCGCACGCGCTGGGTGTTGTAGCCGATGAACTCGACCCGCTCGGGGTTGTCGCGCACCGCGTTGGCGATACGGCCCAGCGGCGTCTGCGTCCACGCGTACATGGCCACCATCGACACCAGGCACCACACCGCGATCAGGTAATAGACCTGCCGCCCGGGCCCGAAGGTGAGCCCCAGGAACGAGTCGCCGACCACGCGGTTGGTGGAGATGCCGCCCTCGCCGCCGAAGAACTCGGGGAACATCAGCGAGCTGGCGAACACCATCTCGCCGATGCCCATGGTGATCATGGCAAAGGTGGTACCGGCCTTCTTGGTGGTGACATAGCCGAAGATCACGCCAAAGAACGCGCCGGCCAGCCCGCCCACCAGCGGCAGCATCGACACCGGCAGCCAGACCTTGCCGGCGCCGACCATGTTCAGCACGTGCACGGCAATGAAGGCGCCCAGGCCGGAATACACCGCATGGCCGAACGACAGCATGCCGGTCTGCCCGAGCAGCATGTTGTACGACAGCGCAAAGATGATCATGATGCCCATCTGCGACATCAGCGTGATGGCAAAGCCCCCGGTAAACACCAGCGGCAGCACCAGCATGATGAGAATCGTCAGGCTCCAGATGACCCAGCGCGCCAGGTTCAGCGGGCGGTAGCGCAGGGTGCGGCCGGTCGACACCGGCTCGCGCGGTTGTTGCATCGCTTGCTCCATGGCCTCAGCTCTCCCGGGTTCCCATCAGTCCACGCGGGCGGAAGATCAGCATCACCACCAGCAAAAGGTACGGCAGCACCGGCGCCACCTGGGCCACCGTGAGCTTCCACAAGGCATAGAACGGCGTGGCCTCGCTGACTGCCATGCCAAGGCCGCGCAACAGCCCTGCGAGCGATGCGTCGATCGTGACCGCGAAGGTCTGCAGCACGCCAATCAGGATCGACGCGATGAAGGCCCCTACCAGCGAGCCCATGCCGCCGACCACCGCCACCACGAATACGATCGATCCCACCGCCGCCGCCATCGACGGCTCGGTGACGAAGGCATTGCCGCCGATCACGCCGGCCAGCCCCGCCAGCGCGGCGCCGCCGCCGAACACCATCATGAACACGCGCGGCACGTTGTGGCCCAGCGCCTCGACCATTTCCGGATGGGTCAGCGCTGCCTGGATCACCAGGCCGATGCGGGTACGTGTCAGTACCAGGTAGATCGCCACCAGCATGCCCAGCGACACCAGCATCATGAAGGCGCGGTATTTGGGGAACGTCGAGGTGAACACCTGGAACAGCGGCCCTTCCAGCTCGGCCGGGATGCGGTATGGCACCGCTGCCAGTCCCCACACCAGCTTGACGCCCTCTTCGATCAGGTAGGCCAGGCCGAAAGTGAACAGCAGTTCGGCCACGTGGCCGTACTTGTGCACCGTGCGCAGGCCGAAGCGCTCCACCAGCGCGCCCGCGCCCGCGACCAGCAGCGGCGCGAAGATCAGCGCCGGCCAGAAACCGACCTTGCTGGCGATGGTGTAGGCGAAATACGCGCCCAGCATATAGAAGCTGGCGTGCGCGAAATTGAGCACGCCCATCATGCTGAAGATCAGGGTCAGGCCCGACGACAGCATGAACAGCAGCAGCCCGTAGCTGATGCCGTTGAGCAGGGAGATGACGAAAAATTCCACAGCGTGTCCTTCAAGCTGGTGCCGCCGCAGTGAGGTGCGCCGGCATCCGTCCGGTTGGATTGGGGTGAGCGTCCCCCTCCGCAGGGCGCATGGCGCCCCGGACGCTACCGCTATCGATCCAGAAAGACCGAGAGTATGCACCGCCACACTGTCACGCTCGCTGTCACGTTGTACTACGCCGCGTGTCATCGTGGCCGGCCCGCCATGGACAGGATCAGCCCGGCCGCTTCATCTGGCAGGAAGTGGGCTGCGCGGACACGTACTGGTCCATCTGCGCGTTGGTCTTCCAGCCGTACCCGGTGTTCTCCTGGTCGTACTTGATCTCCTTGCCGTCGATCTTGGTCCAGGTAGCCACCACCAGCGGCTGCTGGGCCTGGTGGTCGGTATTGCGCATCTCGACCAGGCCGTTCATGCTCTCGACCTTGATGCCTTCCAGCGCCTTGGCCACCTTGATCGGGTCGGTCGAGTTGGTGTCCTTGAACGCCTTGGACAGCATGGCGATGCCGGTGTAGGACGCCATCACGTAGAAGTCATCGTTGTACTTCTTCTTGAAGCCCTCGATGACGTCGGAGCCCTTGAACCCCTTGTTGTTGGGGTTGTAGTAGCCCACGTACTTGACGTGCTCGGCGCCGGCCGCGCCCATGGCGGTCGGCACGCCGGTAGTGCCGGCGTAGTAGGTGTAGTAGTTGGTGGTCAGGCCGGCGTCCTTGCCCGCCTTGATCAGCAGCGCCAGGTCGCTGCCCCAGTTGCCGGTGATCACGGTATCGGCGCCCGAGGCCTTGATCTTGGCCGCATACGGCGCAAAGTCCTTCACCTGCGCCAGCGGGTGCAGGTCTTCACCCACGATCTGGATATCCGGGCGCTTGCGCTTCAGGTAGTCCTTGGCTGCCTTCGCCACCTGGTGCCCGAACGAGTAGTTCTGGTTGATCAGGTACACCTTCTTGACGCCGGGATCCTTGGCCAGGAAGGTGGTCAGCGCCTCCATCTTCATGTCCGAGTTGGCGTCGAGCCGGAAATGCCAGTAGTTGCACTTGGCATTGGTCATGTCCGGGTCCACCGCGGCGTAGTTCAGGTAGATGATTTCCTTGCCCGGGTTGCGCTCGTTGTGCTTGGCCACCGCATCCTGCAGCGCCAGCCCGACCGACGAGCCGTTGCCCTGCACGATATAGCGGATGTTCTGGTCGATCGCCTGCTTCAGGATGGTCAGGCTTTCCTGCGGCGAGAGCTTGTTGTCGAAGCCCACCACCTCGAATTTGTGCGCGCCGGCCCAGCCCTTCTGGTTGGCCACGTCGGCCACGAACTGCCAGCTCTTGAGCTGGTTCTGCCCAACGGGGGCCATCAGCCCCGAAAGCGGATCGATGAAGGCGATCTTCACCGTATCCGCGAGTGCCGAACCCGAAACCAGCGCAGAACCCATTGCGGCGAACATGGCCACACCAGCCACCAGCGGACGCATCTTGGTCATACTGTCTCCTTCACTCTTGTCGTTGGCTTGTCGTTGATTGCGGCCGGCGGCGCGGCGCCCTCCTGTTCGCGCCATGCAGCCGGGCCCCGGCAGCGCCATGCCGCAAGCAGGCACGGCGCACCGGTGCTGCCCTGCCGGCCTCAGGCGGTCGGCAGCTTGTAGTCCTTGAACTGTTCGCGCAGCTTGAGCTTCTGCATCTTGCCGGTGGCGGTCAGCGGAATCTCCGTGACAAAGGAGACATCGTCCGGGATCCACCACTTGGCGACCTTGCCCTCGAAGAACTGCAGCAGTTCCTCGCGCGTGACTTCGGCACCGGGCTTCTTCACCACCACCAGCAGCGGGCGCTCGTCCCACTTGGGGTGGTAGGCCGAGATGCAGGCCGCCATGTGCACCGCGGGGTGCGCGGCGGCGACGTTCTCGATGTCGATCGACGAAATCCATTCGCCGCCGGACTTGATCACGTCCTTGCTGCGGTCCGTGATCTGCATGAAGCCGTCTTCATCGATGGTGGCAACGTCACCGGTCGGGAACCAGCCGTCGACCAGCGGGTTGCTGCCGTTGCGGTAGTACTGGCCGATGATCCACGGCCCGCGCACCATCAGGTCGCCGAAGGCCTTGCCGTCCCATGACAGCTCCTTGCCTTCGCCATCGACGATCTTCATGTCGACGCCGAAGATCACGCGCCCCTGCTTCTCCAGGATCTTGTGGCGGTCCGCGTCGGAGAGTTCGTCATGCTTGGCCAGCAGCTTGCACGAGGTGCCCAGCGGCGACATCTCGGTCATGCCCCAGGCGTGGATGACTTCCACGTCCAGCGCCTCGAGCGCGCGGATCATCGCCGGCGGCGCGGCCGAGCCGCCGATCACGGTGCGGCGGAAGGTGGAGAACTTCAGGTTGTTCGACTGCACGTATTGCAGCAGGCCAAGCCAGACCGTCGGCACGCCTGCGGAGAAGGTCACCTTCTCCTGCTCGAACAGTTCATACAGCGACGCGCCGTCGAGCTTGGCGCCCGGGAACACCAGCTTGGCGCCGACCAGCGGCACCGAGTACGGCAGGCCCCAGGCGTTGACGTGGAACATCGGCACCACGGGCAGGATCACGTCGCGCGCCGAGCAGCCGAGCGCGTCGGGCAGCGCCGACGCGTACGAGTGCAGCACGGTGGAGCGGTGCGAATACAGCGCGCCCTTGGGATTGCCGGTGGTGCCCGAGGTGTAGCACAGGCTCGACGCGAGGTTCTCGTCGAACTGCGGCCATTCGTAGTTGCCGTCCTGCGCCTCGACCAGTTCCTCGTAGCAGAGCAGCGGCACCTTGCACTCGGCCGGCATGTGGGCGCGGTCGGTCATCGCGACCCAGCCCTTCACGTTGGGGCAATGCGGCGCGACACCCTCTACCAGCGGCAGGAAGGTCAGGTCGAAGAAGATGTAGCCGTCTTCGGCGTGGTTGACGATATAGGCGATCTGCTCGGGGAACAGGCGCGGGTTGATGGTATGGCAGACGGCGCCCATGCCCGACACGCCATAGTAAACCTCCAGGTGGCGATAGCCGTTCCACGCCAGCGTGCCGACGCGCTCGCCCTGCTGCACGCCCAGCGCGCCGAGCGCCTGCGCCACCTTGCGGGCGCGCAGTTCGCAATCGCGGTACGTATAGCGGTGCAGGTCGCCCTCAGTGCGGCGCGAGACGATTTCGGTCGTCCCGTAATAACGGGCGGCGTGCCTGATGATGGAGGAAATGAGCAGCGGCGCGCTCATCATTTGACCCATCAATGCCATGAAACTGCCTCCTGAAGTCTGGTGGATCCGTCTAAAAAACGAACAACCGTACTATTTTTGGGCGGTTGTCCGCCTGCCTAGAAACAGCGTCACGGTAAATCTGTTGTGCACTGCCGTACTGCTGTGGTTGGTTAAGCCGTGTGGTGAAGCGTGGTAATCGGGGCCGCAATTCTGCGAAATCCATGCACCGGATTCATGTGCGCACTGAAGGAGGGAAATAACTGCGCGGTGCTTGGCGGTCTCACCAGATGTGAGCCGTTGAGGACGTACAATACTGCGTGGCATGTTGCACCTCAACATGTCGTTTTCCCTAGCCATCTGCGCATTCCCGTGCCCCCGTCATGCGGCGCTGCACCGCCCCGTAGCGGCCCTGCGCGCCGCACCCGGACCCGCGGATTGCGCTTGCCGCGCGCCCCCTTCGCGCCCCAATTCGCGATGCCAGACACGCCCCAGTCCAACGCCTTGCACGACAACGATACCAACGATGCCGCGGCGCTCGCCGTACCCTTCGCCACCACAGCCGGCTTCTCCCTGCTTGGCGAGAAATTCTTTACGCGCCTGCAGCCAACGCCGCTGCCCTCGCCCTACCTGGTAGGCTTGGCGCCGGCCGCCGCGGCGCTGCTGGGCTGGGATGCCGGCGTCGGTGCCAAGCCAGGCTTTGTCGAAACCTTCGTCGGCAACCAGGTGCCCCGCTGGGCCGACCCGATTGCCACGGTCTATTCCGGACACCAGTTCGGCATCTGGGCCGGGCAACTCGGCGACGGCCGCGCGATCCGGCTGGCGCAGGCCGACACCGCCACGGGCCCCTGGGAAATCCAGCTCAAGGGCGCCGGGCTGACGCCCTACTCGCGCATGGCCGACGGCCGCGCGGTGCTGCGCTCGTCGATCCGCGAGTACCTGTGTTCGGAAGCGATGGCCGCGCTGGGCGTGCCGACCACGCGCGCACTCAGCATCGTCGGCTCGGACGCGCCGGTGCGGCGCGAAACCATCGAGACCTCGGCGGTGGTCACGCGCCTGGCGCCGACCTTTGTCCGCTTCGGGCATTTCGAGCATTTCGCCGCGCATGACGACGTGGCCTCGCTGCGCCAGCTGGCGGACTTCGTCATCGACAACTTCATGCCGGCCTGCCGCGACGATGCCCAGCCCTACCAGGCGCTGCTGCGCGAAGTCTCGCTGCGCACCGCCGACCTGGTCGCGCACTGGCAGGCCATCGGTTTCTGCCATGGCGTGATGAACACCGACAATATGTCGATCCTGGGACTGACCATCGACTACGGCCCGTTCGGCTTCCTCGATGCGTTCGACGCCAACCATATCTGCAACCACTCCGATACGCAGGGCCGCTACGCCTACAGCCAGCAACCGCAGGTGGCATTCTGGAACCTGCACTGCCTGGCGCAGGCACTGCTGCCGCTGTGGCTGCCCGCGGAGGACGCCGACAAGGAAGGCGCCCGCGATGCCGCCGTCGAGTCGGCACGCGCAGCGCTCGACCCGTTCCGCGACCGCTATGCCGCCGCCTTCTTCCGCCACTACCGCGCCAAGCTTGGCCTGCGCCCGCCGGCCGGCGGCGACGGGGTTGCCAACGACAAGGCCGACGAGCCCCTGCTGACCAGCCTGTTCCAGCTGTTGCACGGGCAGCGCGTGGACTACACGCTGTTCTGGCGCAAGCTGTGCGGCATCTCGTCGCAGGATGCCTCGCGCGATGCGCCGGTGCGCGACCTGTTCCTGGACCGCGCCGCTTTCGACGCCTGGGCCGCCGACTACCGCGCGCGGCTGCGCGCTGAGCAATCGGACGACGCCGCGCGCGAACTGGAAATGCTGGCGGTGAACCCAAAATACGTGCTGCGCAACCACCTTGCCGAGACCGCGATCCGGCGCGCGCGCGAGAAGGATTTCAGCGAAGTCGAGCGCCTGCTGGCCGTGCTGTCGCGCCCCTTCGACGAGCAGCCGGAGGCGGATCACTACGCCGCGCTGCCGCCGGACTGGGCCGCCGGGCTGGAAGTCAGCTGCTCGTCATGACCGGATTGCGCATGCGCCGGAGCCTGCATGCCGGCGCCGTACGGTGTAAGGTTCGCGCCAGTGCGCCGACCAACGAAGGTTCCGGGGCCAAGTTCCGAGGCCATTACCCCGGGCATGACCGTGAGGAAACCACAATGACCACCACCAAGACCGACGCCGAGTGGCGCGACCAGCTCTCCGACATCGAATACCGTGTGACGCGCGAAGCCGCGACCGAGCGCCCCTTCACCGGCCGCTACTGGGACCACTGGGAACGCGGCATCTACAACTGTGTCGGCTGCGGCACGGCGCTGTTCGAGTCCGCCACCAAGTTCGACGCCGGCTGCGGCTGGCCCAGCTATTTCCGCCCCATCAACGGCGAGGTCATTGCCGAACACGCCGACCATACCCACGGCATGGTGCGGGTGGAAGTCCGCTGCAAGGAATGCGGCAGCCACCTGGGCCATGTGTTCGAGGACGGGCCGGCCCCGACCGGCCTGCGCTATTGCATCAACTCGGCTGCGCTAAAATTCGATGACCGCGACCCGGCGCAGCGTGAGGCGGATCATGCCCACGATGCCGGCAGCGGCAACGAACCCCGGCGCGACCCGCAGCGCTGAGGACAAGCCCCGGCCCTCGGGCCGGCAACAACCTGGTATCGCATGAAATTCCTGTTCGACCTGTTCCCGGTCATCCTGTTCTTCGCCGCCTTCAAGCTGGCCGACATCTACACCGCTACCGCCGTGGCCATTGCCGCGACGGTGGTGCAGATCGGCTGGGTCTGGTTCCGCCACCGCAAGGTCGAGCCGATGCAGTGGGTCAGCCTGCTGATCATCGCCGTGTTCGGCGGCGCGACGCTGGTGCTTCACAACGAGACCTTCATCAAGTGGAAGCCGACGGTGCTCTACTGGATGTTCGCCGTGGCACTGATGGGCTCGGCGATGGTCTGGCGCAAGAACCTGATCCGCGCCATGATGGAAAAGCAGGTAACCTTGCCCGATCCGGTGTGGACGCGCCTGAATGCCGCCTGGGCCGGCTTCTTCGCGGTCATGGGCGTGCTCAATCTCTACGTGGCCTATCAGTTCTCCACCGACGTCTGGGTCAATTTCAAGCTGTTCGGCAGCATGGGGCTGATGCTGGTGTTTATCGTCGCGCAGAGTGTCTGGCTGTCGCGGCACATGCCCGAGAGCAGCCAGGACTGACGCTCCTGCCGTTTATATCCCGAGAAGGAAAACTACCAATGGCAGCCGATCCCGCCACCATCGAGGCGCTGCTGCGAGAAGCGCTCGCGCCCAGCCACCTGGCCGTGCGCGACGACAGCGCACTGCACGCCGGACACGCCGGTGCCGCATCCGGCGGCGGACATTACGACGTGACAATTGTCAGCGAGCGCTTTGCAGGTCACAGCCGGGTTGCGCGACACCGCATGGTGTATGATGCGCTGCGCAGTCTGTTCCCCGCGCAGATCCACGCCTTGGCCGTGACTGCGTACACCGACCAAGAGTACCAATCGCGCGTATAAGCGCGCTTCTTTCAGCAACTCTCAGACCAGATTCCATGAAGACCTCCGTCCTCTCGTTCAGCCTGGCGGCTGTGCTTGCAGCTGGCAGCCTGCCGGCCATCGCCCAGAATGCCGCCGTCGTGAATGGCAAGGCCATTCCGTCGGCAAAGCTGGACAAGTTGATCGCCGGCACCGGCCAGCCCGACAATCCGGAGCTGCGCAAGCGTGGCCGCGACATGCTGATCGACCGCGAACTGCTCGTGCAGGAAGCCAACAAGCGCGGTATCACCCAGCGCGACGACGTGCAGGAGCAACTGGAACAGGCACGCCTGAACGTGCTGGCCGGCGCGGTGTTCGAGGACTACGTCAAGACCCACGGCGCCAGCGACGCCGAACTGCGCAAGCAATACGACAAGATCAAGTCGCAATTCGGCAATGGCAAGGAATACCATGCCCGCCATATCCTGGTGGAAAAGGAAGCCGACGCCAAGGCCATCATCGCCAAGATCAAGGGCGGCGCCAAGTTCGAGGACCAGGCCAAGGCCGCCTCGAAGGACCCGGGCTCGGCCGCCAATGGCGGCGACCTGGACTGGGCCAACAGCAGCAGCTACGTGCCTGAGTTCTCTGCGGCCATGACCGGCCTGAAGAAGGGCCAGATGACCGATACGCCGGTCAAGACCCAGTTCGGCTGGCACATCATCGAACTGGTGGACGTGCGCGACGCCAAGATCCCGTCGTTCGAAGAGGTCAAGCCGCAGCTGATGCAGATGATGATGGGCGACCAGAACTGGCAGCGCGAGCAGTTCCAGGCCATGATGAAGTCGCTGAAGGACAAGGCGAAAATCCAGTAATCACGGACCGGTCGCCCCACCGGTTCTGCAAGGTTGAACGATGCAGCGCGTGGAGACGACCGCCCCCTACTGGCAACTGTGGCATCTCACGTCCCGGGGCATGTGCTATTGCGCGTTGGCCTGGGCGTCCTTGGACGGCGCCGCCCCCGGCTGGCGCCAGCTCCATCCCTACCTTCCCCTGCGTGACCGTTATGCGCCCGAGAAGATCCTGCATGCCGTGGTGGCGTACAAGGAGGCTCGCGGCGAGATCAAGCCGATGCCTGGCTTTGAGTCGGGGCGGATGTTGACGTATGCGTATGCGTCGTGGAGTTCCAGATTGATGGCGCCGGTTTTGGAATGAATCGATGAGCAGCAGTTTGGCTCTTGTAGATTCTCGACAGTCCTCGCAGCTGGTGATATGTTGTCGGCCGTTGAAGCGCCTGGTTCCGCCCTCCTGGGCGGGTCACTTTTTGGCCGAGCGCCAAAAAGTAACCAAAAAGCGCGTCGCCTGCGGCTGGCTGAGCCAATTTGGCGCTTCTGGTCATATTGGCGATTTTGGTCTCAGCGAGGCGTGGCCGCGGTTCCACCCTGCTACGCCAGGTGAGTGAGTGTGGGTGCCTGACGAATACCCACTTTTGAACCATCCCCAGGACGGGTGTAGGCCGCCTGCTCCATGCGGTATCGCATCATCGCCTACGGCTGCGCTGCGCGCGGCTCAGTCTCGCGGGTGAGGTGCACTGGCACGAACCCGCATCGCTTCGCTTGCTAGGCGGCGATGGTAGCCAGGGCGAGATCGGCCGCTCTGCCAACTTGGGCCCGCGCATAGCGCAGCCGAAGGCGTCCCACCAATATGGCATGCAGCAGGCGGCCTACGCCCGGCATGGGGATCGTTCAAGAGCCGGTTAACGCCAGGCACAGGCCCTGAATCACCTGGCGTTAGCAGGTTCGAACGGGCACCCAAGCCTAAACGGAAATCACCACCGCCCGATCCACCAACGCCGTCAAATTGATGGCCAGCCGCCCAGGCGACGCGCTTTTTGGTTACTTTTTGGCGCTCGGCCAAAAAGTGACCCGCCCAGGAGGGCGGAACCAGGCGATTCAACGGCTGATAACATGTCACCAGCCGCGAGATCGCTAATTGTGGTCGGGGCTTTCACCCCATCCAAAGTATTACCCCACCCACTTCCTCGCATTCCGGAACATCCGCATCCACGGGCTGGCACCATCGCCAACCTGCTTCCACGCATCCGGCGCCCAGCTCATCGTCGCCGCACGGAACACGCGCTCCGGATGCGGCATCAGCACGGTAAAGCGGCCGTCGAAGGTAGTCACCGACGTGATGCCGTCAGGCGAGCCATTCGGGTTCAACGGATAGGTCTGCGTCACCGCGCCATAGTTGTCGACGAAACGCAGCGCGACGTTGGCCTCGCCGATATTCCCCTGCTGCGAGAAGTCCGCGAAGCCTTCACCGTGTGCAACCACGATAGGAATGCGGCTGCCTTCCATGCCGGCAAAGAAGATCGACGGCGACGACTGCACCTCCACCGTGACGTAACGCGCCTCGTACTGCTCCGACTGGTTACGCGTGAACTTCGGCCACGCCCCCGCGCCCGGAATGATCGGGGCCAGGTTGCTCATCATCTGGCAACCATTGCAAACGCCCAGCGCAAACGTGTCCTGGCGGTTGAAGAACGCGGCGAACTGCTCGGCCATCTGCGCATTGAACAGGATGGTCTTGGCCCAGCCCTCGCCGGCGCCGAGCACGTCGCCGTAGCTGAAGCCGCCGCAGGCCACGAAGCCCTTGAAGTCGGCCAGGTTGGCGCGGCCGGCGATCAGGTCGCTCATGTGCACGTCGTGCGTGTCGAAGCCGGCGCGGTCCATGCTGTACGCCATCTCGATCTGCGAGTTGACACCCTGCTCGCGCAGGATCGCCACGCGCGGACGCGCGCCGGTGGCGATGAACGGCGCGGCGATGTCGTCGGCCGGATCGAACGTCAGCACCGGGCTGATGCCGGGGTCGGCCGCATCCAGCAGGCGATCGTATTCGCTGTCGGCGCAGGCCGGGTTGTCGCGCAGTCGGGCGATGCGCCAGCTGACTTCGCTCCAGTTGCGCTGCAGATCCGTACGCGACGCGCCGAACACCTTCTTGGCATCGCGGTAGATCTCGACCTGGTCGTTCGTGTTGGGCTTGCCGACCACATGGCTGCATGCCGACAGGCCGGCCTCGCGCAGCACCGCGAAGACCGCGTCGCGGTCCTGCAGGCGCACCTGAACCACCGCGCCGAGTTCTTCCGAGAACAGCGCGCGCAGGGTCTGGTCATTGCGGCGTTCGGCGATCTGCTGGGCCCAGTTCTTGGCGTCGCCGTAGTCCTGTTCCTGCTGCGGATCGAGCGCCAGCATGTCGACGTTCAGCGACACGCCGCAGTGGCCGGCAAAGGCCATCTCGGCCAGCGTGGCGATGAAGCCGCCATCGGAACGGTCGTGGTAAGCCAGCAGCTTGCCTTCGCGATTCAGGCGCTGGATCACGTTGAAGAAGTTCTTCAGGTCTTCAGCGTTGTCGACGTCCGGCGCGCTGTCGCCCACCTGCTGCGTGACCTGCGCCAGGATGCTGCCGCCCATGCGGTTCTTGCCGCGGCTCAGGTCGACAGCGATCAGCACGGTGTCGCCGGCATCGGTGCGCAGTTGGGGCGTCAGCGTGCGGTTGACGTCGTCCACCGCGGCAAACGCCGAGATGATCAGCGACACCGGCGCCACTACTTCCTTGTTGACGCCTTCGTCCTGCCACTTGGTGCGCATGGACAGCGAGTCCTTGCCCACCGGAATGCTGATGCCCAGTGCCGGGCACAGTTCCATGCCGACCGCGTGCACGGTATCGTAAAGCCTGGCGTCCTCGCCTTCCACGCCGCAGGCGGCCATCCAGTTGGCCGACAGCTTGACCTTGCCCAGGTCCTTGACCGGCGCGGCGGCCAGGTTGGTCAGCGCCTCGCCGATCGCCATGCGGCCCGAAGCCGGGGCATCGATCACGGCCAGCGGGGTGCGCTCGCCCATGGTCATCGCCTCGCCGGCATTGCCCTTGTAGTCCAGCGTGGTCACGGCCACGTCGGCCACCGGAACCTGCCACGGACCGACCATCTGGTCGCGCGCGTTCATGCCGCCCACGGTGCGGTCGCCGATGCTGATCAGGAACGACTTGCTGGCCACGGTCGGGTGGCGCAGCACGTCGCGCACGGCCTGCTCCAGGCTGATGCCGGTCACGTCCACGGCCGGCAGCGGCTGCTCGACGCGCTTGACGTCGCGGTGCATGCGCGGCGGCTTGCCCAGCAGCACGTCCATCGGCATATTGACCGCGTGGTGTTCCTTGAGCGCGGCGTCGACGCTGGCGTCGACCAGTTGCAGCTGCTTTTCCTCAGTCGCAATGCCGACCACGGCGAACGGCGAACGCTCGCGCTCGCACATCGCCTGGAACTGCGGGAAGCTGTCCGGCGCGATCGCCAGCACATAGCGCTCCTGCGACTCGTTGCACCAGATCTCCGCCGGCGACAGGCCGGACTCTTCCAGGTGCACCTGGCGCAGGTCAAAGCGCGCGCCGCGGCCGGCGCCGTCGACCAGTTCCGGGAAGGCGTTCGAGATGCCGCCAGCGCCGACGTCGTGGATCGACAGGATCGGGTTGGCGTCGCCAAGCTGCCAGCAGGCGTTGATCACTTCCTGCGCGCGGCGCTCCATTTCCGGATTGCCACGCTGGACCGAGTCGAAGTCCAGGTCGGCGGTATTGGTGCCGGTCGCCATCGAGCTGGCGGCGCCGCCGCCCATGCCGATGCGCATGCCCGGTCCGCCCAGCTGGATCAGCAGCGTGCCGGCCGGCAGCGGGTTCTTGTGCGTGTGCGAGGCGTCGATATTGCCGATACCGCCAGCGATCATGATCGGCTTGTGGTACCCGCGCACCGTGCCGCCGACGTTCTGTTCGTAGACGCGGAAATAGCCGCCCAGGTTGGCGCGGCCGAATTCATTGTTGAACGCGGCGCCGCCGAGCGGGCCGTCGATCATGATCTGCAGCGGCGAGGCGATGCGGTCGGGCTTGCCGGTCACGCCGGGCTTGTCGTCGGGGTTGCGGTGCGCCACCGGCTGGGCGGCGTCGCGGTCGTTTTCCCAGGACTCGATGGCCTCGGGCAGCATCAGGTTGGACACCGTGAAGCCGGTCAGGCCGGCCTTGGGCTTGGCGCCGCGGCCGGTCGCGCCCTCGTCGCGGATTTCACCGCCGGCGCCGGTCGAAGCGCCCGGGAACGGCGAGATCGCGGTCGGGTGGTTGTGCGTCTCCACCTTCATCAGCGTGTGCGTCAGCGCCTCGTGGCGGCCGTACTTGTGGTCATTGCCGCGCGGGAACCAGCGCTCGGCCACATCGCCTTCCATCACCGCCGAGTTGTCCGAGTAGGCCACGATCGAGCCTTGCGGATTGAGCTGGTGCGTATTGCGGATCATCGCGAACAGCGACTTGTCCTGCTGCACGCCGTCGATGGTCCAGGTGGCGTTGAAGATCTTGTGGCGGCAGTGTTCGCTATTGGCCTGCGCGAACATCATCAGCTCGACGTCGGTCGGGTTGCGCTCCAGCTTGGCGTACGCGTCGACCAGGTAGTCGATCTCGTCCTCGGACAGGGCCAGGCCCATCTCGACGTTGGCCGCGGCCAGCGCGCTGCGGCCGGCGGCGATGTCGATAAAGCGCAGCGGCTTGGCCGGCAGTTCCTGGAACAGGCCGGCGGCGTCCTCGCGCGAGGCGACCACGGTCTCGGTCATGCGGTCGAACAGGTGCGCGGCCACGGCGGCGCGGGTGTCCGCGTCCAGCGACTTGCGCCCGCGCAGCAGGCCCTTCTTGCAGATCACGGTGATCTCGATGCCGCGCTCGATGCGGTGGATATGCGTCAGGCCGCAGTTGTGGGCAATGTCGGTCGCCTTGCTGGCCCACGGCGAGATCGTGCCGAAGCGCGGGATCACGACGAAGCGGTCGCCCTCGGGCTGCTCGGCGAAGGGTGCGCCATAGGTCAGCAGCGCCGCCACGCGCGACTGGTCGTCGGCCGACAGCGGCGTCTGCGCGTCAACAAAATGCAGGAACTGGCCGTGCACCGATTCGATATCGGCATCGATTTGCCGCAGGGCGGTGAGCAGGCGTTGCTGACGGAAGGCGGAAAGCGCCAAAGCGCCGGGGAAGCACGAGAAATGCGCCATGATCGTAGCGGTCGGGAGGCGTGGAGTAAGGCTGGGAAAAGCCTGGGTAATGGCTGCTGCTTGGCCGGCACCGCTGCATGGGGTGTCCGGCTGGCGGGAAACCGCTATTGTACCTTGCCGGGCGAGGGATTTTGCATTGCGCCATCACGGCGATGCCGTGTTACATGGAATCGTGATAATGCTTATGCATCACTTTGCGCAATTTTTCGCCCGAGCGGCGTTCTCGGGCTTCCACGCGTATTCGCTCCCCGCAGAGCACTGCGTCAATGCTTATGCGCGCCATTCGGCATTTTTAGCTTGACACTTGATTCGCGAATTATGAGCATGATCACCACCCCCGGTACCGCACCATCGCGCCCATGCCATCCATGCTTCCCGATCTCGATACCCTGAACACCCGCCTGCGCGAGGGCGCTACCAGCCGCGCAGCGGTCCTTGAGGAGGCCGCCGCCGCGGCAGCCGGGCCCGCCGCCGAAGCCGTGTTCCTGCACAGCACCTTCGAGGCCGCCGCGCAGGTCGCGCGCGCCGCCGATGCCGCCAGCGGCGCCGGCAAGACGTTGCACCCGCTGGCCGGCCTGCCGGTCTCGGTGAAGGACCTCTATGACGTTGCCGGAGAAGTCACGCGCGCGGCCTCGGTCGTGCGCCAGGATGCCGCCCCGGCGACGGCGGACGCGACCGTGGTGGCGCGCCTGCGCCAGGCGGGCGCCGCCATCGTCGGCCGGACCAATATGACGGAGTTCGCCTTCTCCGGCGTCGGCATCAACCCCCACTACGGCACGCCGGCCAACCCGGCCAGCGAGCCCGGCACGCCGCGCATTCCTGGCGGCTCGTCGTCGGGCGCGGCAGTGTCGGTGGCGCTCGGGCTGGCGGTCGCGGCGCTCGGCAGCGATACCGGCGGCTCGATCCGCATCCCGGCCGCGCTGTGCGGCATCACGGGCTTCAAGCCGACTGCCCGGCGCGTGCCGCTGACCGGGGCCTTCCCGTTGTCGTACACGCTCGACACCGCGTGCGCCATGGCGCGCACGGTCGGCGACTGCGTCGTGGTCGATGCCGTGATCGCCGACCAGGCGGTGCTGCCGCGCGTCACCAGCCCGTCGGCGACGCGGCTGGCGATTCCTCGCCAGTACCTGCTGGACGATCTCGACCCCGTCGTTGCCCGCGCCTTCGACCGCGCACTCGGACGGCTGTCGGCCGCCGGCGTGCAACTGGAACATGTCGACCTGCCTGAGCTTGGCGAACTCGCCGCCCTGAATGCGCAGGGCGGCTTCAGCGCGCCCGAGGCTTATGCCATCCACCGCCATGTACTGGCCGGCAAGCGCGAGCTGTACGACCCGCGCGTGGCATCGCGCATCGACCGCGGCGCAACGGTCAGCGCCGCCGACTATATCGACCTGGGCCGCGCCCGCCTTGGCTGGATCGCCCGCATGGAAGCGCGCCTGGCCCGCTTCGACGCGGTGGTGTGCCCGACCGTGCCGATGGTTGCCCCCGAGATCGCGCCGCTGCGCACCGACGACGCGCAGTTCTTCCGCGTCAATGCCCTGCTGTTGCGCAACACCTCGGCCTTCAATTTCTTCGACGGCTGCTCGATCTCGCTGCCCTGCCACGCGCCGGACGAACTGCCGGTCGGGCTGATGCTGTCGCACGGCCCGATGCGCGATGCCGAACTGCTGGGCACGGCACTTGCGTTGGAACGGATCGTGCAACCGTCTTCGCGCGACGACTGAGGCCGCCGCCGCGCTGTTGATCTTGCGCTGACCGCGGCCCACGCCGCGGAAGGCACCAGGTAGTACGCAGACAAGCTGTACAACCGCGCCCCGCGCGCACACCAGGAGAGATCGAGATGCGAGTCAAGGCAATCGTTGCGGCCGGCCTGGCGCTGGCCGCCATGACGGTACAGGCGGATACCAAGTGGGATCTGCCCACCGGCTACCCGGCGAGCAACCTGCACACGGAAAACCTGCAGCAGATGGCCAACGACGTCGACAAGGCGACCGGCGGCAAGCTCAAGATCGTGCTGCATCCTAATGGCTCGCTGCTCAAGGCCAACGAGATCAAGCGCGGCGTGCAGACCGGCCAGGTGCAGATGGGCGAGATCCTGATGTCGCTGCTGGCCAACGAGAACCCCGTGTTCGGCGTCGATGCGGTGCCGTTCCTGGCCACCAGCTACCCCGATGCCTACAAGCTGTGGCAGGCATCGCGCCCGGTCACCGAGAAGGTGCTCGACAAGCAGGGCATGAAGCTGCTCTATGCGGTGGCGTGGCCACCCCAGGGCATCTACGCCAACAAGCCGATCAACTCGGCCGCCGACATGAAGGGGCTGAAGTGGCGGGCCTACAATCCGGCCACCTCGCGCATCGCCGAACTGGTCAGCGCGCAGCCGGTGACGATCCAGGCGGCCGACCTGGCGCAGGCGCTGGCCACCGGCACGGTCAATTCGTTCATGTCGTCGGGGGCGACCGGGGTCGACACCAAGGTGTGGGAAAGCGTGAAGTACTTCTACACCGTGGATGCGTGGCTGCCCAAGAACATGCTGGTGGTCAGCAAGAAGGCCTTCGCGGCACTGGACAAGCCCACCCAGGACGCGCTGCTCAAGGCCGTCGCCGACGCCGAGAAGCGCGGCTGGCAGGTCTCGGAGCAGAAAACCAGGGAGTACCTGGCCACCTTGTCGAAGAACGGCATGACGGTGCAGCCGCCCTCGCCGCAGCTCAAGTCCGACATGCAGAAGGTCGGCCAGACCATGGTGGACGACTGGGCCAAGACCGCGGGCGATGATGGCAAGGCCATCCTCAACGCCTATCGCAAGTAAGCAAGCACCGCAGCCTCCCGCCAGGCCGTGCAGGCTGGCATGGCGGGGATTTCCACCTTCCTGACGCTGCCATCATGCCGACTGCCCCACTCCCCAAGCGCTGGCTCGACCGCCTGCTCGACCTGTTTGCCGCGCTCGGCGCGCTCTGCATTCTCGCCGTCTGCGTGATCATGATCCTGATGTCGTTGTCGCGCGAGACCGCGGTGATCTTCAAGGGCGGCGACGATATCGTCGCCTGGCTGTGCGCGGCCTCCGCCTTTCTCGTGCTCGGCCAGACCTTCCAGCACGGCGGCATCGTGCGCGTGGAGATGCTGCTCGAAGCCGTCGGCCCACGCAGGCGCTGGGTGCTGGAGGTGGCTTCGCTGACCGTCTGCCTGGCGTTTGCCGCCTACGCCGCCTGGGCGCTCGGCACCTTCGCCTGGCAAAGCTGGGACATCGGCGATGTCTCGCAGGGACAGATCGTGATCCCGCTGTGGATTCCGCAGAGCTTCGCGGTGCTGGGCATCTTCGGCTTCCTGCTGGCGGTGGCCGATGAATGGCTGCGCGTGGTGCGCCGGCAGAAGCCGCGCTACCAGCTGGCGCAGGAAGCCAAGCTCGCCGCAGGCGATTTCGGGGAGACGATCTGATGAGCACGGTCCTGGTTGCATTGATCCTGCTGCTGGTGATGATCGTCTTCCTGGCGATCGGCGCGTGGATCCCGGTGGCAATCGCGGTCACCTCGTGGATCGGACTGGTGGTGTTCTCCGACCGCGAGGCGCTGGTAAGCCTGGCCAACGCGTGGTGGTCGTCGAGCGCGTCGTACACGCTGGCCTCGTTGCCGCTCTTTGTCTGGATGGGCGAGATCCTGTTCCGCACCAAGCTGTCAGAGCAGATGTTCAACGGGCTCTCGCCGTGGCTGAACTGGCTGCCGGGGCGGCTGATGCACGTCAACATCCTGGGCTGCGGCATCTTCGGCTCGGTGTCGGGATCGTCGGCGGCGACCTGCGCCACCATTGCCAAATCCGCGTTGCCGGAGCTGACGCGGCGCGGCTACGACGAGCGCACCACGCTCGGCTCGCTGTCGTGCGCGGGCACGCTGGGCATCCTGATCCCGCCGTCGATCACGATGGTGGTGTATGCGGTGTCGGCGGACGTGTCGATCATCCGCGTGTTCCTGGCCGGCTTTGTCCCCGGGCTGATGCTGATGCTGCTGTTCTCCGGCTACATCGTTGTCTGGGCGCTGGCCAACCCCGACAAGACGCCGGCGCCGGATCGCTTCGACTGGCATGCGCGGCTGGCGTCGATCCGGCAGTTGCTGCCGTGCATCGTGCTGATCGCCTTTATCACCTGGGTCATGGTCACCGGCTACGCCACCGCGACCGAGGCCGCGGCCTATGGCGTGGTGGCGTCGCTGGGGCTGGCGTGGGCCGGCGGCTCGCTGACGCGCGCGGCGTTCTGGGACAGCCTGATGTCGGCGACGCGCCTGACCGCGATGATCATGTTCGTGCTCGGCGCCACCTCGTTCCTGTCGGTGACGATGAGCTTTACCGGCATCCCGCGCGCGCTGGCCGAGTGGGTGGCCGCGCTGCAGCTGTCGCCGTGGGCGCTGATCGCGGTGCTGACGGTGATCTACATCGTGCTCGGCACCGCGCTCGACGGCATCTCGATGATCGCGCTGACCACCGCTACCGTGCTGCCGATGGTGCAGGCGGCCGGGTTCGACCTGGTCTGGTTCGGCATCTTCATCGTGCTGCTGGTGGAGATCGCCGAGGTGACGCCGCCGGTCGGGTTCAACCTGTTCGTGCTGCAGAGCATGACCGGCAAGGACAGCAACTATATCGCCCGGGTCTCGCTGCCGTTCTTCATGATGATGGTGGTCGCCATCGGCATCATCACGATCTGGCCGCAGGTGGTGACGTGGCTGCCTGACCTGGTCATGCAGCAGGAGGTCAAATAGCATGGGCCAGACGCCGCCTTTAAGCCGATGCGCCGCGCGGAGGCGGCTGACCGCATGCACGTGATTGTCATCGGCGCCGGCGCAATCGGCGTCTGTTCCGCGTGGTACCTGCGCCAGGCCGGTTTCGACGTGACCGTGCTGGAGCGGCGCGCCGCGCCCGCGCAGGAGACCAGCTTCGGCAATGCCGGCATGATCGCTCCGGGCTATGTCACGCCGTGGGCGGCGCCGGGCATGCCGGGCAAGGTGCTGCGCACGCTGTTCGCGCGCGAGGCGCCGGTGGTGTTCCGCCCGTCGGCGGACCCGGCGATGTGGCGCTGGATCGCGCGCTGGCTGCGCGAGTGCAATCTGGAAAGCTATCGCGCCAACAAGCTGCGCATGCAACGGCTGGCCTTCTACAGCCGCGCCTGCCTGCACCGGCTGCGCAGCGAGCTGGAGATCGACTACGAGCAGTCGCAGGGCTACCTGCAGCTGTTCCGCACCGCGCGCGACCTGGACCTGGCGGGCCCGGCGGTGGCGCTGCTGCGCGAGAACAACGTGCCGCACCGGCTGGTCAGCGCGCAGGAATGCCGGCGCATCGAACCTGGCCTGGCCGCCGATACGCCATTGGCCGGCGGCCTGCACCTGCCCGAGGATGAGTCCGGCAACTGCCCGATGTTCGTGCGCGCGCTGCACCGGCATGCCGAGGCGGCAGGCGTCGCATTCCGCTTCGAAACTCAGGTGGCGCGCATCATCCGGCCGGACCAGTGTGGCAAGCTGCAGGTCGAACTCGCGCACGGTCAAAATGGGAGCCCGCCGGTGCTGGCTGCCGACCGCGTGCTGGTCGCCGCCGGCGTCGACAGCGCCCCGCTGCTGCGGCCGCTGGGCCTGCGCGTACCGCTGTATCCGGTCAAGGGGTACTCGATCACGCTGCTGGTGCGCGACGAACTGCAGGCGCCGCTGGGCGCGCTGATGGACGAGTCGTACAAGATCGCGATCACGCGGCTGGGCAACCGCATGCGCGTCGCCGGCACGGCCGAGCTGGGTTCGCGCCGGCTCGACCTGCGCCCCGCCGCGCTGCGCACGCTGGTCAAGGTGGCGCGCGACTGGTTCCCGGTGGCGGGCAACTACCAGGAAGCCACGCAATGGGCCGGAGCGCGCCCGATGCTGCCGGACGGGCCGCCGCTGATCGGCCCCACTGCCGTGCCCGGCCTCTTCCTTAACCTCGGCCACGGCTCGACGGGCTGGGCGATGAGCTGCGGATCAGGCAAGATTGCGGCTGACCAGATCGCCGCCAGCGCCGGCGCGGCACGCGGGCCCGACATCGACATGGAGGGCCTGCTGCCGGACCGCCACGGCCTTGGCCCCAGATAGCCACACATGAGCCACCCTGCCGCTTCCACCGCCGCGCCGCAAGACCAGGGCGACGGCTGGTTTGAGCTCGACGCCGCTTTGCCATTGGCGGTTCCGCTGTACGACGTCGCAGCCATTCGCCGCATCGAGAACGCCGCATTCGCACGACTGCCTTCGTTCACGCTGATGTCGCGCGCCGGCGCCGCCGCCGCGGACTGGCTGGCGCGGCATGCGCCGGCGGGTCCATTGCTGTTTCTTGCCGGGCCGGGCAACAACGGTGGCGACGCGCTGGTGGCCGCGACGCTGCTGCACGGCACGGGCCGCGCGGTGCAGGTATGGATCGCGGCGGACCCGGCCCGGCTGCCGGCCGATGCGGCGATCGCATGGCAGCAGGCGCAGGCGGCAGGCGTGCCGATACGCGAAGTCGGGGAGATGCCGGCGTCCGTGTCGGATCCCGCACCGGAGTGGCCGCCACAGGCGGCCGCCATCGTCGACGGCCTGCTCGGCATCGGGCTGAACCGCGCGGCCAGCGGCGCCGTGGCGTGGTGGATCGAACAGGTCAACCGCAGCGGCCTGCCGGTATTCGCGCTCGACATTCCCAGCGGGCTGTTCGCCGACACCGGTGCGGGGGCACCGGCGATCCGCGCCCGCCGCACGCTGACCTTCATTGCCGCCAAGCCCGGCCTGCTGACGCTGGATGGCCGCGATTGCGCCGGCGCCGTCGACATCGCGCCGATCGGCCTCGACTACCCTCCGGCTCAGCCGCCGCATGCACTGGCCAATGGCACAGCGCTGTTCGGCGCAGCGCTGCCGCGACGGCACCATGCCAGCAACAAGGGCACGCATGGCTCGCTGGCGGTGATCGGCGGAAACCATGGCATGACGGGCGCGCCCTTGCTCGGCGCCCGCGCTGCGCATTTTCTGGGCGCGGGCAAGGTCCATATCGGCTTTCTCGCGCAGCCGGCGCCGCTGCTCGACCCTGTGCATCCGGAACTGATGCTGCATGCGCTGGACGGCCTGGCGCTGGGGGCGATGTCGGCACTGGTGATCGGCCCGGGACTTGGCACCGACGCCACGGCGCAGCGGCACTTCGCGCGGCTGCTGCAGGCACTTGCCGCGGTGCCGGTGCCGACGGTGCTCGACGCGGACGCGCTCAACCTGCTCGCTGCCGATCCCGCCCATGCAGGCGCGCTGGCCGCCGCCCGCGCACCCTGCGTGATGACGCCGCACCCGCTTGAAGCGGCGCGCCTGATGGGCACCTCGGTGGCAGACGTGCAGCGCGACCGCATCGCAGCGGCCACCGCGCTGGCCAGGCAATGGCAGGCAGTGGTCGTACTGAAAGGCTCGGGATCGGTGATCGCGGCGCCGGACGGCAGCCCCGCCACACTGAACCCGACCGGCAACGCGGCGCTGGCCAGCGCCGGCACCGGCGACGTGCTGGCCGGCATGATCGGCGCATTGCTGGCGCAAGGCATGCCGCCGCTGCCGGCCGCGCAGGCGGCGGTATGGATCCACGGCCAGGCGGCGGACGACCTGGTCGCGCAAGGCACCGGACCGGCCGGCGTGACCGCCAGCGAGTTGTATCTGCCGGCACGCGCCGTGTTCAACCGCTTGCTTGCGGTGGGCGGCGCATGACGACTGGCGCGGCATTCCTGCGCGACCCGTCCGACCGCCGCCAGCTGCTGGCCGGCATCGCCCTGCTGGTGATCGGCCAATGGGTGCTGAGCCTGCTTGACGCCACCAGCAAGACGCTGACGCAGCAAGGGCTGCCGCTGGTCGCGGTGGCATGGGTGCGCTATGTCGGCCATGTCATCGCAATCTTCCTGCTGCTGGGACCGGCCGGCTGGCGGCGTCACTGGCGCCCGGCAAAGCCCGGCCTGCAGTGGCTGCGCGGTGCCCTGATGCTGGTGTCGACGCTGGTGTTCTTCAGCGTGCTGATGCTGATGCCGCTGGCGCAGGCCACGGCGCTGAATTTCTGCGCGCCGCTGTTCGTGGTTGCGCTGTCGCCGTGGCTGCTCGGCGAGCGCCCCGGGCGGCACGCGCGCTGGATGCGCTGGACTGGCGTGATCGTCGGCTTTGCCGGCATGCTGGTGGTAGTGCGCCCCGGCGGGCAGCTCAGCCCGCTTGGCGTTGGCCTCGGACTACTCTCCGCAATGGTGTTCGCGCTGCTGCAAATGCTGACGCGCCGCATTGCGGCGCACGACGCGCCCATGACCACGCTGATCCAGAGCGGCGTGACCGGCGCCTGCCTGACCACGCTGATCGTGCCCTTCTTCTGGTTCACCGCGTGGCCCACGCCGCTGCAATGTGCGCTGCTGCTGTCGGCGGGCATCACGGGGTCGCTGGGCCACTATTTCGTCATCCGTGCGTTCCAGCACGCCGATGCCTCGTTCCTGAGTCCCTTCCTGTACCTGCAGATCATCTCGGCCACCGTGATCGGCTACCTGGCATTCGGGCAGTTGCCTGACTGGACCACGGCGGCAGGGATCGGTGTCATCTGCCTGGGTGGACTGTGCGTTGCCGGCGGCGAGCCGGTGTTGCGCGCGGTGGCGGCGCGGCTGCGCGCCCGGCCGGTCACGACGGGGCCGTCAGACAATGTCCGATAGCTGGCCGGCACGCCGGATGCTATGTTGCAAGTGGTAACGATATGGCGTAGCGGCCTGCCCAAATGGTCACATTGCTGACGCTATACTTTCGCCTGCGACTCGGTTCGCCCCTGCAACCTGAATTGTCCTGCATGCCCACTGACCTTCACGCCTGGAACGCCCTGCTTCGGCACCATGACACGATTCGCGATGCACAGATGCGCGAGTGGTTCGATGCCGAAGGCAAGCAGCGCGTCTCGCAGTTCTCGCTGGAAGCCGCCGGCCTCTATCTGGACTACTCGAAGAACCGCATCACGCCCGAGACCATGCGGCTGCTGGTGCAGCTGGCGGCCGAATCCGGCGTGCCGCTGCGGCGCGACGCGATGTTTGCCGGCGAGCATATCAACACTACCGAAGATCGCGCGGCACTCCATGTCGCGCTGCGCGCGACGGCCGGCGATGGCTACAAGGTCGACGGCGAAAGCGTCATGCCGGCAATCCAGAAGGTACTGGTGCGCATGCGCAGCTTCTCCGAGCGCGTGCGGGGCGGCGACTGGAAAGGCGCCTCGGGCGAACGCATCACCGATGTCATCAACATCGGCATCGGCGGCTCCGACCTCGGGCCGCGCATGGTGTGCCGCGCGCTGTCGCACCTGTCCGACTCCGACGGCCAGTACGGCCCGCGCATGCACTTCGTCTCCAATGTCGATGGCACCGACCTCGCCGAGACGCTGGTGCGCCTCGACCCCCAGCGCACGCTGGTGATCGTCTGTTCCAAGACCTTCACCACGCTGGAAACCATGGCCAACGCGCGCAGCGCGCGTGCCTGGTTCATCGCCAACGGAGTGGCCGAGAACGACCTGGCCAAGCATTTCGTCGCGGTCTCGACCAATACCGAAGCCGTGCGCGAGTTCGGCATCGATCCCGCCAACATGTTCGAGTTCTGGGACTGGATCGGCGGACGCTTCTCGCTGTGGTCATCGGTCGGCCTGTCGATCACGCTGGCGGTGGGCTTCAGCGCTTTCGCCGACCTGCTCGCCGGCGGCCGCGCCATGGACGAACACTTCCGTACCGCGCCGCTGGAACGCAACATGCCGGTGATCCTCGGCATGCTGGGCATCTGGTACCGCAATTTCTGGCACCTGCCGACCAGCTGCATGGCGCCCTACTCGACCTCGCTCGAACTGTTCCCCGCGTTCCTGCAGCAGCTGGAGATGGAGAGCAACGGCAAGTCGGTGCAGCTCGACGGGCAGCGCGTGCGCACGCATACCTCGCCTGTGGTGTGGGGCACGGCCGGCACCAATGGCCAGCATGCCTACTTCCAGCAGATTCACCAGGGCTCGCAAGTGGTGCCGGTGGACTTCGTCGCGCCGCTGGTGCCGCCGCGCCGGCTGCCGGGCCATCACGCCAAGCTGCTCGCCAACTGCTTCGCGCAGGCCGAGGCGCTGATGCGCGGCCGCAGCGCGGACGAATTGCGCGCCGCCGGCCTGACCGACGAAGTGCGCATCGCGCATATGGTGTTCGATGGAAACCGGCCCAGCAATACCTTGCTGATGGAGGACCTGACGCCGCACGTGCTGGGCGCGCTGATCGCGCTCTATGAGCACCGCACCTTCGTGCAGGGCGTGGTGTGGAAGATCAATTCGTTCGACCAGTGGGGCGTTGAGCTGGGCAAGATCCTGGCCCGGCCGATCGAGGCCGAGCTCACTGGCGCCGGCACGGGCCAGCACGATGCCTCGACCTCGGCGCTGATCGAGCGCGCCCGCGCGGTATTGAAGGCAGGCGCTGCCAGCTAGCGCGTCAGACCTCCGCGCCCATCCATTCGTCGCTGGCAACGCGGCCGGCGTCGATGGTCAGGATGCGCCCGCAGCGTGCCGCCACCGAGCGGTCATGCGTGACCAGCACCAGCGTCGAGCCGGCATCGCGGTTGAGCGCGAACATCAGCGCGATCACCGCCTCGCCGGTGGCCGTGTCGAGGCTGCCGGTCGGCTCATCGGCAAACAAGATGTCGGGACGCGCGACGAACGCGCGTGCCAGCGCCACGCGCTGCTGCTCGCCGCCCGACAACGTGCGCGGATAGTGACTCAGGCGCGCACCCAGGCCGACGCGCTGCAGCATGTCCACCGCGCGCTCGCGCACCTGCGACGTTTCACCGCGCAACTCCAGCGGCAGCATCACGTTTTCCAGCGCGGTCAGGTGTCCCACCAGCTGGAACGACTGGAACACAAAGCCGACATGCCGGCCGCGCAGCGCCGCGCGCTGGTCCTCGTCCAGTGCATACAGATCCTGCCCGTGCAGGCGCACCGTGCCCGCGCTGGGCAGGTCCAGCCCGGCCAGCAGTCCCAGCAGTGTCGACTTGCCCGAGCCGGACGCGCCCACGATGGCCAGCGTTTCGCCCGGCGTGACGGAAAACGACACCTCGTGCAAAATCGTCAGCGAACCTGTCGTGTCGGCTACGGTCTTTCCAAGGGACTCGACGGCAAGAATGGAAGAGGACATGGATAAAGTGATCCGAGTGATCCGAGTGATCCGAGTGATCCGGGGCAAAAGGCGCAGGCTGTTGCTGGCAGCCGCGGTGACGCTGACGATGTTGGGCGGGATGCAGCCCGCACAGGCAGCACAGGCCGCAGCGCCTGCGCTGCTGGTGCTGGGCGACAGCCTGTCCGCCGAATACGGCATCACACGCGGCACCGGCTGGGTCACACTGCTGCAAGACCGGCTCAGGCAAGAGCGCTTCGATTATAACGTCGTCAATGCCAGCATCAGCGGCGAGACCACCATCGGCGGCAAGACCCGCTTGCCGGACCTCTTGTCGCGGCACAAGCCGGCCATCGTGGTGGTGGAGCTGGGTGCCAACGACGCCCTGCGTGGCCTGCCGCTGCAGACCACGGAGTCCAACCTGCGCCAGATCGTCAGCAGCGCGCAGAAGGCCGGCGCCGGGGTGCTGCTGGTCGGCATGCGCATCCCGCCCAACTATGGCCAGGACTACACCGAAAAGTTCTTCTCGCTGTATCCGAAGCTGGCCGGCGAATACAAGGTGCGGCTGGTGCCGTTTTTCCTCGACAAGGTGATGGCCAGGCAGGACTGGTTCCAGCCGGACCGCATCCACCCCACTGCCGAGGCGCAACCAGCGCTGCTGGAGACGGTGTGGCCGCAGCTCAAGCCGATGCTCAAGCGCAGCGCCGACAGGTAGACGCTGGCAGGAAGACGTTACGACGAAGCTTCCAGCAACAAAAAAACCCCTGCCGCCATGGCAGGGGTTTTTTTGCTTGCGACGCGCCACGTGGCGCGGTGGCGCGTAGCCGGCCTTACTCGGCGCCCTGCGCTTGCTTGCCCGCCGGCGTCAACAGCTTGACCTTGGAGCGCGCTTTCAGGCTTTCATAGAAGGCCTGAAGGTCGGCCTGGCCAGCGAGCTGCGACAGTTGCTGTGCTTCGGCCTGGCGTTGCGCCGGGTTGGCTTGCGCCGGCTGGCTGACCTTGGAGATGCGATAGATGGCATAGCCATCGGCGCCCAGGTCCACGCCAACCACCGCGGGCAGCTTGGTGGCATCGGCCCGCATCACTGCCTCGACCGCCTTCGGCGGCACGCCATCGGCCTTGGCGCGCGACACGGTCTGCACCGCGCCGAAGCCATCGGCACTGTCGGCCTTCTTCAGCGCCTCGACGCGCGCCTCGCCGTCCTTGCGGGCCAGTTCCGCGGCCTGCTGGGCGACATAGCCTTCGCGCACCTTGGCCTCCACTTCCTCGAACTTGCGCACGGTGGCCGGGCGATAGTCGACGATGCGGGCCGCGACCAGCGTATTCGGCGCGACCTGGACGGCTTCGGTATTGCGCTTCTTCTGGATCGACTCTTCGCTGAACAGTGCCTTCAGCACCTTGTCGTTGTTGAGCGGGTTCTGCGCGCCCAGGGCCGGGTTGGGCTGGCGGGTCACGTTGTCGGCGGTCTGGATCGTCAGCTTGAACTTGTCGGCGGCTGGCTTCAGGCTGTCAGCCTGTTCGTACACCATGTTGCCGAAGGCGTCGGCCTGCTCGGCGAACTTCTTGTCGGCCAGCTGCTTGCGCAGTTCGGCTTCCAGTTCGGTACGCACGGCTTCAAGCGGTTTGGTTTCCGACGGCTTGGTGCCGGTCAGCTTGATGATGTGGTAGCCGTAGTCGGTTTCGACCACGTCGCTGATCTGGCCATCCTTGAGCGCGTACATCGCGTCCTCGAACGGCTTGACCAGCGCGCCCCGGCCCATGAAGCCGAGGTCGCCGCCCTTCTCGGCCGAGCCCGGATCCTGCGATTGCTTCTTCGCCACGTCGGCAAAGGTCTCCGGATGCTTGCGCAGCTCTTCCAGCAACTTGGCCGCCTTGTCCTTGGCAGCCTGGCGTTCGGCGGCCGGTGCATCCTTCGGCGCGACGATCAGGATATGGCTGGCGCGGCGCTGCTCATCGGTACGGAAGCGCGCGATGTTGCTTTCGTAGTACGACCTCAGCTCTTCCGGCGTGACCGCCTGCGCGGCGGCAAGCGCTTCGCCCGACAGCACCAGGTATTCGACCTTGGCCTGCTCCGGCAGCGAGAATGCCGACTGGTGGCTGTCATAGTAAGCCTTCAGCGCGGCTGCATCGGGCTGCACCTTGGCGGTGTAGCTGGCCGGCTTGAACACCAGCGCCTGCACATCGCGCTGCTGGTCGCGCACGGCGATCAGGCGCTCCAGCAGCGACTTGGGCATGAATGCCGTGGCGGCCACCGAAGCGCCCAGTTGCTGCGTCGCCAGCTCGAAGCGCATGCGGGCATCGAACTGCTCGGGCGTCATGCCCTGCGACTGCAGCAGCTGCAGGTAGGCCTTGTCGTCGACCTTGCCGTCCGCCTTGCGCGGCAGCTGGGCGATCGCCGGCAGGTTGCTGATTTCCTCGAGCAGCTTGGCATCCGACACGGTCAGGTGCTCGCGCGCCACGGTATTGGCCATCACGCGCTGCAGGATCAGCTGGTCCAGTACCGCCTTGCGGGCTTCCGGGCCTTCGAACTGGCGCGGATCGTAGCTGTTGCCCAGGATCTGGCGCGCACGCTCGCTCTGGTCACGCACGACGTTGTCGACTTCCTGCACGCTGATGGCCCGGCCATCGACCTTGGCCGCATCGTGCGAGCTGTCCATGAAGCGCGAGTAGCTCTCCACGCCGAAGAACACGAACGACGGGAAAACAAGCACCAGCAGCAGCAAGAGCATCAGGCGCCGGTTGTTGCGTACGAAATCAAGCATGCGGATTCGGGTAGTGGATTGGCACGAAAGACAAACTCCGCGATTCTAGCAGGAGCCGGTGGTGGCGGACCTTTTGTGGCGGGCGCGAAACTCGGGCCCTGAAATGAAAAACGCCCGCAGAAGCGGGCGTCTTGTAATGCTGGCGGAGTGGACGGGACTCGAACCCGCGACCCCCGGCGTGACAGGCCGGTATTCTAACCGACTGAACTACCACTCCTTTGTCGGTTGCTTCCTGCCGCATGTTTGCCGCGATTGCGATGGGGAACGTGGTGGGTGCTGAGGGGCTCGAACCCCCGACCTACGCCTTGTAAGGGCGCCGCTCTACCAGCTGAGCTAAGCACCCGTTCGACCATCGCAGGCAGGCTGCCTGCAGGTTGCTTTCGCTTCGCACCTCGCGGCAGTTGCCGTGGTTTGCGTTGCGAGGGCGCAAGTGTAATACAGGAGATTTCGGTTTGCCAAGGCCGTGCGCATAAAAAAACGCCGCCGGGCATCGCTGCCCAGCGGCGTTCATTCACGCAGCCCGATCAGTGGTGCAGACGCTCCACCTTGGCCGTGGCCTTGTCCGCCACGTCAGCAGGCTTGGCATCTTCTTCCGCCAACGGCTCCGGCTTGCGCTCGAGCGCCAGTTCGAGCACCTTGTCGATCCAGCGCACCGGCACGATCTCGATGGCGTTCTTCACGTTGTCAGGGATCTCGGCCAGATCCTTGACGTTTTCCTCCGGGATCAGCACCAGCTTGATGCCGCCACGGTGGGCCGCCAGGAGCTTTTCCTTGAGGCCACCGATCGGCAGCACCTCGCCGCGCAGCGTGATCTCGCCGGTCATGGCGACATCCGCGCGCACCGGGATGCCGGTCAGCACCGACACCAGCGCGGTGGTCATGGCACCGCCTGCCGACGGGCCGTCCTTGGGCGTGGCGCCTTCAGGCACGTGGATGTGGATGTCGCGCTTCTCGAACATCTCATCCGTAATGCCCAGGCGGCGTGCCCGCGAACGCACCACCGAACGCGCGGCCTCGACCGACTCCTTCATCACATCGCCCAGCGAACCGGTGCGGGTGATGTTGCCCTTGCCCGGCATGATCGCGGCTTCGATGGTCAGCAGGTCGCCGCCCACCTCGGTCCAAGCCAGGCCGGTCACCTGGCCAACCTGGTTTTCCTTGCCGGCCAGGCCGAAGTCGTACTTGCGCACGCCCAGGAATTTGTCCAGGTTCTCGGAATCGACCTTGATCGTGCCAGACTCCTTCCTCAGCAGCAGCAGCTTGACCGCCTTGCGGGCAATCTTGGACACCTCGCGCTCAAGCGAACGCACACCGGCTTCGCGCGTGTAGTAGCGGATGATGTCGCGAATCGCAGCATCGGTCACCTCGATCTCGCCAGCCTTCAGACCGTTGTTCTTGATCTGCTTGGGCAGCAGGTAACGCGTGGCGATGTTGAGCTTCTCTTCCTCGGTGTAACCCGACAGGCGGATCACCTCCATACGGTCGAGCAGCGGCGGCGGGATGTTCAGCGAGTTCGACGTCGCCACGAACATCACGTCCGACAGGTCGAAGTCCACCTCGATGTAGTGATCCTGGAACGTATGGTTCTGTTCCGGGTCCAGCACCTCGAGCAGCGCCGACGACGGATCGCCGCGGAAATCCATGCCCATCTTGTCGATTTCATCGAGCAGGAAGAGCGGATTGCGCACGCCGACCTTGGACAGGCTCTGCAGGATCTTGCCCGGCATCGAGCCGATGTAGGTACGGCGGTGGCCACGGATCTCGGCCTCGTCACGCACGCCACCCAGTGCCATGCGCACGAACTTGCGGTTCGTCGCGCGCGCCACCGACTGGCCGAGCGAGGTCTTGCCCACGCCGGGAGGCCCGACCAGGCACAGGATCGGCGCCTTCACCTTGTCCACGCGCTGTTGCACCGCGAGGTACTCGAGAATGCGTTCCTTGACCTTCTCCAGGCCGTAGTGGTCTTCATCCAGCACGCGCTCGGCGTTGGCCAGGTCGTTGTTGACCTTGCTCTTCTTGCGCCACGGCAGGTTCACCAGCGTGTCGATGTAGTTGCGCACGACGGTGGCTTCGGCCGACATCGGCGACATCAGCTTGAGCTTCTTGAATTCGGCGTCGGCCTTCTTCTTGGCCTCCTTCGGCATGCGCGCGGCCTTGATGCGCTTGTCGAGTTCTTCCAGGTCGGCGCCTTCTTCGCCCTCGCCCAGTTCCTTCTGGATGGCCTTGACCTGCTCGTTCAGGTAGTACTCGCGCTGGCTCTTCTCCATCTGGCGCTTGACGCGGCCACGGATGCGCTTTTCAACCTGAAGGATGTCGATCTCGCCCTCGAGCTGCGACAGCAGGCTTTCCAGGCGCTCGGTCACATTGACCATCTCCAGGATCTTCTGCTTCTGCTCGAGCTTGATCGGCAGGTGCGCGGCAATGGTGTCGGCCAGGCGCCCTGCCTCGTCGATGCCCGACAGCGAGGTCAGGATCTCCGGCGGGATCTTCTTGTTGAGCTTCACGTACTGGTCGAACTGCGACACGATCGCGCGGCGCAGGGCCTCGGTCTCGGCGCTTTCGCCAGGTGCGGGCGGCACGGGCACGGCTTCGCACATGAAGTGCGACTCGTCCTCGCTCACCTCGCGGATATTGGCACGCTGCGTACCTTCGACCAGCACCTTCACGGTACCGTCGGGCAGCTTCAGCATTTGCAGGATATTGGCGATGCAGCCGACCTCGTACAGGTCGTCGGCGGTCGGCTCGTCCTTGGCCGCCGTCTTCTGGGCTACGAGCATGATGCTCTTGCCCGCCTCCATCGCAGTCTCAAGCGCCTTGATGGACTTCGGGCGTCCCACGAACAGCGGGATCACCATGTGCGGAAACACCACCACGTCGCGCAGCGGCAACAATGGGAGGCGAATCGGCTCGGCCGGGAGGAGTTGTGTTCCGGACATCATTTTCCCCAAGTCAGTCATTTAAGGCGTAAATTGGGCCGCCTGATTCGATTACAAGATACATGCCAATCGATTCACCAAGACAGGAAGATGCCGCTCCCTGCACTTGCAGGCCCCTCTGAAACAGCATACCCGCGTTTCCTCCTTCTCGTCGGTGGAAATAAACAAAAAAAGCCGCTCGCTTCTACGCGAACGGCTTTCTCGCCTCGCTGCCGGTGTGGTCCCAAACACTTACCACCGTTGGCAGCTCTCGCGTCAGTTGGAGCCTGCCACTTTCGGCTGCTGCTCTTCGTACATCAGCAGCGGCGGCGCGTCCCCGGTGATCGTATTTTCATCGATCACCACCTTTTGCACGCCCTTGTAATTTGGCAGGTCATACATGACGTCCATCAGCGATTGCTCGAGGATCGAACGCAGGCCACGGGCGCCGGTCTTGCGGCGGATCGCCTTGCGCGCGATCGCGGTCAGCGCACCCGGGCGGATTTCCAGCTCGACGCCTTCCATCGCCAGCAGCTTCTGGTATTGCTTGACCAGAGCGTTCTTGGGCTCGACCAGGATCTGCATCAGTGCGGCCTCGTCCAGCTTGGACAGCGTGGCGACCACCGGCAGGCGGCCGATCAGTTCGGGGATCAGGCCGAACTTGATCAGGTCTTCCGGCTCGGTCTGCGGCAGGACTTCGCTGACTTCGCGCTCTTCCTTGCTCTTGACCTGCGCGGCGAAGCCAATGCCGGTCTTGTCCGAGCGCTGCATGATGACCTTTTCCAGGCCATCGAACGCGCCGCCGCAAATAAACAGGATGTTGGTCGTGTCGACCTGCAGGAAGTCCTGGTTCGGATGCTTGCGGCCACCCTGCGGCGGCACCGAGGCCATCGTGCCCTCGATCAGCTTCAGCAGGGCTTGCTGCACGCCCTCGCCCGAAACGTCGCGCGTGATCGACGGGTTGTCGGACTTGCGCGAGATCTTGTCGATCTCATCGATGTAGACAATGCCGCGCTGCGCCTTCTCGACTTCGTAGTTGCAGTTCTGCAGCAGCTTCTGGATGATGTTTTCGACGTCCTCGCCCACGTAGCCCGCTTCGGTCAGCGTGGTCGCGTCGGCGATCACGAACGGCACGTTGAGCAGGCGCGCCAGCGTCTGTGCGAGCAGCGTCTTGCCGGAGCCGGTCGGCCCGATCAGCAGGATGTTGCTCTTGGACAGCTCGACATCGTCCTTCTTGCCGAGGTGCTTCAGGCGCTTGTAGTGGTTGTAGACCGCGACGGCCAGAATCTTCTTGGCCTGTTCCTGGCCGATCACATACTGGTCCAGGCTTTCGCGGATTTCGTGGGGCGTGGGCAGGTCCGAGCGCGCGGCCGCGGCGGCGTCTTTCTCGGTCGCGGTGGCTTCGTCACGAATGATCTCGTTGCACAGGTCGATGCATTCGTCACAGATGAACACCGAGGGGCCCGCGATCAGCTTCTTGACCTCATGCTGGCTCTTGCCACAGAAGGAGCAGTAGAGAAGCTTTTCGCTGGATGAACCTTTTTTGTCCGCCATAGGAATCAGTCACTTTTGCATTGCGCACACCGCGGGGCGAAAGGCTCCCCGGCGATACGCTTTAAACGGATCATACGCCAAAACAATTGGCCTCACCGGCGCTCTCCCCCGGCTGTGGGGCAAAAGCAAAAAACGAGGCCCAAGGCCTCGTTCCGGTGTAGCCTTCGCCATTTGGGCAATGCTGCCGCGCCACGGCGCTCCGCGCAATGCGGGTTTCCCGGCAGTCCGGCATAGCCGCCGTTGCGGGTAGCGCCGCGGCGGCCCGTGGCATCAGCCGCGGCGGGCGATGACCTTGTCCACCAGGCCGTAGTCCACTGCCTGGTCGCCGCTCATGAAGTTGTCGCGATCGGTATCGCGCGCAATCTTCTCGACCGGCTGGCCGGTCACTTCCGACAGGATGCTGTTCAGCCGCTCGCGCAGGTAAAGGATCTCGCGCGCCTGGATCTCGATATCCGAGGCCTGGCCGCGCGCGCCGCCCAGCGGCTGGTGGATCATGATGCGCGAGTTGGGCAGCGCGAAACGCTTGCCCTTGGCGCCGGCCGCAAGCAGGAAGGCGCCCATGCTCGCTGCCATGCCCATGCACAGCGTGGACACGTCCGGCTTGATGAACTGCATGGTGTCGTAGATCGCCAGCCCTGCCGAGACGGAACCGCCCGGCGAGTTGATGTAGAGCGACACGTCCTTGTCGGGGTTCTCGCTCTCCAGGAACAGCAGCTGTGCCACCACCAGGTTGGCGGTCTGGTCGTTGACCTCGCCCACCATGAACACCACACGCTCCTTCAACAGGCGCGAATAGATGTCATAGGCGCGCTCGCCCCGGCCGGACTGCTCGACGACCATCGGCACCAGCCCCAGGCCCTGGGTTTCCAGTGCCGACGCCTGCGTGGTGGCGAGACGGTCAAGCAAATCATTGCGGGTCATGCAGGTTCTCCATGGATTCGTCGGATCGCAAGGCAATCAGTCACTCGGGACACCGGCCCGCTTTCGCTTGCCTCCGCGCCGTGGCGCGGAAGAAAGAAGTAGCGGGCTCGCGGGTTATCCCCGGCCTCAGGAAGCTTGCTGCTGGTTGCCTTCGGCGGTGAGTTCCTCGAAGGACACCTTCTTGTCGGTGACCTTGGCCTTGTCGCACACGAAATTTACCACGTTGTTTTCGAGCACGTAGGCTTCCATTTCAGCCAGGCGCTGCTGGTCGCCGTAGTACCAGCGCATCACTTCCTTCGGGTCTTCGTAGCTCTTGGCGAAGTCCTCGATCTCGGCCTTGATCTGGTCGGCCTTGGCTTCCAGGCCGTTGGCCTTGACGATCTCGGCCAGGATCAGGCCCAGCTTGACGCGGCGCTCTGCCTGCTGCGCGAACATCTCGGCCGGGATCGGCATGTCCTTGGCATTGGGCATGCCACGCTGTTCCAGGTCGCGGCGGGCCATCTCGACCAGGCGCTCCTGGTCCTGTTCGATCAGGGCCTTCGGCACGTCCAGCTCGCTCGCCTTCAGCAGGGCTTCCATGACCTGGTCCTTCAGCATCGAATGCGTGCGGCGCTTGACTTCACGCTCCAGGTTCTCGCGGATGTCGGCGCGCATCTTCTCCACGCTGCCGTCGGCGATGCCCAGCGACTTGGCGAAGGCTTCGTTGACTTCAGGCAGGTGGGCCCACTCGATCTTCTTCAGCGTCACGGTGAACTCGGCGGTCTTGCCGGCCACTTCCTTGCCGTGGTAGTCCTCCGGGAAGGCCAGCGGGAAGCTCTTGCTCTCGCCAACCTTCAGGCCCAGCGTGGCCTGCTCGAACTCGGGCAGCATGCGGCCTTCGCCCAGCACGAACGGGAAGTCCTCGGCCTTGCCGCCGGCGAATTCTTCACCGTCGATCTTGCCGACGAAGTCCAGCGTCACGCGGTCGCCGTTCTGGGCCGTGACGTCGGTACCGCCGTCGCCATGCTCGCCGGCTTCGCCGCGGGAGTGGTAGTGCACGCGCTGCTTGCGCAGGATGTCGACGGTCTTGTCGACTTCGGCGTCGGTGATCTCGGTGCCGGTGCGGGTGACTTCGGCGGCCGACAGGTCGCCGATCTTCACCTCCGGGTACACCTCGAAGGTGGCATCGAACGCGACTTCGTCAGCGTCCACGCCTTCGGTCTTGATCTCGAACTTGGGCTGGCCGGCAACCTTGACGTCCTGTTCCTTGGTGATGTCGAAGAACTTGCGCGCGGCCTTGTCGAAGCGCACTTCGAACTCGACCTGCTGGCCGTATTGCTTCTCGACCATCTTCATCGGCACCTTGCCCGGACGGAAGCCCGACATCTTCACGGTCTTCGACAGGCGAACCAGGCGCTCCTGCTTTTCCTTCTCCACTTCGGCCTTGGGGATGGCCAGGGTCACCTTGCGGTCCAGCTTGCCGAGGTTCTCAATCACGTTCGACATGGTCGTAGATCCAATCCAGAAATGTAGTTGTGTTCGTTGGCGCTACCGCTTGCGCTGCGCCATATGCAGCACTGCCTGGGGCCGCCGCGGCGCGACGGCGCACGGAGGGCTCCGCGCAAACGGAAAACGAGGATTATCGCACGGTTTTGGTTCGGTTCCGGCGTTTTTACCCTGACGCAGGCTCTGAACCGCTTTCCGGCACTCTCGCCGCTACCCCGCCTGGTTGTGGCGCAGCGCGCGCAGCAGCAGGCGTGCCGGATCGATGGCATCGGCGAGGTCGGCCTCGAGCGGCAGCGGCTCGCCTTCGATCTGGCTGGCCAGCAGCTCGCCCCCCAGTGCCGCCCATGTGAGGCCGCGCGACGCATAGGCAAGGGCCGCGTACAGGCCGGGGACACGCGGCAGGTCGCGCAGGTGCGCGCCGCGCAATGCACCCGCGTGCACAATCGCCGCCGCTTCGTCGGCGACCTGCCCGATCAGCGGCAGCCGGTTGTGCGTGACCGTGCGCACGCCAACATAGCCGCTCAGCGCGGCGGGGTCGATCCCGGCCACCGCGCCGGCCTGCCGCGGCAGCAGGCCGGCCAGCCGTGCGAGGTTGGCGGCATGCACGTCGGGACGTTCGGCGAGCGGCCCTTCGTCGGGGTCGTAGCTGGAGCCGACGCGGCCCGTGCCGTCCGCGGCACGCGGCAGCAGGTAGCCGGCGCCCGTGACCACGCAGTCCGGCCAGCCGCCCAGCGCATCGACCTGCGCGGCCGGCAGCGTGGTCAGCTGGCCGCGCACGCGCCGCATGGTCCAGTGCTGCTGCGGCAGCAGTTGCTGTGCCTCGTGCGCATTGGCCAGCACCAGCACCGGCGCCGACGCCAGCGCGGCGCCGTCGGCTGCGAGCGCGCGCCACTGGTCATCGCCGCGCGCGATGCTTGCCACGCGGCAACCGAAGCGCGCGGCGACTGCATCGCCCGCACGCGCCAGCTGCGCCACGCAGACATCGGGAGGCGCAACCCAGCCGCCGGCCGGGAACCACAGCCCCCCTCGCGGCACGCCGGCCCGGTGGACGGACGCCGCCTCCTCGGCGCTCATCCAGCGCACGAACGATTCCGGCAGGCCCATGGCCGCAAGCGCGGCGCGCTGGGCCTCGCCCTCGGCTTCGTCCTCGCCGATCTGCAGCACGCCGCAGCCGTGCCAGTCGACCGGATACCCGGCGTCGCGCAGCGCCGCCCAGGCTCGCAGCGCGTACTGGTTGCCGGCGCGCGAAAGGCGCGACAGCAGGCTGTCGTCGGCCGACAAATGGGCATGCATGGCTGCCGCGCGATGCGCCGAGGTCTGCTGCGCCGGGCCGTCATGGGCATCGAACAGCGTAATGCGCCAGCCGCGCGCGGCCAGGCGCTCGGTCACGGCACACCCGGCCAGGCCGGCACCGATCACGATGGCATGCCGGTCGGGCCATTGCGCCGCCAGCGGCGGCGCATGGCGGCGCGACTTCCACAGCGGGCGGAAGCGCGCGACCGTCATGTCGCGCTTGCCCCCGAAACCTGGCGCCTTGCTGACTTCGAAACCGACTTCCTTCAGCCCGCGCCGGACAAACCCGGCGGCGGTGTAGGTGGCCAGCGTCGCGCCCGGCCGGGCCAGCCGGGCCAGCCCGCGGAACACCGGCGGCGACCACATGTCCGCATTGCGCGCCGGAGAAAAGCCATCGAGGTAGAAAGCGTCGGCGCCCACGGCCAGCCTGGGCAGCAGTTGCCCGGCGTCGCCAAGCGCAAGCGTCAGCACCACCTGCCCCCCGTCGAAGGCAAGCCGGTGCAGGCCCGGCAAGGCCTCGGGCCATTGCGCCTGCAGCGCCTGCGCGAGCGGCTCCAGCCCTTGCAGGCCGGCATGCAGCCGGGCCAGGCCCTCGCGCGTGAAGGGATGCTTCTCGATCGAGACGAAATGCAGCGTGCCGCAGCGCCGGGGATCGGCGCGCCACGCCTGCCAGGTCGCCAGGAAATTCAACCCCTGGCCGAAGCCGGTCTCGACGATGACGAACTGGCGCCGGGCGGCCCACGCCAAAGGCAGGCCGTTGCCGCCAAGGAAGACATGGGCGGCCTGCGCCAGCCCGCCTTCGGTGCTGTGGTAGACGTCGTCGTAGCGAGGGGAATACGGGGTGCCTTCGGCAGACAGGATGGGCTCGGCGGGCTCGAGTGCGCGCGGCATGGGATACGGATACTTTGGGCCCGGGCGGAGGTGCCGGACATGGGGAGGGGGCGACTCGCCGCGGATGGTAGCATAGCGGCCTTCCCCGCAGTGGCCACGCCGCCCTGCTCCCGATCTTGCGCCCCAGCGGCGCCCCGCTTCGCCATGCTCAGCTATCGTCACGCCTTCCATGCCGGCAACCATGCCGATGTCCTCAAACATGCCGTCGTCGTGCAGTTGCTCGAGCATCTCACGCAGAAGGACAAGGCGTTCTGGTACATCGACACCCACGCCGGCGCCGGTCTTTATGCGCTCGAGCACGAGTGGGCGCAGAAGAAGGCCGAGTTCGAGACCGGCATTGCACCCCTGTGGCAGGCCGCCGCCAGCGGCACCGACCTGCCACCGCTGCTGGACGAGTACCTGGACCAGGTCCGCGCACTGAACCAGGATGGCAACCTGCGCCACTATCCCGGTTCGCCATGGCTGGCCTGGCAGATGCTGCGCGAGCAGGACCGGCTGCGCCTGTTCGAGCTGCACAGCACCGAAATCCAGGTGCTGCGCGACAACTTCCGCGGCGCCGGCCGCCGCGTGATGCTGTACGACGGCGACGGCTTCGGCGGCATCAAGGCGATCCTGCCGCCGCCGCCGCGGCGCGCGCTGGTGCTGGTGGACCCGTCCTACGAAGACAAGCAGGACTACGCCCGCACCGTGCAGACCGTGCGCGACGGCCTGGAGCGCTTCGCCACGGGCGTCTACGCGGTCTGGTACCCGCAGGTGCAGCGGCGCGAATCGCTGCAGCTGCCGGTGCAACTGAAGGCCCTGCCACTGAAGAGCTGGCTGCACGTGACGCTGACCGTCAGGAACCCGGTCGAAGGCGGCCTGGGCTTGCACGGCAGCGGCATGTTCATCGTCAACCCGCCGTGGCGGCTGAAGGAGATGCTGCAGCAGGCGATGCCGCTGCTGGTCGACCTGCTCGGCCAGGACGATGGCGCGAAGTTCACGCTGGAAGCCGAAGAGCGGTAGCGCGACAGGCGCCGCCGCGCGAGCTAGCGCGGCAAGCGCCGGCCGCGGCCGCGCCGCAGCCGGTCCAGCGCCAGGCCAGCCAGCACCCCGCAGGTGTCCGCCACCAGATCGAGCCAGTCGGCCTCGCGGTAGCCGGTCATGCCCTGCAGCAGCTCGATGACGCCGCCATAAACGACCAGCGCCAGCAGCAAGGCCAGCCAGTGGCCGGCAAACGCGCGCCGCCCCAGCAGCGCCAGCACACCGAAGGCCAGCAGGTGATTGCTCTTGTCCCAGCCGGTTGTCGGCAACTGCTGGGACGGCGGCATCAGCGACAGGGCCAGCACGGCGGCGGCGCAAGCCCAGAACAGCAGGCGCCATGGCGGCGCCTTGAGGAAGGAAATCTGACCAGGGGGCATCGGACGGGGAGCGCGCCGCCCATGCGGCACGCGTTGGAAATGCCGACAATATATATCGCTGGCCGGCAGGGCTGGATTCCCCCCGCGCCTTGCGCTACAATCCGCAGCCTCGTTGCGCTGCAGGCGCACAACCTGCCACGGCAGGCGCCGGCAGAGCGGACCGATGAAGGGCGGGCAGTTCCAGCCGCCTTTTTTGCTTTCGTGTCTAGCGCAGGCAACGAGCATCGCGGCCGCCCGTCCGGGCTGCGCCGCAAGGACCGCGAGGGTGGCGAAATTGGTAGACGCACCAGGTTTAGGTCCTGACGCCAGCAATGGTGTAGGGGTTCGAGTCCCCTCCCTCGCACCATCCGCCCTTCCTGTGGCGGCGCCAACACATCCACCGACGCTGACAATGCCGCAGCTGGCCGCGCCGACCGGCATGACCAGAAGTCCTGCTCAGCGGACAATCCAAGCGCTTGAGGCGCCCGGCCACGTCGACAAGCATCCGCGGACACACCGCTTCCGCCTGACGCCGCGAATGATGGAAACCCATCCCGATTTATTGCAGCGGTTCCGGCCGCGCCGGCCTTAGTACGCTGCCCGACGCGAAGGTTGGAACAATCCGAGCGCGTTGCCCGTACGCCGGTGACGCTGACTGACGTGTCGGCGATCGTGGCCCGCGTCGCGGAATGCCGCCGGGTCTGCAATGAGGAGGAACTTTTCCTCGGCGACATGGGTCGTCGCGCTTATCGTCACCAGCGAGGCCACGCGGTCTTGCTGCCCGCAAGCCGCTGAACCATGGCCGATGCGAGGAAAATACTGGCGCCCCGGTGCCGGAATGCGCGTTGGCGATCCCCAGTTCCATCGCGCACTGATCGCTGGCGCCGCCGCACCTCGCGGGAGGTGGTAGAACACCTGAGTGCCAACGGCTTTCGCAGCTCCTCGCTGCCATCTATGCTGAAGATGTTGGAGCGGTGTTGCGCACTTCGCCAGCCACTTCAGTCTTCACCTCAGCCCTATCGGAGGGCATATGAAAGTTTCCGCCTTACTGTTGGCCGCGTCGATGGCCGCTGGCTGGTCATCCCTCGCCCAGGCTGCCGGATGCCAGTACGACATGCAGTGCAAAGGGGAGCGGATCTGCCAGCAAGGGCAGTGCGTATTCCCTGATGCCGAAGAAACGGCCGAAGCCGGCGGGCCAGCCCCGGCGCCGACCCTCAAGCGCACGCCGATGCCGCCACCGCCGCGCGGCTGCTGCACGGTGGCGGGCAAGCTCAAGCTGTCGCCGGCTTCGGCCTCCGACACCAGCCTGGTCAACGGCGACGCTTGCCAGGGCCTGACCAATTCAGGCAAGCCGGTTCCCGGCACGATCTGCAACTAAGACCAGGCGCGCCGGCCTGGCGGCCAGCGCCTGCGATTGCCGCGCGCTCGCCGCGCGGCATTTTCGCTGCCGGGATCGGCCGGCAGCGACCAAAGCCCGGTTGCTCAGGCAAGATCGCCGCAACGCGGGCCTCAGGCCGCGGCGCCGCGGCCCTCAACCTGCCAGCGCCCCCACCCCTGCCTCGGGCCGCCTGATGCGGAACCACGCCGCGTACAGCGCCGGCAGGAACAGCAGCGTCAGCACGGTGGCGATGATCAGCCCGCCCATGATTGCCACCGCCATCGGCCCCCAGAACATCGAGCGCGACAGCGGGATCATCGCCAGCACCGCCGCCGCCGCGGTCAGGATGATCGGGCGGAAGCGGCGCACCGCGGCTTCGACGATGGCGGTCCAGGGCGGCACGCCCGCGCTGATGTCCTGCTCGATCTGGTCGACCAGGATCACCGAGTTGCGGATGATCATGCCCAGCAGCGCTGTGATCCCCAGCTGCGCCACGAACCCCATCGGCGCGCGCAGCAGCAACAGCGTCGCGGCGGCGCCGATCAGGCCCAACGGGCCGGTCAGGAACACCATCAGCGCGCGCGAAAAGCTGTGCAGCTGCAGCATCAGCAGCGTGAAGATCAGGAAGATGCACAGCGGCAGCTGCGCGGCGATCGACGCGCCGGCCTTGCCGCTTTCTTCTTCCGCGCCGGCCACGGTGATGCGGTAGCCCGCCGGCAGGTGCGCCCGCAGCCGGTCCAGCTGCGGGTTGATCTGCGCGGTCACGGTCGGGCCCTGGATGCCATCGACCACGTCCGCCTGCACGGTCACGCCGAAGTCGCGGTTCTCGCGCCAGACCACGCCGGGCTCGGACTTCAGCGCCACGCGGGCTACCTGGGTCAGCGGCACGGTGCGGCCGGTATTGGTCGGCACCAGCACGTTGTTCAGGTCAGAAATGGCATCGCGCTCGTTGCGCGGCGTTCGCATCAGGATCTCGATCAGCTTGTCGCCGTCGCGGTACTGGCCTACCTGCACGCCGGTCAGCACGGTCTGCGTCACGCGCGCGATCGCGCTGGTGGTGACGCCCAGCGCGCGCGCCTTGTCCTGGTCGATCTCCAGGCGCAGCATCTTGACGTTCTCGTTCCAGTTGTCATTGACGCCGACCGTGTTCGGGTTCGCGCGCATCAAGGCCTTGACCTGGTCGGCCACCTGGCGCACAGCGCCCGCCTCCGGGCCGATCACGCGGAACTGCACCGGATACGCTACCGGCGGCCCGTTCGGCAGCAGCTTGACGCGGCCGCGCAGGTACGGGAATTCGGTGTCGAGCAGCTTGATGATGCGACGGCGCAGCGCATCGCGCACCTCGGTGCTGACCGGCATCACGATTACCTGCGCCACGTTGCTCTGCGAAAAGATCTGGTCCAGCGGCAGGTAGAAGCGCGGCGCGCCGGTGCCGACGAAGGTGGTCAGGCTTTCCACCTGCTTGTCCTTGCCCACCAGCCGCTCGAAGCGCCTGGCTTCGGCTTCCATCTGCACAAAGCTGGTGCCTTCCGGCATCCACAGCTCCACCATCAGCTCGGGCCGGCTGGAGTCGGGAAAGAACTGCTTCTCGACGAACTTGAACGCGTAGATGCCCAGCACGAACGTCACCAGCGTGATGGCGATCACGGTCTTGCGCCACGTCACGCACCAGTCCACCAGCCGGCGGAAGCGCGCGTAGAACGGCGTATCGAACACCTCATGATGCTCGCCCGCGCCCGCGCCGCGCGTCTTGAGCAGCAGGTAGCCGAGGTAAGGCGTGAAATACACCGCCGCCAGCCACGACAGCACCAGCGCCAGCGCGGTCACGGCAAAGATGGCGAAGGTGTACTCGCCCACGGTCGAGCGCGCCAGCCCCACCGGCAGGAAGCCCGCCGCCGTGATCAGCGTGCCGGTCAGCATCGGCATCGCCGTCGAGGTGTAGGCAAAGGTGGCCGCCTCCATCTTGGAGAAGCCCTCTTCCAGCTTGCGCACCATCATCTCGACCGCGATGATGGCGTCATCGACCAGCAGGCCCAGCGCCACGATCAGCGCGCCCAGCGAGATCTTGTGCAGGCCGATGCCGAAGACGTGCATGAACAGGAAGGTCACCGCCAGCACCAGCGGAATCGTCAGTGCCACCACCAGCCCGGGCCGCGCGTCAAGCCGCAGCGGCCGCGTATGCAAGCCCAGCGCGACGAAGCTGACCGCCAGCACGATCACCACGGCTTCGATCAGCACGCGCACGAACTCGCCCACCGATTGCTTGACCGCCTTGGGCTGGTCCTGCACCTGGTCCATCTCGATGCCGACCGGCAACTGGCCGCGCAGCTTCTCGAAGGCCGCGCGCAGGTCCTTGCCGAGCTGGATGATGTCGCCGCCCTTCTGCATCGAAATGCCCAGCCCGATCACATCCTTGCCGTTGAAGCGCATCCGCGTCTGGGTCGGGTCGACATAGCCGCGGTACACCTGCGCGATGTCGCCGAGACGGATATTGGCGATGCCGTTGGGCCCACGCAGCACCAGGTTCTCCAGGTCTCCGACGCTGGCGAACTGGCCGGACAGGCGCACCTGCAGGTTGTCGCTCGGCGTGACCAGCACGCCGCTGCCGGTCAGGTTGTTCTGCTGCGAGATCTGGTCGGCGATGGCATTGATGTCCAGCCCGAGCTGGGCGAAGCGCGCCTGGTTGAACTCGATATAGACCTTCTCGTCCTGCAGCCCGATCAGCGAAACCTTGGCCACCGACGGCACGCGCAGCAGCTCCTGCCGCACCAGGTCGGCATACTCGCGCAGCTCCTTGTAGCTGAAACCGTCGGCGGAAAGCGCATAGATGGTGCCGTAGACGTCGCCGAACTCATCGTTGAAGAACGGCCCGCGCACACCCGCGGGCAGCGTGTGCTGGATATCGCCGATCTTCTTGCGCACGGTGTACCAGATCTGCCCGGTTTCCTTCGCGGGCGAGGTGTCCTTGAGCTGGAAGATCACCGTGGTCTCGCCGGGCTTGGAGAAGCTGCGGATCTTGTCGGCGTAGGGCACTTCCTGCAGCTGGCGTTCGATCTTGTCGGTCACCTGCACCGCGATCTGCTCGGCGGTGGCGCCCGGCCAGAACGCCTGCACCACCATCACGCGGAAGGTAAAGGGCGGATCCTCGTCCTGGCCCAGCTGGAAAAACGCCAGCAGGCCGCCCAGCAGCAGCACCACCAGCAGGTAGCGGGTCAGCGGCTGGTGCTCGAGCGCCCAGCGCGACAGGTTGAAGCGGGAATGATCCATGCCGACCTCAGCCCTGCCCAGGCGCTGTGGCAGGGGCTGCGGCAGGTGCCGCGCTTGGCGCGGAAGCAGGCGCCACGGTCTGCAGCGGCCGCACCTTCTGCCCCGGGCGCAGCAGGTGTACGCCCGCGGTGACGATGCTCTGGCCCGGCGCCAGCCCCTGGCGCACTTCCACCTCGTTGCCAACGGCGTCGCCCAGCGTCACCGTGACCGGCTTGACCGTGCCGGCGGCGGCGTCATAGATCCACACCTGGTTGCGCCCCGCTTCCTGCAGCAGCGCGGTCAGCGGCACGCCGATCGCGGGGGTAGCCCCGGTCCGCACGAACGTCACCACGGCGGTCATGCCGAGCTTGAGGTCGGCGGGCGGATTGGGAATGGTGACGCGGGTGGCATAGGTGCGCGTGACCGGGTCGGCAGCAGCGGCAATCTCCCGCACACGGCCGGGCAGCGCACGCTTCGGCTCGGCCCAGGTGTGGATGCTGACATCGGTAATGCCGCGCAGCAGGTCGACCTGGTCTTCCGGCAGGCCGATCGCCACCTCCTTTTCCGCGGTCTGGGCCACGCGCACCACCGGCTGGCCCGGCGTGACGACCTGGCCCACCTCGGCGTCGATGGCCGTGACCACACCGTCGGCATCGGCATGGAGCACGGCGTAGGCGGTCTGGTTGGCCTGGCTGCGCAGGCCGGCCTGGGCCTGGCGCAGGCGCGAGTCGGCGGCCTCGAAACTGGCCTGGCGACGGTGCTGTTCGGCGGCGCTGATAAAGCCCTTGGCGAACAGGTCGTTGTAGCGCTTCAGGTCGGACGCGGCGAGGTCGCGGTCGGTCTTCGCCGCCTCGAACTGGGCGCGCGAGCCTGCTTCGGCCAGCGAAAGGTCGGTCGGATCGAGCCGGGCCAGCGGCTGGCCTTTGGTGACGACGGCACCGACGTCCACCAGGCGGGCGGCGATCTTGCCACCCACGCGGAACCCCAGCCTCGATTCGACGCGCGGACGCACGTCGCCGGAAAACTCGAAGGCGGTCTTGCCGCTGTGCTGGCTGAGCTGCATCAGGCGCACCGGACGGATTTCCGGAGCCGGCTCGACCTTTTTGCCGCAGCCCGCGACCGCAACGGCGGCGAGGGTCACCAGCGCGGCAGCCGCGCAGCGCCCCAAACGCCCAGAACGCGCGCGGCGTAACGATTTTGTGTCAAAAAGAGTCGCTGCGGCCGCAACTTCCGGCACTGGGCAAAGCACTGGCATCGGTAAGCTAGGAGTCGGATGGAACAGCTGGCAAGGCAGGCCGTTGGCCGCGGAGGCCAGTGCGGGGTAATAAATAACTGGCCGGTCAGTAATATAGCGATCCCCACGGGGGTGCGTCAAACGACAGGCGACCAAACGTCTGGAATGCCTCCTCAGGTGCCGTTCCTGGCGGATGAGCCGCGGTCAGATGCCTGCCGCCCGGCAATCCGGCGGCGCCCGGCTGTCCGGGTCTGCGATGCTACAATCGGCGCCCCGCGCTCCCCCACCATCTTCAGACCGAGACCGGCGTGACGCCCGATCAGTATTGCCAAGAGAAAGTCGCCCAGAGCGGCTCCAGCTTCTATTACAGCTTCCTGTTCCTGCCTGCCGAACGCCGGCGCGCCATCACCGCGCTGTATGCCTGGTGCCGCGAAGTCGACGACGTGGTCGACGATACGCATGATACTGGCCTGGCGCACCAGCAACTGGGCTGGTGGCGCGCGGAACTGCGGCGGCTGTTCGACGGCGCGCCCACGCACCCGACCACCCAGGCGCTGCAGCCGCATGTTGCCGGCGCCGGCCTGCCGCAGGGCGAAATGGCCGAAGTGCTCGACGGCATGGAGATGGACCTGACGCAGACGCGCTACCTGGATGAAGCCGGACTGAACCGCTACTGCCATTGCGTCGCCGGCGTGGTCGGCACGCTCAGCGCGCGCCTGTTCGGCTATACCGACCCGAAGACGCTGGAATTTGCCGAGAAACTCGGGCTGTCGCTGCAACTGGTCAATATCCTGCGCGACGTAGGCGAGGATGCGCGGCGCGGCCGCATCTACCTGCCCGTCAGTACGCTGCAGCAGTTCCAGGTGCCGGCTTCCGAAATCCTCAAGGGCCAGCATTCCGAGCGCTTTGTCGCACTGATGCAATACCATGCCGAACGCGCCCGCAGGCTGTACCGCGAGGCGCTGGCGGCCCTGCCCCGCCAGGACCGCCGCGCCCAGCGCGCCGGCCTGCTGATGGGGGCGATCTACCATGCGCTGCTCGATGAGCTGGAAGCCAGCCAGTTCCAGGTCCTCAGCCAGCGCATCGGCCTGACGCCGCTGCGCAAGCTGTGGATCGCCTGGAAGACCTGGATCCGCAATAGCTGACACATAGCAAGCACCCAACGAGCCACGACACCCGCCATGACCCAGACCACTGCTTCCCTCGGCCAGGCCATCCTCGACCACGCCGCCCAGCTCGCCCGCTTCTCGGACATGGAAGGCGGCCTGACCTGCGCCTACCTGACGCCGGCGCACCGCGCCGCGCAGGACCGGCTGGCCCAATGGATGGAAGCCGCGGGCATGCAGGTGCGCACCGACGCCATCGGCAACGTCATCGGCCGCTATGCCGCCGACCCCGCCGTCACCGATGCGCGCGTGCTGATGACCGGCTCCCACTTCGATACGGTGCGCAATGGCGGCCGCTACGACGGGCGTCTCGGCATCCTGCTGCCGATCGCCGTGGTGGATGCGCTGAACCGGGCCGGGATCCGGCTGCCGTACCACTTCGAGGTGGTGGGGTTCGCCGAGGAGGAAGGGCTGCGCTTCAAGACCAGCTTCCTGGCCAGCAGCGTGCTGGCGGGCCGCTTCGATCCCGCGCTGCTCGCCCGCACCGACGCGGACGGCGTCACGCTGGCCGAGGCCCTTGCCGCCTCCGGCCTGCCCGGCGCGGGCGACCTGGACGCGCTGCGCGCGGCGGCACTGGACCCGGCGACGCTGCTGGGATTTGTCGAAGTGCATATCGAACAGGGTCCCGTGCTGCTGCACCACGACCTGCCGCTTGGCGTGGTCACGCAGATTGCCGGAAGCAGCCGCTTCCAGGTGCGGGTGGAAGGCCAGGCCAGCCACGCCGGAACGACGCCGATGGGCATGCGCAAGGACGCCGCCGCGGGCGCGGCCGAAATGATCCTGCTGGTGGAACAGCGCTGCGCCGCCGCGCCCACGCTGGTCGGCACCGTCGGCCAGCTGCAGGTCCCGGACGGGTCGAGCAACGTGATCCCGGCGGCCTGCACCTTCTCGATGGACATCCGCGCCGGCGCCGACGACATCCGCGAGGCGGCCATCGCCGACATCGTTGCCGGCATCCAGCGGATCGCCGCACGGCGCGGGCTGTCGGCGCAGGTCGAGCGCGTGCCGCCGGTCAACAACGCGCCTTGCGCCCGCTGGCTGATGGACCAGTTCGGCGCGGTATTGAAGAAGCGGGGGATGGAGGCGTTCGAGCTGCCTTCCGGCGCCGGCCACGACGCCATGATGATGCACCGCATCACCGACGTGGCGATGCTGTTCGTGCGCTGCGGCAATGGCGGCATCAGCCATAACCCGCTGGAAACCATTACCGCCGAGGATGCGCAGCTGGCGGCCGAAGTCTTCGTCGACTTCCTGCGCCATTTCCAGCCGCGCGGCTGACAGCGGACGGCAGCGCTCAGCTGCCGTCGTACATCTCCCGCCCGAAATCGTAGAGGCTCTTGCGCAAGCGGCGCCGCTCGTCCGGCGACAGCCGCGAACCGCCGCGATCGCGTTCGTCCGCGCGGCGGCGATCGGTCTCGCGCTGCTCGGCGCGATGGCGCTCGGCACGGGCACGCGCCTCGCGCTGGCCGTTACCCGGATCGCTCGCCTGCGTCGACGGGTGGCGCTTGAGCAGGTTGGCCATGCCGGCCGACTGGGCCCGCGCCGGCCCGGCCGGACCAAGCAGCCATGCGGCAGCCGCAAGCGCAATGCATGCGCCGGCGATACCATGCTGGGGAGGCCCGTGCCGGGTTCGGTTCACTTTCATTGATAATGGCGGTCTTGGCTTCGGAAAACGCGGTCCTTGGAAACCGTCTGAAGCCGGGAAATTTGTTACCCCGTCCGATCCCCCGTCTGGCGCCGCTGTCCTCTGCAAGCATCGAGCCAGGGCCCGCGAGCCTGGGCTGACGATGCCGTGGATGCTGCGGTGAAAATGCGCGGAAAATCGGCGCGCAAGGGGCGCAAAAAGACGGGATGGCGCAGTGTAATCGCACGATTGATGCACGCTGCCATACCACGGGGTAAAGTATGTAACGTTTTGTTAAGCCATTTTGAGCGAAAGCGATAGTCGCTAAGATACCGCCATGGAAAATACCAGCCACAAGATTCTTGTCGTCGACGATGACCCGCGTCTGCGCGATCTGCTGCGCCGATATCTGGGCGAACAGGGTTTCACCGTGCTGGTGGCGGAAAACGCCACCGCGATGAACAAGCTCTGGCTGCGCGAGCGTTTCGACCTGCTGGTGCTGGACCTGATGATGCCGGGCGAAGACGGCCTGTCGATCTGCCGCCGGCTGCGCGGTGCCAACGACCAGACCCCGATCATCATGCTCACCGCCAAGGGCGAGGACGTGGACCGCATCGTCGGCCTGGAAATGGGCGCCGACGATTACCTGCCCAAGCCGTTCAATCCGCGCGAGCTGATCGCGCGCATCCACGCGGTGCTGCGCCGCAAGGGCCCGGCCGAAGTGCCTGGCGCCCCGTCGGAAACCCCCGAGACCTTCGCCTTCGGCGACTTCGTGCTCAACCTGGCCACGCGCACGCTGACCAAGAACGACGAGGAAATCACGCTGACCACCGGCGAGTTCTCGGTCCTCAAGGTATTCGCCCGCCATCCGCGCCAGCCGCTGTCGCGCGAGAAGCTGATGGAAATGGCGCGCGGCCGCGAATATGAAGTGTTCGATCGCAGCCTGGACGTGCAGATCTCGCGCCTGCGCAAGCTGATCGAGCCGGACCCGAGCAACCCGCGTTTTATCCAGACGGTCTGGGGCCTGGGCTACGTCTTCATTCCCGATGGCGTGAAATAACCGATAACGGCCGCTGTTCCTATCGTGGCGACCGTTATCGGCAGAACCGCGACGCGGTTCTTTGGTTCGCTGTTCTGGCGAACCTTCATGCTTATCGCCCTGCTGCTGGCGATCTCGCTGGGCATCTGGTTCCAGAGCTACCGGCTGTTCGAACGCGCCCCGCGCGCGCAGCAGATCGCCATGCAGGTGGTCAGCGTGGTCAAGCTCACGCGCGCCGCGCTGCTCTACTCCGACCCCGCGCGGCGGCGCTTCCTGCTGCTCGACCTGGTGCAGAACGAAGGCATCAAGGTCTATCCGCGCGAAAAGGACGACGATTTCGCCGCGCCCACCGCCAATCCCTTCCTGACCTCGCTGGTCCAGCAGGAAATCCGCAGCCGCCTGGGCGAGGACACCGTGCTGGCCACCACCGTCAACGACATTCCCGGCGTGTGGGTCAGCTTCGAGATCGAGGGCGACGACTACTGGGTAGCGATCAGCCCCGAGCGCTTCGAGCGCGTGCCCGGCATCCAATGGCTGTGGTGGAGTATTGCCGCGCTGCTGCTGTCGATCATCGGCGCGGCTTTTATCACCGCGCGCGTCAACTATCCGCTCAAGCGCCTGGCCAATGCCGCGCGCGCGATCGGTGCCGGCGGCGACCCGCCGGCGCTGCCCGAGCGCGGCGCCAGCGAAGTGGCGCTGGCCAACCACAGCTTCAACCAGATGGTGCAAGACCTGCGCCAGCTCGACGACGACCGCGTGGTGATGCTGGCCGGCATCTCGCACGACCTGCGCACGCCGCTGACGCGGCTGCGGCTGGAGACCGAGATGTCGCCGATGGACACGCCCACGCGCGACGCCATGATCGCCGACATCGAGCAGATGGACGCGATCATCGGCCAGTTCCTCAACTACGCGCGGCCACCGCTGGAAACCGTCGAACCGGTCGACCTGTCGGCGCTGGTGCACGATGCCGTGGGCGTCTATGCCGCGCACGACGACGTGCGCGTGCATGTGCGCGCCAACGAGCCGGTGATGGCCGTGGCCAACCGCATGGAAGTCCAGCGCATTCTCGACAATCTGGTCGAGAACGCGCGCCGCTATGCCAAGGACGAGCAGAGCGGCATGGCGGTGGTCGAGATCTCCACCCGCGTCGACGACAAGGAAGCGGTGCTGACCGTGGCCGACCGCGGCAATGGCGTGCCCGAAGGCCAGCTGTCGCTGCTGACGCGGCCGTTCTACCGGCTCGACAGCGCGCGCAGCGAGGCCAAGGGCGCGGGCCTGGGCATGTCCATCGTGAACCGCATCATGCAGCGCAACGGCGGGCGGCTGCTGCTGACCAACCGCGCCGCGCCGGATTCGGGCCTGGTGGTCAGCGCCTGCTTCCGCCGTGCATGAACGACGCCGCCCGGCAGCCATGCCGGCGCGTTGACAGGGGAACCTCCGCGCGCCGCAGCGACGCCGTGCTGCAGCCAGCTTGAATCCCGGCGGATCGTCACCAACTTGCCATTTGCGTGCCTGCCTTGCATGGCATACTTGCCGCTCCGCATCGCCTGCCGGGCGATGCCGGCGGCACTGAACCGCCACATGCCGTGCCTATCGGGCTCTTTGAGAATATCAATTAGCCCCATGCAGGATGTTCACGCATAATCACGTTTTGTCGCGGTGCACCGCAGCAAAGCTGCCTGGCAGGATCCACGCCGGGCCGCAGCGGCGGCACTGTACTCATTGCAACCGTATCTGGAGATAGTCTTATGAAGACCGTTGGTGAAAAGCTCGAAGCCTTCCACGTCGTCGGTGTCAAGCCGGGTTTCAACAATCACGAAGAGAACGGCCAGTCGGCTTTCGAAGACATCACCGAAAAGTCGTTCGAAGGCAAGTGGAAGGTTATCTACTTCTACCCGAAGGACTTCACCTTCGTGTGCCCGACCGAAATCGTTGCCTTCGCCAAGCTGAACGGCGACTTCGCTGACCGCGACGCGATCGTGCTGGGCGGCTCGACCGACAACGAGTTCGTCAAGCTGGCATGGCGCCGCGAACACAAGGACCTGAACAAGCTCAACCAGTGGCAATTCGCCGACGTGACCGGCTCGCTGATCGACCAGCTGGGCGTGCGTGACCAGGCGGCCGGCGTGGCCCTGCGCGCGACCTTCATCGTCGACCCGGACAACGTGATCCAGCACGTTTCGGTGAACAACCTGAACGTCGGCCGCAATCCGGACGAAGTCCTGCGTATCCTGGACGGCCTGCAGACGGACGAGCTGTGCCCGTGCAACCGTGCCGTTGGTGGCGCAACGCTGTAATTTGCAGTTTTTCGCCAGACACCGTGGCGATCCGCGGAGGGCCCTGCCCTCCGCTCCGAAACCCGCTCGCGCGGGTTTTTTGGGCCCCGATCGATAGGAGAAATAAATGGAATTCCTCAGCACGATTAAAAACCTGATCCCAGATTTCGCCAAGGACATCCGCCTGAACGTGGACGGCACCATCGCCCGCTCCTCGCTGGAAGACAACGATGCGGTCGGCGTGGCGCTGGCGGCGGCATTCGCGGCGCAGAGCAAAGTGCTGGTGGATGCCATCCGCAATGCCGGCGTGCTGTCGCCCGAGGAAACCAACGGCGCGCTGACCGCCGCTGCGCTGATGGGCATGAACAACACCTGGTACCCGTACGTCGAGATGGCGGACGACACCGACCTGTCGACCCAGCCCGCCGGCCTGCGCATGAACGCCTACGCCACCCATGGCGGCGTGGACAAGCGCCGTTTCGAGATGTACGCGCTGGCAGCCTCGATCGTGGGCAAGTGCCACTTCTGCGTGAAGTCGCACTACCAGCTGCTGAAGAACGAGCAGGGCATGACCGCGCAGCAATTGCGCGACGTGGGCCGCATCGCCGCGGTGATCGTGGCCGCGGCCAACGTGATCGCCGCCCAGTAAGTACACAGCGCGCCCCCGCGCCCTCCGACGGGGCCGTCCCGCGGCCCCTGTAGCACAGCAGCCGGCAGCTTCCCAGCGGGAAATGCCGGCTGTTCCCATCCTGCAACCGATCCCGCACCGGGCTGCACTGGCGCGGCGATCGGCCTACAATCCAGGCAGCATATGCACTTTCAGCCTGCCATGACCCTGCCTTCGCCGACTTCCCCCCGTTTTCACTACCGCCTTGCCGCGGTGCATGACTGGGGCGACATCGCTGCCGTCACGCAGCAAGCCTATGGCCAGTATGAGCTGGCAATCATGGAAGACTGCCGGGCCTCGTTCCAGCGCGGCATGCAGGCGGTGCTGGCGACCAGCAATCCCGACATGGAATGGTGGGTGGCAGAAACCGATCACGGCATCATGGGTGCGGTGCTGTTCTGCCATCCCGGGGCAACGCTGCCCGCGCTCGACGGCAGCACCATCACGCTGACGCAGCCGGAAGCGCGGCTGCTGTCGGTCAGCCCGCAGGCGCGCGGTCTGGGGCTGGGGCGCACGCTGATGCAGATCTGCATCCAGCGCGCGCGCGATATCGGCTCGCCTACGCTGCTGGTGCGAACCATGCCGGAGATGGCCTCGGCCAACCGGCTGGTGCAGCAGATGGGATTCACCAAGCGCACCGAGGCCGGCGCGCGCTCGGGCGCCATGGCGCGGCTGATCGACTACACCTACGCCATCCCTCCGGAAAACGCCCCTGTGGCAGACGCGCCGCACAGCTAGCAAAGCTCGCCCATCGCGCACACCGCGCCCGCCACAGGGCGTTCAGTCCTGCGCGCCCGTCACCGACGCGCGCCAGACCAGCACCGCGGCCTGTGCCACGATCCCTTCCTGCCGTCCTTCGAAGCCCAGCTTTTCGTTGGTCTTTGCCTTGACGTTGCAGCGCCCGGGCGCCAGCCCCAGGTCTTCCGCCAGGTTGGCCACCATCGCGCCGATATGCGGTGCCAGCCTGGGGGCCTGCGCAATCACGGTGGCATCGACATTGCCGATCTCATAGCCGGCCTCGCGCACGCGGCGCGCGGCCTCGCGCAGCAGCACGCGGCTGTCGGCGCCGGCAAACTGCGCGTCGGTATCGGGAAAATGGCGGCCGATGTCGCCCAGCGCGGCCGCGCCGAACAGCGCGTCAGTCACCGCGTGCAGCAGCGCGTCGGCATCGGAATGGCCCAGCAGGCCGCGATCGTGCGGGATTTCCACGCCGCCAAGGATCAGCTTGCGGCCGGGCACCAGCGCGTGGACGTCATAGCCCTGGCCCACGCGGATATCGAAAGGCATCATTGCGGTTACGCTCCTTATGCTCCATTTGCTCCAGTCCCCAGCAGCACCTCAGCGAGGGCGAAGTCTTCCGGGTATGTCACCTTGAAATTTCGCAGCGAGCCGTTGACCAGCCGCGGGTGCAGTCCCAGCCGTTCGATCGCGCTGGCTTCGTCGGTCACCACCGCGCCGGCCGCCAGGGCATCCTGCAGCGCCTGGCGCAGCACGCCCAGCCGGAACATCTGCGGGGTCTGCGCCTGCCACAGCCCTTCGCGCGGCACGGTGCCGCCGATGCGGGCATCGTCCTGCGCGCGCTTTAGGGTGTCGGGCACCGGTACCGCCAGGATGCCGCCGATGGCCGCATCCGGATCGTCGTCGCCGTCGCTTTCGACCGCGCGCACCAGCGCGTGGATCATCGCCGGCGTCAGGCCCGGACGCGCCGCGTCATGCACCAGCACCCAGTCGGTATCGGTGGCGCCGAGCTGGGCCAGGTGATGCAGTCCCGCCAGCACCGATGCATGCCGCGTGTCGCCGCCAATGAAGGCGGTGTCGAAGCGCAGTCCGGCGAACGTGGCCGCGCCGAAGCGCGATTCCAGCGGCATGTCGTCGGGCGCCAGCACCAGTGCGGTGGCGTTGATGGCGTCGCACGCCGAGAACGCCGCCAGCGCGTACCAGATCATCGGCCGGCCGGCCACGGTCTGGTATTGCTTGGGAACGGTGCCGCCGGCGCGGCTGCCGGTACCGGCACAGGGAATCAGGGCAAAGCGGCGAGCTGACACGGCTGGGGCAGGAAGTGAATGGAATGGCGAAGTGAAGCTGCAGGGCCTGGGGCCAGCGCCGGCACCGTGGCGCCAGCGGGACAACCGGGTCGCATTCTATAATACGGCCCTTGCCCGTCGCCATGGCGCATGCATGCCTGGCGGCGCGGGCGGGTGCCGCCATATGCCCGCCGCATTCTGTCCGACCCCCGCCCGCAATGCCGGCGGGGTGTCGTCGTTTTGAACGCCCCGTTGCCGACATGCCTGACGCTACGTCCTCCCTGCCCTTCGTCAACCTTCCGCTGGTCAAGCCCGGCCTGCGCCACACCGTGGCCGGCCTGCGTGGCTCGGCCGATGCACTGGCCATTGCCGCCTACGCGCGGCAGCACCGCGCGCGCGTGCCGATGCTGGCAGTGGTGTGCGCCAATGCCGTCGACGCCCAGCGCCTGGCCGAGGAAATCCCCTGGTTTGCGCCAGAGCTGCGCGTGCGCCTGCTGCCCGACTGGGAAACGCTGCCCTACGACAGCTTCTCGCCGCACCAGGACCTGGTCTCCGAACGCCTGGCCACGCTGCACGATATCCAGGGCGGGCAATGCGACGTGATGCTGGTGCCGGCCAGCACCGCGCTGTACCGGCTCGCGCCGCCGTCCTTCCTGGCCGCCTACACCTTCTTCTTCAAGCAGGGCGAGCGCCTGGACGAGGCCGCGCTGAAGGCGCAGTTCACGCTGGCCGGCTACGAGCACGTCAGCGCCGTGATGCGCCCGGGCGAATACAGCGTGCGCGGCGGCCTGATCGACCTGTACCCGATGGGCTCGGCGCTGCCGTACCGGATCGACCTGTTCGGCGACGAGATCGAGACTATCCGTGCCTTTGATCCGGACACGCAGCGCAGCCTGTACCCGGTCAAGGAAGTGCGCCTGTTGCCGGGCCGCGAGTTCCCGCTCGACGAAGCTGCGCGCACCGCCTTCCGCGGGCGCTGGCGCGAAGTCTTCGAGGGCGACCCGACCAAGTCGCCGATCTACAAGGACATCGGCAATGGCGTGCCGTCGGCGGGCATCGAGTACTACCTGCCGCTGTTTTTCGAAGCCAGCGCGACGCTGTTCGACTACCTGCCGGCGGATACGCAACTGGCCTTCGCGGGCAACATCGATGAAGCGATCCGCCGCTTCTGGGCCGACACCACGCAGCGCTACAACTTCATGCGGCACGACCGCGAGCGTCCGCTGCTGCCGCCGGCCGACCTGTTCCTGTCCGAGGAGCAGTTCTTCGTCGGCGCCAAGCCGATGGCGCGGCTGGTGCTGCAGACCGAGCCAGGCGCGGACCAGACCCCGTTCTCGGCGATCCTGCCCGATGTCTCGGTCAACCGGCGCGCCGACGACCCGCTGGTCAACCTGGAATCGCTGCTGCTCGACAAGCAGATCCGTGTGCTGATGTGCGCGGACTCCGCCGGCCGGCGCGAGACGCTGCTGCAGCTATTTGCAGAGAGCGGCCTGCGCCCGCAGCCGGTGGACGACTTTGCCGCGTTTCTTGCCGGCGAAGCGCATTTCTCGATTGCGGTGGCACCCTTGCAGAGCGGCTTCGCGCTGCCCATTGGGCTGCCACAGGGGCAACTCGCCTTCGTCACCGAGGCCGAGTTGTACGCAGGCACCGCGCGCCGCACCGGCCGCCGCAAGCAGGAACAGGCGACCGCAGTCGACTCGATGGTGCGCGACCTGGCCGAACTGAAGATCGGCGATCCGGTGGTGCACAGCGAACACGGCATCGGCCGCTACCATGGCCTGGTGTCGCTTGACATGGGCCAGGGCGAGGAGGAATTCCTGCACCTCGAATACGACAAGAGCAGCAAGCTGTATGTGCCGGTGCACCAGTTGCACGTGATTTCCCGCTATTCCGGCGCCGATCCGGACACCGCACCTTTGCACCACCTGGGCTCGGGCCAGTGGGACAAGGCCAAGCGCCGCGCCGCGCAGCAGATCCGCGATACCGCTGCTGAGCTGCTGAACCTGTACGCGCGCCGCGCCGCGCGCGAGGGCTTCGCCTTCCCGCTGTCGCCGAAGGACTATGAGACCTTTGCCGAAAGCTTCGGCTTCGAGGAAACGCCGGACCAGGCCGCCGCCATCGCCGCGGTGATCGCCGACATGACCTCGGGCAAGCCGATGGACCGGCTGGTGTGCGGCGACGTCGGCTTCGGCAAGACCGAGGTGGCGCTGCGCGCTGCCTTCGTTGCGGTGCTGGGCGGCAAGCAGGTGGCGATGCTTGCGCCGACCACGCTGCTGGCCGAGCAGCATTTCCAGACGCTGTCCGACCGCTTCGCCGAATGGCCGGTGCGCATCGTCGAACTGTCGCGCTTCAAGACCAAGAAAGAGATCGACGCGGCCATCAAGCAGATCAACGAGGGCAGCGTCGACATCGTCATCGGCACGCACAAGATCCTGTCCGACCAGGTCAGGTTCCAGCGCCTGGGGCTGGTCATCATCGACGAGGAACACCGCTTCGGCGTGCGCCAGAAGGAAGCGCTGAAGACGCTGCGCGCCGAGGTCGACATCCTGACGCTGACCGCCACGCCTATCCCGCGCACGCTGGGCATGGCGCTGGAAGGCCTGCGCGATTTTTCGGTGATCGCCACCGCGCCGCAGAAGCGGCTGGCGATCAAGACCTTCGTACGGCGCGAGGAAGATGGCGTGATCCGCGAGGCCATCCTGCGCGAGCTCAAGCGCGGCGGCCAGATCTACTTCCTGCACAACGAGGTCGAGACCATCGAGAACAAGCGCGCCAAGCTCGCCGAGCTGGTGCCCGAGGCGCGCATCGCGGTGGCGCACGGCCAGATGCACGAGCGCGAGCTGGAGCGCGTGATGCGCGATTTTGTCTCGCGCCGCGACAACATCCTGCTGTGTACGACGATCATCGAAACCGGCATCGACGTGCCGACCGCCAACACCATCCTGATCCACCGCGCCGACAAGTTCGGACTGGCGCAGCTGCACCAGCTGCGCGGCCGCGTGGGGCGTTCGCACCACCAGGCCTATGCCTACCTGCTGGTGCACGATGTCGACGGCCTGACCAAACAGGCGCAGCGCCGGCTCGAAGCGATCCAGCAGATGGAGGAACTGGGCTCGGGCTTCTACCTGGCCATGCACGACCTGGAAATCCGCGGCGCCGGCGAGGTGCTCGGCGACAAGCAGTCGGGCGAGATCCACGAGATCGGCTTCCAGCTCTATACCGACATGCTCAACCACGCGGTCAAGGCGCTCAAGGCCGGCAAGGAGCCCGACCTGATGGCGCCGCTGGCGGCGACCACCGAGATCAACCTCGGCACGCCGGCGCTGCTGCCCAACGACTATTGCGGCGATGTGCATGAGCGCCTGTCGCTGTACAAGCGCCTGGCCAACTGCGAGACTGCCGAGCGTGTCGACGATATCCAGGAAGAACTGATCGACCGCTTCGGCAGGCTGCCGGCGCAGGCGCAGGCGCTGGTGGAAACGCACCGGCTGCGCATCGCCGCGGCGCCGCTGGGCGTGCGCAAGATCGATGCGGGCGAGGCCACCATCAGCGTGCAGTTCGTGCCCAACCCGCCGATCGATGCCATGCGCATCATCGACCTGGTGCAGAAGAACCGGCATATCAAGCTGGCCGGGCAGGACAAGCTGCGCATCGAGGCCAAGATGCCGGACGTGACGGTACGCGCGCAGACGATCAAGCATACGCTGCGGCAACTGGCTTAAAGCTGCGGGCGGTGCCTGCGCCGCCTGCATGGACTCTGCACACGACCGGGTGTAGCATCGGACTCCTGATCGGTTAGAGATAGCGCCCCATGCCAGCCCAAGCCGCCGCCCCAAGCCAGACCGCCAATGACCACCCCGCGCGCGGCAGCGCGCTCGAATGGACCCAGCGGCTGGTCGCCTACGACACCACCAGCCGCCACTCCAACCTCGGCCTGATCGAGACCGTGCGCGACCACTTCCTGGCCAGGGGATTGAAGCCGCATCTGAGCTACAACCCGCAGCAGGACAAGGCCAATCTCTTTGTCACGGTGCCCGCGGCCAATGGCAGCACCAACGGTGGCATCGTGCTGTCGGGCCACACCGACGTGGTGCCGGTGGACGGCCAGAACTGGACTACCGATCCGTTCAAGCCGGTGATTCGCGACGGCAAGCTGTATGGCCGGGGCACCTGCGACATGAAGGGCTTTATCGGCACCAGCCTGTCGCTGCTGCCGGCCATCCTCGACGCAAGGCTGCGCGAGCCCGTGCACTATGCCCTCTCGTTCGATGAAGAGATCGGCTGCATGGGCGCGCCCTATCTGCTGGCCGAACTGCGCGAGCGTGGCGTGACGCCCGGCGGCTGCATCGTCGGCGAGCCGACCAGCATGCGGGTGATCGTCGCGCACAAGGGCATCAACGCCTACCGCTGCTGCGTCCGGGGCCAGGCCGCGCACTCGTCCCTGACGCCGCGCGGCGTCAATGCCATCGAATACGCGGCGCGGCTGATCTGCTTCATCCGCGATATCGCCGACGAGTTCAAGGCCAACGGCCCGTACGACCAGGCCTTCGACGTGCCCTACACCACCGCGCAGACCGGCACCATCCAGGGCGGCATCGCGCTCAATACCATCCCCGCGCTGTGCGAGTTCGTGTTCGAGTTCCGCAATTTGCCTGGGGTGGATCCGGAAGCGATCTACGCGCGCATCCATGCCTACGCCAACGACGTGCTGCTGCCGAAAATGCGCGCCGAGCATGCCGATGCCGGCCTGACGCTCAGCAAGATCGCCGCCGCGCCGTCCCTGGATGTTGCCGAGCAGGCCGCGATCACGCAGCTGGTGCGGGCGCTGACGGCAGACCGCGAGACCAACAAGGTTGCCTATGGCACCGAAGCCGGGCTGTTCCAGCGAGCGGGCATTCCGGCGGTGGTGTGCGGGCCCGGCGATATCCAGCAGGCGCACAAGCCGGATGAGTTCGTCGCGCTGGAGCAGCTGGCGGCGTGCGAAGGGTTCTTGCATAAGGTGGTGGATAGCCTGCGGGTTACGGCCTGATTTGGTCCGCCGCGGCTTTGTCGTCCGCACTGCGTCGATACGCCCGCCCTCACCCCAACCCTCTCCCGCAAGCGGGAGAGGGAGCACGGCCTCGGCGTTCGACGGCATCGTAATCATCCCATCCCCCTTGTTTGCTCCCCTCTCCCGCCTGCGGGAGAAGGGCGGGGGTGAGGGCCGGCGCCTGCAGTACTCCAGCGCCCCGCTCACCAAGTAGCCAACCACTCTGCCAGCATCAAACCAACAATAACGAAGGAGATTTTGCATGGCCGTCCGTTCCACCGCATCCCGTTCCCCCCTCCGCATTGCTTGCGCCAGCCTCGCACTCGCGGCCGGCCTGCTCTGCAACCCCGCGCAGGCGCAGACCACGCCTGCCCCGGCGGGCGCCGCCGCCGACGCCCTGCACGCCCAGATCGAAACCCGCGCCAGGGCGGTGGAAAAGCAGCTGATCGCCTGGCGCCGCGACATCCACCAGCACCCGGAGCTCGGCAACTACGAGACCCGCACCGCGCAACTGGTCGCCGACCACCTGCGCAAGCTCGGCATGGAGGTGAAGACCGGCGTGGCCAAGACCGGCGTGGTGGGCGTGCTCAAGGGCGGCAAGCCAGGCCCGGTGGTCGCGTTGCGCGCCGACATGGACGCGCTGCCGGTGAAGGAACGTGTCGACGTGCCGTTTGCGTCCAGGGCCAAGGGGCAGTATCTCGGCAAGGAAGTCGACGTGATGCACGCCTGCGGCCATGACACCCACGTGGCGATTTTGATGGCCACGGCGGAAGTGCTGGCCGGCATGAAAGACCAGCTACCCGGCACGGTCAAGTTCATCTTCCAGCCGGCCGAGGAAAGCCCGGCGGACTTCGAGCCCAATGGCTCGAACATGTGGGGCGCAAAACAGATGGTGGCCGAGGGCGTGCTGGACAACCCGAAGGTCGATGCGATCTTCGGCCTGCACGTCAGCAGCGGCATCGAGTCCGGCAAGCTCGGCTGGCGCAGCGGCGCATCGATGGCCGCGGCGGACCAGTTCTGGATCGACGTCAAGGGCCGCCAGACCCACGGCGCGCGCCCGTGGGGCGGCATCGACCCGATCGTGGTGGCCTCGCAGATCGTGATGGGGCTGCAGACCATCCAGAGCCGCCAGGTCAATGCCATGCTGGAGCCGTCGGTGATCACCGTGGGCACCATCCACGGCGGCAACCGTATGAACATCGTGCCGGAGAAGGTCGAGATGATGGGCACGATCCGCACCTATGACGAAGGCATGAAGAAGGACATCCATGCCCGCATGAAGCGCACCACCGAGGCCATCGCCACCAGCGCCGGGGCGGAGGCCAACTTCCGCGTGGTCGAGCTGTACAACGCCACCATCAACCAGCCTGCCCTGACGGACCAGATGGCGCCCACGCTCAGGCGCGTGGCCGGCGACGGCAACTGGATGACCACGCCCAAGGCAACAGCGTCGGAAGACTTCTCATTCTACCAGGAGAAGGTGCCCGGCCTGTTCTTCAACCTGGGCGTGACGCCCAGGGGCCAGGATGTGACCAAGGCGCCCTCCAACCACTCGCCCGAGTTCTATGTGGACGAGCCGGCGCTGATCAACGGCGTGCGCGCACTGTCCAACCTGACGGTGGACTACATGCTGATGGCGCAGCGCTGAGCATCCGGGCAGCGCTCAGCCAGGCGGCCAGGGCGGCTACAATAACGGTTTTTCCGTGTTGCCGCCCTCTTTGCCTGTGCTGCACGCGCCCGATCCTCACCTGTCATGCCCCTGATCCTCCAGAGCACCGCCCCGCTTTCCGCCGCCGACCTCGACACCGTCCGCACCCTCGCCCGCGCCTCGAAACTGGTGCCGCGCAGCGACACCGTGGCCGCTGCCGAGGACTGCGCGCCGCTGACGCCGGCGCTGCGCGATGCGCTGGACGATTTCTGCGGTCCGCGCGGTATCGACTGGGCCGTGGTCCCCGCCGGACGCAAGCTGTCGGACTTCCGGCTGGTGGCGATGGACATGGACTCGACGCTGATCACCATCGAGTGCATCGACGAGATCGCGGATTTCTGCGGCCTCAAGGCCGAAGTCTCCGCCATCACCGAAGCAGCGATGCGCGGCGAGATCACCGACTTCAACGAAAGCCTGCGGCGCCGCGTGGCGCTGCTCAAGGGCCTGGACGCCAGCGTCCTCGACCGCGTCTACGCCGAGCGCCTGCGCCTGTCGCCAGGTGCCGAACGCATGCTGCAGGCCGTGCAGGCACTGGGCATCAAGACGCTGCTGGTGTCGGGCGGGTTCGTCCACTTCACCGACCAACTCAAGCCGCGCCTGAAGCTGGATTTCACCCGCGCCAATACGCTGGAAATCGTCGACGGCAAGCTGACCGGCAATGTGGTCGGCGAGATCGTCAACGCCGACGTCAAGGCCCGTACCGTGCAGGAAGTCTGCGTGCAGATCGGCGCCACGCCGGACCAGGCCATCGTCATGGGTGACGGCTCCAACGATCTCAAGATGATGGCGGTCGCCGGCCTGTCGGTGGCCTTCCGCGCCAAGCCGGTGGTGCGCGCGCAGGCCAGCGTCGCATTCAACCACGTCGGGCTGGACGGGCTGCTGGCGCTGTTCCCCCACTGACGTCACGCGATCTGCCGCGGCGCCGATCTTTTGGCGCCGTCTTCTGGCGCCGAGTTCGTGGCGCCGCGTTCGTGGCGCCGCTGCATCGTACTTTCGGCATGGATGGCGGCGCCGCCACGTTTCGGCGCCTCTCGCCAACATTCCGCTTGCAGCGACAAATGCGAATCATTACCATTAATGTTTCGATTCGCTGACATTTCCTTTCATGCAAGTTCTGGCCGTTTTTCTGGGCCTGGCCGCGGCCGCGTGCCTGTACCTGGCTGCGCCTAACCAGGTCCTGCTGCCGCCCGGACGCGGCCCGCGGCCGCGCATATTTGGCTGGCTGGGCCTGGCGCTGGTGATAGCCAGCACTTGGCTGTGGAGCACCACCAATGGCTGGCCGGTGGCGATCGCCGCCAGCCTGGCAACGGTGCCCTGCGCGCTGTCGGCCTGTCCTTTCGTCGGCATTTATGCCCAACGCAAGCGCCAGGCGGCTCAGGGCCGGATGGTGCAGACAGGGCAAGGGGGCCAACAGGCATGAACGCGACCCCCGATACCATGGGCACCAAGTGGCTGGCTGGCACCCTGCTCGGCCTGCCCCTCGCCGTAGCGCTGTGCACGCTGTCGATCCTGTGGCTGCCCGGCGGCTGGGAATCCGGCATCGTCGCCGCGGTCGTGGCTTGCCTGCCGGTGTGGGTGGCCATCATCAGTGGCAGCCTGCTGTTCCGCACCAGCCGCTCGGCCTGGCTGTGGCTGGGGGGCGCCACCCTGCTCTGCTTCGGCGCGCTGTGGGCCCTGCGCCTGGCGGGCCTGGCCCCGGCCGCACTGCCCGTCTCCTGAGAACGCCATCATGAAAACCGCAACCCTGCGCCTGTACCAGACGCTGCATACCTGGGTCGGCCTGATGGCCGGCTGGGCCCTGTTTATCGCCTTCTTTGCCGGCGCCGTGACCGTGTTCCACCACGAGCTCCACGTGTGGCAGTCGCCCACGCGCCTGAAAGGCAATGCGCCGGTCGAGGCCAAGGCCGACCCGGCAGCGGTCGACCGCTTCATGCACAAGCTGGTGGCACTCCACCCTGAGGCCGCCGCCAGCGCCTATGTGATCATGCCGTCCGAAGGCGAGCCCAATATCGCCGCCTACTGGCAGGACAAGGCCGGCGAATGGCAGATGACCACCGACGCGCGGCTGGCCGGCGACGCCGCGATGCAGCGCGACACCTCGCGCGACCACGTGATCGGCGAACTCTCGGCGTTCCTGAACAGCCTGCACTATTCGCTCGGCATTCCGGTCGGCGGGATCTACTTCATGGGCGCGATCTCGGTGCTGTACGGGCTGGCGCTGGTGTCGGGCGTGCTGCTGCACCTGCCGCGCCTCAGGAAGGACCTGTTCGTGGTGCGGCCGGGACGCAACCTCAAGCGCTTCTGGATGGATGCGCACAACGTGCTGGGACTGTTCAGCCTGCCCTTCCACCTGGTCTTTGCCATCACCGGCGCGCTGTTCTGCCTGTCGCTGGTGCTGATGATGGTGTTCAACACGCTGACCTTCGACGGCCGCCTGTTCGAAGCCGTGCCGCGCGCCACCACCGCGGTGCCGGAGGTGGCTGCCGCCGGCCGCGCCGTGCCGACGATGCCCGCCGCGACCCTGGTGCGGATCGCGCAACAGCATGGCGGCGAGCGCTTCACGGCAGAGTCGTTCCGCTTCCAGCGCTTCGGCGACGCCAATGCCGTGGTCGAAGTGCGCGGCACCAGCACCAGGGCGCTCGGCAACCTCGGCTCGGTCGGCATCCACGCCGCGCAGGGCGAACCCAACGCGGGCCAGCTGACCTCCAACCAGACCGCCGGCGCACGCGACGGCAATCACGGGCTGTACAGCGCACTGTACGCGCTGCACTTCGGCACCTTCGGCGAGTTGCCGGTGCGGCTGGTCTACCTGCTGGCCGGCCTGGCCGGCGCGTTCCTGTTCTATTCGGGCAACCTGCTGTGGATCGAGTCGCGGCGCAAGCTGCGCCAGGCCGAACAGCCGCGCGTGCACCGGTTGCTGGCGCAGGCGACCGTGGGCGTATGCATCGGCTGCTGCATCGGCGTGGCGCTGTGCTTCCCGGCAGCGCTGCTGTGGCCCGAACGCGCGGTGAGCTACACCTACTTCACGGCGTTCGGCATTGCCTGCGCGTGGGCGCTGCTGCGCCCGCCGGTACGGGCGGCGATCGAACTGCTGTACGTGGCGGCCCTGGCCGCGCTGACCGTGCCGCTGTCCAACGCCATCCTGACCGGCGACCACCTGCTGCGCAGCATCCCCAGCGGGCACTGGATCATCGCCGGCTTCGATATCGGCGCCATCGCGCTGGCGGCGGGTTTCGTCGCCCTCGCCCGCGCCACCCAGCGGCGTGCGCGCAGCGGACCGGCCGAGTCGGTCTGGGCAATGCCGCGTGCCGCCTCGTCCACGGCCACGGCCGGCGCCAAGCCGATGTCCGGCGCGGACGTCCGCTGAGCGCCGGCGGTCGCACGGGGCTCGCCTACACTACATGAGCCCCCAACCAGCAAACCCGACCGCCATGGAACCGACCTTCCACCAGTTTTCCGAACTGTTCGCGCAACTCGGCCTGGCTTCCGATGAAGCCAGCATCCGCAGCTTCATCGGCCAGCACGCGCCGCTGCCAGACGATGTGGAGCTGGCGGAGGCGCCGTTCTGGACGCCGGCGCAGTCGGCACTGCTGCACGACGAGCTTCTCGACGACGCCGACTGGGCCGAAGTGGTCGACCAGCTCAACCTGGCGCTGCGCAAGCCTGCCTGAAGCGGCGCGGGGCGCCCCGCCTCCGCCCTGCCTTCCTTACACCGCGCCCAGCTTCGCCTCCATCGCCTGGCGCAGGTCGGCGATCAGGTCGCGCGTGTCTTCCAGGCCGATATAGAGCCGCACCAGTTCGCCGGAGTCCTGCCAGCCGGCCGGCGGCCAGGTTCCTGCCGGGCGCATGCTCTGCACGTGGTAAGGCACGGCCAGGCTGTGCGCACCGCCCCACGACCAGCCGATCGCGAACAACTGCAGCGCCTCGACAAAGGCATCGACCTGCTGGCGCGAGTAGCGCGCGCGCAGGACGATGGCGAACAGGCCGGTGGCGCCGGTGAAGTCGCGCCGCCAGTTGGCATGGCCGGGGCATTCGGGCAGCGCGGGATGCAGCACGCGCGCCACCTCGGGCCGCTGGCACAGCCATTCGGCGACTTCGCGCGCGCCGCGGTCGTGCGCCGCGAGCCGCACCGGCAGGCTTGGCAGCCCGCGCAGAACCAGGTGGCAGTCATCGGCGGACACCCCCCAGCCCATCAGCATGCGGGTGCGCCGCAGGCGGTCGTGCAGCGCATGGTCAGCCGTCATCACCGCGCCCATCAGCACATCGCTGCCGCCGGACTGGTATTTGGTCAGCGCCTGCACCGAGATATCGATGCCCTTTTCGAACGGGCGGAAGTAGACGCCGCCCGACCAGGTGTTGTCGATCGCCGTCAGCACGCCATGCGCCTGCGCGGCGGCGACGATGGCATCGGTGTCCGCCACTTCCATCGTCACCGAGCCCGGCGACTCCATCCAGATCAGGCGCGTCTCGGGCCGGATCATCGCGGCCATGCCGGCGGCGTCCATCGGGTCGTAGTAGCGCACCGACACGCCGTAGTCGCGCGCCAGCCATTCGCCATGGTCACGGTTGGGACCGTAGACGTTGTGCGGCACCAGCACGTCGTCGCCACTCTTGAGCAGCGCGAAGTAGACCAGCGAAATCGCCGCCAGCCCGGAAGGCAGCAGCAAGGTATGGCGCGCGCCCTCGATCAGTGCCAAGTGTTGGCACAGCGCCTCGCTGGTCGGGGTGGCGTGCAGGCCGTAACGCCAGTAGGTGGTGGCGCCGTCACCCTGCGCACGCAGTTCGGCCAGGTTCCGGAACACCACGGTCGAGCCACGGTGGATGGCGGGCGAGAACGAGGCAAAGCCGGATGCGATGTCCAGTTCGGGCTGGACCGCCACGGTCTGCAGGTAATGGGGGCGGGATGCGGGCTTGTCGGACGATGAATCGGACACGGCGGATTCCTTGCTGGCTGCTGGCCGGCGCTGGCGCGATGCCAGGCAGGCATCACACTGTCCCGGCCAGGAATGAGACTCGGTGAGCCTTCGAGCTTACCAGCAAATGCCGGCCGCGCCACCGGGAACGGTAACGGTCGGCCTATCGCGCGAGAATGGTGCCGAATTACCAGCCGGAGATCGACGACTTGGGCGGCGGCGGCGCGTAGGTGACGCCGCTGCCGGGCGTCATGTCGAACGGCGGAATGACGAGCACGCCCAGCGGGCGGATAAAGAACGGCAGCACGATGGCGGGATTGAAGGCATCGGTCCAGGTGCCGCGCACGGCGCCACTGGCGTCGATATTGCCCTCCCAGTTGCCCGTTACGCGCGTGCCATCGTCCGACTCTTCCATCAGGAAAGCGCCGTTTTCCCATTCACCGGCGAGCAGGCGCACACCGGCGCCGCGGCCGCTATATTCGCCGCGCACGCTGTCGCGCTCGTCGGGCTTGGGGCCGAGCCGCAGCCGCACGGGCTGGTCGCCGACCTTGCCGACATAGACCGGCAGCGATGCATATTCGGAGCGCGGCGCCAGCGGCCTGGGCGCGCCGGTCGACAGCGCCGTGCCGCGCCTGGCCTCGCCATCGCGGATGGCCTGGTTGATGCCCAGGCTCTCGCCGCCAACCGCGCCCGCCCCGACCGGGCCGGTCGACAGTTCGGTCGCCGGTGCGGCCTGCGCCGTGCCCGCCAGGGCGAGCACGGCAGCCAGCGCCGGGATGGACGATTTCAGCAGCACACGGCGCAAGGCGAACCTCAGATCCGCTCGAAGATGGCGGCAATGCCCTGCCCGCCGCCGATGCACATCGTCACCAGCGCGTAGCGGCCTTGCACACGTTGCAGCTCGTGCAGCGCCTTGACCGTGATCAGCGCGCCAGTGGCGCCGATCGGGTGGCCCAGCGAGATGCCCGAGCCGTTCGGGTTGACCTTGGCCGGATCCAGGCCCAGGGCCTTGGTGACGGCGCAAGCCTGCGCGGCGAAGGCTTCGTTGGCTTCGATCACGTCCAGGTCGGACACCTGCAGGCCGGCGCGTTCCAGCGCGATCTTGGTCGCCGGCACCGGGCCGATGCCCATGGTCTTCGGATCGACGCCGGCATGGCCGTACGACACCAGGCGCGCCAGCGGCTTCAGGCCGCGGCGCTCGGCCTCGGCACGCTCCATCATCACCACCGCGGCAGCGGCGTCGTTCAGGCCCGAGGCATTGCCGGCCGTGACCGTACCGTTTTCCTTGACGAAAACCGGCTTGAGCTTGGTCATGTCGTCCATGGTGGCGTCATGGCGCACGTGCTCGTCGGTGTCGAAGGTGACCTCGCCCTTGCGGCCCTTGCTCACCACCGGGACGATCTGGTCCTTGAAATAGCCGGCCTTGATCGCGGCGGACGCGCGGCGGTGCGATTCCAGCGCGGCCTCGTCCTGCTGCGCGCGCGAGATGTCATATTCCTTGGCCACGTTCTCGGCCGTGACACCCATGTGGATGCGGTGGAACGGGTCGTGCAGCGCGCCCAGCATCATGTCGACCAGGCCGGCGTCGCCCATGCGGGCGCCCCAGCGGGCCGCCGGCGCCAGGTACGGGGCCCGGCTCATGCTTTCGGCACCGCCGCCGATGGCGACGTTGGCGTCGCCCAGCAGGATGGTCTGCGCGGCGCTGACAATGGCCTGCAGGCCCGAGCCGCACAGGCGGTTCACGGTCAGCGCGGGCGCGTTGACCGTGACCCCGCCGTTGACCGCGGCAACGCGGCCCAGGTACATGTCGCGCGGCTCGGTCTGGATCACGTTGCCGAACACCACGTGACCGACGTCGTCGCCGGATACCTGCGCACGGGCCAGCGCCTCGCGCACGACCAGCGCGCCCAGTTCTGCCGGCGCCACATCCTTCAGGCTGCCGCCAAAGGTTCCGATCGCGGTACGGACACCGCTCACCACTACGACTTCACGCGTCATGACTTGTCTCCAAGGAGGTATGTTGCACCGCACAGTATAGCGGTGTCGGCACAGAAACGAACGACCGTACTTTTACCTAATCGCCGCTGCGCCGGCCTCGTCCGGCAGGACTAGCTCAGACCTCGCCCCACAGGTCGTGGCCATCGGCACCCGTGATCTTCACGTCGACGAACTCGCCCGCGCGGTAGCGCTGCGAGGTACGCTCCGGCGGCGCGATATAGACCAGGCCGTCGATTTCCGGCGCATCCGCCGACGAACGGCCAATGCCGCCGTCCTGGTTGACCTCGTCGACCAGCACGCGCAGGGTCTGGCCGACCTTGCGCTGCAGGCGGCGTGCGGACACTTCCTCGGCCACTTCCATGAAGCGGGCGCGGCGCTCTTCGCGCACCTCGTCGGGCAGCGCGCCCGGCAGGTCGTTGGCCGTAGCGCCTTCCACCGGCGAGTACGCAAAGCAGCCGACGCGGTCGAGCTCGGCCTCGGCGATAAAGTCCAGCAGCGTCTGGAACTCGGCCTCGGTCTCGCCCGGGAAGCCGGCGATAAAGGTGCTGCGGATGGTCAGCTCGGGGCAGATCTCGCGCCAGGCGCGGATGCGGTCCATGGTCTTCTCGGCGTTGGCCGGGCGCTTCATGCGCTTGAGCACGTCCGGGTGGGCGTGCTGCAGCGGCACGTCCAGGTAAGGCAGCACGTGGCCCTGCGACATCAGCGGGATGATCTCGTCGACGTGCGGATACGGGTAGACGTAGTGCAGGCGCACCCAGGCGCCGTGCTGCGCGGCCAGTTCGCCCAGCGCCGCCACCAGCTCGGTCATGCGGGTCTTGAGCGGGCGGCCGTTCCAGAAGCCGGTGCGGTACTTGACGTCGACGCCATAGGCGCTGGTATCCTGCGAGATCACCAGCAGTTCCTTGACGCCCGCCTTGAACAGGTTCTCGGCCTCCAGCATGACTTCGGCCACGGGGCGCGACACCAGGTCACCGCGCATCGACGGGATGATGCAGAACGAGCAGCGGTGGTTGCAGCCCTCGGAGATCTTCAGGTACGCGTAGTGCTTGGGCGTCAGCTTGATGCCGGCGGCCGGCACCAGGTCGGTGAACGGATCGTGCGGCTTCGGCAGGTGCGTGTGCACGGCCTGCATCACTTCGCCCAACGCATGCGGTCCGGTCACGGCCAGCACCTTGGGGTGCACCGACGACACGATGTCCTGCCCCGCCGCGTCCTTCTTGGCGCCGAGGCAACCGGTCACGATGACCTTGCCGTTCTCGGTCAGCGCCTCGCCGATGGCGTCCAGGCTTTCCTGGACGGCCTCGTCGATAAAGCCGCAGGTATTGACCACCACCAGGTCGGCGCCGTCATAGGTGCCGCTGATGGCATAGCCCTCGGCGCGGAGCTGGGTGATGATCTGCTCGGAGTCGACCAGGGCCTTGGGACAGCCAAGCGAAACGAAACCCACGCGCGGACTATGGTCTTTCTGGGTCGTTGATTCTGAAGGGTTTTTCACGGTGCGATACGAATGTGGGGCAGGCGGGGCGGAGTATATCCGGTTATCGCGCGGGCGATCGGGCGCCCTGCGATTGCAGGCCAATCGTATATTTTACCCTTTTGCCAGCCTTTGCCGGCGCCTGACGCCACACTTGACGGCTGGTTCAATCGGGAATCGGAGAGGCGCCGGGGGCACTCAGCAGCAGGCGCGCGATCTCGGCCGAGTCATGCATGCGCCGGATTGCGGCATGCAGTTCGTCGGCCTGCGGCCAGGTCCGTTTCAGATAGCTGAGCCAGAGCTTGACCCGGCCGTGCTCATGGCAGGACGAGATCCGTTCGTGCAGCTTCCTCAGGTACAGCGAGATCTGGCGCAGCACCAGCGGCCATTCCGCGGCGGACGGCGCGCTCTCCATCTGGCCGCGGATGCGCTGGGCCAGGAAAGGGTCGGAGACCGCGCCGCGCCCGATCATCACATCGTCGCAGCCGGTCACTGAACGACAGCGCTCCCAGTCGGCAACTGTCCAGACGTCGCCGTTGGCAATGACCGGAATGTCGATGGCCTCCTCGATCCGCGCGATCCACTCCCAATGCGCGGGCGGCCGGTAACCATCGTCGCGCGTGCGCGCATGCACCACCAGCGACGCCGCCCCGCCTTCCGCGAGCGCCGCGGCGCAGTCCAGGGCGAGCGCGGTATCGGAAATACCCAGCCGCATCTTGGCGGTCACGGCAATATGCGCCGGCACCGCGGCGCGCACGGCGGCAACGATGCGGTTCAGCAATTCAGGTTGGCCGAGCAGCATGGCGCCGCCGCCATGCCGGTTGACCACCTTCGCCGGACAGCCGAAATTCAGGTCGATACCGTGCGGCGACAGGGTTGCAGCATAGGCGGCATTGCGCGCCAGCCATTCGGGATCGCTGCCCAGCAACTGGATCACCATCGGGGTGCCGCTGCGAGTAAAGCCGCCCTCCAGGGTTTCGGGCGTATCCCGCTCATAGACACGCGCGGGAAGCAGCGAGCCCGTTACCCGGACAAACTCCGACACACAGCCGTCGAAGCCGCCCAGGCCGGTCAGCACGTCGCGCAAGACATAGTCCGCTAGCCCCTCCATCGGAGCGAGGATCAGCCGGCTCATATCAGGAGTGCGCCAGGCGGCGCGCGCCGGCTGTGCGGGCACGCAATGGGCAAGGAAGGTGGATTCTGGAAGGCATCGGGAGTCGCGCTTTGCAGGCGAGTCCGCAAATGAGCCGCCAGTTCAGGAGGTCGGCATTTTAACCGCTTTGGCCGCTGCGCTGCACGCCGGAAGCTTTTATCAACAGCGCACAGGAAAAGCGGCAGGCCAGGCGGCCCGCCGCCACATCGATTACTTCTTGTCCGGCTGGTTGAACGGGAACGTCCCGAACATATTCTTGGCCTGGTTCTGCATCTGTTCCTGCATCTGCACGAACAGGTTCTTGCTCTGCTCGATATAGTTGCTCATCATGCCCTGCATCATGGGGCCCTGCATGTTCATGAATTGCGACCACATGTCGGGGCTGAAGGCTTCGCCCGAATACAGGCCCTTGGAGTTCTCGGCCAGCTTGTTCTGGATATCGATAAAGGCCTGGATGTTCTTTTCCAGGTAGGTGCCCATCATGCCCTGCATGGCATGGCCATAGAACCGGATGATCTGCGACAGCATGGCACTGGAGAACATCGGCACGCCGCCAGTCTCTTCTTCAAGGATGATCTGCAGCAAAATGCTGCGGGTCAGTTCATCCCCAGACTTGGCGTCAACGACCTTGAACTCTTCGGAATCCATGACCAGCTGCTTGACGTCAGCCAGGGTGATATAGGTGCTGGTCTGGGTGTCGTAGAGCCTGCGGTTCGGATACTTCTTGATCAGTCGCTCTGCGCCTTTTTTGGTCGTGGCCATCGGTGCTCTGTCCTTGTGTCGTCGCTGATTGCGCGCTGCTGCACCGCATGGGGTGCACTGCGCAAATCGGTACCGCCTGCGCCATCTGTATTGTCGTGTCGGCTTGCCGCGGCCTGTGCGCGCATGGCTGCGCGTTGCGGCTTCGCCACCTCGCCCCCGCGAGGGCCGCGCTGCACGACTATGGTGCTGGCTGCGCCGCTGCCCTGATTCTATGCCCAACACAGCACTAAGAAAAGCGACCCAGCTTAAGGAAAACCCGGTAAACCCCCGCCAAATCGGCAAAAAAGCCGCCAAGCAGAAACGATTCGCGGGCCCTTGCGGCCCGCGAAAGCGGCAGCGAATCGAAACCTCCGCCGCCTTGTGCGCCGCGCTGGCTGCACCGCAAAATGCGGCCGCCGGCGCGGTTGCCGATCACGCCGGCAGGTCAGCCCATGTGCAGGCCGCCGTTCAGCGAGAAGTCGGCGCCGGTCGAGAAACCGGACTCATCGGACGACAGCCAGGCGCAGATCGAAGCGATCTCGTCCGGCTCGCCCAGGCGCTTCACCGGGATCGTGCCGACGATCTTGTCGAGCACATCCTGGCGGATCGACTTGACCATGTCGGTAGCGATATAGCCCGGCGAAACGGTGTTGACCGTCACACCCTTGGTCGCCACTTCCTGCGCCAGCGCCATGGTGAAGCCGTGCAGGCCGGCCTTGGCGGTGGAGTAGTTGGTCTGGCCGAACTGGCCCTTCTGGCCGTTCACCGACGAGATATTGACGATCCGGCCCCAGCCGCGGTCGACCATGCCGTCGATCACCTGCTTGGTGACGTTGAACAGCGAGGTCAGGTTGGTGTCGATCACCGCATCCCAGTCGGCACGGGTCATCTTGCGGAACACCACGTCGCGCGTGATGCCGGCGTTGTTGATCAGCACATCGACCTCGCCGACCTCGGCCTTGACCTTGTCGAAGGCGGTCTTGGTCGAGTCCCAGTCGGCGACGTTGCCTTCCGAGGCAACGAAATCGAAGCCGAGCGCCTTCTGCTGCTCGATCCACCTTTCACGGCGCGGCGAGTTGGGGCCGCAACCGGCCACCACACGAAAGCCATCCTTGGCCAGCCGCTGGCAAATGGCGGTCCCGATGCCGCCCATGCCGCCGGTCACATACGCAATGCGCTGAGTCATGTCCACTCCTTGATTGGCTCTTCGTTATCGTTGCCGGGCCCGCGAGGACCGCTGGCCCGGCCTACTGCTGATTTGTTGCCGCCTGGTTGCGGATCGGTTGCGCTCAGTTGCGCTCAACCGCCAGCGCCACGCCCATGCCGCCACCGATGCAGAGCGAGGCCAGGCCCTTCTTGGCGTCGCGGCGCTTCATCTCGTGCAGCAGCGTCACCAGGATACGGCAGCCCGATGCACCGATCGGGTGACCGATGGCGATGGCGCCACCGTTGACGTTGACCTTGGAGGTATCCCAGCCCATCTGCTGGTGCACCGCCAGCGCCTGCGCGGCGAAGGCTTCGTTGATTTCCATCAGGTCGAGGTCCTGCGGCGTCCAGCCGGCACGCGACAGCGCGCGCTTGGAAGCCGGCACCGGGCCCATGCCCATCACCTTGGGATCGACGCCTGCGTTGGCGAAGCTCTTGATCGTGGCCAGCGGCGTCAGGCCCAGTTCCTTGGCCTTGGCGGCGGACATCACCACCACCGCGGCGGCGCCGTCGTTCAGGCCCGAGGCGTTTGCCGCGGTCACCGAGCCGGCCTTGTCGAAGGCGGGCTTCAGGCCGGCCATGCTGTCCAGCGTGGCGCCCTGGCGGACAAATTCGTCGGTCTTGAACGCGACCGGGTCGCCCTTGCGCTGCGGGATCAGCACCGGCACGATTTCCTCGTCGAACTTGCCGGCCTTTTGCGCGGCCTCGGCCTTGTTCTGCGAGCCGACCGCGAACTCATCCTGCGCCTCGCGCGTGATGCCGTATTCCTTGGCGACGTTTTCGGCGGTAATGCCCATGTGGTACTGGTTGTACACATCCCACAGGCCGTCGACGATCATGGTGTCGACCAGCTTGGTGTCGCCCATGCGGAAGCCGTCGCGCGAGCCCGGCAGCACGTGCGGCGCGGCGCTCATGTTTTCCTGGCCGCCGGCCACCACGATCTCGGCGTCGCCGGTGGCGATGGCGTTGGCCGCCAGCATCACGGCCTTCAGGCCCGAGCCGCAAACCTTGTTGATGGTCATGGCCGGCACCATGGCCGGCAGGCCGGCCTTGATCGACGCCTGGCGCGCCGGGTTCTGGCCCGAGCCAGCGGTCAGCACCTGGCCCATGATGACTTCGCTGACCTGTTCCGGCTTGATGCCGGCGCGCTCCAGCGCTGCCTTGATGACCACGGCGCCCAGTTCCGGGGCCGGAATCTTGGCCAGCGAACCGCCAAACTTGCCTACTGCGGTACGGGCCGCGGAAACGATGACAACGTCAGTCATGGTGTAGTCCTTTCGATGGAAATGGAAATCCTGCAACGCGGCCGGCGCCGCCGGTTTGGCGGCCCCGGCCATCCTGCAAGCATCAAGCCTTGGCTTTGACGTAACGCCCAGGCGCGGGTTCGATCATGGGATAGCGCGCGTTGCCGTACTCAGCGGGTGCGGCGCGCTTGGCGCCGGCATGGCTGCCGAGCCATGCCATCCAGTCCGGCCACCAGCTGCCGTGGTGCTCGGTGGCACCGGCCAGCCATTGCTGCGGCGATGCCGCCAGCGTGTCGTTGATCCAGTGGCTGCGCTTGTTCTTGGCCGGCGGGTTGATCACGCCGGCGATATGCCCGGAAGCGCCCAGCACGAAACGCACGTTGTTCTTCAGCAGCGCGGTCGAGGCATAGGCGGCGGTCCACGGCACGATATGGTCTTCGCGCGAGCCGTAGAGATACGTCGGCGTGTCGATGCTGCCAAGGTCGACCGGCACGTTGGCCACGGTCAGCTTGTTGGGCACCTTCAGCTCGTCCTGCAGGTAGGTATGGCGCAGGTACCAGCAGTACCACGGGCCCGGCAGGTTGGTGGCGTCGCCATTCCAGAACAGCAGGTCGAACGGCACCGGCGTGTTGCCCTTCAGGTAGTTGTCGACCACGTAGTTCCACACCAGGTCGTTCGGGCGCAGGAACGAGAACGTATTGGCCAGTTCCAGCCCGCGCAGCAGCGAGCATGGCGCGCCGGCGCCACCACCCAGCGTGGCTTCGCGCAGCTGCACATGCGCTTCGTCGACGAACACGTCGAGGATGCCGGTATCGGCAAAATCGAGCAGCGTGGTCAGCAGCGTCAGGCTCGAGGCCGGATTCTGGCCGCGCGCGGCCAGCACCGCCAGCGCGGTCGAGACGATGGTGCCGCCCACGCAGAAGCCCAGCACGTTGATCTGGTCCTGGCCGCAGATATCGCGCGCGACCTCGATGGCGCGGATGGCGCCGTGCTCGATGTAATCGTCCCAGGTAGCGGCTGCGAGGCTGGCATCGGGATTGCGCCACGACACCAGGAACACGGTGTGGCCCTGCTCCACCACATGCCGCACCAGCGAGCTTTCCGGCTGCAGGTCGAGGATGTAGTACTTGTTGATGCACGGCGGCACCATCAGCAGCGGGCGCGCGTGGACCTTGCCGGTCAGCGGCTTGTATTGCAGCAGCTGGAAGTATTCGTTTTCATAGACCACGGCGCCTTCGGTCACGGCGACGTTGCGGCCGACCTCGAACGCGGTCTCGTCAGTCTGCGAGATCTTGCCGCGGGTCAGGTCTTCGAGCATGTTGCGCACGCCGGCGCGCAGCGATTCGCCGCCCGATTCGATCAGCAGCCGCTGCGCCTCGGGGTTGGTGACCAGGAAGTTGGCCGGCGACATCGCATCGACCCATTGCGAGATCGCGAAGCGGATGCGCTGGCGCGTCTTGGCGTCGGCCTCGACGGCATCGGCCAGCTCGGTCATGGCGCGTGCGTTGAGCAGGTAGAACGCGGCCGCGAAGCGGTAAGGAACATTGTTGCGCCACGCTTCGCCGGCAAAGCGCCGGTCATGCAGCGGCCCCGCGGCGTCGGGATTACCCTCGGCCATGGCCTGCCACAAGGCCACGAAGTCGTTCATGTAGCGCTTCTGGATTTCGCCCAGTTGCGCCGGGGCGATCTTCACGCCCGCGAGCGCGTCCAGGCCCGGAATGCCTGCAGCGGCCGCATGGCCGTTGCCGTCTGTGCCCTGCCACTGGCGGGACCATTCCAGCCAGGTGGCTGGATCGAATGGCCCCGGCGTGAACTTGAACGGTTGGGACTTGCCTTCCTGTGTGGAAGCTGCCGCACCTTTGCCGGTCGCCATGATATGAATTGTCTCTCTGCCGTCACTATACGAACCGGCTCCGGGCATTGCCCTGGCCGGCACTTTTGCATTGGGAGATGCTATCCGGATGGACCCGGCGCGCGCCTCACCCGAATCGGGCAGGCCAGCCAGTTTATTTCGCCGGAATCCCTGCCGCGCCTGCGCGGCGGATTCCGCCCATCCCGATAGCAGCTCCCATTTTTTACCGGCTACCGCGGCGTTCTGGCTGGCAACGCCATGCGGTATGCTTGCCGGCAAAAACCCTTGGAATCGTCAGCGATCCCGAGACATCTGAGGCCATTGTTGCCTTGCAACGTACGCGCTGTCAATGTGGAAATCCGCCCCGGCGCGGCGCGCTTCCCGACCTACCGGACGGTATGCCGCGCCTGCCTCCGCCGAGGCTCCGCAGGATAGACGATAAGGATGAAAATTTTATGTACATCGTCGCAATTGGCTGGCTCTATGTCGCGCTGATGATGGCGATCACCGAGCACACGGTGGTGGCGGGCATCGCCACGTTCGTGTTCTATGGCCTGGCGCCGGTGGCACTGGTGCTGTACATCCTTGGCACCCCCGCGCGGCGGCGGCGCAAGGCGCAAGCCGAGCGCACCGCGCAGGCCGGCGGCAATGCGCCACCGGCGGCGGAAACCACGCCAGAGAGGAAAGACTGATGCTTCAGTCGGCCAGCCAGACCATGCTGGCCATGCGGCCGGTCACGCCGTCGCGGCGATAGGAGTAGAAGCGCGCTGCGTCGGTGACAGTGCACGCGTTACCGCCATACACTTCGGTGCAGCCGGCGCGTGCCAGCCGCGTGCGCGCGAGCGCATAGATGTCGGCGAGGTACTTGCCCGGGGCACCGGCACGGAAAGCCGCGGCAACAGCGGCCTGCTCGCCGGCATGCGCCTGCGCCAGGAAGGCGTCGCGCACCTCGGCGCCGACTTCGAACGCATCCGGCCCGATGGCCGGACCCAGCCACGCCAGCCAACGCCGGTCCGGACCGCCGGCTGCGGCCTGCATGCGTGCCAGCGTGGCTTCGATGACGCCGTTGCACAGCCCACGCCAGCCGGCATGCGCGGCGCCCACCACCATACCTTGCGCATCGCACAGCAGGACCGGCAGGCAATCGGCCGTCATCACGGCGCAGACATGGCCCGGCGCGATCGCGACACTGGCATCGGCCCGCGGCGCGTGATCGCTTGCATCGGCCACGTGGTCGGCCGTGACCACGGCGCAGCCATGCACCTGGTCAAGCCAGCGGGGCAGCGACGGCAAGTGCGCCGCGAGGCGTTCGCGATTGCGCGCGACGTCCGACGGATCGTCGCCCACATGCGTGCCCAGGTTGAGCCCGCCCGGCACGCCGCCGGCAAGCCCGTACGGTGCATGGCTGACGCCGCCATGGCGCGTGGTCGAAAGTGCGCGCACGCGCGCCGGCGCCGGCCAGTCGGGAACCAGCCATTGGGAGTCAGGCATCGCGCTCATCGTCGTCATCGTCGTCACCTTCCTCGCCATCGCCGCCGGCATATTCCCAGTGGGCTTCGCCGCCCTCCCACACTTCGTCCCAGGCCTCTTCTTCGTGCTCATCCTGCGCGCTTTCGAAGTCGAGCGCATCGACCAGCGCCTGCAGGTCTGCAGGCGGCTGCGCGGTCCACGACATGTGGCGGCCGGTGGCCGGATGCACCAGCCCGAGCTTGTACGCATGCAGCGCCTGGCGCTCGAACGGCACCGGCAGCGGCACGCGGATCGCCGGACGCTGGCCGCGCTGCGTCGCGCGGAAGTAGACCGGATCGCCCACCAGCGGATGGCCGATCGATTCGAAGTGCACGCGGATCTGGTGCGTGCGTCCGGTCTCGAGCTTGCACATCACCATCGAGACAAAGCTGCGGCCCAGCGGCACCGTCGCCAGCGTGCGGAAATGCGTGCGCGAGGGCTTGCCGCTGGCCGTATGCACCACCGCCATACGTGTGCGTTCGCGCGGGTCGCGGCCGATCGGCGCATCGATGGTGCCCTCGTCGTACGTGCGGCCCCACACCAGCGCAATGTACGTGCGCTTGACCGTGCGCGCCTGCAGCTGGCGCACCAGGTCGGTCTGCGCGGTCAGAGTTCGCGCGACCACCATCAGGCCCGAGGTTTCCTTGTCGAGCCGGTGCACGATGCCGGCGCGCGGCAGCGCCGCGGCATGCGGATCGCGATGCAGCAGCCCGTTGAGCACGGTGCCGCTCCAGTTGCCGGCGGCCGGATGCACCACCAGCCCGGCGGGCTTATTGATGACCAGCAGCGTGTCGTCTTCATAGACCACGTCCAGCGGCACATCCTCCGGCGCAAAGGCAGACGATTCAGGCGCGGCCTGCGGCCGCACTTCGATACGGTTGCCCATCTGCACCGCGTCGCGCGGGCGGCGCACCTGGCCGTCTACGCGCACCGCGCCGCTTTCGATCCACTGCTGCAGGCGGCTGCGCGAGAATTCACTGAAGTGACGCGCCAGCAATTTGTCGAGGCGTTCGCCATGCGCGGCACTGTCCACCTCCAGGGACAGCGTTACCCCGGCCTCGGCGCCTGGCGCGGCAGTGGCCGGCACAGCCTCGGCAAAGTCTTCGAATTCCTCGGAATCGGCCACGGCTGCGGCGGCGCGCACCTGTTCGGGTGGCAGTCCTCCCACACCTGCGCCCGGTCGGGCTTGAGGTTGGGGGCTTGGGCTATAATGCTTGACGCTATTTTTCTTCATCCGGGATACGATTGCCCATGCAATTGCAGAGCATGAAACGCGCGCCGTGGCGCGCGACAATTGGAGCGGTTCTGCTCGCAGGCGGCTGCGTCATGCTGTCGGCATGCGGCCTGCTGGCAGACCAGCCCGACGAAACCGCCGGCTGGTCGGCCAACAAATTATATTCGGAAGCCAAGGACGCACTGGATGGCGGCGACTACACCCGCGCTGTCAAGCTGTACGAAAAGCTCGAAGGCCGCTATCCGTTCGGGCGCTATGCGCAGCAGGCGCAGATCGACACCGCCTACGCCAACTACAAGGACGGCGAGACGGCCGCAGCGCTGGCCGCGGTCGACCGCTTTATCCAGCTGCACCCGAACCATCCCAACATCGATTACGCCTACTACCTCAAGGGGCTGATCAACTTCAACGACAACCTGGGCTGGCTGGGCCGCTTCTCCGGCCAGGACCTGAGCGAGCGCGACCCCAAGGCCGCACGCGCCGCCTACGACGCGTTCAACACGCTGGTCACCAAGTACCCGGACAGCAAGTACACCCCCGACGCCGCGCTGCGCATGCAGTACATCGTCAACTCGCTGGCCCAGCACGAGGTGCATGCCGCACGCTACTACTACAAGCGCGGCGCCTACCTGGCCGCGGTGAACCGCGCGCAGCAGGCGCTGAAGGACTATGACGGCGCGCCGGCCAACGAGGAAGCGCTGTACATCATGATCCGTTCGTACGATGCGATGGGCATGAAGGACCTGCGCGACGATACCGCCCGCGTGATGGAGAAGAACTTCCCGGAAAGCGACTTCATCAAGTATGGCGAACGCCGCAAGGACAAGTCCTGGTGGGAAGTGTTCTGAGCCTCGCCCACGCCCACCAGTGGCGATAAAAAAACGGGACGTGTCGCATGACCGTCCCGTTTTTGTTTTCCAGGGGCGCGCCCTTCAGTCTGCCGCGTCCGCTTCCTCGGCGGGCGCCGCCTTGCCCTCGCCGCGCAGCGATTCCAGGAAGCGCACCACCGTGGCTGCCTCGCGCGTGCGCGTGAACGGCGGCAGGCTCTGCCAGATCTGGCGGCCATAAGGCTTTTCCACCAGCCGGGTGTCGAAGATGGCGAGCACGCCACGGTCGGACTCCGAGCGGATCAACCGCCCCGCGCCCTGCTTCAGCGTGATCACCGCATGCGGCAGCTGGTGCACGGCAAACGGGCTCAGCCCCTTCTTCTGCAGCACTTCCATGCGCGCGGCCAGCACCGGGTCGTCCGGCGGCGCGAACGGCAGCTTGTCGATGATCACCAGCGACAGCGCCTCGCCACGCACGTCCACCCCTTCCCAGAAGCTCTGGCTCCCTACCAGCACGGCGTTGCCCAGTTCGCGGAAGCGGTCGAGCAGTTCGGTACGGCTGGCCTGACCCTGCACCAGCAGCGGCAAATTCAGGCCGCGCTCGGCGAAGGCATCGTAAAGCAGGTCGGACGCGCGCTGCACCGCGCGCAGCGTGGTGCACAGCAGGAAGGTGCGCCCGCCGGCCGCCTCGATCAGCGGCAGCGCGGCCTGCACCACGGCATCGGTGAACTGCGGCGACTGCGGCGCGGGCATGTCGCGCGGCACATACAGCAACCCCTGCTTCGCGTAGTCGAACGGGCTCGGCAGCGTCAGCGAACGGTCCTTGTCGAGCCCAAGCTGGGCCGCATAGTGCGTAAAGTTGCCCTTGACCGACAGTGTGGCAGAAGTAAAGACCCAAGCACGCGGCTGGCCGCCGCGCTGGCGCGAAAAGATCGGCGCGATCGACAGCGGCGTGCGGTGCAGTTGCACGGTGTGGGAGAACACTTCGACCCAGCGCACTGTTTCTGCGGGCGTCGGCGCTGCCGCGCCGCCGTCGCTTCCCTCGCCTGCCGGTGCGGCGGGCACGGGCGCGGCAACGACATCGCTGCGCCATGCCGCCAGCCGCTCGGCCAGCTCCAGCGCGCGCCGATGGCACTGCTGCAGCGATTCGGCGCGCTCCGCCTGGCTTTCCAGCATCTCGACGAAGGCGGACAACGCCTCGTCCAGCGCATCGAGCGTTTCATTGAAGGGCTCGGCAATGCGGCGGTCGGCCTCGATCTGGCCCAGCGCCAGCCTCGCGTTGTCCTTGCCGAACGCCAGCCGCAGGTCACGCGCGGCACGCTCCAGCGGCGCGCCCAGCGCCACCCAGTCGACCGCGTCGCGCGCATGCGACAAGCCTTCCGCCACGGTGTCGCGGGCCAGTTCGAGCAGCTGGCTGGTCGACAGCGTCTCGCCGAAGAACAGCGTCGCGGTCTCGGGCAGCTGGTGCGCTTCGTCGAAGATCACGGTGTTGGCGGCGGGCAGCAGCTCGGCCATGCCGGTATCGCGCAGCACCACGTCGGCGAAGAACAGGTGATGGTTGACCACCACCACGTCAGCCTGCTGCGCTTCCTTGCGCGCGCGCATCACGAAGCAGTCCTTGTAGAACGGACATTCCGAGCCCAGGCAGTTGTCGCGCGTCGACGTCACCATCTGCCATACGGGCGCGTTCTCGGGCACGGCAGCCAGCTCGGCCTTGTCGCCGGTCTTGGTTTCCTTGACGAAGCGGCCGATGTCACGCAGCCACGCGGCATCCTGGCGCGATGCCAGCCGCCCGGCCGCCTGCGCGCGTTCCAGGTGATAGTGGCAGACGTAGTTGGCGCGGCCCTTGAGCAATGCCACCGAGACCGGCACGTTCAGCGCATGGCGCACCGTCGGGATATCGCGCAGGAACAGCTGGTCCTGCAGGTTCTTGGTGCCGGTGGACAGGATGACCTTGCCGCCCCACAGCATGGCCGGCACCAGGTAGGCGTAGGTCTTGCCGGTGCCGGTGCCGGCCTCGACGATCACGGTGTCGTTGGATGCGATCGCCTCGGCGACGGCATCGGCCATCTTGTGCTGCGAAGCGCGCGGCCGGTAGCCCGGGATGGCCTGCGCCAGCGTGCCGGTATCGGCAAAGATGGTGCCAAGCTCGGCGCTGCGGCTGGCTCCGGCGTCGACGGCGCTCGCGGCGACGTCATGCACGTCCGTTGCGTCGTCCGCGCTGGCGACGTCGTCTTGCTCGGGGGAATCGGAAAGGTCGGACAAGGTGGGGGAAGACTTTGTGTAAGCCGCCGGTCGGTGTGCCGGCGGCATTTGGCGCGGCGGCCCGGATGCTCAGGCCGGCACGTCGGGTTCAAGCTGCAGCTGCAGCAGCGTGATGGCGTCCTTCAGCTTCAGTCGGCGCTTCTTCAGGCGGCGCAGCTGCAGCTCGTCATGGACGGCGTCGCTGGCGAGCCGGTCGATCAGGAAGTCCAGGTCGCGGTGCTCGATCTGCAACTCCATGATGCGCCGCTCCAGGGTATTCAGGTTGCTGTCCATGTGCGCCTCCGCTGCACGGTCACAGTCGATCGGCTCAGAAGCCGAACGGGCGCGGCGCCGACGCCTGGCCCTGCTGTTCCTTGGCCTTGGCGCGCCGCTCTTCCAGTTCCTTCTGGCGCCGCTCGAGGTCGCGCTGCTTGGCGTCGTACGTCTTCACGTTTTCCTCGCGCTGGCGAGCCTGCTCGGCACCCTTCTGCTGCGCCTCCTTCATCTTGGCGTCGAAGTCGGACTGCTTCTGCTGGTACGCCTGCGCATTGGCGGCGCGCTGCGGCGCTTCGCCCTGGCGTTGCGCGTCGCGCAGCTGCTGTTCCTGTTGCTTCTTCTCGAACGCGGTGCGGCTGGACTGCTCGCCGGCGGCGCGCTGCGGCTGGCTGGCCTCGAATTCGGCACGGCGCAACGCCTGTTCACGGTCGCGCTCGGCGGCGCGGTGCGCGCGTTCGGCCTCGCCGACTTCCAGCTCGCGCTTGCGCAGCACCTGGAGCTCCTGGCGCTGGACTTCCTTGGCCTTGTCGACGCAGCTGTTGACGAAGAACTTGCTGTAGCACTCGTGCTCGGCCGCGGAGAAGCGGTAGTTGGTCCAGGCGCGCGAATCGCCAATGGCCTTGCGCTCGGCGCCGAAGTCGCGCGTAGCCCCGGTGGCGGGCGCGGCGGCCGGCGCAGAAGCCTGCGCCAGTGCCGGCCGCGCCGGCAGCAGCGCGGCCCCGGCGGCGAGCGCCAGCACTGCCAGACTGGCAGCTTGAAAGAGTACGGATTTCGGCACGTTGGCGACGGTTGGCATGGCCGGCGAGGATGCGGGCGGGAATATGGTCGAGGATAGGGGCGAGACTGCCGCTGAAGTGGCCTGGGCGGCGGCCGGACGAGGCTTGACGATCATGACGGGATTCTAGCATCCGGGCCGCCTCGCGGCCTGCCCCGCACATGCCGGCAACGCCCCTTGCGCGACGCCGGCGGCAAGCGTGGCCGAACTGCGGCGCGCTTGTGGCAAAATGCCCCGCTTTCGACCGACTGCGTTTTCAGATGTCCAACCTGCCCGCTTCCGTCTCGCAAAAAATCGTGTCGCTCATCGCGGCTGAACTGTCAGTGCAGCCGCGCCAGGTCGCGGCCGCCGTGGACCTGCTCGACGAGGGCGCCACCGTCCCGTTCATCGCCCGCTACCGCAAGGAAGTGACCGGCAACCTGGACGACACGCAGCTGCGCAACCTGGAAGAGCGCCTGCTCTACCTGCGCGACATGGAAGACCGCCGCGCGGCCATCCTGGCGTCGATCCAGGAGCAAGGCAAGCTCACGCCCGAACTGCAGGCCGCCATCGAGGCCGCCGAAACCAAGCAGGCGCTGGAAGACCTCTACCTGCCGTACAAGCCCAAGCGCCGCACCCGCGCCCAGATCGCGCGCGAATGCGGACTGGAGCCGCTGGCGCTGGCCCTGCTGGCCGATCCCACGCTGGACCCGCAGGCCGAGGCCGCCAAGTACGTCAACGGCAACCCGACCGCCGACGGCGGCGTGCCCGATGTGAAGGCCGCGCTGGACGGCGCGCGCGACATCCTGTCCGAGCAGTTCGGCGAAACCGCCGAACTGCTGGGCAAGCTGCGCGAGCATCTGTGGAACAACGGCGTGGTCGCGTCGACCGTGATGGAAGGCAAGGAAACCGCCGAGGAAGAGAAGTTCCGCGATTACTACGCCTACAGCGAGACCATCCGCACGGTGCCGTCGCACCGCGCGCTGGCCCTGTTCCGCGGCCGCAACGCGGGCGTGCTGATGGTCAAGCTGGGCCTGGGCGAAGAACAGGACGCGCTGGTGCCGCACCCTTGCGAAGGCATGATCGCGCGCCATGTCGGCATCCAGCAGCTGGGCCGCCCCGCCGACAAGTGGCTGGGCGACGTGTGCCGCTGGTGCTGGCGCGTGAAGGTGCAGCCGCACCTGGAAACCGAGTTGCTGACGCAGCTGCGCGAAACCGCCGAAAGCGAAGCCATCAAGGTGTTCGGCCGCAACCTGCATGAACTGCTGCTGGCCGCGCCGGCCGGACCCAAGGCCGTGATGGGCGTCGACCCGGGCATCCGCACCGGCTGCAAGATCGCGGTGGTCGACAGCACCGGCAAGCTGCTCGACACCGCCACCATCTACCCGCACGAGCCGCGCCGCGACTGGAACGGTTCGCTCGCCACGCTGGCGCGCCTGGCAAAGCAGCACAACGTCGCGCTGGTCTCGATCGGCAACGGCACCGCCAGCCGCGAGACCGACAAGCTGGTGCAGGACCTGATGAAGCAGATGCCCGAACTGAAGCTGACCAAGATCGTGGTCAGTGAGGCCGGCGCATCGGTCTACTCGGCGTCGGAACTGGCCGCCAAGGAATTCCCGGACCTGGACGTGTCGCTGCGCGGCGCCGTGTCGATTGCACGCCGCCTGCAGGACCCGCTGGCCGAACTGGTCAAGATCGATCCCAAGTCAATCGGCGTGGGCCAGTACCAGCACGACGTCAACCAGCGCGAGCTGGCGCGTACCCTCGATGCCGTGGTGGAAGACTGCGTGAACGCCGTGGGCGTGGACGTCAACACTGCCTCGGCGCCGCTGCTGGCGCGCGTGTCGGGCCTGAACACGGTGCTGGCGCGCAATATCGTCGAGTACCGCGACGCCAATGGCGCCTTCGCCAACCGCAATGCGCTGAAGAAGGTGCCACGCCTGGGCGACAAGACCTTCGAGCAGGCGGCCGGCTTCCTGCGCATCAACGACGGCGACAACCCGCTGGACCGCTCGTCGGTGCACCCGGAAGCCTATCCGGTGGTGCAGCGCATCCTCGATGCCATCAAGAAGGGCCTGCGCGACGTGATGGGCAACCGCGAGGCCCTGCGCGGCCTGTCGCCGGAAAAGTTCACCGACGAGTCGTTCGGACTGCCGACCGTGCGCGACATCCTGTCCGAGCTGGAAAAGCCCGGCCGCGACCCGCGCCCCGAGTTCAAGACCGCGACCTTCCAGGAAGGCGTGGAGGACGTGAAGGACCTGCAGCCCGGCATGGTGCTGGAAGGCGTGGTCACCAACGTGGCGGCGTTCGGCGCGTTCGTCGATATCGGCGTGCACCAGGACGGCCTGGTTCATATCTCGGCGCTGTCGAACAAGTTCGTCAAGGACGCGCATGAAGTGGTCAAGGCCGGCCAGATCGTCAAGGTCAAGGTGATGGAGGTCGACGTCAAGCGCAATCGCATCGGGCTGTCGATGCGGCTGGATGACGAGCCGGGCCAGGCGGCACCGCGCAGCGGCAGCGGCGACCGCGGCGGCCAGCGCAACGGCGGCAAGGGCTTCGGCGGCGGCCGCCGCGAGCCGGAGCCGGCGGGCGCGATGGCGGCGGCCTTTGCCAAGCTCAAGCGCTGAACCGCAAGCCCGGCGCAAGACCCAGGACGCCCCGCACGAAGCAGTGCGGGGCGTTTTTCATTGCGTGCCGCCGCGGGCAATCGTCACGACCAGCCCCGTCGCGCCGTCGGTCCGGTTGGTGAAGGCAAGGTCAAGCCCGTGCAGCCTGGCCACGCGCAGGGCGATGGAAACGCCGAGGCCATGCCCATGCTCCCGGTGCGCCCCGCTCCCGCGGAAAAACCGGTCGCCCAGCCGCACCAGCACCTCGGGCGCGATGCCCGGCCCCTGGTCGCGCACGGAAATGCCTCCCGGCGCGAAATCCACCGTGACCAGCGCCCCCGGCGGGCTGTAGCGGATCGCGTTGTCGAGCAGGTTGCGCAGCAGCAAGGACAGCAGATTGGCGTCGCCCGCGACCGGCAGCGGTTCCCCGCCCTGCTCCGGCCATTCGAGTTCCACGTCGACCTGCTTCTGCTGCGCCAGCGCCAGGCAGTCCGACAGCGCCTGCTGCGCCACCGGCAGCCAGCTGACCGGCTGGCGCGACGGCAGCGCCGAGGCATCCTCCAGCCGGCTCAGCGTCAGCAGCTGCGATACCAGCCGGCTGATGCGGTCGATGCCGGCGGCGACGTTGGCGCGGGCCTGGTTGCGCTCCGCGGCATCCGGCGAGCGCTCGGCAAGCTCCCATTGCGCCTTCAGCGCGGCCAGCGGCGTGCGCATCTCATGCGCGGCGTCGGCAGTCAGGCGGCGCTCGTGCTCGATCGAGTCTGAAACGCGCGCCAGCAGCCGGTTCATCGCGTGGACCAGCGGCACCAGTTCACCGGGCACCGCCGCCAGGCTGAGCGGCTGGCGATCATCAGGCGCGCGCCGTTCGATGTCGGCCGACAACGTCCGCACCGGCGCCATCGCGCGGCGCGTGAACCAGATCAGCAGCCCGATCAGCAGCGGCAGGCCCGCGGCCCATGGCAGCACCTGCGCGGCGATATAGGACAGGATCAGCTCGTTGCGCTCGGCCAGTTGCTGGCCGACGCAGACGCGCCAGCCGGTATCGGGATCATCGAGGTAATAGAGCCGCCAGCGCTGGCGGTCGAGGACGGTATCCGTGAAACCCTTCACACCCGGCGCGCGCGGCAGCAGGTCGCCCTCCGGATCGATATGCAGGGGCTGCCCGTCCGGCAGCCACGCGGCGATGGCGAGGTCACCGAGACCGGCATCGCCCTGGTCGCCTTCCACCAGCTGCGGCAGCCGGGTGCGCGACTGCCCGGCGGCAAGGTCGACCATCGGCACCACCGAGTGCATCTGCAGCGCCATGCGCACCATGTCGGTGTCGTACAGCTCGTTGATCTCATGCCGGGCGCGCACGTAGGTCAGGCCGATGGTCAGCAGCCAGACCACCGGCGTGGCGATCAGCACGGCAAGGATAAGCCGCCGCTGCAGCGTCATTGGCAGTCCTCGGCGGCGCCCAGCGTATAGCCCGCGCCGCGGAAGGTACGCACGATCCTGGGATGGATCTTGCGGCGCAGGTGGTGGATATGGACTTCCAGCGCATTGCTTTCCACGCCGCCCTGCCAGTCATAGAGCTTGTCGCGCAGGAAATCGCGCGTCAGCAGGCGGTTCGGGTGTGCCAGCAGCAGTTCGAGCAGCATGGCTTCGCGGCTGGTCAGCTCCACCGGCGTGCCGGCCCAGTACGCCTGCCTGCCGGCGGGATGGAATTCCAGCGCACCGTGCTTCCACACCGGCGACGACATCCCCACGGCCCGGCGTGTCACGGCGCGCAGGCGCGCGGCCAGTTCGTCGAGCGCGACCGGCTTGACCAGGTAGTCGTCCGCGCCGGCGTCGAGCCCGCCGATGCGGCTTTCGATCGCATCCCGCGCCGTCAGCACGATCACGGGAATGCTGCACCCGCGCGCACGCCAGCGCGCGAGCAACGCCATGCCGTCCTCGCCGGGCAGGCCAAGATCCAGAACCACGGCGTCATAGCCGGCCATCTCGAGCGCATGGTCGGCTTCCGCGGCCGTGCTGAACCAGTCGACCGCATAGTCCAGCAGCTGCAGCCCGCGCCGCAGGCCGTCGCCGAGCATGGGGTCGTCTTCAACGATAAGGATTCTCATGTTCCGGGTGTTATGCGGGTGTTATGCGCGCGTTATGCACGCATTCTGCACGCGCTGTGCGGGTGTTATGCGGCCGTCACGCCGCGCAGGCGATCGATTGTGCCTCCGCAGGCTTAATGTGCCATTAAGGTTGGCGGCTTATCCTCGCGCTCGCATTGCCAGGCCTTGTCCTGTTCAACGCCGCGCCTGGCGCCGGCGCCGACAAGGCCGTCAACTCTTCCGCCCGCGCCGCCTTGCCGTCACACCTGCCCTCCAGCCCTGCCAACCCCGCCGCGCTGCCGCACGCCGAGCGCTTCGCCGCGGGCCGTGCGCATGCCGCGCGCGTGGCTGGCATCCCCGCCATTGCGCTCGCGCTCGCCGTGCTGGGGTTCGTGCTGCTGTGGTTCGGCACGCTTGGCGCACGCCACCTGCTGGGACCGGACGAGGGCCGCTACGCCGAGATCGCGCGCGAAATGCTGGTCAGCGGCGACTGGGTCACGATCCGCTATGACGGCCTGAAGTACTTCGAGAAGCCGCCCTTCCACATGTGGGTGACAGCGCTGTCGTACACACTGTTCGGTATCGGCGAATGGCAGGCGCGGCTGTGCGTGGCGCTTGCCGGCCTGGCCGGCGTGGCGGCGTCGATGCTGGCGGCGGCGCGCTGGTTCGGCGCGCGCGCGGGTTGGCTGGCCGGGCTGGTGCTGGCATCGGCGCCGATGTGGAATGCCGCCGCACACTTCAATACGCTCGACATGACGCTCTCCGGCGTCATGGCCTGCGTGCTCGCGAGCATGCTGCTGGCGCAGCACCCACGCACCACGCCATCGGCGCAACGCCAATGGATGCTGGCGTGCTGGGCCGCGATGGGCGTTGCGGTGCTGACCAAGGGGCTGGTCGGGCTGGTGTTACCAGGGCTGGTGCTGGTGGCGTACACCGGCGTCACGCGCGACCTGGCGCTGTGGCGGCGCCTGCATGCGCCCGCGGGCATAGCGCTGATGCTGCTGGTGGCGGTGCCCTGGTACTGGCTGGTGGCACGGCGCAATCCCGAGTTCCTGCGCTTCTTCTTCGTCCACGAGCACTGGCAGCGCTACACGTCGACCGTGCATGCGCGCCAGGGCCCGCCGTGGTACTTCGTCCCGCTGATGCTGGGCGGCTTCCTGCCGTGGCTTGGAGTGCTGCCCGCGATGGTCCGCGGCGTCAGGCATCGCGCCGGGGCCACCGGGACCACCGTGGCAATTGGCCCGGCACCGTTCCAGCCCGCCCTGATGTGCGCACTGTGGGCATCGTCGATCTTCGTCTTCTTCAGCCTGTCGGGTTCCAAGCTGCCCGGCTACATCCTGCCGGTGTTCCCGGCGCTGGCGATCCTCGCCGGTGCCGCGCTGGCGCAAACCGGCGTGTCGGCGTGGCGCATACAGCTCTGGGCGATGCTGGCGATCGGCGCGCTCGGCCTGCTCGCCAGTCCTGTGGTGGCGACACTCGATTCCAACAACACACCGAACCTGCTCTATCGCGCCTACGCCGTGTGGGTGGCGATGGCGTTTGCCCTCGTCTGCGCCGGCACGCTCGCCGCGCTGTGGCTGCTGCGCCGGCACGGGCGCATGGCAAGCATCACGGCTTACGCGCTGGGCATGCTGCTGGCATTCACCGTTGCCCTGCTCGGCCATGAGGCCATTGGCCGCTCGGCATCGGGCATCGGACTGGCCGTGCCGATCGAGCGCGTGCTGCGGCCCGGCATGCCGCTCTATGGCGTGGGCATGCTCGACCATACGCTGCCCTTCTACCTGCGACATCCGCTCACCATGGTGGCGCAGCCCGATGAACTGGCCTTCGGCACGGAGCAGGAGCCGCAGAAGTGGCTGCCGACCATCGACGCCTTTGTCGATGCGTGGCAGCACGGCCCGCGTGCCGTGGCGCTGCTGTCGCCGCGGACGTTTGCCGAACTGAGCGCGCGCGTGCCGATGCATGTGATCGCGCGCGACTGGCGGCGCGTGGCCGTGGCCAACTTTCCCGTCGCCGGCATGCGCTAGCGTGCTGCCGGTGTTTCGTGCCGCGCTCGTGCGGCACGCCTTCTGTTCCATGCGATCGTCAACACAATGCAAGGCAAGAAAGTACTGATTCTCGGCGTCAACGGCTTCATCGGCCATCACCTGACGCGCCGCATCCTGGAAACCACGCCGTGGGAGGTCTACGGCATGGACATGAACACGGACCGCCTGGGCGATCTTGTCGACCACCCGCGCATGCACTTCTTCGAAGGTGACATCACCATCAACAAGGAGTGGATCGAGTACAACATCCGCAAATGCGACGTGGTGCTGCCGCTGGTCGCCATCGCCACGCCGGCCACCTACGTGCGCCAGCCGCTGCGCGTGTTCGAGCTGGATTTCGAGGCCAACCTGCCGATCGTGCGCGCCGCGGTCAAGTACGGCAAGCACCTGGTGTTCCCGTCGACCTCGGAGGTCTACGGCATGTGCAGCGACGAGGAGTTCGACCCGGAAGCCTCGCCGCTGGTCTATGGCCCGATCAACAAGCCGCGCTGGATCTACGCCTGCTCCAAGCAGCTGATGGACCGCGTGATCCACGCCTATGGCATGGAGCAAGGGCTGAACTACACGCTGTTCCGGCCCTTCAACTGGATCGGCGCGGGCCTGGACTCGATCTTCGAATCGAAGGAAGGCTCGTCGCGCGTGGTGACGCAGTTCCTCGGCCATATCGTGCGCGGCGAGCCGATCAAGCTGGTCGACGGCGGCGCGCAGCAGCGCGCCTTTGCCGATATCTCCGACGGCATCAGCGCGCTGATGCGCATCATCGAGAACCCCGACGGCATCGCCAGCGGCAAGATCTTCAATATCGGCAATCCGGCCAATATCCATTCGGTGCGCGAACTGGCCGAGATGATGCTGAAGATGGCGGGAGACTATCCCGAGTACGCCGACGAAGCACGCAAGACGCGGATCGTCGAAACCTCGTCGGGCGACTTCTACGGCAAGGGCTACCAGGACGTGCAGCACCGCGTGCCGAAGATCGACAACACCATCGAAGAGCTGGGCTGGAAGCCCGAGGTCGGCATGGAGCAGTCGCTGCGCCGCATCTTCGAGGCCTATCGCGATCACGCGGCCGACGCGCGCACGCTGGTGAACCAGTCGTAGGTACAGGCAAGCGGCAAGTGCCTCCAGGACGCCCAGGGTGCCCTAAGCGTCCGCGCGGTCAAACCCGGCCTTGCGCGCCAGCACGATGGCCTGCGCGCGGTTCTCCACTTCCAGCTTGGCGAAAATGCTGGTGATGTGGTTGCGCACGGTCTTCTCGCACAGGTCCAGGCGCGCGGCGATCTGGGCGTTGTCGCGGCCCTGCGCGATCAGTTCGACGATATCGCGCTCGCGCCGTGTCAGCGCGGTGAAGGCGGGATCGCGCACCGGTGCCGCGGCCGGCAGGAAAGCGCGCACCTCGTCGAGCCAGCGACTCCACGCGGGCTCGGTGTCGAGCAGCAGGTGGTTGCCGCTTTCCAGCGGCACGAAGCGTGCGCCGGGAATTTCGCTGGCGATCAGGCGGCCCTCGTCGAACGGCACGCGCGCGTCGCGGACCGCATGCAGCACCAGCGTCGGACACGTGACCCTGGGCAGCAGTGCGACCACGTCGATATCGTTGAAGACGCGCATGAAGCGCGCGGCATTCAGCGGCGACGTGGAGACGCGCTCCAGCTCGTTGAACCACGCATGCTGCTCGGCCGTGCCGCCCGGGATGAACTGAGTCGTGAAGAACTGCCGGAAAGCGGGGTTCTCCTGGCCCCAGCCAAGCTCGGCGAGCTTGTTCATCAGCTCGGCTTCCTCGCGCAGGCGCGGGCTCAGGTTATCGCGCTTGAGCCGCCCGCGCGCATAGCCACCGTGCAGGATCAGGTGGCTGACGCGCTCGGGGTGTGCCACGGCGTAGGCCACGGCGATCGATGCGCCCTGCGAGATACCCAGCAGCGGGAAATGCTCCACACCGTTGGCATCGACGATGGTTTCCAGGTCGCGCAGCCACGCGTCGAACGACAGGTCTTCGATGTCGCGGTCAGACAGTCCGCAGCCACGTTCGTCATAGCGGATCAGCGTGTGGTGCGCCGACAGGGCCGTGATCATGTGGCTCCACACCGGGCTGCCCACGTCGAACTCGAGGTGGCTCATCCAGTTGGCCGCCTTGACCAGCGGCGCGCCGCTGCCCGTGACGGCGTAGGCAAGGCGAACGCCATCCCGGCTGGTGCACAGGTGTATCTGCTGCTTGAACATCGGCATGTCTGGCCGCGCGGTGCTGGGACGGCCTGCCGGCGGGAAGGCCGTCGGGCCTTGCCTGCCAGGCACGGGCGCGCCGCGTGACTTCACTAGTTTAGGAAAGGATCGGCGCGGCTTTGCGAGGGATTGCGCCAGCGCTCACGGCGTTGCGCGAATGCATTTGGCCCGGCATGAAGCCGGGCCAAATGCCGGGGATAAGCGTGCGCCGGTGTCGGGCATGTGCGTGTCATGGCGCACATGCGACGGCGTGGCGCCTCACCGGCCCGGGCGCTCATGCATGGCTGACCGCCGCGCGTCCGTTCGACGACAGGCATTCGCCACTGTCGCGCGAGCCGCCGCGCGCGCCGTCGCTGTAGCCGTCGCGCGAACTGATGCGGGCCCCTTCCGTAAACGGGTCGAACGGTCCCATGCGCGCGCCATCGGTGTATGGATCGGGCTTGCGCATGCCGTCCCGGTTCGGATCAAAGCCACGGACCGCGCACACGGACATGCCCTGGCGCGCCACCACGGGCAGCATCGTGGCCTCGGTCGCGGGCCGGTGCGCTCCGTCGGTGAAGGCGTCGCGCTGTCCTTGGCGGGCATGCGCGGCAGTCCGCGTGGATTCGTCATCCGTTCCGGCGTGGGCGGTCGGGCTCATGCCGGCAGCCAGTGCTGCGGCAAGTGCGGTGACGGTGAGCAGGGTCTTGGCAAACTTCTTGTGCATTGCTATCTCCAACCGGGGATGCCGGCAGCGCGGCCGCCGCGATCCCTCATGCAGGCGATCACCAACGGAAAGCACGGGCCGCACGGGATCGCCTTTGCCGTGCGCGCCGATTGCCTGGCGCCGGCCGGCTGCCCTCCCATCGCGGCAGCGGTGCGGCGCCTGACTCCTGGATCAGGAAGATGCGGGCGTGGGTGACGCGCGGGCGCGCCTGGCGCCCCGCTTCAGTCGGTCAACGTCATTGCAGCCATCCGAACATCGCGAGCAGCGGCGCCAGCGGCATCAGCCGCGCCGGACTGCGCCAGCGTGCCGCCAGGCACGCCGACAGGCGGCCGGCGGCCAGCTGCACCGCAGTGCGCCAGAGCGCCGAATCCGGCGCCTGGCGACCGCGCAGGGAACGCGCCAGCGACAACGCGCGTCCCAGCTCGCGCGCCGGCGCGCCGTGATCGTGGTCCAGCTCGCGCAGCGAGGCGAGCCACGACTCCCAGTTCGCGTGTGAATGACAGAAGACGTAAAGCAGCAGCAGCGCCGGCGGCAGCAGCACCGCGCCGGTGGGCGCGATGCGCTGGCGCAGCATGCGTCGCAGCCATGGCGGCAGCGCACGTCGCGGCAGGCGGGCGCGACGGGCTTTGTCGGCATGCCGGCTGGACGGGCGAAACCACTGCTGCAACGAACGCATGGCACAGCTCCTCTAGGAGGTGGACCGCCACGAAGGGGTCCTGTGACAAGTTGAGGGTTGCATTGTCCGGCGCCGGGGCCGGCGCGCGCATGAGGCCGTGGTCCCGGGCCGGCTGCCGCGACGCCCGGGTTTCCGGGACAGGCGCCCCGGGGAAGCGCCTGCAGGTGGCGCATCGCACGCGCGCCCCTCGTCCGGGCTGGCCGCGCGAAACAAAAAAGCCCCGGGACTCGCCTTGCGGCGTCATCCCGGGGCTTGCAGCGGCGGGCACCAGGCCCGTCCGCTTCAGATCTCGACCTTGGTGCCCAGCTCGACCACCCGGTTGGCCGGGATCTGGAAGAAGTCTGACGGCTTGGCGCCGTTCTGATGCATCCAGGCGAACAGGCTCTCGCGCCACATCGGCATGCCCGGCAGCTTGGACGGGATCACCGATTCGCGCGCGATGAAGAACGAGGTTTCCATCAGCTCGAAATGCATGCCGAGCTTGCGGTCGGCCAGGTCCAGCACCTTCTGCACGTCCGGCGTTTCCTTGAAGCCGTATTCCGACTTCAGGATAAAGACGCCGCCGCCCAGGTCCTTGCAGCTGACGCGATGATCGTCGTCGACATACGGCACGTCGCGCGTGACGAAATGCATGAACACTACGCGCTCGTGCAGCACGCGGTTGTGCTTGAGGTTGTGCAGCAGCGACACCGGCACCGAATCGGTATTGCCGGTCAGGAACACCGCGGTGCCCTCGACACGGTGCGGCGGGTGCGCCAGCAGGCCGGCGATGAACGGCTCCAGCGGGATGCCGTCTTCCAGGCTGCGCGCGCGCAGCAGCTTGCGGCCGCTGTACCAGGTCATCAGCATGAAGAAGGCCATGCTGCCCAGCAGCAGCGGGAACCAGCCGCCTTCGGCAATCTTGAGCAGGTTGGCGGCAAAGAACGACAGGTCCACCACAAGGAAGCCCGCGCCGACCACCACCACCATCGCCGTGTTCCACTTCCACACATTGCGCATGCACACCGCTGCCAGGATGCTGGTGATGACCATGGTCGTGGTCACGGCGATGCCGTAGGCCGCCGCCAGGTTCTCGGACTTCTTGAACGAGATCACCACGCCGATCACCAGCACCAGCAGCAGCCAGTTGACCACCGGCAGGTAAATCTGGCCGATCTCCGCGGCCGAGGTGTAGCGCACGCGCATGCGCGGCACGAAGCCCAGCTGGATCGCCTGGCTGGTCAGCGAGAAGGCGCCGGAGATCACCGCCTGCGAGGCGATCACCGTGGCGCAGGTGGCCAGCAGCACCATCGGGATCAGCAGCGGCTCCGGCACCATCAGGTAGAACGGATTCTCGGCGCCGGCCGGGTTGTGCAGCAGCATTGCGCCCTGGCCGAAGTAGTTCAGCATCAGGCACGGCATCACCAGGATGAACCAGCCGATGCGGATCGGGCGCGCGCCAAAATGGCCCATATCGACGTACAGCGCCTCGGCACCGGTCAGCACCAGGAACACGGAGCCCAGCACGATAAAGGCCTGCAGCGCATGCTCGACCAGGAAGGTGATGCCGTACAGCGGATTGACGGCCTTGAGGATCTCCGGCGCCTGAACCAGGTTGAACACGCCCAGCGCGCCCAGTGTCAGGAACCACGCCGTCATGATCGGCCCGAACAGCTTGCCCACCGCGTGGGTGCCATGCCGCTGGATCAGGAACAGCGCGGCCAGGATCACCAGCGTGATCGGTATCACGAACTGCGACAGCTGCGGCGCGGCGATCTCCAGCCCTTCCACCGCCGACAGCACCGAGATCGCCGGCGTGATGACCGCATCGCCATAGAACATGCAGGCGCCGAAGATGCCCAGCATCATCAGGATCTTGGCCTTGGCCGAGCGCTGCGCCACGGTGCGCAGCACCAGCGCCATCAGCGCCAGCACCCCGCCTTCGCCGTCGTTGTCGGCACGCATCACGAACACCACGTACTTGATCGAGACCACGATGATCATGGCCCAGAACAGCATCGAGATGACGCCAAGCACGGCGTCGGTGCTGAAGGCGATGCCATGTTCCTTGCTGAAGCACTCCTTGAGCGCGTACAGCGGGCTGGTGCCGATGTCGCCGAAGACGACACCGACCGCACCGAGTACCAGGGCACGCGTGCTGGGACTCTCGACGAAATAATGGCTGGTTGTGGACTGGGTAGTCATGAGATTGGGTCTGCCCGGCCGGCTCGCCGGCAGTTTTGTTGGCTCTGGCAGTCGCCACCCGGTCGCGAGGATGCCGACTGCTGCGACCGTTTTCCGGCGCTTTTTGCGTTCTATTGCATTGCACAAACCCGCGCAATTCTAGATGAACTGCCCGCCAACGACCACTCCGGATGATTCGGATGCCGTTTTCGTGGCTCAGCAAGCATGGGAGGGAAGTGGCCAGTGGTCAAGGCCCGGGTAAGCAAAACAGCGTGTCCTTGCGCCCGCAAGGGCCGTTGTGGCATGGCAACATTTGCGCCCAATAGGGCACCCGAAGAGGGTCAGACGCCGAGGTAACGATCCAGCGCCTCCGGCTTGCCGGCCAGGTCGGCCGCGGGGCCGGCCAGCACCACCCGGCCTTTTTCCAGCACCACGGCGCGGTCGGCGTGCGCCAGCACCGAGCGGAAGTTCCGGTCTACCACCACCGAAGCGATCCCGGTGGCGCGCACCGTGGCAATGACTTCCCAGATTTCGCGCACGATGCGCGGGGCCAGCCCTTCGGTGGCTTCGTCCAGCACCAGGCAGTCAGGATTGGTCATCAGCGCGCGGCCGATCGACAGCATCTGCTGCTCGCCGCCGGACAGTTGCTGGCCGCCATGCGTCAGGCGCTCCTTCAGGCGCGGGAACAGGTCTAGCACGCGCGCCTCGTCCCAGTCGTTGCGGCCGTTGCAGCCCTTGCGGGCGGCCATCAGCAGGTTTTCACGCACCGACAGGCTGGGGAAGATGCCCCGCCCTTCGGGCACGTAGGCGACACCCAGGCGCGCCACCTCGAATGGCTGCGCTCGCGACATATCGCGGCCGGCCACGCGGATCTGCCCCTGGCGCTGGCGCACATGGCCCAGCAGCGTACGCAACAGCGTGCTCTTGCCCATGCCGTTGCGCCCCAGCAGGCCCACGGTCTCGCCCACGCCGACGGTGAAATCGATCCCGCGCAGAACATGGCTCGAACCATACCAGGCATTGATGCCGGTGGCTTCGATCATCGGGGTGCTGATGGGCGTACTCATGCGGCCTCGCTTTCTTCCTCGCCCAGGTAGGCGAGCTGGACTTCGCGGTTGGCCCGGATCGCCTCGGGCGTGCCGGTGGCGATCACCGCGCCGTTGACCATCACGGTGATGCGGTCGGCAACCGAGAACACCGCGTCCATGTCATGTTCGACCAGCAGGATGGCATGGCCCTCGCGCAAGCCGCGCAGCAGCCCCAGCATGCGCGTCGATTCCTCGGCGCCCATGCCGGCGAGCGGCTCATCAAGCAGCAGCGCCACCGGCTGCGTGGCCAGGCACATCGCCACCTCGAGCTGGCGCTTCTGGCCATGCGCCAGGTCGCTGGCGAGCCGGTCCGCCAGCGGCGCCAGGCCAGCGCGCTCCATGGCCTCGTCGGCCAGCGTGGCGCTGGTGCGGCAGCCCTGCGCGCTTTCCCACAGGCGCCAGGCCCGCTGCGCGCGCGACTGCGCCGCCAGCCGGCAGTTCTCGCGCACGGTCAGCGGCAAGAAGATGTTGTTGCGCTGGTAGCTGCGTCCCACGCCGTGCCGCGCCAGCCGCGGCTGCGACCAGCCGGTCACCTCCTCGCCCTTCAGGAACAGGCGCCCGGAGGTGGGCGGCAGCTCGCACGACAGCATGTTGATCAGCGTGGACTTGCCCGCGCCGTTGGTGCCGATCACGGCATGGATCTCGTGCAGCGCCAGCGACAGGTCCACGCCGGCCACGGCGGTGAGGCCGCCAAAGCGGCGCGTAAGCTGCTGCGCCTGCAGTACCGGGGTAGTCATGCGGCCTCCGTATTGCGCGCGTTGCCGTCAGCGGCCTTACCGGCCTTAGCGGTCTCACTGGCCTCGGTCCCGTGCCCGCCGTTGTGGCGCCCGGTCTTGCCGCGGCGCCCGTGCCGCAGCACCGCGGGCAGGCTCACCAGCCCGCGCGGCAGCAGCGCGACGGCAACGATGATGAAGCCGCCCATCACCAGCTGCCAGTGCTTGGTCAGCGTGCTGAACCATTCGGCAAGCAGCACGAACGAAAACGCCCCCAGCACCGCCCCGGCCAGGCTGCCGACGCCGCCCAGGATCACCATCAGCATGGCGTTGCCCGACTGGTGCCACGACGCGATCTCCGGATTGACGAAGCCGAACTGGATGGCATAGAGGAAGCCCGCCAGCCCCGCCAGCACCCCGCCTGCGACAAAGGCGCCAAGCTGGTAGCGATAGGTGGCATAGCCGGCGGCGCGCATGCGCTGCTCGTTATGGCGGATGCCCACCAGCGCATGACCGAAGCGCGAGCGCAGCACCAGCGCCAGCAGTGCGACCGTGGCCACCAGGCCCGTCCAGACCAGCCAGTAGAAGTGCGTGGGGTCGGTGACGGTCAGCAACTGCTCGCCCGGCACCGGGAATTCCGGGCGGAAATAGATATAGGTGCCGTCGCTGCCGCCGGCGACCTTGGTGTCATGGAAGACGAAGTACACCATCTGCGCGAAGGCCAGCGTGACCATGATGAAATACACGCCGCGCGTGCGCAGCACCAGCGCGCCCACCGCCAGCGCCAGAATTGCGGAGGCGGCCAGCGCGCCGGCCAGCAGCAGCCAGCCGTTGCCCGGGCCGGACTGCGGCGCGAGCATCGCGGTGGCGTAGGCCGCCATGGCGAAGTACGCGGCATGCCCCAGGCTCACCAGCCCCGTATAGCCGATCAGCAGCTGCAGCGACAGCGCGAAGATCGCCATGATCATCACCTTGCTGAGCAGCTCGATATAGAACTTGTGGCTGTCCGCGGTCAGCAGCAGCGGCAGCACGGCGAGCACGGAAAAGGCCACCAGCCAGCCCAGCGCGGCAAGCAGTGCGGCATTGCCGCGGGAATGCCGGCGCGCCGGCAATGTCGTCGGATTCATGTCATCCCGCCTTGAACAGCCCCTGCGGCTTCCACAGCAGGATCACCGCCATCAGCAGGTAGATCAGCACGCCGGCCGCCTCCTGCCAGAACACCTTGCCAAAGGTATCGACGAAGCCCAGCAGCAGCGATGCCACCAGCGCGCCCTTGACCGAGCCGATACCGCCGATCACCACCACCACGAAGCACACGATCAGCACCTGCCCGCCCATGCCCGGATACACCGACGACACCGGCGCCGAGATCATCCCCGCCAGCACCGCCAGCGCCACACCCAGCGCAAACACGAAGCGGTACAGCACGGTGATGTTGATGCCGAGCGACTGCACCATCTCGCGGTTGGTCGCGCCCGCGCGGATCATCATGCCCAGCCGCGTGCGCCGGATCACGTAGTACATGGCCACGGCCACCGCCAGGCACACCGCCGAGATAAACAGCCGGTACACCGGGTAGGTCATGTCGTTGCCGATCGGCAGCGCGCCGTCGAGCAGCGCCGGCACCTGCACGCCATGCACATCGTCGCCGACCAGGATGCTGCGCAGCTCTTCGAACACCAGGATCAGCCCGTAGGTCATCAGCACCTGCTGCAGGTGGTCGCGCTCGTACAGGTAGCTGAAGAAGGCCCACTCGAGCACGTAGCCGAACACCACCGCCAGCACGATGCCGAGCGGGATGGCGATGAACAGGTTGCCGGTCAGCCCGGCGAGCGTGAAGGCAAGGTACGCGCCCAGCATGTAGAAGCTGCCGTGCGCCAGGTTGATCACGCCCATGATGCCGAAGATCAGCGTCAGGCCGCTGGCGACCAGGAACAGCAGCAGGCCGTACTGCACGCTGTTCAGGCACTGGATGAGGAAGGAGACGATGTCCATGCGGGCACTTCTGCAGACTACGACAGGAGGACGGTCTTGGGTGCGCCAAAGCCGCCCGAACTTGTTTGAGCAAGGTGTTCTCCCTCTCCCCGCAGGGGGAGAGGGTTGGGGTGAGGGGTGGTTTGGCCAGGAGCCACACCAAGCGGGGCCAATGGTCTTGAACCTGCGGGCTCAGCCTTTGACCCGCCCGCCCTCACCCCCAGCCCCTCTCCCGCAAGCGGGAGAGGGGAGCCAACCCGCAGGTGTTGAAGCCCTTACAGCCTGCACCCACGCGCTGGATCAGCCAGCGCCTTGACCGCCACCGAGCTGACCTTGTTCTCGCGCCCGTCCACCTTGCGCAGATAGAAATCCTGCACCGGGTTGTGCGCCTTCGACAGCGTAAAGGCACCGCGCGGGCTGTCGATCCTGGCGGCGCCCATGGCCTTGTACAGGTCGGCTTTGCGCGTCATGTCGCCCTTGACCGCACTGGCGCCGGCCGCGAGCAGCTGTGCCGCGTCGTAGCCCTGCACCGCATAGACATCGGGCTGCAGCTTGAAGGTCTTGGCGTAGTCGAGCCGGAAGTTCTTGTCGCGCGCATTGGACAGGCCGTCGGCATAGTGCAGCGTGGTCTCCAGCCCCTGCGCGGCATTGCCCTGCGCTTCCAGCGTGCCGTCGGTCAGGAAGCCCGAGCCGTACAGCGGGATCTTGTCCTTCAGTCCAGCGCCGGCCCAGTCCTTGACGAACTTGACCGCGCCGCCGCCGGCAAAAAACACGAACACGGCATCCGGCTTGAGCGAAGCCACCTCGGTGATCAGCGCCTGGAATTCGACATTGGGGAACGGCAGGCTCAGTTCCTTGACCACCTTGCCGCCCTTGGCCTCGAAGGCCTCCTTGAAGCCCTTGACCGACTGCTCGCCGGCGGCGTACTTCCACGTCAGCGTCACCACCTTCTTGAGTCCGCGCTCGGCCAGCACCTGGCCCATCGCATAGCCCGGCTGCCAGTTCGAGAACGACGTGCGGAAGATGTTCGGGCCGCACAGCGGACCGGTGGCTTCATCGACGCCGGCGTTGGGGATGATCAGCAGCGTGTTGTTTTCCTTGGCGACCTTGACGATGCCCATCTGCACGCCCGAATGCACCGTGCCAACCACCACGTCGACCTGGTCGCGCTTGACCAGCTTGGTGGCGTTTTCAGGGGCCTTGGCGGGGTCGGATTCATCGTCGACCTTGAAGTACTCGATCTCGCGGCCGCCGAGCTTGCCGCCCTGCTGCTGCACATACATGCGGAAGCCGTTCTCGATGGCGGTGCCGAGCGCCGCATAGGTGCCGGTGTACGGCAGCATGAAGCCGACCTTGATCTTGCCGCCCGGCGCAGCCGGCGCCGGCTGTGCGGTCTGGGCGAAGGCGCCGGCCATGGCAAACACGGTGGCGACGGCAAGGCAGGCAGGCGCGAGCCTGCGCGGGGTGATGCGACGCATGTTGTCTCCTGGTGGTCAAGCCGGCGGCTTACCGGACCGTTGCCGGTCCCCCTGCCGCTGCCGTGGCCTGCGACGGCGCATGGTGCGCCGCGGACCCTGCGGAGCGGGCGGGAAGCCCAATTATTTTAGGTATGAAGTATATGTGTTTATATGCCGAACCGCGGCCTGCGTCAACGCCTCAGGCTGGTCGCGGTGTGGCGAATGCCCGCATCGCGCGAGTTTAAGCAAGGTGGTTTGTGGGGCATATCGATGGATACCCTCGATCTGCGCCATGGTGCCGTACTCGTCGTCTTCGCCCTGCACCGCCAGCACCGGACCCTTCAGACCGGACAGCAAAGGACGCAGGTCCCACTGGCGAAAGGCGGGGTCGAGCCAGATATCGTTCCAGCCCCAGAAAGCGGAATCGACGTCGTCGTGATGACGCCCCAGCCGCTGGCGCAGGTCGGTGTCGAGGTAGACCTGACGCGTGGCGGCGATGCTGCTGACCGACAGGTCCTCCACCACGATATGCGGGGCCAGCACGGTGATGCCGGCCAGCGCCTGCGGAAAGCTGGCGGCGTAGATCAGCGCAATCGAGCCGCCATCGCTGTGGCCCAGCAACCAGGGCACGCCATGCGTGCGGCCGGGGCCGATGTCGAGCGCGTCGAACAATGCCGGCAGCGCCTCGCGCGCCTGGCGGTGCATGAAATCGGGGCGCCATTTCTCGGCATGCGGGCGCGGCGTGGAACGGCCGTAGCCGTAGCGTGAGAACACCAGCCCGCGATAGTCGCCGGCCTCGCAGAAATTGCGCGGAAAGTCTCGCCACATGCTGACCGAGCCCAGGCCTTCGTGCAGGAACACCACCAGCGGGCGCTGCGTGCGCTCGGGGCGCAGCCACTGGTATTCGATCTGGATACGACGCTGGTCGAAGGGGATTTCCACCAGGCTGGTCGGCATCGGCATCTTGTCGTCTGGCATCGCTTCAGGAAGGAGTTGTCTGGGACTGGCGCGCGGCTTCCTCGCGCTGGCGCAGCCGGAAGCGCTGGATCTTGCCGGTGGCGGTCTTGGGCAGTTCCGGCACGCATTCGATCTGGCGCGGGTACTTGTACGGCGCCAGCCGTGATTTGATGAATGCCTGCAGCTCCGCGGCCATGCCGTCATGCCATTGCTGGCCCGGCCGCAGCACGACGAAGGCCTTGGGCTTGACCAGTTCGTCGGCATCGGCCACGCCGATCACCGCGGCTTCCACCACGGCCGGGTGCAGCGCCAGCGCGGCTTCGACCTCGAACGGCGAGACGTAGATGCCGCCGACCTTGAGCATGTCGTCGCTGCGCCCTGCATAGGTGTAGTAGCCGTCGGCATCGCGCAGGTACTTGTCGCCGCTGCGCGTCCATGCACCGACGAAGGTGTCGCGGGTCTTGTCGCGATTGCACCAGTACATCAGCGCCGCGCTCGGCCCCTTGATGAAGAGGTCGCCGATCTCGCCAGGCGCGCACGGTTCGCCGCGCTCGTCCAGCAGCTTCAGTTCGTAGCCCGGGACGGCCATGCCCGTGGTGCCATAGCGCACCTCGCCGGGCCGGTTCGACAGGAAGATATGCAGCATTTCGGTGGAGCCGATGCCATCCAGGATGTCACAGCCGAAATGCGCCAGGAAACGCTCGCCGATATCGCGCGGCAATGCCTCGCCGGCGGAGGTGCACACGCGCAGCGCCACCTCGTCGCGCGCGGGCAGGTCGGGCGCGGCGAGCATGCCCGCGAACAGTGTCGGCACGCCACAGAAAACTGTCGGCTTCTGCTCGCGCAAGCGGCGGAACACTGCCGTCGGCGTGGGCCGTTCGGCCATCAGCACGGTAGTCGCGCCCACCGACATCGGGAAGGTCAGCGCATTGCCCAGCCCGTAGGCGAAAAACAGCTTGGCGGCCGAGAACACGACATCGTCCTCGCGGATGCCGAGCACCTGGCGGGCATAGAGGTCCGCGGTATGGAACAGGTTGCCGTGGGTGTGCACCGTGCCCTTGGGGCGACCGGTCGAGCCCGACGAATAGAGCCAGAACGCCATGTCATCGGGGCCAGTGCGCACGACCGGTGCCGGCGAGCGGGTGCGAGCCAGCATCGCGCCCACGCTGCATGCCGGCGCCGCATCGCCGTGCGGAGCGGCCTGAATCACCGTCGGGGACAGACCGCTCTTGTCGATCGCTGCCTGCATCACCGGCAACAGCGGCGTGGATACCACTACCGCGCGGGCGCCGCTGTGCGCCAGCATGTACGCGTAGTCGTCCGCGGTCAGCAGCGTATTGACCGCTACCGGCACCACCCCGACCAGCAGGCAGCCGAGGAACACCGTGGGGAAGTCGACGGTATCGAGGGCGCACAGCAGCAGCCGCTCTTCCTGCCGGAACCCCGCATCGCGCAGCGCGCCGGCAAAGCGGCGGGCGCGGGCATCGAGTCCGGCGTAGGTCAGCGAAGTGGCGTCGTCGACATAGGCGACCTTGTCGCCCCGTCCTGCCTCGAGGTTGCGCGAAAGCAGGTCTTCGGCGGCGTTGTAGCGCGGCGGCAGTACCGCGACGATGCCGGCGGCGGTCGCGGCAGTGTTGGGGGGCGTCATGTCTCACTCCTTGGTGTCGCCTGCCGCACGCCGCCGGAACCGGTAGCTGCGCGCCAGGCGCCAGGCCAGTCTGTTATCGCGATGTCCGGATCACGTTGCGTGCCGGCATCCGCTTTGCGATGCATTTTATTTCATATCAACTATTATGCAAGCAAGGGGATGCACTATAAGACAGCGCTTCATGCGCGGCCGCCGAGCGATGAGCCCGAAGCACCACAGGACGCGGCAACGCTGCTCGTATAATGCGCCCTTGCTTTTTTGCCAGGCGGCCCAGGCGCCGCCCGGCCAACATGACCCTCGACACCATGCGCCGCGACCCAGCCCCGCTGCCTGCCATCGATTCCGACGCCCGCCCCGCGCGCGAAGCGTCCATGCCGGCCGCCAACGGCGAGCGCGACCCCTACCTGACGCAACTGGGCGACCGCATCCGCTCGCTGCGCGCCTCGCGCGGCATGTCGCGCAAGGACCTGGCGCGCGGTGCCGGCGTGTCCGAGCGCTACCTCGCCAACCTCGAAACCGGCACCGGCAATGCCTCGGTGCTGCTGCTGCGCCAGGTGGCCGGCGCGCTCGACGTGCCGCTGCCGGTGGTGCTGGCCGAGGTGGACGGCCTCAACGGCCAGCAGGCGACGGAGTTCGCACAGATGGTGCAATGGCTGGCGCAGCTGCCGGCCTCGGACCTCGCGCGCGTGCGCGAAGCCTGCCGCCATGCGCTGGCGCCTGAAGAATCCGGTGACGCGCGCCACCGCCGCATCGCGCTGATCGGCCTGCGCGGCGCCGGCAAGTCCACGCTGGGCCGCGCGCTGGCGGCCGCGCGCGACGTGCCCTTCGTCGAGCTGAACACCGTGATCGAGCAGGAAGCCGGCGCCAGCCTGTCAGAAATCCATTCGCTGTACGGCCAGGCCGCCTACCGCCGCTACGAGATGCGTGCGCTGGAACGCACGCTGCGCGAGAACGAGCGCATGGTGCTGGCCACGCCGGGCAGCCTGGTGTCCGAGCCGGGCACTTTCAACCTGCTGCTGGCGCAGTGCTACACCATCTGGGTACGTACCTCGCCGGAAGAGCACATGGCGCGGGTGGTGGCGCAGGGCGACATGCGCCCGATGGAAGGCAACCGCGAGGCCATGGCCGACCTGCGCCGCATCCTGCAGGCGCGCACGCCGCTGTACGCGCGCGCCGATATCTCGATCGACACCAGCGGCCTGGATGCCGCGACCTCGCTGCAACAGCTGCGCGCACAACTGCAGGCCGCCGGCGCCTGATCCGTTTCATCCCTGTCCACCCCGCCGCATTCCGCGTGCGGGGCAATCAGGCATTGCGCCACGCGCTCCTCTGCACTATATTTCATCAAAAGCCGCAAGGCACTATAGTGCATCAAGGAGACAGCCATGTCCGCGCCGGCAACCGCCCCACTTCAGCCTGCCGCCCAGGCAGAAGCCCCCGTTCCCGTCACGTTCGAGCGCCATCCAGACCAGTACCGCCACTGGAAGCTCAGCTTCAACGGCCCCGTCGCCACGCTGGCAATGGATGTCGACGAGGAAGCCGGCCTGCGCCCCGGCTATGCGCTCAAGCTGAATTCATACGACCTCGGCGTCGATATCGAACTGCACGACGCGCTGCAGCGCATCCGCTTCGAGCATCCCGAGGTGCGCACCGTGGTGCTGACCAGCGCGCGCGACCGGATCTTCTGCTCCGGCGCCAATATCTTCATGCTGGGCCAGTCGTCACACGCGTGGAAGGTCAACTTCTGCAAGTTCACCAACGAGACCCGCAACGCCATCGAGGATGCCAGCGAGCATTCCGGGCTGAAATTCATCGCCGCCTGCAATGGCACCACCGCTGGCGGAGGCTATGAGCTGGCGCTCGCCTGCGACGAGATCGTGCTGGTCGACGACCGTTCCTCCGCGGTCAGCCTGCCCGAAGTGCCGCTGCTGGGCGTGCTGCCCGGCACTGGCGGGCTGACCCGGGTGACCGACAAGCGCAAGGTCCGGCGCGACCATGCCGATATCTTCTGCACCACCACCGAGGGCGTGCGCGGCCAGCGCGCCAAGGACTGGAAACTGGTCGATGAAGTGGTCAAGCCGGCGCGCTTCGCCGAATATGTGGCCGAGCGCGCCGCGGCGCTGGCCGCCGCCAGCGACCGGCCGCAGGGCCACCACGGCATCACGCTGACGCCGCTGTCGCGCACGGTCGAGCGCGACGGCTACCGCTACGAGACCGTGCGCGTGCACATCGATCCCGCGGCACGCAAGGCCACGCTCACAGTATTCGGTCCCGACAAGCACCAGCCCGCCGATCTCGCCGGCGTGGTCGCGGCCGGCGCGCAATGGTGGCCGCTCAAGATGGCGCGCGAGCTCGACGATGCCATCCTGACGCTGCGCACCAACCACCTCGACATCGGCATCTGGGTGCTCAAGACCGATGGCGACCCCGCTCAGGTGCTGGCGGCCGATGCGCTGCTGGAAGCCAATGCCGGCCACTGGTTCGTGCGCGAGACCATCGGCATGCTGCGCCGCACGCTGGCGCGGCTGGACGTGTCGTCGCGCAGCCTGATCGCGCTGATCGAGCAGGATTCGTGCTTTGCCGGCACGCTGCTGGAACTGGCGCTGGCGGCCGACCGCAGCTACATGCTGCACCTGCCCGACGCACCCGACGACGCGCCGCGCATCGCCGTGTCGGCGGTCAACTTCGGCCGCTACCCGATGCCGAACGGGCAAGACCGGCTGGCCGCGCGCTTCTATGGCGACGAGGCCGCGCTGGCCGCGGTGCGCGAACACATCGGCGCCCCGCTCGACGCGCTCAGCGCCGACTCGCTCGGGCTGATCACCGCAGCGCCCGACGATATCGACTGGGAAGACGAAATCCGCATCGCGCTGGAGGAGCGCGCCAGCCTCTCGCCCGACGCACTCACAGGCATGGAAGCGAACCTGCGCTTCGGCGGTGCCGAGAACATGGCAACGCGCATCTTCGGCCGCCTGACCGCATGGCAGAACTGGATCTTCCAGCGGCCCAACGCCGTCGGCGAGAACGGCGCGCTGAAGGTGTTCGGCACCGGCAACAAGGCGCGTTTCGACTGGGACCGGGTGTGACGCCCTGCCCGGCGCCAGGCAAGTACAACGAGGAGACACCGTGAGCATCGACTACAGCCAGAAGATCCCCAACAACGTCAACCTGTCCGACGACCGCGCGCTGCAACGCGCGCTCGAGCACTGGCAGCCGGCCTTTCTCGACTGGTGGCGCGACATGGGACCGGATGGCTCGCACAACTTCGACGTGTATCTGCGCACCGCAGTGTCGGTGGACCCGTCGGGCTGGGCGCACTTCGAGCACGTCAAGATGCCCGACTACCGCTGGGGAATCTTCCTGCAGCCGGCCGACCCCGAGCGCAAGATCCATTTCGGCGAACACAAGGGCGAAGCCGCATGGCAGGACGTGCCCGGCGAGCACCGCGCCAACCTGCGCCGGATCATCGTTACCCAGGGCGACACCGAGCCGGCATCGGTCGAGCAGCAACGGCATTTGGGCCTGACCGCGCCCAGCCTGTATGACCTGCGCAACCTGTTCCAGGTCAACGTCGAGGAAGGCCGCCACCTGTGGGCCATGGTCTACCTGCTGCACCGCTACTTCGGCCGCGACGGCCGCGAAGAAGCCGAGGCACTGCTGGATCGCCGCTCCGGCGACCAGGACAATCCGCGCATCCTGGGCGCGTTCAACGAGCGCACGCCGGACTGGCTGTCGTTCTTCATGTTCACCTACTTCACCGACCGCGACGGCAAGTTCCAGCTGTGCGCGCTGGCCGAGTCGGGCTTCGATCCGCTCGCGCGCACCACGCGCTTCATGCTGACCGAGGAAGCGCATCATATGTTCGTCGGCGAGTCGGGCGTGTCGCGCGTGATCCAGCGCACCTGCGAGGTCATGCGCGAACGCGGCATCGAAGATCCGGAACAGGTGCGCGCCGCCGGCGTGATCGACCTGGAAACGATCCAGCGCTACCTGAACTTCCACTACAGCGTGACCATCGACCTGTTTGGCGCGGACCAGTCGTCCAACGCGGCCACCTTCTACAGCGCCGGCCTGAAGGGCCGCTTCGAGGAAGGCAAGCGCGCCGACGACCATGTGCTCAAGGGCGATGTCTACCGCGTGCTGGAAGTGCGCGACGGCCATCTCGGCGAGCGCGAGGTGCCGATGCTTAATGCGCTCAATGAAGTGCTGCGCGACGACTACATCAAGGACAGCTTGGGCGGCGTGGCGCGCTGGAACAAGGTGATCGAGAAAGCCGGCATCCCCTTCCGCCTGACCGTGCCGCACAAGGCCTTCAACCGCAAGATCGGCACGCTCGCCAACGTGCATGTGTCGCCGCAGGGCGAGCTGATTTCCGAGGCCGAGTGGAAGGCCAACGAGCGCAAGTGGCTCGCCACGGACGAGGACCGCGCCTTTGTCGCCAGCCTGATGGGCCGCGTGGTCGAGCCCGGCAAGTACGCCAACTGGATCGCGCCGCCGGCGGTGGGCATCAACCGCCAGCCGATGGATTTCGAGTACGTGCGTTTCAACTGAGCCAGGCAAAAAACCGGCAAGGAGATACCGGGCAAACCGGTCAAACCCGAGAATAGCGATGGGCGCCCCCGACATCATCAAGCAGCACCTGATCGACCCGGAAATCTGCATTCGTTGCAACACCTGCGAAGACACCTGTCCGATCGACGCCATCACCCACGATGACCGCAACTACGTGGTCAGGGCCGAAGTCTGCAACGGCTGCAATGCCTGCCTGTCGCCGTGCCCGACCGGCGCCATCGACAACTGGCGCACCATGCTGCGCGGCGACGCCTATACCATCGAGGCGCAACTGCTGTGGGACGAATTGCCGGCCGAGGTGCCGTTGCCGGAACTGGACAGCGCGGTCGAAAATTCCGTCGCCGCGGCGCCGGCTTCGGCCGCGCCTGACGTCGGCATCCAGGCGGTCGAGACCAGCCGCCACACCTCGCAGCGCGCGCCATGGTCTGCGGCGCACCCGTACGTGAACCTGCACGGCGTGCGAGCGCCGGTCGCCGCGACGGTGGCCGGCAACTACCGGCTCACCGCCGACGACGCATCCAGCGATATCCACCATATCGTGCTGGACTTCGGCACCCATTTCTTCCCGATCCTGGAAGGCCAGGCGATCGGCATCGTGCCGCCGGGCACCGACGCCGCCGGCAAGCCGCACTACATCCGCATGTACTCGGTGGCCAGCCCGCGCGACGGCGAGCGCCCCGGCTACAACAACCTTGCGCTGACGGTGAAGCGGGTCGACCAGGACCATGACGGCCAGCCGGTGCGAGGCGTGGCCTCCAGCTACCTGTGCGACCTGGCCAAGGGCGACACCGTGCAGGTGGTGGGCCCGTTCGGCACCACCTTCCTGATGCCCAACCACGCCGAAGCCAGCGTGATGATGATCTGCACCGGCACCGGCTCCGCCCCCATGCGCGCCATGACCGAGCGCATGCGCCGCAACCTGGCGCACTTCAACGGGCGCCGGATGCTGTTCTTCGGTGCGCGCAATGCCAACGAACTGCCCTACTTCGGCCCGCTGCTCAAGCTGCCCAAGGATTTCCTCGACATCCATTTCGCCTTTTCGCGCGATCCCGATGCTCCGCGCCGCTATGTTCAGGATGCTATCCGCGAGGCCGCCGATGCCGTGGCGGCCCTGCTCGCGGACCCCAACGGCCACGTCTACATCTGTGGGCTGAAAGGAATGGAGGAAGGGGTGCTCGCCGCCTTCGACGCGGTCTGCGCCGGCGCCGGCCGCAGCTGGGCGGAACTGGAAGCCACCATGAAAGCCGAGGGCCGGCTGCATATCGAGACCTATTAGCCTGCACACCGGTCTAACCGATACCGGCCCGCCAGCATCCGGCGGGCCGGACCCTTTTGCGTCAAACCCTTCCCTTCTGAAATCGTTCGCCTATAATATTTCTGAAGAAACAGGAGCAAGGCGATGCAATCCAGGCGGATCCCGGAAACAGACCCCGCCGGCGGCCCCGACCCCGGCACTACGCTGACCAAGGCGGTAATGCGCGCCGCCGGCTTCCTTGGCATCAGCCAGGCCGTGGTGGCAAGCGTGCTGGGCATCAGCACGGCGTCGGTATCGCGCATGGCATCCGGCGGCTATGTACTCGATGCACACCGCAAGGAGTGGGAATTCGGCGTCCTCTTTGTACGCCTGTTCCGCTCGCTGGACGCAATCCTCGGCCATGGCGACCAGGCGCGGCTGTGGCTGACGCATGAAAACCTGGCACTGGGCGGCAAGCCCATCGAAATGATCCGCACAACGGAAGGTCTGGTCCGTGTCGTTCACTACCTGGACGCCACCCGCGGTCGCATCTGAGCGCCGGCAGTTCGCGCTCACGCTGTGGCGGGCGGTGGAAGCCCAGCACGTTGTCTCCACCATGCCGCTGGTCGACAGCCTCGAGGAACAGGCTGTGCTGGAAGCCGTGCTCGATGCCGGCAAGCCCGCCGTGCCGATCGAGGCACGCCACCTGCACTACCTGCTGTTCACCCCCTTTCGCTATCCCCCGTCTCCGTGGGGTTCGCGCTTCCGCGCCGCCCAGGATCCCGGCGTGTTCTACGGCGCCGCAGAGATCCGCACCGCCTGCGCGGAACTGGGCTACTGGCGCTGGCGCTTCCTTAACGACAGCCCGGCGCTGCCGCGCATCGACGCCCGCGCGCAGACACTGTTCGAAGTGCGCATCGCCACCGACGGCGTGGCGCTCGACGCCCCGCCCTTCGACCGCGACCGCGACGCCTGGACCGACCCCGACCAGCACGAGCCCTGCCAGGCCTTCGGCCGCGTCGCGCGCGAAGCCGGCCTCGGCATGATCCGCTACACCTCGGTACGCGACCCGCTCCACGGCCTGTGCGGCGCCGTGATGACGCCGCGCGCCTTCGCCCATCCGCAGCCGCTGGCGACCACCACCTGGATGCTGACCGTGCGCCGCGACCGCGTGATCTGGCAGCGCGACGACCTGCAGCAGCGCGACAGCTTCGAGTTTGCCGCCACGCTGTGGCAGCGCACAAGCGATAGTCCGGGCGCGGGCTGAACCTGTTCACGCCCGCGGCGATCTAATCGTTATGGCATGCGGGTTTTAGCCGCCGCTGGCAATACCTGCAGCCAAGTGTTGCAATGCGCAACCAAGTGCCCTATAATCTCTTCTTCGACGGACGCGGGGTGGAGCAGTCTGGCAGCTCGTCGGGCTCATAACCCGAAGGTCGCAGGTTCAAATCCTGCCCCCGCAACCAACCGCCTGATGATGCGGTTGGACACTGCAAGTCATCCGATCCGTCCGACAGACAAACCCGCCTCTGGCGGGTTTTTTGTTTTGGCTGCGCCGCTTCGTGCAGACTCTGTGCAGACTCCGCGCAAACGCCGAGGGCACAATCAGTGCGGCATGCAACCGACCGCATCGCACTACCCTGCCGGCCCGCCCCGGCGCCCTCCGCGAGGGTGATACACTTTCGCCATTCCTCCCGGACGCCCCTCATGAAATTCTGCTCGAACTGTGGCCATGCGGTCGTGTTGCGTGTGCCTGACGGCGACAACCGCCCGCGCAGTGTCTGCGACAGCTGCGGCACCATCCACTACGTCAACCCGCGCAATGTCGTGGGAACGATTCCGGTCTGGGAAGACAAGATCCTGATTTGCAAGCGCGCGATCGAGCCGCGCTACGGCTTCTGGACCCTGCCCGCCGGCTTCATGGAAATCGGCGAGACCACCGCGCAGGCCGCCGCGCGCGAGACGCTGGAAGAAGCCGGCGCGCGCGTGCAGGTGGGCGAGCTGTTCTCGATCCTCAATGTGCCGCATGTCCACCAGGTGCACCTGTTCTACCTGGCCACGCTGGACGACCTGGACATCGCGCCGGGCGAGGAAAGCCTGGAGGTCAAGCTGGTGGAAGAAGCCGACGTGCCGTGGGACGAACTGGCGTTCCCGACCGTGATCCACACGCTGCGCTGCTTCTTTGCCGACCGCGCCGCCGGCCGGCTGCAGGACGGCAGCTTCCGGCTGCATAGCCTGGATATCGACAAGCCCATGCGCCCGCTGACCAGCCGGGCCACGGTCACGCCCTGAGCGCCCGGCCGGCGCGCGCAACACCCGGCACGGCCCTCATGATCGCCTGGCTGGAGCCGCACGACCCGTTTCCCCCGGTGGAGGAGGCACTCGGGCCCGATTCGGACGCACCGGGCCTGCTGGCGGCGAGCCGTGACCTGTCGCCCCAACGCCTCCTGCTGGCGTACCGGCAAGGCATTTTTCCCTGGTATTCGAGCGGCCAGCCGGTGCTGTGGTGGAGCACCGACCCCCGCATGGTGCTGGCGCCGCACGCATTGCGCGTGTCGGTGACACTGCGCAAGACGCTGCGCCGCGTGCTGCGCGATGCGGACTGGGAAATCCGCGTCGACGACGATTTCGCGGCGGTGATGCGCGCCTGCGCCACCACGCCGCGCGACGGGCAGGACGGCACCTGGATCACCAGCGACATCATCGCCTCCTATGGCACGCTGCATCGCAACGGCCTGGCGCACTCGGTCGAGACCTGGTATCGCGGCGAGCGTGTCGGCGGTTTGTACGGCGTGGCGCTGGGCCGGATGTTCTTCGGCGAGTCGATGTTCGCGCACCGCACCGACGCCTCCAAGATCGCGCTGGCGGCGCTGTGCGCCTTCCTCGGCAACCACGGCGTGGCGATGATAGACTGCCAGCAAGAGACCGACCACCTGGCCTCGCTGGGCGCCAGCCCGATCCCCCGCGCGCAGTTCGTGGCACATGTGCGCGCGGCGGCGGTGCAGCCCGCGATCAACCCGTGGCGGTTCGACAAGTCGGTGCTGGAGTGCTGGGCCGGGACGCCAGCCGCGCCAGCCGGTTGAACCCCGGGAAGGACGCCCGCTCGCGCCCACCGTCCGCCCGCATCGTCCCGCCTGGAGCCCCCAGAGTCATGAGCAAGCTGAAGGAACTACCGCTCTCTGCGCTGCAGTTCTACGCCACGGCGCCCTACGCTTGCAGCTACCTGGAAGGCCGCATGGCGCGCTCGCAGGTCGCCACGCCCGCGCACCTGATCAACGCCGACGTCTATTCGCGCCTGGTGCGCGCCGGTTTCCGGCGCAGCGGCATCTTCACCTACCGGCCATACTGCGACGATTGCCATGCCTGCACGCCGTGCCGGGTGCTGGTCGACCAGTTCACGCCCGACCGCTCGCAGCGCCGCGCCTGGCGCCGCCATCAGCACCTGCAGGCGCTGGTGGCGCCGCTGACCTACGTCGAAGAGCACTATTCGCTGTACCTGCTGTACCAGTCGATGCGCCATGCCGGCGGCGGCATGGACCAGGACAGCCGCGACCAGTACGAGCAGTTCCTGCTGCAAAGCCGCGTCAATTCGCGCCTGGTGGAGTTCCGCGAGCCGCCGGGGTCGCCCGAGGCAGGCCGGCTGCGCATGGTCAGCATGATCGACGTGCTCGACGACGGGCTGTCGTCGGTCTACACCTTCTACGACCCGCTCGAGCGCAACGCCAGCTACGGCACCTTCAACATCCTGTGGCAGATCCAGCAGACTCATGCGCTCGGCCTGCCGCACCTGTACCTGGGCTACTGGATCGCCGACAGCCGCAAGATGGCGTACAAGGCACGCTTCCAGCCGCTGCAGGTGCTGACCGGCAACCACTGGCACGCCTTCGAGGAAAAGGACGCCGCCGCTGCGGCTCCCGACGCCCCCGACACACCTCCCGCGCAGGAGTAGCCCGCCACCGGGCAAGCGGCCCAGCCGCTACAATGCCGGGCTGGAATTCACTCTGTGACGGCCCGCCGGCCGGCTGCCCCGTGCTCAACGCGCTCTACCCCCTGTTTCGCCCCGCCCTGTTCTCGATGGATGCCGAGGACGCCCACCATTTCACGCTGAACAACCTGCTGCGCGCCCATCGCATGGGCCTGGCCGGCTGCCTCGGCAACAAGATCGCCGACGATCCACGCACCGTGATGGGCGTGCGCTTCCCCAACCCGGTCGGGCTGGCTGCCGGGCTGGACAAGGACGGCGCTTTTATCGACGGGCTGGCCGCGTTCGGCTTCGGCTTTATCGAGGTGGGCACGGTCACGCCGCGCGCGCAGCCGGGCAACCCGCGCCCGCGCATGTTCCGCTTGCCGCAGGCGGATGCGCTGATCAACCGCATGGGCTTCAATAACGGCGGCGTCGATGCCTTTGTCGCCAACGTCAAGGCGTCGCGCTGGAAGGCCGAGGGCGGCGTGCTGGGGCTGAATATCGGCAAGAACGCCGATACGCCGATCGAGCGCGCCAACGACGACTACCTGTACTGCCTGGAGCGCGTCTACCCGCACGCCAGCTACGTGACGGTCAATATCTCGTCGCCCAACACCAAGAACCTGCGCCAGCTGCAAGGCGCCAGCGAGCTGGACAGCCTGCTGTCGACGCTGAAGGACGCGCAGCAGCGCCTGGCCGACCAGCACAAGCGCTACGTGCCGCTGGCGCTGAAGATCGCGCCGGACCTCGATGCCGACCAGATCGGCAATATCGGCGACGCGCTGGTGCGCCACAAGATCGACGGCGTGATCGCCACCAACACCACCATCTCGCGCGAGGCGGTCAAGGGCCTGCCACATGCCGACGAAGCCGGCGGCCTGTCGGGGCGCCCGGTGTTCGAGGCCTCCACGCGCGTGGTGCGCGCGCTGCACGCCGTGGTCGGCGACGCGGTGCCGATCATCGGCGTGGGCGGCATCTTCAGCGGCGCGGATGCGCGCGCCAAGATCGACGCCGGCGCGAAGCTGGTGCAGGTTTACAGCGGGCTGATCTACCGCGGCCCGGCGCTGGTGCGCGACTGCGCCGCGGCGCTGCGCCGCTGACGCTTATCCCCCAGGGGCCGCCACGTGATCCGGCTCGAGGAAAACCGCGACGCCGGGATGCGCAATTGCATGAAGATGGGATCGCCGCAATCGGGGTAATCCACAAGCAAATCACGAATCCCGCGCAATAATATGCGCCCCGATGGCCAATTGCGGGCTCCTGACAGCATCGGATGCCCTCAATCGGCATGATGACTACGCATTTCGTGCGCGAGAAATGGTATCCTCGCAGGCTTATCGCTGTCGCATCCGACGCGTCCGCGCACGCTCCCTCTCGCCGCAGGAAGCCCTCGCGCCCGCCCCGGACCGGCACCGCCCGCCCATGCGCGGGTGCGCCAGGACAGCGGACCGATCCATCCGCGGCCGCATCCATCCAGAACCGAGCATTCGGGGGAGAACAGATAATGAAGTCCATCAAGGGTCTCGCAGCAACCAGGTCGATCCTGGGCGGCGCCGTGGCACTGGCCTTGCTGTACGGCGGTGCCGTGCAGGCCCAGACCGTCAAGGTGCTGTCGATCGTCGACCATCCCGCGCTGGACGCGATCCGCGACGGCGTGCGCGCCGAACTGAAGGCGGCCGGCTATGACGCCGACAAGAGCCTGAAGTGGGAGTACCAGAGCGCCCAGGGCAACACCGGCACCGCCGCGCAGATCGCCCGCAAGTTCGTCGGCGACAACCCGAACGCCATCGTTGCCATCGCCACCCCGTCGGCCCAGGCCGTGGTCGCCGCGACCAAGACGGTGCCGGTGGTGTACTCGGGCGTGACCGATCCGGTCGCCGCGCAGCTGGTCAAGAGCTGGTCGCCGTCGGGCACCAACGTGACCGGCGTGTCGGACAAGCTGCCGCTGGACAAGCAGGTCGCCCTGATCAAGCGCGTGGTGCCGAAGGCCAAGAACGTGGGCATGGTCTACAACCCGGGCGAGGCCAACTCGGTCGTGGTGGTCAAGGAACTGAAGGAACTGCTGGCCAAGGAAGGCCTGACGCTAAAGGAAGCCGCGGCGCCGCGCACCGTGGACATCGGCCCGGCCGCCAAGAGCCTGATCGGCAAGGTCGACGTGATCTACACCAACACCGACAACAACGTGGTGTCGGCGTATGAGTCGCTGGTCAAGGTCGCCAACGAATCGAAGATCCCGCTGGTGGCGGCCGACACCGACAGCGTCAAGCGTGGCGCGGTGGCCGCGCTGGGCATCAACTACGGCGACCTGGGCCACCAGACCGGCAAGGTCGTGGTGCGCATCCTGAAGGGCGAGAAGCCCGGTGCGATCGCTTCGCAGACCAGCGACAACCTGGAGCTGTTCGTGAACACGGGCGCCGCCGCCAAGCAAGGCGCCACGCTGTCGCCGGAGCTGATCAAGGAAGCCAAGACGGTCATCAAGTAATCAACGCACTGCCCGCCGCCGTCGCAACACGGCGGTGCCCTGGCGCGCCTACCCGGCGCGCCAGGCGCAGACCGGGGCGAGGCGGCGGGCGGCTCCATACGGGCCGTCGTGCCGCCCGTCCCAACCCGGCGCCAGGGTAGCCGCCGGCCCCCGCAACAGGATTCCCCCATGTCCCTTTTCTCCCTTCTGGGCGCCCTGGAGATCGGCCTGATCTTCAGCCTGGTGGCGCTCGGGGTGCTGATTTCCTTCCGCATCCTCAATTTCCCCGACCTCACCGTTGACGGCAGCTTCCCGCTCGGCGGCGCCGTTGCCGCGACGCTGATCGCCGCCGGCCAGGACCCGTTCCTGGCGACCGTGGTCGCGATCGCCGCCGGCGCGCTGGCCGGCTGGATCACTGGCTGGCTCAATGTGCGGCTCAAGATCATGGACCTGCTCGCCAGTATCCTGATGATGATCGCGCTGTACTCGGTCAACCTGCGCATCATGGGCCGCCCCAACGTGCCGCTGATCACCGAGCCGACCCTGTTCACCATCCTGCAGCCGGAATGGATGCCTGACTACGTGCTGCGTCCGCTGGTACTGTTCATCGTGGTGGTGATCGCCAAGCTCGGCCTCGACTGGTTCTTCAGCTCCCAGCTGGGCCTGGCGATGCGCGCCACCGGCGCCAACCCGCGCATGGCCCGCGCGCAGGGCATTGCCACCGGCCGCGCCACGCTGGCCGGCATGGCGCTGTCCAATGCGCTGGTGGCACTGGCCGGCGCGCTGTTCGCGCAGACCCAGGGCGGCTCGGATATCTCGATGGGCATCGGCACCATCGTGATCGGACTGGCCGCGGTGATCATCGGCGAAACCGTGCTGCCGGCGCGCCGCCTGATCTGGACCACGCTGGCCGTGGTGCTGGGCGCCATCCTGTACCGCTTCTTCATTGCGCTGGCGCTGAACAGCGACTTCATCGGCCTGAAGGCGCAGGACCTGAACCTGGTCACCGCCGCGCTGGTGACGATCGCGCTGGTGCTGCCGGCCACGCGCAAGAAGCTGTTTGCCCGCAAGAACGGAGGTGCCTGAGATGCTGCGCGCACAAGACCTGAAGCTCACCTTCAACCCGGGCACCCCGATCGAGACCCGCGCGCTGCGCGGCCTCACGCTGGAAATCCCGAGCGGCCAGTTCGTCGCCGTGATCGGCTCCAACGGTGCCGGCAAGTCGACCTTCCTGAACGCGATCAGCGGCGACCAGATGGTCGACTCGGGCCGCATCACCATCGATGACACCGACGTCACCCGCCAGCCGGCATGGGACCGTGCGCACCTGGTGGCGCGCGTGTTCCAGGACCCGATGGCCGGCACCTGCGAGGCGCTGACCATCGAGGAGAACATGGCGCTGGCGATGGCGCGCGGCGCCAGACGCGGTTTCCGCCCGGCGCTGAACCGCGCCTCGCGCGAGCTGTTCCGCGAGAAGCTGCGGCTGCTGAACCTCGGGCTGGAAAACCGCCTGACCGACCGCATCGGCCTGCTTTCCGGCGGCCAGCGCCAGGCGGTGAGCCTGCTGATGGCATCGCTGCAGCCGTCGCGCATCCTGCTGCTGGACGAGCACACCGCGGCGCTGGACCCGAAGACCGCCGCTTTCGTGCTGGAACTGACCGCGCGCATCGTCGAGGAAAGCAAGCTGACGACAATGATGGTGACGCACAGCATGCGCCAGGCGCTGGACTACGGGCAGCGCACGGTGATGCTGCACCAGGGGCAGGTGGTGCTGGATGTTTCGGGCGACAAGCGCAAGGGGCTGGATGTACCGGACCTGCTGAAGATGTTCGAGCAGACGCGGCATGAGCAGCTGGATGATGATGCGTTGTTGCTGGGGTGATTTTCCTGGCGCAAAGAAAAACGGGGAGCTTCGGCTCCCCGTTTTTCTTTGCTCCGGTCAGCGCCCGAGTGTCACGCGATCGATCAGTCGATCGTGATATGCCGCTGCCTGATCACCCCTGCCCACCGTGCGCTCTCCTTCTGGATCGCCGCCGCCAGCTGCTGCGGCGTGCCGCCCGCCGCCTCCATCCCCAGCGTCGCCAGCTTTTCCTTCAGGGCCGCGTCGGCCAGCACCGCGTCGGCGTGCTGGCTGAGCTTGCGCACGATCTCAGGCGGCGTGCCCGCCGGCGCCATCAACGCGTACCAGGACACCGCCTCGAACTTCGGGAAGCCCTGCTCGGCGATCGTCGGCACATCGGGCAGCACCGTCGAGCGTCTGGCGCCGGCCACGCCCAAGGCGCGCAGCTTGCCTGCCTTGATATAGGGCAGCGCCGCCGACATCTGGGCAAACATCATCGTCACCTGGCCGCCGACCACATCGGTCATGGCCGGGCTCACGCCCTTGTATGGCACGTGGTTGAGCTTGACGTTGGCATCGAGCTGGAGCAGCTCGCCAGCCAGGTGCGCCTGACTGCCGGCACCGGGCGAGGCGAAGCTCAGTTCGCCGGGCTTCTGCGCGGCAAGCTTGAGCAGTTCCGCCAGCGATCTGGCCGGGGTGCCCGCGTTGACCACCAGCACGTTTTCGGCGGTGGCCAGCATTGCCACCGGCGCCAGGTCAGCCTGCTTGTAAGGCAGGTTCGGCATCAGGGTGGGATTCACCGCGATATTCCCGACCGGCACCAGCGCGATGGTGTAGCCGTCCGGCGCTGCCTTGGCCACCATGTCGACACCGATGGTGCCGGCGGCGCCGGCCTTGTTCTCGACCAGCACGCTCTGGCCGGTGGCCTTGGCGATGCCTTCGCCGACGGCGCGGGCCAGCACGTCCGCCGGGCCACCGGCGGCGAACGGCACCACGATGCGCACCGGCTTGGCGGGATACGCCGGCGGCTGGGCATGCGCCGCCGCCGCGCCCAGCCATGTCGCGCAGGCCGCCGCGCAGGCGAACACGCAATGCATGGCAAGGCGACGGATGTCAGGATTCTGGAAAGGCTTCACAGCGGATTTCACAGCGGATTTCATGACGGTTTCCCCAATTTGGCAGATCAGGTTATGGCTCCTCCACCGCGCTGGCAGCCTGGTTATGGTCGATGGCCGTGCGCGGTCCGACGCGTTGCTTACCCCATGCTCCGCTCTCCGGCGGCTGGCTCCGTCAGCGCAAAGCCGGCCAAGTCCGCTTTACGCGCCATCTCAGGCAAGCAGGCATAGTCGGCGGGCTGCGCCGCGGCGAAGCGCGCCAGCCCCAACGCGGCCAGCAGCGCGGCGCCCGCGGCATCCTCATGTATCTCCAGCAATGCCGCACGCACGCGCGCGCACTGCTGCGGATCGGCGCCGGCCGATGCGACCAGCACGGGAATCGGAGCAGGCGGCGTCAGCGCCAGCGTCTTCAGTTGCGCGGCAAGGCCGGGGTCATAGCGGCGCAGCAGGTCCATCACATAGCTGTCGATGACTCCCAGTTCGGCATCGCCGGCAAGCACGTCATCGACGACCTCGCGCGGCGTTGGCGTGGCCCTCGCAGCGGGCCGGTACAGTGCCTGCGTACCCGCCGGTGCCAGCCGCATCAGGTAATGGCGCGGCGCGTTATAGCCCGAGTTTGACTCAGGCAACATGCATGCCAGCCGCCCGCCGAAGGTCTGCGCCAGCGACTGCACCGGCGCATCGGCGCGCACGATGAACTCCGTAAAATAAACCGGCCTTCCGTCGTAGCGCGGATGGGACGGAACCGGCGCGGCCAGCAACTGCGGCGTTACCGGCGCGCTCGCGTACGGATAGCCGCACATGAACACGCAGCCGCAATCCGGCCGCGACCACAAGGCGCTGACCGGCGCGGGCGCGGGATGCTCGACATACGGCAATGCCACGCCCGCGCGCCCGGACACGCGCGCCAGCAGCGCGCGCCAAGCCGCTTCGGCCTGCGGCGTTACCGCGTACATGCGGGCATTGGCGATCATGCGTACACCAGCTTCTGGCCCAGTCCGCGCTGCTCGGCCTTCTTCAGGATGGCGTGTCCCAGCGCGATATCGCTCAGCGACAGGCCGCGGTGCCAGAACAGGTTGGTCTCGTCGTCGCTCTGGCGGCCCGGCTTGCGGCCGGCGGCGATCTCGCCCAGTTCGCCGTAGAGCGTCTGTTCCGACAGCTTGCCCGCTTCGACATGCGCGCGTAGCGAACCGAACATGCCGCTCTTGCACTGGCCCCAGTCGTCCACCACCATCCGCGTCATGATGTCGGTCAGCGACAGCTCGACCGCGCTCATGGTGCCGTAGGGCACGACAAACGCACCGGGCTTGATCCATTCGGTCTTGAGCATCGGGGTCGGACGTTCCAGCCGCGACGCCTCGACCACGATATCGGCGCCGCGCACGCATGACTCCCAGTCCTCGGTCACCACGATCTTCTTGCCGAGGTCGCGCTCCAGCCGCTCGGCAAAGGCATTGCGGCTTTCCGGACGGCGCGAATGCACGCGGATCTCGTCGAAGTCATAGAGGCTGTCGAGCAAACGCACGTTCCAGTACGAGGTGCCGCGCGCGCCGATATGGCCCAGCACCTTGCTGTCGCGGCGTGCCAGGTGCCTGGCGCCGATCGCGGTCAGCGCGCCGGTGCGGGCATCGGTGATGAAAGTGGCGTCGATCACCGCCACCGGCATGCCGGTGCGCGGATCGAACAGGTTCAGCATGGCCATCTCCGAAGGCAGGCCGAGCTTGTAGTTATCGACGAAATCGCCGACGACCTTGACGCCGGCGAGCCCCAACGGCGCCACGTAGCCGCGCAGCACGTTGAAGTGGCCATTGAAGGCGGGGTCCGGCATCAGGTGCACGCGCGGCTCGATCACGGTCTGCCCATTGCCCTGCGCGACCAGTGCCTGCTCCACCGCATCGATGATTTCGGCGTCGGTCATTTCCAGCCGCGCAATGTCCCGGCCGTTGAGGTAGGTGAGATGAATATCAGCCATGTGGTCCCCGCTCTCCAGATCAGTATGTTGGTGTATCGATGGAGTCCAGTGTAGGTATGGCGCCATTGACTGTCATATGCTTATATGTCCGCCTGCCTTAACATCAGGTTAATGCCATGAAAATGAACCTGCGCCAGATCGAGGTCTTCCGCGCGGTAATGCTGACCGGTTCGATCAGCGGCGCCTCCAAGCTGCTCTATGTGTCACAACCGGCCATCAGCCGGCTGATGTCGCACACCGAACAGCGGCTCGGCCTCGAACTGTTCCGCCGCACCAAGGGCCGGCTCTACCCCACGCCGGAAGCCCGGCGCCTGCTTGGCGAAGTCAATGCGGTCTATGAAGGGATCGAGCGCGTCAATGAGATCGCCGAGGACCTCGCCGCCAACCGCACCGGCAGCCTGCGCATCACATGCAGCCCCAACCTGGGGCAGACCGTGCTGCCGCGCGCGATTGCCACCTTCCGCGCCGCGCACCCGGCGGTGCGCGTGGTGGTGCGCACGCAGATTCCCGGCAACATGCTGCGCGCGCTGCTCTCGGGACAGGTAGACCTGGCGGTGTCGAACATGCCGCTGACGCATCCCAACCTCGAGGCGCGCCTGCTGGTGAAGAACGAGATCGTGGCGCTGGTGCCGGTGGGACATCGGCTCGCCACGCGCAAATGGGTGCGTCCCGCCGACCTGATCGGCGAAGATTTGATCGGCTATGGGCCCGATGTGCCGTTCGCGCTGCTGGTGCACGAGATGTTCGGCAACGATGGCGACCAGCCCGACATGCGCGTGCAGGTGGAGCAGGCCCATGTGGCGCGCGCGCTGGCGCAGGCCGGTGCCGGCATAGCGCTGGTCGATGCCATGACGGTATTCGGCGCGAACTGGCCCAATATCGTTGCCGTGCCGATCCGCACCAGGGTCAATGCCTCGGTGCAGATCTTCCATGTGCAGACGGAGCCGCTGTCGCGGCTGTCGCTGGAATTCGTCGAGACGCTGACGGGGATGATGAAGCGTTGAGCCGCGGGGGCGACTGCGGAAGCGGCCGCGGCGAAGCGTTGCGGCCTCAGGCCGTCGCCGCCTTGTCCAGCCACCGCGCCAGCTGGTCCGTCACCGCACTGCTCGAGAACGAGCAGCTGTCCTGCGCAAACACCGCCGACATCTCCAGCCTGCGCAGCAGTTCCTCCATCGCTTGCCCATAGACGGGCGGCAGCGCCAGCCCGCTGCCGGCATCGCGCCATGCGCGTACGAGTTCCTGCGCGGGCATCGACCCCGCAACGTGCTGGTCCAGCGCGGCGCGCATGCGCGCCAGCGTTTCCGTGTTGGCTGCGCTCATGAACGCGCCCTCCTTTCCTTGTAGAGTTCGCGGAACGTGCGGCCCGACGGGGCCGGCATGTCGCGGGTTTCGGTCCAGCCCTTGCCGGCCATCGGCAGGCTGGTGATGAGCCGGTTGCCGCCGCCCATGCGGCCCAGCAGCCAGGCACCGATGCGGGTGGCAAAGGCATACAGGTCGGGCCGCTTCGCCACGTAGCCCCAGGCCTTCAGCGCAAACCGCTCCTGCCACGGCCGCAGACCGCGTTCCATCTGCTTCTCGCGCAGCTTGCGCAGCAGGTCCGACAGCGGGATCGAAGCCGGGCAGACCCGATTGCACTCGCCGCACATGGTCGCCGCCTGCGGCAGGTCCACCGCATTGGCAAGGCCAACGTAGCTGGGCGTCAGCACGCTGCCCATCGGCCCCGGATAGACCCAGCCATAGGCATGGCCGCCGATCTTCTGGTAGACCGGGCAATGGTTCATGCAGGCGCCGCAACGGATGCAGCGCAGCATCTCCTGGAAGTCGCCGCCGATCAGCCCCGAGCGTCCGCCGTCGACCAGCACGAAGTACATATGCTCGGGACCGTCGCGCTCGCCTTCGGCGCGCGGGCCGGTCAGCAGCGAGAAATAATTGGAGATCGCCTGGCCGGTGGCCGAACGCGGCAGCAGGCGCATGACCGTGGCCAGGTCTTCCAGCGTCGGCAACACCTTCTCGATGCCGGTCACGGCCACGTGCACGCGCGGCATCACCGTGCACATGCCTTCGTTGCCTTCGTTGGTGACCACCGCCACCGAGCCGGTCTCGGCGATGATGAAGTTGCCGCCGGTCACGCCCATGTCGGCCGACAGGAATTCCGGGCGCAACACTTCGCGCGCCTCGCGGGTCATCTCCGGGATATCGGTCAGCCGCGGCTTGTGGTGGACCCTGGCGAACAGGTCGGCGATCTCGTCCTTGTCCTTGTGCACTACCGGCGCAATGATGTGCGACGGCGGCTCCGAGTCATTGATCTGCAGGATGTACTCGCCGAGATCAGTCTCGATGCTCTGCACGCCCATCTCGCCCAGCACCTGGTTCAGGCGCATTTCCTCGGTCACCATCGACTTGCTCTTGATGACCTTCTTCACGCCATGCTTCTGCGCGATCTCGGCGACCAGGCGCGCGGCGTCGGCGGTGGTCTCGGCGAACAGCACCGTGGCGCCGCGCCTGGTGGCGTTCTGCTCGAATTCCGCCAGCCAGACGTCGAGGTTTTCGAGCGCGCGGTTGCGGCGTTCCTTCAGCGCCTCGCGCGTGGCGTCGAAGTCGATATCGCGGATGGCGTCGGCGCGTGCCGTGACGAACTTGGTCGAGAGCTTCTTCAGGTTCTGCTGCAGGCGCTGGTCGGCCAGCTTCTGGCCGGCCCGCGCCTTGAATTCCATGCTGTGAACTTGCATCGTGGCGTCTCTCGTTGTCAGGCGTCGCCGGCCAGCACCTGGGCGATATGCAGCACGCGGGTCTGGCTGTCGCCGGTGCGGCGCAGCCGGCCTTCGATATTGAGGATGCAGCCCAGGTCGCCCAGCACCACGGCATCGGCGCCGCTGGCCTTGATGTTGGCGCACTTCTCGTCGACGATGGCCGTCGAAATGTCGCCGTACTTGACCGAGAACGTGCCGCCGAAGCCGCAGCAGGCCTCGCAGTCCTTCATCTCGGTCAGCTGCACGCCAGGCAGGCGCGCCAGCAGTTCGCGCGGCTGTTGCTTGACGCCCAGCTCGCGCAGGCCGGAACAGGAATCGTGATAGGTGATATGGCCGGCAAAGCCGGACGGCAGTGTCTCGACACGCGCTACGTTAACCAGGAAATCGGTCAACTCGTACACCCGTTCGCGCAGGCGCTCATAGCGGCCGTTCAGTTCCGGATCGTCGCGCAGCAGGTCACCGTAGTGGTGGCGGATCATGCCGCCGCAGCTTCCCGACGGGACCACGATGTAGTCGAACATTTCGAACTCGCGCAGGAATTTCTCCGCGAGGTCCCGCGACACAGCGCGCTCGCCCGAGTTGTACGCCGGCTGGCCGCAGCAGGTCTGCGCCTCGGGCACCATGACCTCGTAGCCCGCGGCTTCCAGCAGCTTCAGCACCGAAAACCCGATCTCCGGACGCATCAGGTCCACCAGGCAGGTGGCGAACAGACCGACTCGCATTGTTGGCTTCTCCAGACCCCAAAACCCCGCAATTATGCGCGCCTTGGGCCGCGCGTGGCGCACAAACGGTTCATCGCCGGCATGAATGCGGTACGAAATACATCACTTTTCCAGGCGACATCACGGCGCGATTCTTACCGTAATGTCATTTCACCTATTGAAATTTTCACGATGCGAGATAGAATCAGGCAGACACTTAAAAATGCCGCAAAGCAACATTTCTTCTTTCTCACTATGTCCGAAGCAGACAAGTCACCCGGCAAGACGTCCATCCAGGTCATCGAGCGCATGATGACCCTGCTGGACGCCCTCGCCCAGCACGCCGACCCGGTCAGCCTCAAAGAGCTGTCGCTGGCCACGGGCCTGCACCCCTCCACCGCGCACCGCATCCTTAACGACATGGTGGCCTGCCGTTTCGTCGATCGTTCCGATCCGGGCAGCTACCGCCTTGGCATGCGCCTGCTGGAACTGGGCAACCTGGTCAAGGCGCGCCTGTCGGTGCGCGACGCGGCGCTGGCGCCGATGCGCGCGCTGCACCGCGTGACCGGGCAGACGGTCAACCTGTCGGTACGCCAGGGCGACGAGATCGTGTATATCGAGCGCGCCTACAGCGAGCGCTCCGGCATGCAGGTGGTGCGCGCCATCGGCGGCCGCGCGCCGTTGCACCTGACCTCGGTCGGCAAGCTGTTCCTGGCCGCCGACGAGTCGGCGCGCGTGCGCAACTACGCCACCCGGACCGGGCTGGCCGGACATACCCGGACCTCGATCACCGACCTGACCAAGCTGGAGCGGGAGCTGAACTGGGTCCGCACCAACGGCTACGCCCGCGACAATGAAGAGCTGGAACTGGGCGTGCGCTGCATTGCCGCCGGCATCTACGACGACTCGCGCCGGCTGGTGGCGGGCCTGTCGCTGTCGGCCCCGGCCGACCGGCTCCAGGACAGCTGGCTGCAGAACCTGAAGGAAACCGCGCTGCAGATCTCGCGCGGCATGGGCTACGTGTCCGAAGCCGCGGCCTGACTGCCTGACTTCTACCAGAGCGCCACGACGCGCGGGCCGCCAGCGATGGCGCCCCGCGCGTTGTTGCTTGCGGCATCGGGCAAATCACACACAAAGGTTTACCCTTAGTTCTCAGATAACCAGCAAACCTTATAATCGACGGTTATGCGAACCCGTGCCGTCACCCTCACCGAACAGGTCACCCGCCAGTTGCGCGCCGATATTGAAAGCGGCGCATACCCGGTCGGCACACGGCTGCCAACCGGCAAGCAGCTCTCGGAGCAATATGGCGTCAGCGCGGCGGTAATCCGCGAAGTCACGGAGCATCTGCGCTCGCAGGGCTTTGTCGAGACGCGCCAGGGCGTGGGCTGCACGGTGCGCTCGCGTACCGGAGCGGCGGGGTTCCAGCTGCCGCGCGAGCCGGATATCGATGCCGCCAGCCTCGCCGACCTGTACGACCTGCGCATCGACCTGGAAGGCGCCGCGGCCGCGCTGGCGGCCGTGCGCCGCACCGACGACGACATTGCCGGACTGGCGGCGCTGCTGCAGCGGCTGCATGCCCACCTCTACGACGGGCAGCCGGCAGCCGATATCGACGCGGCCTTCCATATCGGCATCGCCGCGGCGACACATAACCCTTACTACCGCCAGTTGCTGCAGTACCTGAACCTGCAACTGCACCAGGCGGTCGCCACCGCGCGCGCCAACACGCTGCGCCAGCCCGGGCTGGCCGAAGGCGTGCAGGGCGAGCATGAAGCCATCGTCGACGCGATCCGCCGCGGCGACGCCGAAGCGGCCCGGACCGCCGCCGTCACCCACCTGCAGAACGCGGCGCGGCGTCTTGGCCTGACGCTGCGCGCGCGCGCCGCCAGCCCTTCCCTCGCACAGCCCTGAGACCACGGAACACCATGCAAACCGCTCAACTCGCCCAACGCCTCGCCGAAGCGCTCGGCCCCGACACTGTCCTGACCAACCCCGACGACGTCGCCCCGTGGCTGTCTGACTGGCGCGGCATCTATCGCGGGCAGGCGCAGGCAGTGGTGCGTCCGCGCAGCGTGGAACAGGTCTCGCGCACGCTGGCGCTGTGCCAGCAGGCGGCGGTGCCGGTGGTGCCGCGCGGCGGCAATACCGGCCTGTGCGGAGGCGCCACGCCCGACGGCCACGCCGGCAACGTGGTGCTGAGCCTGGACCGGATGAACGCGGTGCGCTCGCTCGACACCATCGCCAACACCATGGTGGCCGAAGCCGGCTGCATCCTCGGCAATCTGCGCCGCGCGGCGCAACAGGCGAACCGCCTGCTGCCCCTTTCGCTGGCGGCCGAGGATTCGTGCCAGATCGGCGGCAACCTGGCCACCAATGCCGGCGGCGTCAACGTGGTGCGCTATGGCATGACACGCGAGCTGGTACTGGGCGTGGAAGCCGTGCTGCCCAACGGCGAGGTGTTCAACGGCTTGCGCACGCTGCGCAAGGACAACACCGGCTACGACCTGAAGCAGCTGCTGATCGGCTCGGAAGGCACGCTGGGCGTGATCACGGCGGCGGCCCTGCGGCTGTTCCCGCGCACCGATACACGCAGCGTGGTGCTGGCGGCAGTGGGCTCGCCGGCGCAATCGCTGGCATTGTATGAACTGCTGTTCGCGCAGTGCGGCGCGCGCCTGCAGGCGTTCGAGTTCTTTACCGGCGAATGCCTGGACCTGGTGCTGACGCACGCGGAAGGCGTGCAGGAACCGTTCGCGCAGCGCTACCCCGCCTATGTGCTGGTCGAACTGGCGGACACCACGGATGAGGACGCGCTCAACGCGCTGCTGGAGCGCGTCATCGGCGCAGCGCTGGAGCGCGGACTATGCCTCGACGCGGCGGTCTCGGCATCGCTGGCACAACTGCAGGCGCTGTGGAAACTGCGCGAGGAAATCTCGGAGGCGCAGCGCGCCGATGGCCCGCACCTGAAGCACGATGTGTCGCTGCCGATCGAACAGATCCCGGCGTTCATGACGTCAATGGAAAGCCGCCTGCGCGCGCTCGACCCGGCAATCCGGCCCTTTGTCTTTGGCCACTTCGGCGATGGCAACCTGCACTACAACCTGTCGCGCCCGGCCGGCGCTCCCAAGGACTGGGCAGCGACCCAGGGCGATGCAGTGACCGATGCCGTGCTGGATGAAGTGATGCGCTACGGCGGCAGCATCAGCGCAGAACACGGCATCGGCCAGCTCAAGCGCCATGCCTTCCTGGCGGTCAAGGATCCGCTGGAGCTGCGGCTGATGCGAGAGATCAAGGCGGTATTCGATCCGGCCGGGATCATGAACCCCGGCAAGCTGCTCTGAGCGCCATCGCGCCGGCATAAAAAAACGCGCCGGGATTCGGCGCGTTTTCATTGCAGGTCAGCGATCAGATACCGCGTCCCTGCTGCGAAGCCAGGATCGCGTGCGCGCCGCCCGGACGCTGCGTCAAGTTAGGGGAAGAGGGAAAGCCCTGCGGGTGCGACGGCGAATGCTCCAGCCAGTCCTTGACACGGTTGGCATCGGCAAAGCGCGACAGCTTGCCCGCCGAATCCAGGAACACCATCACCACATTGCGGCCCTGCACGCGCGCCTGCATCACCAGGCACTGGCCGGCCTCGGAGATAAAGCCGGTCTTCTGCAGGCCGATATCCCAGTTGCCACCACGCACCAGGCGGTTGGTGCTGACGTAATGCTGGTTGCGGCCCATCACGTTGACCTCATGCTCGGTCTGGGTCGAGAACTCGCGGATGGTCGGGTTGCGGTACGCGGCGTTGACCATGCGCACCAGGTCCATGGCGCTCGACACATTGCTGCTCGACAGGCCGCTCGAGTCGACGAAGTGGCTGTCGTTCATGCCCAGCTCGCGCGCCTTGCGGTTCATCGCCTGCACGAACGACGGCAGCCCGCCCGGATAGTGGCGGCCCAGCGCCGAGGCGGCACGGTTCTCGGACGACATCAGCGCCAGCAGCAGCAGTTCCTGGCGGGTCAGCTGCGTACCAAAGCGCAGGCGCGAGCTGCTGTGCTTTTCGGTGTCGCGGTCTTCCTCGGTGATGGTCAGCACTTCGTCCATCGGCAGGCGCGCATCCATCACCACCAGCGCGGTCATCAGCTTGGTGATCGAGGCGATCGGCAGTACCGCCGAGGCATTCTTCTGGAACAGCACCTCGTTGGAGCCCTGGTCCATCACCAGCGCCACACTGGAGCGCAGCGCGAGCGCATCTTCGGTGTCGCGCAGCCCCATCGCCTCGCCCAGCGACGGCTTGGCAGGCGTGAACACGGCGCGGACCGGCGCCGCATGGTGGGCGGCCACGACCTGGCGCTTGCCGTTTTTCAGCACGATCACCTTGCGGCCGGAGCCGGCTTCGCTCTTGGCGACCTTGCTGCTGCGCGACTTCGCACTGACAGCCTTGGAAGCGGACTTCTTGGTGACTTTAGCGTTAGTTGCCTGCTTTTTAGACGCTTTTTGCGTGCTTGCAGGCTTGCTGGCAGCTTCAGCGAAGGGAGCTGCAACCATCGACACCGACACCAACACCGCGGCGGCAACGGCGGACAAGGGCGTGGAGCCGAAGAATCTGGAAAAAATGGAATCAGACCGAAACATGATTCGTTCAGCGCATCAAGAATGGCGCTAGTGTAGGAAATTAAGAAATTGTTAGCAAGATTAAAGACTTACAGACGCTCCTTAAAGTTCGATTTGCAAACATTTCCACATGGTGGGAAAAGTTGACCATAGGTCATGTTCGCAAACGAACTGCATTCGCTCCGCCTTGCTCACCCCAGTAACAATCGTGGCCAATACGGCAACTCGCTCTGTATATCGGCAGCAATCGTTACACATTGATACAAACCTCTCTATGAGAGGAAACGCGCAAACCCGCTCACCGGCTCCCTTTCGGTGGCCAGGCGATTCTCCGGCGCGTCCGGATCGGCAAATCCCAACGACATGCCGCACACCACCATTTCCTCCGCCGGCAGCAGCAAGTGACTGGCAATGACTTTGTGGAACTGCGTGAACGCCGCCTGCGGGCAGGTATCCAGCCCGCGCGCCCGTGCGGCAACCATGATGCTTTGCAGGAACATGCCGTAATCAAGCCAGCTGCCCTGCTCCATGATCCGGTCGATGGTGAAGATCATGCCGACCGGCGCATCGAAGAAACGGAAGTTGCGCGCGTGCTGCTCGTGCATGCGCGCCTTGTCCTCGCGGCTGATCTCAAGCAGGCCGTACAGGTCCCAACCCACCTTGCGCCGCCGCGCCAGGTAGGGGTTGGCCCATTCGCGGGGATAGTACGGGTATTCCTCCAGGTACTTGATGTCGCGCTCGGGGTCGTCGTAAGCGGCAAGCACATCGGCGCACAGCTTCGCCTTCGCTTCGCCCGACAGGACGTAGACCCGCCATGGCTGCGTATTGGTGCCGGAGGGGGCGCGGCTGGCGACGGCCAGGATGTCTTCCACGGTCTCGCGCGGTACGGGCGTATCGAGAAAGGCCCGCACCGAACGCCGTGTCAGGATCGCACGATCCACGCACGCCACGGCGTCCTGCGAACCCGGTTGCATCTCGAGGGACATCTTGTTCGTCTCCATTGCCCCGCCTCACCCTTGCGCGCCTGCGACCGCCAGCGGCAGCAGCGCCTCGCGCAGCGGCGCCGGCAGCGGTACCGGCCGGCGCGTGGCGCGATCGACATAGACGTGGATGAAATGCCCCTGCGCGGCGGCAACCTCGTTGTCGCCGCTGAACAGGCCGACCTCATAGCGCACGCTCGACGTCCCGAGCCTGGCGACGCGCAAGCCTGCGACTACGGTCTCCGGGAAGCTGAGCGACGAGAAGTAATTGCACTGCGTCTCGATCACCAGCCCGATGGTCTTGCCCGACTCGAGATCGAGCGCTCCCTGCCGGATCAGGTAGGCATTCACCACGGTGTCAAAATAACTGTAGTAGACAACGTTGTTAACGTGGCCATAGACATCGTTATCCATCCAACGTGTCGTGATCGGCTGGAAGTACGGATAGGCACTGCGCGGATCGGCTTGTGGCTTCATGGGGCGAGGAAGGAACTGGGCGAGATCGGAAAACGGAAACGGAGTGCGCCGGGGCAACCGTTGACGCGTTCGCACCTGCGACACGAACGCGCCAGCGCTACCTGCGGATGACCAGTGCCACCCCAAACGCAGCAAGCACCATGCCGGCGGCGGCGAGCGGCGGGAAGCGTTCGCCGAAAAGCAGCCAGGCCATCACGGCAGTGGTCGGTGGCGTCAGGTACATGAGACTCGACACCTTGGTCGCCGCGCCCTGGCGGATCAGCAGGAACAGCAGCGAGATGGCGCCGATGGACAACGCCACCACCGACCACGCCAGCGCGCCGATCATGGCGGCGGCCCACTGCACGTCGCGGGTCTCGAACAGGAACATGAACGGCAGGCAGGCAAGCGCGGCGGCGCCGAACTGGATCACGGATCCCATGCGCAGGTCGAACACCGGGCAGAAGTGCTTCTGGTAGACCGTGCCGACGGTAATGCTGAGCAGCGCGCCAACCGCCAGAGCCAGGCTGGCCGGCGTCAGCGCGCTGGTGCCGAGCTTGTTGGCCACCACCAGCGCCACCCCGGCGATGCCCAGCAGCAGGCCCAGCCACTGGCGCCCGCTGATGCGTTCGCCCAGCCGCGCGGCGATCAGCGCGGTCAGGATGGGCTGCATGCCCGCGATCAGCGCCGACACGCCGGCCGGCATGCCGAGCTTGATTGCCGCCCACACGCCGCCAAGGTAGCCAGCCTGCAGCAGCAAGCCGGCCACGGCAAGATGGCCGACCATGCGCCAGTCGGTATGCGTCGTGCCCCCCGCGCGCGGCAACGGCACGCCTGCCAGCAGCACGAACGGCACCATCAGCACCAGCACGCCGACAAAGCGCAGGAAAAGGAATGTCATCGGTTCCGCATACGGCATGCCGTACTTGGCGACGATAAAGCCAGTGCTCCAGATCAGCACGAACAGCCACGGCATCGCCGCCACCCATGCCGTCTGCCGGGTGCCGGTGCCAGCCGCGCGTCCAGGTTCCGCCGCGGCGCTCATGACACCGCCGCCAGCGCGCCGTGGCGGGCATGGTATTGCGCGGCCAGGCGCACGGTCTGCACGTGGACCGCGACCGTGTCTTCGATCTGGTTGCCGTAGCCACCGGCCATCGCCACCGCCACCGGCAGGCCGCGCGCCATGGCGGCGTCGAATACCAGTTGGTCGCGCCGCGCCAGGCCAGCGAAGCTCAGCTTGAGCCGCCCGAGCCGGTCGCCCTCGTGCGGATCGGCGCCGGCCAGGTAGATCAGCAGGTCGGGCGCGAAGCGGCTGAACAACGTATCCAGCGCTGCCTGCAACGCATTGGCATAGCTGTCGTCGTCGCAGCCGTCCGGCAGGCCGACGTCGAGGTCGCTGGCTTCCTTGCGGAACGGGTAGTTCTTCTCGCCGTGCAGCGACAGCGTGAACACGGAGGGGTCGCCCTGCAGGATCGACGCCGTGCCGTTGCCCTGGTGCACGTCGAGATCGACCACCGCCACGCGGCGCACGTCACCGTCGCGCTGCAGCACCCGCGCCGCAATGGCGGCGTCGTTGAACACGCAGAAGCCACCACCCTTGTCGGCGTATGCGTGATGCGTGCCGCCGGCGAGGTTCACGGCAACCCCTTCGCGCAAGGCCGCCCGGCATGCCTCGATGGTGGCGCCGGCAGAGCGCCGCGAGCGCTCGACCATGGCTTCGGACCACGGGAAGCCGATTTCGCGCTGGCGGGCGGCATCCAGCGTGCCGGCGGATGCGGCCTGGACGTATTCCGGCGTATGCGCCAGCAGCAGCGCATCGTCGCCGGCGCGCGGTGCCTCGGCCAGGCGCAGGCCAGGAATCCGGCTTGCGACCGTGTCGCGCAGCATGCTGTACTTGCGCATCGGGAAACGGTGTCCCGGCGGCAGCGGCAACACGAAATGGTCGGCGTAGAAAGCGAGCATGGATCGGCCTGTGCGGTTCTGTTCACGTCTTGTCGGTTTTCGCAGGCGGCGGCCAGCCGTACAGCGAGGCAAGCCGCGATGGTAGCACTGCTCACCATACCTCGCCGCCCCGCCAAAATGGCTGCTGCGGCACAAAACCAGCGCGTCGCCACAATCTTTTTGTGCGACGCACAAAATGCGCTTGACATTCAACCCGGCTTCCCTAGAATTGGAATTGTTGCGGCGCATCAAAGCACCGGGCGCAGCACACAACCACCCACATACGCCTTGGCTGGCCGACACGGGACACACCGTCACGGCCCTGACATCTAGGCGGCTTATTTTTGTATTTTGCTTGACCTTGAAGTTCACCACTGGAGACCAGCAATGATCCTGACCCCGGAACAAGTCGCAGCAGCGCAAAAGGCAAACCTGGAAACGCTGTTCGGCCTGACTACCAAGGCATTTGAAGGCGTCGAAAAGCTTGTCGAACTGAACCTGCAGGTCGTGAAGACCACCTTCGCCGAAAACGTGGAAAACGCCAAGAAGGCGCTGTCGGCCAAGGACGCACAAGAACTGCTGGCCCTGCAGGCCGCAGCCGTCCAGCCGGTCGCCGAGAAGACCCTGGCTTACACCCGTCACCTGTATGAAATCGCTTCGGAAACCCAGAGCGAGTTCACCAAGGTGGCCGAAGCCCAACTGGCCGAAGGCTCGAAGAACGTGCAGGCGCTGGTCGAGAACTTCGCCAAGAACGCCCCGGCCGGTTCGGAATCGACCGTGGCCATCGTGAAGTCGGCGATCTCGGCTGCCAACAACGCCTACGAGTCGGTGCAGAAGGCGACCAAGCAAGCCGTGGAAATCGCTGAAACCAACTTCCAGGCCGCTGCTTCCGCCGCCACCAAGGCTGCCCAGCAAGCCAGCGCCACGGCCCGTACGGCCACGGCGAAGAAGGCTACGGTTGCCTGATAGCTGTTTGCCTTGACGATGGACCGGCTCCGGCCGGTCCGTTGGCAAAGCGCATCGATGCGGCATCTTTCCGGTGCGTTTTGCCAACGATGATGGTGGTGTCCCGACCGAGGATAGCGGCACTGCCTAGTCTGCAGATGTCTCCTCGGTACCGCGGTCTCCTTGTCCAAAGGTATCGTTAAAGCCTGGCCTGCAAAGGCCGGGCTTTTTTTTGCCCGCATTCCCGCTTGTACAGCGTCCCACCCTGCTGGCTCCGTTTATGGTTGGGTGTTGTTCCAGGCGGTTAATTGCATTATCAGGGAGAAAAAAAACCCGCCCGAAGGCGGGTTCTACGCTTGCGGCAGGACGCTCAGCGCTTGCGCGGCGGCGGCACGTCGGTACACGTGCCTTCGTAGATCTCCGCCGCCATGCCGATCGATTCGCCCAGCGTCGGGTGCGGGTGGATGGTCTTGCCGATATCCACCGCATCCGCGCCCATCTCGATCGCCAGGCACACTTCGCTGATCAGGTCGCCGGCATGCATACCGACGATACCGCCGCCGATCACGCGATGCGTTTCCTCGTCGAAGATCAGCTTGGTAAAGCCCTCGTCGCGGCCGTTGGCGATGGCGCGGCCCGAAGCGGCCCACGGGAACACACCCTTGCTGTACTTGATGCCCTGCGCCTTGCACTCGTCTTCGGTCAGGCCGGCCCAGGCCACTTCCGGATCGGTAAAGGCCACCGACGGGATCTGCTTGGCATCGAAGAATGCCTTCTCGCCATGCGCGGCTTCCGCGGCCACGTGGGCTTCATGCACCGCCTTGTGCGCCAGCATCGGCTGGCCGACGACGTCGCCGATCGCGAAGATATGCGGCACGTTGGTCCGCATCTGCTTGTCGACGTTGATAAAACCGCGGTCGGTCACGGCCACGCCCGCCTTTTCGGCGGCGATGCGCTTGCCATTGGGCGCGCGGCCCACCGACACGAGCACCAGGTCGTAGCGTTGCGCGTCGGCCGGCGCCTGCTCGCCTTCGAATTTGACGTAGATGCCGTCCGGCCTGGCTTCCACCCCGACCGTCTTGGTATTCAGCATGACCTTGCCGAAACGGTCCTTGTTCTTCTTTTCCCAGACCTTGACCAGGTCGCGGTCGGCGCCGCCCATCAGGCCCGGCAGCATTTCGACGACATCGATCTCGGCGCCCAGCGTGCTGTAGACCGTGGCCATTTCCAGGCCGATGATGCCGCCGCCGATGACCAGCATCTTGTTGGGCACTTCCGGCAGCTCGAGCGCGCCGGTCGAGTCGACGATGCGCGGGTCTTCCGGGATGAAGGGCAGCTTCACCGCCTGGCTGCCGGCGGCGATGATGGCCTTCTCGAAGCGGATAACAGTCTTCTTGCCGGTGCTCCGCTTGCCCTCGCCCTCGGTCAGCTCGACTTCCATGTGGTGCGGATCGAGGAAGTTGCCGATGCCGCGCACCACCTGCACCTTGCGCGCCTTGGCCATGCCGGACAGGCCGCCGGTCAGCTTGCCGACCACCTGGTTCTTGTAGTGGCGCAGGCCGTCGAGGTCGATCTTGGCTTCGCCGAACAGGATGCCGTGGGCGGCCAGCGCTTTGGCTTCATCGATCACGGCGGCGTTGTGCAGCAGCGCCTTGGAGGGGATGCAGCCCACGTTCAGGCAGACGCCGCCAAGCGTGCTGTAGCGTTCGACCAGCACGGTGTTCATGCCCAGGTCGGCAGCGCGGAAGGCGGCCGAATAGCCGCCAGGGCCGGCGCCCAGCACCAGCATTTCGCACTGGATATCGGCGCCGCCGCTATGCGTTGCGGCGGCCGGCGCAGCAGCCGGTGCCGCGGCAGCCGGCGCAGGAGCAGCGGCCGGAGCCGGAGCTTGCGCGGGCGCCGGTGCCGCGGCGGCGGCCTGGGCCTCGACGGTGCAGATCACCGCGCCCTGCCCGACCTTGTCGCCCACCTTGACCTTGACCTCCACCACCTTGCCGGCGACCGACGACGGCACATCCATGCTCGCCTTGTCGGATTCCAGCACGATCAGGGACTGTTCCGTCTCGACCGTATCGCCGGCCTTGACCAGTACCTCGATCACTTCCACCGCGTCGAAATCGCCGATATCCGGCACCTTGACTTCGATCACACTCATATTTGCTCCTCAATACGCGCCCGCCTCTCGGCTTCAGGGCGCGTCGTCGTTGTTGGTTGCCGCATCCGCCGCCGGCGCTGCGCCATTGTCTGCTTCGTGCAGCCGCACCGTATGGACCTCGATCGGCCCCGATGAGCTCTTGTCGAACTCCACGCCCGCATCGACGCCGATGCGCGCGATCTCGCCCGCATCCAGGTCCGGCCGGTCATACACCGCGTGCATGGCGCCCAGCGCGTAGTTGCGGCCCGAGCCGATGCCCCAGAAGCGGTCGAACGAAAACACCTCGCGATACGAGTAGACGCCGAAGATGCCCGCCGGATTGGCGATCAGGCATACGATCTGCGACGACTCGTAGGGATCGTCCTCGTCTTCCTTGGTGTTGACGAAGTAGTCCGTCTTCAGCTTCTCGTGCACCTTCAGGAAGGTGCGGAACACGTCATCGCGCGAGCCCAGCCGGCACTCCTCGCCCAGGCCCGCCAGCAGCGTGCGCATGACCGGGAAGTGCGCGGTCGTCCCGGCCAGCGCGATAAAGCCGTCACCGACCGGAAAGACCTTCTGGTTGCGCTCATACGCGCGCGACAGCCGCGTATCGCCGAAGGTGACCAGCGCGTCCGCCGCGATCGCCACCTCGGCGCCCTTCTTGACGACAACACAGGTAGTCATGGCTCGCTCCTATCGTCCGGCTTGGACGCACACCGGCAATGCCGGTGCGCGCCGCCGAGTTAGAGCAGGATACGGCGGAAGTCCGCCAGCAGTTGCGCGAAGTACGTGTTGAAACGTGCGGCCTCGGCGCCGTCGATGACGCGGTGGTCCCACGACAGCGACAGCGGCAGCGTCAGGCGCGGCGCAAACTGCTTGCCGTCCCACACCGGCTTCTGGAACGACTTGCACACGCCCATGATGGCCACTTCCGGCGCGTTGATGATCGGCGTGAAGTACGTGCCGCCCAGGCCGCCCAGCGACGAAATCGAGAAGCAGCCGCCCTGCATCTGGTCCGGCTTGAGCTTGCCGTCTCGCGCCAGCTTGGCCAGCTCGCTCATTTCCTGGCTGATCTCGAGCACGCCCTTCTTGTCGGCGTCCTTGATCACCGGCACCACCAGGCCGTTCGGGGTGTCGGCGGCGAAACCGACGTTGAAGTACTTCTTCAGCACCAGGTTGTCACCGTCGAGCGACGCATTGAAGTTCGGGAACTTCTTCAGCGCCGCGACCGTGGCCTTGATCATGAAGGCCAGCATGGTCACCTTGATGCCGGACTTCTCGTTTTCCTTGTTCAGCTGCACGCGGAAGGCTTCCAGCTCGGTGATGTCCGCTTCGTCATGGTTGGTGACGTGCGGGATCATGACCCAGTTGCGGTGCAGGTTGGCGCCGGAAATCTTCTTGATGCGCGACAGGGCCTTGTTTTCCACCTCGCCGAAGCGGGTGAAATCGACCTTCGGCCACGGCAGGAGGCCGAGCTCGCCACCGCCGCCGCCAGCCGCGGCAGCCTGGGCCGGCGCGGCGGCCTGGCCGGTCATCACGCCCTTGACGTAGTTCTGCACATCCTGCTGGGTAATGCGGCCCTTGGGGCCGGTGCCGGCCACGCGCGACACGTCGACGCCCAGCTCGCGTGCGAACTTGCGCACCGACGGGCTGGCGTGGGCGGCCTTGCCGCTTACGCCAGCGACGGCCGGCGCGGCGGCAGCCGCTGCTGCCGGAGCCGGGGCCGCCGCAGGTGCGGGTGCCGGGGCGGGCGCGCTGGCGGCGGCCGGTGCCGGGGCCGCCGCGGCAGCCGGCGCCGGCGCTGCAGCAGCGCCGGCGGCGCCTTCCAGGATCAGCAGCAGCGTGCCTTCGGACACGTTGTCGCCAACCTTGACCTTGACTTCCTTGACCACGCCGCCCTGCGGCGAGGGCACGTCCATGGTGGCCTTGTCGGACTCCAGCGTCACCAGCGCGTCTTCGGCGCTGATGGTGTCGCCCGGCTTGACGTGGACTTCGATGACCGGCACGGCATCGTAATCGCCGATATCGGGCACCTTGACTTCGATGATGCCGCCACCGCTCGCGGCAGGGGCCGCTGCTGGAGCAGCTGCCGGCGCGGCAGCGGGTGCGGGAGCTGCGGCGGCCGGCGCCGGAGTAGGCGCTGCGGCCGCGGCGGGCGCTGCTGCAGAGGCCTCGTTGGCCGCTTCCAGCATGACCAGCACCGAGCCTTCGGACACGTTGTCGCCTACCTTGATGCGGACGTCCTTGACCACGCCGGCCTGCGGCGAGGGCACGTCCATGGTGGCCTTGTCCGATTCCAGCGTCACCAGCGCGTCTTCCGCGTTGATGCTGTCGCCGGGTTTCACATGCACTTCGATGACGGGGACGGCGTCATAGTCGCCGATATCCGGCACCTTGATTTCAATTGCTTGACTCATTCAGTGTCTCCTGGGCAGGCCGGCGCGCACGACATCCGCAAGCGGCGAGATTACCTTCGCCGCCCGCTTCTGTCACGCCGCCATGCCGCAAGGCGCCAGCCGGCGGTTTGCCGGGGCGCCCGCGGCACGGCGTCGCCGTACTGCGGGGGTGGGTGCAGGCTGCCGGATCAGACCGACATCGGGTTGGGCTTGCTCGGGTCGAGGTTGTACTTCTTGATGGCCTCGGCCACCTTGTCGCGGCTGATGGCGCCCTCGTCGGCCAGCGCCTTGAGCGCAGCCAGCGTGACCCAGTGGCGGTCCACTTCAAAGAAGTGGCGCAGCTTCTCGCGGGTATCCGAGCGGCCGAAGCCGTCGGTGCCCAGCACCACGTAGCGGCGCGGCACGAACGGACGGATCTGCTCGGCGAAGGCGCGCACGTAGTCGGTCGATGCGATCACCGGGCCGCGGGCCGACTTCAGCTTCTGCGTGACAAAGGCTTCGCGCTGGGCCTCTGCCGGGTGCAGCAGGTTGAAGCGCTCGGCGGCCTGGCCTTCGCGGGCCAGCTCGGTGAAGCTCGGGCAGCTCCACAGGTCGGACTCGACGCCCCAGTCCTTCTTCAGCAGTTCGGCGGCGGCAACCACCTCGCGGAAGATCGTGCCCGAGCCCAGCAGCTGCACGCGCGGCGCATTGCTGTTCTCGACGCCCTTGCGGAACTGGTACATGCCCTTGACGATGTCCTGCTCTACGCCAGCCGGCATTTCCGGATGCTCGTAGTTCTCGTTCATCACCGTCAGGTAGTAGTAGACGTCTTCCTGCTCGGCGTACATGCGGCGCAGGCCGTCCTGCATGATCACCGCCAGTTCGTACTGGTAGGTCGGGTCATACGAGATGCAGTTCGGGATCGCGGCGTGGAACACGTGCGAGTGGCCGTCTTCGTGCTGCAGGCCCTCGCCGTTCAGCGTGGTGCGGCCGGCGGTGCCGCCCAGCAGGAAACCGCGCGAGCGCATGTCGGCAGCGGCCCAGCACAGGTCGCCGATACGCTGGATGCCGAACATCGAGTAGTAGATGTAGAACGGGATCATCTGCACGCCGTGCGTCGAGTACGACGTAGCGGCGGCGATCCAGTCGCACATGGCGCCGGCTTCGTTGATGCCTTCCTGCAGCACCTGGCCAGTCTGCGATTCCTTGTAGAACATCAGCTGGTCATGGTCTTCCGGCACGTACTTCTGGCCTTCCTGGTTCCAGATGCCGACCTGGCGGAACAGGCCTTCCATGCCGAAGGTGCGCGACTCGTCCGGCACGATGGGCACCACGTGCTTGCCGATCTGCTTGTCCTTGAGCAGCGTGTTCAGGATACGCACGAAGGCCATGGTGGTGGACACTTCGCGGCCTTCGCCGGTGGCCTTAAGCAGTGCATCGAACGCCGACAGTTGCGGGATCTGCAGCGCTTCGGCCTTCTGGCGGCGGGCCGGCAGGTAGCCGCCCAGGTTCATGCGCGCCTGGCGCATGTATTCCAGTTCCTTCGAGCCTTCCGGGAAGGTGATGTACGGCACCTCCTCGAGCTTGTCGTCGGGCACCGGGATATTGAACTGGTCGCGGAACTTGCGGATCGCGTCCACCGGCATCTTCTTCTGCTGGTGGGCCACGTTCATGGCCTGGCCGGCATCGCCCATGCCATAGCCCTTGATGGTCTTGGCCAGGATCAGCGTGGGCTGGCCCTTGTGCTCGCTGGCGGCCTTGTAGGCGGCGTAGATCTTGTGCGGGTCGTGGCCGCCGCGGTTCAGGCGCCAGATGTCCTCGTCGGACCAGTCGGCGACCATCGCCTTCAGCTCAGGCGTATTGAAGAAGTGCTCGCGGACGTAGGCGCCGTCCTTGGCCTTCATGGTCTGGTACTCGCCGTCCACGCAGTCCATCATGCGCTTCATCAGCAGGCCCTTGGTGTCGCGCGCCAGCAGCGCGTCCCACTTGCTGCCCCATACCACCTTGATCACGTTCCAGCCGGCACCGCGGAACTCGGATTCCAGTTCCTGGATGATCTTGCCGTTGCCGCGCACCGGGCCGTCCAGGCGCTGCAGGTTGCAGTTGATGACGAAGACCAGGTTGTCGAGCTTCTCGCGGCCGGCCATGCCGATCGCGCCCAGCGATTCCGGTTCGTCGGTCTCGCCGTCGCCCAGGAAGGCCCAGACCTTGCGGTCGCCGGCCTTGGCCAGGCCGCGGCTGTCCAGGTACTTCATGAAGCGGGCCTGGTAGATGGCCATGATCGGGCCCAGGCCCATCGACACGGTCGGGAACTGCCAGAAATCCGGCATCAGCCACGGGTGCGGGTACGACGAGATACCCTTGCCGTCCACTTCCTGGCGGAAGTTGTCGAGCTGGTCCTGGCTCAGGCGGCCCAGCAGGAAGGCGCGCGAGTACACGCCCGGTGCCGAGTGGCCCTGCACGAAGACCAGGTCGCCGCCGCTCTGTTCCGAGGGGGCGCGCCAGAAATGGTTGTAGCCGACGTCATACAGCGTGGCCGCCGACGCAAACGAGGAGATATGGCCGCCGACGTTGGTGTGCTTGTTGGCGCGCAGCACCATCGCCATGGCGTTCCAGCGGGTGTACGAGCGGATGCGGTGTTCGACGTCCTGGTCGCCCGGGATACGGGCCTGCTGCTCCACCGGGATGGTGTTGATGTACTGGGTCTCGGCGTGGAACGGCTGGGTCACGCCGTTCACGCGCGCGTATTCGATCTGCTTGTCGATCAGGAACGCGGCGCGCGCCGGGCCCTCGGCGGCCAGGACGCCCTGCAGGGCATCCAGCCATTCATGGGTTTCCTGGGGATCGGCGTCGTTGGCGCTGGATGCGCCGAGAATCTGCTCTGGTACGGCGGACATGACTGTCTCCTGGGTGAATTCGTGCTTCCGTGCCGGCGCTTCCGGCGCCGGCCTTGGGGCTCTACGGGTTGACTCGCACCGTTGCGGGGTCGGCGCTGCCGCGCCTTGCATCGGGCCGCCGCCGGGGAACCTGTTCCGGCTCCTCCGCGCGGCAGGCGCATGGCTACCGCCCGCATTCTTGGGTCGAACCGATTCTATGGAAGCCCATTGGGCAACACAAGTGAAATTTTCAAATTGCGGTATCGTTTTTTGTAATGTGAAATAATGTCGCGATGCACCAAAAACCCTGCCACGGCCTGTCCGGCGCCAGACACAAGGGCGCCGGCACGGACAGCGGCGCCCGGGGTTTCATTGGCGCTTTCCCCAAGCGACGCACCGCAATAATCTCGGTACACTGATCGGTCAGCCGTCAATCCCTCCCATGCCGTTCCTCGATCGCTTCCTCTCCCGCCTGCGTGCAGCCATGCTTTCTCCCGATGCCTCGGGCACAGCCAAGGCCGCCGGAGGCGATACCGGCCACGCCCCGCCTCCGGCGACGGGACTCGGCCCGATCGACACGCTCGGCCCCGACGACGGCGCGCCGGTGGCCGCCCCGCGCGGCCTGTGGTGGCTGCGCTGGCGCAACCTTGTCGCCACCAGCTGGTTCATGTTCATCCCGCTGGTCGCGATCGTGCTGTTTACGGTGGCGATGGGCGTGATCCTGTGGTCGCTGCACGAGACCGAACGCCAGCAGCAACGCGATGCGCTGTACCGCGACGCCGCCTGGGCGCAGCAACGCGTACGCCTGTCACTGCTCAGCAACCAGGACCAGCTGGCCTCGCTGGCGCGCGACATCGCCGCCGCGCAGCTGGAGCAAGGCGCCTACCGTACCGCCGCCCAGGAAATCCTGCGCGAGAATCCCGAGATCGTCTTTGTCAACTGGCTCGACGCGACCAAGCGCGGCCGCTGGTCGCTGCCGTCGACGTCCGAGTTCGCGGTGCGCCTGCGCGAGAACCAGGACCAGCCGCTCGAGCCCGAAGTGCTGGACACCTTCGATGCCGCGCGCGAAACCCAGCGCGTGGTCTACTCGCGCCCGCTGGTCAACGACCGCGGCGACAGCTTCATGCTGATGCAGGTGCCGATCGTGCGCGACAACGAGTTCCTCGGCACGCTCGGCGCGCTGTACTCGATCAACGGCATCCTGACGCACCTGCTGCCGCCGGAGCTGACCGAGCGCTACCGCTTCTCGCTGATCGACAAGAACAACCAGACCCGCGCCAGCACCTCGCTGCGGCCGGTGCCCGGCAACGCGCTGTCATATGAAGTGCTGCTGGACCCGCCCGGCCACTCGCTGTCACTGCGCGCCGACGCCTACCCGCCGCCGTCGAACCTGCCCAACAACATGCTGCTGTGGCTGGTGGTGGGCCTGTCCTGCTTCCTGCTATGGAGCCTGTGGAGCATGTGGCGCCATACCAGCCGCCGCTCCGAGGCGCAGCGCGCGCTGCTGGCCGAGACCTCGTTCCGGCGCGCGATGGAAAACTCGATGCTGATCGGCCTGCGCGCGCTCGACCTGAACGGCCGCATCACCTACGTCAATCCGGCCTTCTGCCGCATGACGGGGTGGCAGGAGAACGACCTGGTCGGGCGCCTGCCGCCCTTCCCCTACTGGCCGCCGAACGACCAGCAGGAAATGCAGAAGCAGATCGACCTGACGCTGCAGGGCAAGTCGCCCGCCGGCGGCTACGAAATGCGCGTGATGCGCCGCGACGGCAGCAGCTTCTACGCGCGCATGTACGTGTCGCCGCTGGTCGACAGCCGCGGCCGCCATACCGGCTGGATGAGTTCGATGACGGACATCACCGAGCCCAAGCGCGCGCGCGAGGAACTGGCCGCCGCGCATGACCGCTTCACCACGGTGCTGGAGAGCCTGGACGCCGCGGTGTCGGTGCTCGCCACCGACAAGGCCGAGCTGCTGTTCGCCAACCGCTACTACCGCCAGCTGTTCGGCTGGGAGGCCGAGGGCCACCTGAAGCTGGCCGGCGACGAGCTCGACAAGGACCAGGTCTCGAGCGACAACACCGATTACGTCGACGCCTACGCCGGCCTGCCCGCTTCCGAACTGATGCCCTATGCGTCGGACGCGCGCGAGGTGTTCGTGCCCGACATGCAGAAATGGTTCGAAGTGCGCCGCCGCTATATCCAATGGGTCGACGGCCACCTCGCGCAGATGCAGATCGCCACCGACATTACCGTGCGCAAGGCCGCCGAGGAAATGGCGCGCCAGCATGAGGAACGCCTGCAGTTCACCAGCCGCCTGACCACCATGGGCGAGATGGCGTCGTCGCTGGCGCACGAGCTGAACCAGCCGCTGGCCGCAATCAACAACTACTGCATGGGCGCGGTGGCGCGGCTGCATTCGGGCCGCAGCACGCCGGAGGACCTGATCCCTGTGCTGGAGAAAACCTCCGCGCAGGCAGTGCGCGCGGGCACCATCATCAGCCGCATCCGCGGCTTCGTGAAGCGCAGCCAGCCGCAGCGGCGCGAAGCCGCGCTGCACGATATCGTCGCCGATGCCGTGGGCCTGGCCGACCTGGAGGCGACCCGGCGCCGCGTCACCATCCTGACCCGGCTGCCGGCGCCGCCGATGGCCCTCTATGTCGACCCGGTGCTGATCGAGCAGGTGCTGGTGAACCTGCTCAAGAACGCGGTCGAAGCCATGGCCGGCCTGCCGGCGTTGCGCGCCGGCGGCGTGGTGCGCCTGCATGCGCGCGTGGAACCGGGCGAGTTCGGCGACAACGTCCATATCGATGTCATCGACCAGGGACCCGGCGTCGACGAAGCCACCAAAGAGCGCCTGTTCGAGCCCTTCTTCAGCACCAAGTCCGACGGCATGGGCATGGGGCTGAATATCTGCCGCTCGATCATCGAGTCGCACCAGGGCCGGCTGTGGGTGGAAAACAATGTCGACGGCATTGGTTGCACCTTCAAGATCATGCTGCCGCTGCATCCGGTGATGGCCGAGCAATAAGCCCCGCATTCCACCGCTGTCCGAATCATTCCGGACGACCCTGGCAGGCCGGCGCAGCCCCCCTACGCATGTGGGGAATCCGTCTCGCCACAGAGGCCCGGGGGCGGTTACACTTCGCAGCAATGAATTGTTGTCCAGAGGAGACTACATGACCGCAACGCCAAACCCCACGCCCCACCGCGGCGAGACCGTGTTCATCGTCGACGACGATGAAGCCATGCGCGACTCGCTGACCTGGTTGCTGGAGGGCAATGGCTACCAGGTTCGCAGCTTTACCAGCGCCGAGCAGTTCCTCGCCGCCTACGACGCCAGCCAGGTGTCCTGCCTGATCCTGGACGTGCGCATGCCTGGCATGAGCGGTCCGGAACTGCAGGAGCGGATGATCGCCGAGAACATCAATATCCCGATCGTCTTTATTACCGGCCACGGCGACGTGCCGATGGCGGTATCGACCATGAAGCGCGGCGCCATCGATTTCATCGAGAAGCCGTTCGACGAATCCGAACTGCGCGCGCTGGTCGAGCGCATGCTGCAGAAGGCCCGCACCGACCACTCCGCCGCGCGCGAGCAGCGCGCCGCCAAGGATCTGCTGGGCAAGCTGACCACGCGCGAGCAGCAGGTGCTGGAGCGCATCGTGGCCGGCCGCCTGAACAAGCAGATCGCCGATGACCTGGGCATTTCCATCAAGACGGTGGAGGCGCACCGCGCCAACATCATGGAAAAGCTCAACGTCAACACGGTCGCCGACCTGCTGCGCCTGGCACTGTCGCGCAACAGCTGACTTGCGGCGCCGGCAGGCCTTCTCCAGCCATCCTGCCCCGCTTTCCGGGCGCCACCGCCGGCGCCCGAAATCAATTCCTCAGGTAGTCTTCGTCCCGGAACGTGACCACCCATTGTGGCCGGTAGACCACAAAGACGGCCACCAGCAGTCCGGTCAGGAACGCCTCGCCAAACGCCAGGATCAGCGTTGCCGCCACCGTATCGGCCAGGGTGAACGGCAGCCCCGGCGCCATCACATGCCGCCACGCCGCCTGCGCGGCGCTCGCGCCCAGCGCCGCCAGCCCCCCGGTGAAATAGCCGTGCCCCAGGATAAAGACGAACGGATGGCGCGGCAGCCAGCGCCGCATCAGCGCCTGCAGTCCGGCCGAGAGCAGCGCCGGCACCAGCGCCAGCCAGGTGTAGCGCACCCATAGCGAAGGCCAGTCGAACAGCGCCCAGCTGTGCCCGGCAAGATATTCCAGCCCGAACAGCGAAACCAGGTCCACCACGAACAGCGACAGCAGCGCCAGCGGCAGCCCGAACAGCGTCACCATCAGCGTGGCGCCCAGCAACTGGATCACCAGCCCGCCGACCAGCGTGGCGCGCACCGTCCACAGCAGCGCCACCAGCACCATCGCCCCCAGCCAGGCGTGCTGCAGCGAATTGCGCCGCAGCAACCGCCACGGCCGGCGCGCCAGCGCCCACAGCAGTCCGGCGAGGGACACGACAACCAGCAGCGGGTCTGACAGCAGGGACGGGAGCGCGGTGTGCATGCGGCCGATGCTACCAGCCCCGCACCCGTGCAACCCTTGCATCCGGTCAAGCTGCGCGCGCCAGCCCGCACTGACCCTTTATAATTCGCCTTTGATCCGCATGCCCGCATGCCGGGCGCACGCCACCCGCGGCCAAAGAATCTGCCGGATCCGCCAAAATTCGCACAAACCCGCCCAAACCGGTCTTTTCCTCCATGTCTGCCCAACTGATCGACGGCAATGCCCTTGCCAAACACATCCGCTCCGAAGCCGCCCAGCGCGCCGCCAGCCTGACCGAGCGCGGTCACCGCCCCGGCCTGGCCGTGATCCTGGTCGGCGAGGATCCGGCCAGCCAGGTCTACGTGCGCAACAAGGTCAAGGCCTGCCAGGACAACGGCTTCCACTCCTCGCTGGACCGCTACCCGGCCGACCTGTCCGAGGCGGAATTGCTGGCACGCATCGACGCGCTCAACCAGGACCCGAGCATCCACGGCATCCTGGTGCAGCTGCCGCTGCCCAAGCACATCGACAGCCACAAGGTGCTGGAAGCAATCGCCCCGGAAAAGGACGTCGACGGCTTCCACGTCGCCAACGCCGGCGCGCTGATGACCGGCGCCCCGCTGTTCCGCCCGTGCACGCCGTACGGCTGCATGAAGATGCTGGAATCGATCCAGTACCCGCTGCGCGGCGCGCGTGCCGTGGTGGTGGGCGCCTCCAACATCGTCGGCAAGCCGATGGCGATGCTGCTGCTGCAGGCCGGCGCTACCGTCACCATCTGCAATAGCAAGACGCGCGATATCGGCGCCCATACGCGCGAGGCTGACGTGATCGTCGCCGCGGTCGGCAAGCGCAACCTGATCACCGCCGACATGGTCAAGCCGGGCGCCGTCGTGATCGACGTGGGCATGAACCGCGACGACAACGGCAAGCTGTGCGGCGACGTGGACTTCGCCGGCGTGCGCGAGGTGGCCGGCCACGTCACGCCGGTGCCTGGCGGCGTCGGCCCGATGACCATCACCATGCTGCTGGTCAACACGCTGGAAGCGGCGGAACGCGCCGCGGGCTGAAGCGCTCGCGCGTTCGGCGTACATCCGGCGTACAGTACGCCACACGGGGGTGCTGGAAATGCCCGCACCCCGCCCCCATCTGCGGGGCATCGACCTTTGAGGCCAGCCAACCGAGAACACGCCATGGACCAAGCCGCACAAGCCACTCCGGCCAACAATCCGCTGCTGGACTTTTCCGACCTGCCCCGCTTCGCCGAGATCCGGCCCGAGCACATCAGCCCGGCGCTGGACGTGCTGCTCGAAAGCGCGCAGCAGGCCGTCGCCCGTGCCGAAGACCCGGCCACGCCGGCCGACTGGGCCAGCGCCGTGCAGGCGCTGGAAGCGGCCACCGAGCCGCTGGGCCGCGCCTGGGGCGTGGTCAGCCACCTGAGCGCGGTCGCCGACACACCGGAGCTGCGCAAGGCGCACGCCGACAACCTGCCGCGCATGACCGAGTTCTGGTCGTCGCTTGGCCAGAGCCTGGCCCTGTATGAAAAATACAAGGCGCTGGCCGCCAGCCCCGAGTTCGCCGGCATGAGCTCGGCCCGCCACCAGCTGATCGAGAACGAACTGCGCGGCTTCCGCCTGGGCGGCGCCGAACTGCCCGAAGACCGGAAACCGCGCTTCGCCGAGATCCAGGAGCAGCAGGCGCAGCTGTCCAAGGCGTTCTCCGACCACGTGCTGGACGCCACCAACATCTACGCACTGGTCATCGAGGACGAGGCACGCCTGGCCGGCCTGCCCGACGATGCGAAGGAAGCCGCCCGCCACGCCGCCGAGAAAGACGGCAAGGCCGGCTGGAAATTCACGCTGCACTTCCCTTCATACTTCCCGGTGCTGCAGTACGCCGACGACCGCACGCTGCGCCAGACGCTGTACGAGGCCAATGTCACGCGCGCCTCGGAACTGGGCGCGCAATACGGCCAGGGCCAGGGCGAGTGGGACAACACGGCCAACATGCGCGACCAGCTGGCGTTGCGCCGTGAAGAAGCGCAGATGCTTGGCTACCAGTGCTATGGCGAAGTCTCGCTGGTGCCGAAGATGGCCGAGTCGCCGGCCGAAGTGCTGAAGTTCCTCGACGAGCTCGCCGTCAAGGCAAGGCCCTACGCCGAGAAGGACTGGACCGAGCTGAAGGCCTTCGCCGCCGCCGAACTCGGCCTGTCCGACCTGCAACCGTGGGACTTGGCCTACGCCTCGGAAAAGCTGCGCCAGCAGCGCTATGCGTTCTCCGAGCACGAGGTCAAGCAGTACTTCCCGGAACCGAAGGTGCTAGAAGGCCTGTTCGGCGTGGTGCAGAAGCTGTTCTCGGTGCGCATCGAGGCCGAGCCGGCGCAGACCTGGCACAAGGACGTGCGCTTTTTCCGCGTGACCACCGCCGACGGCACGCTGCTGGCCCAGTTCTACATCGACCTCTACGCGCGCGAAGGCAAGCGCGGCGGCGCGTGGATGGACGACGCCCGCGGCCGCAAGGTCCTGGAGCATGGCGGCGTGCAGACGCCGGTCGCGTACCTGACCTGCAACTTCTCCGCACCGGTGGGCAACAAGCCCGCGCTGTTCACGCACGACGAAGTGATCACGCTGTTCCATGAGTTCGGCCACGGCCTGCACCACATGCTGACGCAGGTGGGCGAGCTGGGCGTGTCGGGCATCAACGGCGTGGAATGGGATGCGGTGGAGCTGCCGTCGCAGTTCATGGAGAACTTCTGCTGGGAATATGAAGTGCTGACCGGCATGACGCAGCACGTCGACACCGGCGCGCCGCTGCCGCGCGCGCTGTTCGACCGCATGCTGGCCGCGAAGAACTTCCAGAACGGCATGATGACGCTGCGCCAGATCGTGTTCTCGTCGTTCGACATGCATCTGCACACGGACTTCGACCCGGCCGGCGCCGCCTCGGTGCTGGAGTTGTCGCGCCAGATCAACGACCGCGTGCACGTGGTGCCGCAGCATCCGCTGTCGCGCTGGCCGAACACCTTCAGCCATATCTTTGCCGGCGGCTACGCGGCGGGCTACTACAGCTACAAGTGGGCGGAGGTGCTGTCGGCCGACGTCTACGCGGCATTCGAGGAAGCGGCACAGCTGTCGGGCACCGTGCTCGACAGCGAGACCGGCGCGCGCTACCAGCGCGAGATCCTGTCCGTGGGCGGCAGCCGCCCGGCGATGGAATCCTTTGTCGCGTTCCGCGGCCGCGCGCCGCAGATCGATGCGCTGCTGCGTCACGGCGGGATGGCGGCATGAGCGCGGTCGCACTGCCCACCACCGGTCCGCTGCGGATCGCGAGCTGGAATGTCAACTCCCTGAAGGTGCGCCTGCCGCAGGTGCTGCAATGGCTCGCCGAGCAGGACCAGGCCGGCGCGCCGATCGACGCGCTGTGCCTGCAGGAACTGAAGCTGCCGGACGACAAGTACCCGCTGGCCGAACTTGAGAACGCCGGCTTCCACAGCATCTACACCGGGCAGAAGACGTACAACGGCGTGGCCATCCTCGCCCGCGATGCCAGCATGCCCGGGCCGGCCGACGTAGTGCGCAACATCCCCGGCTTCGAGGATGCGCAGCAGCGCGTGATCGCCGCGACCTATGGCGACCTGCGCCTGGTTTGCGCCTACTTCCCCAACGGCCAGTCGCCCGAGTCGGAGAAGTTCACTTACAAGCTCAAGTGGCTGGAAGCGATGACGGCATGGCTGCGCGAGGAAATGCAGCGCCATCCGCGCCTCGCGCTGCTGGGCGACTTCAATATCGCGCCCGAAGACCGCGACGTGCACGACCCGGCCAAGTGGGTAGGCCAGAACCTCGTGTCGCCGCCGGAGCGCGCCGCCTTTGCCGCACTGGTGGAGCTGGGGCTGGCCGATGCCTTCCGCAGGTTCGAGCAGCCGGAGAAGAGCTTCTCCTGGTGGGATTACCGCATGATGGCGTTCCGCCGCAATGCCGGGCTGCGCATCGACCATATCCTGCTGTCGCCGGCGCTGGTGGAGCAATGCTCCGCCTGCGTGATCGACCGCGTACCGCGCGCCTGGGAACAGCCCTCGGATCACACGCCGGTGGTCGCCACGCTGCACTGCGGCTGACGCCCGCCACGGGCTGCGGCCGCCACGGCATGCGCCGCCAGTCCACGCATTCACGCAAGCCCGGGCATGCCCGGCTCGCCTCGGCGGCGGCCTGCCCGCTACACTGCCGGCATGAATCCCTGAACGCGGCAAGTCCGCGGACAGGGGCGCCACGGCTGTCCTGTTCCCATGTCCGCAACCACGCAAGGCTCATTCCTGCATCGCATGTTCCCGTGGCGCCAGCGCGTCGACCGCGCCACGCTGCGCGCCGACCTGGTCGCCGGCCTGCTCGGCGCGGTGCTGGTGCTGCCGCAGGGCGTGGCCTTCGCCACGCTGGCCGGACTGCCGCCGCAGTACGGCATCTACAGCGCAGTGGTGCCCTGCATCGTCGCGGCGCTGTTCGGTTCGAGCTGGCATGTGATGTCGGGGCCGACCAATGCCAATTCGCTGGCGTTGTTCGCCATGCTGAGCCCGCTCGCATTCGCCGGCAGCCCCGCGTATATCGGGCTGGCGCTGGCGGTGACCATCGTGGTCGGCGTGATGCAGCTCGCGGTCGGCACGCTGCGGCTGGGTTCGCTCGCCAACTTTATCTCGCCGTCGGTGCTGCTCGGCTTCACTTGCGGCGCGGCGACATTGATCGGGCTCTATGCGCTGAAGGATGTGTTCGGCCTGCAGGTGCCGACCGGCACCAGTGCCTTCGGCGTGCTGCGCCACCTGGCCGAACACGCCGACACCATCAACTGGTCCGCGGCGGCCGTCGCCGCCGTGACGCTGGCGGTGACGCTGCTGTGCAAGCGGCTGTGGCGCAAGCTGCCGTTCATGCTGCTGGGGCTGCTGGCCGGCTATGGCGTGGCGCTGCTGCTGAACCAGGCCGGCGCCTTCGCCCAGCATGTGAACGTGGTGGGGCCGATCCCGTCGGCGCTGCCGCGCTTCCATGTGCCCGACGTCGACTGGCGCAAGCTGCCCGACCTGCTCGGCATCGCCTCGGCGCTGACCATCGTCGCGCTGGGCCAGTCGATCTCGATCGCCAAGGCAGTGGCGCTGCGCTCCGGGCAGCATATCGACGCCAACCGCGAATTCATCGGGCAGGGCCTGTCCAATATCGCCGGCGGCTTTTTCTCCGGCTATATCTCGTGCGGCTCGCTCAATCGCTCGATGCCCAACTTTGAAGCCGGCGCGCGCACACCGCTGGCCAGCGTGTTCTCGGCGCTGTGGCTGCTGGCGCTGGTTGCGCTGAGCGCGCCGCTGCTGGCGCAGATTCCGATGGCGGCAATCGGCGCCATGCTGCTGCTGGTGGCGTGGGGACTGCTCGATATCGCACGGCTGCGGCGCATCTTCACGCTCAGCCGTACCGAGTTTGCGATTGCCGTCGGCACCTTCGCCGCAACGCTGGTGATCCGGCTCGAAATGGCGGTACTGCTCGGCACCGTGCTGTCGCTGGTGGCCTACCTGTACCGCACCTCGAGACCGGCAGTGCGCAGCCTGGTGCCGGATGCCGACGACCCGGGCCGGCGCTTCACGCCGCTGGACGAACTGCACCGTCCGCAGCCGGAATGCCCGCAACTCAAATTGCTGCGCATGGAAGGCGCGATCTACTTCGGCGCCGTGCAGTACGTGACCGACCGCCTGCACTGGCTGCGCACGGTCAACGCCGGCCAGACGCACTTGCTGGCGATGACCAAGAGCATGAATTTCATCGACCTGGCGGGCGCGGAGATGTGGGAAAACGAACTGGCCGAGCGCCGCGCCATGGGCGGCGACCTTTACTTCCATCGCCCGCGCACGCAAGTGCTGCAGACATGGGAGCAGACCGGCTTCAGCAGCAAGCTGGGGCCGGACCATATCTTCCCGACCAAGCGGCAGGCGCTGCACACGATCATCGGCAAGCTGTCGCCTGAGATCTGCGCGCAGTGCCGCGCCAGGATCTTTGAAGAATGCGCGTCACGGCCGGGGGCATCGGAGCACCGCGCCGCCGATTCGGATGCGGATGCGGATGCGGCCAGCGCACCGCAGCCGCAGACGTGCGCCACCGCGGCGGCGCGCTGACGCGTCGCGCACAAGATGCCGTCAGCAAGAAAAGCCTGCCGGGGACAGCGTTAGACGATCGGAAATTGATACAGCGGGGAAGACTTTGCTGCCTGCGCCGGCGTTGCCGGGCCGGGTACGCAAGGCCGGACGGCCTTAAGCGTTGATTTAAGCGGTGATCTAAGCGGTGATCTAAGCGGTGATGCCTGATGATGGATGGGCGCCCGCGGCATGCCGACGGCTGGCCGGGGCATCCATCCTCATCAGATCGGCGCCACGTGGGCGCGCTTGACGACGATTGGCTGGGGCGCGCCCTGCTCGATCAGCACCACGGCGGCGCGTTCGATGGTTTCGCGGCCGGCACGGAATGCCTCTTCCAGCGACAGCACCTGATCGGCGCTGAAGCCTTCCCACAGTGCCTCGCGTGTCACTACGCAAGTCACTTTCTCGCCATTGACGATCGCCTGGAAGAGCAAGCCTTCATTATTGATGTCGTAGCGCTCTTGCTCTTGGAATTTGATATCCATCGGTGCAGCCCTCCATATGCAAGTGGAGAAGAATCCTAACATGGCTCCGACCATATCGTGCGGATCCACGTTGTGCGATTGCGCTCAATCCGAAGACCAGCAAGGCTAGCGTTCGGTTCCGTTCACCTGATGGTTGCCGGCATCGGCATGCGCGAAAAGCGTTGCACGCGGTTGTGCTCAAACTGTTGACAGAGCCGAAAATCATGCTAGAATCTCGTTCTTCGTTGGGGCGTTAGCTCAGTTGGTAGAGCAGCGGACTCTTAATCCGTAGGTCGAGTGTTCGAGTCACTCACGCCCCACCAGCGAATACAGAAAGGCCGGAAGCAGCAATGCTTCCGGCCTTTTGCTTTTCCCCCTGCTGCTTTTCCGTTCCGAGTGTTTCGAAATCTGCCGCAGGCGATGCACGCCTGCGGCGGTTCACCTCCCAGGGATCAGGCGCCGACTCTGGCGCGCTCGAACAGCGTGCGTGCCAGCGCGCGATGCCGCGTCAGCACGTTGGGCAGGTCGGCAGTCAGCAACACGCCATCGCGTACTACTTCGCGCCCGTTGATTACGCTCGCCGCGACATTGGCGGGGGTGCAGAACACCAGCGATGCAACCAGGTCGTGGCCGCCGCCGGCAAATCCTGCCCCTGACATATCGAAGGCAACAAAGTCCGCCGACATGCCCGGCGCGAGCGCGCCGATATCGTCGCGGTTGAGCACGCGTGCGCCGCCCAGCGTGGCGATCTCCAGCGCCTCGCGCGCGCTCATCGCGGCCGGGCCGTAGCCGACACGCTGCAGCAGCATGGCCTGGCGCGCTTCGCCCAGCATGTGCGCGCCGTCGTTCGACGCGCTGCCGTCAACGCCCAGCCCGACCGGCACGCCGGCATCGCGCATCGCCCGCACCGGCGCAATGCCGGACGCGAGCCGCATGTTCGAGCACGGGCAGTGCGCCACGCCGGTGCCGGTACGCGCGAACAGCGCAATGCCTTCGTCGTCGAGCTTCACGCAGTGCGCATGCCAGACGTCGTGACCGACCCAGCCCAGGTCTTCGGCATACTGCGCCGGCGTCAGGCCGAACTTCTCGCGCGAGTACGCGATGTCGTTGTCGTTCTCGGCCAGGTGCGTGTGCAGCGACACGCCATAGTGGCGCGCCATCACCGCCGACTCGCGCATCAGGTCGCGCGACACCGAGAACGGCGAGCAAGGCGCCAGCACCACGCGCAGCATCGCGTGGCGCGCGCCGTCGTGGTACTGCTCGACCAGCCGCTGGCTGTCGCGCAGGATCGCGGCTTCGTCCTCGACCACCACGTCGGGCGGCAGGCCGCCCTTGCTGCGACCAACGCTCATCGAACCGCGCGCGGCGTGGAAGCGCATGCCCATCTCCTGCGCGGCGGCAATCGAATCGTCCAGGCGCGAGCCGTTGGGGAACAGGTAGAGGTGATCGCTGGTGGTGGTGCAGCCGGACAGCATCAGCTCGGCCATCGCGGTCTTGGTCGACACGGCGATCATTTCCGGCGTCAGGTGCGACCACAGCATGTACAGGTTGGTCAGCCACGAGAACAGCTCGGCATCCTGCGCGGCGGGGACGGCGCGCGTCAGGCTCTGGTACATGTGGTGGTGCGTATTGACCAGTCCGGGCGTCACCACGCGGCCGCGCATATCCAGCACCTGCGCGCTGCCATCGTCGACCATGCGGCGGTATTGCGGCGGCAGCTCGGCGGTCGGCCCGACCCATTGCACCGCAGCCCCTTCGGCGACCAGCGCACCGTCGCGGATCTCGCGGCGCTGCGCATCCATGGTGACAAGTACGTCGGCGTTCAGGGCAATCAGGGTCATGGCGGCATTCCTCAGGTTCTTGGGACGAATGCCGCCAGTCTAAGGCGAAGGCGTGCTCGCGCCTAAGCATCGAATTCCGAGCACTGTGTCCACAAAAAGTGGACATTTGCATCATCCCGCTAGCGGGCCTGGGCGAACAACGTGGCCAGCGCTTCGCCGATGCGTTCGGCCATCAGTTCCGCGGCCGCGCTCAGGGTGCCGCGGGCGCGTGCCACCAGCGTCAGGGTCTGCCCCTGCAGGTGGCGGTCGCGCAGCGGCACGTACACCAGCGCCTGCCGCGCGCGCTCCTCCATCACGTCGAGCGGGTTCAGCAGCGCCACGCCGGTGCCCAGCATGACCAGTTGGCGGATCAGCACGGTCGAGGTCGATTCCGCCACCGGCGACACTTCGATGGCATTGCGGGCAAAGGCGGCATCCAGCAGCGCGCGGATCGACAGGGAAGCAGCGGGCAGGATCAGCGGATAGCCGACGCATTCGCTCAGCAGCACGGATGGCTGCGCCGCCAGCGCATGCCCCGGCGGCACCACCGCGCCGATCTGCCAGTCGCTGCTGGCCAGCGCGCGGAAGGCGGGCAGTTCAGGCAGGTCGTAGCCGAGCCCGAGATCGGCATCGCCCTGCTCGACCGCCGCGACGATATCGGCAACCGGCAGGTCATTCACGCGCACCACGATGCCCGGATAGCGCTGGCGGAAGTCATGTACCAGCGACGGCATCAGCGAGCCGGCCAGTCCCGCGGTGACCGCCACGGTGACGTCGCCGCGGCGAGCGCCCTTGAAGTCTTCGATACGCTCGCGCAGCGCGTCATGCTCGCGCAGCGTCTGGCGGACGTGGGCCAGCACCATCTCGCCCAGCGGCGTCAGGCGCAGCCGCTTGTTGATGCGCTCGAACAGCGGCGCGCCCAGCTCGGCTTCCAGGTCAAGGATCTGCCGGTTCACGGCTGTCGGCGCAACGTGCAGGTGCTCGGCCGCCTTGCGGATCGAACCGCGGCGGACAACCTCGTCGAGATAGCGCAGGACTCTGGCGTGCATGGGCTGGCAGTGTGTGTCGGGGCGTGCCGAATTGTAGCGGCGGGCGCGAGCCCCGCCGCCGCCTCTCTCGCAAGACATGGCGAAAGGGTATTGCGCAGTATTCGATACCTTGCTACAATCTTTTTCTTCGTTGGGGCGTTAGCTCAGTTGGTAGAGCAGCGGACTCTTAATCCGTAGGTCGAGTGTTCGAGTCACTCACGCCCCACCAGCGAATTCAGGGCCGGAAGCTTGCTTCCGGCTTTTTTCATTTCCGCTCACTCTTCCGTCGCCCCCCTCTTCTTCGCCTGAAAAAAGCCACCGCCGGGCGCACGGCACGAACCCCATTTTCTTGATACGCGGGTTGTCACCAATTCCTTTCCATGTGCTTTCCCGGTTGAATCGCTTCCGCGCATGTTGTGGAACATGGTTCCGTATCGCGGAATTACAACGTGCAGGCCGCTGCCGCACCCCGGCGCGGCCGGGTCAGCCGCGCGGGAAGACTGACGGCGCGGGGCGCACGATGGCGTTGCGCCCGAGAGAAACGCCTGCAGCCCGCCTGGCAAGCAATCAGTGAAAGAAGAACGGAGGCATCCTTGAAAGCAGTCAACAAAGCAGGCGCAGCCGCCTGCGTCGCAGCCATCGGCCTGGCGTACGCTGGCCTTGCCCAGGCGCAGTCCTACCCGACCAAGCCGATCCGCCTGATCGTCCCGTTCGCGGCCGGCGGCACCACCGATATCGTCGCGCGCGCGGTCTCCGACGGCCTGGGCCGCGAACTGGGCCAGCCGGTGGTGGTGGAAAACCGCGGAGGCGGCGGCGGCGCGATCGGCGCCGACGCGCTGGCCAAGTCCGCGCCGGACGGCTACACGCTCGGCATCGCCACGGTCAGCACCATGGCGACCAACCCCGCCACCAATCCGAAGAACCCGTACGACCCGCTCAAGGATTTCGCGCCGATCACCAACCTGGTCAACGTGCCCAACGTGCTGACGGTGAACCCCAAGGTGCCGGCCAAGACGCTGAAGGAGTTCGTTGCGCTGCTGAAGGCCAGCCCGGGCAAGTACAGCTATGCTTCCGCCGGCAAGGGCAGCATCTCGCATCTGGATGGCGAGTTGTTCAAGGACATCACCAAGACCGACATGGTCCACATCCCCTACCGCGGATCGGGCCCGGCGCTGAATGACACGCTGGCCGGCCAGGTCAACGCCCAGTTCGACAACCTGCCGTCGTCGATGCCGCATATCCAGGCCGGCAAGCTGCGCGCGCTGGCGGTGGCGGCACCCAAGCGCGTCGAGGGCCTGCCCGACGTGCCGACCTTCGCCGAAGCCGGCATGAAGGACATGAACAACATGGCCTGGTATGGCCTGGTCGCGCCCGCCGGCACGCCCGCGGCCATCATCACGCGCGTGCACGACGCCGCGGTCAAGGCCCTGCAGGACCCGAACGTGAAGCGCCGCCTGGCTGATAGCGGCGCCTACACCGACGGCAATACCTCGGCCCAGTACGCCGCGCAGATCAAGCGCGAACTGGACCTGCGCAAGAAGATCGCGCATGACCAGAACATCACGCTGGAATAACGGCGCCTGACACGAGAGGTCATCGAACGGCTGCCTCATGGCAGCCGTTTTTTTCGTCTGGACGTCGCGAAACGTGCCGATAACGGCACTAATATTGAGTTATTTCCGAGTCCAACTGCCGAATCTTGATCCTGCACAGGACGCAACGCCCGCCCAAGCGTTTCAATATCCCTAGAAGAAACTTTCACTTTGCGGACACGCGCCAACTCGGTAAATTAGCTAGGTGATCCGCCACACGGCCGGCACCGCATGCCGGACCACGCTCGGCCCCAACCCGGCAACGCACAGGCGCTGCGCTGCCGAAATCGTGAGGATAAAGACATGCTGAAGAAGACCGTTTCGACCCTGATCGTTGCAGCATTCGCCGCTGTGGGCGCGACGCAGGTTTATGCGCAGAAGAACTACACCGAGGGCGGCGACCTCTACGGCGGCAGCCACACCAAGAAGCAGGCCAGCCCGAACCAGAACCCGGCGAAGTCGGGCAAGTTCGATCCCTACACCGATGGCGCCAAGCAGTCGACGCGCTCCGACCTGACCAACTCGGGCAAGAAGGTCGACCCGAACACCGACGGCGCCAAGGCCGGCAAGTACGATCCGTACACCGACGGCGCCAAGGCCGGCAAGTACGACCCGTACACCGATGGCGCCAAGGCCGGCAAGGCCGACCCGTACACCGATGGCGCCAAGGCGCCCGCCAGCCAGGGCAGCAAGGCGCAGTAAGCCCGCAATGTCCAGGCAAGACAGCCCGCTTCGGCGGGCTGTTTGCTTTCTTTCGTACGGGTTTCAGGCGGCCAGGGCCTGCGCCGGCTGTACGGGCCGCATCGTGCCGCGATCGCGGAAGCCCATGTGCCAGGACAGCGCTTCTTCCAGCAAGTGCGGCGTCTGGCCGCCGTGGGCGCTGGCGCGGCGGAAATAGTCGCCCAGAAACTCGCGGTACTGCGGGTCGGCGCAATTGGCGATGACGGTGAGTGCACGCTCGCGCGGCGCCAGGCCGCGCAGGTCGGCCAGGCCATGCTCGGTGACGATGATGTCGACGTCGTGCTCGGTGTGGTCCACATGCGCCACCATCGGCACAATGCTCGAGACATCGCCGCCCTTGGCCACCGACTTGGTCACAAACACCGACAGGTGCGCATTGCGCGCAAAGTCGCCGGAGCCGCCGATGCCGTTCATCATGTGCGTGCCGCCCACGTGAGTGGAATTGACGTTGCCGTAGATGTCGCACTCCAGCGCGGTGTTGATGGTGATCAGCCCCAGCCGGCGCAGGATCTCGGGATGGTTGCTGATCTCCTGCGGGCGCAGCAGCAACCGCGAGCGGTAGCGGTCCAGGTTCGACAGGAAGCGCTGGTAGACCTCGCGCGTCAGCGTCACCGACGAGGCCGAGGCAAACGACAGCCGGCCAGCATCGAGCAAATCGATGGTGCTGTCCTGCAGCACCTCGGAATACATCTTCAGGTCGCGGAACGGCGAGTCCACCAGCCCGTGCAGCACCGCGTTTGCAATGGTCCCGATGCCGGCCTGCAGCGGCTGCAGCGACGGCGACAGCTTGCCCGCGCGCACTTCGCGCAGCAGGAAGTCATTGAGGTGGCCGGCGATGCTGCGGGTCTCGTCATCCGGCGGCAGCGCATTGGAAGGGCTGTCGTCCTTGGCGGTGATAACGATGGCAGCGATCTTTTCAGGATCGATCGGGATATACGGAAGTCCGATGCGCTGCTCTGGCGCGATCAGCGGGATCGGCTGGCGGTACGGGCGCTGGACCGGGAAAAAGATGTCATGCAGCCCTTCCAGCTCCAGCGGCATGTTCATGTTGATCTCGACGATCACCTTGCGCGCCAGCATGGCAAAGCTGGCCGAATTGCCGACCGAGGTGCTGGGGATGATGCCGCCCTGCTCGGTGATCGCGACGGCCTCGACCACCGCCACGTCAACCGGCGCAATCTGGCCGGAACGCAGCTGCTCGACGGTTTCGGACAGGTGCTGATCGATGAACATCACTTCGCCGGCGTTGATCTTGCGGCGCAGCGTGGCATCGGACTGGAACGGCAGGCGGCGCGCGATCACGTCGGCCTCGGCCAGCACGCGGTCGATGTCGTTGCCGAGCGAGGCGCCCGTCATCAGCGTGATGCGCAGCGGCTCGGTCGCCGCACGGCGCGCCAGCGCGAACGGGACTTCCTTGCAGTCGCCCGCGCGGGTGAAACCGCTCATGCCTACGGTCATGCCGTCACGGATCAGCGCGGCGGCTTCGTCAGCCGAGACTACCTTGTCATGCAGCCTGGCCAGGCGAATGCGTTCCTTGTACATCCTTATCTCCGGTCTGGCGGCACACGCCCTTGCCTGTGCCGCTCGCCCCGTGCCTTGTTTGCCGAAAGGCTGGCGTTGTGGGGTCTCCGGCTCGCAGTGTAGCCAGCCGATCCCATTCCGGCTGTGATTTAAAGTCATGAACAGCAGTCGCATTCTTCATAGTTACGCAGTGCCAGCGACCTTCGCTCCACTCACTGCAACCAGAGTCTCAGGGCATACCCGCAATGTCACAAAAATGGCAAAAGTTTCTGGTAGTGTCTCGCCCTATCGGTTGAACGGGCCCGCCAGAGAGGTTCAGCAACCGTGCCGCCCGGGCCGGCCATGCTCGGCCCATCAACCCGTTGCACAAGCGTGACGGGTGCCCGCAGCATCGTAGTGGCGGCAAATTTGAAAATCAGGAGACGCCATTCATGCAGCCCAGACCTCTCGAACCCAACGAGCCGGTCGTCCTTGCACTGGTCGACGCCGTCACCGCCTGGCAAGACGCCCTGGAACAAACCCTCTCCGCCACTGGCCTGACTTACGCCAAATGGCTGTTGCTGCGCGCGATCAAGCGCGGCGACTTTGTGCGCGGCGCTCCGTTGCCTGGCGCCATGTTGATCGACGTTCCGCAGTCCGAACTGCTGCTGCATGAACTGCGTCGCGACGGCTGGATCGAGCAAGCCGAGGGCACTACGCCCCGCATCGCCGACATCGCAGTGAGCCGCCTCGAGCGCGTTTCGCAGGCGCTCAGCGCGCTGCACAGCGTGTCGGTGGCACCGTTCAACTCGCACGAGCGCGTGGCGCTGGGCAGCCTGCTGGAACGGATGAGGATCCGGCTGAACGACCACACCACGCGCCAGATCCGGGTGGGCGGCGAAGCCGCGCGCCAGGGCAAGGCGACTGCCGGCGGTACTGCCTGCGGGCTCGCCCCGCAGGGTAGCGCGCCGGCGTCCGGCCTCCCCTGCGCGGGACTGCCCCCGGTCGCGCATCGCCCGGCCTATTGTCCGATCCTCGCCAGCGCGCGCTTCTGAGGCGCGCTTCTGAGGCGCGCTTCTGAGGCGCGCTTCTGAGGCGCGCTTCCAAGGCGCATGCCAGGCCGGTTGCCCCTCTTCGGCAAGCGGGCCGGCCGCACTGTCCGGATCATTCGCTTTCTTCGCGACTTTATCCCGCCAGGTCCGCTGATTTTTCCTAAAGTATGAGCATGCCCCGGCACATGCCGGACCGGGCGGCGCCATTGCCGCGCGGTCCGCGCGGGCCGCGTCGTCCATCGATACCGCCAGGAGGAATCATGCCGCAGGAGAACGAAGACAAAGTCGCGCACCTGCTGGACGAACTGCTTGCCTTTGCCCGGGAGCGGCTGCCGGCGGCCACGTTCGGCGTCGCCGAGTCCTTCCTGCGGCACTATTACGACCAGGCCGACTTCGACGACCTGCTGCACCGCGAAGTCGCCGACCTGTACGGCGCCGTGATGGCGCACTGGCAGACCGCGCAGAAGTTCGTCCCGGGCAGCGCACGCATCCGCATCTACAACCCCACGCTGGAAGAGCATGGCTGGCACTCCGACCATACCGTGGTCGAGATCGTCAACGACGACATGCCCTTCCTGGTCGACTCCGTGACCATGGAGATCAATCGGCAAGGGTTGGCGTTGCATTCGGCGATCCACCCCGTGTTCCGCGTCTGGCGCAGCGCCGCCGGCGGGATCGAGCGCATCGCCCTGGGCGGCGCCGGCGAGCCCGGCGACAATTCGCGCCTGGAATCCTTTATCCACTTCGAGGTCGACCGCAGCGGCGAGGCCGCGCGGCTGGAGGCGCTGCGCAGCGGCATCGCGCGCGTGCTGGGCGACGTGCGCGCCGCGGTCGAAGACTGGCCCGCGATGTGCGACATCACCCAGGCCACCATCGCCGCGCTGGCGCAGGCGCCTGACGCCGCCTCCCCCGACAGCACCGAGGCCCGCGCCTTCCTCGAATGGATGATGGACGACCATTTCACCTTCCTCGGCCAGCGCGACTACCAGCTGGTGGCACAGGAAGGGCGCTATTTCCTGCGTGGCGTGCCGGGCTCCGGCGCCGGTATCCTGCGCGAGAGCCTGCGCGAACCGGACTCCGAGGACCTGACGCCGCTGCCCGCCGCGGCCACCGCCATCATCGAAGGCGCCTCGCCGATCTTCGTCACCAAGGCCAACTCGCGCGCCAGTGTGCACCGGCCGGGCTATCTCGACTATGTCGGGGTCAAGCTGCTGGATGCACAGGGCAAGTTGTTCGGCGAGCGCCGTTTCGTGGGCCTGTACACCTCGACCGCCTATATGGCGCCGATCGCCGAGATCCCGCTGGTGCGGCGCAAGTGCGCCAATATCCTGGCGCGCGCCGGCTTTCTCACCAAGGGCCACCTGTACAAGTCGCTGGTCACCATCCTCGAGCAATACCCGCGCGACGAACTGTTCCAGGCGAGCGAGGATGAGCTGTTCGACATCACCACCGGCATCCTGCGGCTGCAGGAACACCAGCGCACGCGGCTGTTCGTGCGGCGCGACCGCTTCGACCGCTTTGTCTCGTGCCTGGTGTTCGTGCCGCGCGACAAGTACAACACCGACCTGCGGCAGAAGATCCAGAAGCTGCTGACCGCGGCCTTCCACGGCACCAGCTGCGAATTCACGCCGCTGCTGTCGGAATCGCCGCTGGCGCGCATCCAGCTGACCGTGCGCGGCGAGCCGGGCACGATGCCGCATGTCGATACCGCAGAGCTGGAACAGCGCATCGTCCACGCCAGCCGCCGCTGGCAGGACGACCTTGCCGAAGCGCTGCACGAAAGCCACGGCGAAGAACAGGGCAACCGGCTGCTGCAGCGCTATGGCAGCTCGTTCCCGGCGGGCTACCGCGAAGACTACCCCGCCCGGACCGCGGTGCGCGACATCGAGCTGATGGAGCACGCGCTGCGCGCCCACCAAAGCGCGCGCGGCATGGCCATGAACCTGTACCGGCCGATCGAGGCCGCGCCGGGCGCGTTCCGCTTCAAGGTCTACCGCGCCGGCGAGCCGATCGCGCTGTCGCACAGCCTGCCCATGCTCGAACACCTGGGCGTGCGCGTGGACGAAGAACGCCCCTACCTGATCGAGCCCGACAGCGGCGCGCCGGTGTGGGTGCATGATTTCGGGCTGGAGATTGCTGACAGCGGCGGCGCGGCGGACTTCGATATCGCGCGTGTCAAGGCACTGTTCGAAGATGCCTTTGCGCACGCCTGGCATGGCGAGATCGAGAACGACGACCTCAACCGGCTGGTGCTGCGCGCAGAGATGGCCGCGCGCGACGTCACCATCCTGCGCGCCTACGCACGCTATTTGCGCCAGGTGGGCTCGACCTTCAGCGATGCCTATATCGAACGCGCGCTGACCGGCAATGCAGGCATCGCGGCGATGCTGGTGGGGCTGTTCATCGCGCGCTTCGATACCGTCAGCCAGGTGGCTGCGGACACCGCGCGCCAGGCACGCTGCGACAAGCTGCTGGCCGAGATCGAGGCGGCGCTCGACAAGGTGCCCAACCTCGACGAGGACCGCATCCTGCGGCTTTTTCTGGGCGTGATCCAGGCCACCGTGCGCACCAACTATTTCCACCGCAGCGACGACAGCCAGCCACGCCCCTACGTGTCGTTCAAGTTCAACCCCGCGCTGGTGCCGGGGCTGCCAGAGCCGCGGCCGATGTTCGAGATCTGGGTCTATTCGCCGCGGGTCGAGGGCGTGCACCTGCGCGGCGGGCGCGTCGCGCGCGGCGGGCTGCGCTGGTCCGACCGCCGCGAAGACTTCCGCACCGAGGTGCTGGGGCTGATGAAGGCGCAGATGGTGAAGAACACGGTGATCGTGCCGGTGGGCTCGAAGGGCGGCTTCGTGGTCAAGCGCCCGCCCCCGCCGACCGACCGCGATGCATTCCTGCAGGAAGGCATCGCCTGCTACCAGACCTTCCTGCGCGGGCTGCTCGACCTGACCGACAACCTTGTCGGCGGGCAGCTGGTGCCGCCGCCCGACGTGGTGCGGCATGACGACAATGATCCCTATCTGGTGGTCGCGGCCGACAAGGGCACGGCGACGTTTTCCGACTTCGCCAACGCGATTTCCGCCGAGTATGGCTTCTGGCTCGACGATGCCTTTGCCTCCGGCGGCTCGGTCGGTTACGACCACAAGAAGATGGGCATCACCGCGCGCGGCGCGTGGGAATCGGTCAAGCGGCATTTCCGCGAGATGGGCGTCGATATCCAGACCACCGACTTCACCGTCGCCGGCGTCGGCGACATGTCGGGCGATGTGTTCGGCAACGGCATGCTGCTGTCGCCGCATATCAAGCTGGTAGCCGCCTTCGATCACCGTCACATCTTCCTCGACCCCGACCCGGATCCCGCGCGCACGCTGGAGGAACGCACGCGGCTGTTCAATCTGCCGCGCTCGAGTTGGGCCGACTACGACGCCACGCTGATCTCCGCCGGCGGCGGCATCTTCCCGCGCACGGCCAAGACCATCGCGCTGACGCCGCAGGTGCAGGCGGTGCTCGGCATCACGGCCAGCGCGCTGTCGCCGGCCGAGCTGATCCATGCCATCCTGATGGCGCCGGTCGACCTGCTCTACAACGGCGGCATCGGCACCTACGTCAAGTCGAGCCACGAAACGCACCTGCAGGCAGGCGACCGCACCAACGACGCCGTGCGCGTCAACGGCAACGAACTGCGCTGCAAGGTCGTCGGCGAAGGCGGCAACCTGGGCTTCACCCAGCTTGGCCGGATCGAGTTCGCGCGCAAGGGCGGCCGCATCAATACCGATGCCATCGACAACTCCGCCGGCGTGGACTGCTCCGACCATGAGGTCAATATCAAGATCTTGCTGGGGCTCGTGATGGCCGATGGCGAGATGACCGAGAAGCAGCGCAACAAGCTGCTGGCCGAGATGACCGACGAGGTCGGCCTGCTGGTGCTGCAGGACAACTACTACCAGACCCAGGCGCTGTCGGTGGCCGGGCGCCACGCCGCGCCGCTGCTCGATGGCGAGGCGCGGCTGGTGCGCTGGCTGGAGCGCGCCGGGCGGCTGAACCGGGCGCTCGAATTCCTGCCTTCAGACGAAGAGATCGCCGAGCGCAAGCTGGCCGGCGAAGGGCTTACCTCGCCCGAGCGCGCGGTGCTGCTGGCGTACAGCAAGATGTGGCTGTACGACGCGCTGCTGGATTCCGACGTGCCCGAAGACCCGCTAGTCGGCGGCCTGCTCGCCGATTACTTCCCGGTGCCGCTGCGCCAGCGCCATGGCGAAGCCATGCATCGCCACCCGCTGCGGCGCGAGATCCTGTCGACGCACCTGACCAATATGCTGGTCAACCGCATCGGCGCGACCTTCGTGCACCGGATCATGGAAGAAACCGACGCGCGCCCCGCCGACATCGTGCGCGCCTGCCTGATTGCGCGCGACGTGTTCGGGCTGACCGCGCTGTGGCAGGAGATCGATGCGCTGGACAACCGCGTGCCCGATGCCGAGCAGGCCCGTATGTTCGGCGAGTTGGCGGTGCTGCTGGAGCGGGCCTGCCTGTGGTTTATCCGCTATCTGCGCGGCGGCCAGGCCGGCGCCGAACTGGCGCGCTTTACGCAGGCGGCACAGTGGCTGCTGCCCCAGTTGCCGCAGCTGCTGCCGCCGGCCGATGCCACGGCGCTGGCGGAACATGCCAGGACCTTCTCCGATGCCGGTGTCGACGAGGCGCTCGCCTTGCGCGTTGCCGGCAGCGAGATTTCCGCGGCGGCGCTGGATATCGCCGAAGTGGCCAACGCGTGCGAACGCAGCCTCGACCTGGTTGCGGGGGTGTACTTCGCGCTGGACAGCCACCTGAGCTTCAGCTGGCTACGCGAGCGTGCGCTGGCGCTGCCTTCGGACACGCACTGGGACCTGCTGGCGCGCACCACCACGCTGGAAGACCTGGGCCGGCTCAAGCGTGCGCTGACGGTCAGCGTGCTGTCGCAGCAGGGGGAACTGAAATCGCCGGAAGCGATGATCGATGCCTGGCGTGCCAGCCGCCATGGCGCGCTGGAACGCTTTACACGCATGCTGGCCGACCAGCGCGCATCGGGTGCGGCGGGACTGTCGATGCTGTCGGTCGCGGTGCGCGAGATCGGTATGCTAGAGCGCGGCTAGCGCCTCATCCCTGACACGGGCAAGGCGACAGGGCGGGGGACGGACACGGCGAGCCTATTTGTCGGCGCCCGCGGCGCCGTCTTCGCCGCCGCTGTCGTCAGCGTCGTCGAGGTCGGTGTCAAGGCCCTCGTCGTCCCGGCGGGCGCGCAGCTCCAGCCCAAGCAGCACCAGCAACTCGAAGGCATCTGACAGCAGGTGCTTCTGCCGCGGCAGCAGGCTGGCATAGGGCATGTCGTAGATCGACTGGTGCGCGGCGCGCTGCCCCTTGAGGCCGCGGTCGCGCGCGATGTCCGACAGCAGCGCCGCAAACCCGGACAGGTCCTGCGCCGCCAGCGCCGAATTCAATACCTTGGCGATGACTTCCGGGGAAGCGTTCGCCCAGCCCATGCGTTCAGCATTGGAAGCGGAGTTTTGAGGGAAGTCGGCAAAGTCCATTTTGTGTTTAACGGTCTCGCCCGAAGGAGCTTAAGTCGGCAGCCATGTGAATTTGACCCCACATGCGTGGGGTGCTGCACAGGCTTGCGGCGCCGATACGTCTAGCGCGCTGCCGGCTTCGCGGCTACCTGCCGATAGACCGTGGTGCCGTCGCGCGCGGTGCGGGCTTCGACATGGTTGCGGGCGCCGCATTGCGGGCAGCGGAATACCGGCCCCTGCCCTTCGTTGCGGATCTGCACCTCATCCGGCTCCCAGCGCGCGCCGCAAGCCTGGTTCCCACAAACAAACATGAACTCTCCTGAAAATTGAAAATTTGGGCCGCGATAGCGGCCCGCTCAACCATTGCGTTGCACCCACTGCCGCGCCCATGAAATCGCCGCGGCGCGGGCATCCTCCGGCGTGGCATGCGTGGTCGGCGGCCCGCCGCCTTCCAGCACGACGGCGCCAGACTCCCAAATATCGCACAACGCCTTGAAACGTCCCGGCCCCAGCGCGTGGCAGAACACGTGGACGACAAAGCCGCGATACTCGACCACGTCGGTTGCGTCATCGGTCAGCGCACGGTCGGCACTGGCATTGGATGGCACCACCGGTGCGTCCGCACGCGGGTCCGGCCTGCCTCGTGCCGGACCTGTCCGCAGCAACATCGCGCAGGCACCGCCCAGCGCCGCGCCAAGCGCCACGCCCAGGCCAAACCAGCAAGCCCTGCTTCCACACTGCGCCATCGGCATCCCCTGTCAGCGGCCGCCAGCCGGCCATCGTGCCACCTGCGCAAGACCGCCGGCAGCGCGCGGTATTGCTTTCAGAAGGTTATACCAATCCGGAAAGAGGCCATTGGCAGCGGACGGCGCGCTGAAATAAGAATTTCGGACGTGACCGCAGCGCGGGCGGTGACTATACTGTATATCCATACAGTAATTCAACGGCGTTCTGCATTCGGCAGCGCCGCCGCATGGTCTTGCCATATGCCCCTGTATCAGTCCGATTCCATCCTCCTAGAGGCCTTTTATTTCGGCGACGATGCCGAATCCCTGCGCTTGCCCTGCGGCAGCGTCAGCATTGACGCCGGCGCCATCATCGTCCACGGCATCGAGCCCGACCTGCTGCGGTCGCTGCGCTGGACGCCCGATTTCCTCTCGTTCGATGCGCACGGCACGCGCCACCGCTATCCGGTCAGCCGCCCTGCGCTGGTCGGCCCTGCGCAGGCACGCTTCGCCCTGCTTTAAGCTATCGCTTCCGCCCGCACCCATGCCCTGCCGACACCGACATGCCAGACCGCAGCCCTGCCGCCGACGCACTGATCCGCACGCTTGAACTGATGCCGCACCCGGAAGGCGGCTTCTACCGCGAGACCTACCGCAGCGAAGAACGCGTCGTGTGCGCCGACCAGCGTACGCGCGAAGCCAGTACCGCGATCTACTACATGCTGTGCGGCAACGACTATTCCGCGTGGCACCGCATCCGTTCCGACGAGTTGTGGCACTTCCACGCCGGTTCGCCGATAGACGTGCACAGCATCGCCGACGGGGGCATCGTCACGCAGCGTCTCGGCGATCCCTTGCGCCACGCCGGCGCGTCGTTCCAGGCGATGGTGCCCACCGGGCGATGGTTTGCCGCGGAACGCGTGGACCTGGGCGACGGCGTCGACTTTGCGCTGGTCGGTTGTACTGTGGCGCCGGCCTTCCAGTTCAGCGAGTTCGAACTGGCCGACGCAGCCGCGCTTGCAAGCCTGGCAAGCGGCCACGACGCCCTGCTGCGCCGGCTCTCGCGATAGCGCGCGCGGCAAAAAAACAGCCCGCCGCGGCGGGGTGCCGGCGGGCCGTCAGGACTGCGGCGCCAGTCTACGCCGCCACCTCGCGCGCCCATCGGCAAAGAACCCGGGTATCCCACCGCTTTTTCCTCCGACAGTCCGCGCAGCAGCGCTATACTGTATATCCATACAGTATCTTCCTGTTCGCCCCATGTCACCCGAACCCGCCAACTGCCCCGTCTGCGGCGCCGCCGCCGAGCGCCTGCGCGCCGCGCCGCGCGGCTACCGCTACACCTGCCCCAGCTGCGGCACCTTCCAGATCAGCTCCCGTGCGCTGTCATGCCGCCCCGGCCTGCCGGCCTCGGCGCGGGAAGATATCCGCCGGCTGCGCGCCTACGGCCACCTCCCGCTGCTGGACCTGACCCGGGATGGCATCAGCATCAGCCCCGGCAGGCCCTGACCGATGGGCAACAACAAGCTCGCTTCCCGCTGCCACGTACCGGCAGCGCCGCCCGACAGCTACCCGGTCCCCGGTGCCAACGGCATCCTGGGCCGCATTCCCGGCCACTACATTGCCGCCGCGCTGGGCACGCTCGGCCTCGCCACGCGCGACGGCCCCGCCCACCGGGAGGTGCTGCTGGAAGCAGGCCACGCCGTCGCCGGCACCGTACGGCTGTTTATCGAAAAGAAGCAGGCACGCCACGGCCGGTACACGCATTACTACTGGTCCGCATACCGTGCCGAGCCGGAGCAACGGCCGTAAGGGTGCTTGCTGCTGTCTAGCTGTTTGCGTCGCAGGAAGACGCGATCGCCGCCGGCACGGAGAAAGCGAAGCAACTGCGCGTCGAACTACTGATTCACGGCCGCGACGGCCAGATCCGCATGCGCAACAGCTTCGGCAACGACCCGTCCGATATCAAGGGCTAGTGGCTGTACCGGACTATTCGCCCGCTGGCTCCTGTCCGCTGCCACCAAGATACAACCCCTCGACGCGCGACCGCGTCGCATAGTAAGCGAGTATCAACGACGCGGTCAGCGCAAGTCCCGCCACCGCCAGCGCGATACAGGTGGTACCGGCGATCCCCATCCCATGGTCCTTGTCCGACATGCCGTCCTCCGTCGTTGCGACAGGACGATGGTCCTGTCATGCCATGGCCGCAGCCAGAGCATTCACTATAGGCGCGATGCGGAAACGTCTGCGGCCAACGTCACGCCTTCATGAACGCTTGCATTCGACCTTCTCTTCATACTCCCCGTCGTCGTCCCACTTACGCTCAATCAGGCACGGACCATCGCGAAATTTTTCCTTGTGCTCATAGCCGCGCGGACCACCCTTGCACTTGCGCTCTTCCTTGTATTCGCCATCTTGCTTGACCTCACGCTCGATCTTGCAGGGGCCGCTGCGGAATTTTTCCTTGTACTCACCGCCGGCATGTGAGACGGGTGAGGCCAGCAGGCAAGAGAAGATGACGATGGGGGTAAGGTGTGTGCGTGCCATGGGAACGACCTGCTCGGGGGAGTACCGAGCATAACAACCGCCGCGGCAAGCGGCTGTATCAAAGCGTTACGCAGCATGCCATCCGTGTTCTCCCGCTGCGGGTGCATGGCGATGCATGGCAAGTGAGCTCGCATCACTGCGGGCAACACGCGCAAAGAAAAACCCGCCTGGTTTGCACCAGGCGGGTTTCTTGTTCTGGTCGGGGCGAGAGGATTTGAACCTCCGACCACCTGCACCCCATGCAGGTACGCTACCAGGCTGCGCTACGCCCCGAAAGAAGAAAATTATATCAGAATCATTTCCCGTATGACTAGGTCCGGACGCACAAATTATCCGTGCTTCGCGATCTCGCGCAACTGCGCGAGCAGGTGCTGCACCTCGACCAGTTCATTGCGCAGACCCGCCACATCGATCGACAAGGCTGCCGGGCTTTCCTCGCGGCGTTCGTCAGCGGTTTCCGCCGCAGCGGCGGTGTGATGACGGCCTTCGTCGAGCCGGTTGCGCGCGCCGTTGATGGTGAAGCCCTGCTCGTACAGCAGCTCGCGGATGCGCCGGATCAGCAGCACTTCATGGTGCTGGTAGTAGCGACGGTTACCGCGGCGCTTGACCGGCTTGAGCTGCGTGAACTCCTGCTCCCAGTAGCGCAGGACATGCGGCTTGACGGCGCAAAGCTCGCTCACCTCACCGATGGTGAAGTAGCGCTTGGCCGGGATCGGCGGCAACGCGATGCGTTCGCTGGATTTGTCCGACATGCAGAGTGTAGACGTGCGTCAGGCCATGCCGGCCATGAGGTTGGCGCGCAGGGTTTTGCGCGCCCAGAAGGATACCGATGCAGGCCTGCGGAAGCAATCCGCCTTTCGGGTGAAGCGATGACGCGGCGAAGCGTCAGCCGGCGATGTCCGCGCGCTCTTCGACCAGGCCCTTGAGCTTCTGGCTGGCGTGAAACGTCACGACCCGGCGCGCGGTGATCGGAATCACTTCACCGGTCTTGGGATTGCGGCCGGGCCGCTGCGGCTTGTCGCGCAACTGGAAGTTGCCGAAGCCGGACAGCTTGACACTGTCGCCCTGCTCCAGCGCTTCGCGGATGACGTCGAAGAAGGCCTCGACCATGTCCTTGGATTCGCGCTTGTTCAGGCCGACCTGGTCGAACAGCATCTCGGCGAGTTCGGCCTTGGTCAGCGTGGGAACTTCGGGCGCGCGGGTATCCGGCGTCGCGTCGTCAAGGGTGGAAGCCTGCCGGTCGCTCATGTCACCCAGTGCTGCAGCGGTCATGGAATTCGCGTCTCGATCATTCATGTCGATCGCTCTAGTGTCTGTCTGGCGATCCGCCCGGGGCCAGGCCCGGGCGCCCTTGTTTATCGTAAGCCGTCGCTAGTGGCGTCAGTCTAGCCGCGCAGCCGGGCCTGGAAGGCCTCTGTCAGCGCGTCGACCATGGAGCGCACTGCGCTGTCGACGGTTTCGTCCTGGAGGGTCGACCCAGTATCTTGCAAGGTCACCCGGAACGCAAGGCTTTTCTCGTCCGCGCCGATGGCGGCCGAAGCGGCCTTGGGACGGAACTCGTCGAACAGCACCAGGCCCTGGCAGAAGCGGCCATAGCCCTGCTTTTCCAGCGCCGCGCGCATGGCGTCGAGCATGTCCTGCACGCGTACCGATTGCTTCACCACCACGGCGAGGTCGCGCACGGCGGCCGGGAACTTGGAGATTTCGGTGTATGTGGGCAGGCCGGTCTCGCGCAGCGCGTCAAGCTCCAGTTCGAACAGCACCGGTGCGTGCTGCAGTTCGTATTCCTGCAGCCAGCGCGGATGCAGTTCACCGACCACGCCAACCGGCTTGCCATCGACCACCACGCGCGCGGCGCGGCCAGGATGCAGCGCCGGGTGCGACACCGGCTCGAAGCGCGGCACGCGCGGATGGAACAGCGCCTCGACGTCGCCCTTGACGTCGAAGAAGTCGACATTGCGCGTGGCGATGCCCCACTGCTCTTCAAATGCCGGGCCGTAGGCGATGCCCGCGGCCATCATCGGCTGGTGGTAGCCGGCCACCGTCAGGCCGCCGTCCTTCACGCTCTCGTCGCGATGGAACACGCGGCCCACCTCGAACATGCGCACGCGCGCGGCCTTGCGGTTCAGGTTGTAGCGCACCTTGTCGACCAGGCCGCCGACCAGCGACGAACGCATGACGGCCAGCTGGCTGGCGATCGGGTTCAGCAGGCGGATCGGCTTGTCGTTGGCGGCGAAGTCGCGTTCCCACTTCTCTTCGACGAAGGCGAAATTGATGACTTCCTGGTAATCGCGCGCAGCCAGCGCGTGGCGCACCACGTGCGTCGAGCGGCGGGCTTCGTGGGTCGGGCGCATTTCGCTTTCGGCGACCGGCGGCCGCGCCGGGATGCGCTCGAAGCCGTAGATGCGCGCGACTTCCTCGATCAGGTCTTCCTCGATCTCGATGTCGAAGCGGTAGCTCGGCGGCGTGACCTCAAACACTTCGCCTTCGGCGCCTTGCGCGCGCGTAAACGGCAGTTGCAGACGCTGGAACACATCGGCGATGGCGGCCGGCGACAGCTCGATGCCGAGCACGCGCTCGGCGCGCGCCACGCGCAGGCTGACCGGCTTGCGCACCGGCAGGTTGACCACGTGGTCGTCCACCGGACCCGCCTGGCCGCCGCAGATCTCGAGGATCAACGCAGTGATGCGCTCGATATGCTCGACGGTGGTGGCATAGTCCACGCCGCGCTCGAAACGGTGCCCCGCGTCGGTGGAGAAGTTGTAGCGGCGGCTGCGGCCCTGGATCGCGGCCGGCCACCAGAATGCGGCTTCGAGGTAGATGTCGGTGGTGTCCAGCGTGACGGCAGTGCTGTCGCCGCCCATGATGCCGGCCAGGCTCTCGATTTCCTTATCATCGGCGATCACGCCGACCTGCTCGTCGACCCCGATGGTATTGCCGTTCAGCAGCTTGATCTGCTCGCCCTTGCGGCCCCAGCGCACGTCCAGGCCGCCATGGATCTTGTGCAGGTCGAACACGTGCGACGGACGGCCCAGTTCCAGCATCACGTAGTTCGAGATATCGACCAGCGCGGACACGCTGCGCTGGCCCGAGCGCTCCAGGCGCTGCACCATCCACTGCGGCGTGGCGGCGCGTGCGTTGACGCCGCGGATGATACGGCCGGAGAAGCGACCGCACAGATCGGGCGCCGACACCTTGACCGGCAGCTTGTCCTGGATCGTCACCGGCACCGGCGACATGTCAGGCAGGTTCAGCGCGGCACCGGTCAGCGCCGACACTTCGCGCGCGACGCCGTGGATCGACAGGCAATCCGCCTTGTTCGGCGTCAGCTTGATGACGAAGACCTGGTCATCCAGGTCCAGGTACTCGCGGATGTTCTGGCCGACCGGCGCATCTTCGGGCAGCACCATCAGGCCGCCGTGCTCTTCGGACAGCTTCAGTTCGCGGGCCGAGCACAGCATGCCGTAGCTATCCACGCCACGCAGCTTGCCGATCTTGATTTCGAACGGCTGGCCGCCGTCCTCCGCCGGCGGCAGCACCGCGCCGACCAGTGCGCACGGCACCTTGATGCCGGGCTTGACGTTGGGCGCGCCGCAGACGATCTGCAGGGTCTCGCCGGTACCGGCATCGACCTGGCACACGTTGAGGCGGTCGGCGTTGGGATGGCGCTCGGTCGACAGCACGTGCGCGACCACCACCTTGTCGAACGGCGGCGCGACCGGGCCCACCTCTTCCACTTCCAGTCCGGCCATGGTCAGGCTGTGCGACAGCGCGTCGGTGGAGATCTTTTCAGGGTTGGCGAAGGTGCGAAGCCAGGATTCCGAGAATTGCATGGCGCTTCTGATCCGGTAAGTATTCTGTGTAGTCGGTGACGAGTGTTGCGGCGGCTGAATCAGCCCCGCGTCAAGCGAACTGGCGCAGGAAGCGCACGTCGCCCTCGAAGAACAGGCGCAGGTCGCTGATGCCATAACGCAGCATGGTCAGGCGTTCGAGGCCGGAGCCGAACGCGAAACCGATATAGCGCTCGGGATCGAAGCCCATGTTGCGCAGCACGTTCGGATGCACCTGGCCCGAACCGGAAATTTCCAGCCATTTCCCATTGCCGAAGGCCATGTCGATTTCCGCCGACGGCTCGGTGAACGGGAAGTACGACGGGCGGAAGCGCACCTGGATGTCATCGCGCTCGAAGAACTTGCGCAGGAAATCGGTGTACACGCCCTTGAGGTCGGCAAAGCTGACGTCCTCGCCGATCCACAGGCCTTCGACCTGGTTGAACATCGGCGAGTGGGTGGCGTCGCTGTCGACGCGGTAGGTACGGCCCGGGCAGATCACCTTGATCGGCGGCATCGCCTTGCCCGCGTACTTTTCCACGTGCATCCTGGCGTAGCGGACCTGCATCGGGCTGGTGTGCGTGCGCAGCAGCAGGAGCTTGTCGTCGCTGTCGCGGCCATCGACGTAGAACGTGTCCTGCATCGAACGCGCCGGATGGTTGTCCGGGTTGTTCAGCGCGGTGAAGTTCATCCAGTCGGTTTCGATCTCGGGGCCGTCGGCCACGTCGAAGCCGATCGAGCCGAAGATCTGCTCGACACGCTCCCACGTGCGCATCACCGGATGCAGGCTGCCGCGGCCAACCGCGCGGCCCGGCAGCGTGACGTCGATGGCTTCGGCGGCCAGGCGCGCGTTCATCAGCGCATCGGCCAGCGCCTGGCGTCGCGCCTGCAGCGCGGCTTCCACCTGCTGCTTGACCTGGTTGATGCGCGCACCCTCGCTCTTGCGGGTCTCCGGGTCGAGCTTGCCGAGACCCTTGAGCAGTTCGGTCAGCGCGCCGGTCTTGCCCAGGAAGCGGGCCTTTTCGTTTTCCAGCGTGGCGTTGTCATTGGCGGCGGCGAAAGCGGCCTGGGCGTCAGCGACGATTTGGTCCAGATCCTGAGACATGGCGGCGGTCGTGGAGTGTTCTGACGTCGGCGGAACAATGTCAAGAAACAAGGCCGGCTCGACGTGGGTTGGCACTGCGTGCGGTATGCGTTTCCGGATGCCGTCTTGATAACAAGCGCGAAACGGTATCCGGAACCGCAAATAAAAACGGGGCTCGGTGAGGAGCCCCGTTTCAGCGGACCTTGCGGTCAGCGGTCGACCTTGCGGTCGGTGCTTGCCCGGCGGCGCTTACGCGCAGCCGCAGCCGGCATCAGGCAACGGTGGCTTTCACCTGGTTGACGATGGCGGCAAAGGCAGGCTTGTCGTGAATAGCCATGTCCGACAGCACCTTGCGGTCCAGTTCAATCGAGGCCTTCTTCAGACCGTTCATGAACACGCTGTAGGTCATGCCATGCTCACGCGTCGCGGCATTGATACGCGCAATCCACAGGGCGCGGAACACGCGCTTCTTGTTGCGGCGATCGCGGTACGCGTACTGGCCAGCACGCATGACCGCCTGCTTGGCGATGCGATAGACATTATTGCGACGGCCGCGGTAACCCTTGGCAGCATCGATAACCTTCTTGTGACGGGCCCGTGCAGTGACCCCACGCTTTACTCGAGGCATGTAATTCTCCTTTCGTTATCGTCAGGGGTTATGCGTAAGGCATCATCGCGCGCACCGACTTCAGGTTCGTCTCATGGACGTCCTGAGTACCGCGCAGTTGACGCTTGTTCTTGGTGGTCTTCTTGGTCAGGATGTGACGCTTGAAGGCCTGGCCACGCTTGAACGAACCGTTCGGACGGGCAGTAAAGCGCTTGGAAGCGCTTTTCTTCGTCTTCATCTTCGGCATGAAAAACTCCAGCTCATATGACATGCATGCAGGTGGACGGCTCACGCCGACGCTTGCAAGACCCGCATCCACTTGTTGTTGCACGATGCCCTTGCAGGGCACGCGCGACTTCCGCACGAAGCAACGCCGGGAAGCGCTGGCATCCCGGCCGCCGCACCGCGCAAGAATTACTTCTTCTTCTTGGGGGCGAGCACCATCACCATCTGGCGCCCTTCCATCTTCGGCATCTGCTCGACCTGGCCGATCTCTTCCAGATCCGCCTTCAGGCGTTCGAGCATGCGCGCGCCGATTTCCTGGTGGGCCATCTCGCGACCACGGAACCGCAGCGTGATCTTGGTCTTGTCGCCATCTTCCAGGAAGCGCTTCAGGTTGCGCAGCTTGACGTTGTAGTCGCCATCATCCGTACCCGGCCGGAACTTGACTTCCTTGACCTGGATGATCTTCTGCTTCAGCTTGGCCTCGTGGGCGCGCTTGGCTTCCTCGTACTTGAACTTCCCGTAATCCATGATCCGGGCGACGGGCGGAGTCGCGTTCGGGGCGATCTCCACCAGGTCCAAGTCCTTGTCCTCAGCCAGCCGCAGAGCGTCCATGAACTTGACGATGCCGAGCTGCTCGTTATCAACCCCTACCAGGCGCAGTTCGGGCGCGCTGATTTCGCGGTTGATGCGATGACCTTTGTCCGTAGCGATGTTGCGTTACCTCAAGAAGACAAAAAAACAAGCCGTGCTCACCACCCTCAGGCTTTGCTGGCGACGTCGTGTTGCAGACGCTCAACAAACGCGGAAACGGGCATCACACCCAGATCCACGTTGCCACGGGCACGCACGGCCACTTGATTGGCATCCCGTTCCTTGTCGCCCACCACTAGCAGGTAGGGAACCTTCTGAAGGGAATGCTCGCGGATTTTATACGTAATTTTCTCGTTGCGCAAATCGGCCTTGGCCCTAAACCCTTGTTTTTGCAGCAATTGCACGACGTTTTCGGCGTATTCCGCCTGCGAATCCGCAATATTCATGACCACGACCTGATCCGGCGCCAGCCACGCGGGCAGCGCGCCGGCGTGGTTTTCCAGCAGGATGCCCAGGAAGCGCTCGAATGAGCCCAGGATCGCGCGATGCAGCATGACCGGGCGCTTGCGGGAGTTGTCCTCGGAGACGTACTCGGCACCCAGGCGCTCCGGCAGCACCAGGTCGAGCTGCAACGTCCCGCATTGCCACGAGCGGCCGATTGCGTCCTTGATGTGGTACTCCACCTTCGGGCCATAGAACGCGCCCTCGCCCGGCAGTTCTTCCCATTCCACGCCGCAGGCGCGCAGCGCCAGGCGCAGGCCTTCCTCGGCGTGATCCCAGACCTCGTCGGAGCCGGAGCGCTGATCGGGGCGCAGCGACAGCTTCACCGAAACGTTCTTGAAGCCGAAGTCGTCGTAGACCGAGAACGCCAGTTCATTGAACGCCTTGGCCTCGGCCACGATCTGCTCTTCCGTGCAGAAGATGTGGGCATCGTCCTGCACAAAGCCGCGCACGCGCATCAGGCCATGCAGCGCGCCCGAGGGTTCGTTGCGGTGACAGGCGCCGAACTCGGCCAGGCGCAGCGGCAGGTCGCGGTACGAGCGCAGGCCGTGATTGAAGATCTGCACGTGGCCCGGGCAGTTCATCGGCTTGATCGCGTAGTCGTGCTTCTCCGACTCCGTGACGAACATGTTCTCTTTGTAGTTCTGCCAGTGGCCGGACTTTTCCCAGAGCGAACGGTCCATCACCTGCGGCGTGCGCACTTCGTCATAGCCGGCGTCGCCGAGGCGGCCGCGCATGTATTGCTCGACGGCCTGCCACACCTGCCAGCCCTTCGGGTGCCAGAACACCATGCCGGGCGCCTCTTCCTGCAGGTGGAACAGGTCGAGCGTCTTGCCCAGCTTGCGGTGGTCGCGCTTCTCGGCCTCTTCCAGCATGTGCAGGTAGGCTTCCTGGTCTTCCTTTTTGGCCCAGGCCGTACCGTAGACGCGCTGCAGCATCTCGTTGTTGGAGTCGCCGCGCCAGTAGGCGCCGGCCACCTTCATCAGCTTGAAGACCCTGAGCTTGCCCGTCGACGGCACGTGCGGGCCGCGGCACAGGTCGACGAAATTGCCTTCGCGGTACAGGCCGATTTCCTGGTCGGCCGGGATCGACGCGATGATCTCGGCCTTGTACTTCTCACCCATCGACTCGAACAGCGCCACCGCCTCATCGCGGTTCCACACTTCGCGCGTGACCTTCTCGTCCTTGCGGGACAGTTCCGTCATCTTCTTCTCGATGGCGGCCAGGTCTTCCGGCGTGAAGGGGCGCTTGTAGGCGAAGTCGTAGTAGAAGCCGTTCTCGATCACCGGCCCGATCGTTACCTGCGCTTCCGGATACAGTTCCTTGACGGCATAGGCCAGCAAGTGCGCCGTGGAGTGGCGGATGACGTCGACGCCATCGGCGTCCTTGTCCGTGACGATGGCCAGCTGGGCGTCGTCCTCGATCTTGTAGCTCGTGTCGACCAGCTTGCCGTCCACCTTGCCGGCCAGCGCGGCCTTGGCCAGGCCGGAGCCGATGCTCTGCGCCACTTCGGCAACCGTTACCGGGCCCGGGAACTCGCGGCGGGACCCATCCGGCAGCGTGATTGCGATCATTTGGACTCTCCAGGATTCCGCCGGCGGCGCACTGCGCCTCGGCCGGGCGGATCAAACTGCATCTTGCGGGCACCGGTCCGCGGCTGCGCGACCCGGCGATTGTTCGATTATTTTTTGCTGCACACTTCGCACCGCCGAAGCGCGCGAGAGCGGCAGCTTATCAGGCTGCCGGCAGGCGACAGACGAAAAAAAACGCGGCCAAGGCCGCGTTTCTCTTTGTCAAACCCGTTTCAACCGGGCCGGAAGGCGCACCTCGACTACCGTCGCTTGCCAGCGGTAGTAGTTCGCGGTGTCATAAACATGATGCCTTTCCGTTCCATTTCAGGTTGAATCGGACTTGCCGCACTTCGTTGATAGTGCACGATCTAATGCGCACGATTTACTGCAATTCGTTGGTAGGCTCGATTGGACTCGAACCAACGACCCCCACCATGTCAAGGTGGTGCTCTAACCAGCTGAGCTACGAGCCTAGCGAAGACGCAAGTATAGCATCACTTTCTTTTTGCCTGCAATACCCCCTGCACCTCTTCGATCAGCGACAACGCGCGCTGCAACTGCGTGGCCTCCGCCACCTCCGCGGTGAACTGCATGCGTGCCACGCCCTTGCTCGACAACGTCTTTACGCCGGTAACGTTGATCTTCTCGCGCGACAGCACTTCCGAGATATCGCGCAGCAGCCCTTGCCGGTCGATGGCTTCGACATGGATGTCGACCGGGTAGACCGCGGCATGGCTCTTCTTGCCCCACTCGGTTTGAATGACCCGCTCCGGCGCGCGCGCCGACAGCTGCTGGAAGGTATGGCAGTTGCGGCGGTGGATCGACACCCCGCGTCCGCGCGTGACAAAGCCGACGATATCGTCCGGCGGCGCCGGCTTGCAGCAGCGCGACATCTGCGTCATCAGCGAATCCACGCCCACCACCAGCACGCCGCTCTTGGCGCCGCGCGCCACGCTGGTGGCGCGGCTCTTCTTGGTGACGGCGTCTTCTTCGCTGAGCGGCGCCTGGATTTCGCCTTCCGGGTGGCGCAGCGCGTGCTCGACATGGCGCAGACTGAACTCGTCCTTGGCCACCGCGGCAAACAGGTCGTCGGGCGTCTTGAAGTTCAGCCGCGCGGCCAGGTCTTCCAGCTTGACCGCGGTCTTGCCCTCGCGTTGCAGGGTCTTGTCGATCAGCGCGCGGCCCTGCGCGATGGTCTCCTGCGAATCGAGCGCATTGAACCACGCCCGCACCTTGGCACGCGCGCGGCTGCTGGCCAGGTAGCCAAGCTCCGCGTTGAGCCAGTCGCGCGACGGCCCGCCCTGCTTGACCGCGATGATCTCGACAGTCTGGCCGTTCTTCAGCGTGGTATTCAGCGGCACCATGGTGCCGTCCACGCGTGCGCCGCGACAGCGGTGGCCCAGGTCGCTGTGCAGGTAATAGGCAAAGTCCAGCGGCGTCGCGCCCTGCGGCAGCGCCACCACGCGGGCCTGCGGCGTCAGCACGTAGATGTGGTCGTCGATCGCGGCGTGCTTGAGCTGCTCCCACTCGTCGTGCGCCACGCTGTGGTCGGCATCGTCCTTCCATGCCAGCAGCTGGCGCAGCCAGGCGATTTTCTCGTCGTAGCGCTCGCTGGCGGAGAACTGCCCACCGTAGCCCTTGCTGCCCGCTTCCTTGTAGCGCCAGTGGGCCGCCACGCCGTATTCGGCGAAGTGGTGCATCTCGTGCGTGCGGATCTGCACCTCGAAGGCGCGGCCGTCATCGCCGATCACCACCGTGTGCAGCGACTTGTAGCCGTTGGCCTTGGGGCGCGAGATGTAGTCGTCGAACTCGCGCGGAATGGGCTGCCAGATGTGGTGGACGATACCCAGCACCGTGTAGCAGTCCTTGATATCGTCGACGATCACGCGGAAGGCGCGCACATCGTACAGGTCGGCGAAATCCAGCTCCTTGCCGCGCATCTTCTTCCAGATGCTGTAGATGTGCTTGGGCCGGCCGCTCACCTCGGCACGGATGCCCGCGGCCGTCAGCTCGGACTGCAGCCGCGCGATGGCGCCAGCGATATAGCCTTCGCGCTCGATGCGCTTTTCGTCCAGCAGCCTGGCGATGCGCTTGTAGGTGTCGGGCTGCTCGAAGCGGAACGCCAGGTCTTCGAGCTCCCACTTCATCTGCCAGATACCCAGGCGGTTGGCCAGCGGCGCGTAGATGTCGAGCGTTTCGCGCGCCACGCCCGGAGTCGGCGTGTGCTTGGTCTCGGCCAGCCAGCGCAGCGTCTGCAGCCGCGACGCCAGCCGCACCAGCACCACGCGGATATCCTGCGCGAACGCAAGCAGCATCTTGCGCAGCGCCTCTACCTGTTCGTGGCGCGCCTGCGCCTCGTTCTTCGACGGCGCGGCCGCTTCCACATCAGGGCGATTGCCGGCGATGGCACCGATGCGCAGCAGTTGCCGCACACCATTGACCAGCCGCGCCACTTCTTCGCCGAAGCGCGGCTCGATCTCGGCTTCGGTCTCGGGCACGAATGCCGCCAGCCCGAACAGGCAGGCAGCCGCGCGCGCGGCATCGTCCACGCGCAAGCCATCGAGGATGCGCAGCATCCCCTCGGCGTGCGCCTGCACGGTCTCGCCCGTAGGCAGCGCCACGCCGGCGCCGTGCTCGCGCACGTACGCCAGCGCACGGCCCACCAGTTCAGCATCCGGAATGCCTACGACCCGGCCAGCCAGGTCGGTCGACGTCACCATGTCCCTACGCCTGCTTCAGTTGAGCGCAGCGGTCACCACCACTTCGATCAGGTAATCGGGATTGGCCAGGCGGGCTTCCACCGTGGCGCGCGGGGGCGTGTTGCCTTGCGGCACCCAGGCGTCCCAGACCTCGTTCATCTCGCCGATCAGATCGACATTGGTGAGGAAGATCTGGCACGACAGGATGCGGGTCTTGTCGCTGCCGGCCTCGGCCAGCAGCCGGTCGATATGGCCAAGCACCTCGCGCGTCTGGCCGCGGATATCGGCCTTGGGATCGACCTCGGGCACCTGCCCGGCCAGGTAGACCACGCCGTTGTAGACTGCATATTCGGACAAACGCTTGCCTACGTGGGCGCGCTTCAGTTCAAGGTTACTCATGACAATGCGTTGATCGATAAAAAGACAAAGCCGCCGCGCGATGCGCGCAAACTCACCCGATAAAAAACTGCCGGGCGATCGCGATCTGCGCCGGATCGACAAAGGTTGGCGCATGCCCCACTTCAGGGACTTCCACCGAGCTGACATGCTTGCCGCGCGCCACCATCTCGGCGACGGTCTCGCGCAGCAACAGGTCGGAGTGGGCGCCGCGCACCACCAGCACCGAGGCTTCGATGGCCTCGAAGCTGCGCCACAGCGCGGCCTCGCCCGCCGCCACCGTTTCCGGCGTGGACTTGCGGAAGGGCATGGCCAGCTGCGGGTCGTAATGCAAGCCCCATTCCAGGCCGTCGCCGCCCTGCACCGGCTTCAGGATGGCGGCGTTCAGCTCGCGCCACTGATCCGGCGTGTGGCGGCCGAACGAGGCGCTGATGGTCTGCAGGTAAGCCAGCCCCTCCTCGAAGGTCTTGAAGCGTACCGGCAGGCCCAGGTAGGCACCGATGCGCTCCACCGCCGACGGCGCGATCCTGGGGCCGACGTCGTTCAGCAGCAGCTTGCGCACCGGCGACCCGGGCAGCCCTGCCAGCCCCATGCCGATCAGCCCGCCCATCGAGGTGCCGAACCAGTCCACCTGCTCCACGTTGAGCCGCGCGATCAGCGTGACCATGTCGGACACGTACTGGGGCACGATGTAGCTGTCCGGATTGGCCAGCCATTCCGAGCGACCGCGCCCGACCACGTCTGGGCATATCACGCGATAGTCGCCGCACAGCGCGCTGGCAACGGCATCGAAGTCGCGGCCGGTGCGCGTCAGCCCGTGCGCGCACACCAGCACGCGAGGATTCGCGGGATCCCCCCATTCGTGATAGGCCATGCGGTGCAGGCCCGCCGGACTGATGCACTGGACAAAACCGAGACGCGGACTGGCAGACATCTGGACTCCCTGACGGACCCGGCCGGGACCGCGAAAAAGCGGCGCTGCCGGTGGTTGAGCAAAACTGGATTGTACGCCGCACCGGGTACAATGCCACAGCACACTGTCTGCGCCACCGCACGCGCCCGCACGTCGATGCGTGCCGGTGCGCGGCTGTGCCAGACCAGGCGGTTCCGGCCACCCGGGCCGCCCTTTCCTTCCTGTGGAATCTCTCTCGACGGAGGCTTACATGCTCAAAGGCAAGACCGCTCTGGTAACTGGCTCGACCAGCGGTATCGGGCTTGGCATCGCAAAGGCGCTGGCGGCCCAGGGCGCCAACATCATCGTCAATGGCTTTGGTGACGCGGACGCCGCAAAGAACGAGATCGCGCAGGCCGGCCAGGGCATCCAGGTCGGCTACCACGGCGCGGACATGAGCAAGGCGGCAGAGATCGAGGACATGATGCGCTATGCGCAGGCCGACTTCGGCGGCGCGGACATCCTGGTCAACAACGCCGGCATCCAGCACGTGGCTCCGATCGAGGACTTTCCCGCCGAGCGCTGGGACGCCATCATCGCCATCAACCTGACCTCGGCCTTCCACACCACGCGCCTTGCGCTGCCCGGCATGCGCCAGAAGAACTGGGGCCGCATCATCAATGTTGCCTCGACGCACGGGCTGGTGGCGTCGGCGCAGAAATCGGCCTACGTGGCAGCCAAGCACGGCATCGTCGGCTTCACCAAGGTGACCGCGCTGGAGACCGCCCAGACCGGCGTGACCGCCAACGCGATCTGCCCGGGCTGGGTGCTGACGCCGCTGGTGCAGAAGCAGGTCGAAGCCCGCGCGCAGAAGGAAGGCATCCCGGTCGAGCAGGCCAAGCGCGAACTGGTGTTGGAGAAGCAGCCCTCGGGCGAGTTCGTGACGCCCGATGAACTGGGCGCGCTGGCCGTGTTCCTGTCGTCCGACGCGGCCCGCCAGGTACGCGGCGCGATCTGGAACATGGATGGCGGCTGGGTGGCGCAGTAAGGCGGCGCAGTAAGGCGGCGCAGTAAGGCGGCGCAGTAAGGAGCAACGATGCTACGACGACGTTTTCTCGGCACCCTGGGCGCGCTGGCGCTCGGCACGCTCGCCGTGGGCGTACTGGGGCCCGCGGCCGATGCCTTGGCGCAGGCCAGGCCTCTCGCCATCGAGGTCTACAAGAGCCCGCTGTGCGGCTGCTGCGAGGAATGGGTCAGGCACCTGCGCGCCAACGGCTTCACCGTGACGGTGCATGACGTCGAGGATACCGGCGAGTACCGCAAGCGCTTCGGCATGCCGGAGCGCTTCGGCTCCTGCCATACCGGCTATATCGGCGGCTATGCGATCGAGGGGCACGTGCCGGCAGCCGATATCCGCAAGCTGCTGGCCTCCAAACCCAAGGCGGTCGGGCTGGCGGTGCCGGGCATGCCGGTCGGCTCGCCAGGCATGGAGCAGGGTTCGCGCAAGGATCCCTTCGACGTGCTGCTGGTCAAGGCCGACGGCGCGGCCTCGGTGTTCACCCGCTACAACAAGCCCACGGCCTGACGCGCCACCGCGCCGGATGCGCCGCCGCGCGTCCGGCCTGCCCTACACACCGGCAAGGCTCTCCAGCGCCGCTTCGACTTCCCGCCACACCGCCTCGGTCTCGCCTTCGGTGCATTCGCCATGCTGGCGCTTGACCGCACCCAGCCGGTTCAGCACCAGGTGCCGGTCCGGCACCACGCCCACGTTTGCCAGGCAGGCCTGCACGCACGCCAGCGGGCAGCCGTCCAGCGCCAGGATCGGCCGGCCCGATTGCGCCACGCGCGTCAGGACCGGCACGCCGCCGCCCACGCCGCTGATGCACGACATTTCCGCAAGGCCGCCGCGGTCCAGCCGCACCGCGCAGGCATTGGCCAGTTGCGCCACGCTGGAGCAGCCGGAGCAGGCGTACACCAGTGGCAGGGATCGGGTAAGGGAAGCCGGCATCGCGCACCTTCCGTCAGGACTTGTGTTGGCAGGACCACGCCTGCTGGGAAGCGGCCAGCATAGTGACTTGTGCGGGGGCGGGCCATTCGCCGATAGAGCTAGCCCGCACGGCCGATCGGCATAGTCGGCTCCCCGGCACCAAAGAAAAAGCCCTGTGGCGCAGTGCGCCACAGGGCCCGTCAGGCAATGCCGGAGGCTTGCTTACAGCAGCGGCGCGCCGGTCTTCGCCTGGATTTCCTCGCGGCTGACGCCCGGGGCGGTCTCGACCAGCTTCAGGCCGTCGGCAGTCACGTCAATCACGCCCAGGTCGGTGATGATGCGATTGACCACGCCCACGCCGGTCAGCGGCAGGTTGCACTGCGTCAGGATCTTGATGTCCTCGGTGCCGTCCTTCTTCTTGGCGGTGTGTTCCATCAGCACCACCACACGGCCGACGCCGGCGACCAGGTCCATCGCCCCGCCCATGCCCTTGACCATCTTGCCCGGGATCATCCAGTTGGCCAGGTCGCCCTTCTCGCTGACCTGCATCGCGCCCAGGATGGCCAGGTCGATGTGGCCACCGCGGATCATCGCGAACGAGTCCGCCGACGAGAAGATCGACGAGCCCGGCAGCGTGGTCACGGTCTGCTTGCCGGCGTTGATCATGTCGGCGTCGACTTCTTCCTCGGTCGGGAATGGGCCGATGCCCAGCAGGCCGTTTTCCGACTGCAGCCACACTTCCATGCCTTCCGGCACCCAGTTGGCGACCAGCGTCGGCAGGCCAATGCCCAGGTTGACGTAGAAACCGTCCTGCAGCTCGGCCGCGGCGCGCGCGGCCATTTCGTCACGTGTCCATGCCATGATGGTGTCTCCTTAGCTGGCCGCGCGCACGGTGCGCTGCTCGATGCGTTTCTCGGGATTGGTGTTCAGCACCAGGCGCTTCACGAAAATGCCGGCCAGGTGGATTTCGTCGGGGTCCAGCTCACCGGTCTCGACGATATGCTCGACCTCGGCGATTGTGACCTTGCCCGCCATGGCGCACATCGGGTTGAAGTTGCGCGCGGTGCGGCGGAACACCAGGTTGCCCGCCTTGTCGGCCTTGTACGCCTTGACCAGCGCCACATCAGCCGTCAGCGAACGCTCCATCACATACTGCTCGCCGTCGAACTCGCGGATTTCCTTGCCTTCGGCGACAATGGTGCCGACCCCGGTCTTGGTGAAGAACGCCGGGATGCCGGAGCCGCCGGCGCGCAGCTTCTCGGCCAGCGTGCCTTGCGGGGTGAATTCCAGCTCGAGTTCGCCTGCCAGGTACTGGCGCTCGAATTCCTTGTTCTCGCCCACGTAGGACGAGATCATCTTCTTGATCTGGCGGGTGGCCAGCAGCAGGCCCAGGCCGAAGCCGTCGACGCCGGCATTGTTGGAGATGCAGGTGAGCTGCTTGGCGCCGCTGTCGCGCAACGCGACGATCAGTGCCTCGGGGATGCCGCACAGGCCGAAACCGCCAACGGCGATCGTCTGGCCGTCGCGGACGACGCCTGCAAGCGCTTCTGCGGCGCTGGCGTAGACCTTGTTCATGTTCGCTCCTTCCTCGGTAGTTCCTCGGGGTTCCGCTGTCGTGCTTCCGCCGCCCGCTTGTGCGGTGGGCGACGCAGGGAAATTGTAACGGTACAATCGGCGCAGTCGGCGACGGGCGCCGCCTCTCGTCCGACCGACAGCATACGCAAGCCCCGCCGGCTACGCCATTACGTAAAAATACATAAGCAGATGCCCGCCATCGACTACCAGACCGCTTTCCAGCTCGCGCCCGTGGGCCTGGTGCTGTCACGCGAGCGCGTGATCGAGGACTGCAACGAACAAGTCTGCCGCATCTTCGGCACCACGCGCGAGGCTCTGCTGGGCCAGTCGTTCCAGGTACTCTACCCCACCGCCGACGAGTTCGAGCGCACCGGCGCCCGCATCGCGCCGATCATGAACAAGCATGGCATGTATTCGGACGAGCGCATCATGAAGCGCGCCGGCGGCGAACTGTTCTGGTGCCACGTCACCGGCCGCGCGCTGGATCGCGCGCAACCGCTGGGCGCGGGGATCTGGACCTTTGAAGACCTGTCGCAGAAGCGGCAGGTGACGGCCGAACTGACCGCGCGCGAACGCGAGATCGCGGCGCAGCTGGTGGAAGGGAAGACCAGCAAGCAGATCGGCAAGCTGCTGGCGATCAGCCCGCGCACGGTGGACATTTACCGGGCGCGGCTGATGAAGAAGTATGGGGCGAGTACGTCGGTGGACCTGGTGCAGCGGCTGGTGAACCACTGAGCGCTGCCGGCCGCATCAGCCCTCGATGATCGCCCGGATCTCCGCCGGCACCGGCACCGATTTCTCCACCGCGTAATCACACCACACAACCTTGGCCCCGCCTTCGGCCCACACCACGTCGGGCAGATCGGTGCGCCGGATTTCCATGCGCGTCTCGAAACTGGTGCGCCCCAGTTGCCCCGCATAAACGCGGCACTCGATCTCGCCCGGGTAGCGCAGCTGCTTCAGGAAGGTCATATGCGCATTGATGATGACCGGCCCCTGCCCTTGCGGATCCTTGCCGCCGCGCCCCAGCGACGCGAACCACTCGATGCGCGCCTGCTCCAGGTACTGGAAATAGACGGTGTTGTTGACATGGCCCATCGCATCCATGTCGCCCCACCGGATCGGCATGACCACCGTATAGACGTGTTTCATCAGAACCTCCAATGCAACAGGCCCGCCAACACTGGCGGGCCTGCTTGATGACTTAGCGCTTGGCGATCGCGCCTTCAGCCTTGGTTACCAGGTCGGTGCCGATCTGCTTCTTCCACTTGTCGTAGACCTTGGCGGTCGCCTTGCGGAAGGCGTCATGCTCGGCCGGGGTCAGGTGCGTGACCTTGACGCCGTGCGCTTCCATGTCCTTCCAGGCGGGCGCGCCAGCCTCGGCCAGGCCCTTGCGGGCCAGCGCGATTTCCTGCTTGCCGGCGTCGACGGCGGCCTGTTTGACAATCTCGCGGTCGGCCGGGGTCCAGCTTTCCCAGATCTGCTTGTTGACCACGAAGATCAGCGGGTCAGCCACGTAGCCCCAGGTGGTGACGAACTTCTGGCCCACCGTGTACAGCTTGGCGGCGGCGAACACCGACTGCGGGTTCTCCTGGCCATCGACCGCGCCCGAGGCCATCGCCGGCTGCGCGTCGGCCCAGCTCATCTGGGTCGGGTTGGCGCCCAGCGCGTTGAAGGTCTCGATGTACAGCGGCGAGCCCACCACGCGCAGCTTCAGGCCCTTGAGGTCTTCCGGCTTGCGCAGCTCGCGCTTGGAGTTCGACACCTCGCGGAAGCCGTTCTCGCCCCAGGCCAGCGGCACCACGCCGGCCTTCTCCAGCGTAGAGAAGATCGACTTGCCGACTTCGCCCTGCGTCAGCGCGTCCAGCGCCTTGTAGTCGGGCATCAGGAACGGCAGCGAGAACAGGTTCAGTTCCTTGACCTGCGGCGACCAGTTGATGGTCGAGCCGACCGCCATGTCGATCACGCCCTGGCGGATCGCCGAGAACTCGCGGGTCTGGTCGCCGGCCACCAGCGAGGTGCCCGGGTACAGCTTGATGTTGATGCGGCCGTTGGTGCGCTGCTTCACCAGGTCGGCCCAGATCTCGCCGCCCTTGCCCCACGGGAAGGCCGGGCCGAGCACCAGCGACATCTTGTACTCGGACTTGTAGGTCTGGGCCATCGCGCCGGCGGGGGCGAAGGCGGAAGCGGCAATGGCGGCGGCCGTTGCAAGCATCAGGGCACGACGTTTCATTTCATCTCCTCTCGGGAAAGCGTCAGTTCTTGTTAGTGAATGCGGAAAAGCGTCAACTGCGATAAACGGCGATCAATAACCGAGGTATTCCGGCAGCCAGGTCGCCAGCGGCGGATAGGCCAGCACCATCAGCATGGCGATGAACATCGCCAGCAGCATCCAGATCACCCAGGGCACGGTTTCTTCCATGCGCACGCGGGCGATCCGGCACGACACCATCAGGTTCACGGCCAGCGGCGGCGTGAACTGGCCGAGCGCCACCTTCAGCGTCAGCACCACGCCGAACCACACCGGGTTCCAGTGGAAGGCATTGGCGATCGGCAGCAGCAGCGGCACGAAGATCAGGAAGATCGAGATGCCGTCGAGGAACATGCCGACCGTCATCAGCAGCAACACGATCAGCGCCAGCACGCCGTACTCGCCCAGTCCCGAGGTGGCGATTGCCTGCGCCAGCGGATCGATCACGCCGAGCGTCGACAGCGCATAGGCGAAGATGCCCGCCAGCGCGACCACCAGCAGGATCACCGCCGAGGTTTCAGCCGCTTCCTGGAAGATCGTGAACAGGTCGCGCATGCCGATGCTGCGGTACACCACCATGCCGACGAAGAGGCCGTAGACCACCGCCACCACGGCGGCTTCGGTCGGCGTGAACCAGCCCGCGCGCATGCCGCCAAGGATCAGGAACGGCGCCACCAGCCCCCACGCCGCTTCGCGCAGGCTCTTCCAGAACGGCGGGCGCGGCAGCGCGGCTTCGGCGGCGCCCATGTTGTGCTTGCGCGCCAGCCACACCGCCGGCACGATCAGCGCGACGCCGGCCAGCACGCCGGGGATCATGCCAGCGGCGAACAGCGCCGGCACCGAAGCGCCCGGCACCAGCACGCTGTAGATGATGAAGGCCACCGATGGCGGGATCAGGATGTCGGTCGCGGCCGCCGCGCCGACCACCGCGGCGCTGTACGAGCCGGGATAGCCGGCACGCGACATCGCCGCGATCATCACGCCGCCGACCGCGGCCGCGTTGGCCGGGCCGGAACCGGAAATGCCGCCGAGGAACATCGCCACCAGGATCGCCACCAGCGGCAGCATGCCCGGTCCGCGCCCGACCACGGCAATGGCGAAGGTCACCAGCCGCTGCGCCACGCCGGAACGGTCGAAGATCGACCCCACCAGCACGAACATCGGGATCGCCAGCAGCGGGTACTTGGCCAGCCCGGCGTAGAAGTTCTGCGGCACGGCCAGCAGGCCGAACATCTGGGTATCCAGGTTGGACAGGCCGATCGCGACCAGGCCGCCCAGTCCCAGCGACACGCCGATGGGCACGCCCAGCAGCATCAGGCCGATAAAGACCACGAACAGGATGATGGCAACCAGCGTCATTGCAAACGCTCCTTCTCCATCCGGTTCTCTTCATGCAGCGCCTTGAGCGCACGCACGTTGCGCAACGCCAGGCCCAGCGCGCGCAGGGCAATGCCGGCCGACAGCACCGGCAGCCAGATCGAGTACCACCAGCTCGGCACGCCGATGCCGGGCGAGGTTTCGCCGAAGGTGTACTCATCCCAGGTAATGCGCGCCCCCAGCACCGCCAGCGCGATAAACATCACCGCGACCGCCAGCGCGGACAGGATCGCCAGCCGGCGCTGGCGCGCCGCGCTGCCGCGCTCGAAGAAGAATTCGATGCGGATATTGCGATCGCGTGCCACCGCCGCGCTGCCCGCGACCAGCGCCAGCACGATCATCAGGAAGACCGAGAATTCCTCGGTCCAGGCAAACGACTCGTCGGTGAAATAGCGGACTACCACGTTGGCGAAGGTGATGGCGACCAGCAGCAGCATCACGATCACGCCAATCCAGTCCTCGAGGCGGGGTGAAACCCGGAATTCAGCGTCCTGCGCTTCGTCTGCCGCCTGCGGGATCACCGCGGAATCGACGACGTGTTGCGGCACGGCATTGCGCCGTGCCTCTTCTTGTTGCTCCATCTCCCCGGCCTCCGGTCCAGGGCCGCTTCGGGCCATGCGGCCACTGCGGCATTTTTTGCTTGTATGTAAAGACTTAGTCTAAAGACATGGCGGATTATGCCAAGACTGGCACACCGCGCATGAATTTTCTTTTATCGGAAACTGGAAGCCGCGCTCGGAAGCCCGCCCCAAGGGGACCGGATAAGCCCTGGGTAGGCAATTGCGATGCTCCGCCGCACGCTTGTGGCGCGCGGTCGGAAAGCGGTCGGCGCTGCGCCGGCGGTTGGGCTCAGACCATGCCGTCGTCGGCGGTGATCACGGCGCCATTGATGAATTGCGACTGGTCGGACGCGAGCAGCAACAGCAGGCCGTCCAGATCGTCGGGCTTGCCCAGGCGCTTGCGCGGCAGCATCTGGATCAGTTTCTGGCCGGCGTCCGAATCCCAGTGGTGGTGGTTGATCTCGGTATCGATGTAGCCTGGACAGATGGCGTTGGTATTGATGCCGTGGCGCGCCCATTCCAGAGCCATCGCCTTCGTCATGTGCACCACCGAAGCCTTGCTCATGCAATAGATGCCGATTTGCGACAGCACCTTCAGGCCGGCCACCGACGCGACATTGACGATGCGCGCCTGCGGCAGCGGGCTGCCGTTCTTCTCGGCGCCCTTGGCCCGCGCGATCATGCGCTTGGCGACTTCCTGCGCGACGAAGAAGGCGCCGCGCGTATTGGTGTCGAAGACGAAATCGAAATCGTCGGGCGTGACGTCGGTCAGCTTCTGCGTGGTCGACACGCCCGAGTTGTTGACCAGGATGTCGATCGAGCCGGCTTCGGTTTCCGCATGCGCCACGGCTGCGCGGATGCTGTCCGGATCGGTGACATCCAGCCGCACCACGTGCGCGCTGCCGCCCTCGGCCTCGATCGCCGCGCGCAGTTCCTTGAGACGCTCGGTGCGGCGCGAGGCCAGCACGACCTTGGCGCCAGCGGCCGCCAGGACCGTGGCGAAACGCGAGCCCAGCCCGCTTGACGCGCCGGTGACCAGCGCTACCTTGCCTTCCAGATTGATCGACAAACCCATGATGACCTCTTGTGCGGGCGCCCTTCCAGCCTCTTCGGGTGCGGAAGGCAGCATATCAAAAAAAAGAACGACCGTTCCAAAAAAATCCTTGCCTGTGGGTGGCGAGTCCCGGACAATGCCGGAGATTCTAAGAACTTGGCCTACAAAGGGAAAGAGGGAAAACGAGCGATCCGGCCGGCTATCGGCCGCAAACAGCCGTCAAAATCCCTCCCGACGCCCCGCCGGCGCAAGTTCGAGCACAACGATCACCGCACTTCCCACAATTGCATAGCTAGCAGCAAAGAAATAGAGGGTTAGAGACAATGGATCAGCAACAGCTCCTGGAGCAGTTCGGCCCGCGTGAAGCCATGGAATACGACGTGGTCGTCGTCGGCGGCGGCCCCGCCGGCCTGGCCACGGCCATCCGCCTGAAGCAACTCGCGCAGGAGAAAGGCAGCGACGTCAACGTATGCGTGCTGGAAAAGGGTTCCGAGCCCGGCGCGCATATCCTGTCGGGCGCCATCATGGATCCGCGCGCCCTCAACGAGCTGATCCCGAACTGGAAGGAGCTGGGCGCGCCGCTGAACCAGCCGGTCACCGAAGACAAGTTCCTGTTCCTGAACGAATCGGGCTCCAAGGGCACGCCGCCGGCGCTGCTGCCCGAGTGCTTCCACAACCACGGCAACTACATCATCAGCCTGTCGAACTTCGTGCGCTGGCTGGGGCAGCAGGCCGAGGCGCTGGGCGTCGAGATCTTCCCGGGCTTCCCGGCCGCCGAGGTGCTGTATAACGAAGACGGCTCGGTCAAGGGCGTGGCCACCGGCAACATGGGCATCAGCAAGGAAGGCGAGCCCACCGACAACTTCCAGCTCGGCATGGAACTGCATGCCAAGTACACCATCTTCGCCGAAGGCGCGCGCGGCCACCTGGGCAAGCAGCTGATCGACAAGTTCGGCCTGGATGCCGGCAAGGATCCGCAGAGCTACGGCATCGGCCTGAAGGAATTGTGGGAAATCGACCCGGCCAAGCACAAGCCCGGCCTGGTGGTGCACACCGCCGGCTGGCCGCTCGATCCGGCCACCTACGGCGGCTCGTTCCTGTACCACATGGAAGACAACAAGGTCGCGGTCGGCTTTGTGGTCGGCCTGGACTACACCAACCCGTGGCTGTCGCCGTTCGAGGAATTCCAGCGCTTCAAGACGCACCCGGAAATCCGCCAGTACTTCGAAGGCGGCAAGCGCCTGTCGTACGGTGCGCGCGCCATCACCGCCGGCGGCCTGCTGTCGCTGCCCAAGACCGTGTTCCCGGGCGGCGCGCTGGTCGGCTGCGATGCCGGCTACCTGAACGCCTCGCGCATCAAGGGCAGCCACGCCGCGATCAAGACCGGCATGCTGGCCGCCGAGGCCGCCTATGACGCCCTGCAGGGCGGCCGCCAGCACGACGAGCTGACCGCCTACCCCGCCGCGTTCGAGCAGAGCTGGCTGTACAAGGAGCTGCTGCAGGCCAAGAACTTCAAGCAGTGGTTCAAGAAGGGCCGCACCACCGCGACGCTGATGACCGGCATCGAGCAATGGCTGCTGCCCAAGCTCGGCATCCGCAACCCGCCCTGGACCATCCACCGCGTCAAGCCGGACCATGTGTACCTGAAGCCGGCGGCCGAGTGCGAGAAGATCGTCTACCCGAAGCCGGACGGCAAGCTGACCTTCGACCGCCTCAGCTCGGTGTTCATCAGCAACACCAACCACGAGGAAAACCAGCCGGCGCACCTGACGCTGAAGGACGCCAGCGTGCCGGTCAGCATCAACTGGGACAAGTTCGCCGGCCCCGAGTCGCGCTACTGCCCGGCGGGTGTGTACGAGTTCGTGCAGGACGAGGCCACGGGCAAGGAACGGCTGCAGATCAACGCGCAGAACTGCGTGCACTGCAAGACCTGCGATATCAAGGACCCGACGCAGAACATCGTGTGGGTCACGCCGGAAGGCGGCGGCGGTCCGAACTACGTCGGCATGTAAGGCCTCCGGCGCGGCAAGCGCCTGGCGCATGGAACGGCACCGGTTTCCCGGTGCCGTTTTTTATTGGCGCGCGGCGCGCCGCGCGGCCATCGCCTGGTCCATCACTTCGGCCTGCAGCGCCTCGCCTGGACTGCTGAAGGCCTGCTGGCGCAGCGTTTCCAGCTGCTGCCGGCGATCCTGCGCGGACAGGCCCGCAAAGGTTTCGATCCGGGCGCGCCTGGCTGCGTAGTCGTCATAGCGCTGCTGCCATGCCTGCTCGACCAGCGCCTGCTGCTGGTAGCGCTGCGCCAACTCCGCGCCATATGCCGCAGCCAGCGCCGCGCCGATTTCCTGCGTGCTGCGGCCGGCCGATTGCATGCCGGCGATGGTGTCGCCGATCGCCTGCGGCCGCGCGCCGGCTTCGCGCACCGCGCGCAGCGGCCCGGGCAGCGCGGCATCGAGTGCCGCCAGCTGGCGTTCCCGTTCGGCCGGGTCGAAGCCCACCTGCGCCGCAACATCCAGGCGCCCGAGCATGGCGTCGTCATAGGCCTGTTCGTCGCCAAACCAGATCGCCGCGACATCCGGCAGCAGTCGCTGCCGGGCCGCATTGCGGCTGGCCAGCAAGGCGCGCAAGCGCTGCATTGACCCCGAATCCAGGGCTCCGTCCGCGGGGTCGCCCATGGGCTTCTGCGCGGCGTGCGGCTGCACCTCGGCAAGGTAGCCAAGGTAGCGCCGCCACAGCTGCCACGCCTGCCCCGCGGCCGGCTCCGGCACGCGGCGGCGGATGTCGTCGTACACCAGCGCGTCCAGCGCCTCGGCGCCGGCATCGTGGCGCGCGCTGAGGAAGTAATCGAAATAGGTGCGCAGCGCGCGGGTCACGCGCACGTTGCCCTTGTCATCGGTCTCGGGACCGGCGGGCACATCGGTGCCCGCCAGCGACGGCATCACGGCAATGGCACGCCCCTGGGCAGGGCCTGGCGTTGCCGCGGCGGCCAGCGATGGCCCTGCGTCCGCTTCCGGCGCTGCCCGCTTCGCGGCCACCGGCGCAGCCGGCATCGTCGCCCAGTACACCGCCACCGCCGCGGGTATGGCCGGCAGCAATGCCAGCCATGTCCGCGTGCTGCGCTCAGAGCTGGTCATTACGCAGGCGGTTGGCGTGATTGAGGATCACCGTGCGCGGATCGACATCCTGGTACAGGCCGGCCATCTGGTTGACCTCGTCCAGGTGGTTCCAGTAGTAGCCGGTGGCCAGTACCCGCCCCCACTTGCTGCTGCACACCGACACCAGCCCGTCGTTGGGGCCGGCGCCCTTCAGGTCCATGATGCCGGCCGAGGCCGCCATCGGCAGCGTGGTCGGGTCCAGCAGGTTGGAGCGCAGCAGGCTGACCGGCCCGCCCTGCCCGGTCCACGAATACGCTGCCTGTGTGTGGGTGACGAGATTGCCCGCGGCATCGCGCGCCTGGCGCTGCTCGAACGCGGCGCCGGGCGTGGCGCAATCCGGGCCGAGCGCGGACTGCGCGCCCGGCGCCAGCGTGGCGTCGAGACGGGCATTCTGCTCGGCAGCACCCTGCGTGGTCAGGATCTTCAGCGAGGCCAGCGCATCCTGGTCCAGCGCCTGGCCGTTGCCGATCCCGTTGAACCAGCCGATGGTATCGAACACGCCCTGGATGATGCCGACCAGCACCGGGCCGGCGACCGGAATGCCTTGCACGCCGTTGATCAGGTCCAGCACGGTGTCGGCGACCTGGCTGCCGCGATGCGGGCTGCCGATGGTTGTGACCGAGGCGACGTCCTGCGGCGACATCGCGGCCAGCATGCGCGAGGTCGGGCCGCCCTGGCTGTGGCCGATCAGGTTGACCTTGTCGGCACCGGTTTCCAGCTTGACCGCGCGCACATAGGCCTGCAGCGCCAGCGCGCGTTCGGCATCGCTGTTGAACGACGGCACCGTGGCCACGTAGACACGCGCGCCGTTGGCACGCAGCAGTTCGGGGATGCCGTACCAGTAATCGAGCACGCCGCCCATCTTCGCCGCGCCGGTCAGGCCGTGGACCAGCACGATCGGGTATCGGGTGCTGGCATACCCGGCCACGGTCGCGGCCGTGAGCGCGGCCTTGGCCGTGGCGGGCCAGGCGATGGCCGCCGCCATGGCAAGCGCCGCGGCGGCGCCGGCAGCGCGGCGCGCCATCGTCAGGAATGCTGCGCGCAGGCTGCGCCCGCACGCGTGGCCGTAGCCACGGGGTCCGCTGTGCTGCATCTTGTCTCCTCGGTGGTGGTTGTTTTTTTGCTGGAAGCAGTAAATGCGCCCCACCGGATGAAGACAATCAAAACATTAGCGGAAACCCTCCAAACGCCCGCAACACAGACTTGTTCCCGCCGGCTACAGCGGAACGGCTACAGCGGCAGGCGCGTCGTGGACAGCAGCTGTTCGTAGATGTAGCACTGCAGCAGCGCCATCTCGCGCTCTGCCAGCAGGTCGAAGGCCACGCCGAAGGCAGGGAAATCGCCATCGTCCTGGCCGACCGCGCCGGGTGCCGCCCTGACCCAGCCGTCGACGATGACCTCGCTGTCGAACGACGCGGCCCGGAGCTGGAAACGCAGCCGCACGCGGCTGCCCGGCGCGGGCGACGGCGCCGTGGTCTGCACCAGCGCGCCGCCGGTGCTGAGGTCGGACAGCAGCGCCAGCCGCGCCGTGCCTGCCCGCACCGCGCCGCACACGCCATGATCGCCGTCGTCGTCTTCCGGGGGCTCGGTCAGGTATGCCGCCAGCCGCGTCGGCACCCGCGCCGCCTTGCGGACCGGGGTCGCGTGCAGGTTGGCCGGCGCCGACAGCACCAGGTAGCGAAACGGACTGCGGCAGACGGCGGTGATGGTCGAGGTAAAGCTGTGGATCGCCTGTCCGGAGAAGCCGCGCAGCAGCACAGTGTCGCCCGCCTGCAGCGGCAGGTCGCGCCCGCCCAGCTGCGGCCAGGTCACGAACAGCCCCTGCTCGATAAAGCCGATCAGGCGGCTGGCGGCGGCGCGTGCGGACTCGCCTTCATGCTTGATGTGGAGCAGCGTGCCGACCTGCAGGCCGAGCGGACCGGGCATCGAGCGAGTGCCGGCATCGGCATCGGCATCGCTGCCGTAGTCGCTGTCGCCACTGTCGCTGCCATTGCCGGCACGGCAGAGCACGCCGTGCCGGAACACCAGCGCAAGGTCGCGCGCATCGGGGATGACGCTGCCGCTGCCGAGCACCAGATTGCCGTCGCCGTCGAGCAGTGACCAGGGCAGCGGGTGTCCGACCGGGAGATCGTTGGGAGTGAGCTGGATCATGGCTGTTTGCAAAGGGCCCCGCGTTTGTCGCCGCGCGCGGTGCATGGCAAACCCACGGCGGAGCTGCCGGGCAGTATCCGCCACCTGTATCCGGGTTCTATCGGCCGCGGGCCGCAGAAGTTGAGCGAATACCGACGGGGCTAGGTCGCCATGTGTAGCACCGGACATTTGCGGAAAACTTGACGCGGGACAACTTCAGCACCACAATCGCACAAAGCTGTCTGACAGCCTGACATATATACCCATGACCCTGCACCGCCCGGCCTCGCTGGCCAGTCGCATTGCCCAGTCCCTGCACGACGACATCCTCGCCGGCCGCTACGCCGCGGGCGCACGCCTGCCCGCCGAAGCAAGCCTGGCCGACACCTTCGGCGTGAGCCGGCCGATCGTGCGCGAAGCCATCGCCCAGCTCAAAGCCGACGGCGTGCTGGTCACGCGCAAGGGCTCTGGCGCCTATGTTTCGGACACTCCCGGCGGCCAGGCCTGGCGCGTGGCGAGCGCGCCGGATGGCGGCCCCACGCTGGCGCAGCTTTTCGAGTTGCGCCGCGTGGTCGAAACCGCCTGCGCCGAGATGGCGGCCGAGCGCCGCACCACGGCCGATGTCGACGCGATCCGCGCCGCGCTCGCTGCCATGCAGGCGCAGGCCGACGGCCATGGCGACATGGCCAGCGCAGCCGCCGCCGACATGGCGTTCCACCACGCCATCGCCGAAGCCGCGCACAACCCCTGCTTCACCGGCCTGACCGATTTCGTCAGCCAGCAGATGCTGGCGGCACGCCAGCGCGCGTGGGAGAACACCGCGCGGCTCGGCGCCGCCACCGGCGCCCCGCGCGCCGCCGACACCGAGCACACGGCGCTGGCCGACGCGATCGCCGCCGGCAATGCCACGGCGGCGCGCGAGGCCGCGCAGCGGCACCTGTCCGCGGCGGCCGCGCGGCTGGGCCTGGCGGTCTGAGTCCCGCCACACAGCAACCAGCACTGCAACAAACCACAGCAAACCACAGCAACAAGGAAACGAGCATGGAAAAGGTGGACTGCGTCGTCATCGGCGCCGGTGTCGTAGGACTGGCAGCCGCGCGCGCCCTTGCGCTGCAGGGCCGCGAGGTGATCATCCTGGAAGCCGAGAACGCCTTCGGCACCATCACCAGCGCGCGCAACAGCGAAGTCATCCACGCCGGCATCTACTATCCCGCCGGTTCGCTGAAGGCAGAGTTGTGCGTACGCGGCAAGGCCATGCTGTACGACTACTGCGCCACGCACCACGTGGCGCACCAGCGCTGCGGCAAGCTGATCGTCGCCACCAGCGCGGCGCAGGTGGCCACGCTCGACGGCATCCGCGCCAAGGCGGCGGCCAACGGCGTCGACGACCTGCGGCTGCTCTCGCGCGACGAAGCGCAGGCGCTGGAGCCGCAGCTGCAATGCCATGCCGCGCTGCTGTCGCCCTCCACCGGCATCGTCGACAGCCACGGCCTGATGACCGCGCTGCTGGGCGATGCCGAAAACGCGGGTGCAATGCTGGCGGTGCAGTCGCCGGTGCTGGGCGGCGCGATCACGGCGGACGGGATCCGGCTGGAAGTGGGCAGCGAGGATGGCAGCGCCACCACACTGCTGGCGCGCACGGTGGTGAACTCGGCCGGCCTGACCGCGCCGGAACTGGCGCGCCGCCTCGACGGCATGCCGCAGGCCCATATCCCGCCGCAGTACTACGCCAAGGGCTGCTATTTCACGCTGGCCGGGCGCGCGCCGTTCTCACGGCTGATCTACCCGGTGCCCGAAGCCGCCGGCCTGGGCGTGCACCTGACGCTGGACCTCGGCGGCCAGGCGCGCTTCGGCCCCAACGTGCGCTGGATCGACGATATCGAGTACAGCGTCGACCCGGCCGATGCCGACAGCTTCTATGACGAGGTACGCCGCTACTGGCCGGGACTGGCCGACGGCGCGCTGCAGCCGGGCTATGCCGGCATCCGCCCGAAGATCAGCGGCCCGCACGAGCTGGCGGCGGACTTCCGCATCGACGGCCCCGCCGTGCACGGCGTGCCGGGGCTGGTTCACCTGTTCGGCATCGAGTCGCCGGGGCTGACTTCGTCGCTGGCGATCGCCGAGCGCGTCTGCGCCGCGCTGGCCTGAAGCGCATCGCCGCCTGCCGCGCCCTCCGCGCGGAAGCTCATCGCCGCGCAGAAGGCGCCGGCCGCCGCGGCCACGGCGGCCAGCCCGAAGGTGTGTTCGGGCGCCAGCGCATTCCACGTCCACCCCATCACCAGCCCGCCGAGCGTGCCGCCGACGCCGTAGGAAATGCCCGTGTACAGCGCCTGCCCGCGCCCCTGCAGCGGCCCGGCGAACCATGCCTGCAGCCGCTTCAGGCTGGCGCTGTGGTGCGCGGCGAAGGTCGCCGCGTGCAACACCTGCACCAGCGCCATCAGCCAGGCGAACTGCGCGAAGTAGCCGGTCAGGCCGAAGCGGACGGCCGCCAGCACGAACGTACCCGCCAGGATGGTGCGCAGCGCGAAGCGCGCGAACAACAGGCCCTGGTAATAGAAGAAGACAATCTCGGCGACCACGCCGATGGTCCACATCACGCCGATGGCGAACTTGCTGTAGCCAAGCTTCTCCAGCCACAGCGAATAGAACACGTACAGCGCGGCGTGCGCGAACATCATCAGGAAAGCCGACGCCAGGAACCACGCCACGTCCGGCCGGCGCAGCAGCGGCAACGCGCGCGGCGCGGGCATGCGCGGCCCGTCGTCGGCGGCATCGCGCATGGTCAGCACCACGCCCGCCAGGATCGCCAGCAGGCCGCTTGCCACCCACGGAAAGGCGCGCATCCCGGCCGCCTCGAACAGCGCGCCGCCGGCCAGCACCGCGCCGATAAAGCCGACCGAGCCGAACATGCGGATACGGCCATAGCTATGGTCGAAGGCGCCGTGGCGGCGCAGCGTGGAGATGGTGAGGGCATCGCCCAGCGGCGACATCGCGCTGGTGAGCAGGCTCAGCGTCAGCATCATCGCCATCATGCCGCCGTAGCTGCCCACGCCGGGCAGCATCAGGAACGCCAGCAGCGAGGTGAACGCGCTCACGCGCAGGATGCGCACGCGCGTGTGCATCACGTCGGACAGCCAGCCCCACAGGTAGGGCCCGACGATGCGGCTGACCTGGAAGCTGGCCATCAGCACGCCGATCTGCACCGGATCGAAGCCGCGATCGGCGAAATACAGGCTCACGTACGGCGAGATGACGCCGACGTAGCCGTAGTAGCCGAGGTAGAAGAGCCCGAAGCGGGCGTAGTCCGGGCGCGCGGCGCCCGTTGCGCCGCCAGCCCCAGGGAAGGCGCTCAACTCAGCGCGTCTGGCCGGCCTGCGCCGGAATATGCGGCGTGTCGGTCTTGACGTCGCCGCACTGCGCGCGGTGGCGCAGCGCGTGGTCCATCAGCACCAGTGCCAGCATGGCCTCGGCGATCGGCGTGGCGCGGATGCCGACGCACGGGTCGTGGCGGCCGAAGGTCTCGACCGTGGCGGCGTTGCCGGCCTTGTCGATCGACTCGCGCGGCGTGCGGATCGAGGACGTCGGCTTGATCGCCAGCGACACGGTGACGTCCTGTCCGGTAGAAATGCCACCGAGCACGCCGCCGGCATTGTTGGTGCGGAAGCCCTCGGCGGTCAGCTCGTCGCCATGGATACTGCCGCGTTGCGACACGCTGTCGAAGCCGGCGCCGATCTCCACGCCCTTGACCGCGTTGATGCCCATCATCGCATGCGCGATGTCCGCGTCGAGGCGGTCGAACAACGGCTCGCCCAGCCCGACCGGCACGTTGCTGGCCACCACCTCGATGCGCGCCCCGACCGAATCGCCGTCGCGGCGCAGCGCGTCCATATAGGTTTCCAGCTCGGGAACGATGTCGGCGTTGGGCGCGAAGAACGGGTTCTCGGGCACATGCGACCAGTCGGCGAACGGCACCGCGATCTCGCCCAGCTGCGACATGTAGCCCCGGATCTCGGTGCCATACTGCTCGCGCAACCACTTCTTGGCCACCGCCGCCGCTGCCACCACCGGCGCGGTCAGGCGCGCCGACGAGCGGCCGCCGCCGCGATAGTCGCGGATGCCGTACTTCTGCCAGTAGGTGTAGTCGGCATGGCCCGGGCGGAAGGTCTCGACGATATTGCCGTAGTCCTTGCTGCGCTGGTCGGTATTGCGGATCAGCAGGCAGATCGGCGTGCCGGTGGTCTTGCCTTCGAACACGCCGGAGAGGATCTCGACCTGGTCGGGTTCCTTGCGCTGGGTGACGTGGCGCGAGGTGCCCGGCTTGCGGCGGTCCAGGTCGCCCTGGATATCGGCCTCGCTCAGCGCCATGCCCGGCGGGCAGCCATCCACCACCGCGCCGATGGCGGGGCCGTGCGATTCGCCGAAGGTGGTGACAGTGAAGAGCAGGCCAAGGGTGTTGCCGGACATGATGGAAACCGCACAGGAATTGGGGACGGCCTCCATTGTAAGGCCATTGCCCGCCCTCGGGCGGCCCGGCTGGCTCAGGCTGCCGCGCTTTCCGGTGCGAATTTTGGCTATAACCCCGCGGGGTAGAACTCCGCCCGCATCCGGTCCATGTAGGCGACGAGGTTGGCATGCCCTTCCGCCGCGGTGCGGATCGGCGTGTCGAAGGTGGGGCACAGCAGGCTGCCGGCAAAGGCGAACAGCGTGGCGTCGGCGCCGCATGGCTTGTCGCCCATCAGGTAGCGCTTGTCGCCCAGAATATCGGCGATCGAGGCCACGCCTTTGCTCGCCAGCGCCACCAGTTCTTCCTCGCTGTGCCGGCCCAGGCCCTGCCCCCACAGCGTCTTCCTGACCTTGTAGCGCACCAGCCGCTCGGCCAGGCCGCGCACCGGCGCCGGCACGCCGCGAAAGAACTGCGCCGGCCCCTTGTCGAAATTGGCCTGGTCGAGCCACCGCACCCGCGCCACCGCCCAGTACAGGTGGTCTTCCATCAGCTTCTCGGCGGCCCAGGCGATGCCGCGCTCGGCCGGGCTCAGGCCGGCGTCGAAGTCGATGTGGTAGGTCTTCTCGATATGCCAGCGAATCATGGTCGAGTCCGCCACGATCCGGCCCATGTCATCCAGATACGGCAGCTTGCCCTTGGGCGCGCGCCGCAGGCTGCCGGGGCGGGCGTGGTATGGCAGGCCGGCGAGCTTGAGCAGCATCTCGGCCTTGGTGACGAAGGGGCTGGCGTCAGGCAGCCCGAAAGCCGGGCCGAAGGTATAGAGCGTGATCATCGTGGGTCGTGCTCCGCGTAGGGGAACATGCGTTCAGCGCCAGTCGCCGCGCAGCGTCTGCACCATCTGCTGCAGGCCCTCGGGCGTGGCCGCTTCCGGCGGCACCGGCTCGCCCACCACCAGTTCCAGCCGGCTCAGGAAGCCGCGGCGGAACGGCCGCGACATCGCCGGCGCGTCCTTGCGCGAGAAGAAGCTGCCCCACAGTCCGCGCAGCGCCATCGGCACCACCGGCACCGGCGTACGGCGGATGATCTGCTGCACGCCCTGGCGGAACGGATTGATCTCGCCGGTGGCGGTGATCTTGCCTTCCGGGAAGATGCAGACCAGGTCCCCTTCCTGCAGCGCCTGCGCCACGCTGTCATAGGCGCGCTTGAGCATCTCCGGATTTTCGTGCGCGGGCGCGATCGGGATCGCGCGGGCCTGGCGGAAGAACCACGACAGCAGCGGCACGCCGAAGATGCGGTAGTCCATCACGAAGCGCACCGGGCGCGGGCTGCATGCCATCAGCACCACCGCATCGGCGAAGCTGACATGATTGCAGACCAGCACCGCCGCGCCGTCGGCGGGAATGCGCTCGGCATTCACGCGGCGCAGCCGGTACAAGGTATGCACCAGGATCCAGGCGATAAAGCGCAGCAGGAATTCCGGCACCAGCGAGTAGATATAGACCGCCACCACCGCATTGAGCAGCCCCACCACCAGGTACAGCTGCGGAATGCTGTAGCCGGCCATCGCCATCGCCACGCCCAGCAGCGACGCCGCGATCATGAAGAAGCTGTTCAGGATGTTATTGGCGGCGATGATGCGCGCGCGGTGCGTAGGTGCGCTGCGGCTCTGGATCAGCGCGTACAGCGGCACGCTGTAGAAGCCGCCGAACATCGCCAGCAGGAACAGGTCGGCCAGCACGCGCCAGTGCCGCGCCTCGGCCAGGAAGCCGCCGATGCCGGTCAGCGCGGCCGGCGGCTGCCCAAGACTGGCAAAGTACAGGTCGATGGCGAACACCGTCATGCCGATCGAGCCGAACGGCACCAGCCCCACCTCGACATGGCGCCCGGACAGCCGCTCGCACAGCAGCGAGCCGGTGCCGATGCCCAGCGAGAACACCGCAAGCAGCAGCGTGACCACGTTCTGGTCGCCGCCCAGCACATCCTTGGCATAGCTGAAGAAGGAGGTCAGGAAGGTCGCGCCAAGGAACCACAGCCACGAAATTCCGAGCAGGCTCTGGAATACCGTGCGATTGCCGTGCGCCAGCACCAGGTTGCGCCAGGTCTCGGAAAACGGGTTCCAGTTGATGCGCAGCTCAGGCTGCGGCGCCGGCGACACCGGGATCCGGCCCGACACCACGCGCCCTGCCACGGCGATCGCCACGCACACGGCGCCGACATACAGCGGCCCCACCACCGCGCCGCCCTGCTGCAGTCCCGCCAGTTCGCCGCCGACCAGCGTGCCGATCAGGATTGCGACGAAGGTGCCCATCTCGACCAGCCCGTTGCCGCCGACCAGCTCGCTTTCATCCAGGTGCTGCGGCAGGTAGGCAAACTTGACCGGCCCGAACAGCGTCGAATGCAGCCCCATCAGGAACGTGCCGGCGTAGAGCAGCGGCGCGCTATGCCAGGCAAAGCCGGCCAGGCCCAGCACCATGATGGCGATTTCCAGCGACTTGACCAGCCGTATCAGGCGCGACTTCTCGATCTTGTCGGCAACCTGCCCGCTGGTGGCGGAGAACAGCACGAACGGCGCGATAAAGATGGCCGAGATCAGGAAGGCGGCGCTGCGCGCGTCCACGCCCTCGAACAGTGCCGTGTGGTAGGTCACCAGCGAGGTGAAGGCGACCTTGAAGATGTTGTCGTTCATCGCCCCCAGGAACTGGGTCCAGAAGAACGGGGCGAAGCGGCGCGCGCCGAGCAGTCGGAACTGGCTGTGTTGGCTCATGGATGACCGGTCGGCCTGCTGGGGCCGCCGCGGAAATGGATACGCCGGCAAGTTTGCCGGAGCCGGAAACCGGCCGCCATCATGCCACCACCACGCGGCTGCGCGGCGCCAGTCGCAACAATTTTCCGAAGGGAGCTACAGGATGGGCCGCCCCACCGCCGGGGGTGGGCGCAGGCCGGGCGTTCAGGCCCGCTCTTCCGGCCAGTCGCGGATATAGGCCTTGAGCATCTTGTTCTCGAAGCTCTGGTCCTCGACCACCGCCTTGGCGACGTCGTAGAAGGAAATCACGCCCATCAGCGTGCGGTTGTCGAGCACCGGCAGGTAGCGGGTGTGACGCTCAAGCATCATCCGGCGGACTTCGTTCACGTCGGTTTCCATGGTGCAGGTCAGCGGCGCATCGTCCATCACCTTGCGGATGCTGCTGGTACCGAGGGTGCCGCCGTTGCGGGCCAGGGTCTCGATGATCTCGCGGAACGTCAGCATGCCGACCAGGTCGCCGTATTCCATCACCACCAGCGAGCCGATGTCGCGCTCGGCCATGGTGTTGACTGCAAGCAGCAAGGAGGTGTCAGGCGTCACGGTGTAGAGCGTATTGCCCTTGATCTGGAGGATGTCGCTGACTTTCATGTTGGTCTCCGCTGCCTTGTACTGAGCTGTGCTGATTTTGCGCCGAACGCATCGCGGGGCGATGCCGGTCGCTTCGTTATCTGTTCCGGGATGTGCGGGCAGAGATGCCCGTGCGACCGATCCTAGCCCAAACCAGCCGGCTAAGTAAAGCAGGAGGCCGGTTTGCGGGTGATCGGCCAGCGTGGGCGTGCGCACGATGCTACGATGCTGGCCGGAGACAACCACACCCGACCGACCATGTCCGGAACCCGCTTCGATACGCTGGCGCTGCATGCCGGCGCCGCGCCCGACCCCGCCACCGGGGCGCGCGCCACCCCCATCCACCTGACCACCTCTTTCGTGTTCCGCGACAGCGAGCACGCGGCGTCGCTGTTCAACATGGAGCGGGCGGGCCACGTCTATTCGCGCATCTCCAACCCGACCGTGGCCGTGCTGGAAGAGCGCATCGCGGCGCTGGAGAACGGCGCCGGCGCGATCGCCACCGCCTCTGGCCAGGCCGCGCTGCACCTGGCCGTGGCCACGCTGATGGGGGCCGGCTCGCACGTGGTGGCGTCGTCGGCACTGTACGGCGGCTCGCACAACCTGCTGCACTACACGCTGCGCCGCTTCGGCATCGAGACCACCTTCGTCAAGGCGCGCGACATCGACGCCTGGCGCGCCGCGATCCGCCCCAATACCAGGCTGCTGTTCGGCGAGACGCTGGGCAATCCGGGCCTGGACGTGCTCGACATCCCCACGCTGGCGCAGCTCGGCCAGGACCACGGCATCCCGCTGCTGGTCGATTCGACCTTCACCACGCCCTACCTGATGCGGCCGTTCGATCTCGGCGCGGGCCTGCTCTACCATTCCGCGACCAAGTTCCTCGGCGGCCATGGCACCACCATCGGCGGCGTGCTGGTCGAGGGCGGGACCTTCGACTTCGAGAAGTCGGGCCGCTTCCCCGAGTTGTCCGAGCCTTATGAAGGCTTCCACAACATGGTGTTCACCGAGGAAAGCACGGTGGCGCCCTTCCTGCTGCGCGCGCGCCGCGAAGGCCTGCGCGACTTCGGCGCCTGCATGAACCCGATGGCGGCGTGGCAGCTGCTGCAGGGCGTGGAGACGCTGCCGCTGCGCATGAGCCGCCATGTCGACAACACCCGCAAGGTGGTGCAGTTCCTGGCCTCGAACCCGATGGTGGAATCGGTGTCCTACCCCGAGCTGGAATCGCACCCCGACTACGAGCTGGCCAAGCGCCTGCTGCCGCGCGGCTGCGGCGCGGTGTTCAGCTTCAACCTGAAGGGCAACCGCCTGGCGGGCCAGCGCTTTATTGAAAGCCTGTCGCTGTTCTCGCACCTGGCCAACGTGGGCGATGCGCGCTCGCTGGTGATCCACCCGGCCTCGACCACGCACTTCCGCATGGACGCGGCGGCGCTGCAGTCGGCCGGCATCGCCGAGGGCACGATCCGCCTGTCGATCGGCCTGGAAGACCCCGACGACCTGATCGACGACCTCAAGCGCGGCCTCAAGGCGGCCGAGAAGACCATGAGCAAGGGAGGCCAGGCCTGATGGAACTGAACCTTGCAGGCCAGCCGGCCTACGCCTATACCGGCGGCAAACCCTTCGATCCCGCCCTGCCCTGCGCCGTGTTCGTCCACGGCGCGCAGAACGACCACAGCGTGTGGGCGCTGCAGACGCGCTGGTTCGCCAACCACGGCTTCTCGGTGCTGGCGGTGGACCTGCCCGGCCACAACCGCAGCCAGGGCACGCCGCTGGCCTCCGTCGAGGCCATGGCCGACTGGGTGATGGCGCTGGTGGCCGCCGCCGGCGTCAAGGCGCCGGCCTTCGTGTTCGGGCACAGCATGGGCTCGCTGATCGCGCTGGAATGCGCGGCGCGGCATCCGCAGGCGGTTCGCGGCATCGCCCTGCTGGCCACGGCCTACCCGATGAAGGTGTCCGATGCGCTGCTCGATGCGTCGCTGAACCGCGAGAGCGAGGCCATCGCCATGGTCAACGCCTGGTCGCATTCGAGCCTGGCCAACAAGCCCTCGTCGCCGGGTCCCGGCGCCTGGATGCACGGCGGCAGCCAGCGGCTGATGGAGCGCGTATCGCGCAACAACCCGCAGGCACATGTGTTCCACAACGACTTCTCCGCCTGCAATGCCTATGCGCACGGCGAGGAAGCCGCCGCCGCGGTGGCCTGCCCGGCGCTGTTCATCACCGGCAGCAAGGACATGATGACCTCGCCCAAGGCGGCGCAGGCGCTGGCCGGAAAGATGGCAAAGGCGAGCGTGGTGTCGGTGCCGTGCGGACACGCGCTGATGGGCGAGCGCCCGGACGAAGTGCTGGACGCGCTGGCCGGCTTTGCGCGCAAGGTGGTGGCGGCCGGCTGATGCGGCCTCGGATGGCTGGCCGGCCCCGCCGGCGGCCATCCTCCCTGCAGGGGCATGGAAGGTCTACACTGCACAAAACAAGACCTGCCGGAGACAGCCATGGCCCACGCCCGCGCGCGCGAGTTCGAGAACTTCGCGGCCTTCTACCCCTACTACCTGAGCGAGCACCAGAACCGCACCTGCCGCCGGCTGCATTTCATCGGCTCGACCGTGGCGCTGCTGTGCCTCGTGGCGCTGCTCGTGACCGGCAATGCGTGGTGGCTGCTCGGCGCCGTGGTCGCCGGCTATGCCTTCGCCTGGGTCGGCCATTTCGGCTTCGAGAAAAACCGGCCCGCGACCTTCCGCCATCCGCTCTACAGCCTGATGGGCGACTGGGTCATGTACGCGGATATCTGGCGCGGCAAGATCCCGTTCTGAGCGCGGGCGGCCTGCCCTTGCCGGGCTTTACACCTGCCCGTGCCAGCCCGGCGGCACCACTTCCAGCGTGCGCCGCTGCGGCGCGGCGTCGTCGCTTGCGGGTGGCGGGCCGGATGGCCGCTGGTTGAAGACCGCCTCCAGCGTCTGGTCCAGCTGCGGATTGTGCAGCACCGACCTGAGCGACTCGGCTCCACGCAGTTGCTGCGCAAGCGCGGTGCGCGGCAGCCGCGGCAGGTTCAGCACCAGCCGGTCGTGCAGCATGCGCAGCGTCACCTGCGACGGATCGCACAGCAAGGCCCAGTGAGCCTGCCCGCGCTCCTGCTGTAGCCGCCCCACCAGGTGCATGGCCTTGAGCTTGCCGAGCAGCCCCGCCAGGTAATCCGCTTCCACGCGCAACTTGCGTCCGAGGTCCAGTTCCCCCACGCTGCGCGGCACCTCGTCGCGGGCGCGGTAGAGCAGCAGCAGCACGCCAAGTGCATCGAAGAACTCGCTGCCGGCAAAGGTGCGGCGGCGCCAGTAGCCTTGCCGGATCACCGGCAGGTTGGCGGCGATGGTCGCGCCCAGCAGCGTCACCAGCCAGCTCAGGTAGATCCACAGCAGGAAGATCGGCAGCGCCGCAAAGGTGCCGTAGACCGCCGTATAGGCCGGGATATGCGTGATGAAATAGCCGAAGCCGCGCTTGGCGAACTCGAACGCGATCGCGGCCACCACGCCGGCGACGATGGCATCGCGCCACTCCACGTAGGCATTGGGCACCGCGGTGTACAGGAAGGCAAAGGCCAGCGCCGACAGCACCACCGGCGTCGCGCTGACCAGCAGCCCGATCCCCACCGGCATGGTGCCGACGTAGCCCGCCGAAACCGAGATCAGGTACGAACTGATCGACAGGCTCGCGCCGATCAGCACCGGGCCGAAGGTCAGCACCGCCCAGAACACCAGCACCCGCTGCGCCAGCGGCCGTCGCTGCTTGACGCGCCAGATCGCGTTGAGCGCGTCCTCCACCGTCAGCATGGTCAGCACCGACGTCACCATCAGCCCGCCCAGGCCCATCGCCGTCAGCCCGCGCGCGCTCTTGGCGAACTGGCCGATGTAGCGCGAGATCGATTCGCTGACGTTGCCGGGAATCAGGTTCTGGAACAGGAACGCCTCGATGGCATTGCGGAAGTCGCGGAACACCGGGAACGCGGCCAGCAGCGCGAACGCGACCGTCAGCACCGGCACCACGGCCAGCACGGTGGTAAAGGTCAGGCTCGCGGACACCTGCGGCAGCCGGTCCTCGCCGGCGCGGCGCACGACATAGCGCGCCAGTGCGCGGACCTTCTGCAGGTTCCATTCCCTGCGCAGACGGGCGGCGCGGGTACCAAGCATGCGTCAGCAATCTCCCTGGAAAGATGGGTCGGTTTGAACGATGGCAGCGGCCGGCAAGCGGACGGGCAAGTGCCGGGATGCGGAAGCGGCGCTTCGCGGGGGAGCGCGCGCGGGGGCGCCTCTATAATACGCGCATTGCCTGCGGCACCCGCCGCCCCCTTCCGGCAGCGCCGGCCATTCCGCTCCATGACCGACATCCTCGTCCTGTATTACAGCCGCCACGGCAGCACCCGCAAACTCGCCGAACTGATCGCGCGCGGCATCGACAGCGTCCCCGGCGCCCAGGCGCGCCTGCGCACCGTGCCGCCGGTCTCGACCGTGTGCGAGGCCACCGCCCCCGACATCCCCGCCGACGGCCCGCCCTATGCCGAGCTGCGCGACCTGGAAGAATGCGCGGGCCTGGCGCTGGGCAGCCCCACGCGCTTCGGCAACATGGCCGCGCCGGTCAAGTACTTCCTGGACGGCACCGTGGCCCAGTGGCTGTCGGGCGCGATGACGGGCAAGCCCGCCTGCGTGTTCACCGCGACCGGCAGCCTGCACGGCGGCCAGGAGACCACGCTGCTGTCGATGATGCTGCCGCTGCTGCACCACGGCATGCTGATCATGGGCCTGCCCTATTCCGAGAAGGGCCTGATGACAACCACCTCGGGCGGCACGCCGTACGGCCCGAGCCACCATGCCTATGTCGACAACCGCGGCCCCGTCACCGAGGACGAGTCGGCGCTGGCGATGGCCATGGGCCGGCGCCTGGCGCAAACCGCGCTGCGCCTGTCCGGAGCGCAGGCATGAACGCGCCCGCCGACAGCGACAGCGCGCTGCACAGCCCCTGGCTGCACCGGATCAGCGCCGGCAGCCTGGTGGCGCTGATGGTGCTGTGCATTGCCTGGGAATGGTTCCTTGCGCCGCTACGTCCTGGCGGCTCGTGGCTGATCATCAAGTTCGTGCCGCTGCTGCTGCCCCTGCGCGGCGTGCTGACGCGCAACCGCTACACCATGCAGTGGTCGTCGATGCTGATCCTGCTGTTCTTCACCGAAGGCATCGTGCGCGCCACCAGCGACCGCGGCTTCTCGGCGACGCTGGCCTGGGTGGAAGTGGCGCTGACGCTGGTGTTCTTCGTCAGCACCATCCTGTACCTGCGGCCGTACAAGCGCCGCGCCCGTGCGGCCGCCAAGGCAGCGCCGCGAGAGCGCTGAGCCGGCGCTCCCCACGAATCGATTCCCGCCCATGACCTCGTCCCAAGACTCCTTCCTCGCCCTGTGCCGCGCCGCGCTGGGCCCGCAGCACGTGCTGACCGGGGCCGCCGACAAGGCCCCCTACCTGACCGACTGGCGCAAGCGCTATCGTGGCGAGGCGCTGGCCGTGCTGCGTCCCGGCACCACCGAGGAAGTCGCGGCCGCGGTCCATGCCTGCCATGCGCACGAGGTGGCGGTGGTGCCGCAGGGCGGCAATACCGGCCTGTGCGGCGGCGCCACGCCGGCGGCCGGGCGCGATGCGGTGGTGCTGTCGCTGCAGCGGCTCAACCGCATCCGCCAGGTCGATCCGCTCAACAACACCATCACCGTCGAAGCCGGCGTGGTGCTGCAGCACCTGCAGGACGTGGCGCGCGAGCACGGCCGGCTGTTTCCGCTGAGCCTGGCGGCCGAGGGCAGCTGCACCATCGGCGGCAACCTGTCGACCAATGCCGGCGGCACCGCGGTGCTGCGCTATGGCAATACGCGCGAGCTGTGCCTGGGGCTGGAGGTGGTGACGGCGACGGGCGACACCTGGCATGGCCTGCGCGGCCTGCGCAAGGACAATACCGGCTATGACCTGCGCGACTTGTATATCGGCGCCGAAGGCACGCTCGGCATCATCACCGCCGCCGTGATGAAGCTGTTCCCGCTGCCGCGCGCCTCGGTCACCGCGCTGGCCGCGGTGCAGAGCCCGCGCGCCGCGCTGGCGCTGCTGGCGATCGCGCAGTCGCATGCGGGTGCGATGCTGACCGGCTTCGAGCTGATGTCGGCGCGCTGCATGGCGCTGGTGACACGGCACTACCCCCAGCTGCGCTACCCGTTCGCCGACATCCACCCGCAGCTGGTGCTGATGGAGCTGTCCGACAGCGAGGGCGAAGCCCACGCGCGCGGCATCTTCGAAACGCTGATGAACACCGCCTTCGACGCCGGCGTGGTGCTTGACGCCGTGGTGGCCGAATCGGTGCAGCAGTCGCGCGACTTCTGGAACCTGCGCGAGCATATCCCGCTGGCGCAGGTCGAGGACGGCAAGAACATCAAGCACGACATCGCCGTGCCGGTCTCGCGCGTGGCGGACTTCATCGAGACCACCGACGCGCTGCTGCAGAACGCCTTCCCGGGCGCGCGCATGGTGACCTTCGGCCACCTTGGCGACGGCAACCTGCACTACAACGTGTCGCCGCCGGAAGGCGTCGACCATGACGCCTTCCTTGCCAACCAGGACCAGGTCAACCGCGTCGTGCACGACAGCGTGCGCTCGCACTGCGGCTCGATCTCGGCCGAGCATGGCGTGGGCCAGCTCAAGCGCGAGGCACTGCAGCACTACAAGAACGAGGTCGAGCTGGCGCTGATGCGCGCGATCAAGGGTGCGCTGGACCCGCTTGGACTGATGAACCCGGGCAAGGTGCTCTGAGCCCGCTCATGCGCCGCGCGCCAGCTCCGCGCGGATATGCCCGGCCACGCGCTCGAGCAGCTGGTCGAGGTGGCCGCGCAGGCGGGCAAACCCTTCATGCGGCACGAAACGGACCTCGTCCAGGTACAGCGCGCGGTTGATCTCGATCTGCAGGCTGTAGCGGCCGCGCGCCGGGTCCGAATAGGCCGTCACCAGTTCCGCGCCCTTGTACGGCCAGTTGATGCCGACATGGTAGCCAAAGCCGCGCAGGCATTGCCCTACCAGCTCGATAAACGCTTCCGGGCACGTGGTACCGTCGCGGTTGCTGATGACAAAGTCCGGCCGCTCCGAGCCGTAGTCCACGTTCATGGCATTGCCGCGCGACTTCATCGAATGGCAGTCGATATGCCACACCTTGCCGAAGCGAGCATGGTGCGCCGCCATCGCGCCGGCGAGCGCGGCGTGGTAGGGATCGTAATACGTCTTCAGCAGTTGCTCGGCCATCGCAGGGGACAGCGGCGCGCCGTAGACAGGCACGCCCGGCAGTGCCAGCCGGCGCAGCACGCCCATGCCGCGGCCAGCCTTGTCGCTGGGGCGCAGCGCGAACGGCATGGCGCCGTCGATCAGCGCCGGGTCGATATCGTCGCGGGCGCGGTTCACGTCCACCAGCCAGCGCGGGAACTCCGCGCACAGCAGCGTGCCGCCCACGGCCGGCGCATGCGCGAACAACGTGTCGACATAGGCGTCCCAGCCTGTCAGCAGGGCTTCGGGCGAGGCCGCCAGCGGCAGCGCGGCAGGCAGGCTGCCGGCGCGGGCTTGGCCGCTATGCGGAGAATCGACCACCAGCGGCAACGCCGCGCCAGCCGGTTCGGTCAGCGTATAGGGAAACGTCATGCTCAGAATTTGTGCTGGATGCCGATGCCGGCCGTGGTCACGGTATCGCCGGCCTTGTGCGAGTTCGGGTCCTCTCGATCGAAGAAGACATAAGGCATGGTGCGCTTGCTGAGGCGGTAGCCATAGGCGGCCTGCACTTTCTTCAGCCGGCCTTGCGGGTCGCGCTGCACCGCGCGCTCCATGTAATTGATGGTGAGGCTGTGCGCGCCGTACGGCACGGTGAAGCCCACCAGCCAGTACGGCACGTCGGTGCGCGTGGTGGCGGTGCCGACGTAGCGGTCGCGTCCGTAGATCCCGTACACGTTGGCCACGGTGAAGTCATAGGACGCCACCGCCTGCATCTTGTCGCGGAAGTCGTTGGCGACCAGCCCGCCGGTCTTGGCATCGCGCGAGTAGCCGAGGCCCGCCGCAAACTTGCCTGCCGCATAGTTCAGGCCGATATCGTACTGGCGGAAATCGTCCTCCGCCTTCACCGGCGAGCTGGCTTTGGGCGTGGCCGGATCAGGGCCGGCCAGGTTCACGCGCGCCCGCATGGAAAAGCCGCCAAAGTCGGGCGTCACGTAGCCGAGCGCATTGGACACGCGGTTGCGCGCGTTCAGCACCTTGGTGCCGATCGCCGTGGCGCCGGCATCGTGGACGGCAAAGTCAATGTTCTGCGTCACCTGCGAATAGATCGGCGAACCGACGATGGTGGCGGAATCCAGCCGTCCGAGCGCAAACGCGCCAAACCCGCCCTGCAGCCCGACGAAGGCATTGCGGAACTGCGGGTTGGTGGCCATGCCGCTGTCGGCGGAAAAGCCCTGCTCCAGGCCGAATGCGGCGCTCAGGCCGCCACCAAGGTCTTCGCTGCCGCGCATGCCCCAGCGCGACGCGTTGTCGACCATCTGCGTGGCCGAGCCGTCCGGCCCCCTCTGGTATTCGATGTCGGTATCGATACGGCCGTACAGCGTCACCGATGCGTCGGCCGCGGCCGACAGCAGCGCCAGCGCGCCGCCGAGGCAGGCACGACGCAAGTGCTGCCGGTTTGGTCTGTGTTGGATCATGGCTCTTCTCCCTTTCCCTGGTTGGCGTTTCATGACATCTCCCCGTTGGATTTCCCGTCTGCAGCCGGCTCGTTCCTGCTCGCGGACGCGAACGCTCCCCGCCGTCCCGCCACGGCGGGAAGGCAACGCGAATCACGGAGCGAGAGCGCGGCCGCGTGCGGCGGCTAGCTAGTCATTCAGGTGGCAGGCGGACAGGCGTCCGCCGACATCGCGCAGCACCGGCACTTCGGCGGCACAGCGTGCGCTGGCATGCGGGCAGCGCGGATGGAAGGCGCAGCCGGTGGGCGGCGCCAGCGGACTCGGCAACTCGCCGCGGATCGGCTGGTGGCTGGCAGCGCCGCCGCCCAGCCTCGGCGCATCGGCCAGCAGCGCGCGGGTATAGGGATGGTTGGGCGCGCCAAAGATCGTGCGCGCATCGCCGCTCTCGACGATGCGGCCCAGGTACATGATCGCGACGCGGTCGGACATGTGCTCCACCACCGCCAGGTTGTGGCTGATAAAGACGTAGGTCAGCCCATGCTCGCGCCGCAGCTGCATGAACAGGTTGATGATCTGCGCCTGCACCGAGACATCGAGCGCGGACACGGCCTCGTCGCAGATCAGCAGCCGAGGGTGCAGCGCCAGCGCCCGGGCAATCGCCACGCGCTGGCGCTGGCCGCCGGAGAACTCGTGCGGATAGCGCTCGGCGTAGCTGGGGTCGAGCCCGACCTGCCGCAGCAGGTCGCCGGCCAGCTCCGCGGCACGCGCGCGGCTGACCAGGCGTTGGTAAGCCGCGCCCTCGGTGATGGCCTCGCCGATGCGCAGCCGGGGATTGAGCGACGCATAGGGATTCTGGAACACCATCTGCACCGCGCGGTGATAGCCGGCCGATGCGACGTCGGCGCGCTGGCCTTCCCACACGATTTCGCCGCCGCTCTGCGGCAGCAGCCCGGCCAGCATGCGGCCCAGCGTGGACTTGCCGCAGCCGGACTCGCCGACCACGCCCAGCACCTCGCCCTTGCGCACCTGCAGCGAGACCTCGTTGACGGCATGCACCGCCTGCACCGGTTTGCCGGCCATGCGGCCCAGCAGGCCGGGCTTGAGCGAAAAGCGTTTCTGCAGCTGACGGGATTCAAGCAGCACAGTCATGCCGACTCCAATGGGTAAAAGCAGCGCAGCGTGCGGCCACGCACCGAGGTTGCTGCAGGCGGCTGGCCGCAGCTCTCGCGCACACGCGGGCAGCGTGGCGCAAAGGCGCATCCCGGCGGCAGCGCCGCCAAGGCCGGCGCGGCGCCGGGAATGGCACGCAGCGTGGCGCCGCGCATTTCAGGCGTGGGCAATGAGTCGAGCAGCCCGCGCGTGTACGGATGCAGCGGCCGCGCGATCAGCTCGGCCACCGGCCCCTGCTCCACCACCTTGCCCGCATACATCACGCAGACACGGTCGACCAGGTCCTTGACCACGGCCAGGTCATGGCTGATCCAGATCACGGCGGCGCCGGTCTCGCGCACCAGCTGCTTCATCTCGTACAGGATCTGCGCCTGGATGGTGACGTCCAGCGCCGTGGTGGGCTCGTCGGCAATGATCAGATCGGGCCGGTTGATCAGCGCATTGGCAATCGCCACGCGCTGGCGCATGCCGCCGGACAGCTCGTGCGGATAGGCGCGCATGCGTTCCCGCGGCGCCGGGATGCCCACGCGCGCCAGCGCATCAACCGCCTGCGCATGCGCTTGCGCGCGGGTGCGGCGGTGGTGCACCCGCACGGTCTCGACCAGCTGGTCGCCGACGCGCATCACCGGGTTCAGCGACATCATCGGGTCCTGGAACACCATCGCGATGCGGTCGCCGCGCAGCGCCTGCCACTGGCGCGGCGAGCACGCCAGCAGCTCCTGGCCCTTGAAGCGGACCGAGCCGCCGGTGACGCGCCCGGGCGGGTCCAGCAGGTTCATCAGCGAGAACGCCGTCACCGACTTGCCCGAGCCGGACTCGCCGACGATGCCGAGGATTTCGCCCGGCTCCAGCGTGAACGAGACGTCGTCGACGGCCTTCAGTTCCTTGCGACCGCTGGCGAATGCAAAGCTGGTGCTCAGCCCGGAGACTTCCAGTAGTGCCATGTCCGTCTCCCGGCCTCAGCCGTCCAGCCGCGGGTTCAGCACGCGGCGCAGGCGGTCGCCCACCAGGTTGATCGAGCCGATCAGCAGGACCAGGGCCACGCCCGGGAAAATGCTGATCCAGTACTTGTTCGACAGCATGTATTCGAAGCCGTTGGCGATCAGCATGCCGAGCGACGGCTGCGTGCGCGGCAGGCCGATGCCGAGGAAGCTCATGGTCGCCTCCAGCGTGATGGCATGCGCGATCTGCAGCGTGCCGGTCACCACCAGCGGCGCCATGCAGTTGGGCAGGATATGGCGGAACATCACGCGCAGCGCCGGCAGCCCCTGGCCCAGCGCCGCCTCGACATACTCCTTGCGCCGCTCCACCTGCGCCGCGCCGCGCACCGTGCGCGCAAAGTAGGCCCACTGCACGATCACCAGCGCCAGCAGCGTCTTGTCCACGCCCTGTCCCAGCGCGGCCAGCAGGATCAGCGCCACCAGCACCGCCGGCAGGCTCAGCTGCAGGTCGACCACGCGCATGATCGCGGCATCGACCACGCCGCCGAAGTAAGCCGCCGCGAGGCCAACGGCACAGCCGACCATCAGCGCAACCACCGCGCTGATCACGCCCACGCCCACGCTGATACGGATGCCGTAGAAGATCGCGCTGACCAGGTCGCGGCCGGCACCGTCGGTGCCGAGCCAGTAGTGCATGTTGCCTTCATAGCCGGCGCTGCCGGGCGGCAACTCCGAGTCGATCACCGACACCGAGGCCAGGTCATACGGGTTCTGCGGGCTGATGACATGGGCCAGCGCGGCCACCAGCAGCAGAGCGACGAGCAGCGCCAGTGCCGCCGCCGCGACGCGGTTGGCGACGAAGCGCCGCAGCAGCGTGGGCCGCATGGAGGACGGCATGATGGGCGGCGGCGCGTCAGGCGCGGCGGTTGCCGCCAGCGCCGGTACGGCAGTGTCAGGTTGGGATGCGGGCAGGGACATCGATGGGTTCTCTTCTTTTCTAAGGCTTCTGTGGGGTTAGATGCAGCCGGGCTCAGCCCGCCTTGTGGCGCAGCCGCGGATCGAGCACCAGGTAGAGCAGGTCGACCACCAGGTTCAGCACCACGAACAGCACCAGCGTGACCAGCAGGTAAGCCACCACCACCGGGCGGTCCAGCGCCAGCACCGAATCGATGATCAGTTTGCCCATGCCCGGCCACGAGAACACCGACTCGGTCACCACCGAGAAGGCGATCAGGTGGCCGAATTCCAGCCCGACCACGGTGACGATCGGGATCAGCACATTGGGCACCACGTGGCGCAGCACCAGCCGCGCGCCGCCCACGCCCTTGGCACGGGCAAACTTGATGTACTCCTGCCCCGCCACGTCGCGCGTGCCGGCCTCGGCCAGCCGCGCCACCAGCGAGATCTTGAACAGCGACAGCGTCAGCGCCGGCAGCAGCAGGAAGCGGATCCCTTCCCAACTGGTCACCGACAGCGGCATGCCGAGCACGTTGGTGACCGGCCCTCGCCCGCCCGAAGGCAGCCAGCCCAGGTTCACCGAGAACACCAGGATGCCGATCATGCCGACCCAGAACGTCGGCATGATCACGCCGCCCAGCGAGGCCGCCATCAACGCGCGCGCCAGCCGGCTGTCCGGCCTGAGCCCGGCAAACACGCCCATCGGGATGCCGATGCCCAGCGACAGCAGCAGCGCGGTCACGGCCAGTTCCAGCGTGGCCGGCACGCGGCTGACGATCAGCTCGATCGCGGGACGGTTGTAGATAAAGGAATCGCCCAGGTCGCCGCGCAGCGCGCCCTGCATGAAGCGCAGGTATTGCTGCGGCACCGGCAGGTCGAGCCCTAGCGCGTGGCGCGCGTCGGCCATTTCCTGCTCGGTGGCGGTGGGGCTGACCAGCAGGTGCACCGGGTCGCCGATCAGGTTGACGGCGCAGAAGGTCAGCACCGACATCAGCCACAGCACGACGATGCTTTGCAGCAGCCGCTTCAACAGGGTTTCGAGCATAGCGATCAGGACAGGAAGCGGTGAATCGTCAGGGTTGCGCCGCAGCGGCCGCCGCAGGCGCTGCGGGGCGGATATTGGCGGCGTAGGTAAAGCCGTCAGCGCGCGGCTGCACCGCCAGCCCGGCGCGGTAGGCCCAGGCGGCGCGCAGGTGGTGCAGCGGCACGATGCCGGTGTCGGCGGCCAGCATCTCGGCGGCGCGGCGCTGCAACTGCTCGCGCTGCGCCGGCGCCATGGTGCGCATGGAGGTTTCGACCAGCGCGTCCAGCGCGGGATTGGCATAGCCGCTGCGGTTGTTCGCGCCCAGGCCGGCGGCCTGGTCCTGCCTGTGCGCCACCGCGACCAGCGGCTCGAGCGAATCGCCGCTGACCGCCCCGATGCCGAGCAGGAAGGCGCTGAACTCAGGCTTGCCGCCCTCGCCGCCCGAGGTGGCACGGGTGATATAGACCGAGTACGGCAACGTGCGCACCTCGGTGCGGATGCCGGCGCGGGTCAGCATCTGGCCCACCGCCTCGCAGGTCTTGGCGTCGTTCAGGTAGCGGTCGCTCGGGCAGTGCAGCGTCAGGCGGAAGCCGTCGGGATAGCCGGCCGCGATGAGCAGCCGGCGCACTTCCGCGGCGTCGGCGCGCGGCGCGGGAACGCCCGGGGCAAAGCCGAAGAAACCTGCCGGCACCATCTGCCCGGCGGGCACTGAATCCCCTTTGGTTACGCGCGCCGCGATCAGGTCGCGGTCGATTGCGATGCTGATGGCCTGGCGCACGCGCGCATCGCGCAGCGGGTTGACGGGCAGTGGCCGGCCGGCGGCATCCTGCACGTAGGGCGACACCGCCCGCCCCTGGTCGAGCTGCAGGTAGTTGAGCATGTACGACGTCGCCGACACGGTGCGGATACGGCCACTGGTGCGCGCGAAAGCTTCGGCAATGCTGGCCGACGAGGCATCGATCACGTCAACCAGCCCCGACAGCAGCGCCGACGCCCGCGCCGGCTCCTTGGGGATGAACTGGAACACCACGCGCTCCCACGGCTGCGCGCCGCCCCAGTAGCCGGGGTTGCGCGCCAGCGTCAGTTGCTGGCCGTGCTCCCACGCCACCAGACGATACGGGCCGGTGCCGATGCTCGCCTGGCCATGTGCGAAGTCCGCCTCGCGCACGCCCTGCCCCAGCCCGTGCGGCAGCATCGCCACCATGCCGATGTTCTGCGGCAGCACCGGGTTGGGCGTGCGGGTGCGCACGCGCAGCGTCAGCGGGCCCGTGGCCTCGACCGCCTCGATCGACTTCAGGTAGGTGCGGAAGGTGCGTGCGCCGGGCAGCTTGCGCGCGCGCTCGATCGAATAGCGCGCGTCCTCCGCTGTGAACGGGGCGCCATTACTGAACTTCACACCCGGGCGCAGCTGGAATTCCCAGCTGTGATCGTCCAGCTGGCGCCAGTTGGTGGCCAGCAGCGGCACCGGGCGCAAGGCGTTGTCGAGGCCGACCAGGGTCTCGTACACGTGGCCCCACAAGTTGCGGCCAGCGGCGTCGAGCACGTGCGGATCGGCAGCGCTGACCTCGGCCTTATAGCCGATGCGCAGGTCGGCGGCATGCGCCGGGCGGCTTGCCGCTGCGACTGCGGACAAGGCAAAGGCAAGCGCCAGCGCGGCATGGGCGAATCTCGCTGAGGGAAACATTGTTTCATTTACCGATACGATGTATCGAAGAATAAAACATCAGGGCAAGAGCAGTAACGCGGGTTTACCCGAAAAACTAAAAATCAGGACAAACAAAAAGCGGCGCCGAAGCGCCGCTTATGAGTTGCCAACTGTTACGCAATCGGGGCGTCAGCGTCAGCCGCCCGCATACCCCAACGCTCGCGACAGCGCCGCGGCCTCTTCCACCACCATCGCGACATGCCGGTCCAGCGCCTCGGGCGTGGTCCGGCTGGCCGGGCTGGCAATGCTCAGCGATGCCACCACCGCTCCGCCGTGGTCGCGCAACGGCGCCGCCGCCGACACCGCGTCGGCATCGCGCTCGCCCAGCGATACGGCATGCCCGGCAGCACGGATCGCGGCAAGCTCCTCGCGCAACTGCTCCGCCGTGACAATGGTGCGCTCGGTAAAACGCTCCAGGCTGTGCGCCGCCACGGCATCGACCACCTCGGGCGCTGCGAACGCCAGCAGCAGCTTGCCCGAGGCCCCCACATGCAGCGGCCTCCGGTTGCCCACCTCCGTATGCACGCGCACCGATTGCGACGATTCGTGCCGCGCCACGCAGACCGATTCCAGCCCGTCGCGCACGCGCACGATCACGTTTTCGCCGCAGGCCGCGCCGATCGCCGCCAGCCGCGGCGCCACCACCTTGACCAGGTCGAACTGGTCGCGCGCGGCGTTGCCCACCAGCAAGGCGTTGTAGCTGAGCTTGTAGACCGCGGCCGCCGGCTCGCGCGCGATCATGCCGCGATGCTCGAGCGTGGCCAGCAGGCGGAAGGCGCGGGCCTTGGTCAGTCCCGCGCGGCGGGCGATCTCGGTCACCCCGAGCGAAGGATGCTCGGCCACCAGCATCAGCAGGCCCAGTGCCTCGTCCACCGCGTCAACGATGTATGTCATCGAGTCTTCTTACATGTATTGAGAAATGTCCCATCGCGGATTGTAGCGGCCGGCGCCGGCAGCGGGGCCTCGTGCGCTTCTGCCCGGCAAACACTGCCTTCGGCAGATCCGAATTCCATAATCGCCCGGCATCGCACAATACAGCCGACCCGGCCTGAGCGTGCGCCGGCCCAGAGACAAGAAAGCAAGAACGGAGACACCGGTGTACCTGACCCGAGCCCTGCACCGTTCGCTGCAACAGCAGCCGGACGAGATCGTCACCATCTTTCGCGGCCGGCGCCGCAGCTACCGCGAGTTCTGCGCGCGCGTCGCGCGCCTGGCCGGCGCGCTGCAGGCGCTGGGCATGCGGCCGAACGACCGCGTCGGCATCCTCGCGCAGAACTCCGACCGCTACCTTGAGTTCGCCATGGCCGCGTGGTGGGGCGGCGGCGTGCTGAACCCGGTCAACGTGCGCTGGAGCGTGCCGGAGGTGGTCTATTCGCTCGATGACTGCGATACCGCCATCCTGGTGGTCGACGACCAGTTCCTGCCGATGGCCGACGGCATTCGCGCCACGGCGCGGCGCGAGCCGGTACTGATCCATGCCGGCGACGGCGAAGCGCCCGCCGGCATGCTGTCTTACGAACGGCTGATCGAAGACGCCTCGCCGGTGCCGGATGCGCAGCGCGGCGGCGGCGACCTCGCCATCATCATGTACACCGGCGGCACCACGGGCTTTCCCAAGGGCGTCATGCAGACCCACAGCTCGCTGTGGTGCGGCACCCTGCAGCGCATGGCCGACACCCCGCCGCTGAAGGGCGGCCGCGTGCTGCATACCAACCCGTTCTTCCATATCGCGGCGATCGCGCGCGTGCTGATGCAGTTCGTCGCGGGCGAGACACACGTCATCCTGCCGTCGTTCGAAGCGCGCGAGGTGCTGGAAACCATCGAGCGCGAACGCATCACCGAGCTGGGCATGGTGCCGACCACCATCCAGATGCTGATCCACCACCCCGACTTCGACAGGTGCGATCTCGGCAGCGTCCGGCGGCTTGGCTACGGCGCGTCGCCGATCAGCGCCGCGGTGCTGGAACAGGCGATGGAGAAGCTGCCCGGCGTCGAGTTTGCGCACTCATACGGCATGACCGAATCGATGATCGTCACCACCAACCCGCCCGACAACCATGGTAGCGCGGCGCGCGCGCAGGGGCTGCACCTGTCGGCCGGCTGCGCCGGCATCGGCATCGAGGTGAAGATCGCCGACGCCGAAGGCAACGAAGTGCCGCGCGGCACCGTCGGCGAGATCCTGGTGCGCAGCGGCGGCGTCACGCCCGGCTACTGGAACCGTCCCGAAGACACCGCCCGCGCGCTGCGCGAAGGCTGGCTGCATACCGGCGACGGCGCGTACATGAACGAACAGGGCTTTATCTTTATCGTCGACCGCATCAAGGACATGATCGTCAGCGGCGGCGAGAACGTCTATTCGGCCGAGGTCGAGAACGTCATCGGCCGCCATCCCGCGGTGGCGATGAGCGCGGTGATCGGCGTGCCGCACGAGAAATGGGGCGAGGCCGTGCATGCCGTGGTGGTGCTGAAGGCTGGCGCGCAGGCGACGGAAGACGAGATCCGCGAGCATTGCCGGGCGCATATTGCCGGCTACAAATGCCCGAAGAGCGTCGAATTCCGCCAGGCGCTGCCGCTGTCCGGCGCCGGCAAGATCCTCAAGCGGGACCTGCGCGCGGCGCACTGGCAAGGCAAATCACGCGCGGTGAACTGAGCGCTGCGGGGCCGGCGCCGTCGCGCCACAGCCGTCTCAAGCCATCCTCACGCCTTCGCCTCAATACTCGCGATGCAGCCGCGGCGGCTGATGGTCCAGACCGTGAACGGGTCCGCCGCGTGCGGGCGCGCTGCGCGAATGGAGCTTCGACGGTGACGGCATCGCGCAACTCGCCGGGCCGCTGCTTCTGCCATACAATCGCGCAATAGCTGCCCCTTGTCGCGCCAGGGCTGGGCGCCCCCGCGCCTGCGAGCCGGTGCAGCCGCTTGCACAGGCAAACATTGCCCGCGTTCCGATGTCCCACTCGCCACCCAGCCCGCCATCGCCACCCGGCAGCCCGTCCACCACGCTGCCCTCGCCGCCGTCGCGGCCGGCATCGCTGCGCAGCGCCGAGCGCGTGGTCGCGCGCGAACGGCTGCTGGCGCAGCTGACCGAGGCGCGCCGGCGACGCTGCATCGTGCTGCAGGGGCCGGCCGGTTACGGCAAGACCGCGCTGCTGAGCGCCTGGCGCCTGGACCTGCTGGCGCTGGGCTTCGACATGGCCGCGCTGGTGCTGGAACCCGCCGACAACGAGCGCCAGCGCTGGCTCGACCGCATGCTCGCCTGCCTCGCCGAAATCAACCCCGAGATCACCCGCGAGGCCGTGCTGCTGGCCGAGCGCGGCACCGACGACGAGGCCGTGGAGCGCGCCATCGTGGCGCTGGTGCGCGGCATCGGCGCGCATTCGCGCGAAGTGACGCTGGTACTCGACGACGTGCAGCATCTAGGCTCCTCACGCGTGCTGCAGCCGCTGCAATGGCTGCTCGACTACGCCCCGCCCAACTTCCACGTGGTGCTCGCCACGCGCGCGGCGCTGCCGCTGTCGCTGGGGCGCCTGCGCGACCAGGGCCAGCTGCTGGAACTGGACCAGCGCGACCTGCGCTTCACGCTGGCCGAATCGCAGCACTTCCTGCGGGCCCAGTTGGGCGAGATCGGCGCGCGCGATGCGCGCCTGCTGCACGAGCTGGCCGACGGCTGGGTCGCCGGCCTGCAACTGTTCGCCGCGCACTGGAAGCGCAAGAAGGCCAGCGCCAGCGGCATGACCTTCGCCAGCGGCCTGGTGCAGGCCAATGTGCAGGACGCCGGTGCCTTTGCCGAGTATTTCGAACGCGAAGTGCTGTCGCGGCTGGCGCCCGACGAAGCCGAGCTGCTGGTGCGCGCGGCCGCGTGCGAGCGCTTTACCGCGTCGCTGTCCCAGGCGCTGGGCCAGGCGCTGGACCAACAGGCGATGGGCGAGCACGAGGTGCTGGCCCTGCTGACGCGGCTGGAGCAGGAGAACCTCTTCATCACCCCCACGCCCGGCCCCGAACGCGAAGCCTGGTACCGCCTGCACCCGCTGCTGCGCGAGACCCTGGCCGAGCGCTTCCGCGCGCGCAGCGAGGCGCAGCAGCGTGCCGTCCACGGCGCTGCCTGGCGCTGGTTCCGCGACCACCGCATGCTGGCCGAGGCCGTCCGCCACGCCGTGCTCGCCGGCGATGCAGGCACCGCCGCCGAACTGGTGCAGCGCTATGCCGACACGCTGATCGCGCGCGGCGAAGTGCGCAAGGCGCTGGGCCTGCTGCGCCTGCTGCCCGCCAGCGAGGTCGAGGCACGTCCGGAACTGCGGCTGCTGGCGCTGCGCATGCAGATGCTCACGCGCGACCTCGACGGCTGCGCCGCCGCGGCCGACCGGCTCGAAGCCGACATCGGGTCCGGACCCGGCAGCGCTTCGCTGCGCTACCGGCTCGCGCTGCTGCGCTTCGGCCTGGTGCTGCTGCGCGACGACACCGCCGGCGCGCTGGCCTTGCTGCCCGAGGTGGAAGCCGCGCCGGCAGACACCACGCCCTTCTACATGGGCTCGCGCAACAACCTGCTGTCGCTGCTGTACATGCACCTGGGCGACTATGAGCGCGCACGCGCGCTCCAGTCCGCCGCGCCGCCGCTGCTGGTCGACGGCGTGCCGCTGCTGGGCACCGCCAGCGGCATGCTCAACGGCCGCTGCCTGATCGGGTTCAGCCATGCGATGGAAGGCAACGTGACGCAGGTCGAGCGCATCAGCCGCGACGTGCTGCGCGAAGTCGAACCGGTGGGGCACGGCGGCGCCGGTGCCGAGCCGGAATACTTTGCCGCCGCGTTGCTGGGCGAAGTGCTGTACGAGCACAACGACCTGGACGCCGCGCGCAAGCTGCTTGAAGACCGCGTCGACGTGATGGAGCGCGTGTCGATCCCCGATTCCGTGCTGCGCGTGCATACCGTGCTGGCCGCGGCGCACTGGATCGTCGGCCACCGGCTCGATGCCTTCGCCCAGCTGGAGCGCCTGGAGGACTACGGCACGCAGCAGCGGCTGGACCGGCTGGTGGCGCAGAGCCTGTCCAACCAGGTCCGCCTGCACCTGGCCGGCGGCGACATCGCCACGGCCGAAGCGGTGCTGGCGCGGCTCGACGCCATTGCCGCTCGCCACCGCGATGCGCCGCGCGGCTTCCTCGACGCGATCCACATGGTGACCGAGCGCGCCCACGTGATGGCCAGCCTGGCGCATGAGGACCTGCGCGCCGCCTGGACGCGGCTGGCGCCGCTGATTGCCTACTGCGAGACGCGCGGCTGGCAGCGCCACGTGGCGCAGCTGCACATGCTGGCCGCGGTGGTTGCCACGCGCCGCGGCGAACCTGTCGCCGCGCGCGAGCATGCGCTCGAAGGCCTGCGCCGCGGCCACCGGCTCGGACTGATGCGCAGCCTGATCGACGCCTTCCCCGGGTCGATGCGGCAGATCGACAACATCGCCGGCACGCCCGGGCTCGATCCGGTGCTGGCGTTCTACATCGAGCGGCTGCAGCAGGCCATGCCGGAGCGGGCACCGGCCGGCGCGGCGGCAACCGGCGCAGTGCCCGCGGGACAGCCAGAGGGCCGCACCGAAGAACTGAGCGAGCGCGAGGCCGACGTGGTGCGCCTGCTCGGCCAGGCGCTGCCGAACAAGAAGATCGCGCGCACGCTGGGCCTGTCGCCGGAGACGGTGAAATGGCACCTGCGCAACATCTTCCGCAAGCTCGGCGTGAGCAGCCGCGACGAGGCGGTGGCGCGCGTGCGCGACCGCGAGCTTGCCCAGGGCAGCCAGCTGGCCGACGGGGCGCGCTGACACCGCTACGATGGGTTCATCGATCGGCTCGCCGCTGCGCAGCACCACCGCGCCGCTGCCCGCCTCCTTCGTGAGACCATCAACGGCTCGGTCAAGCACCACCATCTCGGCATCCCGCGTAGCTTTTCACCCAGCCGCCCGGCCACGGGGGATACGGCGACTCAGCCGGCGCTGGCGGTGCGCTTGCGGAGCAAGTAGCGTTGCGATCCCTCCATGACGCACACGTCGTTCTGGTTGCGCACCTCGGCCCGCATCGCCAGCACGCCGGTGGTACGCCCTGGCACCAGCTCGCTGACCGTGAGGCTGCTGTACAAGGTGTCGCCCACATAGACCGGCGCCAGGAAGCGGCTGCTCTGCTCGATAAAGCCCTTCAGCGATTCCTCGACCATATGCGGGAACAGCCCCGCTCCTGCCGCAGTCTGGATCACGACCTGAAAGCCGTGGGCGAGCATGTGCGGCATGCCATGCGCGCGGCAGTACTCAACGTCGTAGTGGACCGGATGGTTGTCGCCGCTGGCCAGCTGGAAGGCGGCGAACAGCGCGTCGGTCATAGTGCGTGACGGCAGGTTGAAACGCTCGCCGAGCTCGAAATCCTCGAAGTAGCGTTGCGGGCAAAGCTGGTAGGCCTTCATCGGTTCTCCTTGTTGCGTGGTATCGCTCGCGGTCTGCCGGGGATTCCGGTCATTCCGCCTTCATGTTGGTGGCAACGGCCACGCGTTTCCACTTGTCCAGCTCGGCACGCAGGAAATCGCGCAGGCCCTGCGGCGTCGGCATGCTTTCAAGCACCAGGCCGAGTTCGTAGCCCTTGCTCTGCAGCGCCGGATCGCCGAGCGCCTCGCCAAGCGTCGCCGAGAGTTTCTGGATCACCGCAGGCGGCGTCTGGACCGGTGCGAACACGGCGTTCCAGGTGTAAGCCTCGTAACCGGCAACCGCTTCGGCGATCGCCGGCGTGTCCCTGGTCTGCGGCAGCCGTTTAGCCATCGACGTTCCCAGCAGCCGCACCGTGTCCGCACGCACCTGCGCCAGACCGGTCGGCGCGCTGTCGATCATGAATTCGACATGGCCGCCGATCAGGTCGGCCATGGCCGGCGCGCTGCCGCGATATGGCACGTGGACAGCCCGCGTGCCCGCGGTGTAGTTCAGCAGCTCGCCGGCCAGGTGCGGGGCGCTGCCGACACCGGCCGAGCCATAGTTGACTTTCCCCGGGCGCGACTTCAGGTAGGCGATGAATTCCGGCAGCGTCCTGGCGGGCACGTTTTTGTTGACCACCAGCACCAGCGGCGCGCGCGCCGCCAGCCCGACCGGCGCGAAATCTTCCACCGTCCGATACGGCAGCCGTGCGTGGATACTCGGGTTGACGGCATGCGCGACCGTGGTCAGCAGCAGCGTGTAGCCATCCGGCGCGGCCTTGGCCGCGGCTTCCGTGCCGACAATGGTGCCCGCGCCCGAACGGTTCTCGACCACCACCGTGGTGTTGAGCTTGCTGCCCCAGCTGGCCGCCAGGGAGCGGGCAAAAGTATCGGTCGGCCCGCCGGCTGCATAGGGCACGATCAGCCGCACCGGCCGCACGGGGTAGTCGGCCTGTGCCGCTGCCGGCGGCACGCAGGCCAGCAAGGCCGCGGCGCTGCTTAGGGCGGTGGCGATCCTGCGCAAGTCTGAAGTCATGTCGGTCTCCTCGTTCTGGTTCGCGGCATCGCCATGGACTGGCTGCTGCGTCGAGCGGAAATATAAAATCCGAACTTCAGAACACACCAGTCGAAAGCGCCACGGGTCCCGTTAGAAATCTTCTAAAGCGCCCGCCGGCATGGCTGGAAATCGGAGACAAGCATGCGTTTCGAACTGACCGACCTGCGCGTATTTCTTGCCATCGCACAGGCCAGGAGCGTCACCGGCGGCGCCTCGGATGTGCACCTGACAGCGCCTTCGGCCAGCTACCGACTCAAGAACCTGGAACAGGCGATGGGCGTGCCGCTGTTCAACCGCACGCAGAAAGGCATGGCGCTGACGCCCGCCGGCGAAACGGTATTGCGCTACGCGCAGGCCATCATGGAAAACGTGGAACGCCTGCAGCGCGAGATGCAGCGCCATACCGACGGCATCGAAGGGCATATCCGCGTCTACGCCAACAGCAGCACCATGGCCAGCCTGCCGGCGGCGCTGAGCCGCTTCCTGGCTGCCTACCCCAACGTCAACGTCGACCTCGAAGAGCACCTGAGCGAAGACAGCGTGCGCGCGGTGATCGAAGACCGCGCCGACGTCGGCCTGGTGGCGGGCGCCATCGACCTGCGCGGGCTGGAATTCATCCGCTACGGTGTCGATGAACTGATGTTCGTGGTGCCGGCACGGCATGCGCTGGGGATGCTGGACAAGGTCACCCTGGCGCAAGCGCTTGAGCATGACCTGGTGACCGTCGGCAGCAAGAGCAGCAACTTCCTGTTCCTGGCCGACATGGCGGCGCGGGCCGGCATCAAGCCGCGCGTGCGCGTGCATGCCCCCGACTTTGCCGCGGCCATGCGCTGCGTGCAGGAAGGCGCCGGCATTTCGCTGGTGCCGCGTTCCGTCGCGGGCCCGCTGATCGCGCAGGGCACGGTGGAAGGCGTGGCACTGGATGAAGCGTGGGCGCGGCGCGAGCAGCGCATCGTGGTGCGAAGCCAGAAGGCGCTGCCGGCCTATACGCGGGACTTTATCCGCTACGTTGCCGAATGGGGAACGCCCGAGGCGGCATAGCAGGGGGGTATCGCAGCGTTCGAAGCACTCGAACAGGCCTTAGGAAATATCGACTATCCGGGCAGGAAGCACTGTTCCTATACTGGGTCGCCCCGGCCCGCGTGCCTCCCAGAACTCTACTGCTTCCTGCCATGCAAACCCAACCACGCCCGCTCGATGGCATCACCGTCCTGGCGCTCGAGCACGCCGTCGCCGCGCCCTTCGCCAGCCGCCAGCTCGCCGATCTCGGCGCGCGCGTCATCAAGGTGGAACGCCCTGTCGTCGGCGATTTCGCACGCGACTACGACCACACCGTGCACGGACAGTCGTCGTTCTTCGTCTGGGCCAACCGCGGCAAGGAGAGCCTGGCGCTCGACCTGAAGAAGCCGGAGGCAAAGGCCGTGGTGCGCACGCTGCTTGCCGGGGCCGATGTCTTTATCCAGAACCTGGCCCCCGGTGCGGCCCAGCGCATGGGGCTGGACTTCGCGTCACTGCATGAGGATTTTCCGCGCCTGATCGTTTGCGATATCTCCGGCTACGGCGACAGCGGCCCGTACCGCGACAAGAAGGCCTACGATTTGCTGATCCAGGCGGCGGCCGGCCTGATCTCTGTGACCGGCACCGACGGCGCGCCGTCGCGCACCGGCATCTCGATCGCCGACATCGCCGCGGGCATGTATGCCTATACCGGCATCCTCTCGGCGCTGCTGCAGCGCGCCCGCACCGGCACCGGCTTGCGCGTCGAAGTCACCATGCTCGAGGCGCTCGGCGAATGGATGTCGTACCCGCTGAACTTCGCCCACTACGGCGGCACGCCGCCTGCGCGCAATGGCGTAGCGCATCCCGGCATCGCACCCTACGGGCAGTACCAGACCGGCGACGGCGCCAGCGTGATCTTCGGGCTGCAGAACGAGCGCGAATGGCAGCGCTTCTGCGTGGACGTGCTGGAAGACCCCGCGCTGGCCGCGGACGAACGCTTCAACTCGAACCTGCTGCGCGTTGCCAATCGTGCCGAGCTGGACCAGGAGATCGGCCGGCACCTGCGCGGCATGACTCGCGAGCAGCTGGTCGAGCGGCTCGATCGCGGTGGGATCGCCAATTCGCCGTTGAACGACATGCATGACCTGTGGCGCCATCCGCAGCTCGCCGCGCGCGAGCGCTGGCGCGACGTGCGCACGCCGGGCGGCATGGTGCAAGCCTTGTTGCCGCCCGCGACGCTGTCGGGCGTGGCCGCATGCATGGGCGATGTGCCGTCCGTGGGCGAGCATTCCGTCGCCGTGCTGCGATCGATCGGGATGGCTGATGCGCAGATCGAAGCCCTGGCGGCGGCCGGTGCCATCTGAGGCACCAGGCGCGCAGGCGGCAGCCGGAGCGGCTGCCTGCCCGCTTCCAGCGCGCGTTACTTACTTGGCAAACAATGACGACAAGTCGGCGAAGGCCTTGATCTCCAGCGCGTTACCCGACGGGTCGAGGAAGAACATGGTGGCTTGCTCGCCAGGCTCGCCCTTGAAGCGGATATGGGGTTCGATGATGAACTCGACGCCTGCCGCCCGCAGCTTTTCGGCCATCGCCTCCCATTCGGGAATCGACAGCACCGCGCCGAAGTGCCGCACCGGCACCTGGTCGCCATCGACCGCGCTGGTCTTGCTGTGGCCGACTTCCTCCGGGGCCAGGTGCGCCACGATCTGGTGGCCGAAGAAGTTGAAGTCGATCCAGTCCGGCGAGCTGCGCCCTTCAGGGCAGCCGAGCAGCTCGCCATAGAATGCGCGCGCCTCTGCGAGATCGCGCACGGGGAAGGCAAGGTGGAAGGGAGGAATGCGGGGGGCGGTAGTGGTCATGGGCTCGGGCAAAGTGAGGCTAAGCGGGGAACGAATCGGGCGGCGGCGCTTGACAGCCATTGCGAAACCGCCATCGTCCACTTAGTCTAAGCATCGCCATCCACCAAGAAAAGCGATATATTTTTGCCCTGAGCAACAAATATTTCGATCAGTCGAAATGCTGCGCGAACTCCAGACTTTCCTCGCGGTAGTCCGATACGGCACCTTTGCCAACGCGGCCGCCCATATCGGGCTGACGCAATCGGCTGTCAGCGCACAGATCCAGCGACTGGAACAGGAGCTGGGCTTTGCACTGTTCGACCGCACCGGCCGCGCGGCCGTGCTCAATGCCGATGGCCGCGAAACGCTGGCGGTGGCCGAAGAGCTGATGGCGGTCTACGCCAGGCTCGGCCGCCATGCGGGCAGCCCGCGCACCGGGCTGGTCCGCATCGGCGCGATCGCATCGGTCCATGTGTCGTTCCTTGCCGATGCGCTGGCCAGCTTCCGGCACGAGATGCCGGGTTACCGGGTCAGGCTGGTGCCGGGGGTGTCGCTGAACCTGCTCGGCCAGGTCGATTCGGGCGAGATCGATATCGCGGTGATGATCAAGCCGCCCTTCGCGCTGCCTTCCGACCTGCAATGGCGCTCGCTGCTGACCGAACCGTTCGTGCTGCTGGTCCCTCGCGCCCAGGGCAAGCGGCCGTGGCGCGAGTTGCTGGAGAGCGAGCCGTTTATCCGCTATGACCGCGGCTCGTTCGGCGGCCGTGTGGTAGACCAGTTCCTGCGCCGTGCGCGGATCCCGGTCAGGGACGCGATCGAACTGGACGAATTGCAAGGCATCGCGCAGCTGGTCCAGCGGGGCCTTGGCGTCGCGCTGGTGCCGCTCACCGGCACGACGCCATGGCCGAAAGGCGTGGTGGCGCTCAGCCTCGGCGATGACACCTTCCATCGCGAGATCGGGCTGGTGGAGCGCCCGCCCCATAGCCGCCAGGCGGCGGCCACGCTGCTGGCGCAACGCATCGCGCAGGCCGCGCAGGGCATGGCGCGGGCGCCGTCCTGACGCCGCGCTGCGGCGGCGCCAGCCACGTCACTGCGCTGGCTTCAACTCGATCAGCAGGTCCTTCGCCGCCACGCGGTCGCCCTGCTTCACGTGCACCACGGCGATCTCGCAGTCGCGGTCGGCAGCGATATGGGTTTCCATCTTCATCGCCTCCAGCGCCAGCAGCGTCGTGCCCGCGGCCACGCGCTGTCCCGGCTGCACCGCCACGGTCACGATCGAGCCCGGCATCGGCGCCGCGATATGCAGCGGATTGTCCGGTTCGGCCACCGGACGGGTCTGGCGTGCGGATCCCGCTTGCGTGGTGATGCGCTGCTCGACCAGCGCCGTGCGCGATTGCCCGTTCAGCTCGAACTGGACCTTGATGCGGCCCTCCTCGGCATCGGGGTGCGTGCCTTGCAGCGAAACCAGCAGCGTCTTGCCCGCGGCGATGTCGATCGCCACCTCTTCCTGCGGCTGCAGGCCGTACAGGAATGCCGGCGTCGGCACCACCGAGGTATCGCTGTAGTTGCGCACATGCGCGTGGTAGTCCACGGCCTGCTTCGGGTACATCAGGTACGACGCCAGCTGGCGGTCGTCGAGCGCCTCCTCGCACGCCGCTTCCGCGGCGGCACGCGCGGCATCGAGGTCGACCGGCGGGATCTGGTCGCCAGGCCGGTACGGCGCAGGCGGCTCGCCGCGCAGCACCTTGCGCGACAGCTCGGCGGGGAAACCGTCGGGCGGGAAGCCCAGTTCGCCCTTGAACAGCGACACCACCGATTCAGGGAATGCGATTTCCTTGGCCGGGTCGCACACGTCCGCCGCAGTCATGTCGTTGGCCACCATCATCAGCGCCATGTCGCCGACCACCTTGGAGGTCGGCGTCACCTTGACGATATCGCCGAACATCCGGTTGACCTCGGCGTATGCCTGCGACACCTCGGTCCAGCGATGCTCGATGCCGAGCGAGCGCGCCTGCTCGCGCAGGTTGGTGTACTGGCCGCCGGGCATCTCGTGGCGGTACACGTCGGCGGTGCCGGCGCGGATCTCGGACTCGAACGGCGCGTAGTAGCGGCGCACCCCTTCCCAGTACATCGAGGCTTCGTGCAGCCGCTCCAGGCTCAGGCCGGGGTCGCGCTCGGTGCCGGCCAGCGCCGCGGCGATGCTCGACAGGTTGGGCTGCGAGGTCAGCCCGCTCATCGCATCGAGCGCGCCGTCCACGGCATCGCAGCCGGCTTCGATCGCGGCCAGCGCCGACGCTGCCGAGATGCCGCTGGTGTCGTGCGTGTGGAAGTGCACCGGCAGCCCAGTCTCTTCCTTGAGCGCCTTGACCAGCGCGGCGGCCGCCTGCGGACGGCAGATGCCTGCCATGTCCTTGATGCCCAGCACATTGACGCCGGCCTGCTGCAGTTCGCGCGCGATGCCGACGTAGTACTTCAGGTCGTACTTCGAGCGCTTCGGGTCGAACAGGTCGCCGGTGTAGCAGATCGCGCCTTCGCACAGCGCGCCGCTTTCGCGCACGGCATCGATCGCCACGCGCATGTTGCGCACCCAGTTGAGCGAATCGAACACGCGGAACACGTCAACGCCCGCGCTGGCCGCCTGGCGCACGAAGAAGCGCACCACATTGTCCGCATAGTTCGTGTAGCCGACCGCATTGGAGCCGCGCAGCAGCATCTGGAACAGCACGTTCGGCACGCGCTCGCGCAATTGCTCAAGGCGCTGCCACGGGTCTTCCTTGAGGAAGCGCAGCGCCACGTCGAAGGTGGCGCCGCCCCAGCACTCCAGCGAGAACAGCTGCGACAGCTCGCGCGCATAGAACGGCGCGATCGGCAGCATGTCCGCGGTGCGCATGCGCGTGGCGAACAGCGACTGGTGCGCGTCGCGCATGGTGGTGTCGGTCAGCAGCACCTGCTTCTGCTCGAGCATCCACTTCGAGAACTTCTCGGCGCCCAGCTCAAGCAGGCGATCGCGCGTGCCGTAAGGCAGCGGCGTGCTGTTGTCGACGGCGGGCAGCACCGGCTGCGGCAGCGGCAATGGCGGCAGCGTGCGGCCGGTCATTTCCGTGTGCCCGTTGACGCTGATCTCGCCCAGGTAGCGCAGCAGCTTGGTGGCGCGGTCCAGGCGCTTGGTGAATTCCAGCAGCTCCGGCGTCTTGTCGATAAAGCGCGTGGTGACGTCGCCGGCGCGGAACGCGGGATGGTTGATCACGTTCTCGAGGAACTGCAGGTTTGACGCGACCCCGCGGATGCGGAACTCGCGCAGCGCGCGGTCCATGCGCCGGATCGACTCGGGCGCGGTCGGGGCCCAGGTGGTGACCTTGACCAGCAGCGAATCGTAGTACGGCGTGATCACCGCGCCGCCATAGGCGGTGCCGGCATCCAGGCGCACGCCGAAGCCGGCGGCGCTGCGATATGCGGTGAGACGGCCGTAGTCCGGCAGGAAGCCGTTCTCCGGGTCCTCGGTGGTGATCCGGCACTGGAGCGCGTGGCCGTTCAGATGGATATCCTGCTGGACCGGCACGCCCGCGGCACGCACGACGATGTCGCCGTTGTCGTTGCGCGTGTTCTCGGTCATGCCGATATAGCCGCCTTCCGTGATCCGGATCTGCGCCTTGACGATATCGACGCCGGTGACCATCTCGGTGACCGTGTGCTCGACCTGGATGCGCGGATTGACTTCGATGAAGTAGAACTGGCCGGAATCGGCGTCCATCAGGAACTCGACCGTGCCGGCATGGGAATACCCGACCGCGCGCATCAGCCGCATCGCCGCCTCGCACAGCTCGGCACGGCCGGCATCGTCGAGGTACGGCGCGGGCGCGCGCTCCACCACCTTCTGGTTGCGCCGCTGCACGGTGCAGTCGCGCTCGTACAGGTGCACCAGGTTGCCGTGCGTGTCGCCGAGCGCCTGCACTTCGACGTGACGCGCATTGCGCACCAGCTTCTCGACATAGACCTCGTCGTTGCCGAACGCCGCCAGCGCCTCGCGCCGCGCCGCGGCCAGCGCGCCCTCCAGGTCCTGCTCGCTCTCAAGGATGCGCATGCCGCGCCCGCCGCCGCCCCAGCTGGCCTTGAGCATCAGCGGATAGCCGATGCCCGCGGCCAGGCGCTTGCAGGCCTCCAGGTCGTGCGGCAGCGGGTCGGTGGCCGGCATCACCGGCACGCCGGCCTCGATCGCCGCATTGCGCGCGGCCACCTTGTTGCCGAGCCGGCGCATGATCTCCGGCGACGGGCCGATCCAGCGGATGCCGGCATCGATCACGGCCTGCGCGAAGTCGGGATTCTCCGACAGGAAGCCGTAGCCCGGATGGATCGCATCGACCTTCGCATGGCGCGCGATGCGCAGGATGTCGTCGATATCGAGATAGGCCGCCAGCGGCTTCTTGCCCTCGCCGACCAGGTAGCTCTCGTCAGCCTTGAAGCGATGGAGGGCGAGGCGGTCTTCCTTGGAATAGATCGCCACGGTCCGGATGTTCATCTCGGCCGCGGCCCGCATGACGCGGATCGCGATCTCGGAGCGGTTGGCAATCAGCAGCGATTTGATGGGAGCGTAGTTCATGGCACGCACAAGGCAACTGAGACGCCGCGCGGGGCGGCACGGCGGCTCGGGTCATTCGAAGGGACAGCGCCACGGCAGGTGCCGTGGCCGGCGGCTAGTCGAAATGCGCAAACTGCGCAAACGGGGTGTGTGAATCCATCCAGTCGTCATGCCTGGCCACGGCCGCCCAGGCCCAGTTGGTGCGCTGTGGCGCCGGCTTGCCGCCGCAACGATCGTCGTGGCGGTGGCCGGTACGTGGCTGGCTGGCGTCTGCGGCAAGCGCGCGGCATTCTGCGCCAGTCGCGGCGGCTGCATTGGTTCCGTAGTACATCGCGGTGCATTCCTGTTCAAGACCAAGGGCGCCTGCCCTGCAACGCAATGCGATCGTCGGGTCACGGCAGCTTTGCCGGCACGACGGCTGGACGTGCGGCGTGTCTGGGAGCGCAAAAAGCGGGCCAAGCCCGATTCCGTTGATTTGGCAAGATTCCGCGTTGCAAACCCGGCATACGGGTTTCAGAACTGAAATCCCGGATTTCATTGCTGCGCATAACCCTATCCCGGGCGGGGTTCCGTCGACGCAGCGCGGGCACGCCCGCCGCTGCCGCTTTACAATACGCGACGAAGTGGATCATTGCGTTCCCCTGATCCGCCGCCTTGCCGGTAACCGCCGACAGGCGCACATGTCCGGTCACCATCTTTCCCGGCGGCTTGCCCGCGGGCCTCGGCATTTTCTTCGATGAGCAACCTCTACCAGCAATCCATCCTCTCCGTTCACCACTGGACCGACACGCTGTTCAGCTTCACCTGCACGCGCGATCCGGGTTTCCGCTTCGAAAACGGCCAGTTCGCCATGGTCGGCCTCGAAGTCAATGGCCGCCCGCTGCTGCGTGCCTACAGCATCGCCAGCGCCAACTATGAAGAAACCCTGGAATTCTTCAGCATCAAGGTGCCGGATGGCCCGCTGACGTCGCGCCTGCAGCACCTGCGCGAAGGCGACCAGATTTTTGTCGGCAAGAAGCCGACCGGCACCCTGCTGGTCGAAAACCTGCTGCCCGGCAAGACCCTGTGGCTGCTGGCCACCGGCACCGGCCTGGCCCCGTTCCTGTCGATCATTCGCGACCCCGAGGTCTACGCGCGCTACGACAAGATCGTGCTGACCCACACCTGCCGCTTTGTCGACGAACTGGCCTACCAGCAACTGCTGAACGAGCACCTGCCCGAGCATGAGTACCTGGGCGAGATGGTGCGCGAAAAGCTGGTTTATTTCCCCACCGTCACGCGCGAAGACTTCCACACGCGCGGCCGCATCACCGAACTGATCGAGTCGGGCGAACTGTTCGAGCGCCTGGGCGTGCCCCCGTTCTCGATCGAGAACGACCGCCTGATGCTGTGCGGCAGCCCCGACATGCTCAAGGAAATCCGTGTCATGCTGGAGGAGCGCGGCTTCGAGGAAGGCAATATGAGCGAGCCCGGCCACTTCGTGCTCGAAAAGGCCTTCGTCGGCTAAACGGCTGCACCCCCGCAGGCGCGGCCTGCAGCCTGCGGGACTTCGCGCCCGCAGGTCCTTCCCGTCTATTCGAAGCGCTCCGTGAGCACCATTGCCTCAACCTGGCGCTTCTTCCAGAACAAATGATTGATGCGCGGCTGCAGCATCCGCAGCGCGGCGTCCTCCACCGCGTTGAAATGCACCGCCACCGCCGGGCGCGAGCCATCCCCCGGCAGGCGCTCGAGCTCGTCGAACGCCGGGAAGCCATAACGGATGAGGAAATCGCGGATTTCGTCGTCGGTGGTTTCCACGTCGACGTTCGAAAGCATCAGCACACTCATTGATGTCTCCTGAAGTCCTGAACGCCCTTGCGGGCGTGTCCCTGACCTAGGTTTATGGCAGGCGGGGCCAGAACGCAAATCGCGGCCCGGCGGCGTGCCCCGACACGCAGGTCCGGCCCGCCGACACCGGCCCATCGGATTCTGGTAATTCCGGGCACGGCACATATGATGGTGTCAAGGAAGCCGCCCGGCTGCCCGGCAATCGAGGAGGGACAAAATGCCGATATCGACAAGATGGCTGCTGACCGGCTTGCTGGCACTGGGCAGCGCCTCGACAGCCCTGGCGCAGCAATCCCCGCCAAAGGGCGCCGCAGGTGCCATCTCGGAAGCCGTGCAGGAAGGCAGCAACCCCTACCGCCCGCCGTCGGCGCCCACGCTCGACCCCGACCAGATTACGCGCGACAAATGCGAATCGCTTAAGGATCAGTACAACGCCGCATCGAAGAAGCGCACGTACCAGTCGACCACCACGACGACGCAGAACGCGCAAGGCCGGCCGATCACGAAGGTCGAGCGCGACAAGTCTCGCAAGGAACTGCAGCAAGTGTATCGCGACAATTGCACGTAGCGGTGCACGACGGTGCGGCCGGCCGATGCGCGAGGCCACAAATATCAGCGCCAGAAAAAACAAAACCCCGGAAGACCGCGATCTTCCGGGGTTCGCCGCCATTGCTGGCGGAGACGGAGGGATTCGAACCCTCGATCCAGGTTTTGGCCCGGATGCTCCCTTAGCAGGGGAGTGCCTTCGACCTGTGAGCCTTGCTGCGCAAGGCTTTGCGGCTCGTTGCACTCGCCGCGCCCTCGGCCGCGTCTCTTGGGAACTCTTACACCACGCAGTCCGCGTGGAAGGTTTCAGTGTAGCAGTTTCCCTGATTTTCGAGGCCATCTAGCGCGGGCACAATTCGCCCGCCTCCCGCCGATGGCGCGGGATCACAATCTGCACCGAGGAACGGGGCGCAAAGCACCAAGTACCGTGCATCCCACTTTTGAGGATGACGTACATGGGCACCATCATCGAGCGCCGTACAAGGCGTGGTATCGCCACGTTCCAAGCAAAGATTCGCTTCTCGGGCCTTCGCATCGTCTCGCGCACCTTCTCAAGCCGCGAAGATGCTGAGACTTGGCTCCGCGCTACCGAGCCGGAACTGAAAGCTCGCTCGCTAGAGACAGCAAGGGAGCAAGCGCATGCGAAGCTTGTGGAGGAGTTCAGGGAGAGGCCGCGCATAGTGGCGGATCTGTTGCACAGAAACCTACGCGAGGAGACAGTCCGCAAGAAAGGGGCTGAGGCCGAGGCTTTTCACACACGAAGCATTCTCAAATACCCCCTTGCCCGCATCCACCTTGAGAATCTGCATCGGCGGGACATCAAGGAGTGGGTTGAGCAACGGCTTCAGGACGTTGCGCCCAGCACAGTCAATCGAGAGCTGAACATCCTGAACGCGGCGTTCAAGTTGGCTGCCAACGAGTGGGATGTCGCGTTCTGCAAGAGCGTACTTATCACCGTGCGGCGGCCACAGAATCCCCCGAGCCGCGTGCGTAGACTCTCAGTCGAGGAGGAAACCGCCCTGCGCCGGGCAGGCGAGGAGACGCGGAACCCCTACGTTCTCTCGATCTTGGACTTGGCTCTGGAGACGGCGATGCGGCGAGGCGAGATTCTTGGGCTGGAGTGGGAGCGCATCAGCTTCGAGCATCGGTCGATCCAGCTTATCGATACTAAGAACGGCACGCCGCGTGGCGTCCCCTTGTCAAGGCGAGCAATGGAAGAGTTGACGCGCCTGAAACAAGTTGCTGCCCGCGAACTTGGCTGCACCCGAGAGATCGACGCCGGCCCTGTCTTCCCCGGCCTCACTATCAACGCCTTCAAGCTGGCCTTCGTGCGCATGGTGGACCGTGCCAAGGTGCAGAACTTCCGATTCCATGATCTGCGGCACGAGGCCACATCACGCCTGTTCGAGAAGGGACTATCGCAGATGGAAGTGGCGACGATCACGGGCCACAAGGACATACGGATGCTGGCCCGCTACACACACCTGCAAGTGAAGGACTTGGCGCGCAAGTTGGACTGATCTGCCTATGCAGAGCGAGCCAGTGTGACCTTGCAGCCAGGGTAGTTACTGCACCCCCAAAATGGCCCGCTCCTCCCCTTACGCTCGACCATCTTCACCCCACAGGCAGCGCATGACGGGGTGTCATAGTCACCCTTGAATGCCTGCGCCAGCAGCGTTGCCTGTTTGTACTGGTCTAGTGCGCGAATCCGTTCGATGATGGTCGCGCCGTCAAGCAATTGAATGCCGGCCCGTTCTGCCGAGTCCTGCACCGGCCGCCCGACGTAACCTGACAGCGACCAGAAGACGCCCCTGCGTACCTTGTGCTCATGCATTACGCCAGCCAATGCCCTCACTTGCTCCACCTTTACCGGCTTGCTCCACGCTTTGCACTGGACGACCGCCACGGGAACATCCAAGCCGGCCTTGTACAGAGTGGCGTCGATCCCACCATCCGGGCCGTCTTGACTGTGAATCCCATCGCCTCGTAATACCCCACGCAGAGCAATTCGAAACGCTTCCACTCCAAGAGCTTGAGCGCCTCAAGATTCCAGCTATTGATTTCAGGCTTCGCGCATTTCGTTGCCTTCGGCTCCGGGCTGCTGACTTCCTTTGATTCGGCTGATGTACCGGCTTGTCTCCGCCCATCCGAATGGCGTGGCTTCGGTTGCGCCTGGGACCGGCTGGCGCGGGGCCGTTGTGTCCGTGGCGTGAGTTGTTGTCGATTGTCGTCGCCTCCCCGCTGTCGTCGCTCACGGACGTATGACAGCACGCCGAGGAAGCCGAACATCACAGTTGGAATCCACGCGATCGAACGGCTCATCATGGCAATACCCGCCAGAAACGGATTCGATGCAAACGCAGCGGGCAACACACCACGGAACACAATGTAGGCTCCCACCGCCAGGGCAACCGACACCCACCACGGTGCATCCAGCAATACCTCGCTTAGCGACGGCTCGTTTCTCTTTCGACCCATTGTCCCAGCCTATTCTTGTTCTGCCGGCTATGCGATAGCACAGCAGGCGCAGAGGTAGCCGCGCCTCCGCCAAATCTAAGCGAGAAAGCCGCCCATTCGCGTTGCGCCGCACCAACACCCCGCCGCAGAGGGGTAACGTGCATCAATGCGCATCGTCGTTGCCCGCTCTGTGGCAAGCTGGTGGAGGTGGATAGCAACGTAGCAGCGTGCATCCCCCACGACCCATAGAATTCGAGTCGGCGGCCAATAGCTCTCTGGAGGAAGCATTGAAATCAAGGACAGCACGAACAAGAGAAGACCTCAAGCAGCAATTGCGTGACCAGCTTGAACTTTTGGTCATGGGCTGCGAACACTATGATGCGGGGCGGGAGGTAGCAGGCAAGCACATCGCCCTCAACTTGCGGGTTCTGCTGCACCAGACCCCGAAATCGCATGCGCTTCTGCAACAACTCGGCCTCCGCGGCGGGAACTACCTGGACACCGCCGGAGTGCTAAACCCGAATAACTTACTAACCGAGTGTAAGTTGACCGGTATGCAAATCACGACAGGGCACGGCGCACGCCATGTGCCCCTTGTGCTCATCGGCGGAGGAGCATTCGGCGCGAAGAAAGTACCGTTCGCAGAATGGTGGAACAACGCTGTGGTCAAAGACAAGGCAGGCCGGAACTTTAACCGCCGCGACTTGATCTTGAATGTCTCGAATACCGACGGCGGCGCTCACGTCGATCCCGAATTGGATGATGCTTACCTCCAGTTGTCGCGCCAGAATTCCTTAGGCTGGGAGTTCAACGCAGGTAATGGCATCTTGCAGCAAATGAGCGGCCCCGAACTAGCATGCACGAGGCAGATCGCCCACGAAGTCCTGTCCACGCTAGCGATCACGGCGTCCTGGGCCATTCCGCACAAACCGGCTTGATTCACTTGAAAGGCGACCCTCTCGCCCTTCACCCGCAAAGCTAAGCTGCACAAGGGCTGGCAGGTTTTTTCGCCCATAAGAAACCCGTGAATTTCCAGCTTGCTGGGCCGGCTCTACACTGCCCGCAGGAACCACTTGGGGGCGACCGCCACTGCGTTGTCGTCCGCATCCGCCACGACGCTGAAGCCAGCCCGACCGAGCCAGTCACGGAGCACCGTTGCGCTGTTGCGCTTCAGAGCACCGTTCGCCATTACTTCCGGGCAAATCCCCATGCGCTGCGCCATCGCAGCAACCTTCTGGTTCCAGACCGAAGCGGCCTTGCGCCGTGCTGCCACCTTGTCACTGCCAACAATAGTCTTCAACACAGCCGCTACGGACTTCGCATCTTTGGACGCGGCATCGAAGAAGCCGCACAACTTCGGAATGCGCGAAGCATTCGCCCCGTATGCCATCCACCAAGCGGCACGGCCTTCGGGCGTCAGCGACTGGAAGAACGCCATCTGCTCAATCGTGGGCAGCTCACCCGGAGGCAGGTAAAACATCTGCCCGCAGCGCATCACCTCGAATTGCTTCCGAGTCGATCTGTCATTGCAGGATTGCCGCCACCTCCGGGGAAGGTTTGTATCCGTATAGTCCAGCATGCCAAGAGAAGCGATCTCATCGAGTGCAATCTGCGCAGCCGCAAGCGGACTGTCGTCTACGCTGGCCGCAGTGCCACCGCGAGCAAGCCGGGGCTGCAAGACCCTGTAACCGGCTTCTTCGAGCAACAGCTTGACGGACCAGCGCGCCGCCCTATTGGACAGTGCCCCTCGCTTCATGAACGCTTGCATTAGTGCCACGGCTTCATCTACGGTCCGGCCACGAAAGTCCGGCACGCTGCCCACTTCCGGCAGGCTGCGTTCGGAAAACGGCTCGTCCACCAGGTTCTTCACGGCCATGAAAACCTGTGCGTCGTGAGCCTGCCGAGCACGCCCCACAGCCTGGACAACCCAAGCAGGATCGACTCTCCCAGACGTAGCCAAGACGGCGTTGTAAGAGCCGGCAGTGTCATCAAAGCTCGTGCCGACACCGCAGACACTCGTGTATGCAACAAGTAGCCGGGTCTTCGACTGGACGCTCTCGACAATAGAGGGCGTGATGTCCGACTCCCAGTCAATGCCGTTGAGCCGCTGGACGTAGGCCCGGTGCGCCTTCTCGTCAGCATCGAACCTACCAAGTGAAAGGATGCGCCGCTGATCGATGCGCGCCTGCGCAGCCTTTACAAAGGCAACTAAGACTTCCATGTTATCGAAGGCCACGCAGCAGAGTTGCCCAGCTTCAGTACGGCGAACAACCTCATCTAGACACTCCCGGATCAGACTTTCACGCTTGGGGGCGTCGTCACCGGCAGCTAGTACAAGTTCAATTGGGGGAGCCTTGAAGTCAGGCATGCCCCATGTGCCGCCCGGTCGCTGCTTTGGTGCAACTCGAACGCAATCGATCCGGCGATTGGTCATGGCCGCAACGAGTGCGACATGCGCCTCGCCCGCCGTGGCATCCATTAGCAGGACCGGCGTGCTTGAGTCTCGTAGGACTCGGAAGAAGTCCGTCAGCACATCGACGCCCTTATCGGACTTTTCCGTACACATCCGGTGCAGTATGTAGCCCAACTCATCCACGACCACAGCGACGCGGCCACGACCCTGAACAACAGCCTCCGCAAACGACGGCAAGCTGTCGATACATGACACGAGCCCGCCGAACTCTGGAAAGGTACCGTCCAAGTACAGTCCGCGATCTTCCAGTTTGACACCCTTGTAGCCTTGAAGCGGACGAATGCCTGGGGTCGTCGCCAGCAGCTTTACCGCCGACGCCGCGAGATTCGCCAGCGGCGTAAGCCACAGCACTTGACGACCAGCACACTGCCAATCCTTGACGAACTCGACGGCATGGCCGCTACTCTTTCCCGCCCCTGTCTGCGACCGATCCAGCAGCATCCATCCGTCGGCAAGACCACGCCGGGCGGCGTTCATTGCGTCCCAGTCCGCGACTGTATGTGCAGCGCAGGCCGAGCGGGCTCGCGCATCCGCCGATGCCAGCCGCCCGATTTCCTCCGCAGCGCCGTTTTGCAGCAGATCGTACCCCGGCCCCTCCGGAGGACTCCCACCGGTCTGCAGGTTCATCAGATGCTCCCTGAGCTTGCCCCACGCTGTTGCTTGAGCCCCCGAGTCCAGGCCGAGCCTGATCCGGCTGTACCCCATCGTTACTATTGAGCCCATCCCTTGCCCCCAGTTTTCAACTGCCCCAAGTTTTGCCGTATGCCTGTGTCCATCTGCGTCGGCACCCGCGACCGCGTCTTCGTGGCTACACGCCCGTTCATACTGACCACCCGGCTTCCCCCATGACCTCCACTAGATCAGGCTCACCCTGAGCGAAGCGGAAGAACGCATCCCCCTGCTCGCGGGCCAGCTTGGCGAGGTCATCCGTCCGCCAGCCAGAGTCGTCCTGCACTTCCAGCCTCCCCGTTGGGTAAATCCGGGCTGTGTACTTGCCGTGCTGCACCTCCCGGAACTCGCCGCCGCGCTCGGCACGCTCCGCGTCGCACTGATCTAGCCAGCGATTCCTGCTTACGCGCTGACGGCCATTGGCTGTGAAGACATACGCCGCCTTATCCAGCTTCCCGCCCGGTGTCAGCTTCAACGGCGAACGCTTGGCAGCGCAGCCAGCGCACGACCCATCGCGCACCAGCCGGGATCGACTGCCGCACTTGTCGCACCGCCGCTCAACCACAAACCGACTTTCACCACGCATCCACGCGGCAAACCGCAGCGGGTCGCGGCATCGACGGCCAATCTTGCGCAGAACGGCCACGTCATCCTTCACCTGCCGGTGCAGCGCCCGTGTGAGCCTACTGGCCCCGACCTTCATAGGTGCCCCCAACGCAGGCCGCGAACAACCTTTTGCGCTGTACTGCGATGCACGCCGAACGCACGGCCAATGCTTGCGAAGCTTGCGCCCTCGGCAGCCATCCGGCGCATTTCCCGGACGACTGCCGCCGTCAGTACCGCACGGCCATTTCTGCTTCCACGCGCACCCCGGCGACGCCGCACGCGGTGCTTCGTTTGCGGGGGCGGTGCCGCCGCAGGCCCGACTCCGCGTGCAATAACCACTTCCACTGCGACAAACAAGTCGGCCAGTAGATCGAGACTCACACATGCTTTGGTGCTACTATCCTTTCCCTGCATTCAATCTCCTTCCGGCCTCTCGGGCCAACACAAAGGCCAGTCAATCCCTCTGATCGACTCAGCCTGATGGCATCACCCGCTGCAATCGGACGAACGCCTCCCTGGCCGCTTACGCAGCCATCCTGACCAAGCCTGTCGGATCACGGCTTGACCACCAATGCCAGTTGTCTGGCCCTAGTTGTTAAAGAACGCAGGCCGTCAGCTTTGCCGATGACCTCTCCTCGTTCGCTTTGCGAGGACGCAAAAAGGCCACCTCTCTTGCAGCCTCTAGGACTGGTTCGATTGGTGGCCTTGCCCGGTCTCAGGTAGCTCTAGACAGAGCCACCATCACCAGATGCGAGGTTCGCGCCCTATTACTGCGCAACCTACGAAGGGTGGACAGTAACGACGCACGGGAGTAACCCGCAGCCGCGTAGTGTATTTCGCACTTCGGACCGCTGTCAACGTGGGATTGCTGGTAAGCAGGAGCGTACTGCGGTAAGCCGCGCCGGGGCGCGAAGCGCGGAGGGCGCCCACAAGCGAGCTTGCGGGCGTCGGCTTGACCAACTGGTTAGGCCAGCGGTAGAAAAATAGCTATTTGCACTCATTCACGATGAGGCCGCCCAATGACTTAGATAGCTGAACCTCGAAGAAGCGAACATCCTTGCCTGCGGCTGCCTCAGCTAACCTCCGATAATAGTTGCGGCGCTCAGGAGTCATCTTGAGACCAAACGTGACTGAAACAAGCGGCCCAGGCCAATCGAACAGACCAGACGATTCTTCAACGTAGCGCCATTCGCGCTCGTAATTCCACACCGGAGTCTTTGTACTTATTGCGGCCCGAAACACTTCGTCTTCAAACGAAACCCTACCAACAGACTTGGTTCCACCACCGGGTGCTGCGTAGAATGTAACCTCGTTTTTGAAGCCGGTTTTGAAGGTGGGCTTTTCCAACGCATAGGTCACTGGCAGCGTGTGCCTTGGTTTGGTAAGCTTGCAGTCCGGGGCGCAACCGAACCCTAAAGCGATGCCAAAGTGGTTGCCTCCGTAGTGTGCCCACATGAGTTCATTGTCAATGGCCGCGCTGAGGCTAAAGACTCCAACTGCCTTTAGGCGCTTTCGCATGTCCTGAAAGATCGCCTCGGGACGCGACAAATCCCTTCCGTGATCTGCGTAGAGTTGCCGCATCGCTGCAACCTTCTGCTTGTGTGACAGTCCCCGGAATCGCTTCCACCAACGCTTGGTTTGACGTTCGCTGAGCGAAAAGAGTGTTGCTGGAAATTTTTGAACAGGCATGCCCACCATGCCCATCAATTGGCCTTCCTCAAGTTGACGAATTGTGGCCGCTTCCCATGCCTTGGGAATTTCTCCAGTTTTGCACTCCAGAGGATCATTGAGCTGACTTGGCGATGACAGCCAAACTTTCCTCTCTTTAAAGATGCTCTCCGTACGCTCCGAGTCATCTCGATACTTAAAGAGTGTAGACGGTGGAATAAGTGCCTCTTGCATGATAGGTACTTGGCTTGCGGCCTAACTTGTTATAAATGTCGAAGTGACAGATTAACATGTCGGGCTATCGTTTAACGCGGGACCGGCAAACTGCATCGGGCCGCGCCAACGGTAGCTTTCAGCCGTTCCACGTCTCAAAAAGACACGCTTAATAGAATCGACAAACAACGCAGGGTCTAGAACGCGTCATAGCTGCAAACCGTGTAACATTCGCACTGAACTCTGATTTAGGAATGCACACCCACCGGCCGCCCCTGGCTGCACTCGGCCAGTCGGCCCAGCGTCCGCTGCAACTGCGTGAGGTGCCACGCCCCGCCCGTGGCAGTGCGGATGCCAAGCGTGTTCAACTCCTCCACCATCGCCCGCCGAGTCAGCCCACGGGCCTGCATGCCCTCCAGCACGCCCCGCAGCTTCTCGGCGAAGGCGTCCGCCTGCTGCTGCCGCTCCTCTATCTTGGGCTTGAGATTCGCCGCGCCGGCTGCCCCCAGCGTCACGCCCCGCTCCTTTGCCGCTGCCAGTGCCGCCTTCGTCCGTGCGCTGATCTGGTCCCGCTCCCACTCGCTCATGACGGCGTGCATCTGTATCATGACCTTGTTCGCCTGCGGCATGTCCGCCGCCACGAAGTCCACACCCGTCTCCAGTAGGCCCGAGATGAAGTGAACGTTGCGGGCCAGCCGGTCCAGCTTGGCGATTACCAGCGTCGCCCCCTGCTTCTTGCACAGGGCCAGCGCCTCGGCCAGCTTGGGCCGCTTCGTCAGTGCGTCCGCGCCCTTGCCGGTCTCCACCTCCGTGTACTCCCCCAACACTGCCCACTCCCCGCCATTCAGGTACGCCTGGACGAGATTGCGCTGCGCCTCGATGCCAAGCCCGGACTGCCCCTGCTTCTGTGTACTCACCCGGTAGTACGTAACGAACTTGCCGTTTGCCATGCCTGTTCACCCCACAAATCGTTCGTTTAATGCGTGTACAACCACAATCTGGCAGGCGCTCGGCGGCTTGTCAAGGCCCCAACGCAGCGCGGCCCACTCCGCCATTCCGCTCCACCACGGCTAGGCGCGCTATGCATTTCATGCGTGTGCCTGCGTCGATTCGCAGGCGCATTCGGGAGGGGCATACGGGGGAAGTCGGCTTCGCGTGCGCGGTGCGAGTCCCCGCAAAAATGTCGATCGAAATTTGGGCCGGGATTGCGGTCCATGCACTCAAATGCCCCCCCGCCCCACCCACCCCCATCTTTGGAAGGGGATGGCGTCTTATTGCAGTCCCGTTATCCAACGTACACTATGGCTTCCTTTAACGACGAGAGGTTTTTATGAATGACTTTAAGAAGGGCGACGTGGTCGTTTTGAAGAGCGGCGGACCAGCCATGACAATCGAAGACATCGGCGACTACTCGTCTTATGGCGATAGTGACGACCTCAGCGCGAACTGTGTATGGTTCGAGAATAAAAAACGCGAGAACGCCGTATTTGGATTGCATACGTTGAAGCTCGCCGAGACTGGTGGAGAATAACTCACCGACGGGCTCCCGTGGCAGCGGTGCCTTAGCTATTGCGCCGCTGCACTGCAATTGGAGCACGTCGGGCGTTGGACAGTAAAATGACAGGCGGAGTCGATTATTTACGCGAAAGACGTCGGCCAAAAACTATTACCTTTCGCTTGGAAGGCATTGTGACGACGACAATAAGACCTTTCAGCGAATCCAAAAGTTCTGCTTGAATGAATCTCCGTTTTTGCGCACACAACTCGAGATTACTCAAGAATAATCGCGCATCAACCCTCGTAGGGCAGACCTCAAGACTTGGCCTCAGCATGACGGTTGGCTCACGCCTGTGCCACGTCAATTCAGTTGGCGCATTCGTTTTTGATGTATGCTCTGCGACACATCCGTGAAATGTATCTCAACGCAAAGGGCGGGCTATGTCAAAGATCAAGATCAAGATGAAGCTGACGGGATTCGAGCTGGAAATTGAGGGCTCGAAGGACGATGTCCCGGCGATCAGCCAAAGCCTCGGACGGCAGTTGCAAGGGCTACTGCAACCGCCCGAGGCGATCCTCAACGGCGAGTCCCACCCTGCATTGCCGGTAGCACCAGCCATCCTCCCAGCACAAGAACTTGATGGCGATGCGTCAGTCCGCAAGAAGCCACGTAAGCGTCGGGCAACTGCGGCCTCCGGCGTGGTAGATGTCGAGGACGGCAGCGCCGTCGATTGGCGGCACGACCCTGCGAAGTACGGTGTTCCCAGCCAATCGTGGAACACTGCGAACAAATCGCTTTGGACCCTCTACGTCGTCACTCAGGAAACCTCGGAAAAAGAGCTCTCTGGCCGCCGTATTGCGGCGACGTTCAACAAGCACTTCCGTCAAGCCAAATCGGTAACAGTCACCAATGTTACCCGGGACCTCGGGAAGCTCAAACTCAAGCGGCCTTCCGTTGTGTCAGAGGACACAACTAAGACACCGGCCGCCTGGTATCTGACCGAGGAAGGCAACAAGCACGTTCAGGGACTTATCGCAGAAGCGTTGGGACGTAACGAATAGCCAGCAGCTATGCCTTTGATTGACAAGACACGCCTCCTCTCGGAGCTAAGCCCGCCGCTGGACCATCTGCTCTGTTCTCAACTTCTAGACGAGTTTATCTCGGCGGAGCGCCGCTACATTCAGCGAGATTGGGAACCCGCAGAGCTAGACGGTGGGCAGTTTTGCGAAATCCTTGCCCGTATCTACTACCACCTTGACTCCGGCGTGTTGAGTCAGGGCAAAGACTTCGATGACTGCTGCAAGTACTTGGAAAATGAACAGGTAAAGCATAAGGTCCAACCCCGCCGCGACGCAATCCACGTCATCCGAGTCCTTCGAACGATCTACAAGTTCCGTAGCCAGCGCGGGGCCGTACACATTTCACCTAGCTATCAGCCCAACCACATGGACTCGAAGTTGGTGATCGAGTGCGTAAGATGGGCAATGAATGAAACGCTGAGACTTTTTTGGAGCGGGGACCGAGAATCTGTCGCGAAGGCTATTCGCGAACTATTGCAGTTCGACGTCCCCAGCGTCGGTATTTTTGATGGAGTCTTGCTCGTGCAGCGGACAGACCTCAGTGCCGAAGAAGAGCTTCTTGTCTTACTGCACTACGCCGGAGAAGAGGGGTTCAACCGTACTGACCTCGGCAAGTATGCGCAGCGAGCCCCCTCTACGATCACCAATGCGCTAAAGAAACTCGCGTCGCCGGATTGCCGACAGATTGTATTGTTGGGGAGCGGCAAGTATAGACTCACAGACCTCGGCTCTCGAAGAGTCCGCGAGCAGCTGTCTACAAAACTTCTTCTCCAGTAATAGCTGCTGCGCCGGGCAACCCCGCGATAGCGTCGGCCAGAAGTTTAGCGGGTAGCCCACCCCCAGCCCCGTAGGTGCCTGCAGCCCCTCCTTCGGCGTGCCCCATCAGGGCCATGCGTAACTCCTGCGATACTCCAGCGGCCCGGCACATGTCAGCGAACCCATGCCGCCACGAATGGAAGGTAATGCGCTTGTCCGTGATTTTGACCACCTTCCGCAGCAGCTTGCCATAGCGCTTACTAAACCCATCGGACACATTGCCGTATTTGTTTGCCTTGGCTGGGAATAGCGGACCGGTCCGCCCCTTCGCCCATGCAGCAAACTCCAGCACCTGGCATGAAAGGGGAACCCATCGACGGCTGCCGTCGTTCTTGAGAGTCATGGCAACGCCCTCGCTATGCTCGCCTTCGTCGGTCAACATAAGGCCGAGGTGCCCGTCCCGCTCCTGCATGTCCTCGGCGCGCAACTGATGCAGTTCGTTGAGCCGCGCCCCGGTCCAGCGGGCCAGCCTTGGCAGCCAGTACATGGCAGGGTCCGATTCGCGCATGCCTTCCGTGAATGCCATAACGGCTTGGGCCTGCTCAGGAGTGTATGGCCGACGCAACTCAACTGATCGCTTGGGCGGTGGAAGCTCTGCGCCTTCGGCAGGGTTGATGTCAATCATGCCTCGACCCTTGGCGATTCCCAGCAGCAGCCGGATAAAGCCTAGCTTCTTATTCGTGGTGGCAACGCTGTTGCCCGCCTCTATCCAGCCGTCACGCATGGCAACGATGCTCTGCCGCGTGATGCTGCGTATGCCCGGGTCGTTCGCCTCCCGCACAGCGCGGGCCACGGCATCCACAGTCTTTGCCGTAGGTCGCCTGTCGCGTCGCCAGATCGGGATGAGGGTGGACAGCTTCGCCCCACTGCTCTTCGTAGGGGTCGGTTCTATGCCGGGGGCGTCCACGCTCGCAGATGTGACGGGAAGCGGCAATGGTACGGCGTGATGCTCGGGGATAGTTGCGCCCCGCTTCAGGCTGAATTCATCGTCAAGCTGTACCGCTGCGCGCAGTGCAAGGCGTGACGCTGTAGCGCGTTCCTTCGTGCGAAGGCTGAAGATGATTTCTCGCTTGCCGTAGAGAGCAACGAGGTCAGCGGGGATTTTCTTGCGGAAGTAATAGACGCCGTTTCGGCGGGTGATGTGCATCGCTGACTCTCCCTCGGTGTAAGTGACACGCGGAAGGTGCAGCGGTGTAAGACTGTCTCTTAGCGGAATCCCCAGCCCCCGCAAGGGCTGGGGTCCACATTCGCCATTGCTGGCGGAGACGGAGGGATTCGAACCCTCGATCCAGGTTTTGGCCCGGATGCTCCCTTAGCAGGGGAGTGCCTTCGACCTCTCGGCCACGTCTCCCAAACTTGCGTTGTGTGAGGGAGCCACACAACGAAGCGCGTATTCTAGCGACGCCACGCAGGTTGGTCAATGAAAAATCGATGACTCAACACAAAATCTGCAGCGCCGCCAGAAAATGCTTACGAACGGATCACGCCTGTTCCAGTTCGAAGGCCTTGTGCAGGGCGCGCACGGCCAGCTCCATGTACTTCTCGTCGATCAGCACCGAGATCTTGATTTCCGAGGTGGAGATCATCTGGATGTTGATGCCCTCTTCCGACAGCGTGCGGAACATCTTGCTGGCGATGCCCACGTGCGAGCGCATGCCAACGCCGACCACCGACACCTTCGACACCTTCGGGTCGCCCGACACGCTGCCGGCGCCGATGTGCGTCTTCACGCCGTCGTCCAGGATCGCCAGCGCGCGCTGGTAGTCGGCGCGCGGCACGGTGAAGGTGAAGTCGGTCTTGCCGTCGACGGACTGGTTCTGGATGATCATGTCGACGTCGATGTTGGCGTCGGCGATCGGGCCCAGGATCTGGTAGGCGATGCCCGGCTTGTCCGGCACGCCCAGAACGGTGATCTTGGCCTCGTCACGGGCAAAGGCGATGCCGGAGATGACGGCTGCTTCCATTTCAGACTCTTCCTCAAAAGTGATCAGCGTGCCCGAGTGCATTTCCTGCTCGAGCGGCATAAGCGGGTCGGTCAGCGACGACAGCACGCGGGTCTTCACGCGGTACTTGCCGGCGAATTCCACCGAGCGGATCTGCAGCACCTTGGAGCCGAGGCTGGCCATTTCCAGCATTTCCTCGAAGGTGATCTGGTCCAGGCGGCGGGCGTCCTCGACCACGCGCGGGTCGGTGGTGTACACGCCGTCGACGTCGGTGTAGATCAGGCACTCGTCGGCTTCGATTGCGGCAGCAATGGCCACGGCCGAGGTGTCCGAGCCACCGCGGCCCAGCGTGGTGATGTTGCCGTCGTCGTCGATGCCCTGGAAGCCGGTGATCACAACCACGCGGCCGGCGTCGAGGTCGCCGAGGATGCGCTCGTCATCGATCGATTCGATACGCGCCTTGGTGTACGACGAGTCGGTCTTCACCGGCACTTGCCAGCCGGTGTAGCTGACCGCGTCGATGTTCTCGCCGTGCAGGGCGATTGCCAGCAGCGCCACGCTGGCCTGTTCGCCGGTCGAGGCGAGCATGTCCAGTTCACGCGGATCCGGCTGCGGCGAAATTTCCTTGGCGAGTCCCAGCAGGCGATTGGTCTCGCCCGACATGGCCGAAGGCACCACGACTACGCGGTGACCGGCGCGGTGCCACTTGGCAACGCGCTTGGCGACATTCTTGATGCGTTCCGTGGAACCCATCGAAGTGCCGCCGTATTTGTGAACGATGAGAGCCATCTTCTTGTCGACGCCAGCGATTGTGCAAAGCCCTTGAAAATACACGAACAAGGCTTGTCAGGCAAGGCGAAGGCGAGCTCTGCGGGCTTTCCCGATGTGATCGACGCGGCTGGTCACCGCCGCGACGAGGGCGCTCTGCGGGCGCTCAGCGCGGCGCGCCGGACACTTGCGGTGGCCGCGCATGCCATTCGACGCGCCAGCGCGGTGCCGCCGCCTGCGCCGGCCAGCGGTGGTGCATGCCGAGGCCGGCCGCAAGCACGAGCGTGTCGCCCGCCCACAGCAGGGGCAGCCATGCCCTGCGCCAGGCGGGGATGCCAGCCTCCTGGCAGGCCTGCTTGAGCGCCCGCGCCGGGCCGCCGGGGCGCAGCACCAGCCGTTCGCCGCCGGCACGCTGCGTCAGCCGCAGCGGCTGACGCAGCACGGCTTCCGGCACGCCGAAGCTGTCGTCGCGGTAGAAGCGCAGCTCGCCGCGCCATGCGGGCACGACGATGCGGTCCTCGCCGCGCCAGTCGAGCGACACGGTTTCGGGAGGGTGCGCAGGCGGCGGCGTGCAGGCCAGCACGCGGTCGCGGAAGCGGCGCAGAACCAGGCCGTCGTGGGCGATGGCAGGCTCGCCGCCCTCGTGCGCGACCAGTTGCGCGCGCATCGCCGCAAGCCGCGCGGTCGATGGCGCGCGCGCGCCGAGGTCGCGCAGCCAAAGCCGCAGCACCGCATCGGCCTGCGCCGCCGGCAGCGCGCGCAAACCGGCAAGGTCGAGTTCGGCCAGCGTATCGGCATCGCGGCCCGGATGCGCCAGCTGCGCCATCGCGGCGGCGGCCAGATGGTCGATCAGCTCGCTGGCCTGCGCGAAATGCGCCGCGGCCTGGACCACGTTGGCGCGCAGCGCGGGGAAGGCCGACACCAGCGCCGGCAGCTGCGCGCGCAGGGCGTTGCGGGCATAGCGCGCATCGGCATTGGAGGGATCGTCGATCCAGCGCAGCGCATTGGCGGCGCAGTAGGCATCGATCTCATCGCGGCTCACGTCCAGCCACGGCCGCAGCAGCATCACGCCGCCCTGCGCATCGAGCGGCCTCATGGCCGGCATGCCGGCCATGCCGGCCACGCCCGCGCCGCGAAACAGCCGCAACAGCACGGTCTCGACCTGGTCGTCCTGGTGGTGCGCGAACAGAAGCAGGCGCGCCCCGCTGTCGGCGCACATCGCCGCCAGCGCGGCATAGCGCGCGCGGCGCGCGGCAGCTTCCAGGCCTTCGCCCGCCGCCTGCCGTACCGTGACCCGGCGCACGAAATAGCCGACCTGCCACTGCGCGCATACTCCCTCGCAGAAGCGGTCCCATTCGTCGGCGGCATCCTGCAGCCCGTGATGCACGTGCAGCGCCACCACACGCGCCGCCGTGCCCTGCGTGGCGGCGCACGCGGCATGCAGCAGCGCGACCGAATCGCGCCCGCCCGACAACGCCACCGCGATCACCGGCGCGCCGTACCCAGAAACAACAAAGGCCGCACCGCCCTGCAGGGCCTGTGCGACCTTGTCGGTCAGCCGGGCGGACGGATCATTCCGGGGCGCCGGTTTCCTTGAACTTGCCATAGGCCAGCAGGCGCTCATGGCGGCGCGCCTGCAACTCCTTCACGCTCATACCCTGGAACTGGCGCAGCGACTCGGCCAGCGTGCGCTTGAGCAGCGCCGCCGTGGCCTTGTGATCGCGGTGCGCGCCGCCGAGCGGCTCGTTGACGATCTTGTCGATCAGGCCCAGCGCCTTCAGGCGGTGCGCGGTCAGGCCCAGCGCCTCGGCCGCTTCCGGTGCCTTCTCGGCGGTCTTCCACAGGATCGAGGCGCAGCCTTCCGGCGAGATCACGGCGTAGGTGGCGAACTGCAGCATCTGCACCACGTCGCCGACGGCGATCGCCAGCGCGCCACCCGAACCGCCTTCACCGATGATGGTGGCGATCAGGGGCACCTTCAGGCCGGCCATCACGTACAGGTTGTGGCCGATGGCCTCGGACTGGCCGCGCTCTTCCGCGTCGATGCCGGGGAATGCGCCCGGGGTGTCGACGAAGGTGAAGATCGGCAGGCCGAACTTGTCGGCCAGTTCCATCAGGCGCTTGGCCTTGCGGTAGCCCTCGGGCTTGGGCATGCCGAAATTGCGCAGGGCGCGCTCTTTCGTGTCACGGCCCTTCTGGTGGCCGATCACCATGCATGCCTGGCCGTTGAAGCGTGCCAGGCCGCCGACGACCGACAGGTCGTCGGCAAAAGTGCGGTCGCCGTGCAGTTCGTGGAAATCGGTGAAGATCTCGCGCACGTAGTCCAGCGTGTAGGGGCGCTGGGGATGGCGGGCGATTTGCGCAACCTGCCATGGGGTCAGGTTGGCATAGATATCTTTGGTCAGCTGCTGGCTCTTGCCGGCCAGCCGCGAAATCTCTTCGGAAATATCGACAGCCGAATCGTCCTGCACGAAGCGCAGTTCTTCGATTTTTGCCTCGAGTTCGGCAATGGGCTGCTCAAAATCCAGGAAGGTGGTTTTCATAAAATCACACGTACCTGTCTGTGAAGGGGCGCATTCTACCGGAAATTGGACGCCATCTTAGCGCCTGCCAGATAGCTTGCAATGCACCTGCTTCTGATTTTTCTTGTTCCGATGCCTAGTACGTCACAGGCAACGGGTCCAGACTACGCCACATATACCAGGTTGCCACCGTCCGCCACGGCTCCCAGTTGGCCGCCACCTCGCGCGCCTCGCTGCGCGTGACCGGTTCGCCGCTGAAATAGTTGGCGGAAATCGCATTGATCAGGCCGATATCGTCGAGCGGCAGCACGTTGGGCCGCATCAGATTGAACATCAGAAACATCTCGGCGGTCCAGCGGCCGATGCCACGGATCTGCGTCAGCTCCGCGATCACCGCTTCGTCGTCCATCTGCGCCCATTCGGCAACGTGCACCCGGCCCGCCTTGAAGTGGTCGGCCAGGTCGATCATGTACTCCGCCTTGCGCTTGGACAATCCGCAGCCGGCCAGCTTCTCGGTGCCCGCGCGCAGAAACTGTGCCGGCGTCAGCTTGGGGCAGGCCGCGTGCAGGCGCTCCCACACCGACTGCGCCGCCTTGACCGAGATCTGCTGGCCCACCACCGCGCGCGCCAGCGTGACGAACGGATCGCCGCGCGACACCAGGTGCGCCGGGCCATAGTTCGGGATCATCTTGCGCAGGATACGGTCGCGCTTCATCAGGTCGGCGCAGGCTTCGTCCCAGTAAGCGGGACGGACCGCGTCCATGACGGTCTCGACCGGCAGCGGTACCGCGTCGGCCTCGGGCAATACCGCCTTGGCGTTGCGCGTGGTCTTGGCCGTCGCCTTGCCGTCGGACAGCGGTGCCTCGCTGGCGCCCGCCTTGGCCGGACGCGGGCCGGCCGCCTTCGACCGGCCGGCGGCTGCCGGCACGGCGGCGTTGGCGGGCTTGCGCGCGGCAGCGTTCAAGCACGCCTCCACTCGGTCGCACCACCCGGCTTGTCTTCCAGCACGATGCCGGCGGCAAGCAGTTCGGCGCGGATGCGGTCGGCTTCGGCGAAGTTGCGCTCGGCCTTGGCCGCCTTGCGCGCGGCGATGCTGGCTTCGATTTCCTCCGCGTCGGGACCGTCCGCGGACTTGCCGCCCTGCAGGAAGGTATGCGGATCGCGCTCGAGCAGCCCCAGCGTGCCGGCCAACCCCTTGAGCTGGCGCGCGGCGCTGGAGGAGCCGGTGCGGTTGATCTCGCTGGCCAGGTCGAACAGCACGGACATCGCGATCGGCGTGTTGAAGTCATCGCCCATGGCTTCGGCGAAGCGCCTGGCATGCGGTTCTTCCCAATCGACCGCGCAGCCGCCGGGTTGCGTGTCCTTCAGCGCGGTGTACAGGCGCGTCAGCGCATGGCGCGCGTCGTCCAGGTGCGCGTCGCTGTAGTTGAGCGGGCTGCGGTAGTGCGCGCGCAGGATGAAGAAACGCACGACTTCGGCGTCATACGCCTTCAGCACCTCGCGGATCGTGAAGAAATTGCCGAGCGACTTGGACATTTTTTCGTCGTTGATGCGCACGAAACCGTTGTGCATCCACATGTTGACGAACGGCTTGCCGCTGGCCCCTTCCGATTGCGCGATCTCGTTCTCATGGTGCGGAAACTGCAAATCCGCCCCGCCGCCATGGATGTCGAAATGCTCGCCCAGCAGCGCGCAGCTCATGGCGGAGCATTCAATGTGCCAGCCCGGGCGGCCGCTGCCCCACTTCGAATCCCACTTGGTCTCGGGCGGCTCGCTGGCCTTGGCGGATTTCCACAGCACGAAGTCGAGCGGGTCCTGCTTGGCATCGTTGGCACTGACGCGCTCGCCCGCGCGCAGGTCTTCCAGCGACTTGCCGGACAACTTGCCGTAGCCGTCAAACTTGCGCACCGAGTAATTCACGTCGCCATCGCTGGCCTGGTAGGCCAGGCCCTTCGCTTCCAGCTTGCCGATCATGTCGAGCATCTGCGGCACGTAGTCGGTCGCGCGTGGCTCGTGGTCGGGGCGAATCACGCCCAGCGCGGCCGCGTCTTCGTGCATGTACTGGATGAAGCGCGTGGTCAACGCGCCGATGGTCTCGCCATTCTCGGCGGCGCGGCGGATGATCTTGTCGTCGATATCCGTGATGTTCTGCACATATGTCACCTCGTAGCCGGCGGCACGCAGCCAGCGATGCACCATGTCGAACACCACCATCACGCGCGCGTGGCCAACGTGGCAGTAGTCGTACACCGTCATGCCGCAGACATACATGCGGACCTTGCCGGGTTCGATGGGCACGAATGGCTGCTTCTCACGCGCGAGCGTGTTGTAGATGTTCAGAGGCTGCATGAAACGAAGTGAATGGTCAGGGGAGGCGGCACTGGCGCATTTCTGCCGCGCCCCATATCTTACCGGAAGGCGATGTGCCGGTAGGCCGCGCGCCGGGGGACTTGCCGCGGCCGCCCGCGCTTTGCCGACGCTTGCCCGGGCCATGGCTTTAGTGCCGGCCGTGCCGCTTTGCTAGAATGCCGCCGAGTATAACGGACCAGTCCTCAATGAGCCTGCTGCTGCCCTCCTCGCCTACCGCCGCGCTCGCCGCCGCGCTCCCCGACGCGTCGATTGGCGCGCCTGTACGCCCGCTCCGCCCGCGCCCCGCATTGGCCGCCGCGGCTGCCCTGGCCCTGGCGGCCGCGCTGGCCGGGCCCGCGCAGGCGCAGCACGGGCCGCTGTCGCTACCCGCGCCCACGTCGCCGCTGGATGGCATCCGCTCGACCGACCCCGGCATGACCCAGGCCCAGCAGGCCGCCAACGCGCGCCGCTATGACGACGCCATCAAGGGCTTCGACCGCGTGATCGCGGCCAATCCGCGCAACGCGCAGGCACGTTTCCAGCGCGCCTGGGCGCTGGCGCAGTCCGGGCGCGAGGACGCCGCCATCCAGGCCTTCACGGAAATGGCGGCGGACTTCCCCGAGTTGCCTGAGCCGCACAACAACCTGGCGCTGCTCTATGCCAAGCGTGGCGACCTGAAGCGCGCCGAGGCCGAACTGCTGCTCGCCACGGAGGTCAAGCCGGCCTTTGCCATCGCCTACACGAATCTGGGCGACGTTTACCGGCGCCTGGCCGAACAGTCCTATGCCGAGGCGCTGCGCCGCAATCCGGGCGATACCCGCGCCAGCGCCGCGCTGCGCCAGCTGCGCCCTGAGGCAGCGGCCGGCACGCCCGAGGCGACGGGCGCGACCGGGACCACCGCTGCGCCGGCCGGCAGCCGCAAGCCGGCTCCGGCACAGCGCCCGGCCCCGGCCAGTGCGCCGGCAGCCAACTGACGCCCCTGCCAAGATGCCCGGTCGCAATGGCGTCCGGGCCGTTTGAATCCCGACTCACCGGAGTTCCATCCATGATCCGTTCCCGTCGCATCGCCCTGGCCGCGCTGACCGCAGGCACACTCGCGTTGTCGTCGTTCAGCGCGCTGGCGCAGCAGAAGGCCGCCGAGCGCGTCCAGTTCATCACCAGCGCCGGCAAGTTCACGGTCGAGCTGTACCCGGACGTGGCACCCAAGACCGTGGCCAACTTCCTGGAATACGTGAAGAGCGGCTTCTATAGCGGCACCATCTTCCATCGCGTGATCAACGGCTTCATGGTGCAGGGCGGCGGCTTCGACCGCGACATGAAGGAAAAGCCCACGCGCGCGCCGATCCCGCTGGAAGCCCGCGGCGGCCTGAAGAACAAGGCCGGCACGCTGGCCATGGCGCGTACCAGCAACCCTGACTCGGCCACCGCGCAGTTCTTCGTCAATGTGGTGGATAATCCGAATCTCGACTACCCGCAGCCGGACGGCAACGGCTACGCAGTGTTCGGCAAGGTGGTGGAAGGCATGGACACGATCGACAAGATCAAGAGCGTGCCGACCACGGCCTACGGCCCCATGCGCAATGTGCCGGCCTCGCCGATCGTGATCGAGTCGGCCACCGTCGTCAAATAACACACCGTACAGAGGAAACCATGTCCAAGGTCCAGCTCCAAACCAACCAGGGTGTCATCACCATCGAACTCGACGCCGAGAAGGCACCGAAATCGGTCGAGAACTTCCTGTCGTACGTCCGCAAGGGCCACTATGACAACACCATCTTTCACCGCGTGATCAAGAATTTCATGATCCAGGGTGGCGGTTTCGAGCCCGGCATGAAGCAAAAGGGCACCGATGCGCCGATCGAGAACGAAGCCGGCAATGGCCTGAAGAACGACCGCTACACCGTGGCCATGGCACGCACCAACGCGCCCCACTCGGCCACCGCGCAGTTCTTCATCAACGTGGTCGACAACGACTTCCTGAACTTCACCTCGCCGACGCCGCAGGGCTTCGGCTACGCCGTGTTCGGCAAGGTGGTTGAAGGCACCGACGTGGTCGACCAGATCAAGGGCGTGCGCACCGGCAGCTCGGGCTTCCACCAGGACGTGCCGCTGGAAGACGTGGTGATCGAGAAGGCCACCATCGTCGAATAATCGTCGAGCAAGCCATGCACCCTGATTGCGGTGACGCGCACCCGGCCCGGCCGGCACCTCCTTCCCGGCCCCGCGCATGACCGCAATCCCCCGCACGCCGGTGGCCGGTCCCCACGAGGTACAGGCGCCGGCGTGGTTCATTTCAGACCTGCATCTCACGCCCGGCATGCCACGCACGCTGGCGGCCTTCGAGCGCACGCTCGAGCGCGCCGCGCGCGACGCGCGCACGCTGTTTATCCTGGGTGATTTCTTTGAATTCTGGATCGGCGACGAGGAGACCGACTCGCCGTTCGCACAGCGCGTGGCGGGCGCCCTGCGCGCGCTGGCCGCGCGCGGTGTTGCCGTCTACCTGATGCACGGCAACCGCGATTTCCTGCTGGGCGATCGTTTCGCCGGCGCCGCGGGCGCGCAGTTGCTGCCCGACCCCACGGTGATCGATTGCGCCGGCCAGCGCGTGGTGCTCAGCCACGGCGACATGCTGTGCATCGACGACGAGCGCTACAACCGTTTCCGCCGCTGGACCCGCAAGGGCTGGGTGCAGCGGCTGTTCCTGGCGCTGCCGCTGCGTACGCGATTGGGGATCGCACGCAAGCTGCGCGCGGACAGTGAAGGCAACCGCGCGCGGCAGGCCGCCGAGGGCGGCGGCGTACCGATGGTCTACGGAGACGTGGCGCCTGCTGCCGCGACCGAGCTCTTCGGCATGGCCGGGGCCAGGCTGATGGTGCATGGCCACACCCATCGCCCGGCGCGCCACGAACACGCTGCGGGCGTGCGCTGGGTGCTGACCGACTGGGACCTGGACGGGCGCCATCCGCGCGCCGCCGTGCTGCAGCTCGACGGCGGCGGGTTCCGACTGCTGCCGCAGACCGACTGAGATCGCGCAAAAAAGAAAGCGGCCGTTGCCGGCCGCCTTCTCTCCCTACTTCATCAGCTTGCGCAACTCGCTGGCATCGAAGCGGTCGTTCGGCGTGTTCTCCAGATGCTCGCCCAGCCGGTCCAGCGCGGCCAGCACGGCCTCGATGCGCTCGTGCTGGCGCGCGGCATTGTCGATCAGGCTCTTGAGCGCCAGCGACACCGGGTCGTCCGCGTTCGGTGTGATGCCGTAGGCCGAGAACTCCTGCCTGGCGCCCTGCTGCGCCGCCGGCGCATCGGGCAGGATGATGCGCGCCGGCACGCCCACCGCGGTCGCGCCCGGCGGCACCGGCTTGAGCACCACGGCGTTGGAGCCCACACGCGCGCCGTCCCCCACCACGAAGCCGCCCAGCACCTTGGCGCCCGCGCTCACCACCACGTTGGCGCCCAGCGTCGGATGCCGCTTCTGGCCCTTGTACAGCGAGGTGCCGCCCAGCGTCACGCCCTGGTAAATGGTGCAGTCGTCGCCGATCTCGGCGGTCTCGCCGATCACCACGCCCATGCCGTGGTCGATAAACACCCGGCGTCCCAGCTTCACCGCCGGATGGATCTCGATGCCGGTCAGGAAGCGCGACCAGTGCGAGATCCAGCGTCCCAGCCAATGGAAGCCCCCGTTCCAGCACACGTGCGCAAAGCGGTGGAAGACCACGGCATGCAGGCCGGGGTAGCAGGTCAGGACTTCGAGGCGGCTGCGCGCGGCGGGATCGCGCAGCATGATCGTGTCGATATCTTCCTTAAGGCGAGAGAACATCTTGGTCGTGTCGTGTTGCCGCGCCGTGCGCCGCGCCACGCAAGGCTTGCGCCTGGGGCAGGGTCGCCGGCGAGGTCGGTGGCCGGTGGGGACGGGATCAGGGAGTGTAAGTGATTTGCGGCCGGCGTTCTGGCGCCGGCCATTGGCCCCGGATCCGTCAGGGATTTTGCAGCGGCAGTGCGGCGATCAACATCGCCCCGGCGCGCGCCAACCCGCTGCGACGGGCCGACAGCGTGCGCGCTTGCCACGTACGCCTGCGTCGTCCAGCCTCAAACTGCCGCGGGTTGCTGCCACTGTGCCTGCTCCTGTTACGCCTTCCGGTCCGGCCGCTCCTGCGCCATCAGCATATGCTTGGCGATGCCGCGCAGGATGTTGACTTCCTCGCGCTCCAGCCCGCTGCGGGCCAGCAGCCGGCGCAGCCGCGGCATCAGCTTGCGCGGATTGGCGGGGTCGAGAAAGCCGATCGCTTCCAGGCCCGCCTGCAGGTGTCCGAACATGGCCTCGACCTGCTCCGCCGTGGCCGGCTCACCAGCATAGCCGATATTGGCGTCTGCCGCCGCCGCAGCGGCAGGCGGGATTGCATCGAGCAGCGCCAGCCGCATCTCGTAGGCGATCAGTTGCACGGCCTGTGCCAGGTTGAGCGAGGCATAGGCGGGGTTGGCGGGGATATGCGTGACCGCCGCGCAGCGCTCGACCACTTCATTGGGCAGGCCATAGCGCTCGTTGCCAAAGACAAAGGCGATATCGCCGCTGCCGGCCAGCGTCTGGCAGGCACGCGCCGCGGCGGCGCGCGGCAGCAGCCGGGGCGGCCCGAACTCGCGCTGGCGCGCGGTCATGGCCACGGTCAGCACCGCGCCGGCCAGGGCCGCGTCGATCTGGTCGACGATCACGGCGCCGGCCAGCACATCGTCGGCGCCGCTAGCCATGGCGATGGCATCGGCATGGCCAAGCACGCCGGATTCGCGCGGCGAAACCAGCACCAGGCTGCCGAAGCCCATGGTCTTGATCGCCCGCGCTACCGAGCCGACGTTGCCCGGGTGGCTGGTCTCGACGAGCACGAAGCGCACGCGGCCGAAGCCATCGGGTATTGCGCCGGTTGCGTGTGGCGCATCAGCCTCGCCCTCCGGGCGGCTCGTATCATTTGCCGGGTTCATATACAATTCGGGATTCTTCTCTGGCGCGGCGCCAGGTCATGGCGTGCCCGCGAGACTTTCGCGGCACACCCAGTATCAGACCGGCGACGCCCTGCGTTCTTCTACAATCCGTTGTGTTGTCAGCTGCCCATGAGCGGGCGCGCGGTGCCGTGGCGCCCCGCCGCGTCTTCGTGGCGGCCTGGAGAGATTCATGCATCCGATGCTCAATATCGCCGTCAAGGCGGCCCGCAAGGCGGGATCCATCATCAACCGCGCGTCGCTCGACGTCGATCTGGTGCGCGTCTCGCGCAAGCAACACAACGATTTCGTTACCGAGGTCGACCGCGCCGCCGAAGCCGCGATCATCGAGGTCATCCGCACGGCCTACCCGGAACACGCCATTCTAGCGGAAGAGTCCGGCCAGTCCTGGGCCGAGGGCGAAGACGCCCACGAATACACCTGGGTCATCGACCCGCTCGACGGCACCACCAACTTCATCCACGGCTTCCCGCAGTACGCGGTCTCGATCGCCCAGCTGCACCGCGGCACGCCGGTACAGGCCGTGGTCTACGATCCGACCCGCGACGAGCTGTTCACCGCCAGCAAGGGCGCCGGCGCCTTCCTGAACAACCGCCGCATCCGCGTGACCCGCCGCGACAAGCTGGCCGACTGCCTGATCGGCACCGGCTTCCCGTTCCGCGACCTGGAAGGCGTGGATGAATACCTCGAGGTCTTCTCGCTGATGACGCGCAGCTGCGCCGGCCTGCGCCGCCCGGGCGCCGCCGCGCTGGACCTGGCCTATGTCGCCTGCGGCCGCCTGGACGGCTTCTTCGAGCGCGGCCTGCAGCCTTGGGACATGGCCGCCGGCATGCTGCTGATCACCGAGTCGGGCGGCCTGGTCGGCAACTACAACGGCGAGCCGCGCCAGATGGAGCAAGGCGAAGTGCTGGCGGGCAACCCCAAGGTCTTTGCCCAGATGGTGCGCCTGCTGTCGCCGTACTCGCTCGACAACGCCAAACCGGCCACTGCCTGAGTCGGTGGCATGGCCTGATGGCCATCGCCTGCACAAACGCCCGCCGCGCCCCGGCGGGCGTTTTGCTTTCCGGCCGCGGCCCCTGGCGGCGCGCAGAGACTATTCGCATATTTCCCGCCGCGCCGGCCGGCCATGATCCCCGTCAAGGTCGCGTAGCCCTGCCCTCCCCAGAATGAATCCATGCGCCACGCCCCGTGCGCGCGGATCAAGCTGAGGAGAGCCCGCATGTTTCCCGAATACCGCGACCAGATCTCGCTCCTGAAGACGCAGGACGCCCACTTCGCCCGCCTGTTCCATCGCCACAACGCGCTGGACCAGGAGATCCACAACATGGAGTCCGGCCTGGTGCCGGCCTCGGGCTTCGAAATCGAACGGCTGAAAAAAGAAAAGCTGCAGATCAAGGACCAGCTCTACCAGATCCTGCGCCAGCGTGTGGCCTGAACGAAGGGCTGCACATGACCGATCGCAACACGCCTGCCGACCCTGCCCACACTCCTTCGCAGCCCCATGCCCGCCCTGCCTCGCGCGGCGATGTGCTGCCGACCAACACGGCCCTGTCCGCCGAACGCAATGAAATCAGCGGCGCCGTCGATGCCGCCGTGCAGGTGGCCGCCAGCAGCATGCAGGACATCCTCGCCAGCCGCGCCGGCCATGGTGCCAGCATGCTCGACGCCATGCGCACGCTGCTCGACGGCCTGGCACCCGATGAGGCTGCGCAGCTGCGCAGCCTCATCCTGGAAGGCGATCCCGGCGCCTGGCAGGCGGGCCGGCGGCGGCAGCCCGACGATGAACTCGCGGCCGGCTGGCGCGACGGGGCCTACCCTTACCAGAACCTGATGTCGCGCCGCAATTACGAAAAGCAGAAATACCGGCTGCAGGTCGAGCTGCTCAAGTTCCAGGCCTGGGTGCGCGAGACCGGGCAGCGCGTGGTGATCCTGTTCGAAGGCCGCGATGCCGCCGGCAAGGGCGGCACCATCAAACGCTTCATGGAACACATGAATCCGCGCGGCGCCCGCGTGGTGGCACTTGAAAAGCCCACGGAATCCGAACGCGGCCAGTGGTATTTCCAGCGCTACGTGCAGCACCTGCCGGCCGCCGGTGAAATCGTGCTGTTCGACCGCTCCTGGTACAACCGCGCCGGCGTCGAACACGTGATGGGTTTCTGCTCCCCGCGCGAGTACCAGGACTTCCTGCAGCAGGCCCCGGAGTTCGAGCGCCACCTGGTACGCAGCGGCATCCACCCGTTCAAGTTCTGGTTCTCGGTCAGCCAGAAAGAGCAGCGTCGCCGCTTCCGCGAGCGCGAGATCCACCCGCTCAAGCAGTGGAAGCTCAGCCCGGTCGACATTGCTTCGCTCGACAAATGGGACGCGTACACGCGCGCCAAGGAGGCGATGTTCGCGCATACCGACACCGCCGACGCGCCGTGGACGGTGATCCGGTCGGATTGCAAAAAGCGCGCGCGGCTCAACGCGCTGCGCTACATCCTGTCGCGCTTTCCCTATGCAAACCGGGACACCACCGCCATCGTCCAGGCCGATCCGCTGATCGTCGGGCGCGCGCTGGCCAACTGACTCCCAGGCGGCAACGCAGGACGCCGCCTTGCCCCTTTCGCCTCACTCACCTGAAAAGGACCCTATGTTCAAGCACATCCTGCTCCCCGTCGACGGCTCGGAGCTTTCGCACAAGGCTGTTTCCGCCGCCATCCAGTTTGCCCGCACCGCGGCGGCGCGGCTCACGCCGTACATGTGTGTGGAGAGCTATCCGTATGTGCTGTCCAGCGACAGCTCGCACGAAAAGCGCGAGGTGTACCAGCAGCGCGTGGAAGCCGGGGCGCGCCAGGAACTCGCCAAGGTCGAGGCGGCGGCAGCGCTGGCAGGGGTGCCATGTACTGGCCACGTCTCCAGCGCCTCGGTGCCGTACCAGGGCATCATCCATGCCGCCAGGGAGCTGGGCTGCGACGTCATCTTCATGGCTTCGCACGGCCGCAAGGGGCTCAGCGGGCTGCTGCTGGGTAGCGAAACGCAGAAAGTGCTGACCCATAGCGACATCCCTGTGCTGGTGTTCCGCTGATCCAGGCCCCGCACACCCGTCTACGGCACGTCTGCGGCACGTCGGCGGCTGCACCGTGCTGTACCATATCGCCCATATTCGAAAACGCCCCTTCGTGCCGCGGCCACAGGCCGCCGGACCAGCGCCCGGCCGCCCCCGCGGGGGCGCTTTTCCGCGACACGCAAGGCGGCGCTCCGAGCGGATCGGGCGGCACAACGCAGGCCCACCGCCAGACAGGCTAAATGGCAATGGGATTGCAGAAGAAAACCGACCCTGAACAGGCACAGGCAGACGCCGCAGGCAGCCGACACACGCCAATGATGCAGCAGTACCTTCGCATCAAGGCAGACCACCCCGACACCCTGCTGTTCTATCGCATGGGTGACTTCTACGAGCTGTTCCACGACGACGCCGAAAAGGCCGCGCGCCTGCTCGACATCACGCTGACCGCGCGCGGCGCCTCGAATGGCGTGCCGATCCGGATGGCCGGCATTCCCTTCCATTCGGCCGACCAGTACCTGGCCCGGCTGGTGAAGCTGGGCGAGTCGGTGGCGATCTGCGAGCAGATCGGCGATCCCGCCACCAGCAAGGGGCCAGTGGAGCGCAAGGTGGTGCGCATCGTCACGCCAGGCACGCTGACCGACGCGGCGCTGCTACCGGACAAGGTCGACACTTTCCTGATGGCGGTGCACCAGCAGACCACGCGCCGCGGCATCAGCAAGACCGGGCTGGCGTGGCTGAACCTGGCCAGCGGCGAGCTGCGCCTGATGGAGTGCGAGGTGGCGCAACTGGGCCGCGAGCTTGAGCGCATCCGCCCGGCCGAGCTGCTCTATGCCGACGGCATCGACCTGCCGGCGCCGGCCTGCGCGCGCACGCGCCTGCCCGAATGGCATTTCGACCAGGATGCCGGCGCGCGCCGGTTGCGCGAGCAACTGGGCGTGGCCAGCCTCGATCCGTTTGGTTGTGCCGGGCTGGGCGCGGCGATCGGCGCCGCCGGCGCGCTGCTGAACTACGCCGCCACCACGCAGGGCCAGTCGCTGCGCCACGTGCAGGGCCTGAAGGTCGAGCGGGAGTCGGAATACATCGGCCTGGATTCAGCCACGCGCCGCAACCTCGAACTGACCGAGACGCTGCGCGGCGGCGAGTCGCCGACGCTGTTCTCGCTGCTGGATACCTGCTGCACCACGATGGGCAGCCGCGCGCTGCGCCACTGGCTGCACCATCCGCTGCGCGACCCGGCCGTGCCGCAGGCGCGGCAACAGGCCATCGGCGTGCTGATCGACCAGGGCACCGATACGCTGCGTGCCGCGCTGCGCCGGCTGGCCGACGTCGAGCGCATCACCTCGCGCCTGGCACTGCTGAGCGCGCGCCCGCGCGACCTGTCCTCGCTGCGCGACACGCTGCGCGCGCTGCCCGACGTGCAGGCCTGCATCCGCGACGGGCAGGACAGCGCGCTGCTGGCGCAGACGCTGCAAGACCTGGCCATACCGCAGGCGTCCCTGGACCTGCTGGTGCGCGCGGTCGCCGAGGAACCCGCGACCGTGGTGCGCGACGGCGGCGTGATTGCGCGCGGCTACGACACCGACCTTGACGAGCTGCGCGATATCTCCGAGAACTGCGGCCAGTTCCTGATCGACCTGGAAGCGCGCGAACGCACGCGCACCGGCATCGCCAACCTGCGCGTCGAGTTCAACCGCGTGCATGGCTTCTATATCGAGGTCACCAATGGCCAGGCCGACAAGGTGCCCGACGACTACCGCCGCCGCCAGACGCTGAAGAACGCCGAGCGCTACATCACGCCCGAGCTGAAGGCGTTCGAGGACAAGGCGCTGTCGGCGCAGGACCGCGCGCTCGCGCGCGAGAGGCAGCTCTACGACGGCCTGCTGCAGGCGCTGCTGCCGCATATCGGCGAGCTGCAGCGCGTGGCCGGCGCGCTGGCGCGCCTCGATGTGCTGGCCGCGCTGGCCGAGCGCGCGCAGACGCTGGACTGGTCCGCGCCCGAGCGCGTGCGCGAGAACGTGGTCGACATCGTGCAGGGCCGCCACCCGGTCGTGGAAGGCCAGCTGGCGGCGGAATCGGTGGCGTTTATCGCCAACGACAGCCAGCTCAACGAAGCGCGCAAGCTGCTGCTGATCACCGGCCCCAACATGGGCGGCAAGTCGACCTTCATGCGCCAGACCGCGCTGATCGTGCTGCTGGCCTGCGTGGGTGCCTACGTGCCGGCGCGGCGCGCCGTGATCGGCCCGATCGACCGCATCTTTACCCGCATCGGCGCGGCCGACGACCTGGCGGGTGGGCGCTCCACCTTCATGGTGGAGATGACCGAAGCCGCCGGCATCCTGCACCACGCCACGCCCTCTTCGCTGGTGCTGATGGACGAGATCGGCCGCGGCACGTCCACCTTCGACGGGCTGGCGCTGGCGTGGGCGATCGCGCGCCACCTGCTGTCGCACAACCGCAGCCATACGCTGTTCGCCACGCATTATTTCGAGTTGACGCAGTTGCCGCAGGAATTCCCGCAGGCCGCCAACGTGCACCTGTCCGCGGTCGAGCACGGCGACGGTATCGTGTTCCTGCATGCGGTGCAGGATGGCCCCGCCAGCCAGAGCTATGGCCTGCAGGTGGCGCAGCTGGCCGGCGTGCCGCAGCCCGTGATCCGCGCCGCGCGCAAGCACCTGGCGTGGCTGGAGCAGCAATCGGCCGACGCCACGCCGACGCCGCAGCTCGACCTGTTCGCCGCGCCAGCGGTGCCGGACACCGATGACGACGAGGGCAATGAGGGCAACGGCTATGCCCCGGCCACGCCGCAGCCGGCCGAATTGGCACCGGAGCATGCCGCGCTGATCGACACGCTGGCCGACCTGGACCCGGACAGCCTGACGCCGCGTGCCGCGCTCGATGCGTTGTACCGTCTCAAGGCGCTTGCAGGCGAGGCGGTCGGTACGGCATGAACGCAAGGCGCCGGCACGCCGGCCGGATCCTCGCGGCGGCATTGCTGCTGTGCGCGGCCAGTACCGCATGGCCCGCACCCGCCGGCCGCGGGGGCAAGGCCGCGCCAAAGCCGAAAGTGAACCGCGTCGCGCTGATCGCCGACCTGCCGCAATGGCCTGCCGCCGAAGCCAACGCCACCGCCCTGCTCGACAGCTTTGCGGAACGCAGGCTCGACCTGGTGATCCACGCCGGCGGCATCAAGGGCGATACCGAATCCTGCAGCGACGCCATCCTGACGAGCCGCCAGCAGCTGCTCGCCCAGTCGCCGTTGCCGCTGCTCTACGTGCCGGGCGAAACCGACTGGGCCGAATGCCGGCTCCCGGTCAACGGCAAGTTCGACTCGGTCGAGCGGCTGAACCGCCTGCGCGAGCTGTTCTTCCCCGAGGATGCCACGCTGGGCCAGCATCCGCGCCCGGTGGTGCGGCAGTCCGACCAGGCCCTGTTCCGCACCTTCCGCGAGAACGCTCGTCTCACGCTGGGCGACATCCTGATCGTCGGCCTGAACGTGCCGGGCGACAACAACCACTACCGCAACGAGGGCGGGCGCAACAGCGAGTTCGAAGACCGGCGCGAGGCCAACCGCCAGTGGCTGGCGCGCGCGTTCTCGCTGGCGCGGCAGCGCGACATGAACGGCATCGTCGTGGTGGCCCATGCCGACCCGCAATTCGCCAACGGCTGGGAGAAGAAAGGCCGCCCGACGCTGCTGGACGGTTTCATGCGCCACCGCACTCGCGACGGCTACCTGGAATTCAAGCGCCAGCTGCGCGACCTCACCGCGCGCTTTCCCGGCCAGGTGCTGCTGGTGCATGCGGGCGAGAGTGGCTTCGGCATCGACAAGCCTCTGCGCGACACCGCCGGCAAGGTGCTGCAGAATTTCACGCGGGTTTCGCTGCCGGACAATACGGTGGCGCAATGGGCCGAACTGGTGATCACACCGAACGCGGCGGCGCCGTTCTCGGTTTCGCTCAGGGACGCCCCGACCACGCCCTGAGCCGCTGTGTTGAATCCATGAAGACGCCCATGAAAAAAGCCGGCCAAGCCGGCTTCCTTCATGGACCACGGAGGGCGCGGAATCAGTGCAGCGTGCGCGGGGTATCGTCGTCCTCGTCCTCGTCCACCACCTCGATGCCCGAGGCGCCGTGGGCGTGGCCGTGCTCGATTTCCTCGGCGGTAGCTTCGCGCACTTCAGAAACCTTCAGCCAGAAGCGCAGTGCCATGCCGGCCAGCGGGTGGTTGCCGTCGAGCACCACCTTGTCTTCGGCAACGTCGGTCACGGTGTAGATGACGGAGTCTTCTTCATCGCCGTCCTCGGGCATGCCTTCGAACTGCATGCCGACTTCCAGCGGCTCGGGGAAGCGGTCGCGCGGCTCGACCTTGACCAGGTCGGCATCGTAGTCGCCAAAAGCATCTTCGGGCTCGAGCTGCAGCTGGGTCTCGAAGCCGGTGTCATGGCCGTCGAGCGCTTCCTCGATCTTGGGGAACGTGCCATCATACCCGCCGTGCAAATAGACCATGGCTTCATCTGACTCCTCGATCAGATTGCCTTGCGCGTCCGACAGCTTGTACATCACGGACACTACCGTGTTCTTAGCGATTTTCAATTCTTGACTCCATGAACGATTCCGCATTATACGCGCAGGCCCTGCCCCCTGGCCCCGTCGATCCAGACAGTCCGCTCGACCTGCTTGGTGGCATGACGCCGGCTGCATTCATGCGGGATGTCTGGCACCGCAAGCCACTGTTGATTCGACAGGCGGTACCCGGAATCGTGCCGCCTGTGTCGCGCGATGCGCTTTTCGACCTTGCCGATCGCGACGAAGTCGAATCGCGCCTGGTGACGCACTTCCGCAATCGCTGGAAGCTCGAACACGGTCCATTTGCGCGCGAAAACCTCCCTGCCGTCAAGACCCGCCAGTGGACTTTGCTGGTGCAGGGCGTGAACCTGCACGATGCCGCCGCGGCCGAGCTGATGGGCCGCTTCCGCTTCGTGCCGGACGCGCGCCTGGACGACCTGATGATCAGCTACGCGTCCGATGGCGGCGGCGTCGGCCCGCACTTCGATTCCTATGACGTGTTCCTGCTGCAAGTCTCGGGCCGGCGCCGCTGGCGCATCTCGTCGCAGACCAGCCTGGAGCTGGTCCCCGACATGCCACTGAAGATCCTTGCCGATTTCAGCACCGAAGAGGAATGGGTGCTGGAGCCCGGCGACATGCTGTATCTGCCGCCGCAATACGCCCACGACGGCGTGGCCGAAGGTGAATGCATGACCTGCTCGATCGGCTTCCGTGCCCCGGCCTACCGCGAACTGGCGGGCCACTTTCTGGCGTGGCTTTCCGAGACGGTGGAGGACAACGAAGACCTGAGCGGGCGTTACGCCGATGCTGGCGAACGTGCGGCAACGAAGCCCGCGCAACTGCCTGCCGGCATGGCCAAGGCAGTGGCCGAGCGGCTCAAGGCACTGCAATGGAATTCGCAGATGGTGTCGGAATTTCTTGGTTCGCATCTGTCCGAACCGAAGCCCGGAGTCGAATTCGCCGAGATATCCGACCTGCCGCAGCGCCGTTATGAGAAACTTGCGGCCCAGCATGGCGTCGTTCTTGCGCCTGCCTCGATTGCACTTTACGACCGGAACAATTTCTTCCTCAATGGAGAAGCCTACGAGCCTCCGGCCGAACTGATGCCGTGGCTGAAGAAGCTGGCCGATAATCGCCACCTAAGTGGTGATGATGTTGCGACTTGCGCGGACCTGCCTGACCTGATGGAGACTTTTCATCACTGGACACAAGAGGGATGGCTACAATTGGGACCCCGGCTGTAATAATGCGTAACATTGCAATTCAGTAAATTTCGGCGCTACACAAGCCGGGAAAACGCGGATATAATCGTTGGCTGGCTAGTACTGTGGACCACTGCATATGTCGGCACCCGGGAGGGCCTCTATTTTGCAGTTCAAGAGCGATAATTACCGGTAATTATTCATCGCCTGTTTTTCGTTATTACAAGTTAAAGGACGAACAATGAAGAAGTCTCTCCTGATCGCATCGCTGCTGGCCGCTGTTGCTCTCGCCGCTTGCGGCAAGAAGGAAGAACCGGCTGCTCCGGCCGCTGACACGGCTGCTCCGGCTGCTGCTGCTCCGGCTGCTGAAGCTTCGGCTCCCGCTGCTGAAGCCCCGGCTGCTGCCGCTGCTGCTGACGCTTCGGCCCCGGCTGCTGATGCATCGGCTCCGGCTGCTGACGCTTCGGCTCCGGCTGCCAAGCAGTAATCGGTTTCGACCGATAAAAAAAACCGGCCTTCGGGCCGGTTTTTTTTATTGGGCGCCGCAGGCGCGTGGTGCGCACTTCAGCCACGCACCGCTTGCCAGTCCAGCCCCATTTCCTGATCGGCTACCAGCACCTCCGAAGGCAACGCGCCCAGCGCCGCGGCCAGCGCGCCGGTGGCTAGCTCACGCGTGTTGTTCTGCTTGCTCAGATGCGCCGCCACGACGCGGTGCAGACCGGCATGCGCGACCTGTGTCAGGATGCTCGCCGCCACCTCATTGGCCAAATGGCCGAAGTCACCGCCAATCCGCCGCTTCAGCGACGCCGGGTAGACCGAGTTGCGCAGCATCTCGCGGTCGTGATTGCACTCCAGCACCAGCGCATCGACACCTGACAGGCGCGCCGTCACGTAGGGCGTTTCCATGCCCGCATCGGTCAGCACGCCCAGGCGCGACTGCCCATCGGACAGCACGAACTGCAGCGGCTCGCGCGCGTCGTGCGGAACCGTATACGGCATCACCTGGAGGCCGCCAATGGCAAAGGCGTGGTCCGCGCCGCAGACGCGCACATCGGCGAGGTCGGCGCCGCGCATATGCGAGGTCGCCAGCCAGGTGCCGTGGCTGGTGTAGACCGCAAGCCGGTGCCGGGCCGCAAAGGCGTAGGCCGAGCCGACATGATCGCCATGCTCGTGCGTGACCAGCACGGCGTCGAGCTGGTCCGGCGTGACGCCGAGCCGCTCCAGGCGCCGCGCGGTCTCGCGGATGCCGAAGCCGCAGTCAAGCAGCACGCGCGTGGTGGTGGTGTCTTCGCGGGATTCGATCAGCAGCGAGTTGCCCTCGCTGCCGCTGCCGAGGAAGGCGAAGCGCATCATGGCCGCGCCCTCCCCGCCGTGCAGTTGGCAGGCCGGCCAGGAAGGCCGGTGGTTGAGCCGGTCACCGCCGGCTCAGTGCAGTTGCTCGTCGAGCAGCGACAGAATGCGCTTGCCGATTTCGCCGTTCTCCGGCTGGCCGGCGTCATTGAGCACCGTCACCAGCGTGCCGCTGCCGGTGCCCTTGAGCGCCACGCGGTATTTCTTGGCGGTCTTGGGATCATCCGGCTTGGTGAACAGCTTGGAGAAGAAGCCACGGTTGTCGACGTTGGTGCGCGGATCGACGTAGCGCACGTAGTACAGGCCCTGGGCACGGTCGCGGTCTTCGATGGTGAAGTTGACGCGATCCAGCGACAGGCCGACCGAGCGCCAGGCGCGGTCGAACGGCTCAGGCAGTTGCAGTGCCGGGGCGCCATTGACCTGGGCCAGGTAAGACTTCTGGGCAGCGCCGCCGGCTGCGGCAGCCGTGGCACCGGCAGCGCCAGCCGCCGCCGAATCAGCCGTCGCCGCGCTGCTGCCAGCCGCCGCCGGGTTCTTGGCCATGCGGTCGGCCTGTTCCTTCTGCACGCCGAGGCGTTGCGCCAGGCGCGACAGGAATTCGGCCTCCAGCTCGGGATCGGCCGGACGCGGGGTCCAGACGGTGCTGGACTTGTCGATGCCGGTCAGTTGCTCCTGTGCTCCGCGGTGGCTGATGAACACTTCCATCGTGCCGTTCTGCGCGCGCTCGACACGGGTGCGGAACTTGTCGCGCTCGGAGGTCGAGTACAGGCCGTCGAACACCTTGCCGATGGTATTGCGGATGATGTCCTGCGGAATCTTGGCGCGGTTCTCGGCCCAGTCGGTTTCCATGATGCCGGTCTCGGGCGAGTCCTGCACCAGCAGGAAACCGCTTTCCTGCCAGAAGCCGCGCAGTTGCTGCCACAGCTGGTCGCCGCGCATGCCGTTGCTGATCACCAGCCAGCGCGTGTTGCCGTCGCGCTCCATGCGGATGCCCTGCGCCGAGGGCAGTACGTTCTCGGTCGGGGATTGCTCGCGCACCTTGGTCGCCTGGCTGTAGGTCGACAGCGTCGAGGTGCCGTTGGCATCGGGCACCGAGTAGCGACGGTCGCCTTCCAGCTTGGTCAGGTCGGGCGGGATGTCCAGCGTTGGCGTGCGCTTCGACGCCGACGACTTGTAGTCGATCTTGTCGGGCTGCATCGCTTCGTTGAGGCTGCTGCAGCCGGTGATCACGCCCGCGGCCAGCACGGGCACAACCAGGGCGGCGCGGCGGACTTGCGTCGCGCCGCGGCGGTTAAGCTTCGATTTCATTGACACGCAATCCTAGTTGAGGGAGCGACAGCAAGACGCCGCGGTAAATCAGGCCAGCAGGCCGGCGGCGGCCAGTGCCTTGCGTACGGTTTCGTGGTTGGCTTCGGACAGCGGCGTCAGCGGCAGGCGGATGCCGCCTGCCATCTTGCCCATCTGCTGCAGTGCCCACTTCACCGGGATCGGATTGGCTTCGACAAACATGGCCTTGTTCAGTCCGATCAGTTCCATGTGCAGGCGGCGCGCGGTGACGACGTCGCCCTTCAGTGCCGCCGCGCACATCTCGTGCATCTTGCGCGGGGCCACGTTCGCGGTGACCGAGATATTGCCCTTGCCGCCCAGCAGGATCAGCGCGACCGCGGTGGGATCGTCGCCGCTGTAGATGGCAAAGCTTTCCGGCGCGTCGTTGATCAGCTGCGCGGCCCGGTCGATATTGCCCGTGGCTTCCTTGACGCCGACAATGCCCGGCACCTGCGCCAGGCGCAGGATGGTGTCGTTGCTCATGTCGGCAACGGTGCGGCCCGGCACGTTGTACAGCAGCACCGGCAGCTCAACCGCTTCCGCGATGGTGCGGAAATGGCGGTACATGCCTTCCTGGGTCGGCTTGTTGTAGTACGGCACGACCTGCAGCGATGCGTCGGCACCCACCTTCTTGGCGAAGGCGGTCAGCTCGATCGCCTCCTTGGTGGAGTTGCCGCCGGTGCCCGCGATGATCGGGATGCGCTTGCCGGCCTGGTCCACGGCCACGCGGATCAGTTCGCAGTGCTCCTCGACGGAAACCGTCGGGGATTCACCGGTCGTGCCGACGATCACGATGCCGTCGGTACCCTCGGCGACGTGCCAATCGACCAGTGCGCGCAGGGCCGGAAAGTCCAGGCTTCCGTCCTCATGCATCGGAGTGACGATGGCGACGATGCTGCCGGTAATCTGTGTCATAACGTTAAGGAATTCGGGATGCGAATAACGCGATTGTACCGGAACCGCAGGCGGCTTCGACCGCCGGCGGCAGGCGGGATGACTCGGGGTTGATACCAACTGTTTCAACGTGTGCAGCGGCATTCTCGCCGACAGCGCACACGCGCTTTCACGGGTTCAGGCGGTAGCGTGCCGGGGTGGCCGCATCCGGCGCGGCAGCGGCCTCGCGCACCGCACAAAGGCGCTGCACGAAGGCCGTTTTCGGCACTTCCTGGACGCCGTCTTCATAGGCGATGACGCGCAGTCCATGCATGCGCGCCACATCGAGCAACTCTCCGGGACGCAGCAGAAAATCGGGCCGCGACGGCTTGCCGACGGTCTCGTTGCCCGCCGCGAAGGTCTCGTACAGCCACACTCCGCCCGGCGCCAGCGCTGCGGCCAGGTGCGGCCACAGCGGACGGTGCAGGTAATTGGTGACGACGATGGCGTCGAATGGCGCCTCGTCGGCCAGCGGCCAGCCCCCCTGCTCTAGGTCGGCCACGCGGCCGGTCACGCCGGACGGCAGCGCGGCGATGGCGGCGGCATCGCGGTCAACGGCCAGCACCGCATGCCCGCGCGCGGCAAGCCAGGCGGCATGGCGGCCGCTGCCGCAGGCCAGGTCGAGCACGCGGGCGCCGGGACGCAGCAGGTGCGCCCAGCGCGTGACCCATGCGGAAGGTGCGGAAAGGCCGGCATGCAGCGCGGCGGGAATGTCGCTCATGGCGCCCCCGTCAGTGCAGCAGCATCACGATCGGGCGCAGCATCAGCTCGATCAGCGACATCAGCACATTGACCACCGGCGTCATCCAGATGGTGGTGATCACGCCGGCGGCGACCAGCGCCAGCACCACGAAAATCCCGTAGGGCTCGATGCGCGACACCGCGCGCGCCACGCCCTGCGGCAGCAGCGCGGTCAGCACGCGGCCACCGTCCAGCGGCGGCACCGGGAACAGGTTGAAGGCGGCCACCACCAGGTTGACGCGCACGCCCGCGAGCGCCATTTCACCGAAGAACGGTTCGCGCACGCCGCCCCAGGTCAGGCCGATCGCCAGCAGCACCCAGACAAAGGCCTGCACCACATTGCTGGCGGGGCCTGCCAGCGCCACCCACATGCCATGCCAGCGCGGATTGCGCAGGCGCTCGAACACCACCGGCACCGGCTTGGCATAGCCGAACACGAACTGGCCGCTGGTCATGATGTAGAGCAGCAGCGGCACCGCCACGGTGCCGATCGGGTCGATATGGCGGATCGGGTTCATGCTGACGCGCCCGAGCGAATAGGCCGTGTCGTCGCCAAACACTTTGGCCACATAACCGTGCGACGCCTCGTGCAGCGTGATGGCGAACAGCACCGGCAGGGCGTAGACCGCGAAGGTCTGGATAAGGGAGGAATCCATGACGGCTATTGTAACGGGCCGCCGCCTTGCCAGGCGCACAGCGGCGCACCTGTGGCGGCGGCGCAGCGCCGGCTGGCGCCCGAGGTTCAGGGCCCGAGGTTCAGATCTGCAAATTCAGAGCCCGAAGCGCGAGATGTCGCCGCGGCCGGCGCGCACCAGTTCGGGCTCGCCGCTTGTCAGGTCGATCACCGTGGTCGGCTGGGCCGGCGCCGGCCCGCCACAGACCACCAGGTCGAGCTGTTTTTCCAGCCGGGCGCGGATTTCCGCCGGGTCGTTGAGCGGCTCGTCGTCGCCGGGGATCTGCAGCGTAGCCGAGATCAGCGGCTCGCCGGCTTCGCCCAGCAACTCCAGCGGGATGGCGTGGTCGGGCACGCGCACGCCGATGGTCTTGCGCGCCGGGTGCGACAGGCGCCGCGGCACTTCCTTGGTGGCTTCCAGGATAAAGACGTACGGCCCGGGCGTGGCGCCCTTGATCCAGCGGTACTGGCGGTTGTCGACGCGGGCGAAATTGCCCAGCTCGGACAAATCGCGGCACATCAGCGTCAGGTGATGGCGATCGTCGATGCCGCGCAGCCGGCGCAGGCGCTCGACCGCGTGCTTGTCGTCGAGCTGGCAGGCGAGCGCGTAGCTGGAATCGGTCGGCAGCGCGATCAGTCCGCCCTTCTGCAGGATCTGCGCGGCCTGCTTGATCAGGCGCGACTGCGGGTTGAGCGGATGGATCTCGAAGTACTGGGACATGCAGGGCGCCTTTCTTTGGGCTGGCTGGTTACCAGTCGTGCCAGACCGGCGTGACCGTGGACGGCAGCGGCGGCAGCGTGCCGAGCTCGACCCGGCCTTCGCCGGGCCCGTGGAAATCCGAGCCGCGCGAGGCCAGCAGCCCGTAGTGGCGCGCCACGTCTGCATAGCGGCGGTACTGGTCCGGCGTGTGGCTGCCGGTCACGACCTCGACGGCGCCGCCGCCAAGCGACTTGAACTCGTCGAACAGGGCATCGTGCTGGGTGTCGGTGTAGTGGTAGCGGCCGGGGTGCGCCAGCACGGCGATGCCGCCGGCGGTGCGGATCCAGCCGACCGCCTCGGCCAGGCTGGCCCAGCGATGGCCGACAAAACCGGGCCGGCCTTCCGACAGGTATTCGCTGAACACGTCGCCGATGGTTGCGCAGTGGCCCTGGTCAACCAGCCAGCGCGCGAAATGGGTGCGCGAAATCAGGTCGGGATTGCCTACGTACTTCAGTGCGCCGGCGTAGGCGCCCTCGATGCCGACCCTGGCCAGCGCCTCGCCGATGTCGCGCGCACGCCGGGCGCGACCGGAACGGGTGTCGGTCAGGCCATCGATCAGCTCGGGACAGAACGGGTCGATCTGCAGGCCGACGATATGCACGGTCTGCCCGGCCCACGTCACCGAGATCTCCACGCCCGGCACATAGCGCATGCCGAATTCCTCGGCCGCGGCGCGCGCCGCGGCTTGCCCGCCGACCTCGTCGTGGTCGGTCAGCGCCCAGTACGCGACGCCCGCATCGCGCGCGATTTCAGCCACCGCGCGAGGCGACAGCGTGCCATCGGACACGGTGGAATGGCAGTGCAGGTCGGCGTTGATGGCGTGGGCGTTTTGCATGGGCCTCATTCTACTCCGGTCGCCCTTTGCCTGCGTGGCGCCGCCGGCGTAAAAGAAGGCGATCCGGCGCCCATGGCAAAGCCCTGCCGGCAACGCTGGCGTCGCCGGGAAACGGGCCGGCGCGGGGTATAGTCGGGCTTTGCACCGTCTTCCGCGGGCCGTCCGCGCCCGCCTTGCCCACCATGTCTACCGACACCACCTCCGCCGCCACGCCCGCCGTCACCACCACTGACGTCCTGATCGTGGGCGCCGGCCCGGTCGGGCTGTTCGCCGCCTTCCAGGCCGGCGTGCTCGGCCTCAAATGTGAACTGATCGACGTACTCGATCGCGCCGGCGGCCAGTGCACCGAGCTGTATCCCGAAAAGCCGATCTACGACATCCCGGCCGTGCCCGGCTGCCTGGCGCAGGAACTGGTGGACCGGCTGCTGGAGCAATGCGCGCCGTTCGCCTTCCCGATGCATTTCGGCCAGCGCGCCGAAAGCGTGTCCGAAATTCCCGGCGCGCCAGCACAGGACGGCCATCCGCCCCACCAGCGCATGCTGATCGGCACCGATGGCGGCAAGCGCTTCGATGTCGCGGCGGTGCTGGTCTGCTCCGGGGCGGGCGCGTTCGCGCCGCAGCGCGTGGCGCTGCCGGAAGCCGCGGCGCTGGAAGACCGCCACGTGCACTACGCCGTGCGCGATGTATCGCGCTTTGCCGGCAAGCGCGTGATCGTCGCCGGCGGCGGCGACTCGGCGCTGGACTGGGCGCTGGCGCTGCGCAAGGTGGCAGCGCGCGTGACGCTGCTGCACCGGCGCGAGGGCTTCCGCGCCGCCGATGGCACCGTGGCCGAGATGCGCGCCGCGGTGGCGGCCGGCGAGATGGATTTCGTGGTCGGCATGCTGGGCGCCCTGCACATCGACGGCGATGCGCTGGCCGAAGTGGAAGTGCGCACCCGCGACGGCAGCCAGGTGCTGCCCGCCGATGAACTGGTGGCGCTGTACGGCCTGGTATCCGAGCCCGGCCCGATCGCGCAATGGGACATGGACATGCGTGCCGGCCGCATCCTGGTCGACACCACCACGTATGAAAGCTCGCGCAGCGGCATCTTTGCCGCGGGCGATATCGCCTTCTATCCCAACAAGCAGAAGCTGATCCTGTCCGGCTTCCACGAAGCCGCGCTGGCGCTGCGCAAGGCGTATCACTACGCCTTCCCGGAGAAGGCGCTGGTGCATGTCCACACCAGCAACAACGCCGCGCTGAAGGAAAAGCTCACCCACGCCTGAACGCGGGCATCGACCCTATCGGCAGAACGACTCGACCAGCTGGGCCACCGCGGCCGGCTGGTCGTGGTGCAGCATGTGGCCGGCGTCATCGATCACGGCCTCGCGGAAATCGCGGAAGGCGCGGAAACGCTCCTTGAACTCGCCGATGCCCTGCTTGTGCGCAATATGGCGCAGCGTCTCCGAATCGCGCGCCTCGACATGCAATACCGGTGCGCTGACCTGTTCCCAGATCGCCATCACTTCATCGAGCCGATACAGCATCGGATTGACCAGCTTGTGCGCCGGGTCGCCCAGGATTTCCCAGCGGCCGTCGGCATTGCGGCGCGACCAGTGCGCGGCCAGAAACGCGGCGCGGTCGTCGGGCAGGCGCGGGTTGGTCTTCTGCAGGCGCGCGGCGACACCGCCGACACTGTCATAGGACTTCAGCTCGGCGCCAATGCGCAACTCGTCCAGCCAGCGCGCGTAGCGCCTGGGGGCATGCGCCGGCCGTGTCGCCGTCATGCCGAAGCCTTCCAGGTCCACCACGCGGCGCACCCGATCGGGGCGGATGCCGGCATACAGGCAGATCACGTTGGCGCCCATGCTGTGGCCCACCAGATCGACCTGCCCTTCTGGCTGGTAGTGGTCGAGCAGCGCCTCCAGGTCGGCGATGTAGTCGGGGAACCAGTACGACTGCGTGCCGGGATGGCGCGAGGGCCAGTCGGTCTCGCCAAAGCCGCGCCAGTCGGGCGCGATGACATGCCAGTCGCCGCCCAGGTGGTCGACCAGGAACTGGAACGAGGCCGCCACGTCCATCCAGCCATGCAGCATGAACAGCTTGCGCGCACCGGGCGTGCCCCAGTCGCGCACGTGGTAGCGCAAGCCGCGCAACGTGATAAATTCAGACCGCGAGGTTTCCTTGATTGTCATTGTCTCCACCCTGGGGCCGGGTCCTCCTGCCGCGGGGGCTGGCGAAGGGAAGCCCGACAAAATAGAACGATCGTTCGCTCGCAGGCATTATAGCGGCCGGTGCCACTTGCAGCTTGCCGCGCCGGTGAACGGACCGGAGACCTTCAGGAGACCTTGGATGGCCGCAGCTGCCTTGCCGGCAAGCCGGCGCGACGACTACCGCGCGCTGTACGAATCCTTCCGCTGGGAAATCCCCCCGAACTTCAACATTGCCGAAGCCTGCTGCGGCCGCTGGGCGCGGGACCCGGCGACCATGGACCGCATCGCCGTCTATACCGAACACGAAGACGGCCGGCGCAACGCGCACACCTTTGCCTACATCCAGGCCGAGGCCAACCGGCTCTCGGCGGCGCTGCGCAGCCTTGGCGTGGCGCGCGGCGACCGCGTGGCAATCGTGATGCCGCAGCGGATCGAGACCGTGATCGCCCATATGGCGATCTACCAGCTGGGCGCGATCGCGATGCCGCTGTCGATGCTGTTCGGGCCGGAGGCGCTGGCCTACCGCATCGCGCACAGCGAAGCCAGCGTGGCGATTGCCGACGAAACCTCGATCGACAACCTGCTCGGCGCGCGCCCGGAATGCCAGGCGCTGGCCACCGTGATCGCCGCCGGCGATGCGCACGGCCGCGGCGACCACGACTGGGACGTGCTGCTGGCCGCGCAGCTGCCCACCTTCACCGCCGAAGAGACCAAGGCCGACGAGGCCGCCGTGCTGATCTACACCAGCGGCACCACCGGGCCGCCCAAGGGCGCGCTGATCCCGCACCGCGCGCTGGTCGGCAACCTGACCGGCTTTGTCTGCTCGCAGAACTGGTATCCGCAGGACGACGACGTGTTCTGGAGCCCGGCCGACTGGGCCTGGACCGGCGGGCTGTGGGATGCGCTGATGCCGGCGCTGTACTTCGGCAAGCCCATCGTCGGCTACCAGGGCCGCTTCTCCGCCGAGCGCGCCTTCGAGCTGCTCGAGCGCTACGCCGTCACCAACACCTTCCTGTTCCCGACCGCGCTCAAGCAGATGATGAAGGCCTGCCCCGAGCCACGGCAGCGCTATGGCATCAGGCTGCGCGCATTGATGAGCGCCGGCGAAGCGGTTGGCGAGACCGTGTTCGGCTGGTGCCGGGATGCGCTCGGCGTGATCGTCAACGAGATGTTCGGCCAGACCGAGATCAACTACATCGTCGGCAACTGCACCGCGCAGAACGACGACGAGCGCCTGGGCTGGCCGGCGCGGCCCGGCTCGATGGGACGCCCCTACCCCGGCCATCGCGTGCAGGTGATCGACGATGAAGGCCGTCCCTGCGCGCCGGGCGAGGACGGCGAGGTCGCGGTCTGCGCCACCGATAGCGCCGGGCATCCGGACCCGGTGTTCTTCCTCGGCTACTGGAAAAACGAGGCGGCGACCGCGGCCAAGTACGTCGAGCGCGACGGCCTGCGCTGGTGCCGCACCGGCGATCTGGCGCGCGTCGATGCCGAGGGCTACCTGTGGTACCAGGGCCGTGCCGACGATGTGTTCAAGTCCTCGGGCTACCGCATCGGGCCGAGCGAGATCGAGAACTGCCTGCTCAAGCATCCCGCTGTGTCCAACTGCGCCGTGGTGCCCTCGCCCGATCCCGAGCGCGGCGCGGTGGTCAAGGCCTTCGTGGTGCTGACGCCGGCGGTGGCGCGCTCGTTCGACGGCGACGCGGCACTGGTGGCCGAGTTGCAGGCGCATGTGCGCGGGCAACTGGCGCCGTACGAGTATCCGAAGGCTATCGAGTTCATCGACCAGTTGCCGATGACGACCACCGGGAAGATACAGCGCCGGGTGCTGCGGTTGCTGGAGGAAGAGCGCGCGGCGCAGCGCCGGCAGTCTGCCTAGCCGGCCGACGCTTCCAGCCAGGCCAGTTCATCCTCCTCGAACCCGGCCGCACGCCGTGCCTCGAGGTTGAACGGCCCGCGCAGCTTCGGCGCACCATACTGCTGCGCCAGTTGCGCGTAGGTCGTCACAGGATCCAGCCCGCGCTGCGCGCACAGCCAGCGGTACCAGTGGTTTCCGATCGCTACATGGCCCACTTCATCGCGCAGGATGATGTCGATGATCGCCGCGGCGGCATGGTCGCCCACGTTGGCCAGCTTGGCCCGCACCGGCGGCGAGGCGTCCAGCCCGCGCGCCTCCAGCGTGCGCGGCACCAGCGCCATGCGCGCCAGCACGTCGCCGGCGGTCTTGCCGGTCATCTCCCACAGGCTGTTGTGGGCCGGAAAATCGCCGTAGTCCGCGCCCAGCGTGCCGAGGTGGTCGGCCAGCAGCGTGAAATGCAACGCCTCCTCGTCCGCCACGCGCAGCCAGTCGCGGTAGTAGCCGGGCGGCATGCCGGCGAAGCGCCACGCCGCATCCAGCGCCAGGTTGATGGCATTGAACTCGATGTGGCACAGCGCATGGATCATGTTGGCGCGCCCGGCGGGGGTCTGCAGGGAGCGGCGGCGCCCGACATACTGTGGCGCGACCAGTTCGGGGCGCGCGGGGCGCCCGGGAATAACCTGCGCCGGGCCCGCTTCGATGGCTTCTTCGGCACGCAGCGCCGCATCGGGCAGCGCCATGGCATGACGGTACAACGCCCGCGCGGCGCAGGCTTTCTCCCGCGGATCGGTCATGCACAGCACCGCCAGCGCGCGATGGCGCGGCGAAAGTGACGGATCAGGCGAAATGGCGGCGGGAGTTTTTTCTGGCATGGGCGTAAAATCCGGACTGCCGCCATTGTAGGGCCTCGCCGGCACCCACCCTTGTGCCTGGCCATGCAGTTCCCCACAGACCCGCTGACTCTTTAAAGTCCGGCGGCAACCCCCATTTCAACATAAGCCTTTCGTGCAGGAGACCTCATGGCGCTTTACCAGCTCGGCGACGTCAAGCCCAATATCGACAGCGAAGCCTACGTGGCCCCCGAAGCCACCGTCATCGGCAACGTGACCCTCAAGTCCCGCGCCAGCGCCTGGCCCGGTGTCGTGATCCGCGGTGACAACGAGCCGATCGTGGTGGGGCACGACACCAATATCCAGGAGGGTTCGGTGCTGCACACCGACCCGGGCTGCCCGCTGACCCTGGGCGACAAGGTCTCGATCGGCCACCAGGCCATGCTGCACGGTTGCACCGTCGGCGAAGGCTCGCTGATCGGCATCCAGGCCGTGGTGCTGAACCGTGCCGTGATCGGCAAGGAATGCCTGGTCGGCGCGGGCGCCGTGGTCACCGAGGGCAAGGTCTTCCCGGACCGCTCGCTGATCCTGGGCGCGCCGGCCAAGGTGGTGCGGCAGCTGACCGACGAGGACGTCGCCAACCTGTACCGCAACGCCGAAACCTACGCCTCGCGGCAGGCCATGTACAAGCAACAGCTCAAGCGGATCGGCTGAACCCGGCCGGCGCCGCGGCGGCATCCATCGCATTACTCGACAGACAACGTGACCCAGACTACCCCTACCACCCCCGACACCCTGCAGAAGTTCCTGTTCGACGCCGCCCCCGTGCGCGGCGAACTGGTGCGCATGGAAGCCACCTGGCAGGAAGTGCTGGGCCGCCACAGCTACCCCACGCCGGTGCGCCGGCTGCTGGGCGAGATGATGGCCGCCGCGGCACTGCTGTCGGCCAACCTGAAGTTCAACGGCGCCCTGGTGATGCAGTTGCACGGCGACGGCCCGGTGCGGATGCTGGTGGTGGAATGCCTGTCCGACCTGTCGATGCGTGCCACCGCCAAGCTGGCCGAGGGCGCGGAGATTGCCGACGACGCCACGCTGGCCGACCTGGTCCATGCGCACGGCCACGGCCGCTTTGCCATCACGCTCGACCCGAAGGACAAGCTGCCGGGACAGCAGCCGTACCAGGGCATCGTGCCGCTGGCGGACGAGCACGGCCCGCTGCCGTCGATCAGCGCGGTGCTGGAGCACTACATGAAGGCCTCCGAGCAGCTCGATACGCGCCTGTGGCTGGCCGCCGACGACCGCGTCGCCGCCGGCATGCTGCTGCAGAAACTGCCCTCCTACGGCGGCACCGCCGACGTTGGCGAGACCGGCGCGCCGCTGGCCAGCCATGCCAAGGCCCAGGACCTGGATACCTGGGACCGCGCGGTGCAGCTGGGCACCACGCTCAAGGCCGAAGAACTGCTGGCCGAGTCGCCCGAGACGCTGCTGCGCCGCCTGTTCTGGGAAGACCTGCAGGACGCCGGCCTGCGCGTGTTTGAGCCGATGACGCCGCATTTCCATTGCTCGTGCTCGCGTCCCAAGGTGGCGGGCATGCTGCAGTCGCTGGGGCGCGATGAGATCGAGGGCATCATCGCCGAGCGCGGCAACGTGGAGATCCATTGCGATTTCTGCGGCCAGCGCTATGAGTTCGACCCGGTCGACTGCGCCCAGCTGTTCTCGGCCACGCACATCGCCACCGGCGCCGGTGCCGGCGCGCACCAGCACCACTGAGGCGGCATGCCACGGCTTGATCCGTGGCGGGCTCGATCCATGGCGGGGGCGGCGTAGCGGAAACATCCGGCGCGCCGCCCGGTCCAACGGCTGTACGATCGCTGTACGCGCGAGCCTGAGAACCGCCATGTCCGCCCGAGCCTTTCTCCCCTTACCCGAATCCAGCGCCACTGCGGCCACCGCGCGCGGGCGGCTGCGTGGTGCTGTTGCATGCGCCGCGGCCGGCGCCCTGCTGCTGGCCGCCGGCTGCGTACAGATCCCGCGCGACGCCAACGGCTCGCCCCCGACGGCGCGGCTCGCACCGAACGCCATGCCGCCGGCGCGGCTGACACCCGAAGCCCGGCAAAAGCTCGATGCCCTGAACCAGGAGGTGCTGCGCGAGCAGGCCGACGCCATCGCGCGGCAGCAACAGGCCGAGGCCTATGCGCGTGCGGCATATGCCTATCCCAATACCAGCTGGAACCTGTTTTACGGAGGATGGGGCGGCGGCCACTGGGGTGGCGGCGTCAGCGTGGGAATGCCCGGCTACTGGGGCGGATATCCGTACTGGTGGTGACGGCGGCCAGGGTGCCGCCGGTTGGATACAGATGGGAGATCAGTGTCCGCCGCGCCCGGCGACGGAATTCGCCGGCGGCGGCAGCGGCGGCGTGGCGCTGACCTTGGGTGCCGGTGCCACGAACTGCACGAACACCTCGCCTTCCCTGACCATACCCAGCTCGTAGCGCGCCCGTTCCTCGATCGCGCCAGTGCCGTCCTGCAGGTCCGCAACTTCCCCTTCCAGCTTGGCATTACGCAGCTTGAGCATCTGGTTGCGGGTACCTTGCTCGGTCAGCTGCCGGTTCAGATCCCAGACGCGCAGCCAGCCACCCTTGCCCAGCCAGAGCGGATACTGGACCGCGAGCAGCAGCACGAACAACAGCAGCGAAATCAGACGCATGAAAGGTTGCGGACGAGAAATTCCGCACAATGATCTGCGAAGTCAGCCCGGAAGGCAATTGCCAGGCAGATTTCGATACAAAAACGGCGGTGGCCGGATGTTATCCGTGCCACCGCCGTTTTACAGCCGCTACGTCGCGCCCGCGCTAACGGGCACGACGGGCAAGGATCAGCGCAGGTTGTAGAACGCGCCCTTGCCCGGATAGCTGGCGATATCGCCGAGGTCTTCCTCGATGCGCAGCAGCTGGTTGTACTTGGCCATGCGGTCCGAGCGCGACAGCGAGCCGGTCTTGATCTGGCCGGCGTTGGTGCCCACGGCGATGTCGGCAATGGTGCTGTCTTCGGTTTCGCCCGAGCGGTGCGAGATCACGGCGGTGTAGCCGGCGCGCTTGGCCATCTCGATGGCGGCGAAGGTCTCGGTCAGGGTGCCGATCTGGTTGATCTTGATCAGGATCGAGTTGCCGATGCCCTTCTCGATGCCTTCCTTCAGGATCTTGGTGTTGGTGACGAACAGGTCGTCGCCCACCAGCTGCACGCGCGTGCCCAGCTTCTCGGTCAGCGTCTTCCAGCCGTCCCAGTCGCCTTCGGCCATGCCGTCCTCGATCGATACGATCGGGAACTTGTCGCACAGGTTGGCCAGGTAGTCGGCGAACTGGGTCGACGACAGCTTCAGGCCTTCGCCTTCCAGCTGGTACACGCCTTCGCCTTCGTGGTAGAACTCGCTGGCGGCGCAGTCCAGCGCCAGCAGCACGTCTTCACCGGCGCGGTAGCCGGCCTTCTCGATGGCTTGCACGATGGTGTTCAGGCACTCCTCGTTGGACGAGAAGTTCGGGGCGAAGCCGCCCTCGTCGCCCACCGCGGTGGACATGCCCTTGTCGGCCAGGATCTTCTTCAGCGCGTGGAAGATTTCGGCGCCGCAACGCAGCGCTTCGCGGAAGCTGGTCTGCGATACCGGCATGACCATGAATTCCTGGATGTCCAGGCTGTTGTTGGCGTGCGCGCCGCCGTTGACGATGTTCATCATCGGCACCGGCAGTTGCATTGCGCCCGAACCGCCGAAGTAGCGGTACAGCGGCAGGCCGGCTTCTTCAGCGGCGGCCTTGGCCACGGCCATCGACACGGCCAGCATGGCGTTGGCGCCCAGGCGGCCCTTGTTCTCGGTGCCGTCGAGGTCGATCAGGGTGCGGTCCAGGAAGGCCTGCTCGGAGGCGTCCAGGCCCATGATGGCTTCGGAGATTTCGGTGTTGATGTGCTCGACGGCCTTGAGCACGCCCTTGCCCAGGTAGCGCGACTTGTCGCCGTCACGCAGTTCGATGGCTTCGCGCGAACCGGTCGACGCACCCGACGGCACCGCCGCACGGCCCATCACGCCCGATTCCAGCAGCACGTCGCACTCGACGGTGGGGTTGCCGCGCGAGTCGAGAACCTCGCGACCGATGATATCTACGATTGCACTCATGAATTCCTCTCTGACTGTTGATTCTTGCTGCTGCTGATTACTTCAACCTGTGCCCGTGTCAGGCGCATGTCAAACTGCCCGACAAGCCTCAGGCAGCGCCTTCCACCACGATCATGTTCATCTTTGCTGCATGCTCGCGCGCCTTGCGGGCGGCGCGATAGGCTTCGCCGTCGTGGAACGACTTGGCGGCTTCATAGCTGGGGAATTTCAGCACGACGACACGGGTCGGCGCCCACTCGCCCTCCAGCGGCTCGGTCTTGCCGCCGCGTACCAGCACCTCGGCGCCATGGATCTGCATGGCCTTGCTCGACAGCACTTTGTATTCTTCGTACTGCTGGGGGTCGGTCACGTCGACGTAGGCGATGATATAGCCCGCGGCCATGGAGAATCTCCCGATTTTTTGTATTGTCTTTCGATATGGTTTGTCACCACCGCCACCAGCAAGGGCGCGGCGGCGACAAAACCAGGCCTGCGTCAGGCGCAGGCCGGCCAGCCGAAGTTGTCTTCGAGGAAACCGGCACGCTTGACCAGCGTGTCGAGTTCCTTGAGCACGGCCAGCAGTTCCTTCATGCGCGACAGCGGCACCGCATTGGGGCCGTCGGACATCGCCTTGCTCGGGTCCGGGTGCGTTTCCATGAACAGGCCCGCCACGCCGGTGGCGACGGCGGCGCGCGACAGCACCGGCACGAATTCGCGCTGGCCGCCCGAGCTGGTGCCCTGGCCGCCCGGCAGCTGCACCGAGTGAGTGGCGTCGAACACCACCGGGGCACCGGTCTCGCGCATGATCGCCAGCGAGCGCATGTCGGAGACGAGGTTGTTGTAGCCGAACGAGACACCGCGTTCGCAGGCCATGAAGACGTCATCCGGCAGGCCTGCGTCGCGCGCGGCATCGCGGGCCTTGTCGATCACGTTCTTCATGTCGCCCGGCGCCAGGAACTGGCCCTTCTTAATGTTCACCGGCTTGCCGCTCTGGGCGCAGGCGCGGATGAAATCAGTCTGGCGGCACAGGAAGGCCGGGGTCTGCAGCACGTCGACCACGGCGGCGACGGGCTTGATCTCGTCGATCTCGTGGATGTCGGTCAGCACCGGCACGCCGACCTCGCGCTTGACGGTCGCCAGGATCTCCAGGCCTTTCTCCATCCCCAGGCCGCGGAACGACTTGCCGGACGAACGGTTGGCCTTGTCGAACGACGACTTGTAGATGAACGGGATGCCCAGCTCGGCGGTGATGGCCTTGAGCTCGCCGGCGGTATCCAGCGCCATCTGCTCGGACTCGATCACGCACGGACCGGCGATCAGGAAGAACGGCTTGTCGAGGCCGACCTCGAATCCACAGAGTTTCATGACAGACTCCTCTCTTGCCGCCTGCCTCAGGCGCCCTTGCGCTGCTGGCTGGCCAGCGCGGCTTCGACGTAGGCCTTGAACAGCGGATGGCCGTCACGCGGCGTCGAGGTGAATTCCGGGTGGAACTGCACGCCGACGAACCACGGGTGCATCGACTCCGGCAGTTCCATCATTTCCGGCAGGTTCTCGGTCGGGGTACGGGCCGAGATCACCATGCCGGCGTTTTCCAGCGTCGGCACGTAGTGGTTGTTGACCTCGTAGCGGTGACGGTGGCGCTCGTTGACGTCCGCGCCATAGATGGCATTGGCCTTCGTGCCTTCCTTGACCGGCACGCGCTGCGCGCCCAGGCGCATGGTGCCGCCCAGGTCGGAATCGGCCGAGCGCTGCTCGACCTTGCCTTCGCGGTCGACCCACTCGGTGATTAGCGCGACCACCGGGTGTTCGGTCTCGAGGTTGAACTCGGTCGAGTTGGCGTCAGCCATATTGGCCACGTGACGGGCAAACTCGATCACGGCCAGCTGCATGCCCAGGCAGATGCCCAGGTACGGCACCTTGTTCTCGCGGGCGTACTGGATCGCGCGGATCTTGCCTTCGGTGCCGCGCTTGCCGAAGCCGCCCGGCACCAGGATCGCGTCGAGCGGGGCCAGCACTTCGAGGTGGCCCGATTCCAGTTCCTCGGAATCGATGTACTCGATGTTGACGCGCGTGGCGGTGTGCATGCCGGCGTGGCGCAGCGCCTCGATCAGCGACTTGTACGACTCGGTCAGGTCGACGTACTTGCCGACCATGCCGATGGTGATTTCGTGCTCGGGATTTTCCTGGGCGTTAACCAGCTTCTGCCACATCGACAGGTCGGCCGGCCTCGGGTCCAGACGCAGTTCCTCGCAGATCAGGCGGTCGAGGCCCTGCTCGTTGAGCATCTGCGGAATCTTGTAGATGCTGTCCGCATCCCACACCGAGATCACGGCGTCTTGCGGGATATTGGCAAACAGCGAGATCTTGGCGCGCTCGTCGTCCGGGATCGGGCGGTCGGCGCGGCACAGCAGCGCAGTCGGCGAAATGCCGATTTCGCGCAGCTTCTGCACCGAGTGCTGGGTCGGCTTGGTCTTCAGTTCGCCGGCGCTGGCAATGAACGGCACCAGCGTCAGGTGCACGAAGGCAGCGTGGTTGCGCCCCATGCGCAGGCTCATCTGGCGCGCGGCTTCCAGGAACGGCAGCGATTCGATGTCACCCACGGTACCGCCGATTTCCACCAGCGCCACGTCGGCCTTGCCGTCGTGCGAGGCGGCGGCGCCCTTCTCGATGAAGGCCTGGATCTCGTTGGTGATATGCGGAATCACCTGCACGGTCTTGCCGAGGTATTCGCCACGGCGCTCCTTGCGGATCACCGATTCGTAGATCTGGCCGGTGGTGAAGTTGTTCGACTTGCGCATCTTGGCCGAGACGAAGCGCTCGTAGTGGCCGAGATCGAGGTCGGTTTCCGCACCGTCTTCCGTGACAAACACCTCGCCATGCTGGAAGGGGCTCATCGTGCCGGGATCGACGTTGATGTAGGGATCGAGCTTGAGGAGGGTGACTTTGAGGCCGCGCGACTCAAGAATGGCCGCGAGCGAGGCAGCAGCGATGCCCTTGCCGAGAGAAGAGACGACGCCACCGGTGACGAAGACGAATTTGGTCATAAACCGAGCTTGCCGGGGAAATCGGGATTATACATGAGAGCCCGGCCCGCGCCGACCCGGAAATTGTGACAGCCCCGCTGTCCAATCGCATGGCGGGCGGGGCTGTACGGGGATTTTCCGGGGGCCGCGGCAGGCTGCGCCGCAAGCGCCGCATGAGACGGATCAACGCCCGTCGCGGCGCATCGCTCCGATCAGGTCGCGCACCAGCTGCGCCGTTTCCTGCGGCCGCTCCATCGGGTACAAATGGCCGCCCTCGATAAAGCGCAGGTTTTCGCCCACCAGCTTGCGGGTCGCCGCGAGCCCGCACTGGCGTACCTCGCGCGAGCGCGTACCGGCGACAAAGCCGACCGGCACCGGCGCGCCCCGCCTGAGCTTGCGCCCCAGGCTGGTAGGCAGGGTGCGATAGATCCAGTATTCGACTTCGCGGTCGAAGCGCAAACGCCGCTCGTTGTCCTTGCCGGTCGGCTCGGTGCCGTGGAGCGCATAGTCGCGCAGCACCTCCTGGTCCCACACGGCAAAATTCGGCTTGCTGCGGAAGTGCTGCCATACGGCCTCGGCATCCGGCCAGTGCGTGCGCCGGTTCCTGGTCACCGCCGCCGGACCGGGCTTCTCGTCGATGCCAAGCACCTGCGCGGTCTTCAGCAGCGAGGCGCGCCAGCCGGCAATGATCGGCGAATCCAGCATCACCACGCCGCGTACCCATTCGGGCCGGCGCAGCGCCGCCATCATCGACAGGAAGCCGCCCAGCGAATGGCCCACCAGCCAGACCGGCTCCCGGTACTGGCGCCCCACTTCCGCGAGCAGCTCTTCCACCAGGTGCGGCCAGCCACGCGTGACCGGAAACTGGGGCCGATGGCCATAACGGTCCACGGCGCGGAATTCGAATTCGTTGTCCAGTTCGCCAAACAGCTTGCGGTACGTCGTGACCGGGAAGCCGTTGGCATGCGAAAAATGGATGATCTCGCGCATCGCCGTCCCGCCCTTATTCCTGAGTGCGGGAGGGATTGCGCCTGGCGCGCACCGGCTGCCCCCAGCAGTCGCCCTCGCCGCTGCGCGCCAGCGGGAAGTCGGCCTGCAGCGCCGGATCCCATTCGGGGTTGTGGATTTCGCCGAAGACCTGGCGCAGGCGATGACCCCAGGTATCGCGGATCATGCGGAAATAGGCGTTGCGCTCATCGATGTTGACGAATCGCGTCACGCGCAGCGAATCCGCCTCGTAGACCAGCAGGTCCAGCGGCAAACCCACTGAAATATTCGACTTCAGCGTCGAATCCATCGAGATCAGCGCGCATTTTGCGCCCTCGGCCAGCGGCAACGAAGGATGCACGACGCGGTCGATGATGGGCTTGCCGTACTTGGCCTCGCCGATCTGGAAATAACAGTTTTCCGGCGTGGCTTCGACGAAGTTGCCGGCGGCATAGATGTTGAACAGCCGCACCCGCTCGCCACGGACCTGGCCGCCGAAGATCAGGCTGACATTGAATTCGATGCCGGCATCGCGCAGCGCATGCGCGTCGCGCTTGTGCACCTGGCGCACCGCATCGCCGACGATGGACGCGGCTTCGAACATGTCGCGCGCATTCCACAAGGAGCGCTTGTCGTCGTGGTTCTCCGCCAGGATCTGGCGCACCGACTGGCTGATGGCGAGGTTGCCTGCGGTCATCAGCACCATCACGCGGTCGCCGGGCTCTTCGAACACCGTCATCTTGCGTGCCGTCGAGATAGCGTCCACCCCGGCGTTGGTGCGGGAATCGGACAGGAATACCAGGCCGGCATCCAGCCGCATGGCTACACAGTACGTCATGGTCTTGTTCTGGTGTTCTTTCTTGCCGGACGGCCGGGAGTGGCCGGCCGGTGGCCTGCATTAACGGATTCTAGCGCCGCTGCCGCTTGTCGGTGCCGGTTCTGGAATGTGGCACCTAATTGGCGCGGCCGGAGCTAGGTCGCGTCGGCAAGCGGCGTGATCACGACATTGACTTCGAGCGTCTCGCCGGCGCCGCCCTCCAGGATGCCCCGGACCGGTGCGGCGGACTGGTAGTCGCGCCCCACGGCGAGGCGCACATGGCGCTCATCGGTGAGGCAGCCGTGGGTGATGTCGATGCTGCACCAGATCTCGCGCTGCGGGTCCAGGCAAACGTCGGCCCACGCATGGCTGGCCAGTTCGGTCGCAGCGGGATCGTAGAAGTAGCCGCTCACATAGCGCGCAGGAACGCCGAGCGCGCGGCAGGCCGCCACCATCACCTGCGCCTGGTCCTGGCACACGCCGCTGCCCAGGCCGAATGCCTCGGCGGCGGAGGTCCCGACATCGGTGGTGTTGGGCTTGTAGCGCACGCGTTCGCCGATGGCCTGGGCCAGTGCCAGCAGCGCTGGAATCTCGTGGCCCGAGGCCAGGAACGGCGCGGCGAAGGCCTGCATCTCGCGCGGGGCCGTGGTGAGCGGCGTGCTGCCGAGGAAGTACAGCGGCGACACGCGCGATTCGCCGGCGGGCGGCGCATCGCAGAAGGCATGGTGACCGTCGCGGTCGAGGTCGCCATGCGGGGGCAGTACTTCCACTTCGCCGCTGGCTTCAATGGCGATGGTGTCCGCCGGGCCCGCCACGGTGAAGTTGTGCACGATGTTGCCGAAGCCGTCGCGCGCCGCCGACGGGTTGCCCGGCGTGCTCAGCTGCCAGCTGTGCACGGTCTGCAGCGGCCCCGAACGGGGCTCGAGCCGCAGCTCGTGCACGCTGCGGCGCACCGGCTCGGCATAGCGGTAGACAGTATGGTGGTGGATCTTGTATTTCACGGTATCAGGGCGCGGCGCGGCGGCGGCAGCACATGATCGCCGCCGGCGTGCCCATGTCAGGCCGCCTGCAGCGGCACCAGGAAGTCCCGGCTGATGCCATTGCCGAGATCGCCGATGCGCTCCAGGAAGCTGGTCAGGTACGCGTGCAGGCCGACGGCAAAGATATCGTCGATGCGCGCGTACTTCAGGTCGGCGTGAAGTTTACCAGCCTGCCGCTCGGTCTCCGCCGACTGCTGGTTGCGCACCATGGCGAGGATCGTCACCACCTCGTCCATGCTCGACACCAGCGAGCGCGGCATGTCGGGGCGCAGCACCAGCAGTTCGGCCACGCGCTGGGGCGTGACCACCGCGCGATAGACCTTGCGGTAGACCTCGAAGCCGGACACCGAGCGCAGCACCGCCGCCCAGTGGTAGAAGTCATTCTGCTCGCGGTTGGGATTGCTGTCGTCGCTGCCCGAGGCCTGGAACTTGACGTCGAGAATCCGCGCGGTATTGTCGGCGCGCTCCAGGAAGGTGCCCAGCCGCATGAAGTGGAAGGCATCGTCCTTGAGCATGGTGCCGAACTGCACGCCGCGCGCCAGGTGCGAGCGGAACTTGACCCACTCGAAGAAGCGCGACGGGTCCTCCCTGAGCACGCCGTCGGCGATCATGCGCTGCACGTCGAGCCAGGTGGTGTTGACGGTTTCCCAGACTTCGGTGGTCAGTGAGCCGCGCACCGCGCGCGCGTTCTCGCGTGCCGCGCGCAGGCAACTCATGATCGAAGACACGTTGGTCATGTCGCGCACCATGAAATCGATCACATCGTCGCGCGACAGCAGGCCATACTTGTGATCGAAGGCCTGCGTCAGCTCCGAGATATCGAGCATGGCCCACCAGCCCTGCTCGGCCACCTCGGCCGACTGCGGCAGCAGCGAGGTCTGGTAGTTGACGTCGAGCATGCGCGCGGTGTTTTCCGCGCGCTCGGTGTAGCGGGCCATCCAGAACAGGTGGTCGGCGGTACGGCTCAGCATGTGGGCTCTCCTCGCATGGCGGCGGCGGGGTTGTTGCCGGTCTCGGTCGCGTGATGGGCTGTTGTCGTCATCGTTCGAGCACCCACGTGTCCTTGGTGCCGCCCCCTTGCGAGGAATTGACCACCAGCGAACCCTCGCGCAACGCCACGCGCGTCAGCCCGCCGGGCACCATGCGCACCTCCTTGCCTGACAGCACGAACGGGCGCAAATCGATATGGCGCGGGGCGATGCCCGACTCCACATAGGTCGGGCAGGTCGACAACGCCAGCGTCGGCTGCGCGATGTACTGCTCGGGCCTGGTCTTGACCACCTCGCGAAAGGCATCGATCTCGGCGCGCGTCGCGGCCGGTCCGACCAGCATGCCGTAGCCGCCGGCGCCGTGGGTTTCCTTGACCACCAGCTCGTCCATATGCTCGAGCACGTATTGCAGGTCGTCAGGACGGCGGCACATGTACGTGGGTACGTTGCTGAGGATGACCTCCTCGCCGAGGTAGAAGCGGATCATGTCGGGCACGTACGGATAGATTGACTTGTCGTCCGCCACGCCGGTGCCGATCGCATTGCAGATGGTTACGTTGCCGGCACGGTAGACCGACAGCAGCCCGGCAGCGCCGAGCGCGGAATCGTGCCGGAACACCAGCGGGTCGAGGAAGTCGTCGTCGACGCGCCGGTAGATCACATCGATGCGCTGCGGCCCCTGCGTGGTGCGCATGAACAGGTGGTCGTCCTCGACGAACAGGTCGCTGCCTTCGACCAGTTCCACGCCCATCTGCTGCGCCAGGAAGGCGTGCTCGAAGTAGGCCGAGTTGTACATGCCCGGGGTCAGCACCACCACCGTGGGATCGGCGATCGCCTGCGGCGATACGCCGCGCAGCATGTCGAGCAGCAGGTCCGGATAGTGCGCCACCGGCGCGACACGATTGCGCGCGAACAGGTCCGGGAACAGCCGCATCATCATCTTGCGGTTTTCCAGCATGTACGACACGCCGGAGGGCACGCGCAGGTTGTCTTCCAGCACGTAGAACTCGCCCTCGCCGGCACGGACCACGTCGATGCCGGCGACGTGCGCATAGATGTCGTGCGGCACGCTGACGCCGAGCATCTCGGGCCGGTACTGGGCGTTGTTGTAGATCTGGTCTGGCGGGATCACGCCAGCGCGGATGATGTCCTGGCCGTGGTAGATGTCGTGGACGAACCGGTTCAGCGCGGCCACGCGCTGGCGCAGGCCTTTTTCCAGCAGCGCCCATTCGCTGGCCGGGAAGATGCGCGGGATCACGTCGAACGGAATGGTGCGCTCGGTGCCGCTGTTGGCCTCGTCCTTGTCGCCATAGACGGCAAAGGTAATGCCCACGCGCCGGAAGATCAGGTCCGCTTCGGCCCGCTTGTTGTCCATGGTGCCGCCGGACTGCCGCGCCAGCCAGTCAGCGAAATGCCGGTAATGCGGGCGTACCGCCCCGTCGGGCAAGACCTGCCCTGCCTGGATGACCGTGGGCGGCCCGTCGGCGCGCCAGTCCAGCATCTCGTCGAAAAACCGCCCCGCCATGATGGCCGTTCCTCCATGTAGTGGGCGCCGGGTGCTGCCACTGCCCCGCATCCGGCCGCCCTGGTTTGACCTGGCTGTCCTGCCACAAGCCCGCCGCGCGGTGCCCGGGATGGTTTCCGATGAGCATTGGCGCGGCGATGCTGTCGAGTCACTGGCCCTTTCAGCATACCTGCACCGGCGAAAGCCGCAAGCTTGCGGACCGTAGCCGGCACGGAAAGTGAGCTAGCAAGATGTCTGCCAGCGCACGTAAAAACGGCCGCCAGCGGGGCTGGCGGCCGTCATGGGATGGATCGAACGATCGCGGCTGAAGCGTTCAGCGAGCGGAAGCCTGCAGGATGGTCTCCACCAGGACTTCCGGCGACTGGCTGATATCGAGCTCCAGCGCGTCGCGCGGCGCTTCCAGCGTATCGAACTGGCTCTGCAGCAGCTCGGGATTGAAGAAGTGGTCGGTGCGGGCGGACAGGCGCCCGGCGATCAGCGCGGCATCGCCCTTCATGTGGACGAAGGTCACGCCGCCATCGGGCGGCGTCAGCCGGTCGCGGTACGCCTGGCGCAGTGCCGAGCAGGTGAACACGTGGGTCCGGCCTTCGGCGCGCGCCGCATCGATGGCGGCGCGCATTGCCGCCAGCCAGGGCCAGCGGTCTTCGTCGGTCAGCGGGATGCCCGCATGCATCTTGGCCTTGTTGGCCTCGCTGTGGAATTCGTCCGCGTCATGGAAGCCGCAGCCCAGGCGCTGCGCCAGCAGCTGGCCGACCGTGGTCTTGCCGCTGCCGGAAACGCCCATCAGGATATAAATCATGTCTGCTCCGTCGGTCTTGGTATCGTCTTGCCGTACTGCTGTGGTGCTGTCTTGCTTTCGGATCGGGTCGCGCCCCCTGCTCAATGCCTGCGCGCCGCTCCCGTCGCTCCCGCGCCGGCGGCAACGACGGGCGTGCTTGCGGCTATTGTGCGACGGTTTGCGCCGCCACGGCAGCCGCCGATGCGCCGGGCGCGGCGCCGGCATCCGCTTCGGACAGGTCGAGTGCGCTGCCCCCCTCTTCCGCGATGCGGGCGTGGCGCCGGAACGAGCCGAACAGCCCGCGCCCGAGGCTGAACCGGGCGAATTCGTCGGCCGGGGCCGGCGCCGGCTCGCGTGCAGCGAACTCGCCCTCGTCGCCCAGCCATTGCAGCACGCCGGCCACCGCGTCGACGCGGATGCGGTCGCCGTCGCGCACGCGGGCCAGCGCGCCGCCGGCCAGTGCTTCAGGGCCGACGTGGATCACTGCGGGCACCTTGCCCGACGCGCCCGACATGCGGCCGTCGGTCACCAGCGCCACCTTGTGGCCGGCATCCTGCAGCGCGCCCAGCACCGGCGTCAGGCGGTGCAGTTCCGGCATGCCGTTGGCGTTCGGGCCCTGGAAGCGGACCACGGCGATCAGGTCGCCGTTCAGTTCGCCGGCGTCGAACGCCGCCTGCAGCGCTTCCTGCGCATCGAACACGCGCACCGGCGCCTCGACCACGCGGTGCTCGGGGGCCACGGCCGAAACCTTGATCACACCGCGACCCAGGTTGCCCTGCATCAGCCGCAGCCCGCCTTCGGGCGAGAACGGCGCCGCGGCGCTGGCAACGACCTGGGCGTCGCCGCTTGCCGACGCCCCTTCGCGCCATTGCAGCACGCCATCGTTCATCACCGGCTCCTGCGTGTATCGCGCCAGGCCCGGACCCGCGACGGTCTGCACGTCCTCATGCAGCAGCCCGGCGTGCAGCAGCTCGCGGATGACCAGCCCGGCGCCGCCGGCGGCATGGAAGTGGTTCACGTCGGCGGAGCCGTTCGGGTACACCCGCGCCAGCAGCGGCGTGATGCGCGACAGGTGGTCGAAGTCGTCCCAGTCGATGATGATGCCCGCGGCGCGGGCCATCGCCACCAGGTGGATGGTGTGGTTGGTGGAACCGCCCGTCGCCAGCAGGCCGACCATGGCGTTGGCCACGGCGTGCTCGTCGACGATGCGCGCCAGCGGCAGGTATTCGCTGCCGCGCGCGCTCAGCGCGATCGCGCGCTGCGCCGCCGCGGCCGTCAGCGCGTCGCGCAGGCCGCTGTCCGGGTGGACGAAGGCCGCGCCGGGCAGGTGCAGGCCCATGATTTCCATCAGGAACTGGTTGCTGTTGGCGGTGCCGTAGAAGGTGCAGGTGCCGGCACCGTGGTAGGCCTGGCATTCGGCCTCGAGCAACGCATCGCGGCCAACCTGGCCGGTGGCGTAAAGCTGGCGCACGCGCGCCTTCTCCTTGTTGGACAGGCCAGTGGCCATCGGACCCGCCGGCACGAACACGACCGGCAGGTGGCCGAACTGCAGCGCGCCCATCAGCAGGCCCGGCACGATCTTGTCGCACACACCCAGCATCAGCGCCGCATCGAAAGTATTGTGCGACAACGCGATGGCCGTGCCCATGGCAATCGCATCGCGCGAGAACAGCGACAGCTCCATGCCGGGATTGCCCTGCGTGATGCCATCGCACATCGCCGGCACGCCGCCCGCCACCTGCGCCACGGCCCCGACAGCGCGCGCGGCTTCCCGAATCACGCCGGGGTAGCGCTCATAGGGCTGGTGGGCCGACAGCATGTCGTTGTACGCGGTCACGATGCCAAGGTTGGGTGCATGGTCGACGCGAAGCTTCAGCTTGTCGTTGGCTGGCAGCGCGGCAAAGCCGTGCGCCAGATTGGCGCAGGACATGCCACGCAGCGGTCCCAGCTCGGCTTGCGCACGCTCGCAGCGTGCAAGGTAGGCGGCACGGCTGGCGCGGCTGCGGGCAACGATGCGTTCAGTGACGGACAACAGCTCGGCATGGACGGCAATAGGCATGGCGGAGACGTTCCTTTTGTCGGGGCGCAGCACCAAAGCGGCGCGATCACATGTAGATTTTCTACATTATTACTGATAACAATGCCGCCGTCGACTGGATCATACATCACAATTGCGCCAAAACCTGCTGGATTCCCAGGTTTACGGGCATACCCTGACGCCCGTGTACGCACGATTTTGGACATGACGCTGCACGAACAGATGTAGAATCTCTACATTGCACGATCCCGAACAACCAGATATCCGCCCGCCGCCATGCGCGACCGAATCCTTGCCGTCTACGACACGCTCCGCCCATCCGAACGCCGACTGGCGGACTACGTCGCCGAGCACGGCGCCGCCGTGATCCGCCTGTCGATGCCCGAACTGGCCGAGCGCGCAGGCGTGTCGCAGCCCACCATCGCACGGTTCTGCGCCGCGCTGGGCTACGACGGCTTCCGCGAGTTCAAGCTGCAGTTCGCGCAGAACGTCGGCGGCGGCATGCCCTTCGTGCACCAGGACGTGGAGGCCCACGACCGCCCCGCCGACATCGCCGGCAAGGTGTTCGACCGCACCATTGCCACGCTGATGAGCGTGCGCAACGCGCTGTCGGCCGACCAGATCGAACACGGCATCCACCTGCTGGCCAGCGCCCGCCGCATCGAGTTCTACGGCTGCGGCAATTCCGGCATCGTCGCGCTCGACATCCAGCACAAGTTCTTCCGCCTCGGCATCCCGACCGTCGCCTATTCCGACCCCCATGTATTCAGCATGTCCGCAGCGCTGCTCGGCGCCGGCGACGTGGCGGTGCTGGTGTCCAACAGCGGCCGCACCTGGGACATGCTGACCGCCGCCACGCTGGCGCGCAGCAGCGGCGCCAGCGTGCTGGCGATCACCCACAGCGGCTCGCCGCTGGCCAGGCTTGCCGACGTCTGCGTGTTTTCCGACGTCGAGGAAGACAGCGAGGTCTATACGCCGATGACCTCCCGCATCAGCCACCTGGTCCTTGGCGACGTGCTGGCCGCGGGCGTGGCACTGGAGCGCGCGGAATCGGTTGCCGCCGGGCTGCAGCGCGCCAAGGCGCACCTGCGCGAGCGCCGCATCGCGGGCGCCGAGCCGGCCCGCACGCTGCCCCCTGCCCGAGGCCGCGCCACGGCCCAACCGGCTGCCGCGGACGCGCAGCCCGCCCCGGTGGCCACGCGCGTACGACACCGCAAACCCCGCTAGCCAGCTAGCGCGGCGCATCCATCCGGGCGCGCCAATAGCGCGGCTCGGCCTGCCGGAACGCCGACAGCGTATAACCCGCCGGCGCGGTGGCCATGGTCACCGCGCCGGTTTCATCAGTGCGGTAGCGCGCGATGCCGGCGCGTCCGTAGCGCTCCCACACGTCGGCACGCGGATGGCGGTAGCGGTTTGCATAGCCAAGCTGGAATACCGCCGATTGCGGCCGCACCGCTTCCAGCCACGCGGCACCGGAGGAGGTACCGCTTCCATGGTGCGCCGCCACCATCACGTCGGCATGCAGCGCTTCGGGCGGCAGCCTGTCGATCAGCGCGCGCTCCTCGGCCACGCCGATATCGCCGGTCAGCAGCAAGCGATGCCTCGCCGTCCCCACACTCAGCACGCAGCTACGGGCGTTGCTCGCGATCGCCGCCTGTTGCGATTGCGATGGCAGCGGATGCAGCACCGTAAAACGCACGCCGTCCCAGTCCCATTGCTGGCCGGCTGCGCACGGCGCCCAGCCAGACGCCGGCGGCCCGAGCAACGCATGGTCCGGCGGCGCCCCGGTACTGCGCGCCGCAACGGCCACCGCCGCCGACACGTCCGCCACACCACCGGCATGATCCGCGTCTTCATGACTGACCATCAGCTGATCGAGCCGGCCAACCCCCAGGCCGCGCAGTACCGGCACCACGACTTGCCCGCCAGCGCTGGCACCCGATGCATAGCCAGGGCCCGCGTCGTACAGCAGCGCGTGCGCGCGCGTCTGCACCAGCACCGCGGTCCCTTGGCCCACGTCGAGCATCACCGCTCTGAATTCGCCATGCGCCACGGGCGGGCCGCGCGCCAATACGAGCGGCAATACCAGCAGGCCACCGTGCAGGCGCGCCGCGGCACTGGCGGGCGGCGCCAGCAACAGCGCGATCCCGAGCAAGGCAAGCAGCAACGGCAACGGCCCCGATGCCGGCGCTTCCCACATGGCCCATGGCAGACCGGAAAGCCAATCCAGCAAAGCGGCCAGCCACACCATGGCCCGATGCGCGACGGCCAGCAACGGCGTGGCCAGCATAGCCGGCGCGGCGGCGGCAGCCAGCGACAGCGGCGTCACCAGCAGGCTGACCACCGGGATCGCGATTGCATTGGCCAGCGGCGACACCACCGACACCTGCTGGAACAGCAACAGCGTCAGCGGCACCAGTCCGGCCGTGACCGCCCATTGCGTGCGCGCCGCGGCGGCAAGCGCGGCGCGCAGGCGTTGCCAGCGCGATTCCGGCGCGCCATCCGCGGATCGGGCAGCGTAGAAGATCACCGCCACCGCGCCGAAAGACAGCCAGAAGCCCGGCGACATCACCGCCCACGGATCCAGCAGCAATGCAGCGAACGCCGCCCAGGCCAGCACCACCGACGCCGGCGGTGCCCGCCCGGCCCATACCGCCAGCGCGGCCACGCATAGCATCGCCACCGTGCGCAACGCGGGAACCTGCATCCCGGCAAGCAGTCCGTATGTCACCGCACCAGCTACCGCCGTCAGCAGGGCCGCGTACCTGGCCGGCAACCACAGTGGCAGCGGCCGGCGCAGCCTGCGCCCCAGCCCGAACGAATGCCGCCACAGCATGCCGGTGAACGAACCAGCCATGCCGGCGATCATGGTGATGTGCAGACCTGAAATGCTGACCAGGTGGCTGATGCCGGTACGCCGGAACAGCTGCCAGTCTTCCATATCGATGCCGCGCTGGTCGCCGATCACCAGCGCGATCAGCACGGGGCCATAGCGCGCATCGGCCGGCAGCGCCGCGCGCAGGTGATCGCGCACGGCCGCGCGCCACGCCTCGATGCGCCATGCGAGCCGTTCCCGTGTTGCCTCCTGCGGCGGACCATGCGCGCGTCGTACGTAGCCCGTCGCGCCGTAGCCCTGCGCCAGCAGCCAGTAGGCATAGTCGAAGCCGAAGGGATTGGCCAGTCCGAGCGGGCGCCGCAGGCGTACGGTCAGGGTGTAGCGCTGGCCGGGGTACAGGTCAGGCGGCGCGTCGCGCCAGTGGAGTAGCAGCCGGCCAGGCACCTTGGATCTTGGTTCGTCCGCCCCATCCGGCACGGCCCGCTCGACGGTCAGGGCAAAGCGCACGCCGCCCGCTGACTCTGACGGCAATCCGGAAACCACCCCGCGCACATCGAGATCGCTCGATTCAAGCGAGACCGGCAGCCAGTCGCGCAAGCGCATGTCGGCGCGCCATGCCGCCCAGCAGAGCGCGGCGCCGAAGGCCAGGACGGCCAGTGCCAAACCTCGCCATGTGGGACGCAGGCGCCTGCCACCCACCAGCATCGCGATGCCGGCCAGCGCCAGTCCGGCAGCCGCCATGCGCACGACGCCCTGCCCCGGCAGCGTTGCCTGCTGCTGCAGCACCCAGCATCCCGCGACGAACGCCACCACGAACACGCGCACGGCACCTCCCCGGCTGATTGCACACAGCCAGAGTTGTAACCGCGCGTCGCAGCGGAAAGCTTGTCAGCCTGTCAGGAAGTCGTGGAAGTTGTGTGTCCGGCCGGCGCCATGGATTCGGCGAAGGCCGCCAGCCGCGGCAGCGCCTCGACGGCATTGCGCCAGGTTGCCTGCGCCAGTGCCGTGGCATCGATGCCGCGCAGCTCGCCCAGCACGCGCGCCACGCCGGCGACTTCGGCGGGGGTGTTGCGCACCTTGTGCTGCTCGCCGAACTGGTCGTCGGAAAGCCACGCGGGCGCGATATCGGGCGCGTCGGTTTCCAGCACCAGCGCCTCCAGCGGCATGTCCGCAGCCAGCCGGCGGATCTGGCGCGCGCGGCTGAAGGTCAGGTTGCCGCCGAAGCCAAGCTTGAAGCCCTGCTCGACAAAGCGCCGCGCCTGCTCATGGCTGCCGTTGAACGCATGCGCAATGCCGCGCTTCACGCCCAGCTTGCGCAGTTGCGCGCCGACCTGGTCCTGCGACTTGCGCACATGCAGCAGCACAGGCAGGTCGAATTCGCGCGCTATCTTCAGCTGCTCGGCATAGAGCCAGGTCTGGTGATTGCTATCGAGACCGGCAACAAAGAAATCGAGCCCGATCTCGCCGATGCCGACGAAGCGCGGATCGCCCATGCTGGCCGCAACCTCGCGCCGCAGCGCATCGATATCGGCCTGCCCTGTACCGGCCGAACAGAGCGGATGGATGCCGAGTGCGTAGACACAGCGCGCGTCCGCGTGCGCCAGCGTGCGCACCGCCTCGAAATTCCACACGGCCACCGCCGGCACGACGATGCCGCGCACGCCGGCGGCCTCGGCCGCGTCGGCGACCTGGCGCCGGTCAGCATCGAATTCGCGCGCGTCGAGATGGCAGTGGGTGTCGATCCACATGGTGCAATGCCGGGAGCCTGGCTCAGCGTTCCTGGTGCAGGTGGCCGTCGCGCAGTCGCAGCACGCGGTCGCAGCGGCCTGCCAGGTCGAGGTCGTGGGTAACGATGACGAAGCTGGTGCCGAGCGTGCGCGACAGCTCGAGCATCAGGTCGTAGACGCCGCCGGCGGTATGGTCGTCGAGGTTGCCGGTCGGTTCGTCGGCCAGCACGCAGGCGGGCTGCCCCACCAGCGCGCGCGCGATCGCCACGCGCTGCCGCTCGCCGCCGGACAGCTCGCCCGGCCGGTGCCTGGAGCGGCCGCCCAGCCCCACGCGTTCCAGCATCGCCTGCGCCGTGCCGCGCGCATCGTGCTGGGTCATGCCGCGGATGCGCATCGGCATCGCCACGTTGTCGAGCGCGGTGAATTCCGGCAGCAGGTGATGGAACTGGTAGACAAAGCCCAGCGAGCGGTTGCGCACCACATTGCGCTCGCGCTCGCGCAGCGCCGTGAACGGCTTGCCGAGCAGCGCAACGCGGCCCGAGTCGGGATTGTCGAGGCCGCCCAGCACATGCAGCAGCGTGCTCTTGCCCGAGCCGGAGGCACCAACGATGGCGACCTTCTCGCCGGCATTGACGCACACGTCCACGCCGCGCAGCACTTCGACATCGAGTCCGCCCTGGCGAAAACGCTTGGTCAGGCCCTCCGCAACCAGCACCGGCGAACCGGCGCCCGGCTGGGCCGCCGCGTTGGGGGCGGTATCCGCCTGCAGCACGGCTTCACTCATAGCGCAGCGCCTCCGCGGGGTTGACGCGGGCGGCACGCCAGCTGGGATAGAGCGTGGCCAGCGTGGCCAGCACGAAGGAAATGATGCCGATGGTGGCGATGTCGTTCACGCGGGGATCCGAAGGCAATTCACTGATGAAATAGATGTCGCGCGGCAGGAACTGCACGCTGAGCACGCGCTCGATAAACGGCACGATCACGTCGATATTGGTCGCGATCAGCGTACCGCCGGCCACGCCCAGGATGGTGCCGATAAAGCCGATGGCGATGCCCTGCACGATGAAGATCTTCATGATCGAGCGAGGCTGCGCGCCCATGGTGCGCAGGATGGCGATATCGGCCTGCTTGTCGGTCACGGTCATCACCAGCGTCGACACCAGGTTAAACGCCGCCACCGCGATGATCAGCGTCAGGATGATGAACATCATGCGCTTCTCGGTCTGCACCGCGGCGAACCAGTTGCGGTTCTGCTTGGACCAGTCGCGCAGGTAGAGCTCGCCCGACATGGTGCCGGCAAGCTGCTGCGCCACCTGCGGCGCGCGCTGCATGTCCTGCAGCTTCAGCCGCACGCCGGTGGGGCCGCTCAGGCGGAACAGCGTCTCGGCATCCTGCATGTTGACCAGCGCCAGCGCGCTGTCGAACTCGAAGTGGCCCGACGAAAAGATGCCCGTCACGGTGAACTGCTTGAGCCGCGGCAGCACGCCTGCCGGCGTGATGGTGCCCTGCGGCGCGAGCAGCGTCACCTTGTCGCCGACCTGCACGCCCATGGCATTGGCCAGCTCGTTGCCCAGCGCAATGCCGAATTCGCCCGGCACCAGCGCGTTCATGCTGCCGGACTTGAACTGGCTGGCGATGTCCGAGACTTTGGGCTCCTGCGACGGCTCGACACCGCGCAGCAGCACGCCGCGCACGGCATCGCCGCGGGTCAGCATGGCCTGCGCCGCCACATAGGGCGCGGCGCCGGCCACTTCCTTGTTCTGCATCGCTTCGGCCGCGGTGTGCTGCCAGTCGGGCAGAGACGACGGGCCGATGACCTCGATATGCGATAGCACCGACAGCATGCGGTCGCGCACTTCCTTCTGGAAGCCGTTCATCACCGACAGCACCACGATCAGCGCGGCCACGCCCAGGGCGATCCCGAGCATCGAGATCATCGAGATGAACGAAATGAAGGTGTTGCGGCTGGCGCGCTTGCTTGCGCGGGTATATCGCCAGCCGATCTGCCACTCGTAGGGAAAGTTCAAGAGAATTCCTGTTGTTTCGGGACATGCCGCCGCCCTGCGAGGGGCGCCGGCGGCACTCGTGCGAGCCGTGGCAGGCACCGCCCACGATACGCGGGAGCGGCGCGGGACTGGCATCGGCCAGCCGGAAGTTTACAATCTCGCCACCATGATGACGCACCTGACCCTGATTGTGCCCTTTTCCGTCCCGCCGGGCGCCGGCGACGACGGCCGTGACGACGTCATTCCCGGCGCCCTGCTGCGGCAGTTGGAGCTGCCCGCGCTCGGAAAGTTGCTGACGCGGGCCACGCCCGGCCCGCGCGAGCGGCACGACGACCCGTTCCTGCGCAGCCTGCCGCAGGAGCGCTGGCTGGCCGGCAAGACGGGGCTCGACACCGGCCGGGTGCCGTCGGCGCCTTATATGCGGCTGGCCGACAGCGGCGCGGCGGCCCCGGCGGCGGACGGCCAGCCCTGGGCCTGCCTGCAGCCGGTGCATATCCACGCCGCGCGCGACCACCTTGTGCTGATGCCGCCGGCGCATCTCGGCATCCGGCCGGATGAGGCGGCCGCGCTGCATGCCGCCATCGAGCCGCTGCTGCAGGAATCCGGCTTCGCGCTGGAGACGCCCAGCCCTATGCGCTGGTACCTCCCCGAGTCCGTGTTCGGCCCGCTGGAAGCGACCACGCCGCTGCGCGCGGCCGGGCGCAACATCGATATCTGGATGCAGGCTGGCGAGCGTGCGCGCGACTGGCGCCGGGTACAGAACGAGATCCAGATGACCTGGTTCGACCACCCGGTCAACCAGGCCCGCGAGGCACGCGGCGAGCGGCCGGTGAACTCGGTCTGGCTGTACGGCGGCGGCGCGCTCCAGGCCGTGCCGCGCCTGGCCGACACGGTACTGAGCGACGACCCGTTCCTGGCCGGGCTGGCGCTGGCCGCCGGCAGCCGCGTGCTGCCGGTGCCAGCGGGACTGGCTGGCGTGGCGGCGCCCGGCGGATCGGTGCTGGCGATGCTGGAACTCGCCACCGAAGCGCATATCACGGAGGACTGGGGCCTTTGGATCGAGCGCATGCATGCCCTCGATGCCGACTGGTTCGCGCCGGCGCTGGAGGCGCTGGCCGCCGGGGGCATCGGCGCCGTGACGCTGGTGCTGGGCGGCGAGAACCACTTTGCCGAGTTCACCGTGACCCGCGCCGACCTGCGCAAGTTCTGGCGCGGCATGGGCCAGCGCGGCGACTGGCGCGCGCTGCTGTCCGACCTGGCCTTTGCCGCCTGAGCATCGCCCAACGCCGCGCAACGTCGCCCGACTGCCGCCCCCTACCGCAAGAACAAGACCGCCCCTGCCATGACCCGGATTGCCATCCGCACCTATTCCTCCGAACACGTCACCACGTTGGCCGCCGCCGGCCTGCATCCCACGCTGGCCCGCATCCTGGCCGCGCGCGGCGTGGCCCGCGCCGCCGAGCTGGCGACCGACCTGCCCGAACTGGTGCCACCGGGCGCCATGAAGGGCATCGGCCATGCCGCCGCCTACCTGGCCGACGCCATCGCCGCCGGCAAGCGCCTGCTGATCGTCGCCGACTATGACTGCGACGGCGCCACCGCCTGCGCGGTCGGGGTGCGCGGGCTGCGCATGCTGGGCGCGCGGGTCGAGTACATCGTCCCCAACCGCTTCGAGTACGGCTATGGCCTGACGCCGGAGATCGTGACGCTGGCGGCCAGGCAGCAGCCGGACGTGATCGTCACCGTCGACAACGGCATCGCCAGCGTCGACGGCGTGGCCGCGGCCAATGCGCTGGGGATCGACGTGGTGGTGACAGACCACCACCTGCCGGGCGCCGAACTGCCCGAGGCGGCGGTGATCGTCAACCCGAACCAGCCGGGCTGCGAATTCCCGAGCAAGAACCTGGCTGGCGTGGGCGTGATGTTCTACGTGCTGCTGGCGCTGCGCGCCGAGCTGCGCAGCCGCGGCGTCTACACGCAGCAGACCCAGCCGCCGCTGCAGACGCTGCTCGACCTGGTGGCGCTGGGCACCGTTGCCGACGTGGTCAAGCTCGACACCAACAACCGCATCCTGGTAGCGCAGGGCCTGCGGCGGATGCGCGCAGGACGGATGCAGCCGGGCGTCGCGGCACTGTTCCGCGCCGCAGGTCGCGAGGCGTCGCGTGCCAATACCTTCGACCTCGGCTTCGGGCTGGGCCCGCGCCTGAACGCGGCAGGCCGGCTGGCGGACATGTCGCTGGGCATCGAATGCCTGCTGACCGACGATGCCAACCGCGCCTGGGAAATCGCCCAGGAACTCGACAGCATGAACCGCGAGCGGCGCGACATCGAGGCCGGCATGCAGCAGGAAGCGCTGCAGATCCTGGAACAGCCCATGGCCGGTCTTGCCGGCCCGGATCCGTCGGCACGCTTTACTGTGAGCGTGTTCAACGACACCTGGCACCAGGGCGTGATCGGCATCGTGGCATCGCGGCTGAAGGACAAGTACCACCGCCCCACCATCACCTTCGCGCCCGGCGACGAAGCCACCATCAAGGGCTCGGGCCGCTCGATCCCGGGCTTCCACCTGCGCGACGCGCTCGACCTGGTGTCCAAGCGCTGCCCCGGCATGATGGTCAAGTTCGGCGGCCATGCCATGGCGGCCGGCCTGACCGTGCGCGCCGAGCGCTTTGCCGAGTTCCAGGAAGCCTTCGAGGCGGTCGGCAAGGAATGGCTGACCGACGACCAGCTCGCACGCGTGATCGAGACCGACGGCGATATCGAGGACCACTGCTTCAGTCCCGAATTCGTCACCCTGCTGGAGCAGCAGGTGTGGGGCCAGGGCTTCCCGGCACCGACCTTTTGCGGCGAGTTCGACGTGCTGCGCCAGAGCGTGCTCAAGGGCAAGCACCTGAAGCTGCAGCTCGGGCGCGGCAGCCAGCGCTTCGACGCGATCTGGTTCAACCACGCCGAATCGCTCGGGGCCAGTGCGCAGGTGGCCTACCGGCTCGACAACAACACCTTCAACGGCGTCACGCGCGTGCAGCTGGTGATCGAGCACGCGCAGTAGCGTGCTCGCGGGGCACCGCCCCTCCTCACCCGCGCGACGGCAGGTAGGCGGCAGGATCGACCGGCTTGCCGTTGGCGCGCACCTCGAAGTGCAGTTCGCTGGCGCTGGCGCCCATGCGGCCCACGTCCTGCCCGGCCGAGACCGTGGTGCCCTCGCTGACCAGCGGCTGGTCCAGGTTGCCGTAGACGGTCAGCCAGTCGTCGTTGTGCTTGACGATCACCAGCATGCCATAGCCGCGCAGGTTGCCCACATGGATGGCCCGACCCGCTGCGGCGGCGCGCACCGTGCCATTGGCGGGCACGGCAATGGTCAGGCCCTTGCTGGCGGGCGGCGAGTAACCCGCGGTGACGCGGCCGTCGGCCGGCCATTGCAGGCGGATGCCGCTGGCGGGCGGCCTGGACGCGCCGCTGTCGACACGCGGGGTATCGGTGACGGCCTGGCCGGTGCCGGTCGAGGCGGCGGCACTGCCGCCAGGCGGCCGCACGCGGATCAGCTGGCCCACTTCGATCTGGCTGGGGCTGGTGATCTCGCTATTCCAGCGGGTCAGGTCGCGCACGGTGCGGCCGTGCTTGCGGGCGATCGAATAGAGCGTATCGCCGCGCTCCACGCGGTAATAGCCATCCGGCACGGGGCCGCCGGTGGTGCCGCAGCCGGCCGCGACCGCGGCGGCAGTGGCGGCCAGCAGCAGGCCCAGCGCGCGGCGCCGGCCTGGCTCGATGTCATGTCTGGTTTTCGTCATGCGTCCCTGTTTGTCTTCATGCCGGGAGGCGGCTTGCGAATGCGTATTATCGCCGCGTGCACTGCCCGGCACCGCCGGATAGACCATCGCACGCCCTTTCCGTTCGTCGGGGAGCACGCCGGGACCCCCGCAATCGCCGCGCAATCACCGAATCCGCGACCGATCCCGGGCACCAATCCGCTATAATTCAAGGTTTTCGAAGCGCAGGAACATCATGGAAGCAGAACGCCTCAACGCCATCTCCGGTGCCATCTCCGATCTCCGTTCCCGGACGGAAGATCTACGGGGGTATCTTTGACTACGATGTCAAAGTAGGAAGGCTGGACGAAGTCAACGGCCTGCTGGAAGACCCGGACGTCTGGAACAACCCCAAGCGCGCCCAGGATCTCGGCAAGGAAAAGAAGGCCCTCGAGGGCGTCGTAGGTGTCCTGGGCAAGCTCACGGATGACCTTGGCGGCGCCGAGGAGCTGTTCGAGCTCGCCAAGGAAGAAGGCGACGACGAGACCCTCGAATCGATCGAAACCGACGTCGAGGGCTTCGAGCAGATCGTCGCGGGCATGGAATTCCGCCGCATGTTCTCCGGCGAAATGGACCAGGCCAACGCCTTTATCGACATCCAGGCCGGCGCCGGCGGCACCGAAGCGTGCGACTGGGCCTCGATGCTGCTGCGCCAGTACCTGAAGTACTGCGAGCGCAAGGGCTTCAAGGCCGAGGTGCTGGAAGAGTCCGAAGGCGACGTGGCCGGCATCAAGAGCGCGACCATCAAGATCGAGGGCGAATATGCCTTCGGCTACCTGCGTACCGAGACCGGCGTGCACCGCCTGGTGCGCAAGTCGCCGTTCGATTCGTCGGGCGGGCGCCATACCTCGTTCTCGTCGGTGTTCGTCTACCCCGAGGTGGACGACTCGTTCGAAGTGGAAGTGAACCCGGCTGACCTGCGCGTGGACACGTACCGCGCCTCGGGCGCCGGCGGCCAGCACATCAACAAGACCGATTCGGCCGTGCGGATCACGCACATCCCGACCGGCATCGTGGTGCAGTGCCAGAACGACCGCTCGCAGCACCGCAACCGTGCCGAGGCCATGTCGATGCTGAAGTCGCGCCTGTACGAGCACGAGATGCGCAAGCGCCAGGCCGAGGCCGACAAGCTGGAAGCCGGCAAGACCGACGTGGGCTGGGGCCACCAGATCCGCTCCTACGTGCTGGACCAGAGCCGCATCAAGGACCTGCGTACCAACGTGGAAATGTCCAACACCCAGAAGGTGCTGGACGGCGACCTGGACCCGTTCATCGAGGCCAGCCTCAAGCAGGGACTGTAAGGCCGTGCCGGGCTGCCCGCCCCGCGCCCTCGGCGCGGCGGCGGCAGCCGCGGCGGCACAGCAACATCGCCGTATTCGCTGTATCGCAGCTGTACCACACTGCTGTACCGCCGCACCTGCGGCCTTTCCGACCGGGGCACCATGAGCGAAGCCAATCACCTCTACATCATCACCGGCGCCTCGCGCGGGCTGGGCGCGGCACTGACCAACGCCCTGCTCGTGCCGGGCAACCGCCTGATCTGCGTGGCGCGCAGCCGCAACAACGAGCTGGAGCGCATCGCCACCATGAGCGGCGTGCCGGTGGCCTGGCACCTGCAGGACCTGTCCCAGGCCGGCCCCGCTGCCACCTGGCTGGCCAGCGTGATCGATACTCTCGACCAGCCGCCGGCCAGCGCCACGCTGATCCTGAACGCCGGCGTGGTCGAGCCGATCGGCCCGGTCTCGCGCCTGCAGGAAAGCACGCTGGTGCCGCACCTGCTGACCAACCTGGCGGCGCCGATGACGATGACCGCGGCCTTCCTGGAGCGCACCGAGAAGTACGACTGCCCGCGCAAGGTGCTGGCGATCTCTTCCGGCGCGGCCCGCCGCCCGATCGAGGGCTGGAGCGCCTACTGCGCCGGCAAGGCGGGCCTGGACATGTTCATGCGCTCGGTCAACGCCGAGTACGCGCAGGCACCCGCACCGCGCACTGTGCGCGCGGTGGCGCTGGCGCCGGGCGTGATCGATACCGGCATGCAGAACGTGATCCGCAACGCCGACTTTGCCCAGGTGCAGCGCTTCCGCGACCTGAAGGCGAACGAACAGCTCGCTTCCGCCGAGGAAACCGCGGGCCGCATCGTCGCCTACCTGCACCGCCCGGATTTCGGCAGCAACGAGTTGGACGATCTCCGCAATTACTGAAGCCATACTGAACCCGCGCGCGGCCAGCCGCGTGCGACGCTACAAGACATCATGACCGAACCGAATCACGCCCAGGACAAGTCGCAGGCCAAGCCGGCTGCAGCAGACACGCCCGCCGTCGACGAGAACAAGATCATCGCGGAGCGGCGCGAGAAGCTGGCCGCGCTGCGCCAGCAAGGCGTGGCCTTCCCCAACGATTTCCGCCCCACCCACCAGGCCGCCGCGCTGCACGCGCAGTATGGCGAGACCGACCAGGCCGCGCTCGAAGCCAGCCCGGCCGAAGTCTCGATCGCCGGCCGCATGATGCTCAAGCGCGTGATGGGCAAGGCCAGCTTCGCCACGGTGCAGGACGGCAGCGGCCAGATCCAGTTCTACATCACCCGCGACAAGGTCGGCGAGGAAGTCTACGCGGCTTTCAAGCACTGGGACCTGGGCGACATCATCAGCGCCCGCGGCGAGCTGTTCCGCACCAACAAGGGCGAGCTGTCGGTGCAGGTGCGCGAGCTGCGCCTGCTGTCCAAGTCGCTGCGCCCGCTGCCGGACAAGTTCCACGGCCTGGCCGACCAGGAGACAAAGTACCGCCAGCGCTATGTCGACCTGATCGTGTCGCCGGAAACGCGCAACACCTTCCGCGCCCGCACCAACGCGATCTCGTCGCTGCGCCGCCATATGGCCGACGCCGGTTTCATGGAAGTGGAAACGCCGATGCTGCACCCGATCCCGGGCGGCGCCGCGGCCAAGCCGTTCATTACGCACCACAATGCGCTGGACATGCAGATGTTCATGCGCATCGCGCCCGAGCTGTACCTGAAGCGCCTGATCGTCGGCGGCTTCGAACGCGTGTTCGAGATCAACCGCAACTTCCGCAACGAGGGGGTGAGCCCGCGCCACAACCCCGAGTTCACCATGATGGAGTTCTACGCGGCCTACACGGACTACCGCTGGCTGATGGACTTCACCGAAGACCTGATCCGCAAGGCCGCGATCGACGCGCGCGGCAGCGCCGTGCTGACGTACCAGGACCGCGAGCTGGACCTGTCCAGGCCGTTCCACCGCCTGACCATCTGCCAGGCCATCCAGAAGTTCGCGCCGCAGTACACCGACGCGCAACTGGCCGATGCGGAGTTCCTGCGCGTTGAATTGAAGAAGTTCGGCGTCAACACCAACGCGCCGCAGTTCCTCAATGCCGGGCTGGGCACGCTGCAGCTGGTGCTGTTCGAGGAAACCGCCGAGAGCCAGCTGTGGGAGCCGACCTTTATCGTCGACTACCCGGTCGAGGTCTCGCCGCTGGCGCGCGCCTCCGACACGGTGCCGGGCATCACCGAGCGCTTCGAGCTGTTCATCACCGGCCGCGAGATCGCCAACGGCTTCTCCGAGCTGAATGATGCCGAGGACCAGGCCGACCGGTTCCGCAAGCAGGTCGAGCAGAAGGATGCCGGCGACGAGGAGGCGATGTACTTCGACGCCGACTATATCCGCGCGCTGGAATACGGCATGCCTCCGACGGGCGGCTGCGGTATCGGCATCGACCGCCTGGTGATGCTGCTGACGGATAGCCCGAATATCCGTGACGTCATCCTGTTCCCGCATCTGCGCAAGGAAGACTGAGTCGACCGCACTGCAAACCGGCGGCCGGTATCGACGCCGCCGGTTTGCGCCCTCTCCGCATGGGCGAGAGGGGGCACACAAGCGGTAGGTCAGGACAAGCCGCACGGGCCATCATCTGTTACAGCCCCGCCTCCCCGCCGCACCACACCACCCCCAACCCATTGATACAAAAGGCCTTTTCCGCCTACATATATTTACAAAAACAAACGGAAAACGCCTCCCGCTTCCGCCAAACTGGTTCCATCCCATCGCGGCCATCGCCGCACTGGAGCCACAATGCAGAGCCAAGCCACTTCACACGACCACACTACCGTCCCGCTGGCGCCGCAACGCCGGCTGCACCCGCTGATCGGCGCGGCAGCCGTGGCCGTGGTCATTGCCAGCCTGACCGCAGTTGCCGCCGTCACCGGCGTGCTGCCGCTCAGCAAGGCCGGCCCTGACTTGAACGCACAGCAAACCCAGCAAGGTGCACAGGCACCGCAAGGGCCCTTGCCCGTCACCACGCAGACCGCGCCGCCGCCGGGCAGCACGACTCGCCCGCCTGTCTATGACGATGGCCAGCCAGCGCAATCGCGCCAGTCCGCCACTGCCTCGCAGCCGACGCAAGCGGCACCTCGTACCGCTCCAGCGCGCCAGGCGGCCCAGCGCGATAGCGAGTCACGCGGCAGCCAGAGCGCCGGCACCGAGCGCCCTGCCGCCAAGGGCAGTCCATATGCCGGCCGCATCGTCGCCGTCACGCCGATACAGACCCAGAAACCCAACACCAGCGGCCTGGGCGCGCTCGGCGGCGCCGTGGTTGGCGGCCTGCTCGGCAACCAGGTGGGCAAGGGCAATGGCCGTATCGTCGGCACGGTTGTCGGTGCGGTGGGCGGCGGTGTCGCAGGCAACCAGATCGAGAAGGCCGTGAGCAAGGACACGCACTATGAAGTGCGCGTCCGCATGGATGACGGCAGCCACCGCACCTTCACGTATGAACAGGATCCCGCGGTGCAGGTCGGCGAGCGCGTGCATATGGAGAACGGTGCGCTGGTCAGAGGCTGACACCCACGCTCGCGCAGCACCAACGGAAAAGGCCGGCGATCACGCCGGCCTTTCTGCTTCATCCCGATACCAAATGCTTATTCCGCTTCCTGGATCCACGCTTGCTGGATCGCTTCCAGGATCTTCTCGCCCGAGCGCGCCGGATCGTCGGCGAAGCCGTCAAGCTGCAGCACCCAGCTGCGCAGCTCGGTAAAGCGCACGCCGGCCGGGTCGACGTCAGGATATTTGTCGTACAGCGCGGCGGCGATATCGTAGGTATCGGTCCACTTCATGGGTTCGTTCTCCGCTGAGATCTGTGCCGGCGGCTCAGTGGCCTTCCTTGGCGTGGTTGATGGTGTACTTGGGAATCTCGACGGTCAGGTCTTCCTCATCGACGATGGCCTGGCACGACAGGCGCGAATTCGGCTCCAGGCCCCAGGCCTTGTCGAGCAGATCCTCTTCCTTCTCTTCGGCCTCGTTGAGCGAATCGAAGCCCTCGCGCACGATCACATGGCAAGTGGTGCAGGCACAGGATTTCTCGCACGCGTGCTCGAGATCGATACCGTGGGAAAGGAGGGAGTCGAGGACGCTGACGCCCTTCTCGGCTTCGATCACCTTCCCTTCCGGGCAGTATTCGACGTGGGGCAAAACAATGATCTGTGGCATGTCGTTTCCTGGGTTCTGTAGTGCGGTGCAGGTGCGGTGATCAGCCCAGTTCCTGCACATTGCGCCCGGCCAGCGCGCTCTTGATCGAGCGGTCCATGCGGCGGGCGGCAAATTCATCGGTGCCGTGCGACAGTTTTTCCACCGTGGCGCGGATCGACAGGTGGTCCTCACCGTTGGCGATCTCGCGCACGCCGGCGATCAGCGCTTCGACCTGTGCGCGCTCCTCGGCCGACAGCAGGTCGCCATCGGTCGCGAGCGCACGCTCGGTCGCTTCGACCAGGCGGTCTGCCTCGACACGTTCCTCGGCCAGCGCGCGGCTCTTCATGTCGTGCTCGGCTTCACGGAAGCTGTCCTGCAGCATGCGCGCGATATCGTCGTCGGCTAGCCCGTACGACGGCTTGACCGTCACCGAGGCTTCCACGCCCGAATGCGTCTCGCGCGCGGTCACGGACAGCAGGCCGTCGGCATCGACCTGGTAGGTCACGCGGATGCGCGCCGCGCCGGCCACCATCGGCGGGATGCCGCGCAGCTCGAAGCGCGCCAGCGAGCGGCAGTCGCTGGCCAGCTCGCGCTCGCCCTGCAGCACGTGGATCGCCATTGCGGTCTGGCCGTCCTTGAAGGTGGTGAATTCCTGCGCGCGCGCCACCGGGATGGTGCTGTTGCGCGGGATGATCTTCTCGACCAGGCCGCCCATGGTCTCGACGCCCAGCGACAGCGGGATCACGTCGAGCAGCAGCCAGTCTTCTCCCGGCGCATGGTTGCCGGCCAGCAGGTTGGCCTGCATCGCGGCGCCCAGCGCCACTACGCGGTCGGGGTCGAGATTGGTCAGCGGAGTCTGGCCGAAGTAATCCCCCACCGCCTTGCGGATCGACGGCATGCGCGTGGCGCCGCCGACCAGCACCACGCCCTTGACGTCGTCGGGCGTCACGCCGGCGTCGCGTAGCGCCTTGCGCACCGGCGCCAGCGTCTTCTGGACAAGATGCGCGGTGATCTTCTCGAAAGTCTCGTCGGTCAGCGTCAGGTGGACGATCTCGCCGGAGTCGAGTACTGCGTCGATCACGGTACTGTCCGCTTCCGACAGCGCTTCCTTGGCGGCGCGCGCGCGCACCATCAGCAGGCGCATGTCCTGCGCCGACAGCGGCTGCAAACTGGCCTGCTCGACGATCCAGCACAGCAGGCGCTGGTCGAAGTCATCGCCGCCCAGCGCGGAATCGCCGCCGGTGGCCATCACTTCGAACACGCCGCGCGTGAGCTTGAGCACCGAGATATCGAAGGTGCCGCCGCCCAGGTCGTAGACCGCGTAGACGCCTTCGGCGGCGTTGTCGAGCCCATAGGCAATGGCTGCGGCGGTGGGCTCGTTGAGCAGGCGCAGCACTTCCAGGCCGGCCAGGCGCGCGGCGTCCTTGGTCGCCTGGCGCTGCGCCTCATCGAAATATGCCGGCACGGTGATGACCGCGCCGACAAGGTCGTCGCCCAGCGTGTCTTCGGCGCGCTGGCGCAGCGTGGCCAGGATCTCGGCCGAGATTTCCACCGGGCTCTTCACGCCCGCGGCGGTCTTGATCTGCACCATGCCGGGCGCATCGACGAAATCGTACGGGCTGTGCTCGATATTGGCGACGTCGCGCAGGCCGCGGCCCATGAAGCGCTTGACCGAGACGATGGTGTTCTTGGGATCGCGCACCGCTTCGTCCTGGGCCCGGTAGCCGATATGCGCGGTACGGTCCGGCAGGTAGCGCACGACCGACGGCAGCAGCGCGCGGCCGCGCTCGTCGCCCAGCACCTCGGGGATGCTGCTGCGCACCGCGGCCACCAGCGAGTTGGTGGTGCCGAGGTCGATGCCGACGGCCAGGCGGCGTTGGTGGGGCGCCGGCGACATGCCGGGTTCGGAAATCTGGAGCAGTGCCATGGTAATTCTTCGCTGTCTTGTGCGGCAGGTGGAAACCGCCATGCGGGCGGCATGGGGGCGGTTTTCGTGCCGGGCGCCATTGTGTCACGGCCCCGGCAATCGTGCCGGTCAGTCTTCCAGCCGGTCGATGGCCTCGCTGGTATCGTGCTCGATCTTCTCGATAAACATCAGTTGGCGGACCGCGCCACCGGCTGCTTCATCGTCGCCGGCGTCAAGCAGCAAGCCCAGTGCGGCGTGGCGCTCGCGCTTTTCCTGGCGCAGCTCGCGCAGCAGCACATCGAGGCCGTCCACGTCGAGCGCTTCCGCCGCTTCCTGCAGCGCTTCGCGCCACTCCATCTGCTGCATCAGGAAGGCGGGCGACATGGCGGTGTTGTTCTCCGCCTGCACGTCGACCCCGCGCAGCTTCAGCAGGTAGGTCGCGCGGCGCAGCGGCTGGCGCAGCGTGCGGTACGCTTCATTGGCATGCGCGGCCCACTGCATGGCCACGCGGCGCTCGGCATCGCCGGCGTTGGCGAAGCGGTCCGGATGCGCCTGCGACTGCACGGTGCGATAGGCCGCATCCAGCGCGGCTTCGTCGACACCGAACTGCGCCGGCAGGCCGAACAGCGCAAAAAAATCGTCTTTCAACTGCTTCCCCAAGAAAAAAGAGCGGCCGCGCCGCCCCTTCGTCCATTCGCCGCCATCACTGGCCGGCAGGCTGGCTGGCCCGCGCCAGGGCCCACTCCGCCGGCGGTTCGTTGCGGTCGCACTTCAGGCAGTTCACCCGTGTGCCGACCATGCCGGTGCGGCCCTGTTCGCTCTGCGTCCACGGCCGCAACTGCCACGGCGGATCGTGCCGGACGTGCTGGCCATGGCCACAATCGAGTTCGGCCACCCAGTGGCCTTCCTCGTCCCGGTGGAACCCGGTGATGCTGCGCTCCACCGACGCTGCCCGTGGCGTTGGCGATGCTGCTCAGACCGTGAAGGACTCGCCGCAGCCGCACTCGTCCTTGACGTTGGGGTTGTTGAAGCGGAATCCTTCGTTCAACCCTTCGCGCGCATAGTCGAGTTCGGTGCCGTCGATGTACGGCAGGCTCTTGGCGTCAACGATGACCTTGATCCCGTGCGACTCGAACACCGCGTCTTCCGGCAGCAGTTCGTCCACGTACTCCAGCTTGTAGGCCAGGCCCGAGCAGCCGGTCGTCTTCACACCCAGGCGCAGGCCCACGCCCTTGCCGCGGCGTTCCAGGTAGCGGGCGACGTGCTTGGCCGCCTTCTCGGTCATCGTGATCATCGTTGCGTCTTCCTTCGTGCTTCGCTTGTCGATCGCCAGGATCAGGCGGCCTTCTGCTCGGCGCCGTGCTTCTTCTTGTAGTCTTCGACAGCGGCCTTGATCGCGTCTTCGGCCAGGATCGAGCAGTGGATCTTCACCGGCGGCAGGGCCAGTTCTTCGGCGATCTGGGTGTTCTTGATCTCCAGCGCCTGGTCCACCGTCTTGCCCTTGACCCACTCGGTCACCAGCGACGACGAGGCGATGGCCGAGCCACAGCCGTAGGTCTTGAACTTGGCGTCTTCGATCACGCCAGCCTCGTTGACCTTGATCTGCAGCTTCATCACGTCGCCGCAAGCCGGGGCGCCGACCATGCCGGTACCGACCGCATCGTCGTTCTTGTCGAACGAACCGACGTTGCGGGGGTTTTCATAGTGGTCGAGAACCTTTGTGCTGTATGACATTTTGCTTACCTCTTGCGTATCTTTTGCGGGGGTATTGCTGTTATCTTTGCTGGATCCTGCAGGCGTTCAGCGCGCTTAGTGCGCGGCCCACTGGATCGAATTCAGGTCGACGCCGTCCTTGAACATTTCCCACAGCGGCGACAGGTCGCGCAGCTTGCCGATCTTGGACTTGAGCAGCTCGACGGTGTAGTCGATCTCCTGCTCGGTGGTGAAGCGGCCCACCGTGAAGCGGATCGAGCTGTGCGCCAGTTCATCGTTGCGGCCCAGCGCGCGCAGCACGTATGACGGCTCCAGCGAAGCCGAGGTGCAGGCCGAACCCGACGACACCGCCACGTCCTTGATCGCCATGATCAGCGACTCGCCCTCGACGAAGTTGAAGCTGACGTTCAGGTTGTGCGGCACGCGGTGTTCCAGGTCGCCGTTCAGGTAGACCTCTTCCATGTCCGACAGGCCATTCCACAGGCGGTCGCGCAGCATGCGGATGCGTTCATTCTCGGTCGCCATTTCTTCGCGGGCGATGCGGAAGGCTTCGCCCATGCCGACGATCTGGTGCGGGGCCAGCGTGCCCGAGCGCATGCCGCGCTCATGTCCGCCGCCATGCATCTGCGCCTCGATGCGCACGCGCGGCTTGCGGCGCACGTACAGCGCGCCGATGCCCTTCGGGCCATAGGTCTTGTGGGCCGAGAACGACATCAGGTCGCACTTCAGCTTGTTCAGGTCGATCACCACCTTGCCGGTCGCCTGCGCGGCGTCGCAGTGGAAGATGATGCCCTTCTCGCGGCAGATCTCGCCGATCTGCTCGACGTCCTGGATCACGCCGATCTCGTTGTTGACCAGCATCACCGACACCAGGATCGTGTCCGGGCGCAGCGCCTGCTTGAACACGTCCATGTCGAGCAGGCCGTTATCCTTCACGTCCAGGTAGGTCACCTCGAAGCCCTGGCGCTCCAGTTCGCGCGTGGTGTCGAGCACGGCCTTGTGCTCGGTCTTCAGGGTGATGATGTGCTTGCCCTTGCCCGAATAGAAGTTCGCGGCACCCTTGATTGCCAGGTTGTCCGATTCGGTCGCACCCGACGTCCACACGATCTCGCGCGGGTCGGCGCCGACCAGTGCGGCAACCTGCTCACGCGCTTCTTCCACCGCGCGCTCCGCGTCCCAGCCGTACGCATGGCTGCGCGAGGCGGGGTTGCCGAACTGCTCGCGCAGGTACGGAATCATCTTGTCCGCCACGCGCGGGTCCACCGGCGTGGTGGCCGAGTAATCCATGTAGATGGGGAAATGTGGGGTGCTCATCGTTATGACTGCCTTTTAGGGACCGCTGTATCGCTGATTACTGTCGTTGCCTGCCGCGTGCCTTGGTAGACGTTCAGGACTGCGCCAGGCTGAATACTGAATTCACCACCCTCGCCCGGACCGGCTTTTCCTGCTTGTCGGCCTTGCCACGCGCCGCGGCGGCGGCCGGCTGCGCGGCTTCTTCGCGCATGTCGTGCAGCACCGCCGGCTGGCGGGCGCGCTGCTGGTCGACCAGGTTCTTGAGGGAGACGGAGTCGAGGTACTCGACCATCTTCTGGTTCAGCGTTGCCCACAGTTCGTGGGTCATGCAACGCCCGGAGCCGTCATCTCCGTTACAATTACCCTTTCCGCCGCACTGGGTGGCGTCCAGCGGCTCGTCGACGGCGATGATGATGTCCGCCACCGTGACGTCTTCGGCCTTGCGCGCCAGGCTGTAGCCACCGCCCGGACCGCGCACGCTTTCGACAATCTCATGCCGGCGCAGCTTGCCGAACAGCTGTTCCAGGTAGGACAGCGAGATCTTCTGGCGCTGGCTGATGCCGGCGAGCGTCACCGGTCCCTGATCCTGGCGCATGGCCAGGTCGATCATCGCAGTGACCGCGAAGCGGCCTTTGGTGGTCAGTCTCATGGTGCAGGGCTCTGGGGGTAAAGCGAATACTTGATCGTTTCCGTCAAGTATAAAGGTACCCGACTAATTCAGTCAACTACCCCTGCCGCAGCGCATCAAGCGCTGCGCTCGCCGGCAGCCGTCTCCGGCCTTGCCGCGCGCGGCGGCATCACCAGCGAGAGCGGGTGTTTCAGGATGCGCCGCCGCACGGCGGCGCTCAGGTCCGCGCGGTCCACCCGCCGCAAATTGCGTGATCGCAACGCCATATTGAAGGCCAGCGCAAAGCTGACGCCAACGTTCAGCACCCCCATCAGTGCGATCCCGGCCACCGCCAGCCACAGCGACGGCATGCGCAGCGCATCCAGCCCGAGCACGCCGATCGCGGTGCCGACCGAGCCGGTCGACAGCGTCACATGGCACACTTCCATATGCGGCCCGAAGAAGCTCAGGATCTCCGGCCCCAGGCCCAGCAGGAAGCCCAGCGACACGTTGGCGACGATGCCCGACAGGTTGCTCTTCCAGAAATCCGCCAGGCGCGTTGCGCCGCGCGCGCCCAGAACAAAGTGCAGGCGGCGGTTGTAGGCCATCACGTCGTGCACGCGGTGCAGCGCGAACCAGTTGTCGGCCCAGCCGGCGATCAGGCTCGACAGCCACAGCAGCACGCCGGTAAAGACGGCGTAGAACGGCGTCGGCCCCAGGATCGAGAACGACTCGATGGTGGCGATGGCCTTGGCCGGGGTGATCAGGTTGGCGCCCAGCAGCTTGTGCGCGAGCCACTGGATGGCCAGCGCCACCGGAAACACCACCGCCAGGTTGCCGACGATCGCCGCCGCGTTGGAGCGGATCATGGCGATGGTGTCGTCGACAAAGATCTCGCGCCCTTCCGGACGCCCCACCCCATCGAGCCGGTGCGCCAGGGCCGGTCCGGTCATCGCCGGTTGCTTGGTCGCCAGCGTGAAGTGCGCGAAGTGGATGGCGAGGAAGCTGCCCGCATAGTTGAACGAGGCCAGCAGGCCTTCGCTGAACTTGTCCAGGTGCAGGCCGTAGATCACGAATTTCAGGTACACCGTGGCGACGGTGATCAGGCCGCCGCCCGCTGCCGCGCGCACCAGCTCGGCGTATTCCTTGCGGTCGCGCGTGATGTAGTGTTCGCCGGTCTCGGCCGAGCGCTCCACCACCTTGCGCGCCAGTTGCGCGAACGAGCTGCCCGCCAGGTGCGACAAGCTGCGGCGCGCCTGCGTCGAGCGGATCAGCTCCGCCACCAGGTGCGGATGCATGCCGGGCCGGCCGGGTTCGACCCAGACCGCCAGCAGCAGCTCGATGCGCTGCAGTTGCACCTTCATGCGTTCGATCTGGAACACCACCTCGATCGACACGCCGTTCTCCTCCAGGTCCTGGTAGACCTGCCGCGCGGCATCGTGGCAGCCATCCAGCAGCGCCCGGAAATAGTTCAGGCGCTGGCCGAAGCTTTCGTCGCCGTGCTGCAGGCCATCCACGCGCAGCGCTTCTACCGCGGCGTCCAGCTGGAAAAACGGCGTGTCTTCCACGCGCCCGCGCAACCGCGAGCGGATCGCCTGGCTCAGCCCGGTAGCGCGCACCTGGCTGACCAGCACCGCGATGCTGGTCGCCAGCGTCTGGCCCAGCGCGGCGCGGTAGTTGGCCATGCCGCCGACGGCCTCGCTGCCTTGCTGCAGCACGCGCGAGAGCCGCGCCACCAGCTCGTCGTCGATGGCTTCCACCCATTCAGCGTCCTCGTCGCCGACGAACACCAGCGCGAACAGTCCGGCCATGTCGTCGCGGTTGAGCGGCGGCGGCAGGAAGCGGTTCTGCAGCCGGCTCACCATCTCGCTGACGAAGCCGGGGTGCAGGGACACGCCGGTGTCGCAGAACAGGCCGGTGGGGTCGTTGTCGCGCACGATGCTGCGCATCGTCAGCGCGAAGCGCTCGGCCCAGTCGGGGTGGCGCTCCAGCACCTGCAGCAGGTAGCGCAGCCGTACGTGCTGGGGATGGCTGCGGTCAGCGGCGGGCTCCTCGGCATTCGCGCTGACGCTGCCGTCACGGCGTATCCAGTAGCCCAGCTCGACCAGCCAGCGGTTGCGCTCGACCAGCGGCGCCTCGGGGTCGGCCGCGGCCAGGATGGCGTCGAGTTGCAGGCTGGCATTGCGCGATTCGCGCCATTTGCGGAACAGGGTACGAGGCATGGAAATCTGGTGGGATCGGGCCGCCGGCCGCGGCGCCGGTGGCGTCGCGGCGCGGGCCGCGAAGGGATGCGCGCGGGTGCCGGCTCAGCCGGCGGGGGCTTGCAGGCGCTGGCGAAGCATTGCGATCAGCCCGTCGCAGGCATCCTCGACGTAGTCGAGCACGCGCTCGAAGCCGTCGCCCTCGCCGTAGTACGGATCGGGCACTTCTTCGGCGTCGTGGCGCGTGGCGAAGCTCATCAGCAGGCGCAACTTGTCGCCCGCGTCGGGATGCAGCCGGGTCAGGCCGGCGAGGTTTTCGCGGTCCATCGCCAGGATCAGGTCGAAGCGGTCGAAGTCAGGCAGGCCGACCTTGCGCGCGCGCAGCGCCGACAGGTCGTAGCCGCGGCGCAGCGCGGCGCGCTGGGTGCGCGGATCGGGCGCGCGGCCCAGGTGGTACTCATGGGTGCCGGCCGAGTCCAGTTCGACCAGTTGCTCCAGCCCCGCCGCGGCGAGCTTGGCGCGCAGCACCCCCTCCGCCGTCGGCGAGCGGCAGATGTTGCCCATGCAACACATCAGAATGGCGTATTTCTTCATTGATCGGTCTGTCAGCCGGGGCTGGAGTGAGCGCAAGCGGGGCCAAGGCACGGCGCCCGAGCCCCTGCCCGCTGGCCTGCCCGGTGTTACGGGGAGGCGCAATTCTAACCGCCTGCCCGGGACAGACCGCTAACGCCCTCTGGCCCGCCCCGCGGCGCCAGGCCCTGCCTAGGCGAGTTGTTTGGCCAGGCGCTCGCCGTGCGCAAACCCTGCCACCAAGGCGGCTTCGGCGGATTTGAAATGATCGGTGATGAGCGAGGTCTCGGACAGCGTGCCGGCGGCGCGGATATTGGTCCCCGGGCGGCAGACACGCACCGTGTACGACCATTCGCTTTGCGAGCGTTGCTTGACCTGGACCTGCACCTCGTGGGTTTCATAGACCTTCTTCTTCCACTCGCCGACTTCGGTCATTGTGTGTTCTCCTCGGGAAATGGGACAGGATCGCGGCTAGTTGACCTCGCCGGCATCGATGGCTCGCATCGCCGCGGCCTCGGCCAGCGCAACGGCCGCCTCCTGCGTGGGCGCATCGCCGGCGATAGCTTCGTAGGTCGGCCCGGCCGGCTCGCCAAAGGCATCGGCAATGCGCATCTGCCCGGCAAAGCCCCCTGCGGCATTGGGCACCGCGCTGGCCACGACCAGATAGCCCCCATACTCGAACTGGCGTTCCATGGCAGCTCCTTGCGCCCGGCTCACGCCGGCAACTTGGCCGCCAGCACCTCCAGCTTCTGGATCGGCGGCGTACCCATGAACAGCTCCGGCGCCCTGGCCATCAGCGCGGCGGCAACCTTGCCGGCCAGATGCGCCTCGCGCGCGGACTCGTCGGCAAAGGCATCGAAGATGCCGAACATCGACGGCCCCAGCCGCAGCGCGAACCAGGCCGCGGTGCCGGTTTCCTGCTGCACCAGCGCCAGTCCGTCGCGCAGGAACTGCTCGACTTCCTGCTCCTTGCCGGGTCGCGCCTCCAGCGGCACCCACAGGCCTAGCTTCACCATGATGCGTCTCCGGGATCGGTCATGACGCTTTTCACTATAGGCCAGCCGCGGCGCGCTCCAGCGCCGCTGCCGGACTCACGCCGGCGGCAGCGCACCCTCGCCGCTGGCGCCGAACACCTGCGCCTTGAGCTTGGCCAGTTGGTCGCGCACCTGTGCCGCCTGCTCGAACTCCAGGTTGCGGGCATGGTCGAGCATGAGCTTTTCCAGCCGCTTGATCTCCTTCGACACCTGCTTCTCGCTCATGTCCTCGTAGCGCGCCTGCTCCTGCGCGGCCTGCAGCTCGGCCTTGGCGTCGCTGGCGTTGTAGACGCCGTCGATGATGTCCTTGATGCGCTTGACCACGCCGCGCGGAACGATGCCGTTGGCCTCGTTGAAGGCCATCTGCTTGGCGCGGCGGCGCTCGGTCTCGCTGATGGCCTTCTGCATCGAGTCGGTCATGCGGTCGGCATACAGGATGGCGGTGCCATTGACGTTGCGCGCGGCACGGCCGATGGTCTGGATCAGCGAGCGCTCTGCGCGCAGGAAGCCTTCCTTGTCCGCGTCCAGGATCGCCACCAGCGAGACTTCGGGGATATCCAGCCCCTCGCGCAGCAGGTTGATGCCGACCAGCACATCGAAGGTGCCCAGGCGCAGGTCGCGGATGATTTCGACGCGCTCCACCGTATCGATATCCGAGTGCAGGTAGCGCACCTTGACGCCGTTCTCGGACAGGAACTCGGTCAATTGCTCGGCCATGCGCTTGGTCAGTGTGGTCACCAGCACGCGTTCGTTGACCTCCACGCGCGCGTGGATTTCCGACAGCAGGTCGTCCACCTGCGTGGTCGCCGGGCGCACGATGATGGTCGGGTCGACCAGCCCGGTCGGGCGCACCACCTGCTCCACCACCTGTCCGGCATGCTCCCGCTCGAACTGCGCGGGCGTCGCCGTGACGAACATCACCTGGCGCATCTTGCGCTCGAACTCGTCGAACTTGAGCGGGCGGTTGTCCAGCGCCGACGGCAGCCGGAAGCCGTACTCCACCAGCGTGGTCTTGCGCGCGCGGTCGCCGTTGTACATGCCGTTGAGCTGGCCGATCAGCACGTGCGACTCGTCCAGGAACATCAGTGCATCGGACGGCAGGTAGTCGACCAGCGTCGGCGGCGGCTCGCCCGGGCGCGCGCCCGACAGGTGGCGCGAATAGTTCTCGATGCCCTTGCAGAAGCCCAGTTCGGAGAGCATTTCGAGATCGAAGCGGGTACGCTGCTCCAGCCGCTGCGCCTCGACCAGCCGGTTCTCCTTGTGGAAGAACTCCAGCCGCTCGCGCAGCTCGTCCTTGATCGCCTCGATTGCGCGCAGCACGGTCTCGCGCGGCGTCACATAGTGGCTCGACGGATAGACCGTGAAGCGCGGGATCTTCTGTTTCACGCGGCCGGTCAGCGGATCGAAGAATTGCAGCGATTCCACTTCGTCGTCGAACATCTCCAGCCGCACCGCCATCTCGGCGTGTTCCGCCGGGAAGATGTCGATGGTGTCGCCGCGCACGCGGAACGTGCCGCGCTGGAAATCGGTCTCGTTGCGGGTGTACTGCATGGCAATCAGGCGCGCGATCACGTCGCGCTGGCTGATCTTGTCGCCGGCCCGCAAAGTGAGAATCATCTGGTGGTATTCGTTCGGGTTGCCGATACCATAGATCGCCGAGACCGTCGCCACGATCACCGTGTCGCGGCGCTCCAGCAGGCTCTTGGTCGCCGACAGCCGCATCTGCTCGATATGCTCGTTAATCGACGAGTCCTTCTCGATGAACAGGTCGCGCTGCGGGACGTAGGCCTCGGGCTGGTAGTAGTCGTAGTAGCTGACGAAGTACTCGACCGCATTGCGCGGGAAGAACTCGCGGAATTCGGCATATAGCTGGGCCGCCAGCGTCTTGTTGGGCGCGAACACGATCGCCGGCCGTCCCATCCGGGCGATCACGTTGGCCATGGTGAAGGTCTTGCCTGACCCGGTCACGCCCAACAGTGTCTGGTACGACAGGCCGTCGTCCACCCCCTCCACCAGCTGGCGGATCGCTTCCGGCTGGTCCCCGGCGGGCGCGAACGGCTGGTACAGCTGGAACGGGGAGCCGGGAAATGTGACGAATTTGCTTTCATCCAGGGCCGGCGCGGCTTCTGCAAGGTTCGACATAGGGGGCGGAATAGGGGCAGAGGTAATAAAGAAGTAACGAAAGAAGTGATGGCGAGATTAGGGAAAAACCTCAGGAAAACGGGCGGATACGCTAGAATCTTGGGGTTGACAGCCCCCCGCTTCAAGCCGCCTTCAAGCCGTTTCCAACGGCGTGGGGCCGATTCCGCCCAGAACGGAACGGGGCTTGCCAGCCGCAGCGCAGTCCGGAGCATTCTACGCCTTCCCGTTTTCTTTCATTGCCGACCACGAGATTCCAAATGAGTTTGTTTTCTGCCGTCGAGATGGCCCCGCGTGACCCGATCCTGGGCCTCAACGAAGCCTTCAATGCCGACACCCGCGCCACCAAGGTCAACCTGGGCGTTGGCGTGTACTTCACCGACGAAGGGAAAATCCCCCTGCTGCGCGCCGTCCAGGAGGCAGAAAAAGCCCGTCTGACCACCGCCACCCCGCGTGGCTACCTGCCGATCGAAGGCATCGCCGCCTATGACCAGGCCGTGCAGACACTGCTGTTCGGCAAGGAATCGCCGCTGATCACTGAAGGCCGCGTGGTGACGGCCCAGGCACTGGGCGGCACCGGCGCGCTGAAGATCGGCGCCGACTTCCTCAAGCGCCTGTATCCGGACGCCAAGGTCGCCATCAGCGACCCGAGCTGGGAAAACCACCGCGCGCTGTTTGAAGCCGCCGGTTTCCCGGTGGTCAACTACGCCTACTACGACGCTGCCAGCCACGGCCTGAACTTCGCCGGCATGGTGGAATCGCTGAAGTCGTACCCGGCCAACACCATCGTCGTGCTGCACGCCTGCTGCCACAACCCGACCGGTGTCGACCTGTCGGCCGAGCAGTGGAAGCAAGTGGTTGAACTGGTCAAGGAACGCAACCTGATCCCGTTCCTGGACATGGCCTACCAGGGCTTCGCCGACGGCATCGACGCCGACGGTGCCGCCGTGCGCCTGTTCGCCGACTCGGGCCTGCCGTTCTTCGTGTCGAGCTCATTCTCGAAGAGCTTCTCGCTGTACGGCGAGCGCGTCGGCGCGCTGTCGATCGTCACCACCGGCAAGGAAGAAGCCCAGCGCGTGATGTCGCAGGTCAAGCGCGTGATCCGCACCAACTACTCCAACCCGCCGACGCACGGCGGCACCGTGGTCGCCACCGTGCTGAACAGCCCGGAACTGCGCGCCATGTGGGAAGAAGAGCTGGCCGAGATGCGCGACCGCATCAAGCTGATGCGCCATGCGCTGGTGGACAAGCTGGCCGCCAAGGGCGTGCCGGGCGACTTCTCCTTCGTCAAGGCGCAGCGCGGCATGTTCTCGTACTCTGGCCTGACCTCGGCCCAGGTGGACCGCCTGCGCAACGAGCACGGCATCTACGCCGTCGGCACTGGCCGCATCTGCGTGGCGGCGTTGAACAGCCGCAACATCGATGCGGTGGTTGATGCGATCGCAGCGGTAATGTAAGCCGGCAGCGTTGCTGCACGGCAACGGGCGCCAACGCATGTCAACTGACGCAAACATCACAAAGCGTCATAAAAAAAGCGGCCTCGGCCGCTTTTTGCATTTGTTTTCAGTCTTGAACGACAGTGTCATCCAAAAATCAGGCCAATGCCTTATTGTGTTCCGCAGATAGGGAAGTACCTTAAGGTATATGCTGCAAAGCAAGATCGTTAGCACGACCGTTCGATACCGGGCATAATCTGCGACGATCCCAGGTGTATTGTCAGTACATTAGTACTTGGTGGTACGTGACCAAAAGTATTACAGGCAGAAACGGCATGCTCTACCAATTGCATGAGTTCCAGCGCTCGATCCTGCATCCGCTCACCGCATGGGCCCAGGCGACCGCCAAGACATTCACCAATCCCCTCAGCCCGATGTCGCTGGTGCCCGGCGCCCCCCGGCTTGCGGCGGGCTACGAACTGCTGTACCGGCTCGGCAAGGAATACGAAAAGCCGGGATTCGACATCAAGTCGGTGCGCTCCAACGGCCGCGACATCCCCATCGTCGAGCAGTCCGTGCTGGAAAAGCCGTTCTGCAAGCTGCTGCGCTTCAAGCGCTATGCCGACGATCCCGAAACCATCAAGCTGCTGAAGGACGAGCCGGTGGTGCTGGTGTGCGCGCCGCTGTCGGGCCACCATGCCACGTTGCTGCGCGACACCGTGCGCACGCTGCTGCAGGACCACAAGGTCTACGTGACCGACTGGATCGACGCGCGCATGGTGCCGATTGAAGATGGCGCCTTCCACCTGTCGGACTACATCTACTACATCCAGGAATTCATCCGCCATATCGGCGCCGAAAACCTGCATGTGATTTCGGTGTGCCAGCCGACCGTGCCGGTGCTGGCCGCGATCTCGCTGATGGCTTCCGCCGGCGAGACCACGCCGCGCACCATGACCATGATGGGTGGCCCGATCGATGCCCGCAAGAGCCCGACCGCCGTCAACTCGCTGGCCACCAACAAGTCGTTCGAGTGGTTCGAGAACAACGTCATCTACACCGTGCCGGCCAACTACCCCGGCCACGGCCGCCGCGTGTACCCGGGCTTCCTGCAGCATGCCGGGTTCGTGGCGATGAACCCGGACCGGCACCTGTCCTCGCACTATGACTATTACCTGAGCCTGGTCGAAGGCGATGCCGACGACGCCGAGGCGCATGTGCGCTTCTACGACGAGTACAACGCGGTGCTGGACATGGCTGCCGAGTATTATCTCGACACCATCCGCGAAGTGTTCCAGGAATTCCGCCTGGCCAACGGCACGTGGGCCATCGACGGCAAGCCAGTGCGGCCGCAGGATATCAAGAGCACCGCGCTGATGACGGTGGAAGGCGAACTGGACGATATCTCGGGCGCGGGCCAGACCGCAGCCGCGCACGACCTGTGCAGCGGCATCCCGGAAAACCGCAAGCAGCACGTGACCGCGCCGCGTTGCGGCCACTACGGGATTTTCTCGGGCCGGCGCTGGCGCGAGAACATCTATCCGGACCTGCGCGATTTCATCCGCAAGTACCACCAGCCAGCGGCGAAATAACACTGCCGCAGACAAGACAACGCCCGCGATCGCGGGCGTTTCTTTTCAGGGTGCGCTCTCGGGACAGCAGGAGCGCTTCAGGTAGCAGAGCAGCATCTCGGTATGCAGCTCGGCAAAGCGCTCGTGCTCATGTAGCGAAGCCACGTCGCGCCCGGTCACGGCGCTGATCGTGTAGCGGTTGGACAGCACGTAGTAGCCCAGCGCCGAGATCGTCAGATAGAACTGCGGCACGTCGATATTGTCGCGGAACACCCCCTGCTGCTGGCCTCTGTGGATCACGTCGGCCAGCACATCCACGACCGGGTTGATCAGCTGCTGCAGCTGCGCGGATTTCTTAAGGTGGCGGGCTTCGTGCAGGTTCTCGCTGTTGATCAGGCGGATGAACTCGGGATGCTCGTAGTACCAGTCCCAGACGAAACGGGCCAGCGTGCGCACGCCAGCGATCGGATCTTCGTCGACCAGGTGCAGCTTTTCTTCAGCGGCGCGGAATTCGGCGTACTGCTTTTCCAGCACGGCGAGGAACAGCCCCTCCTTGCTGCCGTAGTAGTAATACAGCATGCGTTCATTGGTCTCCGCGCGCCGGGCAATCTGGTCGACGCGGGCGCCGGCCAGACCACCCTTGGCGAATTCCTCGGTGGCCGCAGCGAGGATGCGTCGGCGCGTCCCTTCGGGGTCGCGTTTGGTCTTGGTCTCTGTTGACATGGATGGCAGGTCGATCGTTGCGCGGATTATGGCACACGCCGGAATGCGGCAGTCCGGATGCGCGACGCGCATCATCGCCGTTTCTGTCCATCGGCGAAATCGGGGATAATCCTTGCGGCGCGAGGGCTCGAAGAAGCCCGATTGGGCCGCTGAGGCCCTCCGGCGACGGTTACGCCGGAGTATTGTGCGCCGGCGCAGCCCCGCCGGGTGTTTCCGGGGCCGCAGTTATGTCGCAAAGCACGCACAGCGCCACCCCATAAACGTCCAGTCCTGTCCTGATCCGGTTTGTCTCCTGAATTCCAGCCTGTTGTCGTGAATCCCGCCGTCAAGTCCCTTGCCGACCGCATCGAGGCGTTGCTGCCCCAGACCCAGTGCACCAAATGCGGATTCAACGGCTGCCGTCCCTATGCCGAGGCCATGGCCGCCGGCGAAGCGGCCTGCAACCGCTGCCCGCCGGGCGGCGCGGAAGGCGTGCGCCGGCTGGCCGGGGCGCTCGGCGTCGAACCCTTGCCGCTCGACCCCGAACGCGGCACCGAGCAGTCGCGCGCGGTCGCACTGATCGACGAGAGCCTGTGCATCGGATGCACCCTTTGCATCCAGGCATGCCCGGTCGATGCCATCGCCGGTGCCGCCAAGCAGATGCATACGGTGATCCCCGAACTGTGTACCGGCTGCGACCTGTGTGTGGCGCCCTGCCCGGTCGACTGCATTGCCATGATCCCGGTCACCGGCGACCGCACCGGCTGGGACGCCTGGTCGCCGGCCCAGGCCGACGCTGCGCACGCGCGCTACCTGGCGCGCCAGGCCCGGCTGGTGCGCGAGCGCGAGGAAAACGAGGCACGCCTGGCCGCCAAGGCCGCGGCCAAGCTGGCCGCGGTGCAGGCCGAAGCCCCGCAAGACGACGCCGAGCGCGCCGCGCAGGAACGCAAGCGCGCCATCATCCAGGCTGCGATCGAGCGCGCCCGCCAGAAGCAGCAGGCCGCGCGGCCGCGCAATACCGAAAACGTCTCGCCCGCAGTTCAGGCGCAGATCGATGCCGCCGAAGCGCGCCGTGCGCGCGCCGGCCTGACCGAGCCGGCCGTCGACCCCGACGCCAAACCCGACCCGGAACAACAGCAATGAACGCCGCCAAGTGCCGTGCCATTTTCGAGACGCTGCGCGAAGTCAACCCGGCCCCGGCCACTGAACTGGAATACAGTTCGCCGTTCGAGCTGCTGATTGCCGTGCTGCTGTCGGCGCAGGCCACCGACGTCGGCGTCAACAAGGCCACGCGCCGGCTGTTCCCGGTCGCGCACACGCCGCAGCAGATGCTCGACCTCGGCGAGGCCGGGCTGAGCGAATACATCAAGACCATCGGCCTGTACAAGACCAAGGCCAGGCATGTGATCGAGACCTGCCGCATCCTGGTCGAGCGGCATGGCGGCAAGGTGCCGCCCGACCGCGAAGCGCTGGAAGCGCTGCCAGGCGTTGGCCGCAAGACCGCCAACGTGGTCCTCAATACTGCTTTTGGCGAGCCCACCATTGCGGTCGATACGCATATCTTCCGGGTCGCGAACCGCACCGGGCTGGCGCCCGGCACGAACGTGCAGGTGGTCGAGCAGAAGCTGCTAAAGTGCGTGCCGCATGAATTCCTGCACGATGCGCACCACTGGCTGATCCTGCACGGCCGCTACGTTTGCAAGGCGCGAAAGCCCGAATGCTGGCACTGCGTGATCGAGCCGCTGTGCGAATTCAGGGAAAAGACGGAAGCGCCGCAGTTGTAAGCGCCCTGGCGGCGGGCCTTACTGCGGCTCGCGCGCCAGCACCATGGCCAGCTGCAGCGCCGTGCGCGCCACCACTTCGACGTCGGGCGTGTAGCCCTGTCCGATCCAGCGCAGGGCGACATGGATAACCCCACCCGCCACGCCCGCGGTCAGCAACGGATCGAGGCTGCGGCCCGGCGGCAGCAGCGCCTGCGCCAGCAGGCCGCCGAACTCGCTCAGCGAATCCGCCAGCGCGCCATCGACCAGCTTGCTGACGCCGCGGATCTCCACCAGGAACACCCTTGCCGAACGCGGCTCGGACTGCAAGGCGCCGAAATAGGCGCGCAGCATCGCCAGCGCCCGGTTGGGGCCGTCGCCGCCTGCCGCCTCACCGGCGCGTGCCAGAGTCTGCAGCAAACGGTGGGTGACGGCCTGGAACGACGCCAGCAGCAGCGCCTCGCTGTTGGCGAATGACTCGTAGAAATAACGCTCGGTCAGGCCTGCGGCCTCGCATACGGCCTTGACCGTGGCGTTCTGGTAACCACGTTCGCCATAGACCTGCACCGCCGCGGCAATCAGCTGGCCCCGGCGCTGGGCGCGCCGTTCTTCGGCTTCGGCGCCGCGGTAGCGGCGTGCGGGGGTGAGCTCGGTGGTCATGTGCGCCAGTATGACATTCCCTATTGTCAGATGCCTTGTCTTATCGCTTCTGACAACCTATGTTGTCAGAAGCGCCACTCGCCCCGGATGCCTGACATGACCGCACCCCGTCCCGATGATGCCGTCCTGGATGTCCTGATCGTAGGCGCCGGCCTGTCCGGCATCGGCGCCGCGCGCCACCTGCAGATGCGCTGCCCTGGCAAGCGCTACGCCATCCTGGAAGCCCGCGATGCCATCGGCGGCACCTGGGACCTGTTCCGCTACCCCGGCATCCGCTCCGACTCGGACATGTACACGCTGGGCTACCGCTTCAAGCCGTGGCGTGGCGCCAAGGCCATTGCCGACGGGCCGTCGATCCGGGCCTATATCCGCGAGACCGCCGAGGAAGCCGGCATCACCCCGCATATCCGCTTCGGCCACAGGGTCGTCAGTGCCGCGTGGGACAGCGCCACGGCCTGCTGGACGGTCGAGGCCGAGCGCACGGCGGATCACAGCCGTCTGCGCCTGCGCGCCCGCCTGCTCTATGTCTGCGCCGGCTATTACAACTACGCCGAAGGCCACCGCCCGGCGTTTGACGACGAGGAGCGCTTTCGCGGCCGCATCCTGCATCCGCAGTTCTGGGACGAATCGCTCGACTATGGCGGCAAGCGCGTGGTGGTGATCGGCAGCGGCGCCACGGCGGTCACGCTGGTGCCGGAGATGGCCAGACGCGCCGCGCACGTGACCATGCTGCAACGCTCGCCTACCTACATCGTGACGCGCCCCGCCGAGGACGCGATCGCCCACAAGCTGCGCCGGCTGCTTCCCGAGCGGCTGGCCTACGGCGCCACGCGCTGGAAGAACGTGCTGCTCGGCATGATGTTCTTCCAGCTGGCGCGGCGGCGGCCGGAGCGCACCCGGGAAAAGCTGATCGGCATGGCGGCGGCGCAACTGGCGCCGGGCTTCGACGTCGCGACGCATCTCACGCCCCGCTACAACCCGTGGGACCAGCGCCTGTGCCTGGTGCCCGACGGCGACCTGTTCGGCGCCATCCGCGACGGCCGCGCCACGGTCGAGACCGATACCATCGAACGGTTCACCGAAGACGGCATCGTGCTGGCCAGCGGCAAGACGCTCGCCGCGGATATCGTGGTCGTGGCCACCGGGTTGAAGCTGAACATGCTGGGCGACATCGCGGTCAGCGTCGACGGCGAGCCGCGCCACCCCGCCGAATCGTTCGCGTACAAGGGGACGATGCTGAGCGACGTGCCCAACCTGGTGCTCGCCTTCGGCTACACCAACGCCTCGTGGACGCTCAAGGCCGACCTCACCGCCGAGTACGCCTGCCGCCTGCTGCGGCATATGGACCGCCATGGGCACCGTGTCGCAGTGCCGCGCGCGCCCGCCGGCATGCAACCCGCGCCATTCCTGGATTTCACTTCGGGTTATGTGCAACGCGCCGCCACCGTGCTGCCCCGCCAAGGCGACCACAAGCCCTGGCGCGTCTATCAGAACTACCTGAAAGACATGCTGACGATCCGGCACGGGCGCATCGCCGACGGCGTGCTGCAGTTCGATGTCCCGCCTTCCTCCACCCAGGCTGGCCGCCCCCATCGCGACAGCCAGGGCTCAGAAGAAGCCAATTCCGTGCCGGCAGTCGCCGCCAGCGAGGTGCAATCGTGACCATCGCCCTGACTATTGCTGCTTTGCTGATCGGGCTGCTTGTGGTGCTGGGCGCCGCGCTATGGCTGTACACGTTGCGCACCGTCCGGCGCATCGAGGCGGCACTGCCGCCGCGTGGACGCCTTGTCGATGTGCCCGGCGCGCGGCTGCACGTGGTCGAGCGCGGCCAGGGTCCCGCCGTGCTGCTGGTGCACGGCCTGTCCGGACAACTGGAGAATTTTGGCTACGGCATGATTGAACCGCTCGCCCGCCACTTCCGCGTGATCGCCGTCGACCGCCCCGGCGCGGGCCACTCGACGCGCGCTGCAGGCACCGCAGCGGATCTGCCGGCACAGGCCGATGCGCTCGCGGCGCTGTGCGACCAGCTCGGGTTGGAGAAACCGCTGGTGGTCGGCCACTCGCTTGGCGGCGCGATCGCACTGGCACTTGCCATCCATCACCCCGAGCGCGTCGGCGGCCTGGCGCTGATTGCGCCGCTCACCCATCCGCCCAAGGCGATTTCGCCGGTATTCCAGGCGATGACCCTGCCTGGCGCGTTGCGCCGGGTGCTGGCGTGGACGCTGGTGGTGCCGATGTCGGAACGGCGCCGGGAAGAGGTCATGGATGTCGTGTTCGGTCCCGACCCGTTCCCGCTCGACTTCCCGACGCGGGGCGGCGGCCTGCTGGCGCTGCGGCCATCGCATTTCCTCGCCGCTTCCGAAGACCTGATCGGTGCCGCGAAGAGCCTGCCGGCGATGCTGCCGCATTATGGCTCGCTGCGCGTGCCGGTGAGCGTGCTGTACGGCCGCGATGACCGTATCCTCGACTTTGCCGAGCATGGCGAAGCGCTGGTTGCCAGGGTGCCTGGCGCCACGCTGACACTGGTAGACGGCGGCCATATGCTGCCGGTGACCGCCATCGACACCTGCGTCGACTTTGTGCGCGACGCCGCCGCGCCGCTGCATTTCCCGAGCGCGGCCCCGGCGCAATTCGCCTGACTCACGGAGCTCCTGCCATGGCCACCCCGACCGCCTCCAATCCCTACAAGCAGGATGTCTTCACCGCGTTCAGGGCCGTGCGCAAGCTGCTCGCGAACGGCAACGACACCGAGCAGGTGTTCCGCATCATGCGCGCGCTGAACGGCCCGTCAATGCCGCGCAACTTCAGCCGCCTGCTGCGCACGCACGATGGCAGGCGCATGGTCTACCAGCGCATCGAACTGGCCGAGCGCCTGTCCGATCCTGCCTATGTCGCCAGCTTCGCACCGGGCACGGTCGGCGCGGCCTATCGCGCGTTCCTGGAAAAGACCGGCTACAGCGCGGACGGCCTGGCCAAGGTCTCGAACCTCGACCAGGAGCCTGTGATCGAGGACGCCTACCTGTGGTTCGGCCGGCGTACCCGCGATATCCACGACATCTGGCATGTGCTCACCGGCTATCGGGCCGACGAAAGCCTGGGCGAAGCCGCGCTGGTGGCATTCAGCTATGCGCAGACCGGCGGCAAGGGATGGGCGTTCATCGCCATCGCGGCATCGCTCAAGAGCCTGCGCGTGACTGGCAGCCTGGCCTTTGCGCGCGCCGTGCTGGAGGGCTACCGGCTGGGGCGCCGCGCCGGATGGCTGCTCGGCGAGGACTACGAAAGACTGTTGCACGAACCGCTCGAAGCTGCCCGTGCACGGCTCGGCATTGCCGAGCCCGGCCGTTACCTCGCCTGCAATCCCGTCCAGGAATGGACTGCCTGAGATTGCGGCGCGCCACAAAAAAAAAGCGACCCCATGGGTCGCTTTTTCTATTCCCGGCGCCACTGGCGCGCGGCCTCTTCAGACGATGCGGCAAGCTTCGTCGAAAGACAGGCGCGGCAGGCGCGGATGCACCTTGTCGGCAACGCCGTAGCCCAGGTTGACCAGGAAGTTGACCGACCACTTGCCATCGGGGAAGAAGGCCGCGTTGACCTTGTCGGCGTCGAAACCGCCCATCGGGCCGCAATCCAGGCCCAGCGCCCGTGCGGCCAGGATGAAGTAGCCGCCTTGCAGCGAGCTGTTCATCAGGGCGTCGCGGGCGATCTTCTCATCGTTGCCGGCATACCAGGCACGCGCGTCGGCATGCGGGAACAGGCGCGGCAGCTGGTCGTGGAAGGCCTTGTCGAAGGCGATGATCGCGGTGACCGGCGCGGAGCGGGTCTTCTCGACGTTGCCGGCCGACACGCAATCCACCAGCCGCGCCTTCTCGGCAGCGCTCTTGACGAAAACGATGCGGGCCGGGCCGCTGTTGGCGGCGGTCGGGCCGAACTTCATCGCTTCATAGACCTGGTGCAGGACGGCGTCGTCCACGTGCCGGTCCTGCCACACGCTGTGGGTGCGGGCTTCGGTGAACAGTTGCGCCAGCGCGGCTTGGTCGATCTGGGACATGCGGCTATTTCCTATCCAAGAAATGTATGAAGCCGCGATTCTACCCAAGGGCCACGATGTGCCGCGCCAGCGTCTTTGACCGATCCGTTCAATTCTCTTGCATGTCGCCGCGGGCCTGCGTCGGCGCGCTGCTTCGCCGCGTCAGCCATAGCACGCCGGCCAGGATCAGTCCGCCTCCAAGCGCCTGCGTGCCGCCGACATGCTCGCCCAGCAGCAACGCCGCCAGCAGCACGGTGACGACCGGCTCGAGCGTCGACAGCATCGAGGCCTGCGCCGCGCCGAGCCGTTGCAGCCCGGCGAAGAAGGTCAGGATCGCCAGCACCGTCGACAGCAGCGCGATCGCCGCCAGCGCCAGCCAGCCGCCGGCACTGGCGGGGAACTGTGGCGGCACACCCGCGCCAAGGCGCAGCAGGCCGACCGCGCCGTAGACCAGCGCGGCCGCGGTGCAGATCACCGTGGTGGTCGCGATCGGGTTGACACCGGCGGTTACGCGCGCGCCGACGATGATGTAGACGGAATAGATCACCGCCGCCGCCAGCCCGAGCGCGATGCCCAGCGGCGAACCCTCGCCGCCGCCAACGGTCAGTCCGGCCCCCACCGAGCACAGCACCAGCGCGATCACGGCCGCCGTGGTCAGCCGCTCTTTCAGGAACACCGCGGCCAGGATCGTCACGAACAGCGGGTACAGGTACAGAAGGAGCGCCACCAGGCTGGCCTGCGCATGGTTCAGCGCACTGAAAAAGCAGAACGACTGGCCGACGTAGCCGATGCCGCCCATCGCCGCCAGTGCCAGCACGCGCCGCCACGGCGGCAGGCCGATGCCGCGCGTGCGCATCACCCACGCCAGCGCCCCCGCCGCCAGCACGAAACGTACGAGCAGCAGGCCGTAGACGTCGGCACCGGCCGCATAGGCAAAGCGCGCAAAGATCGCCATGGCGCCGAAGGCGCTGGCCGACACCGCGATCAGCAGCACCCCGGTGAGCTTGGCGCGGGCCTGTTCGTGGGCGGTGGTGGAGGCGGAGACTGTCATGAAGCTGGCGGGAAGTCGGCGATCCCGCATTCTACTTGGCACCGCAGGCTCGCCAGCGCTCGCCGCCCCCCTCGTTTACAATGGCGCCACCATGTTCAATCCCTCACGAGAAGAAGTCCGCCGTTTCTTCTGCGAAGCCTGGCAGAAGCAGATCGCGGGCAGCGTGCTGACGCCGCTGGAAGTCATTGCCGTCGACTGGATCGGCGAGCATCCCGAGTACCACGACCTGCTGCGCGACACCGAAGGCGCGCTGACGCAGGACTACACCCCCGAGCAAGGCCAGACCAACCCGTTCCTGCACCTGGCGATGCACCTGTCGATCTCGGAACAGGTTTCCGTCGACCAGCCGCGCGGTATTCGCGAGGCTTACGAGGCACTGGCGCGCCGGCTCGATTCGCCGCACGAGGCTCAGCACCAGGTGATGGAATGCCTGGGCGAGATGTTGTGGCAGGCACAGCGCAGCGGCCTGCCACCGGATGGCGACCAATACGTCGACAGTGTGCGCCGGCGCGCACTGCGCTGAGCGCACCACTCCAGCCGGCCGCTGACCGGCTGCGTACATTTCGTCACAACCCGTTTTCTACCGCGTGGTAGGCTTTGCGGGTTCCGAAATTTCCCAATGCCGCGCGCGCCGCTCAGGCCGCGCCCGCGGTGCCCAGCATCATGTCCCGATTGACCCTGCCCCGCCGGCTGGCGCCTGCCAGCCGCGCCGTTGCCCCCCTCTGCCTGTCGCTGGCGCTGGCCTGGCCCCTGGCCGGCCACGCCGGCGTGGCGCTGCTGCAGCCGCCGCGCGTGATCGACGGCAACCAGCCGCTGACGCTGACACTGGTGGTCAGCGCCGACGGCGCGACGCGCCGTTACCGGATCCCCGATACGCTGGAAGTCACCGCGTCGAGCGAAATGCAGGCGCCGGTACGGCTGGTACTGTGGCGCGAGGTATCCGGACCTGCCATGGTCAACCTGCGCCGCGGCGAGCACCGCGCCATCCGCTACACCGCGACCCTGCCGCCGCAGTTGCGCGGCCAGGTGCGGCTGGATGCGACCGGCATCGACGCCGCGCCGGTGCTGGTCACGCTGAACCGGCTGCCCCAGCCGGGCGAGGCGGCCACCGCCCCGCCCGCGGTCGCAGCCACGCCCGGGCCTGCCGGCGAAGCCGCGGAGGCGAGCCCGGTTCCCATCACGCCGGTGACCAGTGCGAGCGCCACCGCCCCGGCGCCGGCGGACCTGCGCGACAGCGCGCGCCTGTCGTTCTACGACCCGATGTACTTCATCGTCGGCGCGCACGATGGCGCCAACGCGAAGTTCCAGTTCAGCTTCAAGTACCGGATCTTCCAGGGCGAGGACCCGGCATCGAAAAGCCTGTTCGACAACCTCTACCTGGGCTTCACGCAGTTCTCGCTGTGGGACCTGTCGGAGCAGTCCAAGCCGTTCCGCGACACCAACTACCGCCCGAGCCTGTTCTACTACCTGTCCGATACCGGCGTGCGCAACCGCGCCATCAGCCGGCTGTCGCTGGCGGCCGGCGTGGAGCACGAGTCCAACGGCCGCAGCGGCGACGAGTCGCGCAGCATCAACACCGTGTTCGTCAAGCCGACGTTCTACTTCGGCGACCAGAACGACTGGCACTGGCGCGTCGCACCCAAGCTCTATGCCTACGTGGAGAAAGGCGACAACCCGGACATCGCCCATTACCGCGGCTATATGGACCTGGGCATCGCATATGGGCGTCCGGATTCCTGGGAGTTTTCCGCCACGCTGCGCAAGGGCACGCGCAAGTGGTACGGCAGCGTCGATGCGCAGGTCACCTATCCGTTGGCGCGGCTGCTGCCGGGTACCGCGGGCTACCTGATGGCGGGTTACTTCGTCGGCTACGGCGAAAGCCTGCTCGACTACAACCACAAGCTGCCCTGGCAGTTCCGCATCGGCTACGCGCTGTCGCGCTAAGCCCCTGATGCCGTCTGGCTTGCCTGATTCACCCCGCCAGCGGCTTGCCGCCCGCCTTCAGCCGGGCATTGGCAACCGCGGCGGCAAACTGGCCGTGGCCATGCCATCCGGTGGCGCGGCCCAGCTTCTTGCCGTTCTGGAAGAACATGAACACCGGGATGCCGTGCAGGCCGAAGCGCTTGCCCAGTGCGGGGTGCTCATAGACGTTGGCATGCAGCCAGTGCAGGCCCAGCGCCCGGATCGGCTCCGGATGGGCGAGCATGGCTTTCTTTGCCATCTCGCAATTGAAGCAATCCACGCCCCAGAAGAACACGCACACCAGCGCATCGCCAGCCTGCGCAATCGCGGCGTCGATGCTGGCGTCGTCAACCTGGCGCATGCCGAAGGCCTCGAAGGCGCGGTGGTCGAGGTGGGGTGCCGCGGCCTGGTCCGCGGACGGCGATTCGCTTGACATGACTGGCTCCCGCAAGGGCAAAAAAGCAAAACGCCCGGGCCTGAACGGCACCGGGCGCAACATCAGCCGCCAAGTGGTCCGGCTTACTTCGGTGCCGCCACCGTCACCAGCGCCGGGCGCAGCACGCGGTCGGCAATGGTATAGCCGCGCTGCAGCACCGTGACGACGGTGTTGGGTTCCTGGTCGGCCGGCACCATCGAAATGGCCTGGTGGCGGTGCGGGTCGAACTTCTCGCCAACAGGGTTCAGTTCCACGATCTTGCCGCGTTCGAACGCGGCGGCCAGCTGGCGCGCGGTCAGTTCGACGCCTTCGCGCAGCTTGGCGATATCGCCGGAACCGTCAGCCAGCGCGGCCTGCAGGCTGTCCATCACCGGCAGCAGGTTGTCGGCGAAGTTCTCGATGGCGAATTTGTGCGCCTTGGCGACGTCTTCCTGCGCCCGGCGGCGGATGTTCTCGCCTTCTGCGACCGCGCGCATGTACATGTCGTAGTGCTCACGCGCCTTGGCTTCCAGGGCGGCCAGCTGGGCCGCCACGTCCTCCACGGCGGCGGCCTCCGGCGCGGCGTTCTCCTGCGCGGCGGCAGCGCTGGCTTCGTCGTTGGGCGTCGGGGTGGATGGCGTCTGCTTCTGTTCTTCCATGTCGATCCGTATCAATGCATTGGCGCGGCCGTCCGTGGGCACGGCCGCGATGGGTCAATCGGCGTGTTTAGCGGGCAATTGGTGGCGTCGTGCCAGATTTCAAGAGTGGCGCTGGCGAGACGCGGAAACAAGCGGTTACAAAGGCGCGACTTATGCAATTGAGGCCTTATTGCTTTGCTGCACTGCACTCACTAAGATTCACACTAAGAAAAATGACAAAAATGACGAGGGCCTGGAGATGGTTCATTTTTGTGCCTCTTCCGAAAGGTTGGCCATGCATAAGCTGCCAGTCGTGACGCTCTGCCTCGTGGCCGCCCTGGCGGTCATGACCGCCTTTATCTGCCTGTCCGGCGCCTTCGCGCCGCGCGATACCGAGTATGGCAGTGGCAAGGCGGTGTTCAAGCACTACATCATTCCTATCGTCAGCCAGGAAGTTTCGCAGGAATAGGCGCCCGGCAACTTTCCAGCACACACGCCCACACCGCGGCGGCCCCGGCATTGTGCCGGCGCCGCCGCGTGTCATTCCTGCCTGCCTCAGTGCCGGAAGTCATCGATGCGGCGCCGGTCGCGCTTGGTCGGGCGCCCCTGCAACTGCGCGGCGGGCTCCGGCTGCAGGCGGCGGCGCTCCACTTCGGCCTGCCGGCGTGCCTGGCTGTCGGCACTCTCTTCATACAGCGTCTGCGCCACCGGTGCCGGACCGCGCGCCGGGGCAATGCCCTTCACCTGCAGTTCCCAGCGCTGCTGGTGCGCTTCGAGCGCGACCTTGTCGCCAGGCCGCACTTCGCGCGAATTCTTGACCAGTTGACCGTTGACGGTCACCTTGCCCCGCTCCACCGCCTCGGCCGCAAGCGAGCGCGTCTTGAAGAAGCGTGCGCACCATAGCCATTTGTCGATGCGCTGGCGCGCATCCGCCTCGAAATCCACGTTCATGCTGCGGCTCCCCGAGTCTGCGCGCGCGAGCGGCGCGCTTCCAGTTCATGCGGGTGCGGCGTATTGAGCGGCCATCCCTGCAGGTGCTGCAGGGCAATCTCCGCCATCGCGGACACCCAAGGCGCCGAGTCGTTCATGCAAGGAATAAAGTGAAAATCCTTGCCGCCGGCGACCTTGAATTCGGTCTGCCCTTCCATCGCGATTTCCTCCAGCGTCTCGATGCAGTCCGCCGGGAAGCCCGGGCAGAACACATCGACCCGGCCGGCGCCGACCTTGCCCAGTTCCGCCAGCGTCGGGGCCGTGTATGGCTGCAGCCACTCCGCCTTGCCAAACCGGGACTGGAACGTCACCTGATACTGCCCCGGCTGCAAGCCCAGCGCGTCACCGAGCAGCCGGCCCGTCTTCAGGCACTCGCAGTGATATGGGTCGCCCAGCTCGAGCGTGCGCCGCGGCACGCCGTGGAACGACAGGATCAGCTTGTCGCCGTGCGCAAAATCGGGCATTCCATGCCGTGACCAGTAGGCCCCGACCTGCTGGTGCAGCGCCGAGATATAAGCCGGATGGTCATGGAAATGTTTGACCAGCCGCAGCTCGGGCTGGTTGCGCCATTGGCCGAGCACGCGAAACACTTCGTCGAACGCGGTCGCGGTAGTGGTGCCGGAATACTGCGGATACATCGGCAGCACCAGCACCTGCTCGCAGCCCTGGCGGCGCAGCGCTTCCATCACCGAGGCGATCGACGGGTTGCCGTAGCGCATGGCGCACGCCACTGTCACCTCGTAGCCGTTCTGGTTCAGCAGCCGCTGCAGCGCATGCGCCTGGCGCTCGCTGTAGACCAGCAGCGGCGAGCCGGTCATATGCGCCTCGCGCAGCCAGATCGACTCATACTTCAGCGCCGACGCGCGCGAGCGCAGCGGCAGGATCACGCCATGCAGCAGCGGCAGCCAGGCGGCGCGCGGGATCTCGACCACGCGCGGGTCGGACAGGAATTCCTTCAGGTAGCGCCCCACCGCCCTGGGCGTGGGTGCATCGGGGGTGCCCAGGTTGACCAGCAGGATCGCCGTGCGCGGCGCCTGCCCGTGCTGGTAGACCGGTTCGGGTGAAAACGTCATGTCGCTTCCGGGTTGGCGCACGGCCGGGAACGCGCCTTGGCGGCGCGCCGGTAAAGTCGGCGCTCGGTAGGATTGGGGCAGCTTGTCAGACCGGCCAGCCGCGTCACTGGTTCTGGCTCAGCGCGCTGGAGAGCAGCCGCGCGGTGATGTCCACGATCGGGATCACGCGCTCGTATGCCATGCGTGTCGGGCCGATCACGCCGAGGGTGCCGACGATCTGCCCGTCGACCTCGTAGGGCGCGGTGATGACCGCCATGTCTTCCAGCGGCACCAGCTGGCTTTCGCCGCCGATGAAGATCTGCACGCCCTGCGCATGGCTGGAGACATCGAGCAGCTGCAGCAGGCTGGTCTTGTGCTCGAACACGTCGAACAGCCGGCGCAGCTTGTCCATGCTGGAAGACAGGTCTTCCACTTCCAGCAGCTTGCGTTCGCCGCTGATATAGACGTGGTCGTCTTCTTCGTCGTCGGCCACGCTGCCGGCCTCGACCGCCGCCTGCATCAGCTGCGACATGTCGCGGCGCAGGTCCTGCAGCTCGACGCGCAGGTGGCTGCGCACGGCGTCGAAGCTCATGCCGCCGTAGTGCGAATTGAAGTAGTTGGCCGCCTCGATCAGCTGGGCCGGGGTGTATGACAGCTCGGTCTGGATGATCCGGTTCTGCACATCGCCCTCGGGACTGACAATGATCAGCAGGATGCGCTTGTCGGACAGGCGCATGAATTCGATCTGCCGGAACGCCTGCGCGCGCCGGGGAGTCATCACCACGCCGGCGAAGTGCGACAGGTTGGACAGCGTGCGCGCCGCCGCCGTGATCATGCGCTGCGGCCCCAGCTGCTGGGCGCCGAGCTGGCCCTGGATCTGGCCGGTCAGCTCGGCCAGGTCGGCGTTGCGCTCCAGCGGCTTGGCCGTCAGCATGGAATCGACGAAAAGCCGGTACCCGCGCGGCGTCGGGATGCGGCCGGCCGACGTGTGCGGACTGGCGATAAAGCCCATTTCCTCCAGGTCGGACATCACATTGCGGATGGTCGCCGGCGACAGGTCCAGCCCCGAGTACTTCGACAGGGTGCGGGACCCGACCGGCTGGCCTTCGGCGATGTAGCGCTCGATCAGGGTCTTGAGCAGCGTTTTGGAACGTTCATCCATGATGCCCCGATTTTACGCAAGTTTTAGACCTTCTGGCGCCCCGCCTGGGTTGCGGCGCCGGCGCCTGCTGGCAACGGCAGCGGCGGTATGGTCTAATCCCGGCATGTCCGCCCCCCCGAGAGCCAGCGCCTTGCGCACTTCGTTCAACACCGTCGCCCTGGTGGGCCGCTACTCGACTGCCGGCATCGAAGGACCGCTGGAGGAGATCGCCTCTTATATCCTGCGCAACGGCCAGGATGTGGTGTTCGAGCGCGAAACCGCGCTGGCCACGGGGCTGACCGCCTACCCGGCCCTGTCGGCCGAGGAAATCGGCAGGCAGGCCGACGTGGCGGTGGTGCTGGGCGGCGACGGCACGCTGCTGGGCATCGCCCGCCAGCTGGCCGGCTACGACGTGCCGCTGATCGGGGTCAACCACGGGCGGCTCGGCTTCATGACCGACATCGCGCTGGAGGACGTGCACACGGTGCTGCCCGACATGCTCGACGGCCGCTACGAAGCCGAGAACCGGCTGCTGCTCGAATCCCGCGTAATACGCGACGACAGTGTCATTTTTTCCGCGCTGGCACTGAACGACGTGGTGGTAAACCGCTCGGGCATTTCCGGCATGGTCGAGCTGGCGGTGTCCGTTGACGGTAACTTTATGTACAACCAGCGTTCAGACGGCCTGATCGTATCGACCGCGACCGGCTCGACCGCCTACGCGCTGTCCGCCGGCGGCCCGATCCTGCACCCGACGCTGTCGGGCGTGGTGCTGGTGCCGATCGCGCCGCACGCGCTGTCGAACCGGCCGATCGTGCTGCCGCACGATGCCGAGGTCACCATCGAGGTCGCCAGCGCGCGCGACGCCAGCGTCAATTTCGACATGCAGTCGCTGACCTCGCTGCTGCCCGGCGACCGCATCGTGGTGCGGCGCTCGGAGAAGAGCATCAACCTGCTGCACCCGGTGGGCTACAACTACTACGCCACGTTGCGCAAAAAGCTGCACTGGCACGAATACCCGTCCGAAGACAACCGCCTCTGAGCCGCCCCCAGAGCCCGAGCTAGCCACCCCGATCCGACGCCAGCCCGACCTCCCGGACCGATCTCACTTTCCGCCACGATGCTGCGCAGCCTGTCCATCCGCGATTTCGTCATCGTCGACACGCTCGACCTGGATTTCACCCCTGGCTTCACCGTCTTTACCGGCGAGACCGGCGCCGGCAAGTCGATCCTGATCGACGCCCTGGCGCTGGTGCTGGGCGAGCGCGCCGACGCCGGCATTGTGCGCGAAGGCGCCCCGCGCGCCAGCATCAGCGCCACCTTCTCGACCCACCCGGCGCTCGACGCCTGGCTGGGCGAGCGCGAACTCAACGCCGCAGACGAGGATGGCGCCGGCTCGGTGCTGCTGCGGCGTACGGTCGATGCCGGCGGCCGCAGCAAGGCCTTTATCAACGGCGCCGCGGCCACGCTGGCGCAATTGCGCGAAGTGGGGGACCAGCTGGTCGACATCCACGGGCAGCACGCGCACCAGCTGCTGCTGCGCCCGGATGCGCAGCGCCTGCTGTTCGACGCCCACGCCGGGCTGACCCAGCAGGCCGGCGCGGTGGCCGAGGCCTGGCGCGCGTGGCGCGCCTGCGTACGCCAGCGCGAGGCGGTGGAGCACCAGTCGCGCGAGATGCAGCTCGAGCGCGAGCGACTGGAGTGGCAGGTGGGCGAGCTCGACAAGCTCAATCCGCAGCCGGGCGAATGGGAAGAAATCCAGGCCGAGTACAACCGCCTTTCGCACGCCGCCGGCCTGATCGACGGCAGCCGCGCGGCGCTTGACGCGCTGTCCGAGGCCGACGGCTCGGTGCTGTCGGCGCTGAACACGATCGTGCACCGGCTGCAGCAGCTGGCCGACGTCGACCCGGCGCTGCGCGACGTGCTGGCCGCGCTCGAGCCGGCCCAGGTGCAGGCCGAGGAAGCCGCGCACTCGCTGACCCGCTACGTCGACCGGCTCGAGCTGGATCCCGAACGGTTGCAGGCCGTCGAGGAACGCATGCAGGCGCTGCACGCCACCGCGCGCAAGTACCGCCTGCCTCCCGAGCAGTTGCCAGAGGAGCTGCTGGCGCGCCGCCAGCAGCTCGACGACCTGCAGGCCGCGCAGGACCTGAACAAGGTGATGGCGCGCGAAGCCGCTGCCAAGGCCGCCTACCTGACGCTGGCGCAACACCTCAGCCATGCGCGCAAGCAAGCGGCGCGGGCGCTGTCGGCGGCGGTCACCGACGCCATGCAGGGCCTGTCGATGGCGGGCGGCAGCTTCGTCGCCGCGCTGAACACGCTGGAAGAGGGCCAGAGCTACGGCCTGGAGCAGGTCGAGTTCCTGGTGGCCGGCCATGCCGGCGTCAGCGCGCGGCCGCTGGCGCGGGTCGCGTCCGGCGGCGAGCTGGCGCGCATCAGCCTGGCAATCTCGGTGATCACCAGCGAGGCCTCGCCCACGCCGACGCTGATCTTCGACGAAGTCGACACCGGCATCGGCGGTGCCGTCGCAGAAGTGGTCGGCCGGCGCCTGCAGGAACTGGGCCGCGCGCGCCAGGTGCTGTGCGTGACCCACTTGCCGCAGGTCGCCGCGCAGGCCGGCACGCACCTGCTTGTCAGCAAGGAAACCACCGATGGCGGTGATGGCTCGGTCACACGTTCGCGCATCCGCGGGCTCGACCCGGCCGGGCGCGTTGTAGAAACCGCGCGCATGCTGGGCGGCGCCACCGTCACCGCGACCACGCTGCAGCATGCCGAAGAAATGCTGGCGCAAGGCGCCGAAGCCCAGGCCGGCGCGCCGGTGCGCGGCACGGCAAAGGAAGGCCGGCGCAGCCGCCGCGCCGCCGGCTGACGCCTTCGCCTGGCGCCCGCATCGGCGTACCCGAACCCAACTTTTCACAGGAGTCCCACCATGACCCGCCACGCGCCGCCGGCAGGCCGCCGCCACCGTCCCTTGCGTGCCGTACTGGCCCTGGCCACCGCGGCCACGGCCGCACTGCTGGCACTGTCTGGCTGCAAGGCGCAGTCGGGGCCCTATGCCCCGCCGCCGGGCAGCATCACTGACGACCGCGCGCTGGGCGACATCATGGTCAAGTTCAAGCCGCCCGCGGTCGACATGTCCGAGGATGCCGGCAAGCTGCTGGCCGAGATCAAGGGCCCGATCCGCTATGTAGTCAAGCGCCCCATGTCGGGCGGGGTCTGGCTGGTGACGGCGATCTCTACATCGGCGGATGCCACCATCGACCAGGCAGTTGATACGCTGCGCGCCACCCCACGTATCGAGACCGCCGAGCCGGACCGGCTGATCCAGCCGAACCGCACCATGCCGACCAGCCGGGATATGCCCAAAAGCTGAGGTTGCCGCGGAATCCGTCCGGAAGCGGCGGGTTCTAAACCTTTCGTAGCCCTTGCGCAACCGGAGCGGATCGTATTCCCTACATAGGATTCCCCGGCGCGTCCGATGGCGCGCGGGTGCTTCTGGAGGAATACATGCTGCATTCCGCGCAGTCCGTTTTCCGTCACTGCTTCGCGTTGCGCCCATGGCGGGCACCCCTGATCACCATCGTTGCCCTGTGTGCCACGGCACCGGCAACCGCAGCGCCGGCAGCAGGCACTGCGCCCGCCTCCTCCCCTTCGGCTTCGGCCCCGGCCCCGGCCTACACCGGCCAGATCATCGTGCGCTGGCGCGATGGCACCACCTCCAGCGTGACCGCCAAGGAGCCAGCCGCGTCAGCGGCGAGCCCGCTGCAGCAACTGCGCGAGCGCACCGGCATCGCCGCCACGCTGCGCCGGCCCATGGGCGGCAACATGGACCTGCTGCAGGTGCCGGACGAACTCGCCTCCGACCCGGAAGCCGCCGCCGCGCGCCTGCGCCAGGACCCGCGCGTAGCCGACGCCGTGCCGGACCGCTGGCTGCGGCTGCACGACACCCTGCCCAACGACCCGGAATTTCGCGCCAACCAGCCCTACCTGCTGGGCACCGGCACCGCGGTCGGCGGCGTCAATCTGCCGCGCGCCTGGGACCGCACGCGCGGCAGCAGCGGCATCGTGATCGCGGTGGTCGATACCGGCGTGCTGCAACACCCCGACCTGGCTGCCCGGCTGCTGCCGGGCTATGACTTCATCAGCAGCGCCGCCGTCTCCAACGACGGCGACGAGGGGCGCGACGGCGACTCTACCGACCCCGGCGACAATGTCCCGGCCGGCTTCACCTGCCCGGGCAGTTCCTCCCCGACCACCGAAGCCACGGCCAACAGCTGGCACGGCACGCGCGTGGCCAGCGTGCTGGGCGCGGTCACCAACAACGGCGAAGGCATTGCCGGCGTCGACTGGAGCGCGAGAGTCCTGCCGGTGCGAGTGTCGGGACGCTGCGGCGCGCTGCTGTCCGATACCGTCGACGGCATGCGGTGGGCGGGCGGCCTGTCGGTGCCGAATGTGCCGGCCAATTCAAACCCGGCACGAGTGGTCAACATCAGCCTTGGCGGCGGCACCTGCAGCAGCATCGAGCAGCAGGCGGTCAACGACCTGAACGCGCGCGGCGTGGTGGTGGTGGCAGCGGCGGGCAACAATCGCAGCGCGGTCGAAGCGCCGGCCGATTGCAGCGGTGTGATCGCGGTCACGGCCCACGCCAACGACGGCGAGAACGCCACCTATGCCAACGTCGGCCCGCAGGTGGCGATCAGCGCGCCGGGCGGCGGCTGCGGCAACTCACGCGTACAGAACGGGGCGTGCACCACCACGCCGTCGGTGATCCGCACGTTGAGCAACAACGGCGGCACATCGATCGGGGACTACACGGTGTCGTCGTCGCAGGGCACCAGCTTCGCGGCGCCGATGGTGTCGGGCGTCGTGGCGATGATGTTTGCACTGAACGGGTCGCTGACGCCGGCGCAAGTGACCGCGGCGTTGAAGTCCTCGGTGCGGCCGCATCCTTCCGGCACGTTCTGCACCACCAATCCAGGCCTATGCGGGGCCGGCCTGCTGGATGCCGACAACGCGCTGGCCGCGGCTGTGTCGGCGCCGCCGGCGGCCGCCGCACCGGCACCGTCCGGCGACGGCGGTGGCGGCGGTGCACTGCCACGCTGGCTCGCGCTCGCGCTGGCCAGCACGGGGCTGCTCGGCTTCGCGCTGCGCCGGCGCGCGTGACGCCTGCACTGCCGCGGATGCGGCTCAGTCGCGGTCCGCGCTGCGCAGCGGCCGCCGCGCCAACCACCACTCCTGCACCACCCAGCACAGCAGCCCGGCCACCGCGCCGGCTGCGTGCGCGGCGCGCACCACGCCGAAACCCCATGAGGGATCAAAGACAACCGGCGCCAGCCACGATTGTTCCAGCCACACCTTGGCCAGCACGCCCAGGCACAGCAGCACGCCGAGCACGCGCGACAACCCGGGTGCGCGCAACAGGCTGAGCCCGCCCCACAGCGCCAGCCCGTGCAAGGCGCCGGACAAGCCGCCATACCAGCCGACCGATGGCTCGCGCAGCAGCGCGGCCTGCACGGCAAGGCCGCAGGTCACCAGCACCAGCAGCATGGCGCGCGCCCGCGCCGTGCGCCCCGCAAGCGCCAGCAGGCCCGCGGCCGCGAGCGCGTTGGCCAGCCAGTGCATCGCGCTCAGGTGCACCCACATGGCGGTGGCCAGCCGCCACCACTGGCCGTCGAGCCGCACCGCATCGCGCAGGTAGAGGCCGTGCGCGTGCCACCACGGCAAGAAGGTGAAGCTGGCCGACAGCGCCCAGACCAGCGTGATCGCCGCCAGCAGCCCCGGCCATGAGGTACCGGCGGGACGGTTCGGGGCCGCCGCGGCCGGCGTGGCTGTCGTGGCCTCAGTCCTCACCGAACACGGCCTGCCACAGCGTGCGCACCTGCGCCGTCTGCGCGGCGACCGATTCCGCCGCCACGCGCGCGTGCGCCTGGCCGTCGAGCCGCAACTGGTGCTGGCGCGCGCGGAACAGCCGGTAGGCATCGCCCACCGCCACGGCCAGCGCGGCATCGATCAGCCCGAGTGCGCCGGCTTCGCGCAGCAGCGCGATATTGCCCGCGTTGCGCGTCAGCTGCGGATGCGCGCGGCTGTGCAGCAGCACCAGGTACTGCACCGTGAATTCGATATCGACCATGCCGCCGCGGTCGTGCTTGAGGTCGAACAGGCTGGTGGGATTGGGATGGCCCTCGGCCACCTTGCGGCGCATCTGCACGATCTCGTCGCGCAGCACCGCGGCATCGCGCTCCTGGCACAGCACCTCGCCGCGCAGCGCCTCGAAGCGGTCGCCGATGGCCGCATCTCCGGCGCAGAAGCGCGCGCGCGTTAGCGCCTGGTGTTCCCAGACCCATGCGGTGTTCTCGCCCTCGCGCAGCTGGTAGCGGCGGAAGGCGTCGAAGCTGGTGACCAGCAGGCCGGCCGCGCCGTTGGGGCGTAGCCGCGTATCGACGTCGAACAGCGCACCGGCCGCGGTATGGCTGGTGAGCCAGGTGATCAGCCGGCGCGCGAAGGCGGCGTAGACATCGGGCGCGCGCTCATGCTCGTCGTCATACAGGAAGATGATATCGAGGTCCGAGGCATAGCCCAGCTCCTTGCCGCCGAGCCGGCCGTAAGCGATCACCGCGAAGCGCGGCGTATCGCGATGGCGCGTGGCGAGCTGGCGCCATACCGTCTGCAGCGTGGCATCGAGCATGGCGTCGGCCAGGTCCGACAGGCGGTCGGCCACCTGCTCCACCGTCAGCATGCCGTGCAGGTCCTGCAGCAGTACGCGGAAGGTCTCGGCATGGTGCTCGCGGCGCAGGATGTCCATCTGGTGCTCGACCTGCCCTTCGGCGGCCAGCAGCCGCTCGTGCAGGCGCTTGCGGAACGCGGCCCAGTCGGGCGCGCCGGCCAGCGCATCGCTGTCGAGGAGTTCGTCGAGCAGTTGCGGGTGGCGCGTCAGGTAGGCCGCGGCCCAGCGCGAGGCATGCAGCGTCTGCGCGACGCGGTCCATCGCCTGCGGGTACTCGGACAGCAGCGACAGGTAGGAGGCGCGCCGGCTGATGGCCTCGAGGAAGTCGATAAAGCGCGCGATGGTGCTGTCGGCGTCGTCCTGGCGCGCGGCCAGGTCGAGCGCGCGGTTCACCAGCTGGTCGAAACGGGCGCGGCTGGACTCTGACAGCGCACGGTAGCGCAGCGACGACGCGATCGCGCGCAGCCGGTCCAGCAAACCGGTGCAGTCGGTGAATCCGGCCGCCTGCAGGCGGCGGCACGGCGTGGCATCGTCGCACGCACCCTCCCCGCCCTGCGCCGGCGCGACGGCGTCCTCCTGCGGGTTGTCCTGCGCGCGCGCGGCATTGTCGTCGAGCACGATGTCGGGCCACAGCGCCTCGCACGGCGCGGTGTCCGGATCGGAGAAGGTGGCCTCGAACTGCTGCGCCACTGGCTCCTGCAGCGCCGCCAGGCGCGCCAGCAGTTCGTTCCAGCTGGCACAGCCCATCATCCGCGCCACCGCCAGTTGCTCGTCTTCCGAGGTCGGCAAGTGATGGGTCTGGGCGTCGTCGCGGTACTGCAGGCGGTGCTCCAGCTGGCGCAGGAAGCGGTAGGCGTCGCCCAGCTGCCCGGCCTGGCCGGAAGGCAGCAGGCCGCGCTCAACCGCCACCCCCAGCACTTCCAGCGTGGGCCGCACGCGCAGCGCGGGATCCTGGCCGCCGCGGATCAGCTGGAACACCTGCGCCATGAATTCGATCTCGCGGATACCACCGCGGCCGAGCTTGATATTGAAGGAGCGCTGGTTGACACCATGGCCCGCCAGCCCGCCGCTGCGCTTGGCGGCCTCGCTGCGGATCTGCGCATGCAGCGAGCGGATCGCCGCGATCACGCCGTAGTCCAGGTAGCGGCGGAACACGAACGGCGTGGTCAGGCGCGCCAGCAGGCCGGCGGTGCGCTGCGCGTGCGGCGTGTCGAGCGCTGATACCACGCGGCCCTTGATCCAGGCGTAGCGCTCCCATTCGCGCCCCTGCACCACCAGGTATTCCTCCAGCATGCCGAGGCTGCATGCCAGCGGGCCGGCGTCGCCATTGGGCCGCAGCCGCATGTCGACGCGGAACACGTAGCCGTCGGCGGTCACCTCGGCAAGCAGGTTGATCAGGCGGCGGCCGAGGCGGATGAAATACTCATGGTTGGACAGGCTGCGCGTGCCGCCCTGCGTGTCCCCGTCTTCGTCGTACAGGAAGATCAGGTCAATATCGGACGAGACATTGAGCTCGCGCCCGCCGAGCTTGCCCATGCCGACCACCACCAGCTCCTGCACCTCGCCGCTTTGGGCCCCGACCGGGCGGCCGAAGGTAGCGGCGAGATCAGCGCCGAGCACCGCCAGGCCATGCTGGATCACCAGCTCCGCCAGGTCGGTCATGGCGCCGGTGATTTCGCCCAGTGCGGCCAGGCCGCGCAAGTCGCGCTCGATCACCGCGCACATGACCTCGGCGCGCAGCCGGCGCAACGTGCGCTTGGTGGCTTCCTCGGCGTCGGCAGAGGGTTCGTGCAGCGCCTGCAGCCGCGCCTCCATCCACGCGCGCGTCAGCGGCTGTCCGGCCGCCGCCGCGATCACCGCGGGCAGTTCGGGGCGTGCCTGCAGCACCCGCCGCGCGTAGTGCGAATACGCTGCCGAGTACAATACGTGGCCGCCGCAGTCGGCCGCCTGCAGACCTTGCGGCAGTGCCTGCGCCGCAGTGACGGCAAAGGCGCCGGCGGTCATGGTCCCGGCGCCCTCGCCAGGGGCAAGCGCCGCTGCCGGATCCGCCAGCTCAGCCGGTGCCGGTGTGGCGCCCGCGCCATGTTGGTCGGAGGGATCGCCAGCGGCGGAACTCGTCGGGTCAGAGGCAGTCATTCCAGTAATTTGAAATGCGAGAAAAGGTGCGGCCGGTACCGGCGGCAGATCGGGCGTGCCCGGGCAATGTTGCCCCGATTCACGCCGCGCGCGGTGCGCGCATTGTTGTTGTAGCCAGCCGGGCACCAGATTGGAGAGCGGCTAGTATTGTCGGATAATCTGCGCATGTCCAGCCGCGCCCCACAACCCGCTGAAGGTTCTCCCCCCAATGGCGGCGCGGGCGGGCATGTGGCCGCCGCTACGCTGCCGGCTCCAGCCAACGACACCACCAAGAACTCCCAAGACAGCTCGGCTGACACCTCCGCCAACAACGCCGCCAACAACGCCGCGAACCACCCCGCTTCGCCTCCACCCGCTCATTCCTTGGCTGCTCCAGGTATCGATTCCCCTGCCGTGACGCGCCCCGCGCCGGGCCTTGCGTGCCTGCGCGGCCTCGCCGGCGCCGGCGCGCGCGCGTTCGTTGGCATGGTGCGCCACCCGCTCTGGCGCGGCCTGGGACGCGCGCTGGTACGGCTGGCGCTGGTGCTCGGCGTGCTGGCGCTGGTGGCGGGCCTGCTGATCCGCTTCGTGCTATGGCCACAGGCATCGGCCGCGCGCGAATGGCTGGAGGAACGCGGCTCGCTGGCGCTGTCGGCGCAGGTCACCATCGGCGCGCTCGATACCTACTGGGATGGCTGGCACCCCGCCTTCCGCGCCCGCGACCTGCGCGCCGTGGACAATGGCAAGCGGGTGCTGCTGTCGACCGCCACGCTCGACGGCAAGCTGTCGTGGCGCTCGCTGTTCAGCATGGGGCTGCAGTTCGTCAGCCTGGGCGCCACCGGCACGGACATCCTGGTGCGCCGCACGCCCGAGGGCAAGCTGCTGGTCGGCGGCATGCTGGTCGATGCCACCGGCGGCCAGCAGGAAGACGACCGCTTCCTGGGCTGGCTGATGTCGCAGGGCCGCGTGTCGCTGTCCGACGGCAGGCTGCGCTGGCTCGACGAAAAAGCCGGCCTGCCGCAGCTCGATATCGGCGAAATCCTCCTCGACACCCGCCGCGACGGCTCGCGCCATACCGTGACGCTGGAAGCGCGTTCGCCAGCGCTGGGCCCGCGCCCGCTAGTGGTCAAGTCCGGCTTCACCAACGATTACCTGCACAGCGCCGGCAACTGGCGCTACTGGAGCGGCCAGGCCAGCTGGAACGTGGCCCAGCTGGAATTGCCGGTGCTGCAGCGCTACCTGGCCATGTTCGAGGGCGTGGCGAGTGGCACCTTCAGCACCGACGGCAGCATCGAATTCCGCCAGGGCCGCATCGTGCGCAGCCAGACCCGGCTGCGCGCCAGCAGCGTCGACCTGCAGCTGGCCGGCGCCGCCGCGCCGCTGCGGCTGGCCAATGCGCAGGCCTTGCTGCTGCACCGGACCGAACGCGACGGCAGCAACCTGCTCACCGTCGACACGCTGCTGTGGCAGCCGCCGCCTGCCAACGGCCAGGCGGCGCCCGCCGACGCCAGCTGGCGCGAAGGCATGCGCAAGGTCGAGCTCGGCTGGGCTTATGCGAAGGACGGAAACCTGCGCAAGTTCACGCTGAAGGCGCCTACGCTGGACCTGAACACGGTGCGCGCGCTGGCCAGCTCGATGCCGCTGGAGACCGCGGTGCTGCGCCAGCTGCGCGCGCTGCAGCCGGCCGGCCACATCGACAACCTCAACGTCAGCTGGAGCCGCGAGCGCGCTGGCATGCTCGACCGCAGCGGCGGCAAGCCACACTACAACGTGCAGGGCACGCTGCGCGACGTCTCGGTCAACGGCCGGCCGGCGGTGCCGGCCCTGGATGCCAGGGGCCGTCCGCGGCTGGGCACACCCGGTTTCTCGCGCCTGTCGGGCACGTTCTCGTTCGACGACCAGCAAGGCAATGCGCGCTTCGAAGGCAATGGCGCGTCGCTGGTGATGCCCGGGCTGTTCGAGGAGCCGCGCGTGCCGTTCGACCAGATCAGCGGCGATGTGCGCTGGCAGCATGCCGGCGGCAAGCTGGTGGTGACGCTGGACGGCATCCGCTTTGCCAACGCGGATGCCGCGGGCTCGGTGCGCGGCACCTGGCGCGCCGGAGGGGACGGTACCTCCGGCATCGCCGACCTGAGCGGCGAGATGACCCGCGCCCAGGTCGCGCGCGTGCCCCGCTACCTGCCGCTGACCATCCCGGCGGGCACGCGGCACTACCTGGCGGGCGCGCTGATGAGTGGCGACGCGGCGGGCGTCAGCTTCCTGCTCAAGGGCGACCTGGAGCATTTCCCGTTCCACGCGCCGTTCGAAAAGGCAGGCGAGTTCCGCGTCGACGTGCCGATCGAGCGCGTCAGCTACCAGATTGCGCCGCACGAGACCCGCGCGGGAGGCGCGCCGCTGTGGCCGGTGTTCACCGACATCGCCGGACAGGTCACGTTCGACCGCGGCGGCATGACCTTCCTGGCGCGGCGCGCCGCGGTGCACGACATCCCGGGAGTGGTGCTGCAGGACGTCAGTGGCCGCATCGACGACCTCAGCGAACATGGCCACCTCACCATCGACGGCGGCGCCAGCGGGCCAGTGCAGGGCTTCCTGCGCTATATCGCCGCTTCGCCGGTGCGCGAATGGACTGCGCACGTGGCCGACGCGGCGCGCGCGCATGGCAACGGCGAGCTCAGGCTCAAGCTCGACATGCCGCTGGAGCACGCCAGCGCGTCCAAGGTGGAGGGCCGTTTCCGCTTCCCCGGCAATGACGTGGTGCTGAGCCCGCAACTGCCGGCATTCGGCAATGCCAGCGGGGACATCACGTTCAACGAGCACGGGTTCGGGCTGGAGAACCTGCGCGCGCGCTTCCTGGGCGGCGAAGTGAAGCTCGGCGGCGGCACCCAGCCGGAAGGAGGCACGCGCGTCACCGCGAGCGGCACCGTCTCCGCCGCGGGCCTGCGCGAGGCCGCGGCAGGCTCGGCACTGGCGCCGCTGGCGGCCAGGCTGGAAGGCAGCACAGGCTACAACACCGTGATCGCGATGCGCGAACACGAGTTGCAGGTGCAGTTGAATTCCTCGCTCAACGGCATGGCGATCGGATTGCCGGCACCGCTGGCCAAGACGGCGCCGCATGACCTGCCGCTGCGCGTCGAACTGCGCCCCGCGCCCGGCCGCGCCGGCGTCGACGAACTGGCGCTCCAGCTCGGCAACGCCCTCAACGCACGCTACCTGTTGCGCCGCGACCAGAACAGCGGCAATGGCATCGAAGTCGTGGCCGGCGGCATCGGCGTGCAGCAGGCGGCGCCGGCGCCGACGGCCGGCGTCAGCGCCGCGGCGACCTTCGAACGGCTCGACATCGACGCCTGGCGCGCGGCCTTCGCCGGACCGGCGAGCTCCACGGGCGATGGCACGCGCCCCTCGCCCTTCCTGCCGGGGCGCATTGTGCTGCGCGCCGGCACGCTTCATGGCATGGGCCGCACGCTCGACGACGTGGCGCTCGACGCCACGCGCGAGGGCGACGGCTGGAACGCCAGGATCGAATCGCGCCAGATCGCCGGCGCCGTGCAATGGCAGCCGGCCGCCGCCGGTGCGGGTGCCGGTCCCAACGCCACCGGCGCGCTGCAGCTGCGCCTGTCGCGCCTGGACGTGCCCGATGCCAGCGACGAGCGCAACGTGGTCGACGCCCTCGCCAGCAGCATCGACGAACTGCCCGCCATCGACCTGGTCGCCGAGCAGTTCATGCTGCGCGGCCACGACTTCGGCAAGCTCGAAGTCAAGGCGCATACCGGCACCAGCGGCAACGACCCGGTCTGGACCCTGGACAAGCTGAAGATCGAACAGCCCGACGCCACGCTGACCGGCCACGGCAGCTGGCGCGTGCCGCGCAGGCTGCGCGCCGAAGGCAATGCCGAGCGCCGCACCCTGCTGTCGTTCGTCATCGACATCGGCGACGCCGGCGCCACGCTGAACCGGCTGGGACTGCCGCACACGCTGCGCGACGGCAAGGGCAAGCTGGAAGGCCGCGTGGCATGGCGCGGCTCGCCGCTGTCGATCGACTACCCGACGTTGTCCGGCAAGCTGTCGCTCGACCTGGAAAACGGCCAGATCCTGAGCGTCGAACCGGGCGCGGCGCGGCTGCTGGGCGTGCTCAGCCTGCAGGGGCTGCTGCGCTTTGCCACGCTCGACTTCCGCAGCCTGTCGGGCCGCGGCCTGCTGTTCGACCGCATCTCCGGCTCCGGCACGATCGAAAACGGCGTCGGCACCATCCAGGATTTCGAACTCAAGAGCCCGCAGATCATCGCCAGCATGAGCGGCACCGCCAACCTGCTGCGCGAGACCCAGGACCTGCGCGTAGACGTGGTGCCGCGCATCAACGCCACCTCGACCTCGGTGGCGGCGGCCTTTATCAACCCGGTGCTGGGCATCGGCACGCTCGCCGCGCAGCTGCTGTTTGCCGACGAGTTCTCCAAGGTGTTCACCCAGCACTACCGCATCACCGGCAGCTGGGCCAACCCGCAGATCGGCAAAGTGGAGGAGAATAAAGCGCAGGCCCCCCGCTTCCAGAACCGCGCCGAGCCCGTGCTGCCGCCCTGAAGCCGCTGCCGTCCGAGAGAGATAAAGAGCCCAAGAGGAAACCAACGCCCATGACCGCCCCCGCCCCGTTCCGCGTGGCCGCCGTGCAGACCGTTACCGGCACTTCACTCGATGCCAACCTGGCGCGCGCCGAGGCGCTGATCGCCGAGGCCGCCGCCGGCGGCGCGCAGCTGGTGCTGCTGCCCGAGTACTTCTGCATGATGGGCCGCTCCGAAGCGGACAAGGTGGCCGTGCGCGAGCACGACGGCGACGGCCCGGTGCAGCAGTTCCTGGCCGGCGCCGCGCGCCGCCATGGCATCTGGCTGGTGGGCGGCACGCTGCCGATGTGGTGCGACGACCCCGCGCGCGTGTACAACACCTCGCTCGCCTTCGACCCGCGCGGCGAGCGCGTGGCGCGCTATGACAAGATCCACCTGTTCGGCTTCACGCGCGGAGCCGAAAGCTATGACGAATCGCGCACCATCCTGGCCGGCCGCACCCCGGTCAGCTTCGATGCACCGTGCGGCCGCGTGGCCATGTCGGTGTGCTACGACCTGCGCTTTCCCGAGCTGTACCGCGGCCTGGCGTCCGGCGCAGGCACCAGCCTGATCCTGATGCCGGCCGCCTTCACCTACACCACCGGCCAGGCGCACTGGGAAATCCTGCTGCGCGCCCGCGCCATCGAAAACCAGTGCTATGTGCTGGCCGCCGCACAGGGTGGCAAGCACGAGAACGGTCGCCGCACCTGGGGCCATTCGATGCTGGTCGACCCGTGGGGCGAAGTGCTGGCCATGCTGCCCGAAGGCGAAGGCGTGGTGGCCGGCACCATCGACCCGGCACGGCTCGAAGAAGTCAGGCAAAACCTGCCGGCATTGCGTCACCGGGTGCTGTAGCATGTACGCAACCGCGGGGCCGCATGTCATCGCATGCAGCCCCGCACCAGGCATTTCACGCTACCGGCAAGATCCATGGCTTGCCGGGGCGGCAAACAGAAGAAAGGACATCTCATGAACGCCGGCGATCTCGGAATCCGCAACCTGGCCACCGCGCAGCAACTGCTGCTGGCGCCATACGGCCTGGACGAGGCCAAGCTGCAGCGCGTGCTGGCCGATATCTTCACGCACAAGGTCGACTATGCCGACCTGTACTTCCAGTACACGCGCAACGAGGCGTGGAGCCTCGAGGAAGGCATCGTCAAGTCGGGCAGCTTCAGCATCGACCAGGGCGTGGGCGTGCGCGCCGTGTCGGGCGACAAGACTGCCTTTGCCTATTCGGACGACATCAGCCTGGCCGCGCTGTCGCAGGCGGCGGCCGCCACCCGCACCATCGGCCGCGCCGGCAACGGCCGCGTCAAGGTGGCGGGCGAGCTGGCCTCGCACGCCGGCCGCAACCTGTACGCGCCCAACGACCCGCTCGATTCGATGGCCGCCGCCGAAAAGGTGGCGCTGCTCGAGCGCATCGAACGCATGGCGCGCGCCAAGGACCCGCGCGTGGTGCAGGTGATGGCAGGCCTGGCCGGCGAGTACGACGTGGTGCTGGTGGCGCGCAGCGACGGCGTGATCGCCGCCGACGTGCGTCCGCTGGTGCGCGTGTCGGTGACGGTGATCGCCGAGCAGGGCGGGCGCCGCGAGATCGGCTCGTCGGGCGGCGGCGGCCGCTATGCCTACGGGTATTTCACCGACGACCTGCTGCAGAAGTACGTGGACGAAGCCGTGTCGTCGGCGCTGGTCAACCTTGACGCCCGCCCGGCCCCGGCCGGCGCGATGACCGTCGTGCTGGGCCCGGGCTGGCCCGGCGTGCTGCTGCACGAAGCCGTCGGCCACGGGCTGGAGGGCGACTTCAACCGCAAGGGCTCGTCGGCCTTCGCCGGCCGCATGGGCGAGCGCGTCGCGGCCAAGGGCGTGACCGTGGTCGACGACGGCACGCTGGCCAACCGCCGCGGCTCGCTGAACCTGGACGACGAAGGCAACCCGACCCAGTGCACCACGCTGATCGAGGACGGCATCCTTCGCGGCTATATCCAGGACACGCTCAATGCGCGCCTGATGAAGATGCCGGTCACCGGCAACGCGCGCCGCGAAAGCTATGCCGCGCTGCCGATGCCGCGCATGACCAACACCTACATGCTCAACGGCGACAAGGACCCGCAGGAAATCATCGCCAGCGTCAAGAAGGGCCTGTATGCAGTCAACTTCGGCGGCGGCCAGGTCGATATCACCAACGGCAAGTTCGTGTTCTCGGCGAGCGAGGCGTACATGATCGAGGATGGCAAGATCACGCACCCCGTCAAGGGCGCGACGCTGGTCGGCAACGGCCCCGAATCGCTGAAGGACGTCACCATGATCGGCAACGACATGCGCCTTGATTCCGGCGTTGGCGTCTGCGGCAAGGAAGGCCAGAGCGTGCCGGTGGGCGTGGGCCAGCCGACGCTGCGGATCGAGAACATGACGGTGGGCGGCACGGCCTGACCCTGCATCGCCCCAATGAAACGGGACCCGCGGGTCCCGTTTTTCATGGCGCCTGCGGCGCGAGCGGCCGCGCTTCGTACACCAGGTTGAACGGCGTCTGCGCCGCCCTGCGGAAGCTGCCGAAGCCTGCCTGTTCGGCCACCCCGCGCATGCGCGCCTCGCCTGCCTGCGCACCGAGGCATAGCCCCACTTCCTGCGCGCGCGACGCCGGGGTGCAGATAAATGTGGAAGCGGAATAGAACACGCGCCCGACGGGATTGAGGTTGTCTTCCAGCTTGTCGTTGGCAAACGGCTCGACAATCATCCAGGCGCCGTCCGGCCGCAGGGTCTCGCGCACGTGCCGCGCCGCGCCCACGGGGTCGCCCATGTCGTGCAGGCAGTCGAACACCGCCACCAGGTCGTAGTCCTTGCCGGCGTAGTCTTTCGCGCTGGCGACTTCGAAGCGCACGCGGTCGCCCATGCCCGCGCGCCGCGCGGCCTCGGTGGCATGGCGTACCGAAGGCTCGTGGTAGTCGAAGCCGACAAAGCGCGAGGCCGGATAGGCCTGCGCCATGACGATGGTCGACGCACCACGGCCGCAACCCACGTCGGCCACGCTGGCACCACGCTTGAGCCGCACCTCGATGCCGTCGAGCGCGGGAATCCACTCCGAGACCAGATGCGCGGCATAGCCCGGCCGGAAAAAGCGTTCGGTGCCGTGGAACAGCGCCGGGTCATGTTCATGCCAGCCCAGCCCGCGTCCGTTGCGGAAGATGTCGATCATCTTCGGGATGGCGCGGAACTGCGCCACCGCAATCTGGAACGCGCCGGGAATGAACGCCGGACTGCCCTCTTGCGCCAGCGCGAAGGCCTGTTCTTCGTTCAGGCTGAATTCCGCGCTGTCGGGATCGTAGTCGACGTAGCCGCTGGCGGCCTGGGCCGACAGCCATTCGCGCAGGTAACGGACGTCGGTACGGGTCTTTTGCGCCAGCACATCGGCGGTCATCGGTTTTTCCGCCATGGCCTTGTACAGACCCAGTTCATCGCCGACCACCACGGTGGCCGCGTGCATCACCGCGCCGATATCGTGGACGAATTTCTCCATGAAGGCATTCAGCCTCGCCTCGTCGACGCTCATGATGCACCTCCCCGTGCGCTCCCTCCCGTTCAATATAGGTTGCGGCCCCTGGCCGATACAGCAGGAAATGGCGCATGGCGAACGCTATGGCGCGGCGTGGCGGACACTTGCCAACCCTGGCAAAAGGCGCTATAAAGATGCTTCGTCGCGCCGCAGGCAACCAAGGCGCCGCGAAGTTTTACCGACCGACGCGCAATTTCCTGCCTCTCTGCTACGCAGTGCAGCATAAATTCGGCGCCCATCGACAAAATCGAATCAAGCTGACCCCAGCCAACGTCCTTTTCCGCCATGTCCGCTAAGTTTTACTTTTACTTCTTTAGCGATCTCACACCGCTGGCGGATAGGGAGGGACGGCTGTAAGCGCCCCGAATACAAAAAAAAACCGCCAGCGACCCTGGCGGTTTTTTTATACCCAATTGCTTCCCCACTCTCACGACCTCACAAGATTCACGGAGCCATCATGCTGAAGAACACCGACGACCTGCGCATTCGCGAACTCAAGGAGCTGCTGCCGCCAGCGCACCTGATCCGCGAATTTGGCTGCTCAGAAGCGGCTTCGGACGTGATCTACGGCGCGCGCCAGGCCATGCACCGCATTTTGCACGGCATGGATGACCGGCTCATCGTCATCATCGGCCCGTGCTCGATCCACGATACCCGCGCCGCGCTGGAATACGCCAAGCTGCTCAAGGTGCAGCGCGACCGCTTCGCCAACGAGCTGGAAGTGGTGATGCGCGTCTACTTCGAGAAGCCGCGCACCACGGTGGGCTGGAAGGGCCTGATCAACGACCCGCACATGGACGGCAGCTTCAAGATCAACGACGGCCTGCGCACCGCGCGCGAACTGCTGCTGAACATCAGCGAGATGGGCGTGCCGACCGGCACCGAATACCTCGACATGATCAGCCCGCAATACATCGCCGACCTGGTCAGCTGGGGCGCGATCGGCGCGCGCACCACCGAGTCGCAGGTACACCGCGAACTGGCCTCTGGACTGTCGTGCCCGGTGGGCTTCAAGAACGGCACCGACGGCAACGTCAAGATCGCGGTGGACGCGATCAAGGCCGCGTCGCAGCCCCACCATTTCCTGTCGGTGACCAAGGGCGGCCATTCGGCGATCGTGTCGACCTCGGGCAACGAGGACTGCCACGTCATCCTGCGCGGCGGCAAGGCGCCCAACTACGATGCCGCGAGCGTGCAGGAAGCGTGCGACGCCATCTCCAAGGCCGGCCTGGCCTCGCGCCTGATGATCGATGCCTCGCATGCCAACAGCAGCAAGAAGCATGAGAACCAGATCCCGGTGTGCGAAGACATCGGCCGCCAGATCGCCGGCGGCGACCAGCGCATCATCGGCGTGATGGTCGAATCGCACCTGGTGGCGGGCCGCCAGGACCACGTGCAAGGCACGCCGGTGGAGAACCTGACCTACGGCCAGTCCGTCACCGATGCGTGCATCGGCTGGGATGAATCGGTCAAGGTGCTGGAAGGCCTGGCGGAATCGGTACGCCAGCGCCGCCTGGTACCGGGCAGCGGCAACTGAGCCATCAATCGCGCGCGCCTCGCATGGCGGCCGGCTACATCCGGCTGTCGTGCATGGCGCCGCCGCTGAGGTCCGCCAGGTCCGGCGTCACCTCGGCGTAGCGCAGCAGCTTGCCGCCATGGCGGGCGATAAAGGCGCTGGCATCGCTTTCGGCCCGGAAGCTCGCCAGCGTCGGCCCCATCGATCCGTGGCGCCCACTGCCGGCGACGTACACGCCGGTGGTCGCATCGAACCAGTGGCCGCGCGGCCGTTCCCAGTCAGCCCGCGCCATGTCCTGCACGAACACCGCGCGCACCGGCCTGACCTGCTCGGGCCGCAGCAGTGCGTGGAACATTTCCACGGTGTCGCAAAACCACTGCGGGCGCGCCTCGCCGGCGTAGAAGATCTGCGCCTTGGGGCCTGGATAGTCGGCCAGCAGCATGCCATCCAGCACGCAGGCGGTGGCAGACTCGATTTCCTGCGGCTGCGCGGCGCCGTCCGGCTTCTTGCCGCAGGCGGCAACCAAGACCGTGGCACCGGCCATGGCAAGCATCAGGTGGCGGCGACGCAAAGAGGATGGGGAACACATCAGCGGAATCTCCTGGCAGACATGACCAGCGGCACGGCAATCCACGCCAGCAGCGCCGCGCCGGTGGGCCAGGGGCTGGCCAGCGCCGGCGGCACGATGCTGGCAACGCCGCCGGCGCTGCGCAACTGGTCGAGTGAAAAGGCGTTGACGATGCGGAACAGGTCCGCGGGATTCAGCAGCAGCAGCCACGCAATCCAATCGGTACCGGACCCGCTGGCGCCGCCCTCCCCCGCGCCGGCGACCAGCAGCCCGAGCAGCAGCAGGTCGAACACCAGCACGAAAAAGAACCACAGGCCGATCGCCAGGCCCGATGCCTGCGCGCGATCGCGCGACAGCACCGACAGCCACAACGCCAGGCTCAGGAACGCCAGGCCCAGCAGTCCGGCGCTGGCGACAAAGCCGAGGTAGTGGTACAGGCCGGGCCAGCCGAACTGTCGTGTCAGCAGCACCGCCATCAGCGCAAAGCCGCCCGCGGTGGCAAGCAGCAGTGCGGCGGCCAGCCCGAGGTACTTGCCCAGCAGCAGCTCGCCGCGCGTCAGCGGCAACGACAGCAGCAGGTCCAGCGAGCCGCGCTCGCGCTCGCCCACCACGGCATCGAAACCGAGCAGCAGCGCGATCATGGGCACCAGGTAGATCACCAGGCTTGCCAGGCTGGTGATGACGAACTCCAGCGAACGCGGCCCGAGCACACCCTGCTCGGCGCCGCCGAAATAGCCGATCGCCACCGACAGCGCGGTGAAAACGGCCGCCACGGCCAGCACCCAGCGGTTACGCATGCGGTCGCGGAATTCCTTGGTGGCGATTGCTGCCACCTGTCTTGCATCGATGCGCGCGCTCATGCTTGCCCCCGCATTTCGAGAAACAAGTCTTCGAGCGAGGACTCGCGGATCTGCAGGTCGCGCAGGCGGCCCGCCAGCGGCTGCAATGCGGTGAGCACGGGCATCTTGGCAGCAACGGGACAGCGCACGGTCAGTTCATCCGGCGCCCCGTCGACCACTTCGATCATGTCGTGCGCGTGCGTGCGCAGCAGGCGCAGCGCGTCCTGGCGCGCGCCCGGTTCGAGGCGCAGCAGCAGCGTCAGCGGCAGCCCCGCCTGCGCGCGCAGCGCCTCCAGGCTGCCGGTGGCCTGAAGGCGACCGCCGGCAAGAATGGCGAAGCGGTCGATGCGCTGCTGCAGTTCGGCCAGGATGTGCGAGGTGATGACGATGGTCACGCCGCGCTCGCGCAGCGCGTTGAGCATCCCATAGAAGTCGCGGATTGCCACCGGATCCAGCCCGTTGGTCGGCTCGTCGAGGAACAGCACGCGCGGCGCGCCGAGCAGCGCCTGCGCAAAGCCAAGCCGCTGGCGCATGCCTTTCGAGTACTCGCGCACCGGGCGCGCGGCGGCGGCGGACAGGCCGACCTGGTCGAGCATCGGTGCGCAGGCATCCACCTTCACGCCCTTCAGGCGTGCGAAGAAGCGCAGCGATTCCAGGCCGCTCAGGTTGTCATAGAGCACCAGATGCTCGGGCAGGTAGCCGATGCCGCGCCGCACCGCGCGAAATGCGCGGCTGCCCACGTCGGCGCCTGCGACGCGCAAGGTGCCATGCGTGGGCGACAACAGCCCCAGCATCATCCTGAACAGCGTGCTCTTGCCCGCACCGTTGTGCCCGATCAGCCCGAGCAGCTCGCCCTCCCCCACGCTGAGGCTGACATCGTCAACGGCGCGCAGCGGGCCGAAGTGCCGGCTGACGCCGGTCAGCACAATGGCATCCGTGGTCATTTCAGTTGCCGCTGGTCTGAGCATCCCAGTCCCTCCAGTTCGCGCGCACAGGTCGCATCCGCGGATAGGCATCGACCACGCCCGGCGCCCGGATCACCGGAAACTGCCGTGCCGCCAGCCGCAGCGCCTGCAGCGCCGGACTGCCCAGCAGCAGCGTCACCCCCGGGTAACGCCAGCCGAGCCGGTCGACGAGGTCGTTGGCCTGGTACGGCACATCGCCCACGCCATCGCCGTCGCGGTCCCAGCCCAGGTAGCTGCTCCAGTAGTTGCCCTGCCCGCGCTCGCCCCACGGCTCGTCGCGCGCGCCCACGTAGCGGACCGGCTCGCGGTTGCCGATGAAATCGTTGCCCTGCACCACGTTGCGCGTCGAGCCGGCCGACAGGTGCACGCCGATCGCATTGCCCAGCACCAGGTTGCCGCGCAGCGTCACGTACTCGACGTCGTAAATAAAGAAGCCGCGCTGGTTGCCGGCGACCACGTTGCCTTCGATCACCGAGTCCTGCAGCGTACGCAGCATGATGCCGTGGTCGGCATTGCCCCAGGTGCGGTTGTTGCGCACGACCTGGTCGCGCACCTCCATCAGCGCCAGTCCGCCGCGGTTGCGGTAGCTGTCGTTGCCTTCCCACAGGTTGTGGTACGAGTTCATGTAATGGGTGCCGTAGCGGCTGTGGTGCAGCCGGTTGCCGCGAAAGATGGCATGGTGCGAGACATCGACGTAGAGCGCGTCGCGCACGAAGCTGATGTTGTTGTCGAGGATGCGTGCGCCGCGTGTGTTGTACAGCTGCACGCCGTTGCCGCGCTGTGCCGAGTTGTAGTCGCGCTTGCCGGTGATGGTGTTGCGTTTGATGCGGACGTCGTCGGCCTTCTCGATCCACAATCCGAACAGGTTGTAGGTCAGGTCGCAATCGCGCACCACCGCGCGGTGTGCGCCGGGGCGGATATAGATGCCGGCGTTCTGGTCCTTCAGGCTGTCGCCGGAGTCGCGCACGATCAGGCCTTCGACCGTCACGCCGGGCGCCGTGATGCGCAGCGTATCGCCGCGCAGCGCGCCGCTGAGCGTGGGCCGCGCGATGCCGCGCAGCACCAGCGGCTTGTCGACGGCGAAGTTGCCGGTGTAGTGGCCACGCGCGATCTCGATGGTGTCTCCCGCGCCGGCGGCATCGATCGCCGCCTGCAGCGACTGGCCGGGCTGCACGCGCCAGGTCGCGGCCTGTGCGCAGGTTATCCATAGGAGCGCGATACCGAGCAGCGGTTTCATGCGGCCAGCATCCCCATTGCCTTCAGCGCCAGGAACAGCACGGCGCCCACCAGCAGGTTCTTGAAGCCGACATAGCTGAGCATGTCCATCACGGTGGCGCGCCGGTAGCGGCCGCGCCACCACGGGCCGTCCTTGACGTAGCGCTTGCCGGACAGGCGGATCAGCACTTCGTAGAGGCTCCAGCCGAGCCACCAGCCGATCACCGCGCCGGCGCGCATCTGTCCGCTGGCGGCCAGCGCCCACGCGACGGTTGCCGCCAGCGCTACCGCGAGGCCCGCCAGCTGCAATGCAGCCGCCGTACGCCAGCCCCGCCCGCTCCATGGACACAAGTGGTCCCACAGCTCGGCGAGCCAGCGCGCGGCGCCGGCCGTTGCCACGTATGGCGGCGCGACCGGGTCGGTCGGCATCCGCGGATCGGGGCCCGACGGCTGCGCCGCTTCCGCCGGCACCGGCACCAGCGGGATGAAATACCCGTTGCGTCCCACCGGCGTCAGCGGCAGCCCGTCGCGTTCACGCCGCTTGCGCTCGCGCGCCAGCGGCGGGCAGCCGCGCGCATCGGTATAGAGCACCATGCAGTCGAGGCAATGCAGGCATTCGCGCTGGTCGATGCGGCCATCGGCATCGATCGCCTGCGCGCCGCAGCCCACCGCGCATGCCTTGCAGTGGTTGCAGTCGAGCTTGCGCCGCAGGCCAAACCAGCGGAACGTGCCGGGCATCGCCAGTGCGGCGCCCAGCGGACACAGGTACTTGCAGTAAGGCCGTTCGATAAACAGCGACAGTCCCAGCAGCGCGCAGGCGAACAGCCCATAGGGCCACGCGCGGTTCGGGATACCGACCAGGAAGGTCGTCTTGAACGGCTCGATCTCCGCCAGCATCTCGGCCAGCCCCATCGAAAACACCGATACCGCCAGCAGTCCGAAGAACACGCCGTACTTGAGCCACTTGAGCCGGTCATGCCAGTGACGCGGCAACTGCCGCTGCCATCGCTTCAGCCCCAGGAAGCGGCCCAGCTTGTAGATCGCCTCGGACAACGAGCCGAAAGGACACAGCCAGCCGCAGAACAGCCCGCGTCCGAACAGCAGCACGGTCGCGATGATGAAGATCCAGAAGCAGAAGATAAAGGGATCGCTGAGGAACAACGCCCAGTCCCAGCGCAGCAGCAGCGCATGGAACCATGTCAGCACCTGCGTGATCGATGGCTGCGCCATCGCGCCGAAGCCGACAAAGACGATGCTGAGCGCCCAGGCCGTGTACTTGAACGCATTGACCGGCCATTTGTTCTTGTGCGTGGCGCGCCGCGTCAGGTGGTCGCGCAGTGCGTAGACCAGCGTGACCGCGCCGAGCAGCGCGATGAACAGGCCAATTGCGGTGGCCTGCTTGCGCCAGACCTTGCGCCACGGCGCCTCGGGTTCGTCGATCCGCGGCCGGCCGCCCTGCAGCATCGCTGCCGGCAGCCAGTATGGCGCATCGAAGCTGGCGAAGCTGCGCGTGCCGGTGGCACGATCGACGCGATTGCCGAGGAACGACAGCTTCCACGGATACGCCGCGGAAAACGCCGGCGACCGGATCACGAAGATCGCCGACTCCGTCACCGCCGGCGCGCCTTCCGCCGCGACGCCGTAGAGATTGAGGTAGTCCAGGTCGCGGAAGGTGAACGCGTCGGCACCCTGGCGCACCTGCACGCGATCGTAGATGCCGCCGCGCACGAAACCCGAGCCCTTGAACGACTCCGCCCCCGCGGTGCGGATCACGAAGATGGCGTGCTCGCCGGGCTTCAACTGCGCGCGCAGCCCCTGCCAGCCAGCATCCCCCAGCACGCTGCGGGCGATATCGGGATGGTTTAGGTCGCCAAACCACAGTTCGACAAATGGCTCGCCGCTTCCGGGCAGCCCGACTTGCGCCGGCTGCACCAGCAACCGCTGCACCAACCCGCTGGCCACCATTTGCTGCCAGCCATGGTGCTTGCCGCTTTCGGCGAACCGCGCCGGTGCCCGCTGCGTCGGCGCCAGAATGCCGACCTGACGCGCCACCGCCGCGCCCGACGTGGTCAGCACCTGGTTCTGCGCGATCACCGTCACGGTGGCGCCGGAAATCGCATCGACGCCGACCACGCCCTCGTCCGGCCGCGACTGCCCGACTTCGATCTTGTCGGCCACCGACTTGCCGACGTACTGCCGGTTGAAATCGAGCAGCGCCGATTCCGGGATGCCCAGCAGCAGGATCGGCTCGGAATGCTTCAGTACCCTGACGCCCGTGTACTGTCCCTGCGTATCCATGCCAATCAGCGTCACCACTGGCTTTCCGGAATACGCCGGCGTATCGGTGATGTCGGTCGACAGCATCACGTACCCGACCAGCTCGCGCCTGCCGTCCGAGCCAATGCGATAGCCCTCGACGTAGGGCGGTTGCCCCTTGCGCGCAGAGAAGCTGGTTGCGCCGGGCAGCACTTCGGTACAGGACACCAGCGCGCACAGGTCCGCCGCGGTGGACAGTTCCGGCGGCAAGGCTGCCTCGTATGCGCCGGCGTGTGCCGGGACGGCAAACCCAAGCGCCAGCAGGCACACGGCAAAGCACGCCGCAAACCATTCGAGAATTGCGTGGATCATGGAATTCGGGGGCAAGCAGACGACCGGCGCAGCGGCGCGCACCACGCCAGGTCGCCCACGCATGCCGTCTCAGGCCTCGACGATCATGCGGCTGCGCATTTCAAGATGCAGCGCGTGGCAGAAATGGGTGCAGTAGCACCAGAACACGCCCGGCTTGTCGGCGACAAAGGTCACCGACGCGGTCTCGAGCGGATTGACGATGAAGTTGATGTTGTACTTGGGGATGGCAAACCCGTGTGTCAGGTCCTCGATCTTGTCCAGGTTGGTCAGGATCAACGTGACCTCGTCGCCCTTCTTCAGCTTGATCTCGCGCAGCGAGAACACCGGCGCCTGCGATGTGATCTTCACCGTCACCTTCCTGCCGTTGCGGAACACGCCCGACTGCTGCGGATCCTTCACCGCCAGCGGGAAATCATCCAGCGCATAGACCTGCTTCGGCCGCAGCAGCTCGCGACGGAAGATGATGAAATCGTGCGGTTCGCTGTGCACCGGGTGGTCCGCCAGCAGCACCATCTTGTCGCCCGAGATATCGATCAGCTGCTCGTTCTCGGCATGCAGCGGCCCGACCGGCAGGAAACGATCCTTGGAAAACTTGCAGCCTACGGCCAGGAACTTGCCGTCGGCGGCGATCGTCTCGGACTGCGAGGCGTTGAGGTGGCCGGGCTGGTACTGCACGTCGAGCCGGTCGACCACGTACTTGGCGTTCTTGTCGCCCTTGTGGAAGCGGATCGCCGCATCGATGTTCCATTTGACGATCTGGCTGTCGAGGAACAGCGTGGTATAGGCATTGCCGCGCCCGTCGAAGGCCGTATGCAGCGGCCCGAGGCCCAGCTCGACCTCGGCGACGATGGCGTCGTCGGGCGTCTCCAGCTTGCCGTCGAACCAGTCCAGCACCTTGGCCAGTTCGATCACGGTGCCGGTCGGCGACAACTTGCCGGCGCAGATGAAGTACTTCTGGTCCGGGCTGGCATTGACGCCGTGCGGATTCTTCGGCACCGAGACGTAGGTAATCAGCGCGGTCTTCGGGTCGGCGTTGGCCGCATGCGTGCCGTCGACCACCGGCACCTTAGAGTCGCCGATGGTCTTGAACTTTCCGTCCTTGATCGCGGCCTCGATGCGGGCAATGTTGAAGAACAGGCAGGCATCGCGCTCGGCCGACATCATCTCTTCATAGCGCGCGCCCATCTCGACGTTGTACTGGTTGGTCGCGGCCAGCTTGCCGTCGTACGAGGTCGCGACCAGGTCGCAGTTGCCGTCGATCAGCACCTGCCAGCGCACCGCCATGGTCTCGGCATCGACACAGGTGAACAGCGAGCGGTACTTGCCGGCGTCCTCGGTCGGCGTATTGGGCAGCGGCAAGGCGAACTCCGCGCCGCAGAACACGCGCGTCGTGTAGTTGATGTTCGCATCGACCGGATCGCGCTTGTCAGGGAAGATGCCATGGAAGCCCTGCACGTTGGGCAGGTCGGTGATCTTGTCGCAGACGAAATAGTCGAGCCGGATACGCGCCAGCCGCGCGTTGATCTTGTCGTTGATCCACGCGTAGCGGCCATCGTAGTTGCCGTCCTTGTAGGAGGCATGCACGTGGTGCGTGTCGCCGACGGTGTACAGCACGTTGCCGTCGGGGCGCGTGCCCATCACGCGCTTCGATTCATTGGTGATGCCCCAGCCGGTCAGCGCATCGGGCACGAAGCACGGAATGCGATGCAGCTCGCGCCCCGAGGGCAGGCCCAGCACGCGCACGTCGCCCGCATGGCCGCCGCTCCACAGGCCGTAGTAGGTATCGAGCTCGCCCGGCTTCAGGTGCACCGACGCACCGGCATGCGCACTGCCATGCCCTGCCTGGGCACCGCTTGCCGCAGTGGCCGCGGCAGGCCCGCCGCCCTTGTCCGTGCACGCGGCCACGCCGGCCAGCCCGGCCAGCGCCGCGGTGTTGATAAAACGCCTTCGCCCCGGTGCCGCTGGTGCATCGGTGTGTGCCAGTGGGTCTTGGGAATGCCTCGTCATCTTCGATCCTCGAACCGTCATTGCCAGGGGCGGAGGGCTCCGCCCGCTTTCTTCGTTGTGTTGATGGCCTGCTGGTGGCCAGTTGGTGGCCTGTTGGTGCCGGCTATAAATAGTCGAAGCAGTTGGCGCGAACGAGGTTGACGGTCGTCATGGATTTCTTGAATATTCATTTTTGATGCATGTTTTTTTCGAAGACTGCCGGGAGAATGGTGGCACCACAACGTCAACGATCAATGCGGCAAGCGCCGCCCGTCCTGTCATGCGCGCCAAGACCCTGCCGGCAACGCTGTCTTCCTCCTATTGCATCGACGCCATGCGGCGCAACGTGCTGCGCGCCGCAGCGGCCAGCATGCCGATGCTCGCCACCGCCATGTTCGTCAGGCCCGCGTTGGCCGATGCCACGGTCACGCGCGCATCGCGGCGCCTGCTGGGCACGCAAGTCGATATCGTGGTGCAGGACAGTTCTTACCTGCGCGCAAGGTCCGGCATCGACGCCGCCTTTGCGGAGATGGCGAGCCTGGAGCGGTTGATGTCGCGCTACCGGCCCGAGAGCCAGGTCAGCGCGCTGCAGCGCGCGGCGGGGCGGCAGCCGGTGCCGGTCGCACCGGAACTGATGGCAGTGCTGCGAGCGGCGGCGGCACTGTCGGCGCGCACCGGTGGCGCGTTTGACATCACCGTCGGCGCCTTCGCCGGCTGGCACTTCGGTGAAGGCAACGCACGCGTGCCGGCTCCCGCCGAGCTGGCACGCGAACGGACGCTGGTGGACTACAGGCAAGTCATGCTCGATGAACGCCGCGGCGAAGCGATGCTGCTGCGCCCGGGCATGCGCGTGGACCTGGGCGGCATCGCCAAGCTGCCGATCCTGCAGGCGGGCATGCAGGCACTGCGCAGGCATGGATTGCGTCATGCCATGATCAATGGCGGCGGCGATGTGCTGGCGAGCGGCCAGCTGCAAGGGCGCGACTGGCGCGTGGGCGTGCGCGACCCGCGCGCACCGGCACGGCTGCTGGGCGTGCTGGCGGTATCCGACGCCGTGGTCGCGTCATCGGGCGACTATGAGCGCTGCTTCGACGCCAACGGCAGGCGCTACCACCACCTGCTCGACCCCGCCACCGGCATGCCGGCGGCGGGTCCGCATGGCGTGACGCTGGTGGCTTCGGAGGCCGCGGCGGTCAACGGGCTTGGCGCCGCGTTGATGGTGGCCGCCCCGTCCGCCGCGGCCGGCCGGCTGCACAGTGCAGCCGGCGTCGACGCACTGGTCGTGGGCGACGGCGAGCCCTGGTTCACGGCAGGGATGCGGGGCCGGCTGGCAGGTGTGGCGGCGTAGTGCGCGCTGGCGGGCCGCCCAAAGAAAAAGCCGCCTGTACCAAGGCGGCCTTTTCTCTTTTCCTCTGCCAAGGCGCGGCAATCGCCGCGCTACGACTTACTTCTTCAGCACCAGGTCGCCCGGCAGCGACTCGATATACGCAGCCATATCCTTCAGTTCCTTGCGCGTGAACGGACGCGGCTTGCCGTCCTTGCCGGTCACGGCCGGATTGGCGTTGACCTGGCCGGCCATGATCGCATTGGAGCGGCCCACCAGCGCGTTGCCCGACACTTGGTACGACGCCATTGCGTGGTACAGGTAGTCGGCATGCTGGCCGGCCAGCTTGGGATAGTCGGGGGAGATCGGCTTGTTCATGCCCGCGCCGTGGCAGGCCACGCAGGCACCTTTTTCCACCAGCGCCTTGCCGTTGGCGAGGTCGGCGGCCGAAGCCGGCATGGCGGCAGCACCCAGCACGAGTGCGCCGAGCGCGATCGAAAGCGTCTTGAGCGTATTCATGAGTGGGTCTCTTACTTCAGGGCGTTGTTCTGGGTATCCGGCTTCTGCTGCGAGTAGTAGGCCGCCACGTCGGCGATGTCCTGCTCGGTCAGCGTGGCGGCGATGCTGCGCATGGTCGGGTGCTTGCGCTCGCCCTTCTGGTACGCCTTCAGCGCATTTTCGATGTACTTGGCGCTCTGGCCGCCCAGCAGCGGCACTTCATAGATCTCGGGGAACGACGCACGGTAGCCCGGAATGCCGTGACATCCGATGCACATTGCAACCTTGTCCTTGGCAGCGTCTCCATTGCCCTTGACTTCCTGTGCCTGCGTGGCCATTGCAGCCGCGCCCAGCACCACCATCGTGAGGAGCTTTTTCATTGTCTTTTGCGGATTGGAAATTAAACCGTGCGTGACCTGCCCTGCCGGGCGGAGACGGTTTCAGAATGCTTCTGGGGAATGCCTGGCTTGTCAATGGGGTTGCAAGAGGTGCAACCAGCCAGACCCGCCCAGACATTCGGCATCCGGGATCATTGCCGTGATGTGGAACACATTCTGGAACCACCTCGCGCAATCGCCGCGACCCGGGCGGGCCGCTGGGACTTCTGAGCGCGGACTGCCGGATACTGGAGAACTGGACGTGGGGGCGCGTCAAACCGGCGCATTGTACAGCAGGCGACACCTGACAGTCCACTGGCCGTCCGGCAACCGCCCGTAGTTGCGGGCCGTGTGTCAGGCCCGCCCAACACGAACCGCAAAGGTCTTTTATACTGGCCCACTCCGGGGAAAGCGCACGACCGTTCGCAGACGCTCGATGCGAGGCCCGGACGAACCGTACCACCCATAATGAAAGCGCGCGCGACAGCGCGAAGAGACTGCGCCAAACACGCCAACCCGGCCCGAACCGACCAAGACAGGGCCGTCACCTCCAGGTTGCCTCATGTCAAACACCGCCAACGCTTCCGCCCAAGCTTCTTCCGTCCAGCAGGCCCGTTTCGAGGGCAGTGACCAGTATGTCGCCACCGACGACCTCAAGCTGGCCGTCAACGCCGCGCGCACGCTGCAGCGCCCGCTGCTGATCAAGGGCGAGCCTGGCACCGGCAAGACCATGCTGGCCGAGGAAGTCGCCGCCGCGCTGGGCATGCCGCTGCTGCAGTGGCATATCAAGTCGACCACCAAGGCGCAGCAGGGCCTGTACGAATACGACGCGGTCTCGCGCCTGCGTGACTCGCAGCTCGGCGACGATCGCGTGCATGACATCCGCAACTACATCGTCAAGGGCGTGCTGTGGCAGGCCTTCGAGGCCGACGAGCAAGTGGTGCTGCTGATCGACGAGATCGACAAGGCCGACATCGAATTCCCCAACGACCTGTTGCGCGAGCTCGACCGCATGGAGTTCTACGTCTACGAGACGCGCGAACTGGTCAAGGCGAAGCACCGTCCGCTGGTGATCATCACCTCGAACAACGAGAAGGAACTGCCCGACGCCTTCCTGCGCCGCTGCTTCTTCCACTACATCAAGTTCCCGGACGCCGACACCATGCAGCAGATCGTCGACGTGCACTACCCCGGCATCAAGCGCGAGCTGGTCGCCGCCGCGCTGGAATCGTTCTACGAGATGCGCAACCTGCCGGGCCTGAAGAAAAAGCCATCCACGTCCGAGCTGATCGACTGGCTCAAGCTGCTGATGTCCGAGGACATCCCGCCCGAGGCGCTGAAGAGCCCGGACAAGAAGGCCGCGATCCCGCCGCTGCACGGCGCGCTGCTGAAGAACGAGCAGGACGTGCACCTGTTCGAGCGCCTGGTGTTCATGAACCGCGCCAACCGCTGAGCGAGCTGCCCGTCATGACCGCTTTTGCCAAACCCGTGACCCTGGCCGGCAAGCACGCCACGCTGGAGCCGCTGCGCCCCGAGCATGCCGACGGCCTGCGCGCCGCCTGCGCCGACGGCGAGCTGTACAAGCTCTGGTACACCAGCGTGCCAGCGCCCGAGCGCATGGAAGCCGAAATCGCGCGGCGCCTGGGCCTGCAGGAACAGGGCTCGATGCTGCCGTTCGCGGTGCGCGACGCTGCGGGCGAGCTGGCGGGCATGACCACCTACATGAATATCGACGCGGCCAACCGGCGCGTGGAGATCGGCTCCACCTGGTATGCGCGCCGGGTCCAGCGCACGCCGCTGAACACCGAGTGCAAGCTGATGCTGCTCGGCCATGCCTTCGACCAGCTCGACTGCATCGCCGTGGAATTCCGCACGCACTGGATGAACCAGCAGAGCCGCGCCGCGATCGCGCGGCTGGGCGCCAAGCAGGACGGCGTGCTGCGCAACCACCAGCGCATGCCAGACGGCTCGTTGCGCGATACCGTGGTGTTTTCGATCATCGCCAGCGAATGGCCGACGGTGCGTCAACACCTGCAATTCCAGCTTGACCGTCCGCACTGAAGCGGCCGCCTATCACCAGAGCAAGGCATCATGCTGATCGACTTCTTCTTCTCGCTGCGCCACGCCAAGCTGCCGGTCTCGGTCAAGGAATACCTGACCATGCTGGAAGCGCTCAAGGCGCAGGTCATCACGCCCTCGATCGACGAGTTCTACTATCTGTCGCGCATGACGCTGGTCAAGGACGAGAAGCACTTCGACAAGTTCGACCAGGCCTTCGCCGCCTACTTCAAGGGCGTGGAAAGCCTGGTCGACTGGAAGTCCGACATCCCGCTCGACTGGCTGCAGAAGACGCTGGAGCGCGAGCTGTCGGCCGAGGAAAAGGCCAGGATCGAGGCCATGGGCGGCCTCGACAAGCTGATGGAGCGCCTCAAGCAACTGCTCGAGGAACAGAAGGAAAAGCACGAGGGCGGCAGCAAGTGGATCGGCACCGGCGGCACCTCGCCGTTCGGGCACGGCGGCTACAACCCGGAAGGCATCCGCATCGGCGGCCCCAGCAAGGGCAACCGCACCGCGATCAAGGTGTGGGAAGCGCGTACCTACAAGGACTACGACGACCAGGTCGAGCTTGGCACGCGCAACATCAAGGTGGCGCTGCGCCGGCTGCGCCGTTTCGCGCGCGACGGAGCCGATACCGAGCTGGACCTCGACGACACCATCCACTCGACCGCGGCCAATGCCGGCCTGCTCGACATCAAGCTGCGGCCCGAGCGCCACAACAAGGTCAAGGTGCTGATGCTGATGGACGTGGGCGGCTCGATGGACGACCACATCAAGCGCGTGGAAGAACTGTTCTCGGCCACCAAGACCGAGTTCAAGCACCTGGAGTACTACTACTTCCACAACTGCCTGTACGACTACGTGTGGAAGAACAACCGCCGCCGCCACGCCGAGAAGCTGGCGACGTGGGACCTGCTGCACAAGTACACGTCCGACTACAAGATCATCTTCGTCGGCGATGCGACCATGAGCCCGTACGAGATCCTGCAGCCCGGCGGCTCGGTCGAGTACAACAACGCCGAGGCCGGCGCGGTGTGGCTGAACCGCATGACCGAACAGTTCCCGCATTTCGTCTGGCTCAACCCCGAGCCGGAAGGCCTGTGGCAGTACCGCCAGTCGATCACCGTGATCAACCAGCTGATGAAGGGACGCATGTTTCCGGTCACGCTGGCGGGGCTGGAACAGGCGATGAAGGTGCTGTCGAAATAAGAACTGCCTGGTTTGCTCCCTCTCCCGCTTGCGGGAGAGGGAGCAAACCGCCCGCAACCTGGGCATTTCAGTGACCTCCGGCGACCTCAGCCGGGCCGCGCCAGGTCCGCGCCTTCCATAACCCAGGCACGGAAAGTACGCAGCGCGGGCAAATGCTGCTTCTGCTCCGGATAGCACAGGTAATAGCCCTTCTTGGCCAGCACCTGCGCCGGATGCGCGACCACCAGCGCACCGGCATCGAGTTCCTGTTCGATCAGGCAGCGCGGGATCAGCGCAATGCCCAGCCCCGACAGCGCTGCCTGTGTCAGCAGCGAGAACTGGTCGAAGCGCGCGCCGCTCCACGCCTGGCGGGTAGCCACGCCGAGCGTGGCGAACCAGTCGGGCCACGCCTCGGGCACCGTAGTGTGGTGCAGCAGCGGGTAGCGCAGCAGCGCATCCGGCGTGCGCGCGACGCCGTCAGGCTCATCGGCCAGCAAGCCCGGGCGGCAGACCGGCAGCACTTCGCGTCCGGTCATGTAGTCAGCCAGGCTGCCGGGCCAGACGCCGTCGCCGAAGCGGATCGCCGCATCGAGATCCGGCTCGGAGAAATCGTAGCCCTGCGCATGCGGCACGAATTCCAGCGTCACCTCCGGATGCCGGGCGAAGAACTGCGGCAGGCGCGGGATCAGCCACTTGGCGCCCAGCGTCGGCATGCTGGCGATATGCAGCACGCCGCCACGCCCCTGGCGCGCCATCAGCTCGACGGTGGCCGCCTCCAGTTCGTTGAGGCTCGGGCCGATACGCTCCAGGTAGCGCTCTCCCGCCGTGGTCAGCACCAATCGCTGGCGCACGCGTTCGAACAGTTCGACGCCGAGGTAGGCCTCCAGGCTGCGTACCTGCTTGCTGACCGCGCCTTGCGTGACATGCAGTTCGCGTGCGGCCACAGTGAAACTGTTGTGCCGGGCCGCAGCCTCGAAGGCCTGCAACTCGGTAAGCGACGGACACATGCGTCGCATAATTCACCTCTACTTCACGACCAAATGGAATGAGCTAGGGATTTTATTTCGTTTGCGAGGGCCGTGCTCGAACGCGCAGAATCAGTAAACCACCTCTGTCTCTCCTTTTCCCTACAAGAACCCTCATGCAACGTCGCCACCTCCTCCGCGTCCTGGCCGCCGCTTCGGCCGCCCTCGCCACCGGCCTGTCGTTCAGCGCCGCCGCCCAGTCCGGCTACCCGTCCAAGCCGATCACGCTGGTGGTGCCCTTCCCCGCCGGCGGCACCACCGACATCGTCGCGCGCATCGTTGCCGACAAGCTCGGCCAGCAACTGGGCCAGGCTGTGGTGGTCGACAACCGCGGCGGCGCGGGCGGCAGCATCGGCACTACCTTCCTGTCGAAGGCGGCGCCGGATGGCTACACGCTGGGCATTGCCACGGCCTCGACCCACGGCATCAACCCTGCGGTCTACCCGCGCCTGTCCTACGATGCAACCAAGGACTTCACCACCATCACCAACCTGGCCTCGGTGCCGAACGTGATGAGCATCAACCCGGCGGTCAAGGCCACCGACATGAAGTCTTTCATCGCGCTGGCGCAAGCGCAGCCGAACAAGCTGGCCTATGGCTCCGCCGGCAACGGCAGCGTCTCGCACATGATGGGGGAACTGTTCAAGATGAGCAGCAAGACCGAACTGCTGCACGTGCCGTACAAGGGCGTGGGCCCGGCGCTGAACGACGCGCTGGCCGGCCAGGTGCAGGTGCTGTTCGATAACCTGCCGTCGTCGCTGCCGTTCATCGAAGGCGGCAAGCTGCGCGCGCTGGCCGTGGCCGCGCCCAAGCGCGTGGCGGCGCTGCCGAACGTGCCGACCTTCGCCGAGCTGGGCCTGGGCGAGGTCAACGACGCCGCCTGGTTCGGCCTGATCGCACCGGCCAACCTGCCGGCAGACATCCAGAACAAGCTGCATGCCGCCGCCCTCAAGGTGCTGGCGACGCCGGACGTCAAGGCCAAGCTGGAAAAACTGGGCGCGACCCCGGTGGGCGACACCCCGGCGCACTTCGCCGCGCAGATCAAGAGCGAAGTGGCCAAGAACAAGCGCGTGGCCGCGGCCGCCAAGATCTCGCTCGACTGACCCCTGGCGCAGCACCATGAAAGATACCGACCGAACCACCGCGGATAGTCCGTACTTCCTGTACCAGCCGGAGGGCGAGCCCGCGCCGCTGTTCCTGGATTCGCCGCACAGCGCGACCACCTACCCGACGGACTTCCGCCCCGATCCCGCCCTGCCGCTGCCGCTGCTGCGGCAGGCCGAGGACACCTTCGTCGATGAACTCTACGCCGGCGCGCCGGCTCGCGGCATCCCGCTCTTGTGCGCGGGCTTCCCGCGCAGCTACCTCGACGCCAACCGCGCGCTGGAGGAAATCGACGAAGCCCTGCTCGACGCCCCCTGGCCCGGCGCGAAGCAGGAAACCTCCAAGACCCGGCTTGGCAAGGGCCTGGTCTGGCGCGTGCTCGACAGCGGCGAAGCGATCTACGACCGCAAGCTCGGCGTGGAAGAAGTGCAGTTGCGCATCAACCGCTGCTACCTGCCCTACTACGCGCAACTGCAGAAACTGGCCGACCACGCCGTCACCAGCCACGGCAGCGCCTGGCACATCAACTGCCATTCGATGCCGAGCCACGCCGCGCCATACGCGACCGAGTTCCCCGGCCTGGAGCATCCCGACTTTGTCGTCGGCGACCGCGACGGCACCACCTGCGACAAGCGCTTTACCGACCGCATCGAAGGCGTGCTCAAGGACATGGGCTACGAGGTCTGGCGCAACCACCCGTACAAGGGCGTGGAAATCGTGCGCGTGGTCGGCCAGCCGCAGGCCGGTCGCCACAGCCTGCAGCTCGAAGTCAACCGCAAGCTGTACATGGACGAGGTGGCCCTGACCCACACCGCCGGCTTCGCCAAGCTGCGTCATAACCTGAACGCACTGCTGGACGATCTGCTGCGCTTTACGCGCGCGATGCCCTCGCGCGTGGCCTGAGGCGTTTGCCGGCGCACCACGGCCGGGCCGCGCAGGATCACCGCGGCACGGTCGTGCGGGTTCCCCGCAGTTGTGCAGCGTGGGAAATATCTGCTAGAAAGCAGGCCCCTTCCTGCGCGTCGTCATTGCGTTAGAAGAATAGGTAACAAGATTTAGGAACTTTGCCGGATAGGTTTCCTCTATCATGGCATTCCTTTGCGAAGCTATCCGGCCTGCCGGCCCCGCGCCGGCAAGCCAATCCCTGAACGCAAACACCGCAAACACTGTGATCCGACGAATTTCCGAACTCCTCGGCAGCCGGCTCCGCATGGTCGCTGCCGCGGTGGCCGGTGCGATCGGGCTGGCGGGCTGCGCCAACATGCCGGCCGACGAGGCCGCCGCCCAGGCCCCTGCCGCCGCCCCGACGGCCGCTCCCGCCCGGCCCGCCCCCGCCCCTGCCGCTTCCTCCACGCCGCCCACCAAGACCGTCACCCTCCCCGATCGCGGCCGTGTCAGCCTCTCCGAGTACCGCGCACGCATGCGCGAGCAGCTGATGAAGACCGAGAACGCCAGCAGCGACGTTGCCGACTGCGCCGCGCACGCCAGCTGGGTGGTGCCGCGCTCGGCCACCTACGATGCCCTGAAGATCCCCACCGGCGCGCTCGGCGCCGGGCAGGCCACGACCGAGCCCTGGAGCGGACGCTTCTCGCCCGGCAAGCAGGCCGTGCCGGTCAGCACCGTGGTGACGTTCAACGCCACCGCGCACAAGCGCCGCGGCGACGACTGGCAGCCCGTGCGCGTGCGCTGCGGCTACGACGACGGCATGATGCTGGCGTACGAACTGCAGGACCCCAGCGGCGCCACCATCAGCGAACCCGCGGCCGCACCGGCGGTGCCCATGTCGAGCCAGGCCACGTCGGCCGGCAAGAGCCGCAAGGGTAAGGGCAAGAGCACGGCGTCGTCGAAATCGAGCAAGTCTTCGGCGACGAAGTCGGCTTCGTCGAAGTCGGCTTCGGGGTCGGCGAAGACCAGTAGCAAGGCGAAGACGAAGCAGTAAGCACGCGGGCGCTCGTGCACGCTTGTTGCCTCCCCTCTCCCGCAAACGGGAGAGGGGAGCAAACCAACCCCAGTCCCAGCCTCAGCCCAGGTAATCCAGGGTCGCCTGCAGCATCGCCGTGCCCAGCAGCGCGCTGCGCGCGCCGTTCCAGCCCACCGCCGGATCAGGCAGATCGGCATTGTCCTTGAACGGCATTTCCAGGGTCAGCGCCAGGCAGCCGAAGGTATGGCCGATGTACTTGGACGCGAGCTTGAGCGCGTCGGCGTTGTACTTGCTGGCGGCGTAGCCGTGCACGTTCTGGAAGTCCGGCGATGCGCGCTTGAAGGCTTCGATGAAGCGCTGCTGCTCGCGCCGGCGCGCTTCGGTAAAGCCGGGCAGCATCTCGCTGCCGGCAACGAAGTTGTACGGCAGGCCCTCGTCGCCGTGGATATCGAAGAACATGTCGCAACCCGTGGCCTCGATGGCACGGCGCACATGGTAGACCTCCGGACTGGTATCCGCGCTGGGCGACATCCATTCGCGGTTCAGGTTGGCGCCGGCGGCGTTGGTGCGCAGGTTGCCGCGCGCCGAGCCGTCCGGGTTCATGTTCGGCACGATATGGAACACGGCGCGCTCGAGCAGCTTGCGCGCGACCGGATCGCCGGCCCAGGCGCCGGTGCCGGTCAGCCGCTGCAGCACGCCCTCGACAAACCATTCGGCCATGCTCTCGCCCGGATGCTGGCGCGCAATCATCCAGATGGTCTTCTTCCCGGGGCCGGGCTGGCCCAGCGTGACGCGGGTCATGTCGCGCCCGTCGACCGTGCTGCCCAGATGCGACAGTTGCGCCAGCGGCGAGCGCTGGCAGCTCGCCAGCAACGACAGGTGTCGCTCATCGGGATACGGTTCGAAATACGCGAACCAGACGCTGTCGTGTTCGGGCGTGAACTCCACCGTCATCACCTTGCCGTCGAAGCGGGTCGGCACGCGGAACCAGTTCGCGCGGTCATACGATGCCACCGCGCGGTAGTCTCGCCAGCCGTCCGGGTAAGTGCAGTCGCCGGCGTTGAGGAAGTGCATCCGGCACGCCTGCCCCGCCGCGCCCTGCAGGCGGAAGTGGAACCACTGCCGGAAGTCGGCGTGCGAATCGGCACGGATGCGCAGGCGGATATCGTCGGCACGGTCGAGCGCCTCGACCTCGATGGCACCCGAGTCGAAATGCGAGGAGATATGCAGGGCGGAAGGCATGGCTGGCGGTCTCGTTTCGTTAGGGTTCAGTCTTCCGGGGTTCAGTCTTCCAGGCGGCGGCGGAACACCCAGCGGCCGGAGTCGGAAGCGGCGGCATCGAAGGCATAGCCGTCCTCGGCGAAGCGCTTGAGCTTTTCCGGCTCGGTGATGCGGTGCGTGACCGCGTAGCGCGCCATCGTGCCGCGCGCGCGCTTGGCATGGAACGAGATGATCTTGTAGCGCCCGCCCTTCCAGTCCTCGAACACCGGCGTGACGATGCGTGCCTGCAGCACCTTGGGCCGCACCACCTTGAAATACTCTTCCGAGGCCAGGTTGACCAGCACCGGCGCGCCGTCCTGCCTGAGCGCGGCCATGTCGCCGTTGATCATCTGCGTGACATCATCGCCCCAGAACGCATACAGGTCCTTGCCGGCGGCGTTGTCGAGGCGCGTGCCCATCTCCAGCCGGTAAGGCTGCATCCGGTCCAGCGGACGCAGCACGCCGTACAGGCCGGACAGGATGCGCAGGTGCTTCTGCGCGAAGCCGAGGTCCTCGGCGGTCAGCGTCTTCGCATCGAGACCGTCGTAGACGTCGCCGTTGAAGGCCAGCACCGCCTGCTTGCTGTTGGCGGTGGTGAACTCGGGCGACCACTCGGCATAGCGCGTGACGTTGAGCACGGCGAGCTTGTCAGAGATGTCCATCAGCGCGCCCACGTCCTGGGGCGCAAGCTTGCGCAGGCGCTCGATCAGCGTGGCGGAACGGTCGATGAAACGCGGCAGCGTATGGGTCTTGATGCGCGGGAGTGTCTCGTAGTCCAGGGACTTGGCGGGAGACAAAACGATGAGCATGGCAAAATCGCGGCAGTAGCCAAGGACAAACCAGCCAAGATTGTAGCGAATGCGCCTCGACAGCACCGGAACCGACCATCCCGCCAGCCCCGCCGGCATCACATCCGCGCCCGCGGACGCACCTTTCGTGGTGCTTGACTCCAACATCTGGGTGGACCTGCTGGTGTTTCGCGACCCGCATGTCGAGCCGATCCGGCGCGCGCTGGAAGCCGGCGCCATCGCCCCGGTGATCCGCGCCGACTGCCGTGAAGAACTGCGCCGGGTGCTGGCTTATCCGCAATTTGCCCGCTTCGAGGTCGATATCGACGCCGCGCTGGCCACCGTCGACCGCCTGACCCGCCTCGAACCTGCGCCGCCGCAGGACGAGGCCGACGCCATCAGGCTGCCCCGCTGCAAGGACACCGACGACCAGAAGTTTGTCGAACTGGCCCACTTTGCCGGCGCGGCGTGCCTGGTGTCGAAGGACAAGGCGGTGCTCAAGCTGCGCAGCCGGCTGCGCCGCTCCAGCGGCGTCGAGGTGCTGACGCCGCCGGGCTTTGGCGCCTGGCTGGCCGCCCGGGCCGACAGCACAGTGGACACCACGGCCGACACCACGGCCGACACCACCGCCGACACCGCGGCCGATCCGCTTTAGAATTGCCGGATCGCGCGCGAGGCCGCTCCGGCACGCGCGCCCTCTTCTTACCGCATCGATACGCCCGCAACATGTCCGCTGACACCACGCTCGCACCCCTGACCCCGCCGCCCTCGCGCCTGCCCGGCGTCGGCACCACCATCTTTACCGTGATGTCGGCCCTGGCCATCGAGAAGAACGCGGTCAACCTGGGCCAGGGTTTCCCGGACTTCGATTGCGACCCGAAGATCGTCGATGCCGTCGCCGGTGCCATGCGCGCAGGCCATAACCAGTACCCGCCGATGGCGGGCGTGCCGCGCCTGCGCCAGGCCATTGCCGGCAAGATCGCCGCGCTGTACGGCCATCAGTACAGCTGGGATACCGAGATCACCGTCACCGCCGGCGCCACGCAAGGGATCCTGACCGCGATCCTGTGCGCCGTGCATCCGGGCGACGAAGTGATCGTGCTCGAGCCCTGCTACGACAGCTACCTGCCCGCGATCGAACTGGCCGGCGCCACCGCCGTGCCGGTCACGCTGGAGGCACCCGAGTTCAGCGTGCCGTTCGACAAGCTCGCCGCCGCGATCACGCCGCGCACGCGCATGATCCTCATCAACACGCCGCACAACCCCACGGGCACGATCTGGCGCGCGGGCGACATGGACAAGTTGGCGCAGATCCTGGCCGGCACCGACATCCTGCTGCTCTCCGACGAGGTCTACGAACACATGGTCTACGACGGCCAGCGGCATGAATCGGTCTCGCGCCACCCCGAACTGGCGCGGCGCAGCTTCGTGATCTCGAGCTTTGGCAAGACTTATCACGTGACCGGCTGGAAGATCGGCTATGTGGCCGCACCGGCCGCGCTGATGAACGAGTTCCGCAAGGTGCACCAGTTCAACGTGTTCACCGTCAATACGCCAGTGCAGCACGGGCTGGCCGACTACATGTCCGATCCCGCGCCGTACCTGCAGCTGTCTGCGTTCTACCAGGCCAAGCGCGATGTCTTCCGCGCGGGGCTGGCCGGTTCGCGCTTCAAGCTGCTGCCGTCGGATGGCACCTACTTCCAGTGCGTCGATTACTCGGCGATTTCCGACCTGAGCGAGGCGGACTTCGCCATGTGGCTGACGCGCGAGATCGGCGTAGCGGCGATTCCGGTGTCGGCGTTCTATACGCAGCCGCGCGAGTCGGGCGTGGTGCGGTTCTGTTTTGCGAAGAAGGAAGAGACGCTGGCGCTGGCGCTGGAAAGGTTGGGGAAGCTTTAAGAAAAAACAGAAACGCCCGCGAATCGCGGGCGATCTTGCATCCGAGGGCTATCACAAGCCGGCGGTTTGCTCCCCTCTCCCGCTTGCGGGAGAGGGGCCGGGGGAGAGGGCAGGCGGTGGCATTCCGACGACCTTTACTTCGTTGATGCTCGGGCCCTCACCCCAACCCTCTCCCGCAAGCGGGAGAGGGAGCACACAAGCGGCAAGTCGAACCGCTTGCTACTTGCTCCGGCTCATCATCAGCTCGGTATTCGCCTTCCGGTCCGCATTGACCTTCTGCACCGACTCGCGCTGCGACAGCGTCTTCAGGTAATCCTTGACCGGCAGGTCGGCCAGCATATCCGTGCCATAGATGATCTTGGTGCACGACGACACCAGCGGCAGGTGCACCGCCGCGGCGCAATCGGCCAGCGTGAAGCTGTCGCCTGCGATATACGGCGAGAACCTCGCCAGTTTGGCAAATGCCGGGATATAGCGCGTCAGCAGCTTGTGCTGGCGCTCTTTGACGCCGTCGCTGACCTTGCCGCCGAAGAACGCTTCCGGATACAGCTCGCGCGCCGTCAGCTCCAGGTACAGCTCCATGAAGGTGACGATCTCACGCACCTTGCCGGCCTGCAGCGGATCCTTCGGCAGCAGCGGCGTCTGCGGGAAGGCCGCTTCCAGGTATTCGACGATGACTTCCGACTCGCACAGCGAGCCAGATTCGGTGATCATGTAGGGCACCTTGCCCGCGGGCGAAGCGGCCGGGTCGGTCTCGCCGATCCAGGCGAGCACCTCTTCGAACGGCACGTTCTTTTCCAGCAGCGCCAGCTTCACTTTGTTGTAGTAGTTGCTGGCGGCAAAACCGCAGAGCTTCAGCATGTCGTCTCTCTCCGTTATTGGAATGGTCGCCCGCGCGAGCACGGGCCTGAGGGGGATTGTGGACCATCCGGAGCCTGCCGTGTCCGGCCTGGCCGATCAGCGCACGCCGCCTGCCTTTCCGCTCTGTTCGGAAAGATGCAAAAAACGTACGATCGTGCTAATTTAACCACAACTTTTGGGACGAATGATGAGCACTTTCACCATCGACACGCTGGGTGTTGTCGGCACCGGCGCCATGGGCCGCGGCATCGCGCAGATCGCCGCCCAGGCTGGCCTGACCGTCAACCTGTACGACGCCAACCCGCAAGCTGTGGCCGCCGCCCGCCAGTACCTGCAGGACACACTGGCCAAGCTCGCCGACAAGGGCAAGATCAGCGCCGCCGACGCCGAGGCCACGCTGGCCCGCGTCAAGCCCTGCGGCGCGCTGGAAGACCTGGCCGGCTGCGACATGGTGCTGGAAGCCATTGTCGAGAAGCTGGAAGTCAAGCGCGACCTGATCGCCAGGCTGGAAGCGATCTTGCGCGAGAACGCCATCATCGCCTCGAACACCTCGTCGCTGTCGATCACGGCGATCGCCGTCGGGGCGAAGCAGCCGGGCCGCATCGCCGGCTACCACTTCTTCAACCCGGTGCCGCTGATGAAGGTGGTCGAGGTCATCGACGGCCTGTCGGGCGACCCCGCCGTGGGCGACGCGCTGATGGCGCTGTCGCGCCGCATGGGCCATACGCCGGTGCGCTGCAAGGACATGCCGGGCTTTATCGTCAACCATGCCGGCCGCGGCATGAACATCGAAGGCCTGAAGGTCGCGCAGGAAGGCGTGGCCGAGTTTGCCGATATCGACAACATCATGCGCGAGCAGGCCGGCTTCCGCATGGGCCCCTTCGAGCTGATGGACCTGACCGGGCTGGACGTGTCGCATCCGGTGATGGAGTCGATCTACAACCAGTTCTACCAGGAGCCGCGCTATCGTCCGTCGCCGATCACCGCGATCCGCGCGGTCGGCGGCCTGATCGGCCGCAAAGCCGGCGCCGGCTTCTACCGCTACGCCGATGGCCAGAAGCAGGTGCCGGCCGCCGCCGTGGTGCCGGCCGCGCGCCCGTCGAGCGTGTGGGTCAGCCACGCCAGCGAGCGCGGTCACGCCATGGTGACCAAGCTGCTGGGCGCGCTGGGCGTGACCCCGGAAGGCGGCAACCAGCCGTCGGCCGATGCGCTGATCATCGTCACGCCGCTGGGCCTGGACGCCACCACCAGCGCGCTGCAGCAGGGCCTGGACCCGGCCCGCACCGTCGCCATCGACACGCTGCTGCCGTTCGAGGCCACCAGGCGCCGCACGCTGATGACCACGCCGGCCACCACTGCCGCCGCGCGTGACGCCGCGCATGGCCTCTTTGCCAGCGACGGGGTGCCGGTCACGGTGATCCGCGACTCGGCCGGCTTTGTCGCGCAGCGCGTGCTCTGCTGCATCATCAACATCGCCAGCGATATCGCGCAGCAGCGCATCGCCACGCCGGGGGACATCGACCTTGCCGTGAACCTCGGCCTCGGCTACCCGAAGGGCCCGCTGGCGCTGGGAGACGCGGTCGGCCCGCAACTGGTGCTCGAGACGCTGCGCAATATGGAAGCACTGACCGGCGACATGCGCTACCGCCCGAGCCCGTGGCTGTGGCGCCGCGCCGGCCTTGGCCTGTCGCTGCTGGCCGAAGAGCAGTAAGTCCGTTTCCTGCCGTTTTCAGAGTCGCCCCCATGCCCGCACAACTGCTTTCCGAACGCGTCGATTCGACGCTGGTCCTGACCATCTCGAACCCCGAGGCGCGCAACGCGCTGCACCCGGACATCTATGCAGGCTCCAGGGCGGCGCTGGACGCGGCCGCCGCCGACGATTCGATCCGCGCGGTGATCTTCACCGGCGCCGACGGCATGTTCTGCGCCGGCGGCAACCTGAACCGGCTGCTGGGCAATCGCAGCCAGCCGCCCGAAGTGCAGGCCGCCAGCATCGAAGTACTGAACGGCTTTATCCGTTCGCTGCACGCCTTTCCCAAGCCGATCATCGCGGCGGTGGAAGGCGCGGCCGCGGGCGCGGGCCTGTCGCTGGTGCTGGCATGCGACTTCGTGGTCGCGGCCAGCGATGCCAAGTTCGTGATGGCCTACGTCTCGGTCGGGCTTACGCCCGATGGCGGCGGCTCGTACGAACTGGCGCGCGCGCTGCCGCGCCAGCTCGCCAGCGAGCTGATGATGGAAGGCAAGCCGATCAGCGGCGAGCGGCTGGCCCAGTTTGGCCTCGTCAATCGCGTCACGCCGTCGGGCGAGGCGCTGGCCGAGTCGCTGCGCCTGGCCGCGGGCCTGGCCAGGCAATCGCCGCATGCGGTGGGCCGCATCAAGGGCCTGATCAACTTTGCGGCCACGGCTTCGCTCGACGAACACCTGCTGGCCGAGCGCGACAACTTTGTCGCCGCGCTGCATCACCCTGATGGCGGCGAAGGCATCAGCGCTTTTCTTGAGAAGCGCAAACCGCAGTACCGCTGACAGACCCGGACGGGCCGCTGCCCGTCTTCATGGCAAACCCGCGGCAGACGGGCACGCCAGCACAACACAAGGAGACAACGCATGGAATTGCCGCCGTCCTCGCGTCGCCGCATCTACCTGATGCGGCACGGTGCCGTCTCGTATTTCGACGAAGCCGGGCGCCCCGCCCTGCCGGAAATGGTCCCGCTCAACGAGACCGGCCGCATGCAGGCCACCGCCGCCGGGCGCGCCTTTGCCGCCGAGCAGATCCGTTTCGATCGCGTCATCGTCAGTGGCCTGCCGCGCACCGTGGAGACCGCCGAACGCGTACTGGCCGAACTGCCCGGGATGGACAGCGTGGTGCCCGAGGTCTGGCCCGAATTCCAGGAGATCCGAGGCGGCGACCTGTCCGCGATCGCCGACGCCGACCTGCGCGACGCCTTCGTCGGCGCCTTCGAAGGCGAAGTCCCCGAAGACAAGCGTTTTCTCAACGGCGAGACCATCGGCGCCTTTCTCGACCGCGTGCTGCCCGGGCTGGATCGCCTGCGTGCCGACCCGCAATGGGACACGGTCCTGATGGTGCTGCACGGCGGCACCAACCGCGCCATCCTGTCGCAGGCCATCACCTGCGGGCGGCGCGTGCTGTTCGGCTCGCTGCTGCAGACGGCGGGCTGCATCAATGTGCTCGACATGGGCGACGGCCCGCTCGACTGGGTGGTGCGCATGACCAACTACTCGCCGCCCACACCCGTCCACAGCGGCTCGCGCCACACCACCATGGAAGTGCTGCTGCACCAGTATTTGCGCGGACGCCAGCCGGCCGCCTGAGCCACCCGAGCCATCCAACCGAACCCGAACAGAAAACCAACGGAGACAGCATGACGAGCAACGTATCGCACTTCGAGGGCACACGCCCGGTGGCAGACCAGCAGCGCTTCGACACCGGCGCGCTGGAAACCTGGATGCGCCAGCACGTGGAGGGCTTTGCCGGCCCGCTGACCGTCGAGCAATTCAAGGGCGGCCAGTCCAACCCGACCTTCAAGCTGGTCACGCCGGGCCAGACCTATGTCATGCGCGCCAAGCCCGGCCCCAAGAGCAAGCTGCTGCCGTCGGCGCATGCCATCGAGCGCGAATACCGCGTGATGGCCGCCCTCGCCGGCACCGACGTGCCGGTGGCGCGCATGTACGCGCTGTGCGAAGACGAATCGGTGATTGGCCGCGCCTTCTACATCATGGAATTCGTCGCTGGCCGCGTGCTGTGGGACCAGTCGCTGCCCGGCATGGACAATGCCGAGCGCAGCGCCATCTATGACGAGATGAACCGCGTCATCGCCGCGCTGCATACCGTCGACTACAACGCCATCGGCCTGGGGGACTACGGCAAGCCAGGCAACTACTTCCAGCGCCAGATCGAGCGCTGGACCAAGCAATACAAGCTGTCCGAGACGGAGTCGATCCCGGCCATGGATGCGCTGATGGACTGGCTGCCGCAGCATATTCCGCAGGAAGACGCCGACCTGACTTCGATCGTGCATGGCGACTACCGGCTCGACAACCTGATGTTCCATCCGACCGAGCCGCGTGTGCTGGCGGTGCTGGACTGGGAACTGTCCACGCTGGGGCATCCGATGGCGGACTTCAGCTACCACTGCATGAGCTGGCATATCGCGCCGGGGCAGTTCCGTGGGATTGCGGGGCTGGACTATGCGGGGCTGGGGATTCCTGACGAGGCATCGTATCGCCGCATGTACGAGCAGCGTACCGGGCGCGCGATCACTGGTGACTGGAATTTCTATCTTGCCTTCAGCATGTTCCGTATTGCCGGGATTTTGCAGGGGATCATGAAGCGCGTGGTCGATGGGACGGCTTCGTCGGCGCAGGCTACGGATGCGGGCAAGCGGGCGCGGCCGATGGCGGAGATGGGGTGGGAGTATGCGAGGAAGGCTAAGGGTGAGTGAGTGATTTTTGGAACTGGGTGGCCGTTGGGGACATGCTGTCGGGGGCTTGAAGCGTTGTGGTCACTGTTGGTGACATGCTGTCGGCTGTTGAACCGCCTGGTTCCGCCCTCCTGGGCGGGTAACTTTTTGTCCGAGCGACAAAAAGTCACCAAAAAGCGCGTTTACGGCCCTGCGGGCGGCCACTTTTATCGTAGTGGGCAGAGGCTTTCGTACGGGGCTAGGCTTCGTTGCGGGACAGGACTGCCTGACGCCCTGGTGCGCCACGGTGGCTGGAATTGACCCGGTTCTTGAACGAGCCCAGAGCTGTGGGTGGCCCCTGCTACGGGCGGCAACGCAGGAACGCCTACGGCTGCGCTGCGCGCCGGCAGTATCTCAGGTCGGGGGCCCTGGCATGGAACGCGTCGCTGCGCTCGCTTGGCGCTATCGCGGGTGAGCCCGCAACCGCTCCCTGCCGCTTGTTTGCTCCCCTCTCCCGCTTGCGGGAGAGGGGCCGGGGGTGAGGGCCGGAGCCCCCGCGAAGTAAAGCCAGCCAATTTGCCGGAGCAGAGCCAAGGCTTTCCTATGCGCCAGCCATGTCGCCAGCGCGCGACGCCGAGCCCGAAGCGGGCCTGTCAGTTTTTTTGTGTGCAGGGCAGTTAAAGGCTCACCATCTTTTCGACTGCTGAGCCAGCATTATCTCAACGATGTGGATGAGTGAAGCGTTCCTCATAGAGGATCGCAAACTGGTTCAT